>NZ_JBALEL010000036.1:0-96676 GCF_036917935.1 Nostoc sp. | reverse complement strand
AGTTTAGGGGTAGCCCTACGCAAAAATAGCTCGATGCCAGGTTTTTTTTTACTAACAAAAGCCTCCTCATCAGAATTTGAGGAGGCTTTTGTTATTGCAGCGACTTACCAATAAAACATCGCTTTAAATCTTTCAAAGAAGATTGCAGCCAAATTTTTTAGCCCGACTAACTTTTTGAGTTTAACAGGGTATAAGGGTGTCAAATAATCCACTCAAATCTTATAATATTAAGTTTCTCATTTTTGATTTTTGAATTTCTGAAATGCCACTCGAACTGCAAAACCTCACAGGCGGTTACACCGCAGTACCAATTGTCCAAGACATTAACCTCACTCTGCAAACAGGAGAATGGTTGAGTTTAGTTGGTGCTAATGGCTCAGGTAAATCTACTTTACTCAAATTGCTGAGTCGTATTCTCTCACCACAGCATGGAACAGTGCTACTTGATGGCAAAGCAATTCACTCTCAATCTCCAAATCTAGTTGCACAGAAACTGGCATTACTACCGCAACAACAAACGGTTCCTGTTGGCCTAACAGTGCGACAATTAGTAAGTTTAGGACGCACGCCGCATCAACCTTGGTGGCAATGGGAATTAAATGCTGAAGATTGCCTCAAAGTTGAAGCTGCAATTAAAAAGACGCAATTAGAAAAA
This sequence comes from Nostoc sp., assembly GCF_036917935.1. Taxonomy (GTDB): domain Bacteria; phylum Cyanobacteriota; class Cyanobacteriia; order Cyanobacteriales; family Nostocaceae; genus Nostoc. The sequence continues at coordinate 96,021 of NZ_JBALEL010000036.1, read as the reverse complement.
TTAAGCAATCGCTTAGTCGAACAACTCTCAGGTGGTGAAAGACAACGGGCTTTTTTAGCTCTAGCACTGGCACAAGAACCAAAAGTTTTACTATTAGATGAACCTACAACTTTTTTAGATATCAACTATCAATTGCAACTATTAGAACTACTCAAAGAACTGAATCAGCACCAGGAATTAACTATTGTCACAGTTCTACACGAACTGAATTTAGCAGCCCGATATAGTTCCCGCATTGCATTATTAAAACAGGGTCATATTTGGGAAGTTGGTAGACCTGAAGAAGTTCTGACACCAAATGCGATCGCACAAGTCTTCGGTGTAGAATCAGTGATTATCCACACACCTGTCGGATTACAGGTTTGTGCTATTTCTGCTGTTTAAAATTAGACCTATTGCAAAAGTCCTAACAGTATAGGACAAGTAAGTGAGACAAGGATAACACAGGTGTCATATCTCTGACTCCTTGTTTTTCATGCCAATACAACCAATCCCGGTAATTCCTTGATAGGTTCCCGTTCATAACCAATTTCTAAACCTATCTCTGCTAACCAAACAGGATTTCCTCGCTGCAATAGATATTGCCTATTTACTAAGCGAAAAACTACTAATGGAACGTGGATTAAATAACTTGCAATTCTAAGTGTCGTTGGGGTTGAGCAGTTTAGTTCCACTGTGGCAAAAAATCATCAAAGAGAATCTCTACACTTACCCAGAACAGGTTCACTTTTTTAGCTTGAGGTAACTTTTTTATTTTAACTATTTTACCTGATTTCAACTCCTCTTTATCCCAAGATAACAATAGCTAATTTTCTCATGATTTGATAAATACTTAACACAGCCGATTACTGTTACTAATTTCAGCAATGTCCTCTGAGTATACCACTTCAGTATAGTATTTATGTACTAAAATAATGCGATCGCACTGTGCCAGTTGCGTAAGTCCTAATATTGATGATATTTATCCACCTCTGACTTTTTCTTGCGATAATTCCCAAGGGGGACGCGCTCTCCACTAGTTAGTCAAAGGGGGATAGATGACACTCAAGCGGTTGGTTTTAATTTTTGTGCTGACGCCGATAGCAGTTCTGTTGGCAGTTTCAGCTTTATTCGGTAGTTGGCAAGAACCTCAATTTCAAAGTCGCTTGGAACTATACCAAACAAATATTGCTTTACAAGCCCAAGCTTGGCAATCAGAAGATAGCGGTGATGACAATCTCCAGGCGATTCGGGAAGCAATACTTGGTGAGCAACCCCTAGAAAGCGCCACAAAGCAGTATCAGGAGGCGCGTCAATCAGTTCAAGCTAATTTAAACAAAGTTAACAACAAACTTGCACAATTACGCTCTCAACCTGAAATAACTCTCACACCTCCGAAACCTCTACCGGACGTTCCTCCCACTACTAAAACCTCTAGACAGGGACAGCAACAGTTACAGCAGTCCCTCAAGCAATTACAAAAATTACTGGCTGAATTAGACTTGCGGCTGGGAATTTTACAAGCACAGCAAGGGCAGACGGATACAGCCCTCAAAACTTGGAGCGAATTACAACAACGCTCAGATATTAATCCAGAATTTGGAGAAACTGCTGCTGTCTTGAGTGGACTGTGGAACAATCCTCCCCGTCTTCTCCAAAATGCTCAACAACCAATTCAAAAAAATTTAGAAGGTTGGTTTCGCTCTACTGCTTTGGTTCAGCTATACCAACTCCAGCAACGACAAGACGCGTTATCAGCAGTAAAAGCGGCACAACAAGAATCTTCTGCTCAAGCAGTGTTGAAATTGGCGGTTATTGGCACTATTCCCACCTTGGCAGCTTTAATTGGTCTAATACTGCTGATTTTATTATTTGCTCAACGTTTGTTGAAAGGAAAAGCCTCGTTATTAGCTCAAAATGCTGATATCCCTTGGTCAACGCCTTGGAATGGTGAAACGGTTTTGCAGGTTTTTATCGTAGGCTTTTTCTTTATGGGGCAAATTTTTGTGCCCTTGGTGATATCGCTGCTACCGATTCCGCGTCCCATTGTGGATGTTCGACTTCAGGCGTTTTCTGTCTTGGTTAGTTACCTATTGGTAGCATTAGGTGCGCTGTTAGTGCTGTATTTCTCTCTTAAGCGCTTTTTTCCACTACCAGAATTCTGGTTTCGCTTCCGTTTTCAAGATAACTGGTTTTTGTGGGGACTGGGAGGCTATTGCACGGCTTTACCTATAGTTGTGGTGGTATCTTTGATTAATCAACTGCTATGGCAAGGACAGGGTGGTAGTAATCCTCTGTTGCAACTAGCGCTGGAAAGCCAAGATGGTATAGCACTTGGCATATTTTTCTCCACAGCTGCTATCGCAGCTCCATTTTTTGAGGAAATCCTATTTCGCGGTTTTTTGTTACCCTCTCTAACTCGTTACTTACCTGTGTGGGGATCGATTCTGATAAGTAGTTTGTTGTTTGCGATCGCTCACCTCAGCTTATCGGAAATTCTCCCCCTGACCGCGTTGGGAATTGTGTTGGGAGTCGTTTACACGCGATCGCGCAATCTCCTCGCTCCTATGCTCCTCCACAGCCTCTGGAATAGTGGTACACTATTAAGTTTGTTTGTTTTAGGTAGTAATTAACACGAATACATTACTGTTGCCAAAAAATAAAATATCTGCTTATATCTCGATAAGTAGGAACAATTTACTAGTTATAATTGGTTATAAGCATAAATACTAGCTGAAAATCCAATTAAGATAATGGCAAAAGCAAATCAAAGAATGCTATTAACATAGACAGCAAACTATCTAGTTAAGCATTTATTCTCATTCGGTTGATTTTAGCCATTTTCGAGATGTTAATTGTCTTCTTGAACCATCTTTAGCTGTCATGAATTGGAATACAATTCCGTTTTGCACTCATGGAAGTGGGGATCGGCAATTAAAAAGCGGTTAGAAAGATATGGAAGATGCCTCTTGCACTTCTAGATTCCCACTAGCCACACAGTTGGTCTTGTCATTGGTGCGATGGTGTTTCATGCCCACTGGAAGCGATGTCTACGACGGGCGGGCTACGCCTACGCAAAAGAATCCGGAAATAATACTGATGGACTTGTAAAAAGTGGTGTATGTAGCAGCTTTTGCTGATGATTGAGATTCATTCTTCTCAAGAAAAATGTCTTAGCTAAAAATCTGCAAAACTGCTGCACCAGGGTTTGCGATCATCAAATCCACCAAAAGTCATTAAGGAGCGCCAGATTTTCAGGCTATACCGCAAGACATCTTGGCGTCTCCTCTGGAATAGAAGCACGCTGATTTTAGTTATTCGTCTAGGGACTTATTTATACTGAAAAAATTCAAAATCTATTTATTAAGCAAATACATTTACTTGCTTTCATTACAATAAAGACTTTATTTTTATACTCACTTATCAAGGAGCAGCACTTATATGGCAAATCTCAACCCCAGTCACCCTACCAAACAACTTCTAGCTGGTTACTGTGGCATTATCCTGGGAGCGTTTGGGGTTCATAAGTTTATTTTAGGATACGCTTCGGAAGGCTTTATCATGTTAGTGATTTCTGTAGTTGGGGGTTCTTTCACCTACGGCATTGCCTTGTTAATTATGCAACTTGTAGGTTTAATCGAAGGCATGATCTACTTAAATAAATCCCCTGAAGAATTTGTAAATACCTATTTTATGAATAAGCAGGGCTGGTTCTAGTGCAAGAACTGCCTTCTTGTTGGAAGCAGAGGGTAACAGACGCTGCCAAGCGTAGGATTGATTGTAGCAAGAGCGCGGGGATAAGGGACAGTGACTAAAGAAACGTCCTTTTTCCCTTCCGTTTCACCTAGCCTCAAGGATTCTTCTTTATTTACCTTTAGCAGAAGTTATACAGCACTTCTACCTCTTATATTTATTTCTATTGATATGCTCATTCTCAAATCTAAACAGCTTAACTGGGCAATGTTCTTCTTGTTGGGCTTAGGATATTTCAGTGTTATGTCTCATTTGGAAATCAACTATTTCTTCAAAAGCCTGATTGCGATCGCGCCCATGCAGGTGGTAGCTATTATCTATGTCACTTATCGACGCTGGATCTGTCAACCCCCTGTAGGGGAATTTAAAATTCCAAATTTAAAATTCCAAATTCAAAATCCTACAGATAAATCTGGGAACTTGGAACCTTGAATTAAGTACAGCGATAGTCTCGATGCTCAACGAAGTACAATAAATTAATAATTTTAATATGGTTGACATTGAGTCATAGTTCCATATTTAGCCTACGCTCGAATTAGAGACGCTTTTAGTCAGGCGTTGAATTTCTGTAGCGAATCTAAACACAAGCCATGCAACTTGTCCCGAAAACTAAGCTAGCCCCAGAACTTGACCCAATCCTAGAGAAGATTATTCTAGATGTTGGGGGTATGAAGTGTGCTGGATGTGTGAATGCAGTAGAGCGACAGCTGACCCAACATCCAGGAGTCAAGAGTGCCTGTGTGAACCTGGCCACAGAGGTAGCAGTTGTAGAGTCAGAAGTTGGTGTAATAGATGCAGATGCACTGGCACAGCGATTAACAGCCGTTGGATTCCCGACTCAACAGAGAAAAGCTAGTGGCACAGTAGTAGGCGAAATATCTACCTTACCAGACCCAGCAGAACGACAACGCCGAGAAATGCGTTCTTCTCTATGGCAGTTGGCGATCGCTGCGGTGTTGCTGGTATTGTCGGGAAGTGGACATTTTGGTAATCTTGGTAGCTCAATGCTGCCAGTCCTAAATAACATCTGGTTTCACTGTGGACTAGCGATAGTAGCGCTATTAATTCCCGGTCGGCCGATTTTAGTAGATGGCTGGCTGGGCTGGCGGCGAAATGCGCCTAACATGAATACCCTGGTAGGATTGGGAACGCTGACAGCCTACATTGCTAGTTTAGTAGCACTGCTTTTTCCCCAATTGGGTTGGGAGTGCTTCTTTGACGAACCAGTAATGATGCTGGGGTTTATTCTCTTAGGAAGGACATTAGAGCAACAAGCTAGAGGTCGCGCCGCTGCCGCATTTAGGAAATTGCTAGCACTCCAGCCACTCTTAGCGCGATTGATTGCCAACCCAGAAAAAGCCGGAGTGGGTTCTTCTAGTGTCGAGATTCCCGCTGAACAGGTGCGTGTCGGTGAATGGTTACAAGTGCTGCCAGGTGATAAAATCCCCGTTGATGGTGAAGTGGTGGTTGGTCAAACAACGGTCGATGAGTCAATGCTAACTGGGGAAGCAGTGCCAGTAATCAAGCAACCAGGAGATATGGTGACAGGGGGGACGCTAAACCAGTCAGGAGCGATCGCTATTCAGGCAACTCGTATTGGAAGTGATACAACTCTAGCTCAAATTGTCGCTCTAGTAGAAGCCGCCCAAACTCGGAAAGCCCCAGTACAGAAATTAGCAGATACAGTAGCTGGTTACTTTACCTACGGGGTACTAACAGCATCTGTCTTGACATTTGTCTTTTGGTACTTTTTCGGTACTCACATCTGGACTGATATCACCATGTCTGGTGGCATGGAAATGATCAGCCACGCTACACATGAAGCCCAGCACTCAGCACTCCCGACTCCCCATTCCCCTTTATTAATTAGTTTAAAACTCGCGATCGCAGTTATGGTAGTCGCCTGTCCCTGTGCTTTGGGACTTGCCACACCAACAGCAATTCTGGTTGGGACTGCTATGGGTGCAGAACGAGGTCTGTTAATCAAAGGTGGCGACGTTTTAGAAAGAGTACACCAGTTAGACACCGTAGTATTTGATAAAACTGGCACTCTGACCACAGGTAATGCCATCGTCACAGATTGTCTGTTAATTGAGGGATTAGGGATTAGGGACTGGGGACTGGAGACGGGGGAAGAGGCAGAGGAGCAGGAGAAGAATAACAATGCTCAATCCCTAATCCAACTAGCAGCAGCCGTAGAAAGCGGTACTCACCATCCCCTAGCAAAAGCGATTCAGCAAGAAGCACAACGGCAACAGTTATCTATTCCAAAGGCTGTTGACTTTCACACGGAACCAGGACTAGGGGTATCTGCTGTTGTAGAGGGCACAGTTGTATTGTTGGGTAACTGGGAATGGTTGAGTTGGCACGGCATTGCCATTAATGAAACTGCACAACTGATAGCACAGGATTTGGCAACAGATGGTAAAACAGTCGTTTACGTAGGAATTGGGGGAACTTTAGCCGGACTAATTGGTGTTTCTGATACCCTCAGATCGGATGCTCGATCCACCGTAGACAAGTTGCGTCAGATGGGCTTACGGGTAATGTTGCTCAGTGGCGATCGCCAAGAAGCAGCTAGCGCCATAGCCAAACAACTAGGATTGGACAGCGCTGATGTAATTGCAGGTGTTCCCCCAGCGAAAAAAGCGGCTGCAATCCAGTCTCTCCAGTTAGAAGGGGCAAGGGGACAAGGAGACAAGGGAACAAAGAAAACTCCTCACTCAGTTGTCGCAATGGTAGGAGATGGAATCAACGATGCTCCAGCTTTATCCCAAGCTGATGTAGGAATTGCTTTACACTCCGGGACAGATGTGGCGATGGAAACTGCTGACATTATCCTAATGCGCGATCGCCTAAACGATGTCGTCGAATCTATTCAGCTTAGTCGCGCCACCTTCAACAAAATCCGCCAAAATTTATTCTGGGCTTTTGCATATAATACACTTGGCATTCCTTTAGCAGCAGGTGTTTTATTCCCTAGTCTGGGTTTTGTGCTTAACCCATCTGGTGCTGCTGCATTAATGGCTTTTAGCTCTGTTAGCGTCGTCACCAACTCAATATTATTACGGCGATTAGCTCATCGCCCGTAGAATAATCCTTTACACGTCCAATTTGTCACCACATCTCTTGGTTATCAAAACACAATTCAGGAGTCAGTCGTCAGATTAAGACACTTACCAAAGCTATCATAGCTACTGGAGTAGAACGGCCATGTTCTACTCTTTCAAGGTATTATGCAATTTTAAAGCTTATTTAGATTAGCACCACAGACTTATGGTGCGCGAAAATGGCAAGATACGATACTAAACAAATCTTAATCAATTACAGTTCCACCGATTTGTCAATGGCAGCAGAAACCAATGAAAACCATCTACTGATTATTGAAGACGATCAAGGTCGCAAAGAATTTTCTCTGGAGCACCCCGTCTACTCTATCGGTAGAGACCGCGAATGTAATATCCGTTTAATGTCGCAGTTTGTCTCCCGCCGCCATGCCACATTAGTGAGATTGCCACGAGAGCATAATAGTCATAGCTACTATTACCGGATTGTAGATGGCGATGCCAAAGGTAAGCCTAGTTCCAACGGTTTGATGATTAATGGACGCAAGATACCAGCCCACGATCTCAGAAATGAAGACGAAATCGTTTTTGGGCCTCAAGTACGTGCCATTTATTACCTTTTAAGAAACACTCAGCGTTTGGGACAAACGGATTCGAGTGAGTATGACATTACACTAATAAACCCCGGCATGGCCGAGGATTTAGAGGATGTAGGAGAGTGAATTCTAACTACCAATCACAGTCTGACACTTTCACGGCTTCAAGCCTTGGGAGTGTCAATTCAATCACCAAAGCTATCCTGCAATACTTTCAATCAAATGCCAATGGCGGCTACTTTCAATAGCCTGCTTGATCAACTCAAACATTTGTCGGCAGTAATTATCTAGTTGGAGTGGTAGTTCTTCATTTTTAATCACAATACTCATCCGGGTTTCTGTTTCAGTAGATTTTGATTTATCAATCAGTACTTCTACTGTTGTCAATTTAGGAAAAGGAACATTGCCAGGAACTTCACGACCGATAATATATTCGGCCGTGTGATATTGAATATCCAACTGACAGTCCTGTAGAAGTTCTACAAGTAACGCCAACAGATGCTCACTAGGAACAGAAACAATAAATGAACAGGTATAGCGAGCCATAATAGCCCCACGCCTTGCAACACTCCGTCCATCCTATAATACCGAAGTATCTAAACAGAAAGTCATTAAAAAATCAAAGTTTTTGAGATCAGGTACTACCAGATATACAGTCACACCTCTTCTATCGATAAGGAAAGATGCCGTAAGCTGAAAGTTTGATTAAAAACTTTACAATAAAGGTTTGGCTGAGGTAGAAAATGAAAGTCGCAATTACTGGAGCAACAGGATTTGTCGGTAGTCGTTTGGTACAACGACTCCACGGGGAAGGTCATAAAATAGTAGTATTAACTCGGAACGCCGCCTTTGCTCAAAAGGTTTTTCCATCTGAGGCTTTCGACAATATAGAAATTGTTGCCTATACACCAAATGCATCTGGTTCTTGGCAAAGTGTCATCGCTAGCTGTGATGGCGTAGTTAATTTGGCAGGAGAACCCATTGGTGAAGGACGCTGGACACCAGAACGGAAACAAGAAATCCTCAATAGCCGGAAGTTAGGTACACAAAAAATAGTTGAAGCAATAGCCAACGCTAATCCTAAACCATCTGTGTTAATTAACGCTTCGGCTATTGGCTACTACGGCACCAGTGAAACGGCAACTTTTGATGAGACAAGTCTATCTGGTAACGATTTTCTCGCCCAAGTCTGCCAAGCCTGGGAAGGTGAGGCGAGAAAAGTAAAAGATGCTGGTGTGCGACTGGTAATTCTGCGTTTTGGGATTGTTCTGGGCAATGGTGGTGCTTTAGGTAAAATGATTCCGCCTTTTAAACTCTTCGCTGGTGGGCCTATTGGCAGTGGTCGGCAGTGGTTCTCATGGATTCATGTAGACGATTTAGTTAACCTGATTGTGCAAGCTTTAACTAAACCAGAAATAGAAGGCGTATATAATGCTACTGCCCCTAACCCAGTTCGGATGTCAGATTTAAGCCAAACTTTGGGACAAGTGATGAATCGCCCTTCTTGGTTGCCTGTTCCTGCTTTTGCGATCGAAGCCCTTTTAGGAGACGGGGCTATAGTTGTTTTAGAAGGTCAGCAAGTTATCCCGAAACGCACCGTGCAAACAGGCTTTGAGTACAAATATCCTAATTTGCGATCGGCATTAACACAAATTCTTAATTAAAAGGCAGTGGGGAGTAAGAATTTTAGATTTTGGATTTTAGATTGAAATTTAATCCAAAATCTCAAATCCAAAATCCAAAATTGAATTGCCCCATGCCCCATTTTTTGACTATTGACTAGAAAGAAATTTTCTGGAAACCCAACTGATAATACCGCTGAGAATGGCACCGCCCATGAGAATGCCGATCGCTGGGTTAAAAAGGGGTTGCCACAGTTTATGCCACAAATCCAAACCCAGGTTTACTCCTACAGAATCACCGATCGCGGCGATCGCTAACCAGCCAAAGCCAAACAAAACCAAAAAAACATCTGCGACTAAAACCATATTTAGCCAATTTAACAATTTATCTTTCATGATTGGAATCAGATTGGAGTGGGGATTGGAGTGGGGATTGGGGATTAGGTATTGGGGATTAGGTATTGGGGATTGGGAAGAGACAACTTAGAGACTTACTTTAATAAATTATCCCTAGTCCCCAGTTCCCAGTCCCCATCTTCTACCCTTCAAACAGCCAATTTTTGACTTTTGTTAAACTCTGCCAATCTGGTTTTCTACTTAAACCGTCCTCAATACTAGTTTTTATTTCATCACTCCATTCTTCATTGACAAAAATTAACTGCTGTGCTATGTCAATGTGTTCCCGCAAACCTTTTTGCTTTGTTTCCAGCATTGCTAAGGCGAGATTGATTCTAGCCTGGGGATCTTGTGGGTTTAACTTGACTGCCTTCTGTGCAGCTTTGTAAGCCAAATTGGGTTTGTTATCGAGTAGATACAACCACGCTAAACAAACCCAAGCAGCACTAGTTTTAGGAGCGCGATCGCACACTTCTTTAAACACAGGGATTAAAGATTCTACTGATTCTCCTGCTTTATAGCGTTCTAAACCTGTATCAAACAGGGATTCAACTGTTTGAGTCATAGTAAATTAATCATGAGTCATTAGTCATTGGTCATTTGTCATTTGTCTTTCGTTCAATAACCAGGTACAAATGACAAAGGACTATATTACACCCCAAACGACTTGCCGCAACCGCAAGTTTGGTTAGCATTGGGGTTAGTAAATTGGAAGCCACCGCCAATCATGGCATCGCTGTAATCGAGCATTAATCCGTAGAGATATAACAGACTTTTGCGATCGCTGACAATTTTGAAGCCATCATAGTCAAAAACTTCATCATCAGGGGCGATCTTGCTAGTGTCTTCAAAGTCCATCATGTAAGACATCCCAGAACAGCCACCCTGACGCACTCCTACCCGTAAGCAGAAGTCTGTGCCTTGCTTGTCCCGGAGGGATTTTACCTGGTGCAATGCGGCTTCGCTCAACAGAATTCCGCGTTGTTGAGCCTGAATTGCTTGTGTCATCTGCTTTTCAACTCCTTAATTAGTATAAGCGTTACCCTATATCAGCTTGTTAATGCTTCTGGGTTGCTCGTTGAGTGTTTTTGTATTCATTCTAGCGGCTTAGATGTTGCTAGATGCCAAATTGTAAACACTCCGTCAAAAGTAGCCAAAGATTTTTATTCTAGAATTGAGAGACTCAATGTGTTTAGACATTCGGTATTCTTAAAATTCAAGCCTTGCGGCAGCAACAGAAGCAACCACCCTTCAGGTGCAGCCATAAAAATTTAATCCGAGGCTAGCTAGCCCCCAAAGTTTACTTCCAAATTGCTTCTTTTGATCTCTATGACAAGTTTTAATCGCTCTACCAGTCGTCGGTTGAAGAAATTAACTCAAATTCCTTCTGTATGGGAGGGCGATCGCCGTCCGTTGTCATCACCAAACCAGTACTCAGACTCAGAGGCAAAGGGAGAATGCATTCTTTGGGTAGATTACTCCCAAGGTGTTGTTCGAGGAATGGACGTGGTAGCTTCAGATATCGGGCCAGAAGCAATAGTTCGCACCTTAATGCAAGCAATGGAGCATCCCCAGAGTCCGGCAAGACCTGCTAGACCCCAAAGAATTGTAGTCAAAGACCGCGAGATCCAATTTTATTTGCGGGGAGTGCTACAAGATTTGGATATCGCCATTGACTACGCACCAGAACTGCCTTTAATTGACGAACTATTTCGTGGATTCGCCGACATCCTCGATAGTCAAACCCCCGACTTACCCCCGCAGTATGCACAAATTTTGCGAGAGAAAGCATTTGCAATTTGGCAAGCAGCACCTTGGGAATTTTTGGAAGAACAGCAAATTTTGTCAATCGAGATTAATAAGTGGGATGTTGGCACACTCTACGCCTCAGTTATGGGAATGCTGGGAATGGAGTATGGGATTTTGTTTTATCGCTCAGAAGAGTCTTTAAAACAGTTTCGCGCCGCAGTTCTAACAGATGAAGAATCAACAGAGCATCTAGAAGAAGCGTTCCTCAAGCAAGATTGCTTGTTTCTCACTTTTGAGAGTGTTGACGAAACCGATGAAGATGAGGATGAAGAAGATGATTTGGCGGATCTGCCATTATCAGAAATTGACCCCACTTTCGGTAATATCCACCCCTTAGAAGGACTCAGGTCTGTTTTGTATGACGAAGAAGCATTGGTAATCTTGGTTGCTATAGAAAGCCTGAGCCGTTTTATTCGCGATCACCGTCGCCAACTTCATGAGAACATCTTCCCTAGCCTCAGCCGTCGTTATCGGATTTCTCTGCCGCAGTCGGAAGAATCAACTAAATCTCTGCCTGTGACAGTCTCTACCATGCCGCAGTTAGCAGCAGAATTAGAGGAAATGGCAGGCTTTGGTATTGACGATCGGGAGATTGACAACCTTGATTTCCAATCATTGCGAGATGACTTGATACCAGAAGATTCCTTCCTCAGCTTAGGTGTAGTGTCCTGGGAAATGTTGGATTCCCTACGAAAGGGGGTCAGCTATCACCAGGCTAGTGAAATCAAACAAGTGGGTGACGGTTTGCCGGTGATTTTAATTCAAACCTCCCGGCCCAAGGCGAAGACTGTAATTGAAAGAATTGAAGCAGCAGGCGGACTGAGAGGAATTTGCTTTAATTCAGGTGCCGATCCCTTTGATGGCGATCGCTACGACCTAGGTTTATTGCAAACTCAAAATGGCGAATTGTTCCTATTCGGTGAATTTTTAGATGAAGATCCTATTCATGTCGAAGCCCGAAAAAAATGGAATCAGCGGTGTAAAAATACTAAAGGTTACTGTGGCTTAATTATTGCTAAAGGACTAACAGGAGCCTCCCGTGGCAATCCTCAGTTACGAGATATGATGGCTTTGTTTGAAGGGCGTAGGCAAAGCCCGCCGTAGGCATCGCTTTCACCTAAAAATTTAGGTATTGGCACTCTCCAACTTATACCCCAACTTAAATTTGAGTAATTGGATGAATTGCCGCAATCCTGAATCTCAAATTATCGGGATGAAAAATTAAGTTGATGTGTATTTTATTGGCATATAGCGTTTCCTAATCATATTAGGTACACCTTAGCCCCTTCTCTCGAAGAGCGGGGAGGGGGTTGGGGGTCGGGTTCTTGTATCTCACAAGGGCCGAGAACGGCTATATTGACTGAAACTGCATTTGAGAGGGGAAAAGGGGATTTTAACGTTTACCTCTCTTCTCTTTACCAACGGAGTATTGATTCAGGAGTGCTGAGTACTGTGTTACCCCATAGCGAAACCTACGGTGTACACACAAGTCCTAAAAACCTAGCTTGATAAGGCTTGACTTGTTCCTGGGCTGCCTGGCGTTGAGACCTTTTCAGCAACCCCTAGTTAATTTTACTTTTTACTCAGCACTAGCTCAACCCTAGCTATCCGCTAACAGCACTGTTTCAGTAAAGTAAAAAGTACTCAGGATTTTCGCTTTTGTATATACCCCATCCCTTGTAGGCAGTCTTTTAACCAAAGGCAGAGCGTTTCCGGTTCCACTCAGCCTTCTTCATCCGCGTACCTATCAGGGCGCAGCACTTTGCAAGAAATCTTCATGTATATGTCAAGACTAATAGGCGACCAATCATCAGAAGTTAACTTTACCTAAATTTCATGAAGTACCTGTATTTTCATAGTTTTCCAGTCATTTTATGGGAATACCTATCAGTATAAATAACTACAAAGGGCTGAAAAATTATCTACAAAGCTTGCTTTAATCAAACCCAACTGATGCACTTAGATATTGGAATCTTTTTTTTGAGAAGTTTTTGACTTTAGCATCTTGTTATATATCAATATCATTAAGCAAAAGTTCAGATGCATATCTTTTTCTTTGTAATTTTTTTATAAAGGATAAAAAATAGCTTATTTAGTATCTAAATGAAGATTATTTAAAGCGCGTAAATAATAGCTATAATGAACACATCGCCGAGAAATTAAAATATACGATTATTTTTCTAGGTATACTTACTAAACAAAAAATAGTAGTAAATCAAAATTTTATTGGCAGTAATTTATATCTTGGCTTAGATATAAGTGAAATGTTTTATGTCCAACTTATAGCGCAATACTGGGCTGAAAATGTTTATATAACCTCCAGATAGATGAATACAAATAATCGCAAAAACTCGCTGAATTTAAAGCAAATTATATCGCTAGGGTGAGGATAAAAAATATGCAAAATTTTATCGCATCCTTACGGGAAGTTAGTGTAAAAGCATGAAACAAAACTAAAATATTATTCTCGGCAACAGTCAAGTAACATCACATCTATTCGGGATTAATTCATCTGTGTGTAATTACAGATATTTCTGTCAAAATTCACCAAGTAACTTGGCTATTTACACTCAGTAGACTGAGTTTTGTCCCCTTTTTTATGACTACTATATTGGCACGGAAAAGCAATCAGCTTGATCAAGTTAAGCCAAAATTTATAACCCTTTAAGTAGCTCTTAACTTCTTGGTTACAGTATGGTTACAGATGGGTGTTTGTTTCAAAGCGATCGCCTATTTATCTACTAATAAGAGTGACTATTCGCGCTCTATACATACCACTGCAACCCGCGTTTAAGCCAGCATTTCAGCATGTTCATGATTCTGAAGCTTTATTTTCTGGTCTTCTAGCGGATGTTCTCTCTAAGCGGGTTTGGCTAACTTAGTTAAGAGAGAAGGTCAAATGATTTCAATGGAGAATAACTTTGGAAATCTTCATTTAGTCAACAGTAGGTGTCTCAAATTCATTTATAAAACTTCATTCTCAGGCTTTACTCATGCTGTTAGTAGCCTTATTATCTTCAAAAGCAACTATGTGCTCTTTATGCTGTCACAATAGTAACAAATAAAGTGTAGTCTTTTGATTTTTTTATGAAATAATGAATCCTTTGACAAAACAAATATTTTTAATATTAATGGTATTACTTGTTTCCTGAGACAAACTCTGATAACCTTATCGGTTCCCTCTTTAATTTAGACTCTTTCGACCATCTAAATATACAGCAGATAGCATGATAATGACAAATAAAAAATGGGCCGTTAAACGCATAACAGTCAATCTCGCAACACAGGAAGCGGAAAAACTAGAAAAATATTGTCAACAAACAGGTAGACCCGCAACTGATGTGATTCGTGAACTGATTAGAAGTTTGCCTGTCTCCGACGACAGCAAAGATGCAAACAAGTAAGAAGTTACTTTCACGACTTATCCAGAAAACTGCTTTGCCATCAAAAAAATATCTATGATACTTTTGAGAGTCCGCCGCTATGGACAAGAGTTTGTCTAGATGATACAGACGCGTTTTTCTCGCGTCTGGTCATTTGCAGTGACTAAAAGAAGTAATCAAAGAGATTTTAGTATCGACATTGGCAAGCCTTAATATGCTGCTGGAGTTGATATTAAGTAGCAAATTCCGACACCAACCCAGTTACAATCTGTAAAGAAACTGGAAAAGGAACGACGGAATGCGTGTTGCAATCGTAGGTGCGGGACTGGCTGGGCTAGCAACCGCAGTAGATCTAGCTGATGCTGGTTGTGAAATAGAGATTTTTGAGTCTCGTCCGTTTGTCGGTGGTAAAGTTGGCAGTTGGGTTGATGGAGATGGCAACCATCTAGAAATGGGGTTGCATGTATTTTTCGGGTGCTACTACCAATTATTTGACTTAATGAAGAAAGTGGGGGTGTTAGAAAACTTACGCCTCAAGGAACATACCCACACTTTTATTAATAAAGGGGGGCGCACTGGTGCTTTAGATTTTCGCTTTCTTACAGGTGCGCCTTTCAATGGGTTAAAGGCATTTTTCACTACTTCCCAACTATCGTTGCAGGATAAATTGCAAAATGCGATCGCTTTGGGTACTAGTCCGATAGTTCGCGGATTGGTAGACTTTAATGGGGCGATGAAAACTATCCGCAATTTAGATAAAGTTAGCTTTGCCGATTGGTTCCGCAGTCATGGTGGGAGTAATGGCAGCATTAAGCGCTTATGGAATCCCATCGCCTACGCATTGGGATTTATTGATTGCGAAAATATGTCTGCCCGTTGTATGTTAACCATATTCCAGCTATTTGCAGTTAGAACTGAAGCTTCAGTTTTGCGAATGCTGGAGGGTTCTCCATCTGAATATTTACACAAGCCCATTCTGGAATATCTGGAAGCTAGAGGCACCAAAGTTTACACGCGCCGACAAGTTCGGGAAATTCAGTTTACAGAGTCAGCTGAACAAACCCGTGTCACTGGTATAGTAGTTGCCCAAGGTGATACAGTAGAAACTATCATCGCTGATGCTTACGTTTTTGCCTGTGATGTTCCAGGAATTCAACGCATTCTACCCCACGAGTGGCGTAAGTGGTCAGAATTTGACAATATTTACAAACTGGATGCAGTGCCTGTGGCTACAGTGCAGTTACGCTTCGATGGTTGGGTAACAGAACTGAACGATGCAGAGCAACGTAAACAGCTAAATCATGCGGCTGGAATCGATAATTTACTTTACACAGCCGATGCTGACTTTTCTTGTTTTGCTGATTTAGCGTTGACTAGCCCTGCTGATTATTATCGCCCAGGACAGGGGTCGTTATTACAGTTAGTGCTGACACCAGGAGATCCGTTTATTGCACAAAGTAATGAAGCGATCGCGCAGCATGTCCTCAAGCAAGTCCATGAATTGTTTCCCTCGTCGCGGGAGTTAAATATGACTTGGTACAGTGTGGTAAAACTTGCTCAGTCTCTCTATCGAGAAGCGCCAGGGATGGATGCGTACCGTCCCAACCAAAAAACACCAGTAGATAATTTCTTCCTTGCAGGGAGCTATACTCAGCAAGACTACATCGACAGCATGGAAGGTGCTACTATTTCTGGACGACGTGCGGCAAAAGTGATTTTGGAGAGTTTGAAGAAATAACGAACTCCAAAGGGTGCAAAGAACGCGATCGCAAAGCGTCTCGTAGAGAAGGAAGAAGAGAAATGTCAGACTGGTTAGAGCATACTGTGCAGGTAGAAGTAGAGGCTCCCATAGATTTAGTATGGAGCCTTTGGTCTGATTTAGAGCAAATGCCCCGGTGGATGAAGTGGATTGATTCGGTGAAAATTCCGCCAGATAATCCAGATATATCTCTTTGGAAATTAAAAACTGGCAGTTTAGAATTTAATTGGCAATCCCGAATTCTCAAAGTTATTCCTAACCAAATTATCCAATGGGAATCGGTTGATGGTTTGCCGAATCAGGGAGCGATTCGGTTTTACGATCGCCACAATAGTAGCATTGTTAAAATGACAATTTCCTACGCTATCCCCGGCATTTTTGGCAAAATTATGGATAACTTATTTTTGGGGCGGATAGTTGAATCAACAATTCAAGCTGATTTGGAAAGGTTTAAAGAATACGCGCTGAATGTTAAAGCTAATTAATATAGATAAGTAGGTAGGCACAAATAAACCTAACTATGTAACGAAAAGTAAAAGCGGTGAAAACCTTGCGATTGCTTGTCTACGACACGCTACGCGAACACTCCACTTCGTTACGTACCCTGCGGGAACGCCAAGGGCGAACGCAATGACATAGTTATAAATTTTCTCACCTACCTACTTAGCAAAAACAGGCAGTAAAAAAACAATGTGTAAAAGTTTCTTACTGTCTGATGAAAGAATATGAGTTTTTTAAGGGTTGGAGGAGGTGTGATCGCGTAGAATTATAGCTTGGTTCTACGTTTGCTCAGTAAATGTAAGCTTTCATTCTGAATATTTTTAATCGTTAACACTACACTAGAAAACAGTATTTACACTTCTTAAGTGTATAATTTCCAATCAACTTACGAGTATCATACCAGTAAAGCGAGATTTCTGTACCGTCGGGAAAAAGGTGAATCGGGGTATCATCGTCTAAATTATAAATACCCAAAAACTCTTCTCAATTTGCCGATGCAAGCCCGTGAGAACCAAGGAAATTACTTAGACCAACAAGATGTAATTCCTCGCTTACTGGATTGAGGATGTAGTTGTAGCCATCATTTACAAAGTCTTGGTACTGCTGTATGTTTCTTGATAATCTAGTTCTTGCAATTCTACGTCTTATAATATTTGCAACTCTTGGATTTGACATATTAACTATTGTCTGTTGCAACTACAAAATTTCTAGTCCTTAACTATAAAAATTCTCTAAATTTAAAAAATCAGTAATAACACGTAAAAATCCTATTGAAATCAAAATAAACTCCCAGTGTGCAAATTGTACAGCATTAGTCACTAGCTACTAAGTGTGTTAGAAGCAGCATTAGTTACCACCTAGTAAAGTGCGTTAACACACCTTACTTACTGTTTGGTTCTGGAAGTGAATCACCCGTAGCTTCGTAAGCAATAATTAGAGACTCTAAAGCCTCAATTCCATTTGCCACAGCTAACTCGTAAGTATCCCCATGAGTCCGCCAGCGTTGTCCTGTAAAATCAGGGAATCCTACCAAGAAACAATTATCTTCTTCAGACCACTGAATAAGCATTTGGTATTTAAGCTTACTCATCTTGTCTTCTCTCCTCTATTTCTTCATCTAACCTTCTGAACTTAGAGGGTTAAACAATTACCAAGTAGGGTCGCTAAACAAATTAATCGTCAATTCCTCGCGTGGCGGTACTGCGGTGATGCAAGCGCGGATGATTTCTCCATCCTCTAATTCGACGGTGCAAGCGTGACAAGACCCCATTAGACAACCGGTGGGAATAAATACCCCAGCCCGGTCTGCTACATCTAAAAGGGCTTCTCCCACCTCGGCATCTACTGTGACATCATCTGGTAAAAAGCGGACACGAACAATCATCAGATAATAATTCGTAATTCGTAATTCGTAATTAAGACAGACTCAAAGTGAGATCAGAGCCTAGCTTAAGACAAAAACAGACTTAAGTCTAAATGGCTTTCAACTTCAGTAGCTAGAGAGTCCAAAATCTGCTCTCTCTGTTCCCGATAATTAGCAACACCTGTGGGCAAAGATTTTAAACCCCGCTGTTGACGGAGGCGATTTAACCAAGCCCGTCGCCAAGGCCCATTGTCAAAAAGCCCGTGCAGGTAACTTCCCCACACCGATTGACAACTATCCACTAACCCTAAATTAATATCGTCAAATAGGGCATGGTAGGATTGAGGATCTATGCCTTGCTGTTCAATACGCGATCGCCCTTGGTGGATTTCAAAGCCATTTACTGGTAAGCCCTGTTGGGGATAATTTGAGCTAACTTGGCGCTGGCGGGCGATTTTTTGTCCTGTAATTACAGTTCGGATTGGTAAAAGATTTAACCCCTGAAATCTGCCAGCTTGCCCTTCTATCCCTTCTGGATCGGCGATGATTTGACCAAGCATTTGATAGCCACCGCAGATACCTAAAACCGTTCCCCCAGAAGCAGCGTAGTTTTGGATAGCTTCTGCCATACCGCTTTTTTGCAGCAGTAGCAAGTCAGCAATTGTGGTCTTTGTACCTGGGATAATCACGGCATCAGGATGTCCCAAATCTTGCTTAGGACTTAAGTATTTCACGGAAACTGTACTTTCTGATTCCAGTGGGTCAAAGTCGGTGAAGTTGGCAATTCTTGGTAAGCGGATGACGGCAATGTTGAGGTCAGTTTGGGCTTTATTTGACGATGATTGACGTTCTAGCAGGTCAAGGGAGTCTTCTGCTGGAAACATTTCTTGTAAGTAGGGTATAACACCGATAACGGGGATACCTGTGCGTTCTTCTAACCATTTTATCCCCGGATCTAAGAGCGATCGCTGCCCTCGAAACTTATTAATTACTATACCCTTAATTAAGGCGCGTTCATCTGGTTCCAATAACTCTAGGGTGCCTACCACATGGGCAAAAGCACCACCCCGGTCAATGTCAACTACTAACATGGTTGGCGCATTCAAATATTTTGCCACGCGCATATTAGTTAAGTCGCGGTGCTTGAGGTTAATTTCTGCTGGACTACCGGCACCTTCACAAACCACCAAGTCAAATTCTGTTCCTAAATGCTGTAGCGATTCTTCAATTGTCCGCCACCCCAGTTCAAAATATTGCTCGTAGTAATCTGAGGCACTCACTTTGCCTACAGACCTACCTTTGATAATTACTTGAGAAGTCATATCCCCTTGGGGTTTGAGTAAAATTGGGTTCATTTCTACCCAAGGCACGACTCCGGCCGCCCAAGCTTGCACTGCTTGGGCATAGCCAATTTCTCCACCACTGGCAGTGACATAAGCATTTAAAGCCATATTTTGACCTTTAAAGGGAGCCACTCGCCAACCACGCCGCGACAGAATGCGACAAATAGCTGTAGTTAAAAGTGATTTCCCTGCATGGGATGTTGTCCCCACTACCATAATTGATTTCATAGTTGCTATCACTTAGTTTTTCAAGAGACAGGGTGAACTTTTAGGAGCAAACAACAGCAGAGCAGGGGGAGAAGAATTAATACATCATGCCCAATGCCCAATGCCCAAGATTACATCACAAATTTCAATGAGATGGTTATGGTAAAGACTTCATGAATAGATGTGATGTTTCCGTATATATTGTTCCCTTTGATTCCCTAATCCTAACTCTTGCGTTTTGATTCTAAAAAGGTATCCGCAACCAACGAATCACAGCATCGGATAAATGATCGCGCCATGAAGGAGTACGCCAATTTTTTCCCTGATATTGTTCCACCAACTGGCGTCCCAAGGGAGTGAGGCGAAAACTATCTGTAATCCCCTGACCATCGACTTCTCGCCGTAATACACCTACTTGAATCAGCCAACCCAAGGCGTTATCACAGGCTAATTCTGATAAAGGGCGTTTAGTATAGCCCTGCTTGAGTCCATTTTCCAGAGCGATCGCAGTTAATGACACACTCTGGTGTCCCATCACTTCAAATAAAGATACATTAAAGGGTGAACACACTAGCGATCGCTCGGCTCTTTCTACTGTGCTTTGAGGATAGACAAAAATATTTGGGTTTTGGGAGTCAACAGCAGCCATTGTGTATGGGTAGAAATTTTTCTTCTAAAAAAGATTAATTTAAGAATATATTTTCTTTTGTACCAGCTACCTCATTTAACCAAAATTAGTTACCCGAAGTATAATTATGCTATTTTTTAGTAATTATATTTAATCATTATAAATTAATGTAAAATTTCAAGTGCATCAACAATCTGAAACAGGAAAGGTTAATTATGCCTCTAGCAGTTGGTACGGATGCACCTGCATTTACCGCCAAAGATACAAACGGCAACACAGTCTCGTTATCTGATTTTGCCGGCAAGACGGTTGTTTTGTATTTTTACCCCAAAGATGACACGCCAGGCTGCACCAAACAAGCCTGTAGTTTTCGGGATGCTCAATCTCAATATCAAGGTAAAGATATTGTCATCTTGGGAGTCAGTGCAGATGATGAAGTCTCCCATCAAGCATTCACCCAAAAATATAACTTGAATTTTCCCCTACTGGCTGACAGCGACAAATCCCTAATCAAAGCTTTCGATGTGGATGGCGGCGGTTATGCCAAGCGCGTCACCTACGTAATTGACCCCAGCGGCAAAATTACCCATGTTGACGCTAATGTAAATACCACTAACCATGCTAGCGATATTTTAGCTACACTTGGGCTGTAGTTTTTTACCTGATAATTCAGGATTTTTTAAATAGTCTTAGCCCCAAGCCTCTAGAGGCTTGGGGTTCTTTGTTTGATTCAGTTACCTGATGGTGGTGTCACCAATGGCGGCGTAACTGATGGTTGTGTAACCGTTGGCAAACTAAGGGTTGGTTGCTGTTGTTGACCTCGAATTAGTTTTTGTTGTCTTGCTTTAAAGGCTGCTGCTGCTGAGTTTAGTTCTTCGTTCTGTTGGTTAGAATCCCAGTTGAGAGTCCCGAAATTTGCCCGATGAATCAGATCAAACATATTGAAATTGTCTGAGTTGGAACGGGCGAAAGGATCGGTATTTTGGTCTGTTGTACTATTGCTGGGAAAAGCATCCGTTGGACTGCTGATTTGAGCGGAACTTGGTTGAGCCATGAGCAAGGAAGCAAAGCTAATTGCCGCTGCCGTAGCCACAAAGAGTCTAGTAATTTGTAAAAATGGTTTTTTCATGGGATTTTGACCCTACCTAAAATTTATCTATTTTATCTTTTTAAGCAAGAGTCCGCCGCAGTTGGGGTTGAATACTCAGCAAGGCGACTAGGGCAAAGCCAAACAACACCAGCAACGCTCCCCCAAAGGTAACATCGCCCCAAGGAGCCTGCATCACTACACTACCTAGTCCCCAACTACTGTGGAAATAGAGATAGCGAATTGGTTCGATCGCATAGCTGAGAGGATTCAGAGTAGCGATAACCTGTAACCACTGAGGCATGAAGGATAAAGGTGCCAAAGCAGTACTCGCAAACAATAATGGTAGGTTAGTGACGAAAATCACTGCAATCAATTCAATGTGTCCGGGTAGAGCAAAAGCTAAACCGAGAGAGATGGCTGTTACACCCAAAGCTAAGAGCAAGACAATGAGAGCGATCGCACTTAAACCTGCGACATCGGGTAGTCCAGCCCCCAATAATGCTGCTGCTGCCACAATTACGGCTGCTTGCAACAAACTTTGGCTGATGATGAAGATTGCCGAAGCAAAGACAATGGAAAACCGTGATGCTAATGGTGCCACCAGCAAACGGTTCAAAAAGCCGAACTCGCGGTCAAACATTACTGGTAAACCAGCATTCAGCGCTCCAGCAAAGGCTGTAAACACAATGATGCCAGCAGCCAAAAATTGACCGTAATTCGTTGTATTGCCAAATATACCCTTGGGAGCATTTTGGAACAAAGCACCAAATAGCACTAACCACATTACTGGCTGAATAATTCCAGCAACTAAAGATGAGGGACGGCGTTGCAACTGAATAAACAAGCGACGAGTTAAAGCCAACGTCTCTTGTACCAATTCACCGAAAAAGTTAGGTGCAGTATTAGTATCTGCTTGTGGCGATGCTAATGGCTGCCAATTGATATCAGATTTAGGAGTAACACTCATAAGAATTTTGGATTTTGGATTTTGGATTTTGGATTTTATATTGGGCATTGCTTATTTCTTCCCCATGCCCCATGCCCCATGCCCTATCTCATATTCTGCTTTTTCTCAGCTTTGGGATCGCGGGTGGCGACAGCTGCGAGTTCTGCATCCAATAAGGTGCGTCCAGTGGCGGCGAGATAAACGTCATCGAGGCTGGGGCGAGATTGGGCGATGCCAAATATGGGCAAGCCCGCAGTATTCAGCGCTTGCTGTATGTTAATCAGAACATCATTCTGAGGTGTCACTACCAAGTTAAGCGAATTACCTTGAGCGCTGTTGATGATCACTTCTTGGACAAATGGCAAAGGTTTCAGGAGGTTTTTAGCTTTTTCAGCTTCCTCAATGGGGGAAAACTCGCGGATTCGCAAGGTGATGCGATCGCCCCCTACTTGATCTTTCAATTGCGAAGGTGTACCACTTGCAATCACTACGCCGCGATCTATAATTGCCACGCGATCGGCTAAAGCGTCAATTTCTTCTAAGTAATGGCTGGTAATTACTACCGTCGTCCCAGAGGCGCGTAATTTTCTCAGAAAATCCCATACCACAAAACGAGTTTCTATGTCAAGCCCGACAGTTGGCTCATCCAACACCAAAACATCCGGTGCATGGAGCAATCCAGCAGCCAAGTCTAGGCGCTTGCGTAAACCGCCTGAGTATGTTCCTGTCTTTTTATTGGCGTATTCTTGTAAACCAAGTAAATCTAAGACTGTCTCAATGCGCTGTTTAGCTAATGCGCCTGGGAGGTGATAAAGTGCTGCTTGCAATTGCAGCAGTTCTTTTCCAGTCAGCACCTTATCTATAGCAACTTCCTGAGCTACGTAGCCTAGTCGTTGTCTTGCCAGTCTCGGATTATCTAACACAGAGATGCCAGATACTTCGATTTTGCCAGCATCCGGTGTGGTCAGCGTACACAAAGCACGCAAGGTAGTAGTTTTCCCAGCACCGTTGGGCCCAAGTAAACCAAAAATTTCTCCTGGTTCTACCTGAAAGGAAACATCTTGGACGGCAACCACTGTACCGTAACGTTTTTGCAGATTTTGAATTAAAACGGCGGGAGCCATGACAGCTGATCCCCAACTATACAAATCTCAATAAAGTCTATCTTTATTGTAGAAGGTAGAGAGCAAGGAAATAGCGCATGAGCGAAAATCTGTAAACAAATTCGCGTCATCCGCTATGCTGCCAAAAATTTTTAATTATTTTAAACAAGTTGCTTGATTGCGTTTGTAGCCAAACAAACCAAATACTACAGCAACTAATCCTAAACCTGGAAGATTTGCAGGCTCTGGAACTTGAGTATGGGTAGGAGGCTTAGGTGGAGTGTAGTACTTGGTTGGGACATTTGGCAGATCGCCATTAAATAGATAGTTGTGAGACTCGCCATTTCCTGTCAAAGAAGCTACCACCACGTTGCCATTAACTTGACCGTTATTGAAATTGAAATTAGCCAAAGGCGCAAAAATACTACCTTGGATGCCAATCCCAGTGGCAGTTATGTTTGTCGCTTCATAGAAGTTGTAGATCACCTTTTGTTTATCTGTGCCAAGGATATTGAACCCAAAGTTTTGCAGCGACACATCCTTACCGCTGATATTCACAACAATAGTCGAATTTGCATCCCCCTTAATTTCAAAATAGTTTGTCTTGGAGACAGATGAGCCTGCAAGATTAAAAACATTGAAAGCAGTACCACTGCCACTAAGGTTAATAGCACCCCAAGGTTGAACTGTTGTGTTACCAGTAGGAGTTAAGGTTGCCAAATATTGAGATAGCCCTCGCAGTTCTTTCCCTGCTTCATTGAAGTCGATGGGATTACCCTTACTGAGAGTTCCTTGTGGAAATCCCACATTGCTGGACACATTGGCGCTGCCTCCATAGACAGCATTACCGTGGTAGACTTGACCGTTGCTTAGAGGATGTCTGAGAAGTATCAAATATTTCTTGATCCCCCCTAACCCCCCTTAAAAAAGGGGGGAATAAGAGTCTTAAAGTCCCCCAATTTATCGGGGGATTTAGGGGGATCTCCAAGGGTTAGGTGTATACCAAAAAACTTTTCAGACATCCTCTTAGAGTTAAGTTTTGTCCAGCTACTACTACATTGCCGGTATTACCAGAAAGTCTGCTTCCAAGTCCGCCGACAAAATTTATGTTACCGCCAGCAGCAACTTTTCCTTCAATATCTGTATATTTTTGAGAGATATCTCCCAAAACAAATACATTGTAATCAGAGGCAGCGCCTAACTCAACTGCATTCGCTCTTGCGGAGAAACCCAGCGCCAGAGTGACTACAATCGGAACGGCTACTCGTCCCCAAATATAATAGGTTTTTGATTTCATCTTCTGATTTATAAATCATCAACATGATCCTATGGATATAAATCAAAGATGGCATTAGTCAGATAGCTATTTTCATTGAATTTTCATACTGGTATAACTACTGTATATTTTTCCCTAAATCATCCGAAAAGCCGCACATTTACGATTGACTTCATCAATTAAAATTTTATAAAGAATAATTCAGTAGTTATAACGTTATTTCACAACTTTCAAAGTTTTGAGACTCATATCATTGCAACCGCTGATAAATCCCCCCATAGCCTGGATTTGTTGTAGGTATTCAAGGACAGATTTGGTGATGACTTCTCCCGGCATTAACACAGGAATTCCTGGGGGATAGGGACAGACGATTTCAGTACAGATGCGTTTATTGGTTTGTGTCAAAGGTAGTATTTCACTGACAGCAAAAAAAGCTTCACGGGGAGAAAGTTGTAAAGCATAATCTAGTGTTCTATCCAGATTTTGCCAAACCTGGTTTTTAACAGTCAAGTTGCTTCGGCGATATTCTTTGGCTAGGGTGATGAAGCCTTGCACTAATTGTTCAATATCGGCTGGGGTGTTGCCCAAACTAATGATAAAGGTGAGATGTTGTAGTGAGGCGAATTCAGCAGTAACACCTAATTTTTCATCGAGAATTTCATCTGCCTCAAATCCGGTTAAACCTAAATCATAAACTGTGACAGTTAGTCGTGTTTTATCTAAAGCTATAAAGCCGGGAGATCCCCCCAACCCACCTAGAGAAGGAGATCCCCCCAACCCCCCTTGATAAGGGGGGCTAGGAATTTGTAAGACAGATAATCCAGGAATTTGACTGATTTTTGTTCTAGCTTCGTCAGCAAGTTGCAAAGTGCGAGACATCAGCTTTTTTCCGTGGAGTGCCATTTGTTGACGCGCTGCATCTAAAGAAGCTAAAAGTAAATAACTAGGACTGGTAGACTGTAGGAGTTGCAAAGCTTTACTGATGCGATCGCAATCTATCCTATTACCTTGGATGTGCAGCATTGATGCTTGTGTCATCGCACCGAGTACTTTATGGATGGATTGTACAGTTAAATCGGCACCTGCGGCTAAACCTGGAGTGGGTAATTCAGGATGAAAGCCAAAGTGTGCGCCGTGTGCCTCATCTACAAGTAGAGGGATATTATATTGATGGGTGATGTTGGCGATCGCACTCAAATCTCCACAAACACCGTAGTATGTTGGATAAACTACCAACACTGCTTTCGCATCGGGATGCTGTTGGAGTGCAGATTTTACAGCATTAGGCGTAATGCTGTGGGCAATATCTAAAACTGGGTCATATTCAGGATTGAGAAAAATTGGTATTGCACCGGAGAGAATTAAACCTGCGATCGCAGAAGAATGCACATTTCGAGGCAGAATGATTTTATCGCCTGTACCACAGGTAGCGAGAATTGCCGCTTCAATCCCACAGGTAGAACCATTCACAAGGAACCATGTTTGCGAAGCGCCATAAGCCTCAGCCGCAAGTTGTTGTGCTTCTTGAATAACGCCTTGGGGTGCAAAGAGATGATCTAAATCTGCTAATTCGGTTAAATCAGCGCGAAAGACGGCTTTGCCAAGTAAATCAGCCAAGGGTTGAGAAATTCCCTCACCTAGTTTATGTCCTGGGGTGTAAAAAGGCGCATGAGGTCTTGCTGCATTAGCTTTTAAGGCATCTAATAAAGGTGTTTGGTTTTGATTGAGCATTTTGGATAAACGAACCGTTAATGATCAAATTTGAAGTCTGTTAGGGCATATTCATAGACGATGAAATTACCCAACGGCGAGCAAGCAGAGATTTCTACGCAAGAGCTTCATAGGTTATTGTCTAAACCCAGAAGATCCGAGTGGGAAACATAAAGCCAGAGTTTTCGGATCAATTCTAGGAATCACACTAGAAAACGCCGATGTTTTGCGTGAACTTATTCAAACAGCAGCAGTTGCGGGTGAAGTTGTTCAACAAAGTACTACACAATTTGGTCAACAGTTTAAGGTAGATTGGATAGTACCTGATACAGAGGGAATCAGGCTGCGGACAATCTGGGAAACTACCACTAATAAACCCTATCCACGTTTGATTACTGCATTTTTGAAGTTAAATGAACAAAATTAAACTTTTGGATACTATTGCTACACTTAAGCCGATTCCCATTGAGAGGTTACAACTAGTGGAAGAAGATTATACGTCTATCAAAAGCTTACCCAGTGGACAAGTTGGAACAATTGTAGAAGTCTATGAGCAAGAAGAATATCATTATTTAGTCGAGTTTGCTGATACTCAAGGCTGTGAATATGCAATGGCGACTTTGAGAGCGGACGAAATTTTAGTTTTACATTATGATTTGGCAATCGCCTAAATTTTTACACAGAATGCTTATGCTTGCGTTAAAATCCTTAAGTCCTGTGTAGCTGACTAGATGAGACCTTATCATCAAATTCCAATTTTCGAGTGTGGTGAACCCCTAGTGGCGATTCCTTTAGAATTGTTTGCGGTGGAATCTCCCCATCCTTATGAAAAACTAGGTGCTACTTATGGCGATCGTTCCCCTTATTATCTTCGTCAAAGCGTTATCGAAAATTTGCTCCAAGCTCAAAATTATCTTGATGTTCTGCATCCTAAGTGGCTGATCCAAATTTTTGATGCTTATCGCCCGATCGCAGTCCAGCAGTTTATGGTAGATTACAGTTTCGCCCAAGCAGTGCAGGATAGGAGACTGATTGAGGTGGAGTTATCACCAAACCAACGCCAAGAGATTTGGCAAGCGGTTTATGCAATTTGGGCTGTACCGAGTTTGGATGAAAAAACTCCCCCTCCTCACAGTACTGGTGGGGCGGTAGATGTAACGCTAGTAGATGATGTAGGGCAAATAATGAATATGGGTTCGCCGATTGATGAAATGTCAGAGCGATCGCATCCCGATTATTATGCCAATAGCGATCGCCCACAAGCGCAAAAGTATCATGCTCACCGTCAGTTATTGCGAGAAGTAATGTTAAAAGCTGGCTTTCAACGCAATCCTAGAGAGTGGTGGCATTTTTCTGTTGGCGATCAAATGTGGGCTTGGCTGAATAATCAATCTAATCCAGCCAATCCGGTAACAGCACGTTATGGGCGTCTTCCATAGATGCGTTATGCATCTTGAGGATTTAACTCTCTTAACTCGTCGGTGGTGTAAGTACCAATGGGAGTCCAAACTAGATAGGGAAGGAGTAACAGCGTCGCCATTAGAGAAATCGGTAAAACGCAGATTGCCAGGACAACGGCTAAAATCAAACCGATTATTCCCAGAATTTCCCCAATTTTGAGACTGCGAAATCTCAACATTAGAGGTATGTAGGCGACGGTGATAATTTCTACCACGAGATACAAAGCCATTAATAGCCAAGTAATTAGACTTCCGGGATTTTTTTGCCAGACAACAGTAGCTGAAGCTGCACCACCAATAAAAATCACAGTCCAGATGAACGGAATCAGCGGTTCAAAAACTAGCCAGCGAGGGCGACTTAACCGTGCAAACCATTTAACATCACGCGGCGTAATTAAGAAACTCCCAAGGGCGATGCAGAAAGTTACAGCCCCAATTATTATCCAAGATGGAATCATAATGCACTCAAGCTTTGTGTATTTTTTCAATTCGTATACTGCAAGTGTGACAATTTAGGCTAGATGTTTAATCATTCTCTGGTGCGAATCTTAGGCATCTAGAGGATTGAGACTGATCATCTTCCAAGTGGTATAAGTACCAATGGGACTCCAGAGCAAATAAGGAACTAGTAATAGTGCTGCCCAACCAGAAAAACCTAAGACTGCAAGTATCAATAAAGCACTAATGATCAAACCTGTGCCACCGAGAATGGTGCCCACTTTCAGACTGCGAAGCTTAAACATTACAGGCGTATAGGCAATGGTAACAATTTCTAATAGCAGATATAAACCCATGATTAACCAGGTTGAGGTGCTTCCTGGGTCTTTTTCCCAGACAATATAAGCTGACCAAGCACCGCAAATAAATATTACAGTCCAAATAATGGGAATTGCGCCCTCAAAAGTTAGCCATCTCGGTCGTTGTAAACGCTTGAACCATTGGCGATCGCTAGGCGTAATCACGTTCGCGGCTAAAGCAACCAAGAAAGCCACGCCCCCAATCACCATCCAAGATTTAATCATGCCCGTTAGTCCTTTACAAGCGCTATCTATCGCTTAATATCACTCTTTATAGTGTGATTTTGTCAATTTTATTGCTAATTACTCATCATCCCTGAGTTTGAAACCTTCACATCGTTTGGCTGGATTTTCAATTATGGGCATTGGGTATGGGGCATTGCTACCGTTTTGGAGGCGTTGGTGCAGCCCGCCTTCGGCATCGCTTTATGCAACAACTCTATTTCTACCAAGTAAAAGTGCTATGCCTAGGTTGGGCTGCACCTACGCATCCCAAATGCAGTTTCCATAAGAAGATGTCGTATTATGCTTCTATAGTTAAGGTATTTGCCAGAAAGCTAACTTTGAATAGGGTAATTATGGAACAGCAAACTTTTGAAGGAACATGGGAGGAGATTCTCCTGCGTGCTTCTGAACTGACTGGACGACGAGTAAAATTAATAATCCTAACTAATGAAACTTCAAGTGACGCATCTACAGATAGCTTAGACAAGTTGTTGCAAGGAAGAGTAGGGCAAGTGAATTTCCAGCCATCAAACTTGTCTGAACGTACAAAGGAAGCTTTTGCAGATATTTTGTCAGCTAAGTATGACCCTTCAAGGTTGAACCAGTGACGCTCTGCGATGCTTCTGCCCTGATTGCTTTAATTAACCAAAGCGATGCCAATCACCAACGTTGTGTTGATATATTACCTCAGCTATTAGCCCCTTTACTAACAACTTGGTCTTGTTTTACAGAAGCCATGTATTTGTTAGGTCGCTATGGTGGATGGTCTGCACAGCAAGAGCTATGGGGCTATGTTGCCGATCAGATTCTTTTGTTGCACCCCAATAATGTAGAAGAACAAGAAAGAATGCGATCGCTAATGGAGCAATATCGAGATATCCCAATGGATTTGGCAGATGCTTCATTGGTAGCCACTGCTGAAACCTTAAATCAGAGACGAATTTTTACTCTTGATCGAGATTTCCACATCTATCGATTTCGTGGTAATCAGTCTTTTGAAGTTTTACCTTGAGGGATAAATCAGTAGAAAATAGCGATCGCAGTTTACTAGAAAGAGTATCCAAAGTGGAAACCAGAGAATAGGGCTGACAACTATCTTATCCACCCCAGTGTTTCTATTATGAGGTACTGGCGTGTTATCTACAGTCGTTGACTATGTAATCCAAAATTATTATCTATTCTTTGTGATGATGAAACCGAATTCCTAAAAAGATGTCATAAACAAACTCAAGAAAGTCCTTTTTCTGCAACAATCCTGAAGTTTGATAACATCCTTTTGCATCTAGCAGAGGCTTCATCACATAGTACGCAGGTTGGTAATTATACCAGGTAATCGAAGGCCACAAATGATGAATTAAGTGGTAATTCTGTCCCATAATTAGAACATTGAGAATCGGGTTTGGATATACACGAGCATTTTTCCAGCGATCGCGCTCCCCAAAAGGACGATGGGGCAAATAGTCAAAAAATAATCCTAATGCTATCCCCACCACAAAAGCCGGTATAAACCAAAAATTGAGAATGTAACCCAAAAAGTTGTACTGCACTGAGATATAAACAATTACACCGACAATTAAGCGGCTGATGAACCATTCCAGTAGCTCATATTTACGCCACAGTTGTCGTTGAAAGAAAAACACCTCGTGGTACAAAAACCGTACTGCAATCAGCCACAGCGGCCCACCCGTAGAGACATAATGATCTGGGTCGTCTTTAGGATGGTTAACATGGGCATGATGCTGTAAATGCACCCGCGTAAATACTGGAAAAGCAAAAGCTAGCATCAACGCACTGCCATGCCCTAACATCGCATTCATCACCCGGTTACGATGAGCAGATTGGTGACAGGCATCATGAATTACCGTTCCAGCACAATGTAAGGCAATCGTGTTAACGCTAAAGCATAGCCAGTGCGGCCATTCCCAAAGCCAGTAACCAAAGTTGGATAACACCAGCATTGCCACAGCTACAGAAAACAGCACCAGCGTCGGATTGAAATCACCAGGAGGCGCTAAAAATTCCTTGGGTGGGATTGTCAGTGGCTTTTGTGCCTCCGATGCGATCATCTCTAACATTGACTCCTTCTTGAGCAGACATTACGAATATACGATAAATATTAGTGAATAATAAAGTTTTGCAAAGTTTTGTATAGCAATATTTATCTACAGCTTTGCATATCAGCAGATGAATAACGCTATGATTCCAGACGAAGCCTAGTCTTTACTGATTAAGTGGGGTATGACAATCGGCAAAAAGTTTATGGAATAAACTCCTTCGTGGGGAGGATGGATACAAGATTGATGTACTATATCTAGTCTATCCCACAGCCCCACTCTCCCATAAACTCTCTCTAACTGCTTATATCTTATTGATATAGCAGTGACTGAAAAGGAGATGCCACTTAAGTTACGATGACTTCCCAGATAGCTCCCTAACTTCAGCCCCTATGCAATTAAGAGATTCTCTGCGCCGGACAAAAATTGTCGCTACTATTGGCCCCGCCACTAGCAGTCCTGAAATGCTGAAGGCGATTATTGAAGCGGGAGCCACGACGCTGCGGCTAAACTTCTCCCACGGAACTCATGCCGACCATCAGCGTAGTATTCGCTTAATTCGGCAAACCGCTTTTGAACTAAATCAGCCAGTGGCTATTCTCCAAGACTTGCAGGGCCCAAAAATTCGCTTGGGGAAGTTTGACAACGGGTCTATAGTTTTGGCAAAAGGCGATCGCTTCACCTTGACAAATCGTCCAGTTGTAGGTAGCCAAGAAATTAGCTGTGTCACTTATGATTATTTAGCTGAAGAAGTCCCAGTTGGGGCAAAAATCCTTCTTGATGATGGACGAGTAGAAATGCTGGTGGAGGAGATTAATCGGGACAAAGGTGATTTGCATTGTCGGATTACCGTGCCTGGTAAACTTTCTAACAATAAAGGTGTAAACTTTCCCGGCGTTTACCTGTCAATTAAGGCAATGACCGACAAAGACCGGGAGGATCTAATGTTTGGTCTAGATCAGGGTGTCGATTGGGTGGCGCTTTCCTTTGTCCGCAATCCCCAGGACATGATCGAAATTAAAGAACTAATTTCTAGTACAGGCAAGCAAGTGCCAGTGGTGGCCAAAATTGAAAAGCACGAGGCCATTGAACAAATGGAGGCGATTCTGGCTTTGTGTGATGGCGTGATGGTTGCCAGAGGCGACTTAGGGGTGGAATTACCAGCAGAAGATGTTCCGGTACTGCAAAAGCGGCTAATTGCTACAGCAAATCGCTTGGGAATTCCCATCATCACCGCTACTCAGATGTTAGACAGCATGGTGAGCAATCCCCGTCCCACTCGCGCTGAAGTATCGGATGTGGCAAATGCGATTTTAGACGGCACGGACGCGGTGATGCTCTCCAACGAAACCGCTGTGGGTAGCTTCCCTGTAGAAGCAGTGGCGACGATGGCGCGAATTGCCGAACGTATGGAGCAGGAAGAAGTCCAACACTTAAACTTACGTTCTTCCAGAGATGCCCGACGCTCCATTCCCAATGCGATTAGTCAAGCTGTCGGTCAAATTGCCGAACAACTAGGCGCAGCGGCAATCATGACCCTAACCCAAACGGGGGCAACAGCTCGCAATGTCTCTAAATTCCGTCCCAATACACCAATTTTGGCAGTCACACCCCATGTAAATGTGGCACGGCAGCTACAGATGGTGTGGGGAGTCAAACCGCTGTTGGTGCTAGGATTACCTTCCACTGGTCAGACATTTCAGGCTGCGATTAACGTAGCTCAGGAACTTAAGTTACTGTCCCAGGGAGATTTAGTAGTGATGACAGCTGGTACACTCCAGGGGATTTCTGGCTCCACAGATTTGATTAAGGTAGAGGTGGTGACGGCAGTACTAGGTCAGGGAATTGGACTAGGACAAGGTTCAGTGAGTGGTCGCGCACGGGTGGCTAATACTGGTATGGATGTGAGTAACTTTAATCCTGGAGATATATTGGTTGCACCCCGCACTAGTGCCGATTTTGTTGAGGCAATTCGGAAAGCTGCCGGGATTATTACTGAAGAAGAAAGTCTCACAAGTCACGCGGCAGTAATTGGCTTACGTCTAGGTGTGCCAGTAATTGTCGGCGTGAAGCAGGCAACGCAGGTGATTCGAGATGGGGCGATTATAACGCTGGATCTGCAACGGGGTTTAATTTACTCTGGGGCGGTGAGAACGGCTTAGGAGTGGGGATTGTGGGGCCCCCTCTGGGGATAAGGGGTAATGGGGACTGGGGACAGAGGAGCAGGAAGGGAAATAACCAATACCCCATACCCCATACTCCTTTATCAAACAGTTGCGATCGCAGCCCCAAGCCATCCAGCAAAGTTTTGCTGCTGTGTGAAGTTAGGATGCTCAACAGGTTTTACCTGATACCGAGTGGGATGTGGAGATGTGAGGATGATGGAATAGGTACGCAGTTCGTCTTGGTGGAAAACTGCGACTTGGATGGTATCGTTTGGTTGATAATCTTTCAGGCGATCGCTTAAGCCACCAGCTGTAACCTTAATCCCATCAATTGCTAACAACTCATCACCTGCATCAATTCCCCCGACTTGTGCAGGTGAAGCAGTCTCCACAAACTTAACGATCTCCCGCCCATTCTCTGTATTTATTCTCACACCCAGGTAAGGCTCTTCCTGCTGTTCAGCTACCAACTGCAAGCCAAAAGGTTCTAAATACTGATTGAAAGGCAAATCATCAGTAGTATCAATGTAGCGTTTAAAGAAATCAGTCAAATCGATTCCGGCAACCGATTCTATAACTTCCTGCAACTGTTCTGGGGTATAGCCAATTTCGGCTTGCCCAAATTGCTGCCACATTTTCAGCATCACGTCATCGAGCGATCGCTGATTGTCGTGAGTAGAGCGAATCAGCAAATCCAGCAATAACGATACCATTTCTCCTTTTAAATAGTAGGAAATTTGGGAATTACTGCTATTGGCATCCGGGCGATAGAGCTTTATCCAGGCATCAAAACTCGACTCAGAAACGGGTTGTACCTTGCGCCCTGGTGTCATTTCATATCTGGTAATTTCCTTACCCAAGTTATTCAAATACGAATTAACATCATAAATTCCCGCCCGCAAAGGAATTAACAAGTCGTAGTAACTAGTAGTGCCCTCACAAAACCATAATGATGGTGTGTAATTTTCTTGGTCGTAATCAAAAACCTCTAATGCTTTTGGGCGAATTCGCTTGACATTCCACAAGTGAAAGAACTCGTGTGCAACTAATTGGATAAAGCGATCGTACTTTTCTTGAGCGCGAAACCCAAAACGCTGGTAAATTAACGAGCAAGAATTTTTATGCTCCAAACCGCCAAAAGCTTGGCTAAATAAATGTAGCAGAAACACATATCGTTTGTATGGCAAACCGCCGAACATCTGCGCTTCTACCTGGATAATTTTTTGGATATCAGCAATCAGCTGCTGAACTTGGTAATTACCTTGCCCCCAGATTGCCAATTCATGGGGTTTTCCTAATACCTCAAATTTATACAAGTTGTGGCTACCAATCTCAAACGGAGTATCCACAAGAGTATCAAAATCGCCAGCTAAGAAAGTATTCGTTTCTTTACCAACGGGCGGTAGGGCAGTAGTTACCTGCCATTCTGGGCGTGGTGGTACGATGGTAACGCCAATGGGTTGGTTCTCCCAGCCCGGTATTCTAAAAAATAGTGCCGCACCGTTAAAATAACCGTGGGTAGTATCTAAGTGATTTGTTCGTACCGATAGTTCATTCGCAAAAATGCGGTAACGTACAGTTAATTCTGAAATACCTATTTTGTCTATCTGCCAGTGATTTTTACTGATCTTCCGCCAAGGTAAAGGCTTATCCTCTGCAAAAGCCTCAAAATCCTGTAAATTCTTGGCGTATTCCCGGACTAAATAAGAACCGGGTGTCCACACCGGCAATTTTAAATCGAGAATCGGTGAGGGATAATCGACAAGGCGTAAAGTCACCTCAAACAGATGGCTTTCTGGTTGGGACATTGCCACCAGGTAATGAATCGTTGGCCCAGTTTCCTCGACGTAGATATTGGGACGAGTTGCTGTTGCTTCAGTCATCTTGTTTGCTGAGGTAATTGTTAATGGGCTACGCCCCGCTGCTTTCGCGGAGCGTTTCGTAGAGAAGACAGTAATTCGTAGTTAAGACCCCACGGATAAATCCGCTTGCTCTCAAATAAAGATTACACTTTATTTATTTTCCATAACTAAAGTTATAGTACATAAATGCTACACGTAATTTGAGTATTTCAGCGATGTTTAGCAGGCTGCGATGTCTACGACGGGCTAGGCCAACGCACCAAAAATCCGCATTAGTGAGGCCAAGTCATAAGATAAGTGGGATGGCGCAGATTCTCCGATGGGAAAACCCCATTTTGAAAATCTAGTTTTCAGGTAGAACCTATAAATGCTCAAATATAATACCCGTATCCTTACACCGTAGCTCTGGGGATAAGGGGTAATGGGGAAATCTCAATGCCCCATCCCCATTAATTATGATTAGCTTTCCAGTTTGCCAAATCAGCTAAAGAGCGATCGCGGTAACGTCCATAACGCTCTGGTTTACTTTTGATTTTCACTCCTAAATCGGGAAAAATCCCAAAGTTGGGTGGCATTGGTTGGAAATGCTTCGGCGAAGCGGAACTAATAAATTCTAATAACGCACCCATCATTGTTGTTGGTGGTAAAACCAAAGCTTCTTTACCCAAAGCTAACCTTGCTGCATTAATTCCCGCCAAGCAACCACCCGCAGCCGCTGCGGTATAACCTTCAGTACCAATCAATTGTCCAGCGGCTAATAATGTCGGACGCTCTTTAAATTGCAAGGTAGGATGCATTAACTGGGGACCATTAATAAAAGTGTTGCGGTGCATCACTCCCAGCCTCACAAACTCTGCCTTTTCCAAACTTGGAATTAACTGAAATATGCGCTTTTGCTCACCCCAACGCAGATTAGTTTGAAATCCTACCATATTCCACAGTTGACCGGCTTTATCTTCTTGTCGCAACTGCACTACAGCATAAGGACGTTCCCCTGTGCGAGTATCTGACAATCCCACTGGCTTTAGGGGGCCGTAGCGCATGGTATCTTCCCCCCGGTGTGCTAGTTCTTCTATGGGTAAGCAAGCTTCAAAAAATTTCGCTGTTTCCCGTTCAAAACCCTTGAGTTCTATTTGTTCAGCTTGACAAAGTTCTGCTCGAAACTGCAAGTACTGCTCTTTATTCATTGGGCAGTTGAGATAAGCGGCTTCACCTTTGTCATAACGTGATGCCATAAAAGCAATGTCACGATTAATCGATTCTCCCACGATAATCGGACTAGCTGCATCAAAAAAGCTCAGGTATTCCATCCCGGTAAAGCGCTGCAAATCTTGGGCTAAGTCTAGACTAGTTAAAGGCCCGGTTGCTAAAACCACAATCCCTTCAGGAATTGCAGACACTTCACCCCGACGGAATTCAACTAAAGGATGACTCGCTAAAGTTTGAGTTAAATCTTGCCCAAATTGTCCCCTGTCTACAGCTAGCGCCCCACCCGCAGGTACGGCGTGTTCATCAGCTTTAGAAATGACGATAGAACCGAGTTGGCGTAACTCTTCGTGCAATAATCCCGCCGCGCGATCGCTTGCCATTGCCCCAAAGGAATTACTACACACTAATTCTGCTAAATGTTCTGTATGATGAGCCGGACTAAATCGCTTTGGACGCATTTCATGCAGAATTACTGGCACTCCAGCTTGGGCTATTTGCCAAGCGGCTTCTGTCCCAGCTAGTCCACCTCCAATTACTTGTATCGGTTGTGTTTCCATAGTTAAATTTTTAATTCCCATATTATAAGTATCCATCAGCATCGGCGCTAGGACGCATCAACAAGTAGCGCATTGCTGAGTTTGAGTCTAAGTATTTCGTGATGGAACTTGGAGTATAACCCACCATCAACAGCAGCAATTACAAATTATCTGTGTCAATTCCCTTTTCTTTGAGTTTAACTAACAATTCTTGATAGCGATCGCGCTCTTTTTCTAATTCTTGTAAAGCCGCTTCTTTTTCTTGTGAAGCCGCTTCTAATTCTTGTAAAGCTGCTTCCTTTGCTTGACGTTCCCGTTCTGCACGTTGGCGTTCTTGTTCTCGTAACTGGTCAATTTCTCCGGGGCTTAAAAACTTTTGTCCGGTGGGAGAAACAATTTCTAGAGTATCTGGTGTCAATGTAAAACGAATTCCCAAACGCGGACTAACCCAGCCATTCATCTCTTCGATAACTTCAAAACTATCCTCAGAACGGAGCAAGCCATTTAAATCATTTTTATCTGGATCATAAATATAATATTCTTCCACGCCGTAACGCTGGTAAAACTGCAATTTTTTGGCCATTTCTTTGAGGGTGTTACCTGGCGATAGTATTTCAAACACTACCTGTGGAGGAATATTCTCTTCATTCCACTGTAAATAGGAACCTCGTTTTCCTTTTGGCCTGCCAAAGACTACCATCGTATCGGGCGCTTGTTTAATATTAGGGTTTCCCTTAACTGGATACCAAAACAAATCTCCGGCGATAAATACATCAGCTGACAATGCAAATAAGATTTCTAAATTTTCTTTAATTTTGACAATCCATGCAAATTGTTCTGTATTATCCGCCATTGGCTGTCCGTCGCTTTCTGGGTAGATGACTTCGATGGTGGTTTCTGGTGTGACTTGTTGTACCATTGCTGCACCTCCAAGTATGGGGTTTTACTGATATTTCTAGTTTAGATAAGGTTGGATGCGATCGCTTTTCTGCATTTTATCGCTGCGATCGCGTTTAGTGGACTTGTGCAACATCTAAATCTAAAGCCTGTACAATCTCTTCTAGAGTTAAACCCAGTGCTAAAAGCTTAAGTACAACTTCTAATTTTGCTTTTTGTTCACCTTCTTCTCTAACTTCTTGATCAACTCGCGTTTGCTTCAATTCATTGAGGCTAAACATGGCTTCTATGTTTAATTGACATTTCTCAAACGCTAACAATGCTGATGAGCTTTTGATTATTTTGGTCTTCGATTAATACTCTCATTTTGTCACTAAAACTTTGATGTCCTTGGAAAAACCAAATCAAAGTATGAGTATCTAATAGCACCTGCATTACATATAATCCGGGAATTCTTCTAATGGCTCATCAAAGTCATCTGATATTGTAATCAAATCTTTAGCACTACCAAATAAAGGAGAGCGTTTTTTTTCTAGAATCACCGGAGTCAGCTTAACCATTGGCTGCTGATATTTGGTAATAATAATTTCCTCGCCATTGATTGCGGCTGCAATTAATTCATCTAAATTTTGTGATGCTGCCTCAATCGTAATGTGTTGCATGACTATCACCATTTAATTAATTATTTTACAGCAGTTTTCACGAGTCCATGCTTGGGAGTGTGTTCAACTTTGGCAATAGACAATCAACCCAACAAATTAACAAGCACAAGCTTGTGTGAAAGAAAAGCGATCGCTATCCCCAAAAAAAACTTA
Organism: Nostoc sp.; assembly: GCF_036917935.1. Lineage (GTDB taxonomy): Bacteria > Cyanobacteriota > Cyanobacteriia > Cyanobacteriales > Nostocaceae > Nostoc. Next base: position 57,472 of record NZ_JBALEL010000036.1, on the reverse strand, counting down.
ACATTAATCTTAGAAGTGTTAATTTTTCATCATACAAGCTCATGGGTTACTACATCGCTCCCCGCTTTTTGGACAAACTTGCTGTCCACATCACCAAAAATTTTCTGAAGCTTCCTGGTGTGCGAGTTCCTGTGATTCTGGGTATTCATGGACGCAAAGGAGAAGGTAAAACGTTCCAATGTCAATTAGTCTTCGAGAAAATGGGTATCGAGGTGACTCACGTATCTGGCGGCGAATTGGAAAGTCCAGATGCCGGAGATCCAGCGCGGTTGATTCGGTTGCGCTATCGGGAAACAGCAGAACTGATCAAAGTACGCGGCAAAATGTGTGTACTGATGATTAACGATTTAGATGCAGGTGCTGGACGCTTTGATGAAGGCACTCAATATACTGTAAATACACAGTTGGTAAATGCCACACTGATGAATATTGCTGATAATCCCACAGATGTGCAGTTGCCGGGAAGCTATGATTCCACACCTTTACATCGTGTACCGATTATTGTCACAGGTAATGATTTTTCTACCCTCTATGCACCGTTAATCCGGGATGGACGGATGGAGAAATTCTACTGGGAACCAGACAGAGACGACAAAGTGGGAATTGTCAAGGGGATTTTTGAACCAGATGGATTGTCACAGAAGGAAATTGAACAGCTAGTTGATACTTTTGTCAATCAGTCTATTGACTTTTTTAGCGCTTTGCGATCGCGCATTTATGACGAACAAATCCGCAACTACATCCATAAAGTAGGTTTTGAGCAGATATCCTTGAGTGTGGTTAACAGCGTTGAAGGGCCACCAGAATTTAAAAAGCCAGATTTCAGGCTGTCTCACTTAATCGAGTCTGGTAACTTCCTGGTTGGTGAACAAAAACGGGTGGAAAGTTCCCATTTGGTTGATGATTACAACCGACTAAATCGAGGTAGAAATTCTCAATCTGCACCACCTGCTGCTGTCACACCAATTAGTCAGCCGCCAAATGGCGCAACCCAAGAAGTAAAAACTAATAAATTCCAAAAACAGCAAACATCAAGTCCACATTTGACTCTAGAGACACAAGAACAGATTCGGCAATTATTGTCTCAAGGTTACAAAATTAGTATTGAACACGTAGATGAACGCCGTTTCCGCACAGGTTCTTGGCAAACTTGTGTTAATAGCCACATTGATGCCGAGTCTGATGCCATCTCAAATTTGGAATCAACCTTGACAGAATATAGCGGTGAGTATGTGCGCTTAGTAGGTATTGATCCCAAAGCCAAGCGGCGGGTGGTGGAGACAATTATTCAGCGTCCAAATGGTCAAAATTAGGGGTAGATACAGCAGAATTCGGGAGTTAGGAATCAGAAGTTAAATCGACGCTTAGAAACCGCATCTACAGTAAACAAATTGTAGGTTGGGTGGAGGCTTTGCGTAACCCAACATCCTGATAATCAGTTGGGTTACGCAAAGCCTCCACCCAACCTACGTCTAATGCACTATTTTGCGTAGACAGTCCACTACGTGCATTTCAAAAATCAAATACTAGTCCTATATCATGTCCGCTTAATAACTTACGATAGTCGTTGCGAGTGCAACGAAGTGTTCGCAATGACAACTAATCAGCCGGACATGATATCAGAAGTTAAATCGACGCTTAGAAACCGCATCTACAGAGACAAAACCCGCCTGAGCGGGTTTAAAAAAGCTTAATTTTTTATTAGCCCACGTTTGCGTAGCGTTGCGTAGGGAAGGAAAGGAAAGATCGGTTTGTGTAGCCGCGAATTCTATTCGCCAGAGCTTTTGTTAACCCTTAAACAACTGGAAAAAATCTGCTTCCTCAATTTGGTTGAATTTTTCTCTTTTAACTACAAGTATTTGCTGAAGCCGAGTTCACTGTTCTTAAATCGCCTGTAAATATGGCTGTGTATTGATAAGGTGATGAACCAGAGCAACTCATGGAATTTGTATTAGCGCGACGGGGAGTCCACCATGATTTTGCTTGCACAGTCAAATTTGCACCATTCCATGATAAGTTGTTGACAACTAAAGAGTTAGTTTGTCCATTATCCGCCTTTTTAGCAGATAAAAACGTGGCATAAGAAACCTCGCCATTGGCTGGATTAATCCGGGCGATAACTGCGACTTTTGGCCCACCTCCGCTACCATAGCTAGACAACCAACGCCCACTAGCAAAGCGGCGAAAATCATTACCTGTCTGACTGCCAGTAGAAGAGTAAACGCCATATAAAACGTCACTTCCATTCCAATACAATCCGTAACCTGTACCATCGTCATTTGTTGTTTCGTAATCAGTACGACACCATGTTTTTATCCCATTAGTGAAGCGGATAGTTACAGGGTTTTTGTTATTTGAGAGTTGCTGATAACCAATGTAAACACTTGTTGTTCCATTAACAACTTTGGGGCCGTTTTTACCTTTAATTGTCGCTTCACTATCATTGCAACTGAATGTCACAGCATTACCGATAGATGAATTTATGGTTTCGGCTAAAACTGGCAGAGTTTTTTGTGTGAGTACTAAATCAGCTATTAAGATTACAGGCAAAGAAAAGCCCGCAAAATACTTTTGTAATTTGCCAGAATAAATCATGGTATGAACTTGCCGAGACATGGAACGGGAAACACCGTACCACTATAAACTCTAATCAGTATTTAGACAAGTAAAATTGTTTAAATCTCCATTTGGCAAGCTTTTCAACATTATAAAAAACGAAACAAGACTAAAAAAGGCACAATCTAATATCCATAAGAATGCATGATATTAGCTGTATATAATTGTTGCTTATCAAAGAGGATCAGCAAATAAAAGAAATTGCAATAGCCTACGGTGAAGCGTAGGCTATTACAGCAGTCACAAAAATAATTTGAATGAAGAATGTAGCCTTTGTTCATTCTCCACATCCCTTGCAATCAGGCTTCTTGCTATCTGCCTCCGGCTTTTAGGCGTGCTGTATTAAGCAGTTTTAGGATTTTGATCTGATACTTCTCCTGCACCAGCTTTCAAGCGGCTCAATCTGCTTTTGCGAACACGTTCACTATCACGAACCCCACCCGCCATTTCATATTCGCTGCTATCTTTACCATATTTAAAAGCAACCCCTCTTACCATCTTATCTGTAAGATTACTTAAGGTTTTTTCCATCACATCAATTTTAGTTTTGGAAGAATCAATTAAAGTTAAAGCAGTGTTATAAGCATCAAGCATAGTTCGTAACAGCTCAATTGATTGACTCAAGTTCTGCAAATCGCAATTCTCACCAAAATTCATCTTTGAATCAATCGCCTTGAGTCCAGCGGATCTCAATTCCGCTTTTTCGAGAACACGGGATGTACGTTTTCTCCGAGACATAAATATATTCCTTAGAGAGGCTTATAAAGCTACTTTGCCTTACTAAAGCTGTTTTCTGGTTCAGTAAAATTAGTGAATAATTAGATTTGTTAAAACAATACAAACAAATCTGAGTAATTTCTCTTGATTTTTAGTTTATACCTGTTTTTCTTTACCATTGCTTTAATGTTGATGAGGAATATTGCAAGGTTGATGAGGAATATTGCAATGTTGATGAGGAACGTTGCAATGTTGATCAGAAATATTCCAATGTTGATGAGGAACGTTGCAAGGTTTATGAAGAACGTTGCAAGGTTGATGAGGAATATTCCAATCTTGATGAGGAATGTTGCAATCTTGATGAGGAATGTTGCAATCTTGACGATGAGAATAAAGGCTTGTAGCGGTTCCCATTTAGATGCGGTACAAGATTGGCAGTGCCCATTGGTTTTAGAGAAAAAGGATTTTGAAAAACTCAGGCAATCCGAAAAATTATTTGCTAGAAAGTTTGATACAAGTAAAGACTCTGATATATTAAATATGATAGATAAAATGATACTGAGCAAATAGTAACTTACTATATAGCGGTTCTCGGCGCAAGTGATGTACAAGAACCCCACCCCCAAACCCCCTCCCCGCAAGCAGGGAGGGGGCTAAGATGTAACTAATATGATTAGGAAACGCTCTCAGCATTGGAGTAAATAATAACATGATTGGGATTGCGATCGCAGGTACTGGATTTGGCCAAAAAGTCCATATCCCTGGATTCCAAGCACATCCTCAAACTGAGGTAGTTGCTGTTTATCACCGAGATATCAAGAAAGCTAAAGCCATAGCAGAATCTCATAATATCCCCCACGCTTACGATTCACTTACAGATATTGTGGCATTACCAGAAGTGCAAGCAGTTAGCATCTCGACGCCGCCCTTTTTGCACTATGAAATGGCCAAAACTGTACTGCAAGCTGGGAAACATTTATTACTAGAAAAACCGACAACTTTAAATGCAGTTGAAGCTAAAGAACTTTATCAGTTAGCTAAAGCAAAAAGCGTTATTGCAACTGTAGATTTTGAATTTCGCTTTGTACCAGGATGGCAGTTATTTGCAGAATTATTGTCAGAAGACTATGTGGGTGAGTTACGCTTAATTAAAATTGATTGGTTGGGTTCTTCTCGTGCTGATACTTCACGCCCTTGGAATTGGTATTCTGACAAAGATAAAGGAGGGGGTGCATTAGGATCTTTGGGTTCCCACGCCTTCGATTACATTCATTGGTTATTCGGGCCAGTTCGCCGATTAAGCGCCCATTTAACCACTGCTATTCCCACACGAGTTGACCCTATTAGTGGGGAATCCAAGCCGGTGAATACAGATGACAACTGTATATTAACCCTGGAATTAGCGAATGGTACACCTTGCCAACTTTCTATCAGTGCGGTTGTTCATGCAGCGAGAACCCATTGGGTAGAAGTATATGGCGATCGCGGTACATTAATTGTGGGCAGTGAAAATCAAAAAGATTATATACATGGTTTTCGTGTTTGGGGTTCCCAGCCAGGTAAACCTCTAACGGAAATAGAAATACCAAATCGGTTAATTTTTCCCAACAATTATGCTGATGGGCGCATTTCGGCATTTATCCGCGTAGTAGATCAATGGGTGCAAGGAATTGACTACAATCAGGAAATTACACCATCACTACGAGAAGGAATTTATTCTCAGTTGTTGATGGATTTATCTCATGAATCGCATCAAAAATCAAGTTGGGTAGACGTACCTAGTTTGGAAGAATTTCTGAGTAACTAGAAAGGAAATGAGCAAAACTCCCCGCATTCGTATCCCACCGGAAGTAAAAAAATATGTTTTTCAACGTGACCAATACCAATGCCGAAGTTGCGGTAAAACTACTGTAGAAACTAACCTCACCATTGACCATATCATTCCCCTCGCCCGTGGCGGTCAAAACGATATCAGCAATCTCCAAACTCTTTGTTTAACCTGCAATCAGCAGAAAACAGACAACATTGATCCACGTTTCCGGCGATATTTTCAGCTTTAGGTTACGATGGTATCGGCTATTAGTTTCTCTTCATTTCTATGTCTCAAAATCACAATAGCAATTCCCGAAAATTCTTCAACATTAAAACTACGATTTTCTACCTCTTGACTTTCATAGCTGTTTTAGTAGTAGCCTTTCCCTGGTTATATGAGATTAAAACTAAAGCAGGGATCGATATATCACCTGGACGCCACACGGGAACATTTTTTGAAAAACATACCGGTGGACTCTTCAAGTGTGAGTGGCTTTATCCCTACCATTGCAAGCGCTCCCAGTTGAAGTAAAGAAATGTTACAGCATAATTCAGAATTCAAGAGTCAGAATGGGCTTTATTACCCGGACTTGAAACGAATCCTTGTCTTGTGTACTTCACTTTCCTTGAAATCTACTATAAAAAGAAAAGGGGATAATTATCCCCTTTTCTCTGTGTGAAATTTTTAACCTAACCAATGCACCACTGTATAGCGCTTAGATGATGTCTGAAAAGTTTTTTTGTATATATAGCGTTTACTGATCACATGAGGTAGATCATAGTCCCCTCATCGCTTGCGGGGAGGGGGTTGGGGGTGGGGTTCTTGTACCTCACTTAAGCGAGAACCGCTATATCTAACCCTTGGAGATCCCCCTAAATCCCCCTTAAAAAGGGGGACTTTAAGACTCTTATTCCCCCCTTTTTTAAGGGGAGCCAGCGCGGTCTTGGGGTCTCCCCAAGTGGAGCGACTGGCGTGGGTTAGGGGGGATCAAGAAATATTTGATACTTCTCAGACATCCTCTGACATCTATCCCAACTGATTTGAGATCGAACTGACATCAACGGCTAACTTTTTGCCTAACTTAAGCAACTGAAGACACTGATTATCTCCTTCATTACCAAGGCTAGTGATACACACTGGTGCTATCTGACTTTGCAGACAACTAAAATATAGTTCTTGCGATCGCTGTAGGGAAATGTCAATATTTAGTTGATCCCCGACATCAATCAATCGCTCCAATAATTGCATATCTGCATTAAAACTACCATTGGCATCGTGCAATAATTGCCAGAGCGATCGCGCAATCAATTGTTCTAACATCTGCTTACCATCGGGAATATTCAGCCGACAATGCAGATGTTTCGCTTCAGTAGCGATCGCCTCTAATTCTAATAGGTGATTCCAACTCTTTTGGGGATCGGCAATATCTTGCTCAAGCGATCGCAATGTCATCAAACAGCGATGCCCTAAAGCAATATCTGCTGCCACCTGCAATTCTTGCGGTACTGCTATTTCATCGCGATGAAACGCCATCAGCACGCCATAATTATCACGGTAAGCTTGGGTATATAATTGTCCTAAACGTGTCAGCGTTTCCTCACTCAGCAGCCGCATAATCCGGTGGCGTTCTTCAGCAAATAGATTTTGCAAGCTGAAAGCTTCTTCTCCAAATAGCTGTGTCATCACCAAAATAGTATGAGCCGCACTAGCTTGTTGCAGTGCCCCAAACAGCTTTTCTTTTAATTGGCTGTAGTCACGCCGCCCAGTAAATTGTTGAATGCAGCAGTGGAAATCCCAGCCTCCCAAATGCAGAACAGCAAATACCAAATGCTCACTTTCCCAAGTAATCTCTGATACTAGCTTTAAATTTCCCACAGCCAGACTTAGCGATCCCATCCGTTGCAGTTGGTAATCTAGCTCATTGGCTGCGTAGCAATAAACCCGCTTATGGTAACGCCCAGACTGTTTGTCAACAGCATCTTTTCTCGGTAGGGAATTGTGCGTCTCTGCTGGTTTCTGAGTGGTAAATAGAGAAGTAATGGCGTAATGGGCTGCTACTTGCTTAAAGCCAAGTTGGGCAGTTAACACGAGTTGCCGATAAATTTCGCCACCATGTTTGAACTGATCCACATTACTGGGGGCCATACCAAGACGTTTGACAAAGCCTTTTTCCAACTGCACACCTGCTACATCCCCTGCCAATTCCAAAGCACGGGCGGCGTAGCGCAGAATTTGTGTCCCCTCTGGACGGGAAATTTCTTCAAAAAACCAACCGCAACTAGTGAACATTAACAAAGCGTGACGCTGCATTTCCAACAGGCGTAGGGCGTCTACTTGTTCGGCTGCGGTTAGTTTGTGAGTTTGATGACGAGAGAGAAAACGGTTGACATTGCTAGCAGAGCGATCGCGCATCACTTGGATATATTCATCTCGTGCTAGCCAGGGATCGCGAAATAACTGTCTACCATGTTCTGCATACACCTCAGTTAGCCGATCCCGCAGCCAATTTAGGGCATCCCGCAAAGGACGACGCCATTTCTGATGCCAAACACCCCCTTCCCCACCGCAACCACAGTCATCTTCCCATCTGCCGACACCGTGGGCGCAACTCCAGGCTGTGACTGACTTCAATTCCACTTCCCAATCGGGAGAATTTAAGCTCAGGTAGTGGGCGAAGTTCGTTACCGTCCAACCTTGTTGAGGAAACTCTTTGGTAAAGGCGTAGGCTAAAGTTTTCTCAGTTCCCTTTTTGTGGTGTCCGAAGGTTTCCCCATCCGTCGCCACAGAGATTAACTGTGCTGGACGATGATCCCCACGCACCGCCGAACCAATACGTCTGGCAAAGTGACTCGAATTATAAACGACATCACTAAAACCCATATCCCGCGATATCGGCCCATCGTAGAAGAAGATATCAATGTAGGGTTTGTCATTTGTTTCCTTTGACTCTTGAGTATCTTTCAAATAACAACGATAGGGACGGGTAGAATCAATCTGACTACCGCCGACTTCGATCCATTCTGAATGGTGATAATCTTCAGTGGGGAGGGGACGACAACGCAGCGCCTGAGACGGTGCAAGAACTATGAAGCGAATCCCCTCAGCAACAAGAGCTTCTAGGGTGGCGTAGTCTACAGCAGTTTCTGCTAGCCACATCCCTTCGGGATCGCGTCCAAAGCGGGAGCGGAAATCTTCTTTACCCCAGCGAATTTGGGTATATTTGTCGCGTTCATTCGCCAGAGGCATGATGATGTGATTGTATACTTGCGCGATCGCATTGCCGTGACCATGCAAGCGATCGCTACTCTTGGCATCTGCCTCTAAAATCCGCTGATAAACCTCCACATCGTAGCGTTCTAGCCACGACATCAGCGTTGGCCCAATATTAAAGCTGAAATACTCATAATTGTTGACGATCCTCACCACTTCCCCTTGGTCATTTAAGACTCTGGCAAAAGCGTTTGGACGATAGCATTCCCAATGAATCCGCTCATTCCAATCATGGAAAGGTGCAGCGCTCGGTTGGCGTTCAATTGCGTCCAGATAAGGGTTTTCCCTTGGTGGCTGGTAAAAATGACCATGCACCGTCACATAAACACCATTAGCCTTGCTCAGGGGATCGGTTTCTTTGGTGTTATTGGGATCTGAATGTAATGTTAACGTTGAGCCAGAGCTAGCTGGCATTTGGGCAGCAGAAGTCATGTATATTTATCCAAAACAAAAAACTTGCAGTTACACTGAAAAGATTGTGTATAAACTTTTCTACAATAGTTTTCACACAAATTCCGGTATAAACAACAACTATGAAACCCAACCAAATTTTTCACAAAGTGGTTTTATTGTAGTGGGAAATCTGCGTTATTGCACAGCCCTTTCCCTGAAGGCTCAAAATAATTGGCCATTGAACAAAGCCTCAGTTAGGGGTTTTCTCTTCTTGGGCGCCAATCAAAATTTTAATTGTCTTTTAAGACATTAAACCCTATTTCTGGTCTACAATTTTGGCTGACATTCATACTTTTGCAACAAAAGATGACAAAAACTCCTTAAATCGCAATCTTATTTTACACAATATCCGCAGAGGTGAACGGAAAACAGTACAATCTCTGAAATGGTCTACAGGTGGTTGAGAGTATCATATCGGAGTGCTGAATGAAAGTGATTGTTAATTCAACACTCCAAATTTAAAATTTAGGATTGCTCGCTGTGAATGATACCCTCAACTTAAGACAACAAATGTCAACCAAAAACATTATTCTTTTCGTTTTACTACTGTTTATCCCGGTTTCTGTAGCAGCCCACTTTTTGGAGTGGGGAGAATTGATAGTTTTCATTACAGCTGGATTAGCAATTTTGCCCTTAGCAGCTTGGATGGGGACAGCCACAGAAGAAATTGCTGTCGTAGTCGGGCCATCATTGGGGGGCTTATTGAACGCCACCTTTGGCAATGCTACAGAATTAATCATCGCCCTAGTAGCGCTGAACGCTGGGTTAATCGATGTAGTCAAAGCCAGTATCACGGGATCGATTATTAGCAACTTACTACTGGTAATGGGTTTTTCCATGCTTTTGGGGGGACTGCGCTACAAAGAACAGACATTTCAGCCAATTGTGGCGCGGGTAAATGCTGCTTCGATGAATTTGGCGGTAATTGCCATTTTGATGCCCACGGCGATGAATTACACTTCTCAAGGAATTAACGAAGAAACACTGCAAAATCTTTCTATTGCTGTTGCTGTAGTACTAATCTTGGTTTACGTCCTAACGCTCATATTTTCGATGAAAACCCACTCTTATTTATATGATGTGGGTGTAGCGGAGACAGATGAAGAGGAAACCCCTCACGCGAAACCAAATATGATGTTGTGGGTTGGCGTGTTGCTAGTATGTACCTTGCTGGTGGCAATTGAATCAGAAATGCTAGTAGATTCTCTGGAAGTAGCCACATCTCAGCTAGGTTTGACGGCGCTGTTTACAGGGGTGATTTTGGTTCCCATCGTCGGTAACGCGGCTGAACACGCCACAGCAGTCACCGTGGCGATGAAAGATAAGATGGATCTTTCCGTTTCGGTAGCTGTGGGATCAAGTATGCAGATTGCCTTATTTGTTGCGCCGGTGTTAGTTATAGCAGGGCGGATATTGGGTAAACCAATGGATTTGGATTTCAAACCTTTTGAATTAGTAGCTGTGGTTGTGTCAGTGTTGATTGCAAACAGTATTAGTTCCGATGGTAGATCGAATTGGCTGGAAGGCACTTTGTTATTAGCTGCCTATACAGTGTTGGGGTTCGCCTTCTACTTCCATCCAGTTATGGAAGGTATGGGGTAGTTAGCAGTGCGATCGCTTTGGGTTAAATTATGAGCGATCGCACTTGATTTTGGGCAAATAACTTGTATAATTACCTATCTAGATAATTGGCGAATCTAAACCCTTTTTGCCTGGGACAGGAGAAAATAAAGAGATATAAGAGCGATCGCCTGTATGAGCTACTGCCTTAATCCCCATTGTCCCAAGCCAGAAAATCCCGATCATGTCAAGTTTTGCGTGACTTGCGGTTCCAAGTTACTCCTCAAAGAACGTTACCGTGCGATCAAACCAATCGGACAAGGTGGTTTTGGCAAAACCTTCTTAGCTGTGGATGAGGATAAACCCTCAAAACCACGCTGCGTAATTAAGCAATTTTATCCCCAATCCCAAGGCACTAACACGCTGGCAAAAGCCGTAGAGTTATTTAACCAGGAAGCGGTGCAGTTAGATGAATTGGGTAAACATCCCCAAATTCCCGAACTACTGGCATATTTTACCCAAGAAGCTCGGCAGTATTTGGTACAAGAATTTATCGACGGGCAAAACTTAGCCCAGAAATTAGCACATAGAGGTGCTTTTAGTGAAATAGAAATCTGGCAACTATTAAACGATTTATTATCAGTATTGCAATTTTGCCATGCTAGACACGTAATTCACCGCGATATTAAGCCAGAAAATATTATTTTACGCGAGAGCGATAGCAAACTAGTATTAGTAGATTTTGGTGCTGCTAAATCTGCTACTGGCGCTGCCTTAAATCAAACTGGTACTAGTATTGGTAGTCCAGAATATGTAGCCCCGGAACAAATGAGAGGTAGGGCTATTTTTGCCAGCGATATTTACAGTTTGGGTGCGACTTGTATTAACTTATTAACAGTGCGATCGCCCTTCGATTCATACAATACCAACAATGATACTTGGGTATGGCAGCAATACTTGCAAACTCCCGTCAGTAATCCGTTGAGTCGCATTCTCAACAAGATGCTAGAAAGTATTCCAATTCGGCGTTATCAAACAGTAGATGAAGTTCTCAAAGAATTAAATCAACAGCCTAAAGTAGCAGCTACGCCAGCGATTGCACCAAAACTAATCCCTCAATCGCCACCAAATTCCCCAGCCGCTTTTATATCGAAATCTCCTAGTCAACTTGAGAAAGAGTTAGAAGAAATGAAAACCCAATTTATGGGTAACAGTAAACCTCAACCAAATAAAATACAGCCACCAAATCCTACACCTCAGCCTACTAGTAAAAGTAAAATAGATGAAGAATTAGAAGAATTAAAAGCTAAATATCTTGGGAAAAATAACACACCAAATCAATGAGAAAGCCAGATATTAAAAGCCTCTATTACATCACACATATTGAAAATCTGCCCTCGATACTTCAAAGAGGTATATTATCCCACAAAAAAGTTGAGGAGTTAGGAGTTTCATATACACCAATCTACGATAGTGGGATTGTTAGCAAACGTAAAGACAAGTTTACACCTGCAAAGAGTAGTTTGTGGGAGTACGCTAACTTATACTTTCAGCCACGTAACCCAATGATGTATCGGGTGGTTCATGAAAAAGATAAAAGAGATATTGCTGTTATTGGAGTCAAACCCGATGTACTTGCAGCAGCAGGAGGACTAATTACAGATGGAAATGCTGCTAATGATCCAACTCAGTTTTTTGCTATTAAGGAAGGAAGAGAAATACTTCAGAAACAATGGAAAATTATTCAAAATGAGTGGTGGAATGAGCTTGATGGTTCTAAACGAAAAATAATGGCTGAGTGCTTGGTTCCTAAGCAAATCAGCCCAGAACTTGTTCATTCAATTTTTGTAGCAGACTATAAGGCTAAAGAGCGAGTCGAAACAATTATCGGTTCAGCTAAAATACCTGTTGTTCCTGAACCAAATATGTTTTTCCAACCCATATCTGCCAGCCGTATTGGGACTAATATTTCCTTGATTGATGGAGATATGTTTTTTTCAAATATGCAAACTTTGACGATTAGTGTTAATCTTCAAGGCATAATGGGCAAAGGATTAGCATCACGAGCAAAATATCAGTTTCCTGACGTATATGTAGTTTATCAAGATGCTTGCCGCAATAAACAGCTTACTGCGACAAAACCCTATCTCTATAAACGTGAAGCTTCTTTAGACCAAGAACTAGCTGATCTTAGCCTTCCTCTTGTGACCTCCAATGCTGTAAAGTGGTTCTTGTCGTTTGCTACTAAAAGACAATGGCGAGACAACTCTCGTTTAGAGGACATTGAAGGTGGCTTAGACTGGGTTAGAAATAATTGTCATGAAATTGGTATTCAGTCTTTAGCAATGCCAGCTTTGGGTTGTGGTTTAGGTAACTTAAATTGGGCGGAAGTAGGGCCGCTAATGTGTCGTTCTTTGCATAATATAGGAATTCCGGTTGCGATTTATCTTCCACGGGAACATCAAATTGATTCCAAATACTTAACTAATGATTACTTGCTGAATTATTCTTGATTTGCAGGTTCGTATAATTGCTTAACTTGAAAATACCTTGAGAAAAAACATTAACAAAAAAGTGACTCTAATATCTAGAGTCACCTACAAATAAGCTGATAATTTAGAAGTGTGAAAGTTTACTTCTGGGCTTCAGCAATAGGAACCCATTCAGTGTGGAAACTTCCGGGCTTATCAAGACGCAGGTAAGTATGTGCGCCGAAGTAGTCGCGTTGTGCTTGAGTCAGGTTTTGAGGCAAGCGATCGCGGCGATAACTGTCAAAATAATCCAAGGATGCGCTAAATGCGGGTACTGGAATTCCTAGTGTTGCAGCTGTCGCAATCACTTCCCGCCAAGCAGTCTGTCTATCGAGAATTGTCTGCTTAAATTCAGGAGCTAATAACAGGTTAGGCAAAGCTGGATTTTCGCTAAAAGCCTTCTTAATCTTATTCAAAAAGCGAGCGCGAATAATACAGCCACCTTTCCAAATCCGCGCCATTTCGCCCAGATTCAAATTCCAGTTATATGTCTTGGAAGCTGTAGATAGCAGCGCCATCCCTTGAGCGTAAGAACAGATTTTTGAGCAATAGAGAGCATCGCGTACTTTGTTGATAAAGTCCTTAGTTTGCCCGTCATACTTGCCACTGGGGCCTGTGAGGACTTTCGATGCTGCTACCCGCTCCTCTTTAATCGAAGATATAATCCGGGCATTAACTGCTGCTGTAATTGTGGGAATAGAGACTCCCAATTCCAACGCAGTCTGCACAGTCCAGCGTCCAGTTCCCTTTTGACCTGCTGCGTCAACAATCAAATCCACCAGGGGTAGATTTGTTTCTGGGTCAAGATATGGGAAGATATTCTTCGTAATCTCAATCAAAAATGAATCGAGTTCATCGGTGGTGTTCCATTCAGCAAACACGTCATGTAGCTGAGTAGGGTTTAATCCAGCGACATTTTTCAGCAAGTCGTAGGCTTCAGCAATTAGCTGCATATCGCCGTACTCAATGCCGTTGTGTACCATTTTCACATAGTGGCCAGAACCACCAGGGCCAATGTAGGTTACACAAGGGCCATCATCGACTTGGGCAGCAATTTTGTTGAAAATTGGTGATAGAAACTCGTAAGAGCTTGTTGTACCTCCAGGCATCAGAGATGGGCCATTCAGCGCCCCTTCTTCACCGCCACTGACACCCATACCAAGATACCGAAGCCCAGCGGGTTCTAATTCCTGAGTGCGTCGTTCCGTATCTTCAAACCAAGAGTTGCCACCGTCGATAATGATATCGCCTTCGTCTAACAAGGGTTTGAGTTGAGCAATCACCGCATCCACTGGCTTACCAGCTTGCACCATTACTAGAATTTTGCGGGGACGTTCCAATAAGGCGACGAATTCTTCTAGAGTAAAGGCGGCTTTGACGTTCCTTCCTGGCGCGCGCTGCGCCATAAACGCATCCGTTTTTTCTCGGGAGCGGTTGTAAACTGCAATTGGGAAGCCATTGCGCTCCACGTTGAGAGCGATGTTCTCACCCATAACGGCTAATCCAATCACACCAAAGCTTTGTAGTGTCATAAAAAATTTCTGGCTAACTCTTGCAGATCCTTTACCTATAAGGGTAGTCCGATATTTTCCCTTCTCCCCTAAAGAAGACCTTAAGACTTGATATAAATGACAAAAATCCACAACTAACACGGATAATTAATTTTAATTTGTATCTAAATCAACAATTGACTTGCAAAATTGTTAGTTAAGGGATTGGGGATTGGGGAGTAGGGACTGGGAACTGATAAATTCTTTCCTAGTACCCAATACCCAATACCCAATCCCCAGTCCCCAATCCCTAGTCAAAGGAGTAACCAAATAATGCTGGCATTTGTCCTAGCTTTGGTGGTCGGTCTTGGTAGTTTAGCCATTTATATAGCAGCTTTCTTTTTCCCAGAAATCCACCGCAAGAATGACTTTATCTGGAGTGGCGTAGGATTGTTCTACGCTTTAGTCTTATGGGTGTTTGCACCACGCATTACTGGGGGTTTGTTGCTGGGTCATCTGGCTAGTGTGGCTCTTTTGGTCTGGTTTGGCTGGCAAACTCTATCATTACGTCGGCAATTGACCCCGCAGGCACAACAAACCCAAATACCCAGTGCTGAGACAGTGAAAACTGGCATTCAGGAACAGGTAAATAGGTTGTCCCTTCAGGAACGGCTAGGCCAGTTGCAAAAAGGTCTGGGTAGCACCTTCAGTGGCGCGAAAGACAAGGTGCAACAGACTGTGAGTAAAAAAACACCCACAACCCCCAAACCTGAAGACATTATCTCTGTTCTGTCAGAGAAACCTGCTATTGAGATTATTGACAAAACTATTGTCATACCAAAACAACCAGCAGAGGAGATAGTTACTACTGACACCAAAGCAAAAACCGAAACTGTACCGGAAGCGATTCCCCCACATCCCCCATCTCCTGAATTGGTGGAAGCAGCGCAACCAGATTTTGAAATTGAGGATAAGCAACCGATTTCTGTAGAAGACATTGTGCCGGATGCGGTACTCGCTCCCCCAGCGGAAACGCCACCGGAAGCAACACCGCCTAATCAAGCTGGTTGAATTTAGTAAAACCCAACGTTAACCTAATATAATGTTGGGTTTTACTATTTCCATCAGGCTATTTTAGGGCTAATTTCCAAAAAATTATGAACATCCAGCTTAAAGCGGAATACGAGCAATTTATACAAACCCGAATTGCTACAGGTAGATATGAAAATGCTGAAGATGTGATTGCTAAAGCATTAAAACTGCTAGAAGAATGGGAGAAGGGTTATCAGGAATGGGAAGAAGAAACCCAGAAAAAAATAGCTGTTGGGCTTGCTTCTATTGAACGTGGAGACGTAGTAAATGGTGAAGTGGTGATGGCGCGACTGTCACATAAATTAGAGATGGATACCTTTTAATTGGAAGTCCATCACCTGTGAATATAATCTGCTCATTTAACCTTGTAGTAATGCCTGAAATCTTACATTGTCCCGAATACTATCAAAATCAGGGTTTATTTTTGCTTCTATACGGCATCGAGAGGGATTGATATTAATTGCTTGTTGTAGGTTCTCAATAGCTAAATAAACATCATTTTGTAAGGCGAAATAGCAAGCTTTGCCATAATAGCCACTCTCATCATTAGCTTGTAGTTCTAAAGCTTTCTCGCAACTAATGAGTGAATCTTGGTAACGCCCTGCACGAGCTAAGATAATGCCCTGGTTAGCCCACCAAAGTGGATGTTCTGGTTGAAGTTTTATAGCTTCATTGAGGTTAGCCAATGCTTCATCATAACACCCCAACAAACTCAAGCTCAAACCCTTGTTGCTCAAAATCTCAGTAGCGTCGGATTTAATCTTTAAGACTTGATCGCAGATAGTGATTACCTCTTTATAAGAACGTAAGAACAACAGTGTAACAGCTAGGTTTTTCAAGACATTCAGGTCATCATCTTTAATTGCTAAAGCTTTATTGAAACTAGCAAGTGCTTCTTGATAACGCTCTAATCCTGCCAGTAATGAGCCTCGGTTGTTCCAAGCATCGCCATAGTCATCTTTAATTTGCAAGGCTTTATCGTAGCTATTGAGCGCCTCTTCATAACGACCTAATTTTCCCAAGACATTGCCCTGGCAGTAATAAATTATGGGATTATCATCTTGAATTATTAAGGCTCTGTTGTAACTCACGAGCGCTTCTTCATAACGATCTAGATTATCCTGCTGATTACCTAAATTTAAGAATAGACTACTATTGAATTCAGGATAACTATTAGTTACAATTTTTTCAGCTTGCTCTGTTGCCCTCTGTAGCAAATCAACTTGCTGATTTGGTTGGGTACGTAAGGATTTGTACAACAGCCCAGCGTATTTACCCAGTCCATCTTCCAAAAAATCAACTTGAGTAAAACAAGGTCGTAATGCTGCTTCTATTTCTTCTTTGGAGGGGCCAATCAGATTCTCGTAGTTAATTTCATATTTAGCTGGATTTTCTGTTAACATCATCCAACTAAAGAAAAAGCTCAATTTTATGCTTTTCAGAAACTTATTAGTTGAATCGGGCAAGAGGCGATAATTCTCTACTGCTGCTTCTGCGACAACTGCGGCGAAAGGAATCATTACTACTTCAAGTTGTTTAAGATAGCGAGAAGTAAAGAAATGGGAAAGAAATTGACGCTGACCCTCATCTCTTCTCCCAAAGAGAGCATGATAGATAAATTCAGCAGTGTATTGACGCCAATCATAGTTATCGTATTTTTCTGGTTCAGGGCTATCTGGAGCAACTTCTTGGTTACCTTGTTGCTCAAAATATGTGGCTAGCAATTCATGGGTTTCACGAAATCGTGTTCTGTCCTCATTACAAAATGACAACCTAAAAACATTACGAGCTACATCATCCAGCCGATAGTGACCTTGAACAAACTCAACAAAATCACACTTTGTTAGCCAATCAAAACAGTCTATACTTGCATGAACACCAGTTTCAAAGTCTATTCCTTGCTTTTGCATCAAGTACTGAATCAACGACCGATCAAACCAACGACAACAAGCGCCTAATTGTACTATCTGTTTTTGATTTGCATTTAGTCCTTGCAGTAGCAGATCAGTAATTGCTTTGTTACCACGAGAAAAATCGTCAATATCTCTACCTGCTTCCTTCTCTCGTCTAATCCAGTTGAGATAGTAGGGTAAGCCTTGAGTAGTTTTATATATTTTCTGAATATCTCCAGATTTAGTAATACCAATATACTGAAGATATTCCTTAGTTTGTTCTTTGTTGAATTCATCTAGCTGTTGTTCATAGATTAAATCCCGATCCTGTTGCAACTTCCGCCAACTTTCTTTTTCTAATAAAGAACGTCGTCCTGCCACCAAAATACGTACACCATAAGACTTAAGAGGCGTATCTTCTAACAAATACTGCCACAGCCAAGTGTCAATATCTGATGATGCCTTTTCATAGGTATCTAGAACCAGTACAATCGAGCGATTGTGTTTTTGAGTTTTTTGGATCAACCCTTGAGCAAATGCATGAGTCAACTTGGGTATTGGTTCCAGCATCAATTCCTGAAGTTGTTTGTCGTTCTTCGTTGCTGGATGCTGTTGCAGTAGTTCTTGTATACGCTCTTTCGTAGGTTTGAGTGCCTGTGATGCATCTGATAACATTCCTCCAGCCTTGACCGTAGCATCCAAACCTAAACTCAATGCTGTTCCATGATCTCCCAAATAGCCTGCACCTGTGGCTAGCAGTGTGGCTGTTCCTAGTTCAAACCAATCCTTAACTGTATTTTGTTGCTCTGTATCAACTGATTTACCTTGTACAGGTTCAGTTTTCAGCTTGTAAACAGTTTCCTGATACTGCTCATAAAGTGATGTAAAAGGGTCGGGTTTAGGTAATAAATCCCTTCGCCAGAGTCCGGTAGGTTTTGGTAATAGCTCATAAAGCTTTTCCATTAGCTTCAGTGGCGTTTCAATACCTGCTGTAAGCCCAAAGGACACCTCTGCAAAGTCGGCTTGCAATTGGTGCGTCTCTTTCAGTTTTTTGATGAGGGTAGTTTTACCAACTCCCCCGAACCCATAAACCTGAGACAGCAGTGGGTTAGACTCTGGAAATTCCAGTGCTTTTGTAAATTTAGCGAGAAAATCCTGCGCTTGCTTACGAGAGATGTAGTAAGGTATTGGAGTTGTCATTTAGTAATAGGAATACTTGGTTTGATGTATAGATTTTAGCGACTCCTATTTTAATTCAACACCTCAAATAGCGTATTTCAAGGAATTATATAAAAATTATATTGAACCATTGTAATTTTTAATACTAAATCTTAGCCTTTGATAGCAACTCGCGATCGCATTACCATTAGCCATAAAAAATTGCGACTGAAACGTACCCTAGTAAAGCAATTCTAGTTTTGACAAAATAATTTTCACTTGGGGCTGCTGCCCAATGAGGTTTTAAAAGGGTTTTAGCTTAAATTGACACGTATGCCCCGCACTTTCACGAAGAAACAGCTTTCAAATGTAAGCCATGATGAGATAGGTAGTTCGAGTTAATCACCCGATTACGCCCAGAAGTTTTAGCCTGTAACAGATATTGATCGGCACGATATAGCAGACTCTCTCCTTGCTTATCATCCTCAGCTTGCAGAGAGGCTGTGCCCAGACTAATGGTGATATTAATTGTCAGTTTATTGTTGAGTGCAAATGGTTCGTCGCTGACTATACGATTGAGACGACGGGCTACTAATAGTGCTTCGTCAT
The DNA here is from genome assembly GCF_036917935.1 of Nostoc sp. Taxonomy (GTDB): domain Bacteria; phylum Cyanobacteriota; class Cyanobacteriia; order Cyanobacteriales; family Nostocaceae; genus Nostoc. The sequence continues at coordinate 38,271 of NZ_JBALEL010000036.1, read as the reverse complement.
CGCTAGTGTTAGCTAGAAGAATTACAAATTCTTCGCCACCATAGCGGAATGCTGTATCTTGACAGCGCAGATTGTGGCGCAAACGCTGACATAATACTTGCAAAATGCGATCGCCTACTAAATGCCCATGAGTATCGTTAACTTTCTTGAAATGATCTACATCCAGAATAATCAAACTCAGGTCAGTTTTTTGAGTCCTAGCTCTTTGAATTTGCCTGGGTAAGTCCCATTCTAAAGCCCGACGATTATTTAATTCTGTCAACGAATCGGCTAAGGCGATCGCAGATAACATATCATTTGTCCGAATCAAATCTCGGTATTTTTGTGCTTTCCGCAAGCCAACTGTCAATTGAGCAAGTATGAGTCCATGATTGGCAGTCAACTCTGCCAAGTTATGGTCTGTTTTTTCTTCAATAAGATGCCAAATATAAGCATCGGCTCCTTGCTTTAGTGCCGCAGTACTCATCTCCAATTCCCTGTGCCAACCCTTATTTCTATCAATAAGCTGCTGGGAACGATCCTCGAAGAGAATACAGTATATCCACGACAGTTTTATCTGGTCTTTCAACCAACCGCACAATTCCATACTACCATTGAGGCTAGCCTGCACCAGTATTATATCGGGAGGCGTCATTTTAATTCGCGATACTGCCTGATTCAGATTGTCTATAACTTCTACATTAAAAGCAGTCGCAGAACGGATCTGATCTGGAACTGTGGCGATAAAGTTATTTTTTCCAAAGACCAGAATAGAAATACTCATTGCTTTATTTTTGATCCTATTTAAATTTTAAAAAATTATTTTTAGTAATTTACTGCTGTTTTTAATTAATACTAAATATGATATTTTAGACTGGCTTCTATTTCTTGATATATATTTTAAACGCCGATTTACAGTGAATTTTCAAGTTAAATCTCCTTTTAAGGCTTTATATTTACTACTACAGTTTCTGAACTCTTCACTTCTGACAACTAATGTCTTCTTTACAGTTTATTTTTAAAACAGTGAAAATACTGAATATTTTTTAGAAGTATAAAAACTATTGCTGTAGTTTCTTCAGTGCTGTTTCCCTAGTGGAATTACCAAAATAAATAGTTTGTAATAACTGTTATGTCAAGGAGCTAAATTTCTTCTTCAGTAGAAAAATAAAGAAAATATAAAGTTTTTTTATTGAATTATAAAACCAAAAATTTGATCATGGAATTAACAATGTTATTTTCCATAGAGCATTTCAGTCTTTTTCTTTATGAACTAGGCTTTTATCAAGTATCAAGAAAGGTGTTGAATTATAAAAAAATGCAAATCAAATAGACATAAAAACTACCTCCTGTTATGGGCAGTAGCTTTCTGGGACTAACATAACCTACAATTACAGACCGGATTTGTCGGCTGAAAATCTCCAATTTAACTGAGGTATTAACCCAAGTTTGACGATGCGTTAACAGGAGAAAAACATCTCTGCTTATGCTTTATCTGTGTTTGCTTATTTACTTAATTCACCTCTTTTTTTATTTGCTCCAACATCAGAAATCTAGAAAACAAAGCTAAATAAAAAACTTGATGTCAAAACCTGCCCCTAATATGGGTAAATTATTTTCATTCTGCCATTTCTACGGGCGGAATAAATATAAAAAATTTTGTTTAACGTCGCCTGAGATATTAAAATCTAAACTTCTGTGAAAACCTAGAACCCGATCAATAACCTTCTATAGCGTAACCAGCAGCAACAATTACCTGTTTGATTGACTCCTCAGAAGCTGCCGATTCCACCGTGACAGTTTTAGCGTTAACATCGACATCCACCTTGGCTTCAGGTTCCATAACGTGGATAGACTCAGTAATTATTTCCGCACATCCTTCACAAGCAATATTTGATACCTTCAGCATCAGTGCCATTTGTTACCTCAACATGGAAAAAATAAAGTTTTTCTTAAGGATTAATCTTAACCATCGAAATGCGTTCGAGCATCCCACTAGAGTTAGATTATGGTGTAAAAACGTCCTGATCACTGCATTTTGCTCACCGACTGACACAATTTGCTGGCAGTAAGCTGAAACAAAATGCAAGAATATATAAAGCTATTTATGAAAATCCACTTACCTAGTGCCGCTACGCCCAAGTCTAAAGTTAAAAACACCCATGTCTTCAAATCCCCACTACCTAAGCGGTAACGAAATTCGCAACATATTCCTCGACTTCTTTGCCCAACGGGAACACCAAATTCTCCCAAGTGCCTCCCTCGTGCCAGAAGACCCAACCGTGCTGCTGACGATCGCGGGGATGCTACCATTTAAGCCAATATTCTTAGGGCAGCGCACACCAGAATTTAAGCGGGCTACAACTTCGCAAAAGTGTATCCGCACCAACGACATCGAAAATGTCGGACGCACCAAACGGCATCACACGTTTTTTGAGATGCTGGGCAATTTTAGCTTTGGTGATTATTTTAAAGAACAAGCGATCGCTTGGGGTTGGGAAATATCTACACAAGTCTTTGGCTTTTCCCCTCAAAATCTCGTCGTCAGCGTTTTTAAAGATGATGATGAAGCCTTTGGAATCTGGCGCGATCAAATCGGTGTGTCGGTAGCGAGAATTAAACGTTTGGGCGAAGATGATAACTTTTGGGTATCTGGGCCGACTGGGCCTTGTGGGCCTTGTTCAGAAATTTATTACGACTTCCACCCAGAACGCGGTGACGAAAATATAGATTTAGAAGACGATTCTCGGTTTATCGAGTTTTATAACCTCGTCTTCATGCAATATAACCGGGATGCTTCCGGCAATTTAACGCCGCTGCAAAACAAGAACATTGACACGGGCATGGGTTTGGATAGAATGGCGCAAATTCTCCAAAAAGTGCCCAATAACTACGAAACTGACCTGATTTTTCCAATTATCCAAACAGCGGGGCAAATTGTTGGTGTTGATTACCACAGCAGTGATGAAAAAACCAAAACTTCCCTAAAAGTCATTGGCGATCATATTCGCGCTGTCATCCACATGATTGCTGATGAAATTCGCGCCTCCAATGTCGGACGGGGTTATGTGCTGCGGCGATTAATTCGGCGCGTGGTGCGTCATGGGCGATTAATTGGGATTTCTGGCGAATTTACTACCCAAGTTGCCGAAACTGCGATCGCTCTTTCCGAATCAGCTTACCCCAATGTGCGGCAACGGGAAGCAGCAATTAAAGCTGAGTTGCAACGCGAAGAATCCAATTTCCTCAGAACTCTGGATAGAGGCGAAAAACTGCTAGAAGAAATCATCCAAGAGGTGAAACAGCGAGGGGAAACTCAAATTAGCGGTGAAAGTGCCTTTACCCTCTATGACACCTACGGATTTCCCCTGGAACTTACTCAAGAAGTTGCCGAGGAAAATAATCTGACAGTCGATGACGCGGGATTTGATGCCGAAATGCAAAAGCAAGTGGAACGTGCTAAAGCAGCACATGAAACCATCGATTTAACTGTGCAAGGTTCCCTCGACAAATTAGCAGAACACATCCAAGTCACCGAGTTTTTAGGCTATACCCAACCGACGGCGACGGCGAAAGTCGAAGCGATTTTGGTAGAAGGTGTTTCCCAAGAGGAAGCAGAAGCGGGGACAGAGGTACAAATTGTTCTTGACAAAACGCCATTTTATGCTGAATCTGGGGGACAAATCGGCGATCGCGGTTATATCTCTGGTGATGGTATTGTTGTTCGGGTAGAAGACGTTAAAAAAGAATCTGATTTCTTTGTTCACTTCGGACGCATCGAACGCGGTACACTACGCGTAGGCGATCGCGTCACCGCCCAAATTGATCCGGCTTGTCGCCGTCGCGCCCAAGCTAACCATACCGCAACGCACCTATTGCAAGCGGCATTGAAGAAAATTGTCGATGATAGTATTTCTCAAGCTGGTTCCCTGGTTTCCTTTGATCGGTTGCGCTTCGACTTCAACTGTCCCCGCGCGTTGACAGCAGAGGAAGTCCAACAAGTTGAGGAACAGGTGAACAGTTGGATTGCTGGAGCCACTGCTGCAAAGGTGGAAGTATTACCTTTAGCAGAGGCGAAAGCTAGGGGTGCTGTTGCCATGTTCGGGGAAAAATACGGCGATGAAGTGCGGGTAATTGACTTCCCCAGCGTATCAATGGAACTCTGCGGTGGGACTCATGTGAGTAACACTGCTGAAATTGGCGTGTTCAAGATTATTTCAGAGGCGGGTGTAGCTTCTGGGGTAAGGCGGATTGAAGCTGTTTCGGGGCCAGCAATACTAGATTATCTAAATCTGCGGGATAAAGTAGTTAAAGATTTGAGCGATCGCTTTAAAGTTAAACCTGAAGAATTACCAGACAGAATCACAAGTCTGCAAAGCGAACTGAGAAATAGCCAGAAGGAATTAGAAACCTTGAAGGTACAGCTAGCGATCGCTAAATCAGACAGCTTGCTACAAACAGCAGAAACCGTAGGCGATCATAAAATTATTGTCGCCCAATTAGAAGATGTTGATCCAGAATCATTGAAAACCGCAGCCGAACGCTTGTTGCAAAAAATCGGTAACGGTGCGGTGGTGCTGGGTTCTGTTCCAGAAGTTGGGAAAGTGAGTATAGTTGCAGCTTTTAGTCCAGAAGTGAACAAAAAAGGACTGCAAGCTGGTAAATTTGTTGGTGCGATCGCTAAAATTTGCGGTGGCGGTGGCGGTGGAAGACCGAACTTAGCCCAAGCCGGCGGACGCGATGCAAGTAAATTACCAGATGCGTTGGCACAAGCCGAAAGTGAATTAAAGTCCGCGTTGGGTTAATAAGCCGAACGTGAACTCTTAATAGGAGACGAATTTTAGGCGTTGCATATTTGCGCGATGATTTAGTAAATTCTAAAATTACCCCCTGCTTCCCCTGCCCCTCGGTCACTGAGCGTAGCCGTACCACTTCGTGGAACCAAGCTACGCGGAGCGTCTCGTAGAGAAGTGCTGCCCATTGGTGTCAACTTAACGTGAAACCCGCTTGGTAACAACGTTTTGCCCTCACCCCCCAGCCCCTCTTCCCAAGGGAGAGGGGAGCTAGACATTCAATTCCCCTTCTCCCCTGGGAGAAGGGTTAGGGGATGAGGGCTTAAGTTGACACCTATGAGTGCTGCCCCCTACTTCCTCCCCATTCCCCAGATATGCTTCAGATTTTTCTATAATAATTAAGTCGTTCCCGTCATCGAAACAGCCTGTGACTACCACTCCCCTATCTCCAAATTCAATTGCTCAAGTTCCAGATACGCTAGGCCGCTTTGGACGCTTTGGCGGTAAGTATGTACCTGAAACGCTCATGCCTGCCCTTGCTGAATTAGAAACAGCTTATCAGCAATACCGCAATGACCCTGGTTTTCAAGCAGAACTACAGCAGTTGTTACGAGACTATGTAGGACGTGCGACCCCATTGTATTTTGCTGAACGCCTGACTGCTCATTATGCCCGACCCGATCGCACCGGGCCACAAATTTACTTAAAACGTGAAGATTTAAATCATACTGGCGCTCACAAAATCAATAATGCCCTTGGTCAGGTATTGTTGGCGAAACGTATGGGTAAGCAGCGGATTATTGCTGAAACAGGTGCCGGACAACATGGAGTTGCTACAGCCACAGTTTGCGCTCGTTTTGGGCTGGAATGCATAATTTACATGGGCGTTCATGACATGGAACGCCAAGCTTTGAATGTATTCAGAATGCAACTAATGGGGGCAGAAGTGCGTCCAGTCGAGGCGGGAACCGGAACTTTGAAGGATGCTACTTCCGAAGCAATCCGAGATTGGGTGACGAATGTGGAAACGACTCACTACATCCTGGGTTCGGTAGCAGGGCCCCATCCTTACCCAATGATGGTACGTGATTTCCATGCAGTAATCGGCGAAGAAACTCGCGCCCAAGCAATGGAAAAGTGGGGTGTATTGCCTGATATTCTCTTGGCTTGTGTGGGTGGTGGTTCCAATGCAATGGGACTATTCTATGAGTTTATGAATGAGTCTTCTATACGCTTCATTGGGATTGAGGCAGCCGGAGAAGGTGTCAATACCGAAAAACACGCCGCAACCTTGACAAAAGGACGAATTGGTGTATTGCACGGAGCTATGAGCTACCTGCTGCAAGATGAAGATGGGCAAATCATTGAGGCACACTCAATTAGTGCTGGGTTAGATTATCCCGGTGTGGGCCCAGAACATAGCTATTTGAAGGATACTGGTCGCGCCGAATACTATAGTGTGACGGATGCAGAGGCTTTGGCGGCATTTGGGCGATTGTCAAAATTGGAGGGGATTATCCCAGCATTGGAAACAGCCCATGCGATCGCTTATCTCGAAACTCTCTGTCCCCAGCTAACCGGCAATCCTCGGATTGTAATTAACTGCTCTGGACGCGGTGATAAGGATGTACAAACAGTAGCCAAGTTATTAAATCCTGCGTAAATATAGCTCAAATTCCTGAGAGGAAGCAATGATAAATCAACAATTCCAACACGCTATGCTACCGCAACCCACTCACGACGAGTTGGCACGCCAAAACTTTGTGCAAAGTATGAAAATGCACATTTTCAGGAATCTCTTTCCTGGTAATAAGGTAGTTTATGAAAAACTAGGCAAGCCGAAGTTTGAACAAGAACATCAGCGTCCTCCCCAAAATCGTTATGAAATTCGGGAAGTAATGCAGCACGAACCCTATTACCGCTGGACTAGTGCCCTCAAGCGCATCAACCAGGAAATGTTATGGGATGCTGTAAATGCCAACGTTGATAGACAACTGCCAGAATTGATTGAGCGTGCCAAAGATAAGGGTCGTGAACTGGGTACTTTAACCCTCGACCCAAATTTTCAAATACCTACTCATCAAAAGGCTGTAGACATTCACTGTATGCCCGGAGGATATCACAGTGAATTCACTGCTGATGATGTCGCAGCCGGCGCAACCTACGATCGCGGCGCTTATGTTTATGGACTAGGTTGGTTAGGGCCGCTCAACGATGATATGGGGCTATCTATAGTCCAAAACTACCTCCTACCAGAGTATCCCGACTTTAAACCGAAGAAAATTCTCGATATGGGATGCTCTGTCGGCAATAGCACATTACCTTATGTGGATGGTTTCCCAGATGCAGAAGTCCATGCCATAGATGTAGGCGCATCTATGCTGCGTTACGCTCATGCAAGAGCCGAAGACTTAGGAAAACGGGTACATTTCTCTCAGCAAAATGCCGAACACACTAACTTCCCCGATGAATCATTTGACTTAGTGGTTTCTCACATTTTGCTGCATGAAATCCCCCCGTCATCTGTGCGTAAAGTTATGCAAGAGTCTTATCGTCTACTGGCTCCCGGTGGCATGATGATCCATGTAGAAGCACCCCTGTATCGTCACATGGATGTTTATAGACAGTTTATTTATGATTGGGAAACCGCTAACAACAACGAACCTTTCTGGAGTGCTGTACGCGATTTAGATTTGGTGCCGCTAGTTACTGAGGCTGGTTTTTCAGCAGATAAGACATTCGAGAAATTTGTCCCGAATGGGGCATGGAAAGCCAAAGTAACTAATGGCCTGGTTAAAAATGGTAACTCAGGCAGCCAAGACACCTGGTTTGTGGTTGCTGCAACTAAGTAAGCGTTAGTAATGACGCTCTCTACGAACGCGAACAGCGTGTCGCAGACAGACGCTAAAAGCGTAGCTTGCTTCCCTGAAAGGGTACGCGGACTCGCTACCTAACGTAATTCGTAATTGAGGAAGTCAGATTTTCTCTGGGTTTCCTCCTTTTGTATGTCTAGTCTTATTTTTGGAGAATTGGTATTAGGATGACAAAAATAGCTAAGGGTAAACGACCTGTTTACTTAGAAAATCCGCAAACTGATAAATTATTCGCGATCGTCATGGCTTTGACTGGTGAGGTGTCCGTGCTGCATGAGCGGCTAGACACCATTGAACGGTTGCTAGAGGTTAAAGGTCTTTTATTGGCTACTGAGATTGAAGCTTACGAGCCGGATGCCAAAGTAACTAAGGAACGGGAACAGTGGCGTGCAGAATATATTGCACGGGTGTTGCGCGTGGTACAGGAAGAGTTAGAAACCCTCAACCAAAGCTAGTTGAAATCACGCAGGAATTTTGCTGAAGAAATCCATGCCATTTCTATCCTAGATTCCGTATCTTCAACTATCACAATCGGTTATTACTGGTTTTTAGACGTAAAGAAAGCTATTGAATATACTTAGAAACAGTAAAATAGCTGAATTTTGAAGATGAATAAGCGTAATATAGAACTAAAAAATTTAAAAAATCTAGTAATTACACTAGATAACACCCTAAGTACAGAAGATGGAATAAAAACAATCATACTAATGGTAGAGGACAATTTTTTATTAAGTAGCACTATTTTGTCGTAAGATTGTGGATTTAAACGTTTGCTGGTAGTTTTTGAACATAAAACGGTACAAATAGAGCTATATAGACCTATAAGCAATTTGTCACATTGATATTAGTTGGTTAGATTGTCTAAAAGTTTACTTCCAGCAAATGATCAAATCAATATTTTACAGCGTTACTTTAGGCACTTTCTTTCTCAGTAGTGGAGCGATCGCTACTCCTGTAACAAATCCAGCTTTTACGCCGATGTCTTTAAGTGTATCAAATAATACTGTTAAAATTGCAGCATATAGCATCGACACTGCTACTCTAGAACAGTCGATTTTTAACCAAATTAATAACTACAGAGTTTCCCAAGGGCTACTAGCACTAACTCGTAATGCTGCCATCGATAATCAAGTTAGGATTCACAGTCAGAACATGGCTAATGGTACAGTTCCCTTTGGACATACTGGATTTTCAGAACGTCTTAAAGCAACCCGTGTTTCTTACAGAGCAGCGGGTGAAAATGTCGCTTTCAACCAGGGATATACTGATCCTGCCACAATAGCTGTTCAAGGGTGGCTCAAAAGTCCAGGGCATCTTGCCAATATCAGAGGTAATTATGATAAAACAGGGATTGGTGTCGCCAAGAACAGTCAAGGCGGAATCTACTTCACACAAATCTTCATTCGCTCATAAGTTTAAGGCGATGTGCAACTTAATATTCTGACCTCACTCCATTCTTCTCTCCTGCAAAAAGAGAGGCTTTGAATTCTAGTCATTCCCGATTACGCAAGGGGGCTGGGAGGTTAGGTTTGAGTAAAAATTGCACACGGCGTTAGATTTAGTAAAATTTAGGTTTTTTCTCAAATTCCCCAGACTTCAACCTGTTAAGTAGTGGGACAAAAATATTTACAGTCATTGTGTAATTAATTCTGTCTGACTACTTAGCAAAGCTTTTGCTAGATATTGAACAATGTAGTTTCAATGACATTTGTCTATCGAATACTACATGATTTTTTTAGTAATCCATGAAAATCTTAAATTCTCAGCAAAATTAACCCTGATTTTCATGAAGCTGACCTATTGAAGTACTGACAATTGCAAATGATTGTTTGTGTTACTTCTAAAGGATATAGCCAAATTGCCGAAATTCATCAATCCTTAATAGTATCGTGGTGCATATCCTCGGAACAATAAGGTAGAGTAGAAGTCTTATATCTCTACACATTACGCAATTCTCCATGTTCCGACAAACTGCTTTTGGCATCGCTTTAAGTGCGCTTGTCCTTGCTAGTGGATTAACGACAGTTCCGATACCAAATCATACTTCTACGAATACATCCACCCGTAATAAGCTGTTGTCGCTTTTTTCCAGTCAGGTTGCAATATCGACTCCTACTTTTAAAACTACTGAGCTAGAAAAATCAGTATTTGACCAAATTAATCGATATCGGGCTTCTAAAGGGCTACCAAAGTTGACCTTAAATGCAAATTTAATTCGACAGGCAAGAATTCATAGTCAAAATATGGCTAAAGGCAAAACCCCATTTAGCCATCAGGGATTTGAAAAGCGAGTCAAAGCTATCCCTATTCGCTACAACAGTGCGGCGGAAAATGTTGCTTTCAATCGGGGATATAGCAACCCCGTAGAGGAAGCTGTTACTGGTTGGATCAACAGTCCCGGACATCTAAAGAATCTTAAAGGAAATTACAACCTGACTGGAATTGGCGTTGCTACTAATAATCAAGGCGAAGTCTACCTGACACAAATGTTTTTTCGCACTAGGTAGATTTAATTTCTGATTTTTTTGCACAATAATAATGTAGTGTCTGACAAGACTTTTATCTGCTGGACACTGCTATTATTTTTGAAAAATTGATGACATTACCAGATTTTCAGGTGAGCGATCGCGACCTCAGTGACGCAGCCCTTAGCCAGTATTTAGAATCTACGGCGATCGCAGTTGATACAGAAACGATGGGATTGTTGCCGCTGCGCGATCGCTTGTGTCTCGTCCAACTGTGCAATCTAGAAGGGAAAGTGACGGCAATCCGCATCGCCAAAGGACAAGCTGACGCCCCCAACTTAAAAAAACTTTTAGAAGCAGTCAATGTCGTGAAAGTGTTTCACTTTGCTCGATTTGACCTTGCCACTTTGCGAGCCAATCTGGGGATTCAGGTAGGGCCGATTTTTTGCACCAAAATTGCCAGTAAATTAGCCCGTACTTACACAAATCGCCACGGACTCAAAGATGTGGTACAAGAGTTAGAAAAAGTGGAACTAGATAAAAGCTCTCAAAGTTCTGATTGGGGTAACGCCGTTAGCTTATCTGAAGCTCAACTAAGTTATGCTGCCAATGATGTGCGCTACTTACTTAGTGTGCAGCAGAAGCTAATACAAATGCTCAAACGAGAAGAACGCTGGCAAATTGCTCAAGAATGTTTTGAGTTTCTCCCAACGATAGTTTCCTTAGATTTGTTGCAATTTAAGGATTTGTTTGAACACTGATCGAATAGGGAATCGGCAGTAACTAGAATAAATTTCCAAAGCTCGGCGATCGCGGCTAGTGATATGTCAAGTTGAAATTGATAGCTAAGTTCGTAGTAAGGACTAAAGCCGTTATTTTCCAAGCACTAAAGTGCTTACTACAAACCCTCATGCTAAGTTCTTTTTTGCCTAAGAGCCAACATTGGAATCATCATTGTCTCTAGGAGTTTTAGATTCACTAGCAGCTTCCTTGAGCTTACTGGCTCCCTCTTGAATGCCTTCCTTGAGATTACTTGCTCCCTCTTGAATGCCTTCCTTGAGGTTACTTGCTCCCTCTTGAATGCCTTCCTTGAGGTTACTTGCTCCCTGCTTAATAGCTTCCGTTGCGCTAGTACCTCCCTTTTGCAGATTTTCTTGGTGGTTTTTTAGCCGATCTACAACATTGTAGTCATCTGCACCTGGGGGAGTTTTTGATTCAACAATACCTTCTGTTGGCCCACCGATCGCCTTCCATGCGGCAAGACCACCTTTGAGTTGGGAAACATGCTCAAATCCATTAGAACGCAGTTGTTGTGCGGCTTGGGCAGTTTCTTGTTCATTGGCACCGTAAAGGTAAATATCACGGCTCTTATCCAAAGAAGCTACTGCACGCTCTACCAATTCATCTGCTGGCATGGGCATTGCTCCCATAATGTGACCTTCGTTGTAGGTCGTGCGATCGCGCACATCCAGGATTGTAAAAGCTGGTTCGCCCCATTCCAGACGAGTCTTCAGGGTATGAGCATCAGATTGTGCTTCTATTGGGGGCTGTGGGGGAATGATGCCGCCGACTAAATTGTTAACCATAATTTTTCCTTGGTGACGATATTAATAGCAATTTAGCGAACTGAACATATTTAATTGCTCTTTCTCTGGTATGAATATCCTCAAACTCTCTCCTCAGATAGATGGAGTTATTTCCCAAAATTCTACCAATTAATCAATTGCAAATAATGCCATTTGAGAGTATGGGCAGACAATCTTTCCTATAAATCTAATTAAATATATTTAAAGTTTATGTTTTTGATATTTCAGTCATTTAGACATTTTTAATGTTACTAAATTCCTCATAAATTGACAAAAGCATTAGTTTAAAATGAAAAATATTTAGCGATGAGTATAGTAATTGCATATCTTTTTAATATCAGCGATCGCTAATATTAATGTCTCCTCAATCTCCTGTTGCACTTCTGGAGTTACATAAGCAGCACTATTGAGGCAATCCACCAGCAATTTATTGACATCGTAATATTGCTGGAGCAATTCTTTTTGCTGTATTCAATTTCTTTTTCTGGCCACTGACGCCTTTATTCTGTCTTGTTAAAGCTGTTTTTGCTGCCCTTATACCTTCTAGTGATGCTTTCAGTCCTTGCGTTGTCATCGTCTCAGGCTGAAACTTGTAGTGTAGTATAGTATATGCTTAAGAGGATAGCTACATGTAAATGCACCAGGGTAGATTTTCGTAGACCTTCTTCAAGAGAACATACCTATTGGCTAGAGTACAGTCGAGTAAGTCGGAGTTGAGAATCTAGATTGGCTGATAAGTTAGTTTGTGAGCCTTTGTAGAGACCTAATCAATCAGGGAGTGCGTTGCTCTTTTAAAGTTGTAGCAATTGCCCTCGCTTCTGCATGTGTCTTTGCACTATTTGCGGTTACGGAGATGGTTTTTAATTACACTTGTCCTACAATGTAAAAATTTAGCATTCTACAATATAAATTCAAAATCATCCAAAAATCATCCGATAATTACACATTTTATCAGCATGATGATGGCTGAAGTTTTCATAAGCTTGATGGAAAATTAATTGTACACAAGTACTACAGTCGCGATCGTACTCAGCAGAGACGCGCGTGAATACACTCTCAACAGAAACACGTAAAGTAAAACTGGCGCAACAGCGAATCGCCCAATCTACAATAGGCAACATTATGGTTATGGTTACTGCTACTACTCCCAAAATTCTGATCGTTGATGATGACTTCGGGGTGCGAAATCTCGTCTATCGTTTTTTAAGTCGGAAATATCAAATAGAGTCGGCAGCAGATGGTAAGACTGCCTTATCGTTGTTTGAACAATTCAACCCAGCTTTAGTAATTCTGGATTGGAATTTGCCGGATGTTACTGGTTATAGCCTTTGCCAAGAAATGCAGAGTCGTACTAATGTTTTAGTGCTGATACTGACTAGTAGAACTGACGAGGCTGATAAAATTAAAATCTTAAGTGCAGGTGCTGATGATTTCATGACTAAACCATTTAGTCTTGCAGAGGTTGAAGTTAGAGTAGAAGCTCTTTTGAGGCGGATACGCTACATCAACCCCTCCCCAACACAACGCATCGTTTTTAAGCAGCTAGCAATTAATCCAGAGGGTCGGGAGGTAACACTTAACGATAAAACTCTCGCCTTGACAGCGCTGGAATTTAATATCTTACATTTTTTGGCAAGTCATCCTAATCAGGCTTGGAGTCGTCCACAGCTAATCCAAAAAATCTGGGGTTGCGACTACGTAGGAGATGGCCGGGTGGTTGATGTGCATATTGGTCAGCTTCGCAAAAAGATGGAAGTCGATCCCAGCATACCGGAGTTTATTAAAACTGTGCGGGGTTATGGTTACAAGTTTGAAGCGCCCGATGAGATTACTAATTCGTAATTCGTAATTCGTAATTCGTAATTCGTAATTAATCAGTACTTGCACTATTGTTTACTAATGGAGACAAAAAAGCGCATTTAGGCATGGGGTAATAATTATAAATTATCATGACATCTGACTTAACTAAATACTTTTACTGAGGCTTGACTGTATAACTTGCGTTAATTTGGGACGTTGATACAAACGGATTTGGTGATTTTGTGTCTGCTCAAGCCTCAGACAGTAACTTTATTGCTTTTAATATATCGTCTCAAAATAAGTTCCAGAAAAATCGAAATGTACAGAGCTTAACCGACTTATGCCAAATGGGTAGCGTTGTGGCAGCAGTGCTTACGGATTGATTACCAGCCAATGATTCATACTAGCGCGATCGCAAAGCATCATAACCCTTCACTACTCATCCCAGAAATTCTCAAGTATCAGGTGAAAGAGTCAGATTTGGTGGGTGATAGGGAATGGTTTTTAGAGTTAACCCGTCAACTGCATAAAACTAGAGCGATCGCTGTTGGGGGTATACTCAGGCAGTATATGCGCGAATTAGAAGAGAAAAACCAAGACCTCATTGATGAAAGTGAAGAGACGAATGAGGTAGATGGGAAAGTTTGTTTTTCCGATGGGAGCGCAGATTACAAAGATTTAATATAGAGTGATAACTAAGATTAGTCAAGATACTCACTACAACTGGTACATAGCTGTTGAACCTGAGAGTGGAGACTATTTGACTGATAGAGATGAATTAGCTGCTATAAATAAATCTCGCCAGCACTACCCGAATGCTCCGGTGTTCATATTTCGGATTATAGCTTTTCCTAATCAAATGAAGTAGATCATAGCCCCCTCATCGCTTGCGGGGAGGGGGTTGGGGGTGGGGTTCTTGTACCTCACTCAACTGATAACCGCTATAATGAGACAGAAATAGCTGGCACAATATAATTCAAGGCAGCTTTGGTGATGAGTAGCAGCTATTTTTTGAAATAGATTTTAGAGTCATTGCAACGAATAATTAAATTTTAACAAAGTTTGGGGTTCAAATCCCCAGACGCTAGAAGCGAACGCGGACTCGCTAATGCAAAACTTAATTACGAATTACGTTAGCGCAGTGTTAGCGAGTATTCGAGCGTCATTACGAATTACGAATTATTTAACTAGAACTAGCTAGAGAAAAAGCTTCTGCAAGCGCTTTTGGTAATTCAATCAATACGAAATAATTGCTAGGATATAAATAGTCTTCACCTGATTCATGAATAACTCTAATCATTCGGTGCTTAACAGCATCAGAATCAGGAACAGTCTGGTAAATTTTCCGAATTTCTAAAGAAGCAGGATAATCTTTGTTGATAATGCAAACAACATATTGAGTTTCTGTGTTCGCTGACTGCATAACTACTCCTATAGAAAGCGTTTGATTTTGATTTCTTTCTTACCAATTCCGTGGGCTTCCTACCTGTGTAACTCAGTTTCATAAATGCTTCCGTCGTCTAAACTAATGGTTGCAAAGCCTTTAAGTTTCCGCTACCGTCCTGAACCATAAGTTTTACGCAAGCGTTCTAGTTCACGAATGGAGTTACCAACAGCAATTATTTCAATATTGGTGATGTCTCCGATAATTTCAAAATTCAATTAAGCATTATTCAAGAGTAAATATTGCAACAAAGAACTTTTAACTACACCCCACCGTCAATCTTTGACTAACCAACTCAGCCGCTAAATGTATTGCTGCTTTCATACTCGTAGCATCAGCAATTCCCTTAGCCGCAATATCAAACGCTGTTCCATGATCTGGTGAAGTCCGAACGAAAGGAAGACCAATAGAAGTATTAACTGCCCGATCAAACGCCATCAGCTTCACAGGAATTAAGCCTTGGTCGTGGTAAAGTGCTAAATAAGCATCAGCCGGATTTTGGACTAAAGAATTTCCATACCAAGCTTGACCAGGTTTAACCCACATCGTATCTGGCGGTATCGGCCCATCTAGTTGCAATTGTGGTCGATTTTGCCGTTCTTGCTCTAACCAGGGAATTAGCCAATCCTGTTCTTCACGCCCAAGTTGTCCCTGTTCGCCACTGTGGGGATTTAACCCGGCGATCGCAATTCTCCCTCTATCTATACCAAAATCCCTCTCCAAACACTCCACCAGCAAATCCAATTTCTGTGTCAACAACTGCGGTGTCAACACATCGGCTACTTGACGTAGGGGAATATGTGTGGTAGCAAGTAAAGTACGCAGTGTCCAACCAGTATGGGGCGATCGCGCTACGAATAACATCCCAAAACGGTCAACACCTGATTTTTCTGCCAAAAGTTCCGTTTGCCCTGGATAATTATACCCTGCGGCTTTCCAAGCAGATTTAGCGATCGGCCCGGTGACAATACCATCAAATTTACCAGCGAGTGTTTGAGCGATCGCATATTGCATATACGCAAAACTAGCCGCACCACTCGCCCCATTACCTATTCCTGGAATAATTTCATCTTTAATTTTCCCATCTAACTCCACATCACTAACTGACAACTCATCTGGATTTGCCAAAGGTGCAAAATTCTCAGTTAAATTCAATTTGCGATAAGTCTGTGCCAGCAAATCCCCGTTACCCACCACTGTAACGTCATATTTTTTACTAATTTCTGGATCTGCTAAAGCTTTCAAAATCACCTCCGGCCCAATCCCCGCCGGATCTCCCAGCGTCAGCGCCAAACGCGGGCGATTTTCTTTTACAAAATTTATTAAACTACCTTGATTATTTTGATACATAAAATCTCTTCATAATTATTATCATCAAATTTTTCCAATTTCCCCATCTCTCTCCTGGTGACAGTAGGGATTGCCCCCCGAACCAGTAGGGATTACCTGCTAAACTAGTTTAAAATTATTTACACAGGTCTAATCCGACAGCAGCTATTGAAAAGCTTCTGGTAGACCTAGTTTACACACCACTTTGCATAAGGAGAATCACACTAATGGGCGGCGAAATTTTGAATGCAGCTCTATTGTCTTTCGGTTTAATCTTCGTGGGCTGGGCCTTAGGCGCGTTGTTACTGAAAATTCAGGGCACAGAAGAATAATTGAGTGCTGAGTTAGGAATTAAGAGTTAAGAGTTATAGCCTTTCCTAATTATATTAGGTACATCATAGTCCCCTCTCGAAGAGCAGGGAGGGGGTTGGGGGTGGGGTTCTTCTATCTCCACTCAACCGAGAACCGCTATACTATTCTCCCCACTCCCTTTTTCATCGAAATGAGAAAAAAGCTTGTCCGTTAACCGGACAGCCCTTTTCCCATGAGTCTATCCAAATAGATTGATTTTCTGAGAAAAGATGTAAACTTTTGTTTGCATAGGTTATTCTGATAACATTCTTTTCATAAAACATTAAAATTTATTACGACCCTCATGACATTATTAATCGTCGGTGCAACTGGCACCTTAGGAAGACAAGTGGCTCGTCGTGCTATCGATGAGGGGTATAAAGTACGCTGTCTTGTCCGCAGCAGTAAAAAAGCAGCTTTTCTCAAAGAATGGGGTGCAGAACTCGTCCCCGGAAATTTACGTTACCCCGAAAGCCTAGCGGAAGCTTTAGTTGGTGTAACCCAAGTTATTGATGCGTCAACATCTCGCCCTACAGATTCACTAAGTATCAAACAAGTGGACTGGGAAGGCAAAGTAGCATTGATTCAAGCAGCAAAAGCAGCGGGTGTAGAGCGTTTTATCTTCTTTTCAATTTTAGATGCTGATAAATACCCAGAAGTGCCGCTCATGGAAATTAAGCGATGTACAGAAATCTTCTTGGCTGAGTCGGGCTTGAACTATACCATCTTGCGGCTAGCTGGGTTTATGCAAGGGTTAATTGGTCAGTATGGGATTCCCATTTTGGAAGCACAGCCAGTTTGGGTAACAGGTAATTCTTCTCCCATCGCCTATATGGACACTCAAGACATTGCTAAGTTTGCGATCAAAGCATTGAGTGTACCAGAAACGGAAAACCAAGCTTTTCCTGTAGTTGGTACTCGTGCATGGAGTGCAGAAGAAATCATCAACTTGTGCGAACGCTTATCTGGAAAAGATGCCAGAGTAACGCGGATGCCAATAAACTTGCTGCGTGCTGTTCGGGGCTTAATGCGGTTCTTTCAGTGGGGATGGAACGTAGCGGACAGGCTAGCGTTTACAGAAGTATTGGCTAGTGGTAAACAGTTAAATGCTTCAATGGATGAAGTATACACAGTGTTTGGTTTAGATCAGCAACAAACCACAACCTTAGAAAGCTATCTACAAGAGTACTTCAGCCGAATAATGAAGAAGCTCAAAGAGGTAGACTACCAGAAAAATAAAAATAAAAAGCAGAAACCTAAAAAAACTCCTTTTAAACAGTCTTCAAAAGCCAATAGTCAATAGTCATTACAAAACAGACATTAGTCGTTAAACTCTAGACTCTGGATATTTGACTCTAGATTAATGACTACATGACCAAAAATGTGTAAGGATTAAATAATACAGAGCATCGCCTAAACTTGGATATTTGAGTGTGCCGAAAGCAGGCATTATCTACAATGACGTTAAACCGATAGCGGGCCGTGTCGCTATCGAGTTGAAAGACAAGCTAACCGCAGCCGGTTGGAATGTATGTATCACATCGAGTATTGGTGGGATACTGGGCTACCCTAACCCGGAGAGTCCTGTGTGCCACACCCCCATTGACGGTTTGACACCCCCTGGTTTTGACTCAGATATGGAGTTTGCAGTGGTCTTAGGGGGAGATGGCACTGTTTTAGCAGCGTCTCGTCAAGTAGCCCCTTGTGGTATTCCACTACTAACAGTGAATACCGGCCACATGGGATTTTTAACAGAAACTTTCCTGAATCAATTGCCCCAAGCACTAGAACAGGCGATGGCGGGTGAGTATGAAATTGAAGAACGAGCCATGCTCACCGTCAAAGTGTTTCGGGGAGATTCAGTACTATGGGAAGCCCTCTGCTTGAATGAAATGGTGCTGCACCGGGAACCTTTGACCTCTATGTGCCATTTTGAAATTGCCATAGGGCGTCATGCGCCAGTAGATATTGCGGCGGATGGTGTGATTGTTTCTACACCTACTGGTTCTACAGCTTACTCATTGAGTGCTGGTGGCCCAGTGGTGACTCCTGGCGTACCTGTTTTACAGCTAGTACCCATTTGTCCCCATTCCCTAGCTTCTAGAGCATTGGTATTTCCAGATACGGAATCGGTCAACATCTACCCAGTCAATATTCCTCGGCTGGTGATGGTAGTAGATGGCAATGGGGGGTGCTATATCTTACCAGAAGATCGAGTATACATGGAGCGATCGCAATATAGTGCTAGATTTATTCGGCTACAACCGCCTGAGTTTTTCCGAATTTTGCGAGAAAAATTAGGTTGGGGTTTGCCACATATCGCTAAACCAACTTCGGTAGAATTGCCGTAGGCATATTGGGGATTGGGCATTGGGCATTGGGGATTGGGCATTGGGCATTGGGCCTATCCGTAAATTAGTTTTAACCCTCTGATTTATAAGGCTTAGAGATTGATTCGCGGATATGTCTATTGGGAATTGGTGATTGTTCTTTACCCATGCCCCATACCCAATGCCCTAGTTATTAAGATTGCATCGGAGAATTCGATGGCTGACACCTGAACGTGCTAAAACATCCTTAGCTGCGTGTCAAATCAGATTGCTTCATCACTAAAAACTCGTAATTGCACTTTATAACTGATGTAAAGATTTTCTCTGGAATATCTTTACAATCCCAAATCCAATATCCCAAATTGTTATGACAGTTGCTCAAAGTCCCTGTGTTTTGGTGATTGAAACCGATGAGAGCCTTGCAAATCAGCTTTCTTGCGATTTGCAAGAAGCCGGTTATGAATCAATTTTGGCTCATGATGCAGCGAGTGGTTTACAACACTGTCGCGATCGCCAACCTGCTTTAATTGTCTTAGACCGGATGCTAGCAGGAGAATCAGGACTCTCATTGTGCAAAAATATGAGAAGCACTGGTATGCGATCGCCTGTATTGATTTTAATGGCAAGGGATACAGTTGATGATCGTGTAGCTTGTCTAGAAGCTGGAGCAGATGATTACATCCTCAAGCCTTACCGCTCAGAAGACTTTTTGAAGTTGATTCGCCTCTACTTAAAACCCGATGTGGATACCACTGAGCAATTACGCTTTGGGGATTTAATTTTAGACATAGCAACTCGCCGTGCCATACACAACGGACGACCAATTGACTTGACAATGAAGGAATTTGAACTATTAAAATTCTTAATGGAACATCCCCGTGAGGTGTTAACCCGCGAACAAATTCTAGAAAATGTTTGGGGTTACGACTTTCTGGGTGAGTCGAATGTAATTGAAGTGTACATCCGTTACTTGCGGTTAAAAATCGAAGATGAAGGTCAAAAGCGCCTGATTCAGACAGTACGAGGTGTAGGGTACGTTTTAAGAGAATCCTAGTATACTGTCTTTCCCAGTCTGAGACTGGGAATGCACATTTGGAGGGCTGATGCCTCCTACCCAAGGCGTTTTTCTGCCTACAGCACTGTAAAATTGAAGTCTAAATTACAAAATCGAAAAATTATATGAGTCGTCGGCTAAGTTTGCTCTCGATGTTGCTGAGTATCTTCCTGATGGGTTGTTCTATGCCAACAACAGCTAAACCTCCCAGCCTCACCCCTGGTTCTCAAACTCCAGCACCAGAGACTCTAGGTCAGACACTACCAATTTCTGCTAAAGCCATTGTTCCTAATGGCACAACGATTCAATTAGAGGTAGCGCAGACACCACAACAACAAGAGATGGGGTTGATGTATCGACCAGCTTTGCCAGATGACCGAGGGATGTTGTTTGGGTTCCCTTCAGCACAACCAGTCAGTTTCTGGATGAAGAATGTACCTGTACCTCTGGATATGGTATTTCTACATAAAGGTGTAGTTAAATATATTCAGGCTGCTGCACCTGCTTGTGCAAGTGAGCGTTGTCCTACTTATGGCCCCAATACACCAATCGATAAGGTGATTGAACTTCGCTCTGGAAGAGCTGCCGAATTGAAGTTGAAAGTGGGCGATATGATCAAAATTGAGTTTTGAGA
This sequence comes from Nostoc sp., assembly GCF_036917935.1. Taxonomy (GTDB): domain Bacteria; phylum Cyanobacteriota; class Cyanobacteriia; order Cyanobacteriales; family Nostocaceae; genus Nostoc. The sequence goes on along the minus strand of NZ_JBALEL010000036.1, from coordinate 17,633 downwards.
CTCCGGTGCTTGGCAGGGATAAAGATTTGGGTGATTGCTCTGTTGAGAACCTATACGGTCGAAATATATGTTGTTTCTGTAAAAAATGTCACTTTATGTGGTAAAACAGTCACTTGTAACGCTACTATTTAAAAACTGTGGTAATCATCTAAAATTCTACTGTTTCCAACCTGAAATCACAGTCTTAAGGTTTGGTTGCAAAAATATTCCCTTGGGCGCAAGTGTAAATAGTCGCCAATAAGAGAGTATAGGCTATGGAATCTTTGTTACTACCTGTGTAATTAAATAAAGCACAAAAGTAAACAAGATGGAGGCAATTTAACTAAGTAAAAATACTGCTTGACAATCGAGCAGATAGTTTGTACGAAAATTCCTATTTCCCAGACCCTTTATGAGAAGCCTGTCTTGAAGGCAGATCAAAAAAACTGTGCTGGGGTGTATGGCCGATAACGGCACAGGGACAGACAAAATACTGGCTACTGTCTACCGAGCAATGGTGAATTAATATATGACAATACATTCTGCACAAGGAGGTGAGATACAAATGTCACCATCAAAATATTCTCGACTGATTCATTTTTTGCAAGAAGATTTGGCAATTTCCACAGCATCGCTGGCGGTGGCGCTTCGGCATCGCGAGCAAGACCCAGGCCCTTTGGCAATGATTCTTTGGCAGTATGGGTTGATTACTCTAGAGCAGCTAGATAAAATTTATGATTGGCTGGAGACGGCATAGGTTATACCAATTTGGGATTTGGGATTAAAAGTTTCTAGCAAATGCCTGTTACCGGAATCTCAAACAATACTATTTATGCTAATTTGGTATAATACTAAGTTGCCAAAGTTAGTATTGTTTGGTGTCAAAGACTCTGTACGACTCTCTTCAGAGCAAATAATCCTATCTAGGGCAACTTGGTGTCATTTAGGAGAATTGAGGCATGTCAGATCAACTCTACCTTATGCAAAGGTTGATATATAGCTCTCTTAACTCTGACGGTTTTTACTCATTTATATACAAATTAAAAGAGCGAGTTGATAATTTAACTCGCTCTTTTGATTTAGTACTCAGGACTGACTAAACACTCTAACTGCTGCTGCTACACCAGAACCAGGGGTGAAGTCTTCGTAGCCAAGTTCTCTGAGGGTAACTTCTAAGGATGCTATACAGCTGAGGATATCGCGATCGCTCACAAAACCCAAGTGACCAATACGGAAAATTTTGTTGCTCAAATGGTCTTGACCACCAGCAAGGGCAATATCAAAGCGTTTTTTCATCACTGACCGAATCTTATCCGGTTCAATTCCCTGCGGTGCTACAGATGTAATCGCCGGACTAGCAGAACTATCTGCTGCAAACAGGGGTAAATTTAACCCTTGAATGGCGGCGCGGGTAGCATTTTTGAGCCGTTCATGTCGAGCAAATATTGATTCCAAGCCTTCCTCTTTCATGATTCGTAACGTGGTGTGTAACGCTACGATCAAGTTTACGGGTGGAGTAAATGGAGTTGTATTTTTGGCTGTGGCTTTGCGATATTTGCCTAAGTCCAAATAATATTTCGGTAGCTTCGCAGTTTTGTAAGCTTCCCAAGCTTTGGGACTAACAGAGACAAAACCCAATCCCGGCGGAATCATATAACCTTTTTGGGAACCGGAGGCGACGATATCCAAACCCCAAGCATCCACAGGTAGATTGAACGCACCCAAACTAGTGACGGCATCAACGATAATTAAAGCTTCACCGTGTTCTTTGACATAGCGGTTGATGGTTTCTAGGTCATTCAACACACCCGTCGAGGTTTCGCTGTGGGTAATGATTACGGCTTTGATTTGCTTTTGAGTATCTGCTTGGAGTTTTTCGGCAAATACTGCGGGGTCTAAGGGTTTTCCCCATTCCACCTTAACTTCTTCTACATTCAAACCGTAGGCTTGACCAACTTCTACCCAGCGTTCACCAAATTTACCATTAGAGCCAACTAAAATGCGATCGCCTGGAGAGAGAAAATTAATTATTGCGGCTTCTACAGCACCCGTACCACTGACATTCAGCGTCAGCACATCACTTTGAGTTTGGTGCAGCCACTTCAGGTTTTCTGTCACCTCTGCCAATATGTTGCTAAATTCACTAGTACGATGCCCAATCGGATGCTTGGCTAATGCCAGTAAGGCAGCTTCTGGCACTGGGGTAGGGCCTGGAATCATCAGCATCAGCTTATCGTTCATGTGTCTATCCTAAAAGTCAAATAAAAGTCAAAATTGTGGGAACTTGGTTAAGTCTGATCGCAAATCCTAGATATTCATCTACAAATTCCATTCAGATCGTCACCAGCCTTGTTGTATATTTTCCAAATTTATAGGAAAAGTATCGTGGAGTTAATGAGCGGTCAGCTTGACCTATGCAATTTATACCAGACTCCAACTCAAATAAAACCTCTGTTCCAGGCAATCTTACCACACACCTAGACGCCAGGTTAAGGTGTCTGCTCGTAGGGGAGTGGCTATTTTAGCCAAGGGTGAAACGTCTATCTAGATGAGGCACAGAAGATCATAAATCCTTAAATATTACCCATAATCCGCCTCGGTTGTTTTTATAAAAACACGCGAAATCATTTTGAACATCCCGGTAATTGTCGGTGAAAAAGCTGTGTTTTGCTTCCATGAAGGAAGTAACCGCCTACACTATGCCGAAGACTTGGATGTTGCCGTTTGCTAAGAGATAGAAGATACCCAACCCAAACTTTTCAATCTACTTGGGTCGAAGATTTGTTCTTGGGTTGCCATTCTTTAAAGAATACCTTCATCTATGATTTATTGGAGTCAAAATCGCTTCGATGCCAATATCCAAGCCTGCTCTGGCTTACTCAATAGCGATTAATTCGCCGCATAAGTTGAGATATTTATGCTACTAATTGCTGCATATTTTGATACTGCACTTAGTAGTATACGATGCCTACGGCGGGCTACGCCTACGCTAATAAACTATAAGTTTTTATACTATACTTACAAAATTGCTACAATTGTGCTTAGTCTTCTTAATTACCATTCATGGTGAGTCGTTTTTAACTAGTGTTCAGTTCAGAAACTGTCACTCACCAGATCCCCGGTATTCTTGCAAAAGAGATATTCTTAGTTAGTGCAAGGAGTGATACCATTTCACCAGATGTTTGTCACAAGTTATCCCCGTAATACTCTCTCCTCAGAGAGTGTTGCAGATTTCAAATGTTGCATCAAACGAGTGAGTTGGTATAAGCTTTTACGGGAAAGCGCTTGAGTGAGCAAAACTCTCAAGCGCTTTTTCGTGTATAAATAAAACAGTTCAACTCTCTGGACGAGAATTTAAGATGTTTCTAAATACACATATACCAGAGAAGGAAACTACTGTGACAATGCTTATTGCAACATATACTTAATGGCTTTGCACCTGTGCCGTAATAAATGCAAACCTAAGAATATAATGTAGATAAATAGAAAAATTACCCGTACTTTTAATCTTGAATTTTACGGTAAACTGCTAGCTAAATATCAAGCAAAAACGATCGCCACTGAAGAAGAAAATGAGCAAGCGATCGCAGCATTAGTAAAGCTCAAGCAAAATGTGAGTTTATTTACCTTTTAAAGGGAAGATAGTTACTAAAAAACAGTTTAGGATAACCAACTCTTGAGCAACTAGTGTAGGCTAGAGGGAATGAAAGTTTCAGGTTTTCAGTGCCTCAGTCCTAAGAGGATGTTTTAAAAGTGATTTGCTGTAATTTTAGGCACTTTTAGATCCCCCCTAACCCCCCTTTTTAAGGGGGGAACCGGAATCAAAGTCCCCCAATTTATCGGGGGATTTAGGGGGATCTAAAAGCTTTTGCTACCAACCAGAGGACTTTTAAAACATCCTCTAACCGTGTTCTCTTGCCTCTACTATTAGCTGACTACAAAATTTACCAACTTCCCTGGCACCACAATTACCTTTTTGATCTCTTTGCCTTCAATGTAACGCTGGGCAATTTCTGATTCACGAGCGTATTTCTCCAACGCGGCTTTATCTGCTTGTGCCGGTACTTGAATCGAGCCGCGAGTTTTACCCATAACTTGAATCACTAAAGTGATTTCATCAGCTACCAAAGCAGCCGGGTCAAATGATGGCCAAGTTTGAGTATGAACTGAATCACTTTCACCCAATAAATGCCACAATTCATCAGCAATATGTGGTGCAAAAGGTGCTAGTAAAACCACCAAAGTCCGAATACCTTCTGCGTAAATTGGTGAATTTTTGCCGTCGGCATCAGTTAAGGCGTTACTCAACTTCATCAATTCGGAAATAGCTGTGTTGAATTGATATTCGTCTTCTACGTCTTCTGTCACCGCTTGAATAGCCGTGTGAATCGCCCGCCGCAATTCCTTTTCTGCTTTAGTTAAATCAGATAGTTGAGCTTTTTTACGGGATACCCCAGCCGCAATATAATCTGTCACCAAACGCCAAACCCGATTTAAAAAGCGGGATTGTCCTTCTACATCGGCTTCATCCCATTCCAAGTCTTTTTCTGGCGGCGCTTTGAACAAGATAAACATCCGCGCTGTGTCTACACCGTATTTGGAAATTACATCTTCTGGCGCTACACCGTTGCCCTTTGATTTAGACATGGTGGCATAGAGACGTTGCAACGGTTCACCTGTTTGGGGGTCGCGCGGGTCGGTTGAATTTACCAGATTAGAAGGAATCCATTTATCTTTACCACCCTTATTAGGATTTAGGTAAGTTAAACCCTGCACCATACCTTGAGTTAAGAGGCGTTGGAAGGGTTCGTCAAAATTTAACAAACCTCTGTCCCGCAACACCTTAGTAAAGAACCGCGAATACAACAAATGTAAAATCGCGTGTTCAATTCCACCCACATACTGATCAACTGGCATCCAGTCGTTTATTTTACTAGAATCGAAAACCTGTTGTTCATTCTTAGCGTCAGGAAACCGCAAGAAATACCACGAGGAATCAATAAAAGTATCCATCGTGTCAGTTTCCCGCTTTGCTGGAGTACCACAAGTCGGACAAGGTACATTTACCCAGCTTTCTAACTGAGTTAAAGGTGAACCGCCACGTCCAGTAAATTCCACCTCTTCCGGCAACTGTACTGGCAAATCTTGATCGGGAACTGGTACTATCCCACAGTTGGGACAGTGAATTACAGGTATCGGTGCGCCCCAATAACGCTGCCGCGAAATCAACCAATCCCGCAAGCGATATTGCACCCGCACTTTACCAAAACCTTGTTGTTGGGCGTATTCAATTATTGCTTGTTTAGCATCTGTGGAGGCCATACCAGTAAAAGCGCCAGAATTAATTAAAATTCCTGGTTCAGTATATGCCTGGTTATATTCAATTTGGATGAGTTGTGTAACTTCATCTATCTCTGATGTTGGAGTTAAGTCAAAACCTGCAACATCATCTGGGGAAGCGATGACAAAATCAACTGGCAAATCGTAATTTTTGGCAAACTTAAAATCCCGGACATCGTGTGCTGGTACACCCATCACTGCTCCAGTACCATACTCATACAGTACATAGTCAGCAATCCAAATCGGCACTTCTTCCCCTGTAAATGGGTTAATTGCCACTCCACCTGTGGGGATACCCCGTTTCGGTTTGTCTTCAGAGGTACGTTCCAACTCACTTTGATTGGAAACCTCTTTAATAAAAGCTTCTACCACTGTTTGTTGTTCTTTTGTGGTGACGCGCTTTGTTAAGGGATGTTCTGGTGCTAACACTAGGTAGCTGACACCATAAACGGTATCTGGACGTGTGGTGTATACGCCGATTTTTTCATCTATCCCAATGATGGAAAATTCCAAGTAAGCGCCTGTGGATTTGCCAATCCAGTTTGCTTGCATCGACTTGACGCGTTCCGGCCAACCTGTCAATTTATGCAAGTCATTGAGCAATTCTTCCGCGTAATCGGTAATCTTGAAAAACCACTGCCGCAATAATTTGCGCTCAACTATTGCCCCACTGCGCCAAGAACGTCCTTCGTTATCAACTTGCTCGTTTGCCAGTACAGTTTGATCAATGGGGTCCCAGTTTACTGCTGCTTCTTTTTGGTAAGCTAACCCCGCTTGCAAAAACTGCAAGAAAATCCATTGTGTCCACTTGTAATAATCGGGTGAACAAGTAGCAAGTTCACATTCCCAATCAATGGATAAACCGAGACGCTGCAACTGCTGCCGCATCTGAGCCATATTCTGATAAGTCCACTTTGCTGGCGGTACACCACGGTCAATGGCGGCGTTTTCTGCTGGCAAGCCAAAGGCATCCCAACCCATTGGGTGTATTACCCGATACCCTTGCATTCGCTTGAGGCGGGCAATTACGTCAGTAATAGTATAATTACGGACGTGACCCATGTGTAGGCTGCCCGATGGATAAGGGAACATGGATAAAGCGTAGAATTTTGGCTTGTTGCTAACTGTAGGTGTTTTATCTAAGCCAAGTTCTACCCATGTTTTTTGCCATTTTTCCTCAATCGATGCTGGGTTATATCGGGAATCCACCAAAAATTCTCCTACTGGGTCTACTTACTATGTCAACATAGCAGGTTAATCTCATATTGTAGGTCAACTACTCACAGATTTATATATAAGCGATAAGTGCGATTAAGCATCAGCCTGATTATGGCCAAACTGCGAGCCTTTCAGGTATAGCAAGAGTTATTTGATGAAGGTTTAAATGGTTGAATCAAATATAAAATTTTCTGATTTGGTGCGGGTTTTTGTCTACGGCACGCTCAAACCAGGTGAAGCTAACTATAAAAGATACTGTACTGGCAAAATAGTTGATGTCAAAAGAGCTTTTGTACAAGGCAAATTATTTGCTCTGCCAATGGGCTACCCAGCGATGACGCTAGGGGATAGCCAAGTTTACGGATATTTACTCTCTTTTTCCAACCCAAGAATTTTAAATGAGCTAGATGTGCTGGAAGATTACCAGCCCAATAGACAAACGCCAGAAAACCTCTATAATCGACAAATTATCGAGGTTTATGAGCCACAGTCGCTCTCTCTGGGTTGGGCTTGGGTTTATTTAATGACTCTACAGCAAGTTGACCAATTAGGAGGCAGCCTCCAACCTGATGGCTGGTGGAGCGGCTGTGGTTTAACCCCAAAGTACAGTTACGATCTGTAAACTGTTAACTTTGCGATTAGTTTATGTCCTGTTTGGGGTCGTGCTGTTGCGGCTTTACCTGATAAATTGAGTTTTCTGGAGAAGCTACTGCTGCTTTCGGAATTTCAATTACCGGGTTATTTAGTCCCACCATCAGCGGGGAAGGGGGAACTATAGACGCTGAGGAGGTTTGTATAGGTTCTCTTTGTGGTCGTTGTGCCAGTTGCGGCAGCATCGAACCACCGCCTACTAAGCCAGATACTGCACCGATCGCACAAGCAGCAACGGCTGCACCTCCCGCCATCCAGTTTAAACGGGAGCGGCGGCGCAAACGTGTCAATACTTGCTGCACTGTTGCTTCTGGCGACTGTTGCGCTGCTGGCACTGGGAGTGTCCGCAAGCCTTGGCGTAGCTTTAACAGTCGGGCATACAAACATTGAACTGAGGCATCATTTGCCAGCCATTCTTCTACTTGCTTGCGTTCGGTGGCTGTGACTTCACCATCGAGGTAAGCACTCAATAACTCGAAGCGATCGCGCTTCACCATATCCATAAGACCCGTTGATTCATTGGTATGCTTGGCCATTCCATCTGACAAATCTTGAGGAAGTTGCAAAGGAGAACGGTCGTAAAACTGAGAATCAGTAGTCATCTTAACATTATTACCAATTCATACACGGGTAAAGTGGGCGGGAATTTCGGGAAAATTAGCCAATTTTCTTCCTAAAGGCAGAAACAATCTACGTCTTTCTAGTAATTCTTAATCTATGCTTAAATTCTGCCCAATGGCAGAGGCAAGATAATGTAAATTAGGAGTCTAGATAATTCTGCAAGTGGGCTTGCAGCCTCGATCTGGCTCTGGCTATTCTTGATTTCACAGTTCCTAGAGAAACTCCAGTGATTTCGGCAATTTCTTCATAAGCCATGCCTTCGATTTCTCTGAGGACAATGGTAGTACGAAAAACTTCAGGTAAATCCGCGATCGCTTCCCGCAATTGCTCGTAAAATTCTCTAGTTGTCAGTTCTTCCTCAGGGCCAGGAGTATCGCCGGCGATTTCCCAATCCATCTCGCCATCCTCTAACGAACGCGGAGCATCCAGTGACAAAGGACTCATAACCCGCTTGCGTTTCCGTAACTCGTCGTAAAACAAGTTGGTGGCAATGCGGCTTAACCAGCCCCGAAATTTAGCAGGATCTTGTAATCGGTTAATATTCCGATACACTCGAATCCAAACTTCTTGAGCCAAATCGGCTCTGTCAGCCCAATCTGGAGCCAGGTGGTATAGAACTCGATCAACTTGACTTTGATAGCGGCGTAATAGTTCTGCAAACGCAGCACGATCTGGTCGCAGTCCCGCTTGACAGCGCAAAATTAAATCGTGGTTAGGGAGTTTGTCAACTTGCACTGATGCTTCTGGATACTTTGCATCAACCGTTGACCAGGATACAGTAATCGATTGACTCATATATCGTACTGGCTCTAAATCATCCCTATCTATTAGACCTGCTAATAGGACAGAAGTTCCATGCTAAGGTGACGGATTCATGACTGGAACACTGAAGCATACAATTTTAGATACATTTATAGCAATAAGGAGAGCCACTTTTTCCTTATACTGCTCCCATAGTTGCCCAAAACCCATCAACTAATAAAGGCGCAGCACTATGCATATTTTAGTGCTTTTAGCAACTGGGTATATACGCTTGATCAAAATAATTAAATCTGGTTATAAGGAGAAGATAAAAATTTTGTAATTCTAACTTCTTGATACCTTTAAAAATCGGGTAATAATTTCTGGAAGTTGAGTTGCTGTGGTTGCTAAGATAGTGATTTAATTTTTTGATTTTGTTACCAGAATAGTTGCTGATTGTTCTGGTTGGGGGCCGTAAGCAGCACTAGAGTTATGTTGCTCTGGTACGCGAACTTGAAAAAAGAAATTGAGGGAAAATGTAATTGTGACCGCTAGCAATAGTTTTTCAAACATGGTTTTTCTTCCACCTACACCATTAATGATTGATTGCTACATTTCAAAAGTTCCACCAGAAAGTCCAAGTATTGGCTTACAACCCCCAGAACTTTTGAGGAATGAGGTTGCTCACTTGGAGTTTTGCCGCTGGGACAATTTGCATAGTCTTAGTTTGCCCAGAGGTGTTGGCAGATTTATAGCGGAAATGATAAGTATTGATAAATTTTTGATGTTCGGATGATGAACTCATCGAAATGGTCGGTTGGATATGTCAGGGATAAACAATAGGCGATGGCAATGGTAAGAAACGAATCTGTAGGGCGTATGGTAATGCTGCTTTGTTTTGGCACAGCATTTTTATCCTTAGCTGTCCATTGGCGCATTACTACGGCCCAAGGGCAGTATGAGAAGTCTGCATCTACTTCGATGCGGCGAGATTCTAGCCGAACCAATCTTAAGGGAAGCCGAACAGAGGGAGTCTATAAGAATCTTTCCCAAGTGAGTTTAGGGGAAATTGCGCTGGGTGCATCTGTGCCACCTGATGAAGTTACCCAAGGCTCAACTACCGAGAGGGCGTTTACACCAAAGTCCTCTGCTATTAAGCCTCAAACTAAGTCAAAAATAATTAAGAAGAATCTAGCGAAAGCAACTACTCGTAGGGCTTCTATACTCAAGTATTCTGCTACTAGGTCGAAAATAATTAAGAAGAATCTAGCGAAAGCAACTACTCGTAGGGTTTCTACACTCAAGCCTCAAACTCAGCCCCAAACTATTAAGAATAATGTAGCTAAAGCAAGCGACCTCCCAACTCAGACGCGGCTGGTAGCGCAAGTAGAAAGACAAAATCCAGTTGCTGATAGTTGGCCAAAAGGTCTATGGTCTCAGGCTTCAGCCCAACAAATACCATCTGATAGGTTGGCAAATGCCAAGAGGCAAGTGGTGGTTGATTTAAGCGATCGCCGCACTTATGTATACGCTGGAGATGAGGTGATAGCCAGCTACCCGATTGCTGTCGGTAAGAAAGGTTGGGAAACACCCACAGGTTCTTTCCAGGTGATCCACATGCGACACTATCCAATCTGGCGTCACCCGATTACGGGGAAAGTATTTCAGGCTGGTACGGATAGTCCCTTGGGAGACAGATGGATTGGTTTTTGGTCAGATGGACGGAATGAAATTGGCTTTCATGGCACGCCGGATATTGACCTGGTAGGAACGGCTGTATCCCACGGCTGCCTAAGAATGCGTAATTCTGATGTCCGATTGTTGTATGAGCAAGTCAGTTTAGGGACAACAGTGTTAGTACGTGATTAATTAAGAGTCCTTTGTCATTTGTCATTTGTCAGTTATTCTTTGCAAATAACCAATGACTAATGACTAATGACTCTTCAAATTATAATTTTTGCTCAAAATTAGGTGCATAAGCCTGGAGTAAAGCACTAACTTGGCGTACAACCTCATTGCCAGTGTTTTTGCCCAAGGCTTGCCGTTCTGGGAAGAAATTAGGTCGATCTAGGTAACGGTTAATCGCCTCACTTACTTGCTGAGAAATTAAGTCTTGCAGTTGTGTCTGAGCGTTTTGACGCTGGAAGCTGGCACCTTCTTCTGTAGTAGCATACAAAGGTGGTAGCCGATTGAGAGCGTAAGCAGCAATATCACCGACATCCAGAGAACTTTCGCTGGTGGCTTCAATTTCTGCAACTCGGGCGATCGCTTCCGTCAATACCAATTCTTCCATAACGTTAATGAATTGTTTGCGAGGTACCGCCACTACCTCACCAGTCAATAGCGCACCCATCAGCCGATCCAACGCCATATACTCTTCAATTGAGAGTTCCGAGGCGTTGTCACAGATTCTACCGACTTCTGCTTCCATTGCTGGTGTCAAATAACCATCCTGGAGAGCTTGTTCTACAATTTTTTCGATACTCATAATGCTTATCATCATTTATGTTGGCCAAGCAAGGTAGGGACGGTATCAATCCAATTTATTTTGCCTAATTGTCAGCAAAAAATACACAAATTATGCAAAGACGCGATCAATTGCGCCTTTACTAGTTAACGACCTTAGTTCGCCAAGGTGTGGGATCAACAGATTGTCCGTTGACATACAGACCCCAGTGTAAATGTGGCCCTGTAGCAGCACCGGTTGAACCGACTGCGCCGATTAGTTGACCAGCTTTCACAAAATCACCTTCTTTAACGTTAATCCGACTCAGGTGCATGAAAATACTGGTTACTCCTTGGCCGTGGTCAATGCCAACTACGTTACCGTGTATCCGAAACCCTTGGGATACCCTACCTACCAAAGCAACTCGCCCAGGGGCTGGGGCAATCACTGGTGAACCGGCGGCACCAGCGTAGTCAAGACCACGATGATAGTAGTCCTTTGCAAATGTACCATTATAGTAGCGACGTACACCATAGTTTGTACTCATCCGCCCTGCATTTGGCTTCAGAAATACTCCATTCCAATACTTTTCTGGTGTTTGTAGCGCCTTAAAAGCTGCCACGCGCTTCAGTTCATACTCTGTGGCATCCACTCCGGCTTTTCCAGGTGGCAAAGTAATGCGTTGTACGGGGAATTTGCGATTAAGCACATTCACTGCCAAGTTTTGCACTTGACCATCCCCTGCAACCCGAAGTGTTCTAGTTCCAGCTTTTTCTAGTGGAGTTGTGGGAACAAAAGCCCGATACTCATTGGGTGCAATTTCAAAGGCTGGGTATGTATTCTTACCAGTAGCTACTGTTGGATTTGTACCATTCTCTCGATTATCTAGATTAATCTCCACCGAGAGTGTATCCCCTAATTTAGGATTAGTTGGAGTCACCTTTACTTGCAAAGCATCTACAGGCAATGCCAAGGCGATCGGGAGAACAGCAAATATTCCCTTTAACACATTTATTGCACGGCGATTGGCTGTCAAACTTTTGACATCAAAACCGAGCAAATTTTTGTTTGAACTACTAGCGCTATTCTCAATAATCATAAAACTACAAAAATCCCTTGCTTGTGTTGGAAAATAGACTAGCCTATTATCACCAGTGTTTCCTATTTGAAGCCGATGTTGTTGAAAACCATAAATGTTAGGAAATTCTCTAGGTACTTAGGGATTGCAAGGGCGAATGATTTTATCTGTAATTTTAGAAAATTGGTCTTAACTCTAAGAACCAAGGTGTATGACATTGGCAATGAGCATAAAATTTAACTGTCATTAGATAAATAATACTTGAAGGAAATCTTGGAATCAACTGGACACTTTTTCAACTGGACACTAATATCACACTGATCGGTTGAAATCGGTATGGGGAAATTACTTAAACTAGGTAAGTAAGCCGGGGAGGATAAATTAAATTATATTAGTCTAAATATTTTAAAATTTGCTCCTAATAGCCCTTTAGCGCCAAAAAACCATAATCTGAATGCACAAATTTAGTCTGACCACGCCACACTTAAGATTTACTTTATAAATCAACTCTGAATGATGGAATCCGCTAATCAACTTTAAGCTGATAGTATTACTTTTGACTTGAATTTGCCATCTTCCATATCAACGATGCGATCGGCAATGTCTAGGATGCGGTTGTCATGAGTAACCATCAAGATGGTACAGCCTTGTTCTTTTGCCAGTTTTTGCATGAGATTGACTACATCTCGTCCTGATTGACTGTCAAGGGCGGCGGTGGGTTCATCGGCGAGGATTATTTGAGGGTGACTGACTAAAGCACGAGCGATCGCTACTCTTTGTTTTTGTCCCCCAGACAGTTTATCAGGATAATAATCCAAATGATTTCCTAATCCTACCTGTTCTAACATTTGGGCTGACCTAGTTCGCATCATTTTTAACCCAAGATGTTTGTGCAATTCTAAAGCCATTTTGACGTTTTGGAGTGCCGTCAAACTACCATGCAAGTTATGTGCTTGGAAAATATAACCATTACGGCGTCGCGCCTGCACTAGTTGTTGGGCACTCGCACCACAAAGTTCTCGTCCCAACACCTGCAAACTACCAGATTGGGTAGAACGCAACCCACCCACTAATGTCAGCAAGGTAGTCTTTCCAGAACCAGAGGGCCCAGTCATGATAATAATTTCACCAGCGTTAATCTCTAAGTTGATGTTAGATAGAACTTGCTTGCGGAGTGAACCGTAACCAAAATGGTGGTCGAGATTGTGGATGGAGATGACGGGTTTGCTAGTCATAAGTAGGTCGATTACTCGTGATGACCGTCATTTGTCCTTAGTCATTTGTTACTGGACTAATGATTAATGACAAATGACTAGTTTCAGAACATATCAGCAGGGTCGGTGGCTTGGAGTTTGCGGGTGGCGATCGCACCGGAAATTGCACACATAATGATGGTCAGCACTAATACCTGCAATGCCCGAATCGCAGTCATGTACATGGGCAAATTTGTGGCACTGCGAGTCAGTTGGTAAAGTGCTAAAGACACTCCCAATCCGGGGAAGAAGCCCAGTGCTGCCAAAATCAACGATTCTTCAAGCACTACACCTAGCAGGTAGTAATTGCGATATCCCATTGCTTTGAAGGTGGCGTATTCCCGAACATGGGCATTAACATCGGTGGAAAGGACTTGATAGACGATGATCACGCCCACCACAAACCCCATTGATACACCCAGGCTGAAAATAAACCCAATTGGGGAATTTGTTCTCCAGAAGTTATTCTCAAATTCAATAAATTCGGCGTGGGTTAAGACTCTGACATCATCTCTGAGGTAAGCTTTGAGCATTGCTGCTACTTTTTTTGGGTCATAGCCTGGTTTTACCTGAATCAAACCTAGACTGATACTGCTGGATTGTCGCCCAGAAAATAGCCGCAAAAAGTTTTGATCGCTGGTAATCAGGTTGCCATCAGAACCAAAGGAAGCCCCGACTTGAAATAAGCCACTAATGGTAATGGTGCGCCGTTCTATTTCGGTAGTCAGGGTTTTACCTTGGTCAATTTGAGCGATCGCTTTTTGATAATCTCCTCTGGCACCACGATCAAACAAGACTGTATCGGGCATCTTGATCGCTTGCAATTGCTGGTTAACATCGGGTAAGTCAAAAGCTGGCTTGTCTGGGTTAAAGCCGATAACTAACACTCCCGTCTCTCGGTGTGTTTGGGGATTCTTCCAGATTATGTTGTTGAAATACATTGGTTCGGCTGACTTCACCCCTGGTATATCCATTGCTTGGTAAAGTCGCCGACGAGAAAATGTAGACAAGCTTGGCAAGTTACGGGCTTGGGGACTGGTTAAAACAATGTCTGCTTGCAAACTGCGATGTAGTCTGGTGTTACTGTCATACAGCGCAGTCTGAAAGCCTAGCTGCATGAACATTAGAAGATCCGCAAAGGCAATGCCTGACAATGCTACAAAAAGACGGCTTTTTTCATGATTCAGTTGCAGCCATCCTAGAGGGGTTCGCCGTTGCAGTTGTTTGATCAATCTCATAATTAGGTACTGGGGGTTGGGGACTAGGGACTGGGAATTATAGCGGTTCTCAAATGGAAGCAATACACTTTGACCTCTCTCCAAACCTCTCTCCTAAAAGGAGAGAGGCTTTGAATCTTACTCCCCAACGCTAGTAGGGAAGGGGTTGGGGGTTAGGTCTGTAACTCAACCGAGAAGCGCTATAGGAACTCCGTTCATCCACCTCAGAACTCCGTTCATCCATCTCAAAGACTGATTCTTAATACCCAATGCCCAATACCCTTTTCACAATTCAATTACTGCCTTAACTTGCATATTGGTTAACATGGCAGCTTTGCGGGTGGAGGCTTGATCTAGTCGGATATGGACTTCTACTACTCTGTTGTCGATATTGCTGACGGGATCTGTGTTAATCACATTCTGCCGCCGCACTTGCAAGCCTTTGCGATCTACGATTCCCTGCAATTCAATGGGGAGGAAATCACCAAAGACTCGCACTTGCTGCCCTGAATGCACTTTGCCGATATCGCTTTCGTAGACTTCGGCTACAACATACATCTGGCTGGTTTGTCCAATATCTGCAATGCCATCATTTGATACTAATTCCCCAGGATGGGTATGGATCTCAAATACTTGTCCATTTTGGGGCGATCGCACTTGGGCTTGTTCGAGGTTGACTTTTGCCAGATTCATCGCTGCTACGGCACGATTAATTTCTGCTTGGGCGGCTTCTACATCCACTCCGCGCACTTCAGCGATTTCATCGAGTGTTGCTGTGGCTTGTTTAACTTGTTGCTGGCTAGTTGATTGGGTACGATTTAACTGTGCCTGGGCTTCTTGCAAGCTTTTTTGGGCGGTTTCCAAGTTTAAACGCTTGCTATCCCGTTGGGAATTGGAAATTGCGCCCTGTTGATGTAGTTGCTGATAGCGTTCGTCTTCTGCTTGGGCGTTACGCACTTCGGCTTGAAACCGCTCAATTGTCGCTGCTTGGGTATTAATATCACCTTGGCGTTCTGCTTCTAGACGGGCGATCGCAGCTTTTTGGGCGGCAATTTCACCGCGTTTAGCACCTGCTTGGGTGCGGTTTAGGTTTGCCTGGGCTACTTTTACTTGTTCCTGCGCCTCTTTTAATGATGCTTGTAAGCGATCCCGGCTGTTCAAAATTGCAATTACCTGTCCTGCCTTTACCCTATCCCCCTCCTTCACTAACAACTTTTCTACCCGACTTCCATCCGCAGACACCGCAGCAGAGAGTTTAATTACCTTTCCCTGTGGTTCAATCCGCCCTAAAGCTGTTACCGTTTTTAACTGTGGCAATTGTGTTGCTGGCACTTGTGCCTCTGGATTTGCATAATTTTGCCAGCGTTTTACTATATAAAAACTTATTCCGCCAATCAATAAAGATGCAATTATACCTATAGCAACAGATGAACGCAGAATAGACTTAGGGAACCTTCTGTACCCTAGCTTTGAGTTTCGCACCATAGATTACCTCTTAACTAGTGGCGCAGAAAAAAGAACAGATTAGGCTTTTATCAGGATTTGTTTGCTAACTCCTACTTCTTTAGTCAGTTATTATTGAACTATCACTTCAAAGTCAATAACAAAATTGTAAATTGTTGACATTTTACTTAGATCAGGTGATTTAGCTGGATAAGGTAACAACAAATTACTCTCCTGAAGAGAGCTTTATTTTCCGAGCAAATTACCTTTGTTTTATGAAATTACTCAGTTATCGTAAACGGTTTAAAAATTACGGATTGTAACAGTGCCAACAATCATAATCAAATTAAGTAAATCATCAATATTTGGTGTGATTATGATCGGTGGAAATTCATGTCAAATTTTGATGATTAATCCCATCGAAAAAGCAGCAAATGCATATATAGCAGTTCTCGGCCCTTGTGAGGTACAAGAACCCAACCCCCAACCCGCTCTTCGAGAGGCGACTATGATATACCTTATATGATTAGGAAACGCTATATAGAACCCATTTGATTTTTGAAAAAACTCACCCTCAACTCGAAAAGGCTGATTCCTTACTCCCTGAGTTTTTAAGGGGGGTTGGGAGGATCTTCAAAAGATTAAAACCTTAACCGAACTATATTGGGGCATCTGTGGCTGGCAATTCTCACAAATCAAATAGGATTGCAGTATTTAAGTCTGTTTGCTATTGGGAATTATAAAGATAGGGATACAAAACTTTCACAATAGTTTTGACGTATCGCTTTTGTAGTATAAATGTACCATCAGCTTTAGTTGTACAGCCATGCAACCTCTTCAGCCAGTTAGCGGATCAGATTTGCAAAGATTTTTGTCAGCACCAGAGCAGTTATTGCAAGAGTCAGTAGAATTGCAATTAGCGATCGCCAGTTTCCCCCAGACACCACGCAGTCTCTTAGAGATTCTAGTTAATAGTGCTGATGAGCAGGTAGCACAAGCTGCAAGCTTGCACGTAAATTTGGCAGGAGAAATAACACACGGATGGCAGCAAGTAGTAGATGCCATATTGCAACAACAGCAACTAGGGCAAAACGATCGCCTCGCTGTAGAACTGCTAAAGTTAGCCCCAGTACCACCATGCTTTCTCAGCGAGTGGGTTCCAGCCGAGCGACTAATTGAAGGGTTGCGAAATCCCCAGATGCCCTTGCGTTATCGGTTGCAACTATTAGAGCGACTGGCACAGGAGCCAACTTTAGAACCACGCTTGCAGGTAGCAGAATCACCAGAAACGCCGTTGACAGTATTGGAACAGTTGGCGGGTGATTTAGAATTGCCAATACGGTTGGCGGTGAAGTTTAATCCTAGTTGTCCACCGCCATTAATTGAACTGGTAGAAGGGCAACATACCATTGCCTCTGACTGGAATACTGATGCAGAACAGCTAGGAATGCTGGGGCAGAGTCGTTGGCCGTGGCATCCTGTCAAAGGTTCACAAATGCCTGTTGAAACTTTGTCACAGTTAGCAAGTCACACCGATAGTTCAGTGCGTTATCGGATACTGTTGGCGAATTCCCCAAACAGCTAAACTGAACCGATTAGTTCAGCAATGAAACGATTGAGAAGCTTCTGAGCAGTTTTATACCCAG
>NZ_JBALEL010000034.1:0-45814 GCF_036917935.1 Nostoc sp. | reverse complement strand
GGAATGATGGGAAACTATCACGTTCCGTTTTGGAGAGCAGTGGAGGGGGCAACTCCTTCACTGACTTTAATTATCCTTAATCGAGGATTGGGTACTGTAGGGCATACAGGAACCTTTGCGCTAGACGCAAGCAACGCTTTAGGAGATAAGACCTCTACTCTTTCTGGTGAAAGCCTGATTGAGCAAGTCATGTCTTAGATTAAAGAATCCTCGTCCGCGACGGTCGAGGAGTGTCAAGCTTTAGGAGAATTAACCTCTACTTGGGTTGGAGTAATCCTGCCTGAGCAAGTTGGCTCGTTGATTAAAGAATCTCAGTGTCTTTAGACCTAAAAGTGTCAAAATCAGAATATCTTAGAAGCGAAGCATTGGCAGATGCGAAGCCGCCTTCAGCATTAGGGAGAAATCCGCACCTTGAGTCAGGCTAGCATCGCGCTAGGATGTATTACAGTTAACGGCATAGTTTCAGGCGATCAGTTGCTATGGACATTTCCCCAATCAAGGCTGTTCAAGCCCCATATTACGGCGATAACTTTTACCGGACACCGCCGCCAGATTTACCTTCCCTCTTATTGAAGGAGCGAATTGTCTATATTGGGATGCCACTGGTGCCTGCTGTCACCGAATTAATCGTGGCCGAATTGCTGTTTTTGCAATCCGACGACCCCGAAAAGCCAATTAAAATCTATATCAATTCCACCGGCACTTCCGGTTACAGTGGCGAACCCATTGGCTTTGAAACCGAAGCCTTCGCCATCTTTGACACCATGAAATATATCAAACCTCCGATCCACACCATCTGCGTCGGTTCCGCGATGGGTATGGCAGCGATGCTCCTCAGTGCTGGTACAAAAGGTTGCCGCGCTAGTTTACCTCACTCCTCGATTATCCTGCATCAGCCCAAGAGCTACGCCCAAGGTCAAGCAACGGATATTCAAATTCGCGCTAGGGAAGTTTTGGTAAATAAAGGGGCATTAGTTGATATCTTGCATCGCACCACTGGACAGCCTCCAGAAAAAATTACTAAAGACATGGATCGGTTGTTATATTTAACACCCTACGAAGCGAAGGAATACGGTCTGATTGACCGAGTTTTTGAGAAAGAAGAACTCGCAAATCCCCCACTCCCTGCCAGTGTCCTTTAGTGAGTGCTGTTAGCGATAGCGGGGCGTTTAGCCCGTGCTGAGTTATTAAGTTAGGAGTTATGAGTTATTCCTAACTCTCCTACCGTCTGCAAATTATTAAAAACGGAGTAAATTATGCCTATAGGCGTTCCTAAAGTTCCTTACCGGATGCCCGGTGGACAATATACAGATTGGATTAGCATTTACGATCGCCTTTACCGGGAACGGATTATTTTTTTGGGGCGAGATATTGATGATGAAATAGCCAATCAAATTATCGCTGTAATGCTGTATCTGGATTCAGATGATCCAGGTAAAGATATTTATATATACATCAATTCCCCCGGTGGGAT
This sequence comes from Nostoc sp., assembly GCF_036917935.1. GTDB lineage: Bacteria > Cyanobacteriota > Cyanobacteriia > Cyanobacteriales > Nostocaceae > Nostoc. Next base: position 44,340 of record NZ_JBALEL010000034.1, on the reverse strand, counting down.
GGTTACATCTGGCATGGCTATTTTTGATACCATGCAACATATCAAATCAGATGTAGTGACTATTTGCGTCGGTTTAGCTGCTTCAATGGGGTCTTTTCTGCTGGCAGCTGGCACCAAAGGCAAACGGTTAGCATTGCCTCACTCACGGATTATGATTCACCAGCCTTCAGGTGGCACCCGTGGACAAGCAACCGATATCGAAATTGAAGCTAGAGAGATTCTGCGGATTCGTCACCAGCTCAATGGCATTTATGCCGATAAAACCGGTCAGACCATAGCAAAAATTGAAAAAGATATGGATCGTGACTTTTTCATGTCTGCTCAAGAGGCTAAGGAATACGGTTTAATTGACCGTGTGATTGAAGAACGAACCTCCGTAGTAACAGGGGAGTAGGGAGTAGAGACTAGGGAATAGGGGCAATACGGTTCGGTTAAAGGGGAAAGGGGAAAGGGTAAAGGTTTTGAATACATCCTTTACCCCTTACCCCAAAACCAATCCCCAGACCACAAGGAAAGTGAAGAATGCTTAACCGAAGTGTATTGAAAGTAGGGGGATGAGGAAGCAGGCGAAGAATTCTAACTCCTAACTGCTAACTCCCCACTCCCCTCCTCTAGCCAAACTGTCAAGATTGAACTTTAAAATAGAAAATTAGCCCTTATCATTAATAGTCCAGGCTTGAAGCTGATACTGACAGATAATAGCCGATAGCTAAATATTCGATAGCTGATAGATCGAGATGGATCTTGGAGATTGCTACCGTTTACTAGGTTTAAGATCGGGAGCTTCTTTTGCTGACATCAAAGCGTCTTACCGACGACTGGCGCAGCAATATCATCCCGATATCAACCCAGATGACAACAAAGCCAAAGATAAGTTTATTGCCTTGACAGAGGCTTACAAACTCCTGCTGACGGTAGTACTACCAGAGGAAATTGGCGCACATTCAAGTCAGGTGTCAACGTCTAGACGTGATGACGCCAAAGCAACGCAGTGGCAGAAAACACCAGTAACAACGGTGACAAGCCAACAACCAGAGAAACCAAAGCCGCCGAATCTGTTGGAAATAGAAGAACGGCTGAAGTGGAAAACTTATGAGCAATTGCAGCGATTTTTGCAAGAAAGACGATTTCCGCAAGCGATCGCCCTGGCGGAAGCTTTAGCAGAGCGTTTGTCAACAGATGCAGAAGTTCGTCAATGGCTAGCGATCGTCTATCAAATTTGGGGACGGGCACTAATTTCCGAAAAACAACTACTTAAAGCCAGAATTTATCTCAAAAAAGCTTTGAAAACAGATCCTCATAATAAAAGTCTCTGGTATGAAGTGCAGCGCGATTTCCAGCGCTTGGAGCAAATTTTTTAAAGTTGACAAAATTGTAAATTTAGATGGCGCGATCGCGATCGGCAGCGATTCCTTGAGCCTACAAGCAGAGGATAATTTGCTCATAAAGTTGGGCTGAAGGTGGCCCGTAATTGAGAGCGATCGCAGCCTTTTGTGCCAGCACAGCAGCACTTGTAGCAGCCAAGTCAGCATGGGGAAAAAGAATTGGGTCAGCTAGACTGTAGGCAAAGCTGACAGTGATGATTTTGGTTAACTCTGTACCATAGGTTGATGGTGTCAGATTTCTAGCTCGTTCTGCTTACCCAAGAATACTATGGGATTGCTACACCTCAAGACTCTCCCCATTTGGATGCAATTAACAAAGGTATGGCGACTTTGTTATCCAATGGCACTTACAAGCAAATTTATCAAAAATGGTTTGACGCAGAACCTCCACAATTACCAGACTCTTGACAATAGGGCATTGGCGCAGCCTCTGGTAGAGAAGTATTGGGCATTAGAGAAACTCTTCTGCCCTCATATCCCCGTCATCTTCTCCATTCCCCATGCCCTATGCCCAATTTATAAGGAATTGCCTGCCAATATATGAAATATTTATCTAATATGCGTCACAATTAATACTGCCACCAAAATTCATTGAAAAACTACAATCTACTGTAGTCAGGGACAGCCAATTGTGGCACCTTGGATCTTAGTGGCTAGAAGCACCTTGGAACGAACGGGAATAAAGGAACTTCCACTATGCTGATTTGCCCTCAGTGTAAATTTGAAAACCCCAATAGCAACAAATTCTGTCAAAACTGTGGCACGTCCCTGACTCACAAGGTCTGTCCTGAATGCAGTACCGATGATGTACCGGTGAATGCACTACGTTGTCATAACTGTGATACAGAATGTGGAACAGTGTTTTGGGCAATTATTGCTAAAGAAACGACTGGGGAAGCTTTGAGAGAAATAGGGAATGTAGGAGATGTGGGAGGTGAGGGAGATGAGCAAGCAATAGCCTCCTCATCTCCTATTTCTCAGATTACATTAGGCTCCTATTTAGACTCCCAAGAACGCTATCAATTGTTAGATCCGCTACCTGCCCAAACGGAAACCGCCATTATTAGTGATGTGGGTGCGAGAGTTTTAGACTGCCAGCCGTATCAAATATCACCCATTGAGGCAATACTAGCAAGTCAGGAATCAGATTTGCTAACGCCATCAGTGGAAGCAAGTGAAATTCCTCGCCTTGCTAAACTTTATATTGCCTTACAATCCCAAGGTGAGCGGGGGATACCTCCGATTCACGACGCATGGCAGCAAGGTGATATACAGGTATTAATAATCGAAAACCGCTCGGATTGGCAGCATTTACTCGACCTGTGGCAAGAAGAAACAACCAGTTCGTTAAAAATTTTACACTGGTGTTATGAAATGACCCAACTTTGGGCAGTATTGGAACCAGTAAATTGTCGTCAAAGCCTGTTAGATTTGTCGAATTTGCGATTGGATGAAGACCAAACGTTGGCGCTACAAAGGTTGTATCTGGAATCATCGAATTCTCAGCCTGCCACGGAGTCGCCAGAAGATGCCCAAACCCAAACATCTGCCATTCTAGAGGAGCCATTAACTATCCAAGCTTTGGGACGGGTTTGGCAAGCGCTATTTAGACAATCTCAACGGACTCAATTTGGCTCTGTAGTCCAGATGTTGGGGGATTTAGAGGTAGGTAAGATTCAGACGATCGCACAATTGCGATCGCGTTTGAAGGAAATCTCTATTGAACTGGAAGCACTAGCAAGCGCAACTTTGCCCCCAATAAAGGAGAAAAATACTGCTGTGTCCACTATCCCGCAATCAGATGAGTCAGAAGATATCATTAGCAAAATTGATGATATGCCAACTGTTGTGCTGGCGATGCAGTTAAGTAGCTTAGAAGATGCAGGGCGCACAGATGTGGGGCGTCAACGTCATCATAACGAAGACTACTTTGGCATTAAAACCAAAATTCATAAACTGGAGTTCCCCAAAAGTAGAGTCTTAGAAGGGCATGGTTTGTATATTCTTTGTGATGGTATGGGTGGACACGCTGGCGGTGAGATAGCCAGCGAGTTAGCAGTCAACACCCTACGGCAATACTTTCAAGAACACTGGATTGCCAACCAGCTGCCAACAGAAGATAGCATTCGTGAGGCAGTGTATTTAGCTAATGAGGCGATTTACAAGCTCAATCAACAAGATGCCCGTTCTGGAGTTGGGCGCATGGGTACAACTTTAGTAATGCTTTTAATTCAAGATACTCAAGCAGTAGTCGCTCATGTGGGAGATAGCCGTCTCTATCGCCTGACGCGCAAGCAGGGACTAGAACAAGTCACGGTAGATCACGAAGTTGGGCAACGGGAAATTAACCGAGGAGTGGAAGCAAGCATAGCTTACGCCCGCCCAGATGCCTACCAACTCACCCAAGCCTTGGGGCCTCGTGATGAAAACTCGATTAATCCCGACGTAGGCTTTTTCGATATCAATGAAGATACTCTTCTGCTGTTGGCATCGGACGGTCTATCAGATAATGATTTACTAGAAACCCATTGGCAGACTCACTTAGAACCCTTACTTAGTTCTAGCGCTAACCTAGAACGGGGCGTTACAGATTTAATTGATTTGGCAAATCAACACAACGGTCACGACAATATTACTGGTATACTTATTCGGGCAAAAGTACGCCCAAATCTGGAAAGTTGAAAATTAAGGGATTGAGGACTGGGAACTGGGAAATAATTTTTCTACTCTCCAATCACTAATCCCCATTACCCCTTATCCCCAGAGGGGGCCCCACCTTCCCTAATCCCTGATCCTCTTACCTTGTAGGTTGTATTGTGGTTAGTCTGACCCTGTTAGAACCGCAACAGAAAACGCCCCTTCAGCAGTGGTGCTTTGAGAACTCCTCCATAATTCGGATTGGTCGAGCGGCAGATAATCACGTTGTTTTAACTGATAGTTTAGTTTCGCGGCATCATCTAGAACTTAGACAAGTTGGTTCGGCTAGCAATGGCGATGCTTGGCAACTGATTAGTCAGGGTACAAATGGGACTTTTCTCAACGGTATCCTTGTAATTCAGAGTCCGTTACCAGATAATTCCCTTTTGCAATTGGCACAGGGAGGCCCAATACTGCAATTCCAAATTCAGGAGGTAACAGTACTGGAAACTGGTTTGCGATCGCCACAATCGCCACAAATGCAAGGGACAGAAGAAAACGCCGCCGAGACACTTTACTCAGCAAAAAATCTGGCAAATTCATCCTCCACTTGCACGCACGAAGGCAACTCCCCAAAAAATCTGTTTTGCATCCACTGCGGTCAACCTCTCTCTGTCCAACAGAGAATTCGCCATTATCAGGTGTTGCAAACTCTCGGCCAAGGAGGTATGGGTACTACTTATCTCGCTTGGGATGAGGCTGGTCTGATTGCGGGTATGCCACAACTGCTAGTGTTGAAGCAAATGAATGCTGATATGGTGAAAATTGTCAAAGCTCAAGAGTTATTTGAGCGAGAGGCGTACACTCTCAAATCCCTTAACCATCCTGGAATTCCCAAGTATTATGACTTCTTTGTAGAAGACGGAAAAAAATACTTGGCAATGGAACTAATCCACGGACAAGATTTGGAGAAACGTGTCTATACCACTGGCCCAGTGACACCAAACCAAGCGATCGCTTGGATGATCCAAACCTGCGATATTTTAGAATATATTCATAGCCAAAGCCCTCCACTGATTCACCGCGATATTAAACCCGCCAATTTAATGGTGCGAAGTTCAGTAAATCGCATAGTGGTGCTAGATTTTGGCGCAGTTAAGGAAATTGGCACAGCGCCCGGTACTCGAATTGGTGCAGAAGGTTACTGCGCTCCTGAACAAGAACGAGGACAACCTTTGACTCAATCTGATTTGTATGCCATTGGGCCAACGCTGATTTTTCTGCTCACAGGCGAAAACCCGTTCAAGTATTACCGCCAACGAGGGCGAAACTTCAGGTTTGATGTGGCAAAAGTTCCCACCATTAGTTCCCAATTAAGAGATGTGATTGATCGCGTTACAGAACCATTGCCACGCGATCGCTATCAAAATGCAAAGGAGTTAGCTGCGGCTTTAGCTGCTTGCAAAGTTTAGAGAGTGGGGAGTAGGGAGTTAGGAATATTGAAAATCCCTATTCCCTATTGCCTACTCTTCATCCCAAGTTTCTACAGCTAGCAATTCACTAACTGGGTCTTGCATACTAAAGCCAAAGTCTTGCAGTTCCTGTTTCCAGTGCTGCCATTCATTACCGTAGAGCAAAGCGATTTTCCAGATGCTATCGCTTGGCTTGATAATATTCGATTCTATGAGTGATTGCACGTTGCGCTGCAATTTCACCATTGGGTGAATCACTTGCTGAGTCATAACTCTCGATTGAATTCAGATTTTGTTGGTAAATACTTAATCAAAACTGCTTCCCATTCTGCAATTGTTGCCGGGCCGTAGAGTGGTTTAATTTGGTAAAGCTAGTCTTAACTTTTTAACTATACCATAACAAACTCTACTAAGTTACTGGTAAATTCGGTTTTGTACGGTAATTACCACCAGAAAACCCCGATTTTACCGAGCAGTCCTTAAACCTTTTGCAGAAGCCAGACAAAAGTATAGGGATAAGGGTTAAGGGATTGAAGGGGGTAAGGGATGTTTCTGTTTCCCCTTTTTCCTTTAACCTTTGCCCCTTTTGTTTTTCTTCTTTACCTTTACCTTTTTTCCACAAGGGTGCAACACTACCTTTTGTAAGATATCTATTGTGGACGCCAAGCAGAATAATTATTCCTCAGGGAAGTTCCACTAAGTAGTGTGACTGAGGACGACTGGGAAAATTCTATTTGTTTGAATCACGAAAAATATACTTGCTTGTTGAAGAACCCATAAGACACGGGCTAGTTTGAAAGTTTTTGACTGAGAGGGAAATTTGTGATTGAGTAGAAACGTCTACTCTTTCTGTTGATTTAAACGTTGTTTATAGTATCGCAAACATCTGGCTTTAGGCAAATTAATTGCAAATCTTTATATAATTTTAATGTTTTGCTGAGGGAATAAAACCTGGAGCTTTGAGGTATGGGAGCGATGCCTACGGCGGTAAACTACGGCAAAATGTCGGTGCAGTATGGGTTTAGCATAAAGTTGCCTCGTGTTCAGAGCGATCGTTTGAAGTTTGTGTAAAAAATTTTTAGCGAGGATGTTAGTTTCTGTTGAGCAGATGGGTATCCTCAGAACGGGAGGCTTGCTGATACCTAAGTATTTACCACAGCAAGTATGTGAGGCATGGCTAGTTCGGATGCAGAATACCTAATTACCCGCAAAAAGCAGATTCAGCGGCGACAAAAGATTGTCATGATCGTGTCGATGTTCTCGTTTTTTGGTTCTACGGTATTTGCAATCATTCCGGCAATTCAACAGGCTAGTCAACCCAAGCCAGCAATTGCATCTCCTTCTCCTGAGTCAGGATTACAGCAACAGGCGCGGGGCTACGAGTTGGTTTTACAACGGGAACCAGAAAACCAACTTGCTTTAGAGAAACTATCTGTACTGCGGTTGCAATTGAAGGATACTAAAGGTGCGATCGCACCTTTAGAGAAGCTGGTAAAGTTGCACCCTGATCGGCAAGATTACAAAGTTGTATTAGAGCAGATTAAGAAGCAAGAGGGTAATGGCGTCGCCGCTCAATAAAAATGGGGCGCATTGGTCAACCTCTAAAGGTAGTATGATATGTCTTCCAACTCTCAAAGTGAGTATGTCAATAATGAAACTTATCTCTTTTCATCTGTATTAGCAGGAAAAGAACTTGAAAAACAAGGATGGGTATTATTTGAGAATATTGTTGATGATCAATTAGTTGAAAGGTTGAGGCTAGACCTCGATAAAGCAAATGCAATAGCTCGTCAGATTCAAATCAAGAATGGTGTAGCACAAAATACTGATGGGACGATTAATCACCTCTTAGGATTGGGCGATAGCTTTATGGAGTTTTTAGAGCGAATGTATTTGAAACAAACAATAACACATTACTTTTGTGGCAATTACATTTTGAATATTTTTGGTGGTGTAAATAATCTTAAGAATCGCCCTTCTTATCTTTTGAATATTCATCGAGATGTTCGCAGTTTCACAGGAAACCTAAAATTGATGCTTCAGATGATTGTCATGCTGGATGATTTCACACTAGAAAATGGTGCAACTTACTTTATGAATGGAGGACATTATGTAGCTGACCGTCCATCGGAAAAATTATTCTACGAAAATTCCAGTCGCGCTGTTGGAAAAAGTGGTAGCATCGTTCTTTTTGATGCGAACCTTTGGCACGCGGCAGGAACCAATCAGACGGATGACCCCAGACGCGCTCTTACACTGTGTTTTACTAAGCCTTTTGTCAAACAACAGTTGGATTTACCTCGATATTTTGGATATGACTATAGAACCCATTTATCGGAAGAAATGAAGCAGGTACTTGGATATAATGCCCTAGTTCCAACCAATTTGGAAGAATGGTATCAACCCCCAGAAAAGAGATTTTACAAACCAGGACAAGGCTAATTTATTAATACATCACAACCAATATAAAGAGAGAGTTACTATGAGAAATTATAATAAAGAATATTCAACCTTTAATACTAATGACCCCGACAACAAGTATGAGTATAGCTTTGACAAACTCCTAAGACGCTATATGCTGCGCTCTTTTCTACCATTTTTGTTATCAGGTAAGGCATTAGAATTAGGTTGCTTTCAAGGAGAATTTACTGAGATGCTGATCGATCACTTCACAGATATCACCGTTGTTGAAGCTGCTGACACGTTAGTAGAATATGTAAGAAATCGTGTGGGATATAAGGTTAAATTCATTAACTCAGTCTTTGAAACAGTGGAATTACAAGATAAGTACGATGCTATTTTTCTAATTCATACGCTTGAACATTTAGATGATCCGGTCTTCATTCTACGTAAAATTAATTCATGGTTATCAGACCAGGGACTACTTTTCTTAGCTGTGCCCAATGCGAATGCTCCATCTCGGCAAATTGCCGTTAAGATGGGTCTTATTTCTCACAATACGGCAGTTACTGAGGCAGAGTTTGCTCATGGACATCGAAAAACTTACGCTTTTGATAGCTTAGAAAAAGATACTATTGATGCTGGTCTTAACATTGTTCATCGAGGCGGTATATTTTTCAAAGCATTAGCCAACTTTCAATTTGACAAATTATTAAGTACTGACATAATTTCAGACTCATATCTAGAAGGTTGCTACAAATTAGGAATGCAATACCCTGATCTCTGCGCTAGCATTTTTATGGTTTGCGAAAAAGGTCGTATCTAATAGGTTACATATCTTATCAGCAAGGTCTATTTTTTATGCCTCACTGGTCTAAACGAAGGTCTATTTATGAAGATTACTATAATGCAGCCGTACTTATTTCCGTATCTAGGGTATTTTCAGCTTATAAATATAGCAGACAAATTTGTAATTCATGATGATGTACAGTACATAAAAGGAGGCTGGATCAATAGAAACCGAATTCTATTAAATAGAGAAGCTTACCTCTTTACATTAAGCATAAAAAATGATTCTGCTTTTTTGAACATCAATCAGAGGTTTTTTACAGAAAATTTTGATAAAGAAAGAAGAAGATTATTAAATATAGTGGAGTTATCTTATAGAAAAGCGCCTTATTACTCAAACATTAAAAAACTATTAGATAGTATTTTATCTGTAGATGAAATGAATATTTCACGAATGATAACACATAGCCTAAAGATCATTTGTGATTATTTAGATATGAGTACAGAAGTTTATTTTTCTTCGGAACTTAATAAAGACAATACCTTGAAAGGGGAAGAACGGGTTATCAGTATAAACAAGTGTTTAGGGTCTGACCATTACATAAATTCAATTGGAGGAGAGAAATTGTATTCAAGAGAGGTTTTTAAAAAAAATGATATAAAGTTGTCATTCCTTCAGCCAAGATTTGTCGAATATAGTCAATTTGATAATCAGTTTGTTCCTTGGCTTTCAATCATTGATGTTTTAATGTTTAATGACAAACAAAAAGTTCAAAAAATGTTGAATGAATATGATTTAATATGAATGCAAAAATATTTATATTTTTTTGATTATGAAGAGGAAAGATAAGTGACTAAATATATATTTCATTTAATAAATAGCACGTATAAGACTCATACCTATTCAGATAAGTATAAATTTATATGAGGTTTTAAAGATTGAGATGAAGTCTAGAGTAAAACCAATTGGAGGTTTTTTTGAGTTAGAAATTCAAAATAAAGATTGCAGCTATCATTCTAATGCAATTGCTCTTAGTAATGGAAGAGCTTGCCTAAATCTCATCCTTAAACACATTCAAGCCGAGAGAATATGGATACCTTTTTACAGCTGTAATGCTTTGTTGAAGCCGATTCAAACGAATCAAACTCCCTATAGCTTTTACTCAATTAATATAAATTTAGAACCTAGTGAAGATGTGAAATTAAAAAAAAATGAGTATTTAATTTATATCAATTATTTTGGACTAAAGGGCAAATTTATTGAAGCCCTAATTAATCGGTATAATGATCGAATTATCATTGATAATACTCAAGCATTCTTTGATAAAGAAAATAGTAAAGCTTGGTCTTTTAATTCTGCAAGAAAGTTTTTTGGTGTGCCAGATGGAGGATATCTTTATACTCCTTATGATATTCCTGTTGACTATGAAAGGAATACTGATTTGAGTTGTAATCATTTATTAAATCGTTTATTGGGTAAGCAGAAACAAGCATATCAAGAATTTATAGAATATGAAAAGGGCTTGGATGATAAAATTAAAAAGATATCACTGATTTCTGAATATTTACTTGCTAGTATTGATTATTTAAATGTTGCTCAAAAGCGTCGACATCACTTCAATTATTATCATTCATTCTTTGAAGAAATTAATCAATTTAATTTGCCTTTAGCAACTAATGCTATTCCTTACTATTATCCTCTTTTAGTCAACAATAGAATAGATAAAAACCTATTATATGATCAAAATATTTTTATTCCAATATTATGGAAAGATACAATGCATAGAGGATTAGAAGGATTTGATTTTGAACGCGATTTAACGCAAAAATTACTTGCACTTCCAATAGATCATAGATATGAGATTGATGACCTAGATTATGTAATTAAATCAATAAAAGAACTATTAAGGAACTAAGAATGTTCACGTTGAGAGAGATTTCCAAAAAGGATCTAAAAATAATTAATGCATGGAGAAATGACCATGATATTATCAATTTACTTGGGTGTAATTTTCTTTATATTTCTGAAGAGGTAGATGAGAATTGGTATCAAAACTATCTTAATAATAGAGATAAAAATGTTAGACTTTCTATTATTGAATCAGATAATAATAATCTTATCGGCAATGTTTATTTAACAAATATTCAATCGATTAACCGTTCTGCTGAATTTTCAATTGTTATCAGTAATAAGAATTACTGGTCTAGAGGTATTGGAGAAGCAGTGTGCCGAGAAATTATTAAGCACGCTTTTATTGATTTGAATCTTAACCGTATTTATCTCTATGTTCTTGAGCAAAATACTAGAGCTATTAGAATGTATGAAAAAGTTGGTTTTTTTGTAGAAGGAAAGTTGGAAGAGGCAGTTTATAAAAATGGCAGCTACCATAACACTTTTGTGATGGCGATTCTTAGAAGTAATTATAATAAAGATATTCAAAACAATAATAAATAGTATGAATACATGATATAAAAAAGTAAAGCAATTTTAAAATGATATTTTTTAAGAAGTTGTGGGTAATCTAATAACAAGGAACACTCCTATAATTTTGACCGTAGCAATAGCAAATTTTGATAAATTACAAGTTCAAGTAGTGATTATTTATTTATCATAACTGAGTCAAATTGAAACATTTGAAATATAGTAACAGCAAAATTATGTCCCAATTTATCGATGATATTATCCATGCTTTTTATGTAAATATTCATAATTTTCAGGAAAATAACTGGGATTATGAGAGATTTCAAACCTTATCAAAGGATTATACCAACAGGCAGATTTTTATAGACTCATACAGTTATTATCTTAAGTTTCTTTTCCAAAATCAGGAAAATCTTCAGCAAGTTCACGAAATTCTAGCTGATTCTGAGTCTAAGAATTGGTTAACAAACTTATTACTTTTCAGACTAGTAGGACATCTACACTTTAAATTACCTACTAATAATGAACAACACTGGCGAGACAGACAGAAAGCTAGGGAGATGATAGTTTCAGAATCTGATGTAGATTACTCTGGTATTTTTGGTGAATTGCAGAAGTATGCGGTTAGCTTTGAAAATCAACATATTACTATTGATTGCTGGTCGGGCAATGTAGCTTGGACATTTTTGTTCAAGCAGTATTACTTTAGTAGAAATAATGTTCAAATCTGTCCTGAGCCAGGAGATTATGTGATTGATGCTGGTGCGTGCTTTGGTGATACAGCAATAGCTTTTGCATCAACTATTGGTTCAGAAGGAAAAGTTTTTTCGTTTGAAATAGAGCCACATAATTTCGATGTATTTTGCTACAACTTGATGCAGAATGAGGATTTAGCAGAAAGAGTAGTTATTAGTGATTATGCTCTAACGGATAGTTCAGAAACTCAGCTTTATTTACATGGCGAAGGACCTGGTGCAAATATTAGTAACACTCCATCCGAAATACCTATAGCTACTACCACAATTGATCAACTTGTATATGAAAAAAGTATAGATAGAGTGGATTTTATTAAAATGGATATTGAAGGTGCTGAGTTAAGTGCCTTACATGGGGCTGTAGAAACTATCCGTAAGTTCCGTCCAAAACTTGCTATTTCTATATATCATAGACCAAATGATATTTTTGATATTCCTCTTTTTATCCATAGTTTAGATATTGGCTACCAGTTGTACATAGATCATTACACGATACATTCAGAAGAAACAGTGCTTTACGCCAAAGTTATGGAATAAACCGCAGAAATAACTTTCGCTTTTTAATATATCAAAGACCCTTACTTTTAAAACATCCTATAGTGATTTGTTTAAAATATTTTCTAAAGTTTTTCCAAATACAAAATTAAAAAATGCTTCAGATGAAACAACAATTGAATAATTTAGCTATCTTTACTGGTATACCAACCTTCACAGAAAAATTACACGTTGGTCGTCCTAATATTGGAAACCGCGATCGCTTACTTAATCGCATCAATGACATTTTAGACAGAAGATGGCTAACAAACAATGGACCTTATGTACAAGAATTTGAGCAACGCATTGCTGAATTTGTCGGAGTAAAGCATTGCATTGCTAGCTGTAACGCTACAGTAGCATTAGAAATAGCCATCCGCGCTGCGGGTTTAAAAGGCGAAGTTATTGTCCCTTCTTTTACCTTTATTGCAACTGCACACGCTCTACAATGGCAAGAAATTACCCCTGTATTTTGTGATATTGATCCTAAAACCCATAACATCGATCCAAAGCAAATAGAGCAATTAATAACCCCACGTACTACAGGCATTATTGGCGTTCATTTGTGGGGTCGTCCCTGTAACGTGGAGGCTTTAAATAAAATTGCCCGTAGCCACAACTTAAAATTAATGTTTGATGCGGCTCATGCTTTCGGTTGTTCACATCAAGGGCGTATGATTGGTAGCTTTGGAGATGCCGAAGTTTTTAGCTTCCATGCTACTAAATTTTTGAACACATTTGAGGGCGGAGCAATTGTGACTAATAATGATGAATTAGCTGCAAAAATTCGCCTAATGACTAACTTTGGTTTTGTCGGTATGGATAACGTTATCTATATTGGTACAAACGGGAAAATGCATGAAACATCAGCGGCAATGGGTTTGACAGGACTTGAAAGTTTAGAAGAGTTTGTGGCTATCAATTATCGTAATTACCAACAATATAAACAAGAATTGCAGAGTATTCCTGGACTGAGACTTATTGCTTATGACAAAACACAAAAATGTAATTATCAGTATATTGTTTTAGAAATTGATGAAAAAGATTTTGGTATAAGCCGAGATTATTTAGTTGAAATATTACAAGCTGAAAATGTTATTGCTCGAAAGTACTTCTATCCAGGTTGCCATAATATGGAACCTTATCGTTCTTATTTTCCTTACAATAGGCTATTACTACCTAAAACTGAAAAACTTGTCAATCGAGTACTCTGTCTACCAACAGGCACGGCATTAAAACCAGAAGATATTAGCAAAATTTGTCAAATTATCAAGTTAGTCGTTGCAAATAGTTGTGAAATTTCCAAAGTCCGTTATTATTCACACATCTAAAATTTATATCTTAGAGGTAAAAGTATGAAAGTAAGTGTTTTAATGGTTACTTATAACCATGAAAATTTTATTGCTCAAGCAATAGAAAGTGTATTGATGCAAAAAGTCGATTTTGAATATGAACTTGTGATAGGCGAAGATTATTCTACAGATAATACACGTCAAATTGTAATTGATTACCAAAGAAAATATTCGGACAAAATTCGCTTATTACTGCCAGATGTAAACTTGGGGGCGCACAAAAATTTTTTAAATACATTTAAAGCCTGTCAAGGTAAGTATCTAGCAATATTAGAAGGTGATGATTACTGGACTTCAAGTAAAAAACTACAAAAACAAGTAGATTTTTTAGATAAAAACCTAGACTTTGTTATATGTTTTCACAATGTATTAGTATTTTGGCAAGATAACAGTCACTCACCTGGGATTTTTCTACACAATCAGCCAAAAACATCTACTATAGAAAATTTGTTAGTAAACAACTTTATTTCCACTCCTTCGGTAATGTACCGTGCTGGTTTAGTACAAGAGTTTCCCGCTTGGTTTTATGAACAAAGTATGGGAGATTGGACTTTCCATATCTTAAATGCACAGCATGGAAAAATCGGATATATTGATGAAGTGATGGCAGCATATAGAGTTCATCCCAAAGGAGTATGGTCTAGTAAAAGCCGAGAATCGCAAATCAAAGAAACTATTAGAATGCTTGAGACTATAAAGCATAATCTTAGTTCTCAATATCAAGCAATTATAAATACATCCATAAATTTATACTCTCAACAACTAGCTAGTGTATTAAATGAACAAAAATTAAATAAATTACAGCAAGAAACTGATTACAAGAAAGCTAACTTATTAGAAGAACAGCCGTTGGTTAGTATTTGTATTCCTACTTATAATGGTGAAAAATTTATTGCAGAAGCTATTAATAGCGTGTTACACCAAACCTATCCAAATATAGAAATTATTTTATCTGATGATAATTCTACTGATATAACAGTTGAGATTGCTAAATTATTTAACCAGAAATTATACTTTAATTTCTCAATTCTTGAACATAGCCAATATGGACTAGCTCAAAATTGGAATTTTTGTATTTCTCAAGCTAAAGGTAAATATATAAAGTTTTTATTTCAAGATGATTTATTAGAGCCAAATGCTATTGAAGAAATGGTTAATTTGGCTGAACAAGATGAAGAGATAGGTTTAGTTTTCTCACCGCGAACACTCTTCACTAATACTGGCAACACCGTCTATGATTCAAACTTTTTAATGTATCACGAAGCTAAAGATGTATACAAAGCTTGGTCAACATTAAAGCCAATTCAATCAGGACAGCAACTTTTACTAGATCAAAATATACTTGACAGTCCAATTAATAAAATTGGAGAGCCAAGCACAGTACTAATTAGAAAAGATGTTTTTGAGAAAGTAGGATTATTTAATTCTGAATTTTGTCAACTTGTGGATTTAGAAATGTGGCTCAGAATTATGAGCCAATATAAAATCGGTTTTGTTGACAAAGTTTTATCCCACTTTAGGATACACCCACAACAACAAACTCGTCGAAATGTTGCTTTAAAGGATGCGATTTTATTAGATTATCAAAAACTTTTTCAGACAATTTACAGTGATACACGATATCCTCAAGCAACGAGACAACAAGCTCTTTATAGATACGCGACTTTGAGTGAACAAAATGCAGAGTTGCATCAGTTGCGAAAACAAATAGCAGAAGAATGTCTGAATATTTCAGATGAGCAGATAACAAATATGTATGTGGGTCTGCTAGGTAAAACACATAAGATGTTAGTGAATAGTAGCATCAAATATGAAAATCTGACCAGTGAAGAACAGATTTTTGCTAATGATATAGTTAAAAGTATATCTCAAGGTTTTGAGCAGCCAAAAGCAATCCAGAATTTACTAGCAGCTATGCTGTATTGCCGCGCTGACCAGTTACAATTACAGCATGATCTCTCTCGCATACCCCGTTGGTTACTTCAGGATTATTTACAATTCCTATTTTCTTCCCCAGTCCATTTTCAAGAACCGGGTGATGCAAAGAATTACTATTACTATATCCAAGGGTGGATTGATTACTTACACACATCGATATTCAAAAACTCTGATTCTCAGTTGTGGAATGAAATAGTTAATCATTTTGCGCCCATTGCTAATTTTATCCCCCTATATTTTAATGAGCATAATCTTAAAGATATTTATGTTAAACGTGGAGAGATTATAGAGTTTTTACTGAAGCTTAAAGGTTATGAGGTAGATTACGAATTTGCTGATAGACCTATAAGTAGAAAAAAAATTCGCTTGGGTGTCCTAGCAACACATTTTTTACCTGGTTCGGAAACATTTGCTTATCTTCCTGTTTATGAGTATATCAGTAGAGATTTTGAAGTAGTTTTGTACTCTCTTAATCAAACTGGTCATCAATTAGAGCAATATTGTCAAAGCTGTGCAAACTTCTTTAAACTACTACCACAAAATTTAGAAGAACAGGTAAATATTATTCGTGCTGATGATCTCGATATATTATTTATTGCTACCAATGTGACGGCAGTAACCAATCAAATCTGCTTCTTATCAATGCATCGGTTAGCTAGAATACAAATCACAAGTGGCGGATCTGTGGTAACAACAGGAATGCGGCATATAGATTATTACATTTCTGGTACGCTAACCGATCCATCGCCAACGGTAGAACAGCAATATCAAGAAAAGTTGCTGAAACTTGAAGGGTCTGCTCATTGCTTTAGTTATGGTAATGAAGAAGAAAATATAACTGTCAAAGTTGATCGAGAAAGTTTGGGTATATCTGAAGAAACAGTTATTTTTATCTCTGGTGCTAACTTCTTTAAAATCATCCCTGAACTAATTGATATTTGGGCAAAAATAATTTATGGAGTTCCTAACTCTGTTTTAGTACTTCTGCCATTTGGCCCAAATTGGTCAAATAATTATCCTAAAAAAGCTTTTGTAAATCACTTAATTAAAGTGTTTTCAAAGGATGGAATACCAGCAGAACAATTAATAGTTTTAGATCCTCAGCCAGTGCCAAAGCGCGAAGAAGTTAAAGAATACTTTAGAATTGCTGATGTTTATCTAGATTCTTTTCCATTTGCCGGAACAACTTCTTTGATAGAACCACTACAGGTTAATTTACCAGTAATTGCTAGACGTGGAACTAGTTTTCGCTCTGCAATGGGGGCTGCAATGGTGCAAGCACTCGATGTACCTGGTTTAGTTGCAGATAGTGAAGAGTCTTATATACAGTTAGCGATCGCACTCGGCAATAACCCTGAATTACGCCAACAAAAGAGCGCCCAAATCAAGGAGAAAATGCAAGGTAATCCTAGTTTTCTGGATAGCCGCGCTTACTCAGCTAAAATGGCCAGCCTCTTCCAAGAACTATTTAGTAAATATCTTGCAGATACTCTGAGTCAAAATTTCCGCTTAGGAGATATTAACCTAGTTATTTTCCCAGACTGGTTACAAGCAGAAGACCTACTATATCAAGATTTAGCAAGTGTTATTTCTACTCTCACTACTCACCCAGATAAAAGTCACATAACTCTCCTGATAGATACTCACAAAGTTTCTGAGGAACAAGCCGATATGCTTTTATCGTCTTTGACCATGAATTTGCTCATGGAGGGTGATGTAGATATAACTGAGGGGCCAGAAATTTCTCTGCTAGGTAAGATAAGTGATGCACAATGGAAAACTCTTTTACCTAGAATTCATACTCGAATTGCTTTAACAACAGATAATCAACAGGCGATCGCCCAAGCGAAAGCAGAAAATCTCCCATTCTGCGATGTAGATAGCTTGATCGCATCTTAAGAAGCCTTTTATAAGTAGATGAACAAAAATATTTACAGTCATTGCGAGCGGAGCGTTCGCGGAGCGTCTCGTAGAGAAGCAATCCCAGCCCTGGCGATTGCTTCATTACGCTTTGCTGCATTCGCAATGACATTGTGTAATTAATAGTGTTTGCTTACTTAAATAAGTTTGTAGTAAGCACTGAAGTGCTTAATTTATCATTTCAGAGGAGGAGGACTAAAGTCCTCACTACGAACTTTTGAATTGTTTGTAGTAAGCTCTTTAGTGCTTAAAAATATATGTATGAATATCGCAAACTCACAACAGAACAAAAAGTTGAACTACTTAAATATCGCTTAAGCCAGGGTTATCCACCCCACTCTCCACCACATCCTGTGCAAGATAAACAATTTTATTTATTAACAGCAGCTTGTTACGAGCATCAGTGTCATATACACACTAGACTTCTTGCATAAATCAAAAAAAGAACCCCACCCCGCCTTTGACTTACGTCAAAGTCTCCCCTCCCGAAGAGCGGGGAGGGGTTGGGGGTGGGGTGTTAGGGGACTTTTGCAAGAGGTCTACTGAATCTCGTCGTCAGCAATTGCTAGATATGAGCCTTTATTAATATTTAATTTGAGGGTTAAAACCCTAACTACGAGCTTATTTTGCCTCAATATACTTCTGCCACATCTGCTTGTAAGCCTTCTCCATTTCACGGGTAAACTGTTTGCCATTCCATAGTGGTGCTGTTTGCCGGGATGCTTTCAGCTTCAAAGCGACCTGCTGGCGTAAAGCCTCATCCTTTCCTAAGCGCACACCCCATTCTATATACTCTTCATCAGTCCAGGCAATACCTTCTGTGATACCCGCATTCATCATCATGGTGTAGCTATTACGCGCTGCAAACTGTTCACCGACTCGCGTCACCAAGGGTATACCCATCCACAATGTTTCTAAGGTTGTTGTCGCTCCGTTGTAGGGAAATGTATCTAATACAATATCAGCAATGCCTAAATTAGCACGATGAACTGACTCTAAATAAACCATTGGTAAAAATCTTAACCGAGAACAATCTACACCTTCTTCTTCGGCAATTTGATAAAAGAAGCGTTTAATTGTTTCCTCCTCAGCAAGTCCCTTAATCAAAAAGTAGCTGTTAGGTACTTGTTTGATAATTTGCATTTGCCACCTTGTTGTTTCTGGATGGCGTTTATATCCTCTTTGGGCGCTTAGATATACAATGGCATCCATAGGAATATCCAAGTCATCGCGGCGAAGAGTTGGGACACCAACTTCAAAACCATCTACTGCTATGTAAGTTTGGGGTAATCGCCAGATTTTCTCTGTATAGTAATCTTGTGCATCATTTGGCAGTACATAAGGATCTGCGATAAAGTAATCAATTGCAGGTATGCCTGATGCATCCCATCCCAGCCAAGTAACTTGAATTGGGGCTGGCTTGAGTGCCATCACTTCACTAGTAATATCTAGAGTGATGCTATCAAGATCAATTAAAATATCAATTTCATCTTGATATATCTGGTCAGCAATTTCTAGACCATTCATGCCTAATTGACGAGCTTTTCCTGCCTGACTTAGATACCATTCTTGGATATAGTCATTTACTAATGTGTAGTTAACAAAATAAGTATGAATATCAAATTTATCTCGGTCATGATGTTGAAATAACCAGCGAGCTAGCCAACCAACAGAATGATTCCTTAAAGCGTAAGATATATAACCAATTTTTAATTTCTTGGTAGGGGAAGATAAATCTCGATTATTGATAATTTTGTGACAATAATTTTTTCCTTCTGATTGGGCAAAAGCTTTAATATAAAAGTTAAAAATTTCAGCTACCTGATTATGAATAGCTCTAAAATCAGCAGGAGCGTCTTTAATGTGAGGTATTGCAAAAGATGGGGTCAGTAACCGTAATATTCTTCCTTCTTCCAAAGGAATTCGTTCTGCTTTAATAAACTGTTGAAACACAGTTTCTAATTCTTGACAAGTTGTACATATCTCTTGCCAATATCCCCCTGCTGTCATTAGACCCCTTAACAGCAAATGGAGGGCAAAAATTTTATCAGCCAAACCTTCTGATAAGGAATAACACAATCTAGCTGTCTCTATTCCTTGAGAATAATTACGAGCGTCTTGGTAAAAAATCGCTAAGTGCCGCAAAATTTCTACATTATCTGGCTCCAATTGTAAATGCAATTGTAGCAGAGACGCTGCTAGTAAAGGCTGCCGCAAAGTATGACCAATTTTGATCGCGGCAGGAAGCAGTATAGAGAAGCATTGATGAGTATCAGAGAAATAAGGAAGACTAGCTTTTATTAAATCTAGATTAATTGGATGTAAGGGAACAGTATTTAATAATTCTTTTAAAACTTGGATTAATAATTCGGTATTAATTTCTATATTTTCTTTTGCATTTAAGCTTTCAATTAATCTCCACTCATTCAAATTATCAATTTCTTCAAACTTTTCCAATTTGATAGAAAGTATAAGGATTTGAAGTAAATTATTTATATAACTAGGATTAATTTCCCGTAGATGCTGGCGAATTAACCAAGCTAGAGAATATTCCGCCAGTATTTCGCGTCTTTCCGCTTCTACTTGCAAAAATTTAAATAGTTCATTTATCCAAATTGGTAACTGTTCTTCATCTGCCTCTGTTATTGGTAGCATCCAAGTCATTTGAGCTTCTGCTTCTTGCCCTTGTAATAGCAATAGTAACCCTAAATGCCAATAATAAGAGATGGTATTTGGTTCTATTACTATTGCTTGTTCATATAACTGTGCTGCTTGCGAATATTTTTCTTGAATGAAGTATTGTTCAGCTTGATTTTGCCAATTACATATATCAGTAATCATTGTAATTCTCTGAGAAAATTCTATGAGGAATATATTTGTGAACGACTTACATAACGGAAATAAAGTGGATAGAAGCATCTACCCACTTTGGAAAATATCTGATTGAGAGACAATTTATATACTGTTTGTCCTTGGTTGGTTACTTAGCCAAAGAGACGTAGCTGCTGCTACAAGTAGGTGATCCAGCGGTGTAAGTAATCGCAGCGCCAGCTGCACTTGCATTTACACCACCGTTAACCATAGCGTCTTTAGATTCACACAAAACAGCTACGGTAGTAGCTTCACTGGTAGCTTGTTGGGTTGTCACCTCTACAGCACCAATATAGGCTTTGAGAGGCGCTTTGCCAGCAGCACTTGTTACTATTGCTTGGTTGTTTACTGTACTAGCGTCTGCAGCAACAGCTACATATTGGTAATTTATGGTTTGTGTTGCAATACCAAGACCTAAAGTACCAATTGTAGTTGAAAATGTACTATTTTCTAGGTAATAAGCTTGTTGGGCGCGGTTCATGGAACCTACGTAGGTTTTAGCTTCTGACTGTTTGGCTTTGTTTGCTTGGTTCAAGAAAGAAGGTAGAGCGATCGCAGATAAAATACCGATGATGATAATTACTACTAGTAATTCAATAAGTGTAAAACCCTCATCTCCCTTCTTCTTGGCGAGGATGTGTTGGAGAAACTTGGCTTTTAGTTCGGTTTTCATAAGTGTTTTCCTGGGGGTAGGAAGTGTTTGGGTGTTATAGATGTAACTTACCCACTCCCATTTGCTTTCATATCACCCCGCCAAAAAATTTTTGACTATATTTATAGCCTTGGCGAATGGAATTCGCGGCTACACAAAACTTAGTCCACCTCCGTGGACTAATACAAAATCAAGGGTTCTTAACCCACGTTCGCGTAGCGTTCCGCAAGGAAAGGTGGGTAAAGCCTCGTGTAGACAAGCCAGCGCTGTGCGGGGGTTCCCCCCGTTGAGGCGACTGGCGTGCGGTTTCTAACCGCCCTCTTAACGTTAAGTTGACTATATATAGATAGATTTTCAACTTCGATTGTGGAAGTCCCTTATTCAAACTCAGGTGGCCACAACTCTAATATTGCCAGTTCCCAACCTGGTAGCAAGTCTGGTAGTGTGAGGGTGTCGCCATTCTGCATCACGACTGGAGCTTGGTTTATTCGATAAACTGTTACTGTCAATTTGTCAGGGTCAATCAATATACCGACTGTAGACCCAAGTTGCAAGAATAGCTGAATCTTCTCTTCAAGCGGTTTGATTCTATCGCTTTTAGATTTAATCTCAACCATTAGGTCTGGAACTAACTCTACAAAGTCGCGCTTGGTCTTCTTCAATCGATCGGCCTTAACAAAAGACACGTCAGGGGCACGTAAGTTTCTTTTTTCCGAGTCGTCCTCTTCTATTCTAGGTAATATGAAGCCTGCGCTAGAGCCAGTCACTCGCCCTAGCTTGCGCGACATTACCCAAATATTCAAGAAGGTACTCAACCGAGTGCCAATTTCCTCTGACTCGTAATCTGATGGCCCAATAACTATGATTTTCCCCTCTACCAACTCCATCTGCCATTCTGGATGATCGGTTTGTAGCTGCTCTAAATCTGTAATGGTGAAAGACATAATATTACAGAAAATACTTCTATATATATCATAAGTAGCGGCAATTCATGAATTGCCGCTACCCTAAGAAAGCTAAAATGTATTGTATTCAAAGAAAAACGACTGCATAGTTTGCCATTAAGTAGGTAGGTGAGAAAATTTATAACTATGTCATTGCGAACGTAACGAAGTGGAGTGAAGCAATCGCAAGGTTTTCACCGCTTTTACTTTTCGTTACATAGTTAGGTTTATTTGTTCCTACCTACTTAGTAGCATCAATGAAAACATATGTAATTTTTTATGAACTTATCAAAGAACTACCACAGATATTTTTTGAACTTATTGACAAACCTGATACTAATCCCAATATCTACACATTTATTGCACCGGAAATAAAACAACAATCATTTCGTTTAGACGGGTTGTTTTCTACTGTCAAGGGATTTGAAAATGAACCTTTATACTTTGTGGAATTGCAAACCTACAAAGATGAATAATTTTACGAACGGCTTTTTGGGGAAATTTTTGTTTACTTCCGTCAATATAAACCCGCAAACTCAGACTGGTACGCAGTTGTTATTTACGATCGCCGCATTCATGAAACCCCAGCTCACCCGCGCTATCAGGTCTTAGTAGAACAACATCTCCGCTGCATTTATCTCAATGAACTTTCCACTATGGCTGAAAATTCATTGGGGGTAGGAATTGGCAAACTATTTATAGAAGTACCTACAAAAGCTACTTCTTTAGCCCAACAGCTAATCAATCAGGCAAGAGAAAACTTAGCCGATGAAAATCTTCAAAAGAAAGTGCTAGCATTTATCCAAGCCATTGTATTTTATAAGTTTCCTAATCTTGCTTTAGAGGACATTGAAGCCATGCTTGATTTAGATGAATTCATAAATACTCGATTGTATAAGAGCATCTTGGAAAAGTCAAGATTGAAATTAGTCGCAAAATGTGTTGAGAAAGGTATGAGTATTCAAGAAATAGCAGAATTTTTAGAACTAGATGTTGAAACTATCAGGAAGTATCTGCAAGAACAGTCTTAGAGGATGTTTTAAAAGTGGTTGGCTGTGATTTTAGGCACTTCTAGATCCCCCCTAACCCCCCTTTTTTAAGGGGGGAACCGGAGTCAAAGTCCCCCTTCTTTAAGGGGGATTTCAAAGTATTTGCTACCAAGAAGAGGATTTGTTAAATATCCTGTTAAGCGATTAAGAGGATATTTAACAAGTGTTGAGCGCATAGTACCGTAGGCATTTTGCGTAGGCGTAGCCCGTCGCAGACATCGCTCAACATCTGATGTAGCCAATCACAGTTTATTATGCTATATTAAGCGTAGTCGTTATGAGTTTATATATGGTCATGACTAACCCCACAGTAGAAAACTTAGTAATTATCGGTTCTGGGCCAGCAGGGTATACAGCCGCCATCTATGCCGGACGCGCTAACCTGAAACCCGTTGTATTTGAAGGTTTCCAAGCTGGGGGATTACCTGGTGGGCAATTAATGACAACGACGGAAGTTGAGAATTTTCCAGGGTTTCCCCAAGGGATTACTGGGCCGGAACTGATGGATCAGATGAAGGCTCAGGCGGAGCGCTGGGGGGCTGAACTATATACTGAAGATGTGATCTCAGTTGACTTGAGTCAGCGTCCCTTTACAGTGCGATCGCAAGAAAGGGAAATTAAAACCAATAGCATTGTCATTGCTACTGGTGCAACAGCAAAGCGTTTGGGTTTACCCAGCGAACATGAATTTTGGAGTCGGGGTATTTCCGCTTGTGCGATTTGCGATGGTGCGACGCCGATTTTTCACGGCGCAGAATTGGCTGTAATTGGTGCTGGCGACTCGGCGGCGGAAGAGTCAATTTACCTCACAAAGTATGGTTCCAAGGTAAATATGTTGGTACGCACCGATAAGATGCGGGCTTCTAAAGCGATGCAAGACAGGGTTTTGAGTAACCCAAAAATCCAGGTGCATTGGAACACAGAAGCCGTGGATATCTTCGGTAATGGTCACATGGAAGGGGTGAAAGTCCGCAATACTAAAACTGGTGAAGAGAGCCAACTGCACGCTAAGGGTTTATTCTACGCCGTTGGTCACAGTCCCAATACATCTCTATTTAAAGGACAATTAGAACTGGATGAGATAGGTTACGTTGTCACCAAACACGGTACTGTGGAAACCAGTGTAGAGGGCGTTTTTGCTGCTGGCGACGTCCAAGATCATGAGTTTCGGCAAGCAATTACGGCTGCGGGTACTGGTTGTATGGCGGCGATGTTAGCAGAACGTTGGTTGTCATTTAGTGGCTTGATTCAAGAATTCCATCAACAGGCAGAAACAGCAGATAATGAATTACAACATCAGCCAGCCAAAAAGACTGAAGCTGAGGAAGAAGCTGGATTTAATTTGGATGGGACGCGCCATGAGGGAGGTTACGCTTTACGGAAATTATTCCATGAAAGCGATCGCTTACTCCTTGTTAAATACGTCTCTCCTGGCTGTGGCCCTTGTCATACCCTGAAGCCAATTTTAAATAAAGTGGTGGATGAATTTGACAGCAAAGTTCACTTTGTGGAAATTGATATCGACAAAGACCGAGATATTGCTGAAAATGCTGGTGTGACAGGAACGCCAACGGTTCAATTGTTCAAAAACAAGGAACTGGTGAAGGAAGTCAAAGGCGTGAAGCAAAAGAGCGAATACCGCCAGTTGATTGAAAGTAATTTGTAAGAGAATGGGGAGTGGGGAGTGGGGAATGGGGGAAATAGTAAAAATTACCAATGTCCCAATACTCACTTCCTACTTCCTACATCGCAAACTAACCTGTTAAATAAAGATACAGAAATAATCGTTGTATTTACCAAAGTTTGCGCCTGATTAAAATCAGAATCACCCGGAATCAAAAAATCTGCCTCTGCTGTCATAGCACAAGCTAAAAACTTTACGCAATCCCCTATCTGAATATGTAAAATAGTCAGCGTATCTTGCTTGATCCAGGCGATCGCTTTATGGCCATTACAAAACGGCGACTACCGACTTTTTTACAGTTTGGCAAAAGTCTCAATCTTTCCCAAAAACTCATGCTCATCGGGTTAGCCATTACCCTATTTTTCATCTTCCTGGCATTCTTCGCTCCCGTATTCCAGGCTTGGGGATGGCTGCAAAACCCGAAAGATTTTCTCTCTAATCCAATTCACGAGCCACCCTCGGCTAAACATTGGTTTGGTACTAGTCGCCTGGGTTATGATGTGTTCTCCCGGACATTGTTCGGCGCTCAAGCTGCTTTGCAGGTGGTGATTTTGGCAACAGCGCTGAGTATGATTATCGGTGTGCCTTTGGGGATGCTGAGTGGTTATCTCGGCGGGAAATTGGATAAGGTGTTGCTGTTTATTATGGATAGCATCTACACTCTACCGGGGCTGCTGCTGTCTGTGACACTGGCGTTTGTGGTGGGGCGTGGGATATTGAATGCAGCGATCGCTATTAGCATTGCCTACATCCCCCAATATTATCGCGTTGTTCGCAACCACACCGTGAGCGTGAAAACTGAAGTGTTCATCGAAGCTGCTCAAGCAATGGGCGCTTCCACTTGGGTTGTACTTTCTCGTTATCTGTTTTTCAACGTCATTCAAAGCGTACCAGTTCTATTCACACTCAACGCCGCTG
Organism: Nostoc sp.; assembly: GCF_036917935.1. Taxonomy (GTDB): domain Bacteria; phylum Cyanobacteriota; class Cyanobacteriia; order Cyanobacteriales; family Nostocaceae; genus Nostoc. Next base: position 18,618 of record NZ_JBALEL010000034.1, on the reverse strand, counting down.
ATGCGATTTTGGTGTTGGGCGGTTTGGGTTTTTTGGGGCTAGGACTTCCCGAAGAAGTGGCAGAATGGGGACATGATTTAAAGCAAGCCTTAGAAGCTTTACCGACTGGCATTTGGTGGACTACGCTTTTCCCTGGTTTAATGATGACATTTATGGTGGTAGGGTTATCACTACTTGGTGAGGGGTTAAATGAATTTGTCAATCCCCGATTACGGAGAGAAAATAGAATCCGACAGTAATCATTGGTCATTAGTTTTGGACAAATGACCAATGACAAATAACAATACAGAGATTTGTATGAAAGATAATCTAACGTTAATTGCTGCCGCTACTGGCGGGTTTATCCTTTCCGTTGCTCTTGCTGGTATCTTACGAGGTACGCCAATTACAGCTTGGCAGGAGCAATCGAGTTTTCGTACCACAACTGTTGCTAATTTACAGAGAGCGGAGTTGAAAGCCTCGCGTCTTAATATCGGTGATGAAAAAATCGTGGCGAATTGAGGAGTGAAATTTAAACGCACAGGGGAGGCAGCGCGTTGCGGGGGTTCCCCCGTTGTAGCGACTGCCGTCGCGCGAAGGTAAGCGCAGAGGATACGCAAAGGTTTGCTATGGCTTGGTGTGAGGATTTTAAAGTGGTGAGTTCTCAAGTAATTGGCATTGATGTCGGGGGAACAGCGATTAAGCTGGGGCGTTTTACACCTGATGGTACTTGTCTGCAATCTTTGACTGTAGCGGCTCCCCAACCCACAACACCAACGGCGGTACTGGCGGTGATAATAGATGCGATCGCCCAAATTGATCCAGAGAATCAAGCTGTTGCGATTGGTGTTGGTACTCCTGGCCCAGCTGATGCAGCAGGACGCATTGCCAAAATCGCCATTAACTTACCTGGATGGCGCGATATACCTTTAGCAGACTGGTTAGAAGCTAAAACTGGCAAACCGACTGCGATCGCTAATGATGCTAATTGCGCTCTTTTAGGAGAAGCTTGGCTGGGAGCCGGTCGCCACTTTCAAAATCTGATTCTGCTAACTTTAGGGACTGGGGTTGGTGGTGCAATTATCCTCGATGGCAAACTATTTGTTGGACATCAAGGAGCCGCCGGGGAATTGGGTTTAATTTCATTAAATCCTGATGGCCCAATTTGTAATAGTGGCAATCATGGCTCTTTGGAACAATATGCCTGTGCTACTGCAATTCGCCGCCGCACTCTCAAGGAACCCGCCGAATTGGGTTTTCTTGCCCAACAAGGAGATCCCGCAGCATTGACTTTTTGGCAAGAATATGGTAATAATTTGGGAATTGGCTTGACGAGTTTGATTTATGTACTCACACCGCAAGCGATCGTCATTGGTGGGGGTATCAGTGGTAGCTTTGAGTTTTTCTTACCAGGTGTGAAGGCAGAAATTGAGAAGCGAGTGCAGCCTTTATCACGGGTGGGTTTACAAATATTGCCAGCGGAGTTAGGCAATTTTGCTGGGATAGTAGGTGCAGCAAAGTTGGCATGGCAAAACTATTCGGGATTTTAAATTATGGTTCAAACAATCCCAGCTAGAGATATCAGTCTTTACGAATTAGAAGAAAAATTTGGTTTGCAACTTGCTACAGACACCAACTTCTTTCCAGAATGTACAGAAGATTTACCAACTCTGACTGATAGTGAACAGGAAGCGATGTCTACGACGGGCTACGCCTACGCGCGAGTCAAAAGTAACTATTTAAACTTGAATAAGCACCGTCTGATGTCAGAAGAAGCGGTAAAGATGGTAGTGCTGTCTCCTTTACTCGATTTAGCTGGGTTTTATCAACCTCCTTTTGAGATTGAAACCGAGACTCCTGTGCAGATTTCTGCTGAAGATGAGACTGTTATCGTTAAAGGAAACATTGATGTTCTTGTTATCCAAAAACGTTTTTGGGTGCTTGTCATCGAATCTAAAAGTAGTAAATTTGATGTGATGACAGCCTTACCTCAAGCACTTGCTTATATGCTTGATTGTCCAAATCCTGCAAAAGCAACTTTTGGTTTAGTAATCAACGGTAGGGAATTTGTTTTTATCAAATTGATTCAACAAGAACATCCTTGGTATGCACGATCTTATGCGCTATCAATTGAACGTGATTCCGAACTACACCAAGTACTCAGTATCTTGAAGCGCCTTGGAGAATTAATTGGGCTTTTACCCCCTGAATGACCAAATTGTTTTTTTGGGACAATGCAGTAAGTAAATTTATGCCATCAGGCTTATGGACTACCTATACTTGCAACTCAAATCCAGGTAATATATCTTCTCCAGAAAGAATCGCCGGCATTTGAATAACTTCTACAGCTTTCAAAAGTCGGTAAATTTCCACCTGGTTATCTTGAGGATTAATTAGCCAACCTAAACGCAAACCATTTTCTATGTATTCCTGCATTTTCCCTTGGATAGGTGCAAGCCGATCTGTTTCGGAACGCAGTTCAATTGCAAAATCGGGTACAAGTGGCGGAAATTTTTTTCGTTCTTCTAGTGTTAAAGCTTCCCACCGTTCCAACTTTACCCAAGCCGCATCAGGGGAGCGTTTTGCACCATTTGGAAGTATAAAGATAGTTGAAGAACTAAAAACTTTGCCTAATTTAACTTGACGATTCCAGATTTCTAAATCGGTGATTAGTCCAGCTTCTTGATTTCCGCTTTCTCCTCCTACTGGTGGCACAATTATTAATTCTCCGGCTGCATTCATTTCCAGGCTTAAATCGCTATTGGCAATACACAATTGATAAAATTGCTCATCGGTTAAATGAGCAATCGGTTCTAGATTCAGCACAACAGTATTCATTGAATCTTTCCTCGTGTCTGACGTTAACAATTAATATTAAGACAAAGAATATCCTGTTGCTTTCTTAATGTATGTCACAACTTTTTGATATGATTCAGGATTACTCACAGGGTTGATGATGATGGGAATAGTGCCATCTGGCAACCAAAAAGTTATTCTGCCGTTCGGTTCATGACAAAAGGAACTGATGCAGTTGAGATTAATTACATATTCATTTTTTTCGTAAATTATTTTCACCCAGTGGGCATGATCTAATTCTAATCGTGTCACACATTCTAAATAATCGAGAATCTTTTGATAATCTTCCAAGTTACTTTGGGGGTTAATCACTATAGGAATGGCACTATCGGGTAGCCAAAAAGTAACCCTGCCATTTAGCTCATAACAAAAAGCATGGACACGTTCAAAATTCAATACATATTCTCTCCTCTCGTAAAGGATTTTCACCCAGTACGCCACAACATCTCCTCAAGTCCGAAATTTACGAATGATGCACCCTGTATGTCCAAATCTACTGAAGCCTTAAGTTAATGTTGTAATTAATTTTGTTAGCGCAGCGTAAAGCCTTCTCTTCGAGAGGCTTCGCCAACGGCATGGCTTCTCTACGAGACGCTACCGCGAACGCTTAGAGCGAGTCCTCGATCGTCATTTTGAATTGTTATGACACCTCCAATGGTGTTGGTGTGCTAGATGTCGAAAGAGAAAGAGCGATCGCTGCTTGAATGAACCCTTTAAATAATGGATGAGGGGTACTGGGGCGTGATTGGAATTCTGGATGAAATTGGCAAGCAAGAAAGAATGGGTGCTTGGGTAATTCCACAATTTCAACTAAGCGTCCATCGGGAGAAGTACCACTGATCACATAGCCAGACTTTAACAACAAATCGCGGTAAGCATTGTTGAATTCATAGCGATGTCGATGTCGTTCATAAATTACATCTTCTTGATAGAGCTTAAAAGCTAGAGTATCAGGGAGAACACGACAAGGATATAATCCTAAGCGCATTGTACCCCCTAAATCCACTACTTCCTGCTGTTCTGGCAATAAATTAATTACCGGATAAACTGTATGAGCGTCAAATTCGGCACTGTTGGCACCTGTTAATCCCCCTACATGCCTGGCCCATTCAATCACAGAACATTGCATTCCCAGGCATAAACCCAAAAAGGGAATTTGGCGATCGCGGGCGTATTTAATGGCAGCAATTTTGCCATCCACTCCCCGAACCCCGAAACCTCCTGGCACAACTATGCCATCGACACCCTGAAGATAATTTTCAGCTGGTTCACTTTCCAAATCTTCTGAGTTTATCCAACGCAGACGCAGTTTGCCATAAGTGGAGATTGCCGCATGGTTCAGCGCTTCCACTACAGATAGATAGGCATCACTTAACTGCACATATTTCCCAACAATGGCAATTTCTACCTCGTGCTTGGGACTATGCAACCGTTGTACCAGGGTTTGCCACTGCGTCAAATCTGGTTTACGTTGTTCCATTTGCAGCAAGTTCAGCACTTGTTCTGCCATTCCTTCCCGTTCCAGATTCAGCGGTACTTCATAGATACTTTTGGCATCTTGGGAAGTAATGACGCATTCTTCCGGTACATCGCAAGATCCCGACAATTTTTGTTTTAATCCCTTGGGTAAGGGGCGATCGCTCCGACAAACTAAAATATCTGGTTGAATACCAATGGATCTCAGTTCTTTAACTGAATGCTGAGTTGGCTTAGTTTTCATCTCACCCGCAGAGGCAATCCACGGCACCAGCGTTACGTGCATATACAGCACATTCTGCCGTCCCACCTCTTTACGGAACTGGCGAATTGCTTCCAAAAATGGCAGTGATTCAATATCTCCCACCGTCCCGCCGATTTCTGTAATTACTACAGAAGGGTTTGTACTTTTAGCAACTCGCAGAATCCGCTCTTTAATTTCATTGGTAATATGAGGAATTACCTGTACAGTACCGCCATTGTAGTCTCCGCGCCGCTCTTTATTGATGACTGCCTGGTAAATCGAGCCAGTAGTCACACAATTTAAGCGCGACATCGAGGTATCAGTAAAGCGTTCGTAATGCCCCAAATCCAAATCTGTCTCTGCACCATCCTGGGTAACGAATACTTCCCCATGCTGAAAGGGACTCATCGTGCCAGGATCGATATTGATATAAGGGTCGAGTTTGAGAATCGACACCGAATATTCGCGCGACTTGAGCAAACGCCCTAGACTTGCTGCTACAATGCCCTTACCAATACTGGAAACAACGCCTCCAGTAACAAAGATAAACTTAGTCATAGTAGTTTGAATTTCTAACAACTTCTAAAAATACATCCCGTCATTGTGCCACAGTTGTTGTGGTGTCATCTTCTGTGATTTGCTGTGAAAAACCTCTTAGGATTAGTAATATTAGGCTGTATTCTCACCTCCTCGGTAGCATTGGCAGAGCCATCTCTTATAGTCGTTTTTCCCCAGACAAACTACCAGACAAGTGCCCAAAAAATCTTCTTTCTGGGCACTGCACCACCAGATGGTCAGGTTTTGATCAATAGTAAGCCAATTACCCGCAGCAAAGCTGGTCATTTTTCCCCTAGTTTCCCCTTGCAGTTGGGAGAGAATCTTTTTACTGTGCGTCGCCAGAATCAAGAACTTAAGATTAAGGTGATCAGGCTTAACACTAGCCCTGAACTACCACAGGGGGTAGCCTTTGCAAAAGATTCTCTGACTCCCGCAGTTGACATTGCCAGATTACCCGGAGAAGTAATTTGTTTTAGTGCAATCGCACCCCCCAACGCTGATGTCTCTGTAACCCTGGCTAATCAAACTATCGCCCTTTTACCCCAACCTCAACAGGCACAACTACCAAGTAATTTGGCAGCTTTAACAGGGCAAAATCAGCCTCATGCCCAGTCTAGCCTAGGCAATTATCAAGGTTGCACTACAGTGACAACAGCCGCCGATCTGGGAAAACCTCAATTTCAACTGACGCTCAATGGCAAGACGATAACTCAACCAGGATCTGGTAAGATTGAAATCCTCTCAAGAGCGCAGTTGCCAGTTTCTGAGGTTACAGTAGAGTCAGGCGTTGCTCGTACTGGCCCTAGCACCGATTATTCTCGACTCACACCACTGCCCAAAGGCACACGCGCAACGGTTACAGGTAGGGAAGGTGAATGGTTGCGCCTAGATTATGGCGCTTGGATTAATAGTAAAGAAACCCACATTCTACCTGGTGCAGTTCCGCCACAGACAATAATTCGCAGTGTCGGATACCGTCAACTCCCTGGTGCGACAGAGATAGTTTTCCCCTTGCAAGTTCCCGTACCCGTGAGCGTACAACAAAGTCAGCAAGCTCTCGCTCTCACTCTCTACAATACCACTGCCCAAACAGACATAATTCGCCTGGATGATAACCCCCTAATTTATCGCCTAGACTGGCAACAGGAAGCTCCAGGACAAGTAAAATACACCTTTAACCTCAAAAAAGCTCAACAGTGGGGATACAAGCTGAGATACGACGGTACAACCCTGGTTTTAGCTTTGCGTCATCCGCCTAAAATCGGGAACACAAGACGCAAGCCTTTAGCTAATTTCAAGATTGTACTAGATCCAGGGCATGGCGGTAAAGAATCTGGTGCCAGTGGCCCAACTGGATATTTAGAAAAAGATGTCAATTTGGTAGTTTCCAAGTTGTTGCGCGACGAGTTGGTGAAGCGAGGAGCAACGGTGGTGATGACGCGGGAGGACGATCGAGAGGTTTCGCTAGTAGAACGTCAGGCAATTATCAGTCAAGAAGAACCTGCGATCGCTATTTCTATACACCACAATTCTCTACCCGATGATGGCGATGCCGAGAAAATCAAGGGATTCGCCGCCTTTTGGTATCAACCCCAAGCCCACAACCTGGCAATATTTTTACAGAACTATGTAGTCAAAAAACTCGGCAAACCTTCTTATGGTGTGTTTTGGGATAACTTGGCGCTGACACGTCCGACAGCTGCACCATCAGTGTTACTGGAATTGGGTTTTATGAGCAATCCTGATGAATTTGAGCAGGTAGTGAACCCAGAAGAACAGAAGAAAATGGCAAAAGCGATCGCTCAGGGAATTACTGAGTGGTTTAGGAGCGTTCGATAAATTTGGAGGTAGAAGTAGTGTTGTGCCCTCATTGTATTTGGTGGAGTGCGATGTCTGAGGACAAGGCTAGCGCCAACGCTATTTTTTAGCTAGTCCCTGCTCAATGTTGCGATCGGTCTTTGTTCAAGGTGTTTGACTTTAAGTTTATAAAACTTAACTGTTTTACTACTGTTGATTTTTACATTTTTGTTTTTACCTATAAGATTTTTTAATGCCTAAAAACCCTTTTGTTAGTTTTCTTCTTTTTTGAGAGAAAAATCGTGTTTTAATTTTTTGAACTATCTTTTATATATTTTTTTACGTTTTTTGCTTACTTTGTTATTTACATAGTGTTTTAAAACTGGTTATATAATACTTCTCGTTCTAATTTTAGAGTTTTTTGCACCTTTTTATAAAAACTTACTTAACTAATATACTTTTTTTATAAAAGAGGCAATTTTTAACGTTTAAAAGTCAATTTTATTTTAAATAGGCAATTTTTATTTATAAATTTACACTAAATAAAAGTGTTATTTTTTTTAATTTAGAGATACCTTGGACATTTTTTAGACCATTTTACCCCTATTTTTTTTTCAAAAATGATTAAATATCCTCATAAAAAACGTCTTGGAGAATTGACAAGCTATTTACTAAAATTGGAATGAAATGTTATTTAGGAATAGCAACATGAAAATTACGTCAAAACCTTCCTTTAAGGAGTTGATTTTGGGTATCATAGTAGTCATTTCACTTTCAGGTTTACTAGGCTTATCCTTTGTAGATGAACATAGTAAGCTAGTTTTTTTTAATATAGCTACTTTCATAATTGGTGCTGTAGTAGGGTTTTTTATCCCTGGTCAAAAATAACCCCGATGAAAAATATCATAGGGGTTGAATTTTAGTTTAGCTTTAAGGTTCCCTTACTTGTTACTAGCAGGTAAGGGTTTATTTCTCTCTATGTTACTACTTATGAGTAGAATAGTCACTTTTAATGCACAATAGCAATTTACCTGACTTGACCAGGATTAAAAATGGCAAATATAAATTGATTTACCATTAATTAGCTGATTGGTTACAGAGCCGCTCATGTCAGGTTTTGGTAAAAAGCTTGCAATTACGGCTTCCTTAGCTTGACTAACCGGAAATTTGTGTACAATTTGCCAAGTTTTATCTTCTCTGAAAATCTGAAAGTCTTTTTCTTCTAGAAGATTATTATCAAGTAGATTTTTTTCTTTTAGCGCTTTTAAGGCAGACTCATCTAAATAAGCTTCCTCTTCTGATCTAAGAAAAGAATCTAGAACACGTGCTTTACCAGTTGCACTATAATTGATTTGCATAATCTTAACAAAAAAATTTTTATTAACAGGCTCTAATTGTAACATTCTCGTAATTTAGGTGAGGTAGGGTTTGCCGAACTATTTAATCAAATACTTTTTAAACTTAACAATGTCTTTAGACTTTTCTGGTCAAAATCTCCAAAGGTGCTTCTTTAAAGATCAAAATCTTGCAGGTGCAAACTTTAGCTATGCGGATATCCAAGGTGCAAATTTTACTAATGCTATGCTCACAGGTGCTAACTTGTGTAGTGCTAACTTGTGTGGTGCTAACTTGTGTGGTGCTGACCTGACTGATGCTGACCTGACTGATGCTGACCTAATTGATGTTTATCTCCGCAATGCCAAAATTAACGAGTCAACAAAAATTGATAGTAAATGGCGTCTAGCCTGGGAGATTGTCAATCAAGGATCTGAAGGTCAAAACTTGAGTGGTGCTGACTTGAGTGGTGTTAATTTGTATCGTGTCAATCTGTGTCGTGCCGACTTGAGCAATGCTAATCTGGTTGGTACTGATCTATATAATGCCGACTTGAGTAGTGCAAACTTGAGTGATGCAAACTTGAGTGGCGCTAATCTAATTGATGCCGACCTATATAATGCAAACTTGAGTGGTGCTAACTTAAGTGATGCTGACCTGAGTAATACCAACTTGAGAAATGTAGATTTGATTGACGCTAATCTGATTGATGCTAATTTGAGTGGTGCTGATTTGAGTTATGCTGACTTGAGAAATGCATACTTGATTGATGCTAATCTGATTGATGCCAACCTGCATGGTGCTAAAATTAACGAGTCAACAAAAATTGATCGTAAATGGTTGATGTCTAGTTCGGGAGATTGTCAGTCAGGGATCTAAAGAAAAATCTCTTACAATTGTTGATGCAAAGGAATACCCGAAGCACACCCCACACCCTTACATCTATGGAAGGCGCAATAACTAATTGCAGGTCATTACACCTGTGTTATTGATACAGGGTTTGAAGGATTAGCTTATTTTCTTATGCTTCCCGTTTTGGCATCAAATGCGATCGCTCTCTAACCTCTGTAGCTTCTACTCTACAATGAAGCGAACAATCTAGCAGCTTAAACTCACGGATATCACAGAATATTAAACACTAAAAAAGGATGCTAACAACATCCCTTTTTTTCGACAAAGCCAACAGTATTAATAAACTCAAAAATGCTTATCTAAACCAGCTTGTTTCAATACTCCATTTGCAGTATGACGTGATTTTATTTTACTATCAACTACAAAGTTATTATCTGTAATTGGGCTATACCAAATTTCATGATCTCCTTTCCCTTGCCTTTTAAAATAACATCCGGCTTCTGTTAAAAGCTTTTTAACTTCAGGAGTAAAGGAAACACTCATTAGCCAGCCACTTTGATTGATTCATGACGATGGGTTGTTAAGTATAAATCAATGTAATCTTTGTTGCCAGATTCAACTCTATTTAATTCAATAAGTTCTGGAATCATCGCTTTGAGTTTTGCTGTTAACACCTCAATCGTAGAAGCTTCTGTAACCAACCCAGGTAGATTATCACTGCTAGCTACCCACACATCAACCTCAGAATCCCAAAAAGCGCTTACTTTGACAATAAAAGTATTCATAATTCGCTTTTTTAGCTATCGCACGTATGTAAACAATTTTAATTCATAACTTTGAAAATTTTGCAAATAACTTACAAAATCAGATACAATCTTGACTTGTTATCAGGTGCGTTGGCGTAGCCCGTCGTAGACATCGCTGATTTGCCTACTAATGAAAAGCTAGTTGAAGTCTGTAATAAGCTTTTGCCTGTAATTACTAAGTTTTTCGGCTTGCCATAACTCCTTGCTTTGTCTTGATTTCAGTGCTTTTACCCTGCCAGAACCGCTTTGATTGCGGGTAGAAATATATGAAATATTATATTTTGAAAGCGTATGTATTTTAAAATAGGCGGCATAGTGGGAGCGATCGCTTTTCTATTGAGTAATGGCAGTGCAATCGCCCAAGATGCACAAAGATATATCACTGTAGGGCATGATAAATTAGGAAACAGTGTAGCCCTGGATACAAAAACTATTAAGGGCACCACATACAAGCTTTACGGAATGTATGGTGATGGCATCTTTGAAACTACCTTCGATGCTTCGTGCAAAGAATCGCGGCTTTTTCTCAATCGCATTGCCATTTATGGAGCGGAGGGACAGCTACTTCAAGAGGATCAAAAAAAAGGAGAAATACCTTTTATAGCTAATTCTTCACCAGGCAAAGGAATGCAAATTGTTTGTCAAAAGATTGGTGCAGATGGTTGGTAGGTTAAGTAGGGAGTGGGGAGCAAGAATTTTAGATTTTAGATTTTGGATTAAAGAATTGAAATTTAATCCAAAAGACGCGACGCTCGAATACTCGCTAACGCTGCGCTATCGCGGACTCGCTAACGCTACGCTATCGTCAATCCAAAATCCAAAATTGAATTGCCCAATGCCCAATGCCCAATATACAGGTAGAAAATACTAAGGACAAAACAACGTGTCACGCGTGTCTCGTCCTGTAATGGGATTAGTTCCTTTGGCAAGTTTGCACAATTTTTTTTGCTCATCGGAACGCAGCAGCACATCGGTAAAATCTGCCCCGTCAATGACTGCACCATCAAATCTGGCGTTAGCAGCAAAGGCACCCTCCAACAGTGCATTTGTCAAATTTGCTCTGACTAAACGAGCTGAGTCTAAAGTGGCATTTCTCAAGTCAGAACCCTCTAAATTCGCAGACTCCAAATTTGCTGCAAAGAAACTGACACCGTTCAAATTAGCTCGGCTGAAGTTACTCTGGCGAAGATTAGCTTTAGTAAAGCTAGAGTCTGTTAAATCACGTCCTGAAAAATCAGCTTCGACCAAAATTTCTTTATTATATTCGAGTGCCAAAGCTGTGGGAGCAAAACCGACTGTTGCGGTGATGCTAACTATTACCCAGAGGAATAGGCTGAGTATATTTGCCCAAATGTGATGGTTTGTTTTACGCTTGATCAATTCTAACTCAGTACTGGATGAGTCGAGTGTAGAACCCGTTGTGCGTTGGCGTAGCCCGCCGCAGGCATCGCTTAACCTAGAATTCACAGAATTCATGATATTTTTAGTCAATGGCTAACTTTCCTCCATCTCATTATCCAGATATTGGTTCATTAGGAGAAGACCTAGTAGCCCAATGGTTGCAATCTACAGGTTGGGTAATTCTCCATCGTCGCTTTTCTAGCCGCTGGGGGGAAATCGATATTATTGCTCAACATGATGGACGAACTGGAGAAAAACTCCTAACTCAGCACTCATTATTGGCATTTGTTGAAGTCAAAACCCGCAGTTCAGGTAGTTGGGATGCCGGGGGAAGAAGCGCAATCACCCCACAAAAGCAGGCAAAAATCTGGCGGACAGCTGGAATATTCTTAGCCCAGTACCCTGAGAAGGCAGATTATTCTTGTAGATTTGACGTTGCTATTGTCTACTGTCAAAGGACATCAAAAAATCTGACTGAGGTTACAGCAAACCAGGAAGCTGTAGCTACTTCATCAGTACCCGGATACAAGTTTAAGCTGCAAGAATACATTCTGGCAGCTTTCGACTCTTCAATTGATAATGGATAAAATATCTTCATTATCAATGACCAATAATTTTGTAGTGGCGTTACAAGCAAATAATGTCACGCCAAAGTTTCTGGGCAGTAGCCTAAGCCCCGGACAAACTGTTGCCGGAACGCTTCAATTTCGTCTCTCTCTGGGCTACCATGAGAAACGATCGCTACTTGATAACGACGCATCACATCCACAGGGCACTGTCCCGCTTCCAAACTCCAAAGTGCCATTTGCACCCTCATTGGCGGTTCGTAGCTAATTCCTAATTCATTTAGAAAAGCCCGAAAGTCGCCATCGTCTTGGGGCGAGACTTGACCTTTGAGTTTGATCCTAACCACCCAGCCATCAATTTGATGAATTACGGTGACGAACGAAACGGGTGTCTGGGGTCTAGCGTGGAGGTGTTGAACGACCCTCAGGGTTAGACTGGCATTTGCCAGATAGTACAAGTATTCCATGTTTGTTGGTGCTTGGGATCAAAGCCAATCCTACATATCTATATTCGTCAATTAGTGCCCCTTCCCGGTAGGGTAAAAGCCCCCGTTTTTAGATGGGGAGGTTTACCCAATTTTTATGTTAAGTTTTCCGTGTTACTTAATAGTAACAATCTTATAGCCTAGAGACAAAACTGAGCGAAGATGCCTTAAAGTTCCTTTAGAAGGGAAAGCTCAAACCAGCTTTTTTAAGAGAGTATAAATACTAAATAAAGCAAAAACTAGTACAAGCCAATTTGAAAGATACTTCTAGCCCACAAGAAAAAGATTTGGAATTAGATTGCTCGGTAGCTGGCTATGACTACAAACTACCTCCAGAACTCATTGCCCAAAACCCAGTAGTTCCTAGAGATAGTTCGCGGTTACTGGTAATTAATTCTCCGACTACAGGCACCAAAACAGCACCTTTGCACCACATTTTCCATGATTTGCCGACACTGCTGCGCTCTGGTGATTTGTTGGTTATGAACAATACAAGAGTCATCCCAGCCCGACTTTATGGTTATAAATCCACTGGTGCGAAAATCCAGGTGTTGCTGTTGGAAGAACGGCAGCATAATTGTTGGCTAGCTTTAGTTAAGCCGGGAAAAAGCTTCAAACAGGGAGCGAAGATTATTTTTGAAGCAAGGCAATTGGGGGTTGGGGATCAGAAAGATTTTTACCCAGTCCCCAGTCCCCAACTCACGGCTACGGTTTTAGAAACAGATGCAGCAACCGGGGGGCGTTTGTTGCAATTTGATGTCCCAGAGGGAAAGACTTTGGTGCAACTGTTAGAGGTATTTGGTGAAGTACCGTTACCACCGTATATCACTGCATCAGTTGCTGCTGATGAGCAGTATCAGACAGTTTATGCTAAACAGCCAGGAGCGATCGCAGCTCCGACGGCAGGATTACACTTTACAAGAGAATTATTACAACAGTTGCGCGATCGCCAAATCAATCAAGCTTTTGTGACGCTACATGTTGGTGTCGGCACATTTCGCCCTGTGGAAGTAGAGGATGTAACTAGCCATCAGATGCATGAAGAATGGATTGAAGTCCCCGCCGCGACAGTAGAGCAAATCCGCGCTACTAAAGCTGCTGGCGGTCGGATTATTGCTGTGGGAACAACGGCAGTAAGGGCTTTAGAAGGGGCGGCTAAATCTGGTAATTTACAACCATTTTGTGGAAAAACCGACTTGTTTATTTATCCCGGCTACCAATGGCGGGTGGTGGATGGTTTGATTACGAATTTTCACTTACCGCGTTCCAGCTTGCTGATGTTGGTAAGTGCGCTAATTGGCAGACAACGGTTATTGAATATATACAACGAAGCGATCGCTTTTAGATATCGCTTTTATTCATTCGGTGATGCCATATTAATTTTGCCATCAGCTGTGGGAGTGAAGAGTTAAGAGTTGAGAATTTGGAATTTTTTCTTTGGTGATGGGTACTCTGACTTATGAGGAGTTAAAAATAAGTACAGGTCTGCTATTCATGTCTGAAAAATCCCTATTTTCTCATTGGTTAAATTTATTTTGTCAGGTGACACTTGGTGGCTGTTCGGCATTTTTGCTCTTGGCTGCACCGACAATTACTCATTTCCCAGTTAGCAAGCTGCTGGCAGAAACTGCAATTTCTCAGGATCTTGAAGCAGCTAGCTTTTTCCAGCAGGGAGTCACGCGCTATAACCGCAAAGACATCCAAGGTGCAGAATATGCCTTTCGCCAAGCGTTGCAACATGACCCCAACCTTGGGGCAGCACGGAATTATCTGGGTAATATATTCATGGAGCAAAATCGCCTGGATATGGCTCTACAAGAATTTACAGAAGCAGTTAAAGTTAATCCCAATTTTAGCGAAGCTTATTACAACTTAGGGTTAGTGTTGCATCGACAAGGAGAAAAAGATGCCGCGATTACGGCTTATCGCCAGAGCCTAGTGATAGATTCCACAAGGGTAGCAGCGCTGTATAATCTGGGTTTGTTGCTATATGAACAAGGACAGTTAGAAGAAGCGATCGCCACATACCAAAAAGCAATTAGTCTCGATCGCAGCAATGCCAATGCTTATTTTAACTTAGCGATCGCCTTGCAACAACAAGGTCAAATCGAGCCGGCGATCGCTACTTATCGCCAAGGCTTGCAGCTAAATCCGAAAAACGCCACAGCCTACAACAATATGGCAAGTTTATTGGCAATGCATGGTCAAGCTTCTGAGGCTATTTCTGTTTATCGGCAAGCTATTCGCCTAAATCCGAAAAATGCCTCAGCTTACTATAACTTGGGAGTAACTTTATATAATCAGGGCGAACTCCAGAAAGCCAGTGGAGTCTTGAAACGCGCTCACAATGAATATCGTGAGCAAGGCAACATTCAACAAGCCGAGAAAATTGAGCAGCTAATGCAGCAAATTGCCCAGAAAAGTGGGCAACAGCAACCTCAAGCCAGTCAAACAGCTACTCCTTCTCAGAGTTCAGATTCTACAAGTAATGTAGTCCAAACACCTGAGCCACAGACGGCAAATCAACCAGAAATGCCCGCTAACCCTGTCTCAGTTGAACCACAGTCTACTTCAACGAGTCCCGGACAATAAACTCTCCCAGGTTTTAGTACGCAAAACCTGTGACTCTCCAACTTGGAGAGTCACAGACTTGAACTTTAGTTCAAGGCAGGGAAAGGTTTGCCGAACTCACGTTTATTTAATTAAAAATATACGTGGTAGCCTACCAGTATGTTTTTCTTGAATTCTACTTCGTCTCAATACTACTTTTTTCATGAGTGCAACACTTTACCAGCAAATTCAGCAGTTCTACGATGCTTCCTCTGGTCTGTGGGAACAGATTTGGGGGGAACACATGCACCACGGCTATTATGGTGCCGATGGCAGCCAGAAAAAAGACCGTCGGCAAGCTCAAATTGATTTAATCGAAGAACTGCTCAATTGGGCAGGGGTACAAGCAGCAGAAAATATCTTAGATGTGGGTTGTGGCATTGGTGGCAGTTCTTTATACCTCGCAGAAAAGTTTAATGCTAGGGCTACAGGGATTACTTTGAGTCCGGTGCAAGCTGCCAGAGCAACGGAACGCGCAACGGAAGCGAATTTGAGTCTGAGAACTCAGTTTCAGGTGGCCAATGCTCAAGAAATGCCCTTTGCTGACAATTCTTTTGATTTGGTTTGGTCGCTGGAAAGTGGTGAACACATGCCAGATAAAACTAAGTTTCTCCAGGAGTGCTATCGGGTGTTGAAACCTGGCGGCAAGCTAATTATGGTGACATGGTGTCATCGAGCGACTGATAAGTTACCACTGACGGCGGATGAGGAAAAGCACTTGCAGGATATTTATCGGGTGTATTGTTTGCCTTATGTGATTTCTTTGCCAGAGTATGAAGCGATCGCACATCAACTTCCATTAAACAATATTCGCACCGCCGATTGGTCAACCGCCGTCGCCCCCTTTTGGAATGTAGTCATTGATTCCGCGTTCACTCCCCAAGCGCTTTGGGGCTTACTCAATGCCGGTTGGACTACCATTCAAGGCGCGTTATCGCTGGGGTTGATGCGTCGCGGTTATGAGCGCGGGTTAGTTCGGTTTGGGTTATTGTGCGGGAATAAGTAGAAACGTTCTTGGCGAGAAGACCGCGCTGTTTCACCACAGCGCGATCGCACTACAATTTAAGAAATTCAATGACGGCTAATAAGTAGTTAGACAGAATTAATTACACAATGTCATTGCGAACGAAGTGAAGCAATCGCAAGGGCTGGGATTGCTTCACTTCGTTCGCAATGACTGTAAATATTTTTGTCCATCTACTTAACATGGTATCGATTCCGATTACCCTGGAACCCCATCTTGGAAGCATTTAATGAAGACAAATTCCAGCTAAAAGATCCCCCTTAGTCCCCCTTAAAAAGGGGGAAATAGAGCTATTCTTAGCCCCCCCTTAAAAAGGGGGAAATAGAGCTATTCTTAGCCCCCCTTTTTAAGGGGGAAATAGAGCTATTCTTAGCCCCCCTTTTTAAGGGGGGTTGGGGGGATCAAGTCTTATCCGAACCGTATTGGATTATCGCCTATTGTTCCTTAAAATTACAAATTACGAATTACGAATTATCTTGTCCGCAACAACTGCACAAAGGTATTACTCACCGTATTGTCTTTGGTATCTGCGGCGTATTGAATCAACTTCTCGCGCAGTTCTTTGGCTGCATCTAAAGGAAGCAAGGTTGCAAGCAAGAAATAAACCCCACGAAAACGCGGATCGCCCATTCTATCAACTAATAGTCCTTCGGCGGCATCACTTTCGCCCAGAAAGTTCTGCACCAAGAAGAAATCCATGATTTTATCGTGGCGGAAGTACCATTCTTTCTTGGCTTCGCTTTTTTCATCTTGCCACTGACGGCTGACTACCATCTTGTATTTATCGTCTTCCAAAGACATGACAATTTGGTGAAATTCATCCTTAGGTATAGCTCGTTTGTCTGCGAGTCGCATTTGATAGACGGCGGCGGAAAATCTTTTGAGCGGAAATTCTTGACTCCATTCTTGCTGATATTCTGCCGCCATCAGGTTGTATTGCTGTTCTTGCAAGCGAAACAAGTTAGGATATTTACCTTGTGATAGCATCAGCGCTACCACAGTTAGATCCATTGGATTGGAAAGAATTCGGCCGACAGCATCTAACTCTTCTTGGGCTTGCTGCTCTTTGAGGACTTCTGTTAAATAATTGGTGCAAGCTTTTTCGTAATCAGCACCTTGAACTTGGGCATCTTTGGGGAGTCGCGGCTGACGGGACATCAAAAACTTTTGAATTTGTTGTTGCTCAAGCGGCTGCAAGTAATAAGTTTTTGCTGTTGAGGGCGGTGTCCACTCTAGGGGCTGGGTAGTCATAATAATATTGCCCCGGAAATAGCTTTCGACAAACTGGCAGATTTTGGCGCGTGTTTCGGCGGTGACTTCGTTGAGTCCGTCGATGCAGATATCTATCGCACCACTATAAATTAGGTTTTTCAGGAAGCCGGCATCTTGGGCTTGGCCGTGTAGCTTGTCTTGAATTGCCTCAATTACGCCTTTATGACATTTCTGGGCGGGGAGATAAACGACTATGCGCTGGGAGCTTTTCAACAGATGACGGAGAAACATCGACTTGCCTAAGCCGGAATCTCCTTCTAAGATAATTTGTCCTTGAATACTGGGTAAGGCTGCGGTAATTGGCTGGATGTCTCCTGAGGCGGGAACTTTGACTTGAGACTCTGGGAAGTATGATTGGTCATGAAAATTATCTAAGCCGGCATCGGCTAATAGGGAAGGTTTGAATGGTTCAAATAATTTGCGGCGGAAGGGTGGAAACCAGGTGAGGAGAAAGCCGACATAGCCCACGCCGAGAATGCGGCGTACCCAAGGGTTCCAGAAGAAGATGGCTTGGACTTGGGGAAATTTGGGGTAGGCAAAAATCAGGGCTAGCCAAAAGCCAATGTGAATGAGGATGGTGTTTCCGGCTTTGAAAAACCACTGCCAATATTCCACATTATTAATTACTGACTGTAGTGCATCGGACTGAGTGGAGTTAACTTTTTTGAGATTACTGTAATGAGTTTGCAGTAAGCCAATATCCCCGGCTTTCCAAATAATTTGTTTGTTGGCAGCGACTTCAGAAATTTGCTGTGCTAAATCTTTTCTTAATTGATCTAGTTCTTGGCTGAATTCCCAGGCTTGGCGAAAGATTAAGAGTGTTTTTATACCTTCAGTGTGTGTCAGCTTATCGGGAGTTGTTTTTGGTCTGCCTAGCCATCTGAGCAAGGTTTTGACTTCATCAGTGCCGCCACTCAAGAAATATGTCAAAAATCGCCACTGTTCAAATTCTGATTGACCTGCGTAATAAACGCTATCCAGAATTACCACAGCATTATTTAACTTGAGTTGTTCTATCTTGCCTAATGCCGATGCTGCACCGGAACGAACATCTTTGTCAACGGATTTATCCCTGAGGATGTCAGCGATGTCTTTGACGTAGGGTTTGGCAGCCTCCCCCAGATTTCCCAATGCCGATGCTGCACTAGAACGAACATCTGAGTCAACGGATTTATCCCTGAGGATGTCAGCGATGTCTTTGACGTAGGGTTTGGCAGCCTCCCCCAGATTTCCCAATGCCGATGCTGCACCTCTACGAACAATTGAGTCAACGGATTTATCCCTGAGGATGTCAGCGATGTCTTTGACGTAGGGTTTGGCAGCCTCCCCCAGATTTCCCAATGCCTCTGCTGCACCG
>NZ_JBALEL010000033.1:0-180593 GCF_036917935.1 Nostoc sp. | reverse complement strand
AGAATAGACAGAACCTTCATGACCACGCAAAGGTTCAGCCAAGGACTGACCTTGCAGGTTCCACAACCGCACTGTGCCGTCACGACCGCCACTGATAATCGTCTGCCTATCGCCACTGATGGCGACACAATGAATAGAATCTTCATGACCACGCAATGATTCAGGCAAGGACTCACCTTGCCGGTTCCACAACTGCACTGTGCTGTCACGACCGCCACTGACAATCGTCTGCCCATCGCCACTGATGGCGACACAATGGATAGAATCTTCATGACCACGCAATGATTCAGCTAAGGTATTCCCTTGGCGGTTCCACAACCGCACTGTGCCGTCACGACCGCCACTGACAATTGTCTGCCCATCGCCACTGATGGCCACAGAATTAACAATACCCTCATGACCACGCAATAGTTCAGCAAAGGGAATATCTTGGCGGTTCCATAACCGCACTGTGCCGTCACGACCGCCACTGACAATTGTCTGCCCATCACTGCTGATGGCCACAGAAGTAACCCAACCCTCATGATCACGCAATGATTTAGCTAAGGGAATACCTTGCAAGTTCCACAACTGCACTATACCGTCACGACCGCCACTGACAATCGTCTGCCCATCGGCACTGATGGCTACAGAACTGACATCATCTTCATGACCACGCAAAGGTTCAGCTAAGGGAAGACCTTGGCTGTTCCACAACCGCACTGTGCCGTCACGACCGCCACTGATAATTGTCTGCCCATCACCGCTGATGGCCACAGATAAGACAAAACCCTGATGACCACGCAAAGGTTCAGCTAAGGGAAGACCTTGGCTGTTCCACAACCGCACTGTGCCGTCACGACCGCCACTGACAATCGTCTGCCCATCACTGCTGATAGCCACAGAATAGACCCCATCCTTATGATCGCGCAATGATTCAGCCAAGAACCGACCTTGCAGGTTCCAAAACCGCACTGTACCGTCAAAACCGCCACTGACAATCGTCTGCCTATCACGGCTAATGGCTACAGAACTGACAACACCTATATGACCACGCAATGGTTCAGCCAAGGGCAGACCTTGGCGGTTCGACAACCGCACTATACCGTCACTACCGCCACTGACGATCGTCTGCCCATCACTGCTAATGGCGACAGTAGTAACAGTATCCTTGTGACCACGCAAAGGTTCAGTTAAGGGAAGACCTTGGCAGTTCCACAACCGCACTGTGCCGTCACTACCGCCACTGACAATCGTCTGTCCGTCGCCGCTGATGGCCACAGAACTGACATCATTTTCATGACCACACAAAGGTTCAGTTAAGGGAAGACCTTGGCGGTTCCATAACCGCACTGTGCCGTCACGACCGCCACTGACAATCGTCTGCCCATCGCCGCTGATGGCGACAGACCTGACATAATACTCATGACCATCAAAGGGAATGGAGACTATTGCTTTATTCATCACCCGATTCAAACTGTTCTGAACTGCTGCGAGAATCTTGTCGGGTAGTCTATCCAGATTCTCACCCATAGCTTGAATTGCCAAAACTAGACTATCTAGGGGTTGGACAGTCAATAAATTCTCTACCCTGGCGGCTTTCTCTCGCAATCGTGATTCAGTCAGTGCCTTTTCTAATGTAGCAATCTGGTGCTGTTCATAAACATCACTGCATTGATAAAAATTCTTTGCTTGAGGTGATGATAAAAACTCTAGCTGTTCCCAATTTTCTCGCACCTCTGCCAGCAATCCCCCCTGCATTAAGTATTTTTCATTCTCCTCTTTGTTCACCCACTCGCGTAAAGCATCTGCTAACCTTTCGCTCAACCGCCGCAAATCTCGGTCTTGTTGTCGCCACTCCCCAAACCTCTCCCAACCCTCAATTAAGGCTTCATGGGCTAAATCAATCCAGGCTTTTCCTTGTTCATCTTTCCCAGCTACCAACAAACGTCCTTTCACTAATCCTTCATCTAGCAATTCACTTAATGCTTGCTGCTGTTTTTGGTCATTACCAGCAATGGCAAATAGTTCAGCTTTTGGTTGGCGCTGTCGGGTGTCCTTTTCTCCCTCTCCCGTCCGCACTAATCGCAGGAAAATTTGCCCAATCCAGTCCTTCTCCTGTTCATTTCGTTTTTGAGTCGGGGAATCCTGCTGATAATCTTCGTAAAGATAAACATTTTCTGCATGAAAATTCAGCGCCCCTGTCAATCCTTGGAAGTTTTCATACTGTTCTAGGGTGAGTTGATGCTTTTGTTGGTCGCGTTTTTCCCAGAGTCTAGTTAAAGCAAACTCCATCAACGGCAAGTATCCCGGTTCTTTACCAACATCTTCTAAAATTTTCAGTACTAGTCTTTCTTCAACACTATGACCTTGAAGTTTAGCTGGTTCGGTTATTGTCTCTTTTAAATCAACTCCAGTGATACGCGGCATCAACACAAGCTGATTTTCAATCAATTTGTTTAAAGACGGATAATCTGAACATGGTTCCAGAAAATCCGATCGCATGGTAATCACAACTTTCAACCGCGAATCGGTCATCTCTCCTACCTGAGTCAGCAATTCAATAAATCTCTGCTTTTGTTCAGCAACAGCAACAGTAAATAGTTCCTCAAACTGATCTACTACCAAGAAAAATTTTTCTGCACCTGTGAGATGCTCCAGAATTACAGGTAAAGGATTCGGTTCTTGAGTAATCAACTCCCAAAGCAATCTTTCTTTTTTTGCCCCTGGAAAAAATGCTTTCAGAACTCCTCTCAATTCCTGCAAAGGCTGAAATCCTGGCTTGATTGGCGGTAAAATTTGCCAGACACTATCATCTAATTCTGGAATCAAACCCGCCTGAACTACTGAAGATTTACCACTCCCAGAAGCGCCAATAATCGGAACAAAGGGCTTTTGTGCCAGTTTCTCCAGAATCTTCCTCACTACCTGCTTGCGCCCAAAGAAAAACTGTTTTTGTTCGGCTTCAAAGGCTTTTAAACCTTGGTAAGGACATTCTTCCTTTACCTCAAAGGTTTGAGCTTGTCTTTGATTTTTGTGGGTAATTAGAGTAATGGAACGCCCCCAACCCATGCGGATTGGTTCTTGACCACTGCTTTTAAGTTCTGTGGCAAGTATATCGAAAAGGCGATCGCCTGTCACTTTTCCATGATCATTAGTGTTATCTGGTGACAAACCAGCCAGCAAAGCTGTTGTAAAAATACTGTGTTGTTCGCTTTTTTTGGCGTATGCTTGTTGAAAACCTCTGCAAGCAGCAATAAAGTAGTAATCGCGCTGTGAAATAAAGGCAGTAAGAGTTTTTTCGATGAGATTGCGTTCTAAAAATTCACCGCTATGACAGCAATCTAACAGCACTACTAGACTACTCAAGTCGGAGTCTCTAATTAAATTGTTCAGGCTGAGAAGACTTATCCCGCCTGTTTGTTCAATAATTTGCTTGCTTTGAGTGACAATTGTCAAGTCAGAGGTTGCTAGATATGCTTGTTGTGTTCCTAAGCTGTCAGATACGGTGATGCCATGCCCTGTAAAGTAAATTAGGGCTTCGTTTTTAACTGCTTGTTGTTGCAAAAGTGTTTTTAAAGCTTCAGCCAACTTAGTTGTACTAACTTGCCCTTTGAGAACAGCGATATCCTCAAAATCACCATGCGCTTTTAGTACCTGTTTTACTGCTTCTGCATCCGTAGCTGGTTTTGTGAGGTTGGAAAGCTGATTTGTATAATCTGTAATGCCAACTACAAGCGCGTAACGAGCCATCTATACATATTTGAGTTGTCGGTTACAGAATAAGATAACTTAAATACACCTAAAATCTGAGGGCTTGATGTCGAACATAGAACGTTTAGTCTTTGAAGAAGACGGGGAAATCTATACAATTCTGTTCGAGTCAAAGGAAACGCCAACTGTTCCAGAAATAGTTACACCGCAGGTTGATGAAGATAAAGAATCCTACGGCTGGCGGGAAGAGGCATTTGTCAAAATTGAGGAAGTTCATCATCAAATTCGAGCTTATACCAAATATGCCATTGGCGCTTTTAAAAATTTAGGTGTAGCTGAAGTCGAAGAGGTGACTCTGAAGTTTGGTTTGAAGATAGGTGGAAAAACTGGTATCCCCTTCGTAACTGAAGGTTCGGCGGAGAGTAATTTTGAAATTGAGGTAAAGTGTAAGTTTCCTGAAAATAAGCAAAATTCCAGCACTTAAGGTTTTGCTTTACCAAAAATAAGCTTTATATCTTCAACTCTGCTGGGAATTATGGAAGCGATGTCTCCGATGGGCTACGCCTACGCCTTTGATTTATCATCATTGACCCTTGAATTTCGGATGTTGCTGTTCAAAGCACAAAGTTCCGAGTTCAAAGAGTAAGCGATCGCCTTTTACTCACCATCATTCACCCTTGAATCTCGGATGTTGCTGTTCAGAGGTCGAAGTTCCGAGTTTAGAGGTCGAACTTCCGAGTTCAAAGGTTGAAGCTTCGAGTTCAGAACTCGGAATGTCGAGCAATTTACTCCAACATCCGAGTTCTGAACCTCAACATTGCACCTTAGAAGTGCAATCACCGAGTTATTTTCTACAACGCTGCTGCTTGAGGCTTGACTTTCCGAGATTTACGGGCGAACCTTTGCCCCATTTCCTCAACTACTGTCTCTAAACCAGCGCCTTGTCCACCAGCTTTGGCATAACTATACACCTGCAACGCGGCTGCATAGGCTTCACTACCCACCGCTAAAAATGTATCATCCACCAATTCTTGGAATTGTGTCAGCGAGAGCAATACTGGATACAACGCCTCAAACAATTGTACATCCTTCCGCATTTCATCGAGGTCAAACGATCGCGGTAAAAACTCTGGGTTCTGTGCCGCCACCTCCAATGCTTTGCTGACAAAGGCGCGGCTTTTATCTCCCATTTTGGGTAAAGCTTTACGCTCCTCGTTACTTAAATCAATCAAAAATGGGAGTTTTTCTTTAATTGTAGCGATCGCTTGCAACACAGCATCTTTCTCTGATTGCGCTAGTGTTGCACTAATTGGGGCTGTGGACATAGAAATTAGTCTCCGGTATGGTTCTTAAATTTAGTGTGCCCACATATACAATTTAAATTTCCATGACACCAATAAAGATTCTAAGTTCAAAAGGTGAGCTTTGTCGTACCACTTCCCTACAGGACGCTACGCGAATGTGGAAGCAAGCTACCCGCAGCGTCTCGTAGAGAAGTGCGGGCTACGCCTACGCCTTTCACTCACCATAATTCACCCTTGGATCTCGGTTGTTGCAGTTGTGAAAACGAAATTCTGAGTTTTGAATATGAACTTCCAAGTTTTGAAGGTGAAAACTGGAGTTCTGAGCCTAAATTGTGAAGATAATAAGTCTATTTTTCGTGTTCTCCTCTCTTTACTTACTGCTTTTATAGATGCTTGCAATTGAGTGGAGTACAGACTTTCGTAGGGGCACGGCAATGCCGTGTTTTTACTTGCGTACTTTACTCCAAACATATTTATGGCAGGTTTCGCAGGCGGCTTTTGCTTCCTCTGTTTGCGGATTGGTAAAGACGGGATGGTAACGTAACCTGTCACAACAGACTTGCAACCATGCACGCCAGTCACCTCGCCACAAGCGCACTGTGCCATCTTCACCGCCACTAACAATCGTCTGCCCATCGGCGCTGATGGCGACAGAATTAACAAAACCCTCATGACCACGCAATGGTTCAGCTAAGGTCAGACCTTGCAAGTTCCACAACCGCACCGTGCCGTCAGTACCGCCACTAACAATCGTCTGTCCATCGCCGCTGATGGCGACAGAATTAACAAAACCCTCATGACCACGTAATGGTTCAGCTAAGGGCAGACCTTGCAGGTTCCACAACCGCACCGTGCCGTCAGTACCGCCACTAACAATCGTCTGCCCATCGCCGCTAATGGCGACAGAATAGACCCAACCCTCATGACCACACAATGGTTCAGCCAAGGGAAGACCTTGCAAGTTCCACAACCGCACCGTACCGTCACTACCGCCACTAACAATCGTCTGTCCATCACCGCTGTTCGCATCGCGTTGCAAAGCAATGGCCACAGAATAGACATCACCCTTATGACCACGTAATGGTTCAGCTAAGGGCAGACCTTGCAAGTTCCACAACCGCACCGTACCGTCACTACCACCACTGACAATCGTCTGCCCATCGCCGCTAATGGCGACAGAATAGACCCAACCCTCATGACCATGCAATGGTTCAGCTAAGGTCAGACCTTGCAGGTTCCGCAACCGCACCGTGCCGTCAGTACCACCACTGACAATCGTCTGTCCATTGCCGCTGTTCGCATCGCGTTGCAAAGCAAAGGCGACAGAATAGACCCAACCCTTATGACCACGCAATGGTTCAGCTAAGGGCAGACCTTGCAGGTTCCACAACCGCACCGTGCCGTCAGTACCGCCACTGACAATCGTCTGCCCATCGCCGCTGTTCGCATCGCGTTGCAAAGCAAAGGCCACAGACCTAACATTACCCTCATGACCACGCAATGGTTCAGTTAAGAGAAGACCTTGGTGATTCCACAACCGCACCGTGCCGTCAGTACCGCCACTGACAATCGTCTGCCCATCGCCAAAGCCGCTGATGGCCACAGATAAGAAAACACCCTTATGACCACGTAATGGTTCAGCTAAGGTCAGACCTTGGCGGTTCCACAACCGCACCGTGCCATCTTCACCGCCACTGACAATTGTCTGCCCATCGCCGCTGATGGCCACAGATAAGACAACACCCTTATGACCACGTAATGGTTCAGCTAAGGGAAGACCTTGGCGGTTCCACAACCGCACCGTGCCGTTTTTACCGCCACTGACAATTGTCTGCCCATCGCCGCTGATGGCCACAGAATTGACATCACCTTTATGACCAGGCAATGGTTCAACTAAGGTCAGACCTTGGCGGTTCCACAACCGCACCGTGCCGTCTTCACCGCCACTAACAATCGTCTGCCCATCGCCGCTGATGGCCACAGAATTGACATTACCTTTATGACCACGCAATGGTTCAGCTAAAGGAAGACCTTGGCGGTTCCACAACCTCACTGTGCCGTCATTACCGCCACTAACAATTGTCTGCCCATCGCCGCTGATGGCGACGACAGAGAAGATAAGACCTTTATGACCACGCAATGGTTCAGCTAAGGTCAGACCTTGCAGGTTCCACAACCGCACCGTGCCGTCATCACCGCCACTGACAATCGTCTGCCCATCAGCGCTGATGGCCACAGAATTGACAAAACCCTCATGACCACGCAATGGTTCAGCTAAGGGCAGACCTTGCAGGTTCCACAACCGCACCGTGCCGTCAGTACCGCCACTGACAATTGTCTGCCCATCGCCGCTGATGGCGACAGAATGAACATAACCCTCATGACCACGGAAGGGAATCGAGACTCTTGCTTTATTCACCACCCGACTTAAACTGTTCTGAACTGGTGCAAGAATCTGCTGAGGTAGTTTCTCTTGATTCTCACCCATAGCTTGAATTGCCAAAACTAGACTATCTAGGGGTTGCAAGAGCAATAAATTCTCTACTCTAGCCGCTTTCTCCCGCAACTGAGATTCAGTAAGCGCCCTTTCCAGATCGGCAATACGGTCTTTTTTATCAGCATCGCTGCGCTGGTAAAAACCTTCATCTTGTTGGGGTAATTGCAAATGGGGCTGGAATTGTTGCCAGCTATCCCTCACTTGAGACAGCAATCCCTTTTGCATTAAATATTTGTCATCTGGCCTTTCGTTCAACCATTCTCGCCGGGTATTTTCTAATGTATCACTCAACGGCCGCAAGTCTCGGTCTTGTTGTCGCCACTGGGCAAACTGCTGCCAACTTTCAATTAAAGCTTCATCGGCTAAATCAATCCAGGCTTCTCCTTCTTCATCTTTCCCAGTAACTAATAAGCGTCCCTTAACCAATCCCGCTTCACCATCTAGTAATTCACTGAGTTGTTGCTGTTGATTGGCATCATCACCTGCAATATTTAAGAGTGTGGCTTTTGGTTGGCGCTGTCGGCTATCCTTTTTTGCCTCTCCCGTTCGCACTAACCGCAGAAAAATCTGCTTAATCCATTCTTTTTCCTGCTGACTGCGTTCTTGGGTTGGGGATTCTTTCTGATAATCTTGGTAGTGATAAACATTTTCTGCATGGAGATTTAACACTCCAGTTAATCCTCCCAACTTCTCATACTCTTCTAGGGTGAGTTGCTGTTTCTTTTGATCGCGTTTCTCCCAGAGTTTAGTTAAGGCAAACTCCAACAAAGGCATACTCCCTGGTTTTTGTTTAACATTTGGGAGAATTTTTAATGGTAGGGCTTTTTCAACACTATGACTCTGAAGCTTGGTAGGTTCGGTGATTGTCTCTTTTAAATCAACTCCAGTTAAAGGCGGCATAAAAACTGTCTGGGTTTGAATCAGGTGAGTCAGAGAGGGATAATCTAAACAGGGTTCAAGAAAATCTGCTCGCATAGTAATTACAACTGCTAACCGCGAATCATGAATCTCTACTACCTGAGTCAATAGTTCAATGAATGTCTGCCGTTCTTGCTCTTCTACACAAACTGTAAATACTTTTTCAAACTGATTTACCACCAGCAAAAATTTTTCTCTGCCAGGAAGATTTCCGACATCATTAGTAAGTTTAGTCAGGCTGCCTAAACTGTTGTCATAGTGAGCAATTTCAACGACAAGGGCGTATTGTGTCATCTTGTTTTGTTAAAACTATTGGGTAAATATCCTATGTCTACTAAATTACCCAAATAAACAAGTAATTTCCTCAGTATAGTTAACAACTCTAGATTCAAAATTTTAGCAGCAGTTGAGCAACACGCGGTAGAAGCACAACATGAAAGTCTTGGTAACTGGGATAACCTCTATACCTTACAGTCCGCTAGTAATCAGCGATGTCTCCGACGCATCCAGCAGTTTTTGCTAAGATAGGACTTACGCAAAGGTAACGGAAAACGTAGACGCATTGGCGAAGCCTCTCGCAGAGAAGCGGCTTGCCGCCGGCTAGCTACCACAGAGGACGCAGAGGTCACGGAGTAATGAGAGTTTGAGAGGTGTTTTTGCGTAAGTCCTATAAGACTCTGCATCTAATGGCACTAAGAAAAGGCGAAAGGCTTGTGTCACCTCGTTCCCAGTCTTCAGACTGGGAATGTATTCCAAGAGGCTCTGCCTCTGGTCAAGCCACTGGAGGCGGAGCCTCCGAGAATGGTTTCCCAGCCTCCAGGCTCTTAACCAGTTAAGGCAAAGCTTATAGCTTTTCTTAGTGCCATTCGACTCTGCATCCTAAAGCACAAGTTCGGCTTTGCGATTAACTGTTAGCACTAGGGGTTTTCCTGTCTGCTTCATCGGCTGTAGGAATTCCCAGGTATTGCGCTTAAACCTAGAGAGTGAATGGCGTTCACTTTTGTCAAATATCCCTAGCCTATACAGACAAAACCCACGCAGGTGGGTTTCAAATTCCTTCGCGTTTTAGTTGAGAAAAATCGCACATCGCGCTAGTCTTCATTGACGTAACTGCACGCTGTAACATCAGGTGATGACAAATCAACTCTCCTCGAAAATTCCCTCTTGTACTTGGAGCCGTCCCATCGGCTTGGGCTGGGACAAACCTTATACCGTTCGCTACGCAAGTAATATCGATGATGGCCCTTGGCATGGTATGCCTTTGGGCGGCTTTGGTGCAGGTTGCATCGGTCGTTCTTCACGGGGAGATTTTAACCTGTGGCACATCGACGGTGGTGAGCATACCTTCAAAAACGTTCCCGCTTGTCAATTCAGTGTGTTTGAATCCAATGGCACATCTACCCAAGCCTACGCTTTATCTACCCAAGCGCCCGATGATGGCACTCTCAAGGCTTGGCAATGGTATCCGACAACTGCCGGCACAGAGGGAACAGGTAATTATCACGCACTATATCCACGTAGCTGGTTTGTGTATGAAAATGTCTTTCAAGCACAGTTGACGTGTGAACAGTTTTCCCCAGTCTGGGCTGGCAATTATCAAGAAACTAGTTACCCTGTGGCAATATTCCTCTGGAATGCTCATAATCCCACAGATGCACCGATGACTCTGGGCATTATGCTCACTTGGCAAAATATGGTGGGCTGGTTTACAAACTCTCTCAAATCTCCCGAAGTGCGGGTGCGCGATGATGGTAGTCCGGTTTACGAATACCAACCGCGCTGGAGTGAAAGTCAAGGAAACTATAACCAGATAGTTGAAAATATACAACAGTTTGGCTGTTTTTTAGGTCGGGTTGGTAGTGATGAACCTTTGCAAGAAGGCGATGGAACTTGGTGTATTGCCACGCTGAAGCATCCCCAAGTAGAGGTATTCCACCACAGCCAATGGAATCCTGAAGGGACGGGTGAGGAAGTGTGGGAAAGCTTTGCTAAAGATGGTTCTTTGCCCAATTATGTTGATACGACTCCAACAACAGAGAATACACAATTAGGGGCTGCCATCGCACTTCGTTTCACTCTCCAACCAGGCGAAACTCTTGAAATCCCCTTTGTCCTCGCTTGGGATTTACCGATCACAGAATTTGCGGCTGGAGTTAACTATTACCGCAGATATACAGATTTTTTTGGTAAAAATGGAAACAACGCCTGGGCGATCGCATCTACTGCGTTACAAGAATATCAAAGTTGGCGATCGCAAATTCAAAGTTGGCAAAAACCCATTCTCGACCGGGAAGATTTACCCAACTGGTTTAAAATGGCTCTATTTAATGAGCTTTATGACCTCACCAGCGGCGGTACTCTCTGGAGTGCTGCATCAGAACTTGACCCCATCGGTCAGTTTGCGGTGCTAGAGTGCTTAGATTACCGTTGGTATGAAAGTCTAGATGTGCGGTTGTATGGCTCTTTTGCCCTGCTGATGCTGTTTCCAGAATTAGAAAAGTCGGTGATGCGGGCATTTGCACGGGCGATTCCTGAAGGTGATGATACTCCCCGAATCATTGGCTATTATATGACAATTAAGGCAGAAAGCCCGATTGCAGTTCGCAAAGTTGCAGGTGCAACACCCCACGATTTAGGCGCACCAAATGAACACGTTTGGCAGAAAACCAACTACACCAGCTATCAAGACTGCAATTTATGGAAAGATTTGGGTAGTGATTTTGTCTTGCAAGTATACCGTGATTTTCTGCTTACGGGTGCTGACGATGTGGAATTCTTGGCAGATTGTTGGAATGCGATCGTTCAAACCCTCGACTACCTGAAAACCTTTGACCTTGATGGCGATGGGATTCCGGAAAATTCTGGTGCGCCTGACCAAACTTTTGATGATTGGCGGTTACAAGGTGTCAGCGCCTATTGTGGGGGGTTGTGGTTGGCGGCGTTAGAAGCTGCGATCGCAATCAGCGATATTTTATTAACTTACCATACAGGTAATACAACAGAATTGGCGGCGCAAAAATCCATCTATGAAGCTTGGTTAAAACAATCTCGCCCTATCTACGACGAAAAACTCTGGAATGGGGAATATTACCAACTTGATAGTGAAAGTGGTTCCGATGTGGTAATGGCAGATCAATTGTGCGGACAATTCTACGCCCGTCTGCTGGACTTACCTGATATTGTACCGAGCGATCGCGCCCTTTCTGCCCTGAAAACTGTTTATGATGCTTGCTTTTTGAAATTCTGCAATGGTGAGTTTGGTGCTGCTAATGGTGTTCGTCGTGATGGTTCACCAGAAAATCCCCAAGCTACTCATCCCTTAGAAGTTTGGACGGGGATAAACTTTGGATTGGCAGCTTTTCTCGTGCAGATGGGAATGAAGGATGAAGCGTTGAGGTTGACGCAAGCTGTGGTGCAGCAAATTTATGACAATGGTCTGCAATTTCGCACGCCGGAAGCTATCACCGCGACTAGTACTTTTCGTGCTAGCACTTACCTGCGACCAATGGCGATTTGGGGAATTTACTTAGTTATTAATTGATTGGCTATCAAAGCGGTTCTCGTTTGAATGCAACACACGTAGGGGCGTCATACATCTGTGGATTGGTGTCAATTTCAGATGGAATCTTCCGAGTGTATGAGTTTTACCCTCAGCCCCAGCCCCTCTCCCAATATTGGGAGAAGGGCTGGGGCTGAGGGCATTACTACCTGAAGTTGACACATCTGTGCGCCCCTACGAACGGTCGTATTCCACATATAGTATGTGCGTTACCCAATTTAGCCCGTCTTGATCTGAGAAAGCAGAGTTTAGATTTGTGATTTTATTTTCCGAGTGTTTCCGGAAGCGAAGGAAAATTTCAGTAATGGTAAGAGTTGAAGGATTGAGAATTTAAGACTACTGTTTCAAAAAATGCAAATATTACTAGCTTTAGCTATAAATATTGCTAGTACTTCCCAGACTACGTTCACAATCAAAAGCTAGGTTATGACGTGCCTTATTCCTTTACTCAACAGCAAAGTTTATCAGTTTGTGGCGCTGCGTGTTTGGCAATGATTAGCCAATAATGGGGCATACGCTTAAACACTCTAGAGTTTACGTAACTTAGCGCTAGTAGACCGCGCAGGTGCATCTTTCCAGCCTTTAGCAGAAGCAGCCCAAACTTCGGGATATGAAGCGCTATCAGTGAGGGCGAGTCTTAGTAAGCTGGACTCATATTATAACCCGTGGATAGCTAATTGGCAAGAAATTCATTGTGTAGTTGTCTGGAGAGATAAAGGCGATCGCATCTTGATTTCTGATCTTTTACCACTATTTAGCCTAACTACTACTGCATTTATAATCTCAATTTTATAAATCTGTTAGATATTAATACATATAAAAATTACTGCTGAATCAACTTAATAATCTTCTGTGTTAATTAGTTTAGGACTTACGCACAAGTTACGGAATAACGAACCACAGAGGCGCAGAGGGCACAGAGAAATCAGAGTTTGAGAGATATTTTGCGTAAGTCCTATAGTTTTATCTCTATTCTTAAATTATCTAATATTATCCAGACTTAGCTTGCTACAACTTTTGGAATAAAAGCATCCATTCACGAGTGTTTTACTTGACTCAGGTAACGCTCATTAAAACTATCTATATATATTATCGCTAACCAGTAATTTTATTTCACAACTGGGCTATTTATAATTACTTGCTGATAATTAGGAAATATTCATGAGCGCTTTACAGCGATTTTATTTAGATACGCTAAAGTCGTATTTTTTTGAAAATCAAAAAATACAAGGTTAATAAGTAACATTAGCTAATTGAACTTATTGAAAAAATATGTTCAATCCTCTGGCTGCGAACGTTTTTTATTCTCTATCTTCTACTATTTTTATAAGTTGTTTTACATTCTAGTTAATGGTACTATTTTCTAGTGACTCGACAATAATAAAGGTTTTAAAATGATATCGGGTGAGGGGTAAGACCCCTCAAGAATGAGTAAAGAGGGACAAAACTAAAAGTTGCACAATGCACAAGTAAGTATCGGAATAGATTCAGTAAATTTGACCTATAAATCTGCTAATTTAGTAGATGACATTAACGACGAAAAATAGTATAAATACGAAGAGTGTTGTTAACGCTCAAAGATAAATAAATTTTCTCTCCTAGTCTAAAAGAATATGCAAATTTCCCGGAAAATGCCTAATTCAACAGTAGTAAGAAATACAAGCCTGTGAACAAAGAAAATTTATTCAATTATGGATTTTTATCCCTCGTAAACATCCAACATCGTTCCATTGCTGAGAATTTCGCAGAAGCAATTCAACAGCTACAAAAAGGCTAGTGCAGTCTGTACACCTCAATTGAAACACCAACGATTGCAGGAAAATAGTTTACTTCATCCAAGATAACTAAACACTATGATGAATCAAGACATTGCTGGTATTAGTAGTAACTTAGATAAGACAGTGAAAGCTCAACAATTTGACAAAGTAGTTGAAGCAATTCTTGCTGGAAAGTATTCCTGGGCATGTGTTTTAATGCTGCGATTTGGTGGTTATAATCCTCTCCATTACATTCCATATCGCACCTACAATCGATTGCTCAAAGAAAACTCTCAAGCCGATAGGACAAAACAACAGCAAAGTGAAAATCTAAAAATGCTGAAACATGCTCATGATTCCCAGTCTGATAATAATGTGCCATCAAGCTGCTTAAGCAAAATTAAAGACCTCACTTATCTAGAAGTACTTAGAAAGCAAAAAGCAGAAATTCGTGGTGGTAGTTTAGACCAGAGATTGACACAACAAATGAACGAACATCAATCAGGCAAATCGCCATTAAAACCAGAAAATGCTCAAGACATTTCCTTGAAATCCTGTGGATTCAATTAAAAACTATTTTGAATCAATAGATTCTGCCCTAGAGTTAATTGAGTGTCTGAAAACCTGCTATGCTAATTTAAAATTTATGGCATGGCAGGTTTTCTATAGCAGTCATTAATTTGATAATTTTTTACAAAAATCTGCCAAATTGGCAAATATATACTGACTACATTGGTAAACTAATAACAACTACAACTTAAACCAACATAGAGGTGATTGGCAAGCAAGTTAATTTAAAAAAATAAAATCAATGATTATAGCGGTTCTCGCTTAAGTGAGGTACAAGAACCCCACCCCCAACCCCCTCCCCGCTCTTCGAGAGGGGACTATGATGTACCTCATGTGATTAGGAAACGCTATAGTTCTGACTATGAAATAAATCAAACTGATTACAAAAGTAGTCAACATTTCATGGAGTAAATAACTCCTAGACCAAGACCGAATAGCACTAAGAAAAGCCCAAAGGCTTGTGTCGCCTCGTTCCCAGTCTTAAGACTGGGAATGTATTCCGAGAGGCTCTGCCTCTCGTCAAGAAAGAGGAGGCAGCAGCCCTCCCAGGATGGGTTCCCAGCCTCTAGGCTGGGAACCAGTTAGGGCAAGGGCTGTATCTTAACTTAGTGCCATTCGACCAAGACCGATGATCCAACCGTTGCGACTGGTGGTTCTTTTTCTGAGGAAGTCTGAGCAAAGAAAATTTGGTGAGGTGGATTCCCCCAATCCAAATTTTATACAACTTTCACCGACTGCAGACGATGCGAGTAATGTTTATAAAACTTCCTTCCCTGTGGTTGGTGTTGCTTTAGTTAATAAAGCAAACGCTTAACATCAATCCCAGGAACAGAAATAGAAAAGTTACGGTGAAATTGTTGTCCTGGCTGGTAGAACTAGTAGCTGATACGCTTCTCTTTCGACTATTGTAATCCTAGTCCTCCCAACCTGGATTATCTTTGGTTTCTAAACTTTCAATTTATATAGCAACTACTGGAAGTTCAAAACTTGAATAGCTTCCAGTTTTTTATCTGTATATAAAAATCAGGTGGGCAAATTGCCTACCTGATTTTTTGTGGAGAATAGACATAGGAGTGAAATTAATCCAGAACCCTTGTAGAAACGTAGCACTACTACGTCTTTACATTCTTTTTCACTCCTATGTTTAATGGTTAATTCAAAAATGAATTAAACCTTGGCTAATTCTGGAGTAGGACTCTTACTGTTACGAATTGCTGTAATAGCCTCAGCATAATCTTTAGCGTTAAACACAGCTGAACCGGCGACGATCGCATTGGCTCCCGCTTCCAAAACTTGCCAGGTATTATTTGCCTTCAGTCCCCCATCCACTTCAATCCAGGGGTCAAGACCACGTTCATCACACATTTGACGCAGCTTGCGAATTTTGGGTAATACACCAGGGATAAAGCTTTGACCACCAAAACCAGGGTTGACGCTCATAATCAGTACTAAATCGCACAAATCTAGAACATATTCAATTAGCTCTAGAGGGGTGCCAGGATTAAGTACAACTCCAGCTTTCTTACCAAGCTCTTTAATTTGCCCCAAAGTGCGGTGCAGGTGTGGGGAAGCATTATGCTCGCAGTGTACGGAGATAATATCAGCACCCGCCTTAGCAAATCCCTCTACATACTTTTCTGGCTCCACAATCATCAAATGGACATCCAGTGGCTTGGTTGTAATCGGACGAATCGCCTCCACAATCAGAGGGCCTATCGTAATATTAGGTACAAAACGACCATCCATTACATCAACATGAATCCAATCTGCTCCGGCCGCATCTATGGCACGAATTTCGTCACCCAGACGACTAAAATCGGCTGATAGTATAGATGGAGAAATTACAATGGGTTTTTGAGATAGGTTTTGGGTCATGGCTAGTGGCTTTTTAAGCGTCCTCGTCTGTACGCATTGTAACAAAACATTGAGCAAGACTCATAATTTGAAATTTGGGATTTTAGATTTGGGATTTTTCCTTTAATCCCAAATCCCAAATTCAAAATCTAAAATTGAATGACCAATGACTAATAACTAATGACTAAAAAACTAACCTGGATAATTTGGGGATTAAGTGCTTCTTGTCTGAGTGTGCCGGTAATTGCTTCAGCTTTAGAATCTGCACTAGGAACTAACGGTATTGATGCTCTGAAGCTACACCAAGCTCCTTATAATTTGATCGGTCGTAAGATTGCTATTGGTCAAGTGGAAATTGGTCGGCCGGGAATGTTTGGGTGGGATAAGGCGGTTTCTAAAAATCGTGCCATCTCTTTAGCGGCAGTTTTTTTACGCAATGGGCCAGCTAAATCTAATACTGGTGTTGACTCTCACGCCTACAATGTCGCTGGTGTGATGGTGAGTCAAGACAAAGCCTTGCCAGGAATTGCTCCGGGAGCGCGATTGTATTCATCGGCAGTGGGTTCCACTAAAAACATGGGTCAGCCAGAAGAGTGCTTATCGGCACAGCACGTAGCCCTACAAAATGGTGGCGATGTCCGGGCGATTAACTTTAGCTTTGGTGAACCTCTGAGCCGCGATCCTCGGCCGGATGCGACTTTAGACGGCAATGCTTTACTAACTTTATGTGTTGACTGGTCTAGTCGCGTTCATGATGTTTTGTATGCGATCGCAGGCAACCAGGGTAAGGGTGGTATTCCCATTCCTACAGACAATTTTAACGGAGTGAACGTGGCTTTTTCATCCCGTCGAGGGGGAATTTTTAACAAAGTAGACGTGGCTAATCTGGCAGGTGCTAACCAAGGAGTGAGTGAAAGGCTCGCTGGAAGGGAATTTGATCTTGGTGGGCGTCGCGCTATTAGTTTAGTTGCTCCTGGGAATAATATTCCCTTGCTCAATCCAGATGGCAAATGGAACAAGGTTACAGGTACGAGTTTTGCAGCGCCTCAAGTTACAGCTACTGTTGCTCTGTTGCAGGAATTTGCTGACCGACAGATGCGGACAAAACAACCCCACTGGAGCATTGATTCTCGTCGTCATCAAGTAATGAAAGCTGTATTGCTGAATTCAGCAGACAAAATCCTAGATAGCGGCGATGGTTTGCTGTTGGGAATGAGCCGGACACTAATTGATAAACAAAATCAAAACTGGCTAGATTCTGATGCTTATAAAGATCCAAAGATTCCCTTGGATGCCCAAATGGGAGCGGGTCATTTGAACGCATTTCGCGCTTATCAGCAGTTTAGTGCTGGTCAATGGCAGACATCAGCTGCTGTGCCAGCTATTGGTTGGGATTATCGCACTGTCAATGTTGGAGCATCTGTTGACTATATATTAGCAAAACCGTTAAAGCAAGGGAGTTTTGTTGCTGTCACTCTGAGTTGGGATCGATTGGTAGAACTCAACGATAAAAATAAAAACCAGCAATATGATGTAGGGGAAAATTTTCGCGATCGCGGCTTGAATAATCTCGACCTATACTTAGTAAAAGCTGATGCTCAAAATTCAGATACTGGTGCTGTTTGCTCTTCAATCAGCCAAATCGATAGTGTAGAACATATTTTCTGCCCCGTTGCTGCTACTGGCAATTACAAAATCCGTGTTCAGTTTCGTCAAAAGCTCAATGAAGCTACTCAACCCTATAGTTTAGCTTGGTGGAGTGTACCTATTAATTGAAATACGGTAGCACAAGTATCTGTGTAAAATTACAGCGTGTTTTCATTTATTTGAACCAGAATCCCCTATGGGGCGCATAGCAGAGCCGTGTGTCCGAATTAGGACTTACGCACTGTACAAATGCATCGTGATGTGGATTAACTAAAATAGGTTATTTCAGGCTTTTCTTAATTAATCCTGCGATCGTAAATAGACCATGCTGTAGGGGCACAGCAATGCTGTGCCCTTAGAGGATGTTTTAAAAGTATTTGGCTGTGATTTTAGGCACTTTATCGGGGGATTTAGGGGGATCTAAAATGTTTTGATACCGACAAGAGGACTTTTCAAACAACCTCTTACAAAAGATGTGGTTTTTAAACTTATTCATATTTAGTATTTCTTGTCAATGCGTAAGTCCTAAATTAAACCCAAGCCGTAAAAATACTTTGTTAAAACTTGACTATTGGCATCATACTATTGCAGAACTTTCGCATTACCCTTTCGAGCAGATAATTCTTTTCCTGAGCTTACCCTACGCTCATATCTATACCTGTAAACTCCAGTTATGTACGCAAAAACCCATGATTTTTTGTTCGGGATTGTCTTCTAAAGATTCTTCTGCACCATAGAAGGCAATACCTTTAACTGAAGATGATTCAGAAGGATAATTTAATTCATCCCCACTATCATAGTCAAGTTCAAAATGCTCTCTTAAATCCGAAAGCCTAGTGCCAATTTCAAATTTGTCTAAAAATTTTCCTTTATAGCCCTCAAAAACAAAAATCACGAAGAGAATATCATCTGAATTGAATTCAAGAAGTACAATCCTGTCTTTATAATAGAAAACTTTATGTCCATCTAACTTCTCAGAATCTGAGGAGATTTTTTGACAAATCCAGCCATCCGACTTAGATAAAGCTTCGTTGATATTAATTGATTCCAAGCTTTTTTCTCTCTTTTTTCTTTCTTCTTGGAGATTGATAACCAGATTAGGTTCGCTAAGATCAGGTATTGATGAAAGATGTTGTCCAATACTAAATCCTGCTGCGGAAACTCCAGGGATAATTTCAGCCCACAAATCAAGTCTGTCCATTAATTTGTCTCCTCTCCAATAACTTTAAATTCTTTACCAATTTATTTTGAGGCAATTAGAACTCACTTTTTTAACGCAATTCGAGCTTTTACACAATTAGAATTAATCCGGGTAGAAGAGTTAATTGAAAATTGGTATGAACTCCAAAGAAATTTATCTCTTCAAGTAGCTCGTGACTTTATTTTAGAACACCTATCACAGAAGTTGGAATTGACCGCATAATATCATTTTTCTGTCAATGCGTAAGTTCTACGAATTGCAAATTGCCAGAATCTCCTATGGGGCGCACAGCAGAGCCGTGTGTCCCTACAAAAGTTCTGCATTTCGGGCAATTAAGAAACTTTATTTTATCTCAGTAATTAGGCAAACAATAGCCGAAAAGAGTGATTTTTAGGTAGGGGAAATTCATGAATTGCCCCTACCGCGTGTAGTTTTGCGTAAGTCCTATAGCAATCCTATTTGATTTGTGAGAATTGCAACCCTCATATCGGCGACAACTTTTACCAAGTCGGGGATCTGCTTGATCGCGAATGATTCAGGATTGCTATATATCTATAAAAACCCAATATAAATGGTTATTTTCTGACTACGTAGCTTATAATACGTTTATAGATAAATAGGAAAACTCCTAAAAATAAGAATTTTTCATAAATCGTCTGCATCGCTGCCTAAATCAGGAATTAGTAACTCTCACAAGTTGTGTTTAATTCCTCCGAGCTACTAACTTGCTGTTACAGTTTCTGTAACAGTCGCATTTTTCTATTGGAGCAAATGCAATAGTTAGTCATTGACACAGTATCTGCGTCAACTCTGAGCAAAAATCGGGAATCTTTGGCAAGTGAGGTAGCAGAATGAATCGTCAGAAACTTAGTGATGCAAAAGAAAACTTCCTGCAAAGACGTTACGGTGTTAGTCTAGGCAGACGTTATGCTCTGGCCGCTGCAAGTGTTGTTCTATTCAGTGTATTAGGGTGTTCTCAAGTCGATAGTAATAAAAGTGCCCTTGCTCAATCTAGTTTACCTCAGCCAGAAAATCCATTGCAAAAAAAAACAGTCAACACTGATACAAAAATCGTTGAGTCTAGCAATAAGTTTGGCTTCAAACTGTTTTCAGAAGTTCTGAAAAATGATCGGGGTGAGAAGAATATTTTTATCTCACCTTCGAGTGTTGCGATCGCACTAGCTATGACTTACAACGGCGCTAGCGGCTCGACTCAACAAGCAATGGCAAAAACCCTGGAATTACAGGGGATGAATCTACCAGAAATCAACTCTTCTTACGCGGCGGCATTAAAACAGCTTTTAGACAATTCGGATGCGAAAGTCCAACTAAAGATCGCTAACTCACTTTGGGCAAATCAAGATGTTAGCTTTGCGCCAGACTTCCTCAAGAGAACCCAGGAGTTCTATCAAGCCAAGGTCAGCAATTTAAACTTTAAAGATGCCGCCGCATCTAATATTATCAATAATTGGGTAAAAGAAAATACTAACGGCAAAATCACTAAAATAGTTGGAAAAATTGAACCTGATCAGGTATTATTTCTGATTAATGCCATATATTTTAAAGGTAATTGGAGTAACGAGTTTGACAAAAAACAAACTGCTCCACACCCTTTTTACATCACATCTGGCAGGCGAAAACAACACCCAATGATGTCACAGAAGGGTGATTATAAATACTATGAAAGTGAACAATTTCAGGCAGTTAGTTTACCTTATGGGAAAGATGGTAAGATCAGTTTTTATATCTTCCTGCCCAAACAGAACTCTAACCTCAAAGCGTTCTATCAAAACTTGAATGTTGAGAACTGGGAAAAATGGATGAATCAGTTCAACAAACAAAAAGGGTTTATTCGCCTACCCCGCTTCAAAACAGATTACGATATTACACTCAATGATGCTTTGAAAAGTCTAGGCATGGAAGAGGCTTTCAGTAACAAAGCTAATTTTTCTGGCATGGGTAAAAATTTTGCCATTAGCCAAGTTAAGCATAAAACTTTTGTTGAAGTGAACGAAGAAGGCACCGAAGCTGCGGCGGCTACTTCAGTGGGAATAGTAGCAACATCTTTGAGAGAAGAACCAGAACCATTCCGAATGATTGTCGATCGTCCCTTCTTCTGTGCCATTAGGAATAATCAGACGGGAAGCGTTTTGTTTATGGGTTCAATCATCGAGCCACAATGATGAGGCAGGAGGCAGGGGGAGCATCCCCAATGTGTAAACGAGCGGAATGAAATGGAGTGTTCGCCTTTGCTTCATTCTCAATGACAATCTAAGTATATAAAAACGTACTGCTCTGAGATGATTACGGCACCGCTTAGAGGATGTTTGAGAAGTATGAGATATTTGCTGATCCCCCCTAACCCACGCCAGTCGCTCATGGGGGAAACCCCCTGTTCCCGCGCTGGCTCCCCTTAAAAAAGGGGGAATAAGAGTCTCAGGCGATTAATCGCGTCTTTAGCTTGCTCGACTCTAAGAAAGCTGACACGATTGATAATGAAGATAGGCGTTATCTTCACAAAATTTATGTTTTTAACTTGGTTAGACAGCAATTCTTGGCTGCTGGAAATCGGCGGAAAACGAATACTAATTGACCCTTGGCTGGTTGGTTCGTTAATTTTCAGCAATTTGGATTGGCTATTTAAAGGTTCGCGATCGCAAAATCGCCCAATTCCAGATAATATTGATCTGATCCTGCTGTCTCAGGGTTTAGAAGACCATACTCACCCACCAACGCTCAAGTTGCTGGATCACAGCATCAAGGTTGTAGCTTCTCCCAATGCTGCCAAGGTAGTACAGCAGTTAGGTTACACCCAAGTAACTACTCTGGCTCATGGTGAAACTTTCACTTTAAATAATCAAGTTGAAATCAAGGCTTTCCCCGGTTCTCCAATTGGCCCCACTTTGGTAGAAAATAGTTATCTATTCAAAGAATTGGAGAGTGGTTTAACTCTATACTACGAGCCTCACGGGTATCATTCTCCTATACTTTTGCAAGCTGCACCTATCGATGTAGTGATTACACCGTTTATTGACATGACCCTACCTTTGCTTGGGCCGATTATTAAAGGAAAAAATAGTGCATTGGAAGTAGTAAAGTCGTTACAACCTCAAGTAATAATACCTACAGCGGCTGGTGGGGATGTCGCGTTTGAGGGATTGCTGATGAAATTCATTCAGACTAAAGGAAATGCTGAGGAATTTCGTTCGTTACTTCAGAAAAACAATCTTTCGACGCGGGTACTTGAGCCAAAACCAGGCGATCGCTTTGAATTATCATTAGAAAAACGAGCATTAGCAATCTAAGTTAGCTCACGTCTTGCACCAGACGATTAGAAATCGCGGCTATACAAACAAAGTCCGCCCACGCGGACTAACACAAAATTAAAGGTTTTCCAACCCGCGCAGGCGGGTAAAGCCTCGTGTAGCCGCGACTTCTAGTCGCCAGGACTTCTAATTTCGTTCTATAGCTGAATTCTCTTGCATATACACTTCTCTAATTGGAAAAGGAATTTGAATTCCTGCTTGCTGATAGCGTTTGTGTAATTTTTTGACAAATAGATGTTTACCAATACGCTGATCAAAGTATTCACT
Source organism: Nostoc sp. (assembly GCF_036917935.1). Lineage (GTDB taxonomy): Bacteria > Cyanobacteriota > Cyanobacteriia > Cyanobacteriales > Nostocaceae > Nostoc. The sequence continues at coordinate 158,000 of NZ_JBALEL010000033.1, read as the reverse complement.
TACGCGCATATAAAGCGTAAAATCTATACTAAAATCATTAAAAGTATGAAATCTGATATATGGTTCGCTTTCTTTTAATTCCGGTGCAATTTCTTGCATCACTTCAATGGCCACTTCTACAGTCACTTTTTCAACTTGTTCCAAATCGCTATCATAACTGACACCCACATCCATTGTTAAAGTAATTTCCTTTGCGGGTAAATGATAATTTGTGAAAATTGCAGAAGATAACTTAGAATTGGGAACAATGACGACATTATTTGAAATTTCTTTAATAGTCGTACTGCGCCAAGAAATATCTATAACATATCCTTCATGCCCAGCATCTAATTTTACATAGTCTCCGGTTCTAACTTGCTTAGAAATAATTAAGTAAAAACCCGAAAATAAATTTGCAAGTGTATCTTGAAGTGCCAAACCAACTGCCAAACCGCCAATACCTAAAGTCGTGACTATTGGCGTAATTTCAATACCCACCGTTTGCAATATGATTAATGTTCCTAAAAGGAAAACAATAGTCTTACTAAGGTTAGAAAGTAGTGATGTGGGAACCCCTTCTGCTCTCTGAATAAATAAATTAACAAAACCAGCAGTCAGTTTGGCTAAGACTAGGGTTATTGAATACAGCAATGCGATCATCAGAACCTTTTGCAGTACGATCGCAATATCTGGCTTGAGGGGAGAACTCAGAATTGCCCAAAAGAAACCGCTAATGACAAACCAAATAAAAGTCATGCGGTGCAGAGAGTAAAATATAATATTACCCCCGGCAATTCGTTTATTATTAACGAAGGTTTCCAGTTTTTTGAAGATAACTTTTTCACCAATTATTCCAGCCAGTAAGCCAGCTAGAATAAATGCAATCGGCGGAATCCATTCCATCATATCAATTTTAAATTTGGAGTTTTAGACTTAGGAGAGCAGCATTTTTACTGTGATTATGGCTAAATTTTACCTTGTTGTCGGATTAGCTGCTTGAGATTTTCTTTCTTTATGGACTTGCCAATTATTTACCACCCAGATTACATTGCGCCCCTACCTGAAGGACATCGCTTCCCGATGTCTAAGTTCCGACAACTCTACGAATTGCTGTTAGCTGATGGTGTAGCGAATCAAGAACAATTTCACACCCCCGAACGTCCCGCGCCAGAGTTGATAGAGTTAGTCCACACCCCAAGCTACGTTCAAGCTTATTGCGAAGGAACCCTAGACCCCAAAGCACAGCGACGTATTGGTTTACCTTGGAGTCCAGCATTAGCGAATCGTACTTGTGTTGCGGTAGGTGGTACGATACTCACTGCTAAACTGGCACTAAGTCAGGGTTTAGCTTGTAATACGGCTGGTGGAACTCATCATGCCTTTCCTAGTTATGGGTCTGGTTTTTGTATTTTCAACGATTTAGCGATCGCCTGTCGCGTTTTACAAAAATTCGGACTCGTCCAAAAAATCCTAATTGTGGATTTGGATGTCCATCAAGGAGACGGCACCGCTTTTATTTTCCAAGATGACGACAGTGTTTTTACTTTCTCCATGCACTGCGAAGTCAATTTTCCCGGTACTAAACAAAACAGCGATTTGGATGTTCCTTTGCCGGTGGGAATGGAGGATGACGCCTATTTACAAACCTTAGCGAATTACCTAGCAGATTTATTATCTAAAGTCAAGCCCGATATAGTATTTTATGATGCTGGTGTTGACCCTCATATAGGCGATCGCTTGGGCAAATTAGCCCTAACCGATGCTGGGATTTTTCGCCGAGAAATGCAGGTTTTGAGTACCTGTATGAGTAGCGGTTATCCAGTCGCCTGCGTTATTGGTGGGGGTTATGCTGATGATATGAAATCTTTAGTCTGGCGACATTCACTGCTGCATCGTGCCGCCAGTGAAGTTTACCAGCAGTATAAACTATAGTCATTTAGTAAATAATACTATTTAAAATCGTCGAGTTTTCAAACGCAGAGCAACGCAAAGTAAACGCAAAGGTACGCAGAGTATTGCCAAATTTAATTCGTAGCGAATAGGACTAAAATAAACTTTGCGCTCCTTTGCGCTTACCTCTGCGCCCCTTTGCGTTTAAATCTAACCCTATTTTGTTGGCAAAGGCAGCAGTGGATGAACAACGGCAAACTCAGAATCTACGAACTAGCAAAAGAATTGAATTTGGATAGCAAGAAGCTATTAGCAATTTGCGAAAAACTCAAAATTGCAGTCAAAAGCCATACCAGCAGCATCTCCGAATCTGACGCAGAACGAATTCGTCTAGCGGTAAATAAACTAACAGCAAAATCCTCGAAAACTAAAACAAACTCTGAAGATTGGGGCTATATGTTTATAGCTTCAGCAATTGATAGCTTTATCCGCCATCTTGAAGGTGAAACCGCCCTTAAATCATATCCCGATTTTAGGGAGCGGCGCGATCGCGCCAATAAGTTAATGTATGAATGTGTCGGTCAAAAGCCTTCTCTATTTTATGTGCGTCGCAAAGGCGCGGGGAAAGAGACAAGAGAAGAAATTTGGGATTTGACAATAGCAACAGACGCCGATGATTTTCCATTACCCGCAAGACTTGAGAAGCTCAGAAAAACATTAGGATTTAGAGCGGCTGTACCAAAAGATGGACGCGGCGGTTTAAAAATACTATCGGCTCAGTTGTTACAAACCTCACGGGGACACGCCGATAGCTATGCTGTACCTTGTCGCTTGCGTTTGCTGCCTAATCATCAGCATCATCTCGACATTCCAGCCGCAACATTGAAACGCATCGCAGCCGCGCCAATGTGTGGCGATCATGTACCTACAGAAGATCAGCTTAAAGCTTGGAAAGCGTTTTTGCAGATTGAGGAAAAAATTGCGAAAGCGCGTCAATTTTGTGTGCGTTACGTAGGTCATAACTATAATTTTAAAAGGCGAATCAGTTTTGAAATTGATGTAGCCTCAGCCACCCTTGACGGCTTCTATCAAAATTCACTCGACGTGGACAATTTTTGGGAACGAGCAAGACGCACAAAAAATGAAGATTTGAAGCTTTTTGAAACTGCTCCTATCGGCAAAAATTGGATTAGCGGTCGTCAATTAGGGACTGTTGAGGAAGTTGATCCCAACCGTTGTATTATGACTCTCAGGCTAGAACGCGAGTTAGCTGAACACATGGCAGCAGAGCGTTATCAATTACCAGCTACAGGATTTTTGTGTTTCGAGGCAGTTGGCGATATTCAGCAGATTCAGCGGAAGAAAAAAGCTTTAGATGATTTGAATAATGGTTACACCCAAAATCCGTATTTAGGTAACTTTTTATTCGATGCTTCTCAGGCTAGACAAATCAAAACAACTATCGAACTTCAACCACAAGATTTGTTATTATCTTCTGCTAATCCTGGTCAGAAAGCAGCAGTAGAAAAGGTACTTGCTGCAAAGGATCTTGTTCTGATCCAAGGGCCACCAGGTACTGGTAAAACTACCGTAATTGCCGAGATTTGCTATCAAATTGCTCTTCGAGGTGGACGCACTTTAATTGCATCTCAAGCCAATTTAGCAGTAGATAATGCCCTAAGTCGATTAGTTCACAACCCAGTGATTCGGGCTGTACGCAAGGGGAGAGCCGAGAAAGTTGGGGAAGAAGGACAGCCATTTCTAGAAGATCAAGTGATTGGCAGATGGCTAGAAAATACTGCTACTGACTGCGAAAAAAATCTGACTCAACGACTCGAAAATATCCAAACTTTCAGTCAATTACTGGCATCATCACAAAGATTTACAGCCTACTTTCAAGCAGAGGAAGAATTCAATCAGCAACAACAGAAATTCTCTAAAAATAAGGTAAAGCTAGAGGTAAACTTTAAAAATCAAGAAAAATCTTATAACGAAACCGTAGAAAAACAGAACGAGGTTGAATCACTACTTACAGGGCTAGAAAATATACTAAATACTGCACCAAATATCAACTGGGAAGCTTCAGAAGTTACAGATTTTTTGCCACTTCTTAAGCCATACACAGAAGGTAACAATTTAGTAGAAGAATTTTTAACAAATGTTCGTCAAACTATCAAATATACTAATGAACTTGGCTTTCTGCGTCCGGCGTTTGGTGCTTTTGGTTTAGCAGTTTGGTTGCGTGAAATTGTAGCAACAGAAATTTCTAAATTTAAAACTGCTTTGATTTCTGCTCAAGATGCAAGTAAAGCCATATCAGAAGTTGCAGCATCAGTACAGATTGTCCAACAAAATTTCGCCTCGTTAAATCAGCTAGAACCAGATTATCAGCAATATATTACCAAACTGCAAAATCTACAACAAACAATCCAGATTTGGGAAAACCGCAAACGGGAAATGGATTACATTATCTCAGCAGTTAAGGAATGGAAATCTACAGCACCTTCTCATCTGTATCAAACTTTGAAAGATTGTCAGCAATCAGGTTTACCATTAACAGAAAATTTAGTGGACTTGCCGCTAGGTTTGTTGATGTTTGCTAATACATTAAAATTACCAATATTACCAAAGATATACAAAATTAACTTACCAGAATGGGAAGTCTTAACAAAGGCGATCGCTTATGAAATAGACGGAGGTTTTGCTGACAGACGAGGTAAACAGCATAATTTTAGCTATTTTTTACAACAAAATTTTAGTCAGATTCCAATGGTGCTATCAAAGAGCGATCGCACCCAATGGCAAGAAACCTATCAACAGTTTAACAATTATCAGCTACTCAACCCCAAACAGCGAAAATTATTAGTTGAGAATACCCAGGTTTTTTTAATTAGAATGCAAAAAACCTATGGTGCATCATGGGAATGGAATAACATTGACTCTACTCTCACCCGCATTACACAAGAATTACTAGATACTATCCTTGCAAATGCACGTCAATGCGTTTTAAAGGTAAAAACGGAAACTGAACAACAGCTTCAGCATCTGCAACGACTATTAAATGAACTTCAGAAAAATGAAGTTACCCAACAGCAAATATTCATTACTCAAGCTGAGGTAGAAAAAGCGCAGCAGGATGCTAATTTGCAACTTGGACAAGTTATTAATATTTTGCAAGAACTTAATCAACAAAATATACCTGTTCAATTACGCATTGTAGTTGAAAAATATCTTGCAACACAATCAAATATTTGGGAGCAACCCCAAGAATTTTTAAATCAAGTGAATTCTTCGGTAACTTGTATCAATCAGCTTGAAACCTTAATTTCATCATTAGAACCTTTTACTGTGCTGGAGATAATTAGAAATTCTCTACATGAGCATTTATCAAAACTACAAGAAGAAACTGAAATTTCTCTACAGCAGCTTCAAAAGTTACAAATTAGCCTCCGCGAAATAGAACAAAAATTACAACCACAGCCATCAGAAAACTTAATCGGAGAAAGAAACTGGTGGTTGACAGAATGGCAAAGAATACCGGATAAATTTAAACCAGAAAATTCTGCCACTAACCTGTTTGATTTAGAGCTATTACGCAGTATTAATACTAAGTTTGAATCTTGGCAACAGCAACTACAAAAAGACGAAAATTATCTCAATAAATATCAGAATTTTGTGCAAGATTGGATAGCAAAATTAAGACAGCCAACCGAAGGCGATGCCTGCGGCGGGCTACGCCTACGCGACGATTTAAGGCGCATATATTTAGATAATGCCAATGTCGTTGGTATCACCTGTGTCCAAGCTGCCAATAGAGGTTTTTCAGAAGAATTCAAATCTTTCGATGTCGTCATTATTGATGAAGTTAGTAAGTGTACTCCACCAGAGTTACTAATCCCAGCTTTGAAAGGCAAAAAGTTAGTCATGGTAGGCGATCATCGGCAATTACCACCCATGCTTGATACTAGCACTTTAGAAGAAGTTGCTCAAACAATTGGCAATACACGAGACGAACTACAATTCTTAGAAGAATCACTGTTTAAAAGTCAGTTTGAATCTGCTGATGAAAGCATCAAACAAATGCTAACTACACAGTATCGAATGCATCCCTATATTATGGGTGCAATCAATCAGTTTTATGATGGTAAACTAGAATCTGGTATTTTGGAGCCAGACACAAAACGCGCACATCATTTAGCAGGGGAAATCATTCAAGAATCTCAGCATATTCTCTGGGTACAAACGCCGATCGAAAATCAGTTTTTAGAGCAACGAAATGGAACTTCTTACTTTAATACTCAAGAAATTGATGCGATTGAACGTCTGTGTCAGCAGTTCGAGACTACTTGGGCTTCTAGAGTTGCGAATGGTGAACCAAAAAAAGAAATTGCCGTAATTACATTTTATGGCGCTCAATTAAGAAAAATCGATGAACGTCTGCAATCTGAAATTTTCCCTTCTCTAGAAATTCGTACAGGTACAGTAGACCGATTTCAAGGTATGGAAAGACCTGTTGTAATTGTCAGTATGGTTCGCAACAATAGCAAAGGAGATGTAGGATTTGCTAAAAAACCAGAACGAGTTAATGTTGCATTTTCTCGCGCTCAAGAACTGCTAATAATTGTGGGTTGTCATAATTTATTTACCCATCAAGCAGGTAAAGTCGGAAGTATGTATTCGGAAGTTTCAAATATTGTCAGTATACATGAAGGTTTCGTTGATGTTTCTCGCCTCTTCTGCTAAACCTATTGATGACAATCTCAAGGATTTTGTAGAAGGAATTGAGGCTATCTACTCGGCAAATTAGCCCATTTAAGTAGATGTTATCCAGTAATCTGCATCATTTGTGGCACTTATACTGATAAAATAAAGTCTCTCGGATGGCGTCACTTCTTCCTAAAATTCAAGCGATAAACAATTGAATTCTTTCCTCTTACCCTTACCAGCAATCCCATTCCCCCTTTCCCCTTTAACCGAGAAGTATTGAGAACCCATACATTTCTGGAAAAGACATTGTGGCATGTGTAGTCTATAGCAAATATCACTTGATGCTCAATTTAGCTCAAGGGGGTCTAATGATTGATCGCTTTGTAAATCTAATTTTTATCGATTCCTTCGCCCTGGCAATTAACCTAATGTTTGGTACATTGCTTCGCACTAAAATCTGCAATTATTCATGGGATGGAATTGTAAGTCATGAGCTTTCAACACCAGAAAGTAGCGCTAGTCCTTCTGAATCTTCATCATCCTTGGAGGAAGTAGATACAACCACTCCTATTTCATGAAGTCTACCTCGTATTGTTATCGAATTACTTTAGTTGCCGTTTTGCGTGATTTGTAACTATTTGATTTGTGAAAATTGAAACGCTCACATTCCCGACTTTGCTAAGGAGTTGGGATTTTTATTGTTGGTGGGTAATACTAGTCATGGTAGGCGATCATCGACAATTACCACCCATGCTTGACGCCAAGACTTTAGAGGAAGTTTCTCAAGAGATTGGCAGCACAAATACAGAATTACAATTATTGCAAGAATCACTCTTTAAAATTCAGTTTGAAAGTGCTAATGATAGGATCAAACAAATGTTAAATATTCAATATCGAATGCATCCTATAATTATGGGTGCAATCAATCAGTTTTATGATGGTAAACTAGAATGTGGTATTTTGGAGCCGGATAAAAAACGCGCACATAATTTAGCAGGCAAAATTATCAAAGAATCTGGACAAGTTGGGAGTATGTACTCCAATGTTTCAAACATCGTGCGTCTACATGGAGGTTTCATTGATGTTTCTCGCCTCTTCATCTAAACCTATTGATGACAATCTCAAAAATTTGGTAGACGAAATAGAAGTGCAAAGCTCTAGTTTATCAGTTTTAGCAGCGCGTCAATTCCGTTATAGTTTGCGTCAAACTCCTGTAGAACTAAACATCAAAGAACCCCGCCAGTTTAACGTACTCGAAGAATTTATTATCCGCGCTGCTATTGAATTTAAACCTCCGCCCACAGAGGATGAATTAGCATCTGTACTTGGGCTTGATTATGTATTTATTAAAACTACTACTGCAACTCTTCGGACATTACAAACTCTATCAGCAACATCGCCAATTACAGTTACTCCTGAAGGGCGTTTATTCTATGAAAAAGGGTCTGTACCACAGCCGGCATATCCTATACAAATTTATGCTATTACAGACCCTTTAAGCGACAAGATAAACTTTCAATCTGAATCTTTAAATGAGACAGTGATAAACCTGCCCGATTTGGCAGACTTTATAACTATTGATCATACAATTGCCGATATTGCTTCCTTACCCCTTGAGGAAATCCAAAAAAGTCTTCAAGCTTCAGGTTTAGCACTTCATGTGCCAGAAGAGGGAAAAATTGTCACTTCCTGTAAGGTACTAGCTTCGACTCAAAAAATTTGGAGAAAGATATCGCTTTTCGTTATCTTTGATGCTATTGAAGATAAATTGAGTATTCAAATAAGAAATGGAAAGCAAATTTTAGAGTCAGCATCAAATTGGTTAGATGTGCTACACGCTGAAGGCAAAATATCGTTGCAAATATTATGTAAATTGTCAACTGAAACCATCGAATTTGAACGTGAAGCCACTCTTAACCAGAAAAATACTGAAATAGAAGCTAGACTGGAAAAAATTCGCCAAAAGGCGTTAGAGAATGCCACAAAAACCAGTGTAAAAACAGTGGGAGGTGAAGCTATACAGTTACGGGATGGACAAATTAGCCAAGCTTTTCTAGAAGTTTTAAATTCGGCAACCAGTCAGGTTCTAATTTATTCTCCGTGGGTGAATCAGGCAGTTGTAAATGAAAAATTTCTAACTCTGTTACAGAAATTAGCTAATCGCGGAGTTTGGATTTTAATTGGATATGGAATTTCGCGGCGACAAGAAGATGAAGATAAACCAATTCCACCAGAAGTAGAGAAAAAACTTCGAGCGGTAAAAACACCTGATGGTTTACCATCTGTACAGGTTCTTTGGTTGGGAGATTCTCATGTAAAAGAAGTAATAGTTGATCAGAAAATACATCTTTGTGGATCTCATAACTGGCTATCTTATCGTGGTGATTACCTACCACGAGGCGAGTCAGTTTATAAAGTTACAATTCCCCATCAAGTCCAAGAAGCTTATGAATTTCTCGCTCATCGTTTCCAAAATTACGCTCAAAAATTATGGCAAAATGCTCTAGAAAACCACGATTCTAAGCTGGCTGTAGAGTGTTTGTGCATTTGGGGTGCGCTAGGTATGGAAGATATTGCACTCAAAGAGATACAGCAAAACAACTGGCTAGAACTTCTACCTGTGTGGTTAAATGTGGCACTTCCGGGGTTAAAGTCTAAGAATATACAAGCTGATTCAGCAATTTTTAAAACAGCACTTTCGTTATTGAATCAGATTTCTATTGAAGAAGCTTTTGTTGAGTCATTACAGCAGGGATGGCGTAAAGTTATTGGCGCGATCGCAAGTCACAATCCTAAAACTGCTTTAAACTTACTTAGTGATGAAGTATGGGCGAATTTTCTACGTCTCAATATTGTTCCAGAGACTGATTCACCCAATGATTTTATTCTGTGCCTTAATAACACATATTAAAATATTTTTCATACTTCAATAGTAATAATTTTTGGGATGACAACCAAGAAATCTGTCGTCAGAATTTCGCGTGAGTTGGCAATTAAATTATTCTTAACCTTTGATTGACTGAAAGATAGATCCAGATATTCGTCTAATTGGATACAATTTATATGTAGAGAGAGGCGAAGGAGAACAAGGTGGTCTTATTAAAAGGCTTTGAGATTGAGATGTACACTGGCACGCCTCAAGGTGAAATCGTCGGTCTCTCCGACAAAATTGTTGCCGCTTTGCCTGGATTTATGCGGGAGCCAGATAGCCGCAACGTCGAATATATAACCGAACCATCTCAAAATTACGAGAATTTATTGTGTGCGTTGGTGCGTCCCCGGCGAGAGTTGCGAAACTATCTTAATCGCTTGGGCGATTACACCCTGATACCGGGGAGTACTTTATCTTTGGGTGGGAGCGATCGCTTTTTACGTTCCGATCCAGCAAACCCCTATCATGACTACATTGAGAACACCTACGGCACAAAAGTAGTCACCGCTAGCGTACACATTAATATCGGCATCAGCGACCCAGAAGTATTAATGCGGGCGTGTCGAGTCATCCGTATGGAAGCACCCCTATTTCTCGCCCTCAGCGCCTCATCTCCCTTCCTCGATGGCAAAACTACTGGCTATCACTCCACTCGTTGGGGCGTCTTCCCACAAACGCCTAGCCATGTGCCGTTATTTGCCAGCCACGCCGATCATATTCAGTGGGTGGAAGATCAACTCGTTGCCGGAACCATGCAAAACGTGCGGCATTTGTGGGCATCAGTCCGACCAAATGGCGATCGCCGTCCCTACGACCTCAATCGCCTAGAATTGCGAATTTGTGATTTAGTCACAGATCCCATTGCCTTGCTGGCGATTACTGCCTTATTAGAAGCGCGTTTATTGCAAGTAATCGAAAATCCTAGCATCGATCCGTTAACCCAAAGTACCTTTTCTGCTAAAGAACTCGTAACCTTGACTGCTGACAACGAAGCGGCGGCGGCTGCTGGTAGTCTTGATGCTCATTTGAGGCATTGGCAAGATGGCAGAAGCATTGTAGCGAGAGATTGGATTGCTCAAATTTACCAAGATGTTTGGGCGATCGCCAAGCAACGAGGCTTTAGCTGTTTCCTTTCCCCTTTACACAAAATCCTCCGCGAAGGCAATGAAGCTCAACAGTGGTTGCAATTACACGCAGTCGGTTTTGACAGCCAGCGCGTCATCACTCAGGCTATTATCGCCACCCAAGAGCGCGAAATCGAACTCGAAGACAAATTGTGTTCGTTTCTGCTGGGTTAACTCAAAAGGTAAAGGGGATTGGGCATTGGGCATTGGGCAGATGGGAAAGACTTACTGCAACTTATCCTCATCTCCTCCTCATCTCCTCTACTCCCCACTCACGTTTTCATACAAGTGGTAGATTTTCTTCCGGGCACTACCATCCCTAAAAGACACAAACACTTAGTTTTTCTACACAAAAATTAATATTTACCGATTTTAGCCGAATATCCTCTCAGGCATTGCTCTGGGAGGGTTTGTACTTCGTTTTAAAAATCTAATCGATAGAGGATGCTTGATTATTATTAACAAAACCTATGAATAGCCTCTACCTTTTGGTAGATTTAACATTGACAATAAATTGTTTTATACAATACGTAAATTGTACGGATAATGCCTCAGGTAGTTTTAGTTAACCCGCAAATCCCTCCTAATACAGGTAATATTGCCCGTACTTGTGCAGCTACAGGTACAGAGTTGCATTTGGTGGGGCCTTTGGGGTTTGAAATTAGCGATCGCTATCTCAAAAGAGCCGGCTTGGATTACTGGCCTTATGTCAAACTACACTATCACGAATCGCTCGAAGCCTTTAAAACCGCACATCAGGAGCGTGGTGGCAGATGGTTGGGTTATACGGTTGGTGGAAATTGTAATTATGTAAGCTTTCAGTTTAAACCTGATGATTGGCTGCTGTTTGGTAGTGAAACCACGGGCTTACCACCAGCAATTCTGGCAGATTGCGATGCTACCCTCTATATTCCCATGAGCCAACCGGGAGTTCGCAGCTTGAATCTGTCAGTCAGTGTGGCAATTGGCTTATTTGAAACCCGTCGTCAGTTAGGCTATTTACAATAGTTGCTTACCTTCATGATTATAAGTGTATTTACTTAGAGTTTGTCCCGAAACCTATTATACGATTTATTTTTGACGACAAAATTTTTCTTGGGTACAGCAATAATATGTAAAACAATATACTAAAAGTCAGGTTTATTCGTAAAATGTAGTGGAAGATACTTACAAGTATAGGAAGGTTATTATAAGAAATTTGTATATAAAACTTGGGATATTGCCAAATTTGAATGATAGATTTTGATGAATTTCAAACATCCTAAATTGGGAACTAAATCGCTAGAACCCAGTCATGTATTACATTTGAGCTATTTTGGCTCAATCAAGGACAGAAAGTAGCCCAAAAGTAGCCGATAGTTAATACGGTTGTTTTTTAGGGAATAATCAACGTAAAGTCTCGTCTTGAGAAGACTGATGGGGTAGAAATATCTTGAAGATATCTACAGCAGGGGGCATAACTTTTCCAGAAGTCGCCGTAATTTAATTCTCAGCAGCGACTATGGACTTGGCAAATATTTAGTTTGTCCAGTCCCCGCGATTGACGCAAGACAAGCGCGGACAATGGTAAAGAAGTAAAACGTCCTAAGTGGTGTTAGGAGTGGTTCGGACAAGTAAACACAGCAAACTTTAAGTTTTGCTAACAGATGTGAACTTGTTTAAATCAGAGAAGCAGGTTAATCTTGCGTAAGCATCTCTGGTGAATGTGATCTTGATCTATCGTTCGTTGTGATCTAAATCATTGACTAGTATCCAACTGAAAAATCGAGGTCAGTTAAGCGCTAGTGATCATAGGAGGTCGTCTTTGAAACGAGCATTAAAAAAGAGAGTAAAAGCTGTGTTGAACAATAACCCCAGCAGCGATGATGCCCCGGTAGAAGTGCTAAATGTTGTAATGAATCCAAAAGTTAACCGCCGGGTGCGGACAAAAGCCGCGATGATTGGCTTGGCAATCTCTATGGGAGCAACCAGCCTTTTGGTGACTCGACAAAGCGATCAAGCCCAAGCAGCGGTGCCAGTAGGCAGCCAAAAGGCTTCTTCCTCGATTCCTGCTGTTCCTGACACTGAGGTGAAATTTGCCTCCACAAAGCTAGAGTCCCAAGCAGTCTCATCAGCGAGCGTGCCGGAAAATCCTGTGATCGTGGAACCAACGGCAGTCTCACAAGTGCCTGGGCTTGAAGCTAAATGGCAAGTCGCGGCAAGTGGAATGTCTTTGCAAGTTCCTGCATCAAATGCATTTTCTCAAGCAACAGTAGGTTATAAAAACTCCACTAACCTGAAGCCCCAAGTGGCACAGGGATTGAACAATACCTTAGCCGAAACTAGTTTTCCAACAGTCAATAATCTGTCTGACTATAGTGCTGATGGTGTTGGTAGTACAAACGCATCACTAACTGCCCAGCCACAAACAGTGGCAACATCTGGCGCAGCCAATAGTGAAATAAATGCACAACTTAAGGCGCAACAAGAGTTCGCACTAAATCGCTTACAAGAAAAATCGAACCGTTTAAGAAAGAGTCTGGCACAGTTGCGGTCTGAGGACACCAAAAATTTATCACAAGCTGATATAGAATTGGCGCAACCGACAACTGTGGTTGAAAAGACTGCATTAGCACCCCAGAAGGACACTTCTAGCGATGCAAGCAAAGCAAACCTGATATCGAGGTTAAAACAGAAAACACAGACGAGTGCATCTGTACCGGTAAGGCCAATAGTTATTGCCTCCTCGACCCATACAGCCTACCAAGTTAAACCTGGAGATACACTAGCAGCGATCGCCAGCAGATACAAGACTTCAGTATCAGAACTAGTTAAGGCAAATAACCTCAATAATCCAAATGAACTGCAAATTAGTCAAAAACTGATTATTCCTGCTGTTCAAGTTGAGGCAACTGTAGCGAGTAAGCCCACTTTTGTAGAGTCTAGCAAAACTGCTCATGTTGCCACCTCCCTGATCAATATTGGTAGTGCCAACTCATATCTACCTAGTTCACAATCACCAACTATTGCCGACAAAAGTAGCGTTGCCGCCCCTACACCGGTAACTGTGCAGATTCAGGCAAATAGTGCAACCGACTTAGAAACAGCCCCCCCCACTGCTAAGTCTTATGGCGTCGGTGGTGACATTGCAGTGCCACAAGCTTTTGCTGAAATGCAACAGCCTAAAACACCAACAAATAGGGTAGCAAGGGTAAATAATAACAATAATGACCGCTTGCGGGGCTTACAAGCGGAAATTCAGAGGTTACAGCAGAAATATCGCGCTCAACAGTCTGGTAACTTAGTTGTGCCACCAGCAGCGATCGAAGCTAATAATGCTGCGATGCTCACTCCTATTTCTACGCCCAATAATTTCACCGCACCTAACTCTGTATCTAGAACGAATAGTGTAGCAATACCAATTCCAGTACCTACACCCATTCGGGCTAACTATAGCGTTCAGCCAATTAAGTCCCAATTCCGTACTACTGTACGCCCTACCGAACCAGTAAACCCAGAGTTCTTGCCTAATCTAGGTTCTCCTAGTCAGTGGACTCCCTCTGGCACTCAATCGGCCACAAGGGTTACAATGCCTTCTGGAAGAGTAAATGCCTCTGACTCTTTAGGAAAGATGCGGGGAACCACAGTTTCTCCACAGATAATGCCGCCTTTAGCAGCAGTGGATCAATATCTACCCAGACCCATTGACGAACTTACACCTCCTCCATCTACTTCAACCTTGGCTTATATCTGGCCGACGAAGGGTACTCTCACTTCTGGCTTTGGTATGCGCTGGGGAAGACCGCACAAGGGAATTGATATTGCTAATTCCACAGGCACCCCAGTTGTCGCCTCAGCTGACGGTACGATAGAAAAAGCTGGCTGGAACAATGGTGGCTACGGCAACTTGGTCGAAATCCACCATCCTGATGGCAGCAGCACTCGCTATGCTCATAACAGCAAGATTCTGGTGCAACCGGGTCAGCAGGTACATCAAGGAGAAACAATTGCTTTAATGGGTACTACTGGTCACAGTACTGGCCCACACAGCCACTTTGAAATTCATCCATCAGGCAAGGGTGCTGTTAACCCAATAGCCTTCCTACCGCAACGCCTGTAATTCTTAGTTGTCTGTAACTAAATCATTGCTTTGTTAGTTGAGGGAGTTAACCTCCCTCTTTTGCTTTCTATGACCTCAACAGGGATAGAAGTATCTAACAAAATTGCAAAAGGGGCTAGTCTTGAGCAAATTTGTATGCTATACTGGTTAATGACTTGAATAAATCTGGCTCAGTAGCTCAGTTGGTTAGAGCACGGGACTCATAAGCCTGGGGTCGTTGGTTCAACTCCGACCTGAGCCATTTTTAAAGTTATAGGTAGTGAGTGGCTGAGATATAGCCATCTCTAATACTCAGGACTGAAAACTCAGCACTCAGCACTATTGAATGTGGCGGATGACTTCGGCAACAGACCAAGCTTGAGCGATCGCACCTCTGGGTGTGTGAGGTGAATCGCCATCAAAAATCTCAGAAATAGAACCAAGACAAGCGTCAAACCGGAAGTGATCTAGCAGGGGTTGCCAATCAAAAGGCAGCGATTGTTGTGGATAAAAACGTTGCCAAGCCCGAATATATGGCCCAATTAGCCAAGCCCAAACAGTGCCTTGGTGATAAGCGCGATCGCGTTGCTCTTGGTTGCCTTCATATTTACCTTTGTATTCGGGATCTCCTGGATCGAGACTGCGAAGACCATAAGGGGTGAGCAAGCTCGTAGTTGCCAAATCTAATATCTGACACCCTTGCTGTTCAGAAAAAGCGCAATGGTGCAGCGACAGTGCTAAAACGGCATTGGGACGAATTTGAAAATTCCGGCGATCGTCCGGCTCAATAGTATCGTACAGATAACCTAGCTGAGGATTCCAGAACTTTTGCAGCGAGGTTTTTACGAGTTGTGCTTGTTGAGCATAACGCTGTGCTTGTTTGCTGAGACGTACTGGCTCCCCATACTCCAGCTGGCTCAAGCGCTCCGCCCACTGAGTCAGCCAACATAAAGCAGAATACCACAGCGCATTGATTTCCACTGGCTTCCCATGACGGGGAGTAACGGGGAGTGACCCAATTACCACATCCATCCAAGTCAGGGCTACACCACGAGCATCCCAACTAACTAGCCCATCAGTAGCATCGACCTGGATATTGAAATGCGTACCACCGACAAATGCTTTGTAGATTTGCTGTACTAGGGGAAATTGCTCTGCCAAAAATTCCCAGTCTTGGGTAGCTTCTAAATAAAGTCCTAAAGTTTCAATCCACCACAAAGCCGCATCAATACTGTTATAAATTGGTTCGCCATTGACCTCAGGAAATGCATTCGGAATCAAACCGTGGCGACAATAATGCCCAAAAGTTCGCAATACTCCTTTTGCTAGGTCAAAGCGCTGTGGAACTAGTGCCAACCCCGGTAAGGCGATTAATGTGTCGCGTCCCCAGTCATTAAACCAGTGATAGCCAGCAATGACCGTGGGTCCTGCAATTGAGGCTCGATAGACGATAAACTGATCGCTTGCTTTGAGTAATTGTTGGCTGAGTGGGGATTGGGTCAGGTGGGGCCCCCTCTGGGGATAAGGGGTAATGGGGATTGGGTATTGGGTATTGGAAAACACTTCCCCAGTCCCCAGTCCCCAGCCCCCAGTCCCTCCTTTACTCCATCCAAAAATCTGTGAGAGCCTTTCTTGCTCT
Source organism: Nostoc sp. (assembly GCF_036917935.1). Classification (GTDB taxonomy): domain Bacteria; phylum Cyanobacteriota; class Cyanobacteriia; order Cyanobacteriales; family Nostocaceae; genus Nostoc. The sequence continues at coordinate 141,651 of NZ_JBALEL010000033.1, read as the reverse complement.
GCCTCCACTACTTCTGCAAAGGTTTCGGGGGTGAGAACACCTGACACCGAGTCGGGAAAACCTACTCGTGCTTCTAGAGTCACTGCATCGCCTGGTTGGAGTGTGACTATCAAGTAACCAGGACTGTACAGGTCTTCCTTGTCGCCTAATCCCCGTTTCGTCTCCTCAGACAATCCATAATCCCAATACCAAACTGCATCTGGTTGATAATTTCCTTGTGTCCAGCGCAAGTGCCAAGGTATACCGAAATGCCCAGAATTGATTGCTTGTAGACAGATTTGCTGTTGCCCTAGCAATTGTGAGAACTTTAATTCTTCACTAGCAATCTGCTGGTGGTGAAAGTCACGTTCTGCTATCAACAGTCGCAACCGTAAAATCGCGGTATGACTTCCCTCGTAGCGATACTGGATTAAAATCCGATGGCAAAATTGGGCAGGGGCATTGGGGATTAGGCATGAGGCATTGCTTATCCCCTTTTGTGCCCAATCCCCAGTCCCCACCAACCCAATTGGCATCACCAACTGTCTAGTTAACTGCCAGTTATCTTGACCCCAAATCCATTTGGGAACTGGGTTAATATCAAAATGGCGTAGCAGTTCGTAGCCTGTCCGCTCAATCTGACCGTTACCCCAAGAATTTGTCCCCAGCGCCACGACGTTCCCTAATACTTCCAAGCTAGCTTCTAGGTGCGAAAACAGCAGAGTCCGCCCAGAAGGTGGGTTTGTCGCGGCAAACAGCCAACCATGATAAGTGCGCGTGCGGACACCAGAAACGGTACCGCTAGCAAAACTTCCCAAGCCATTAGTAAGCAACCATTCTCTTGTATCTAAATCAGCCATTTGCTACTCAAAATCGTTATGAGTATGATATAGTCGTAACAGATCGTAACTAAACTGTGAGAGCGTGGATGGGTGAGTTTTACTTGACCCGAATTCCAACGCTACTAAACCGATAAAGGAGAATTAGGTTAATGTCCCTTACTTACGGAACCGAAGGAAGCCTCCGCGTTGGTCAACAAGCTCCCGATTTCGCCGCAACGGCTGTGGTAGATCAAGAATTTAAGACAATCAAACTTTCCGATTATCGCGGTAAGTATGTCGTCCTGTTTTTCTACCCACTAGACTTTACCTTTGTTTGTCCGACTGAAATCACAGCATTTAGCGATCGCCACGAAGAATTCAATAAAATTAATACGGAAATCCTTGGGGCTTCCGTTGATAGTGAATTCTCTCACCTCGCTTGGATTCAAACAGATCGTAAGTCTGGTGGCGTTGGCGACCTAAATTATCCTCTAGTCTCCGACATCAAGAAAGAGATTAGCGCCGCTTACAACGTTCTTGACCCAGCAGCAGGCATTGCCTTGCGTGGTCTGTTCATCATCGATAAAGATGGTATCATACAGCACGCCACTATTAACAATCTAGCTTTCGGTCGCAGCGTTGATGAAACCCTGCGGACATTACAAGCAATTCAGCATGTTCAGTCTCACCCCGACGAAGTTTGCCCAGCTGGTTGGCAACCTGGTGACAAGACAATGAATCCTGACCCAGTGAAGTCTAAAGTCTACTTCTCTGCTGTCTAAATTTCGCTAGCTAGGAAACTCTAATCCAGCCTTTTGGAGTTGAAAGCAAAATCAATGAAAACCACAGATAAATAAACAGAGATACGCATTCAACAATGTCATCCTCCGTATAGATCTGTGGTTTTTTTATAAAATTGTATTTAAATCATCAAGGTTAAAAATATGCTGACTTCAACTGATTTTAGTGGCTTATTAAATGAGCGATTCTTCCGCAATTTTTTACCAGTTCCAGCTAGCAATAAACTCAGATTAGGAGTGGGAACACCAGAGTTTCAATTGCCAGATATTACCAACGGAACTTTAGTAAAGTTGTCTGATTATAAAAGCAAGCAACCAGTGTTACTCGCCTTTACTCGCATCTTTACCGAAAAGCAATATTGTCCTTTTTGTTTTCCTCACATCAAAGCTTTGAATGAAAAGTACGAACAATTCAAAAATCGCGGTATAGAAGTTTTAATGATTACTAGCACCGATGAACGGCAGAGTCAAATAGTTGTAAGAGATTTAGGCTTAAAAATGCCATTATTGAGTGATCCTAGTTGTCGACTGTTTCGGACATATCAAGTAGGACAAGCACTGGGAGCGCCTTTACCAGCACAGTTTGTATTAGATAAAGAAGGAAAACTCCGCTACTGGCATTTATTTTCTTTTCTGGATCACAATGCTAGTGTTGAGACATTATTAGAACAATTCAATTGACTCCCCTAATTCTTATTATTCGTCGTTACCCACATCTTTTTAATCTTTGGCTTCATTGCTATCCCGCCTTGGGAAGAATTCCAAGGCTAATAGTTGAAGTTATCTTATAGCGGTTCTCGGCCCTTGTAAGGTACAAGAACCCCACCCCCAACCCTCCAACAGTAGGCGAGGAGAGGACTATGATGTATCTTGTATGATTAGGAAACGCTATAAGAGGATTAAACAACAATTCAAGTCCATTTTATTGAACAGTAGCTCAAAGCCGCAGAACTTAAGTTAAGTTATGGGCAGGATGTGGTTCAGGATAATACTTTGACTGTTACAAAAATGTGGGTAATGACGAGATTTTAATTATGGGGATTCTCTTTTTGCTTGTCAAAGCCTGACCTGATTCAAATGACTACGGGGATTATAAGTACGTATAGCCCGGATTTTTTCATAATATTCCCGCTCTTGTTGACTTAGGTCTTTTGGTGGCACGATCGCCACCTTCACCAACTGATCGCCGCGTCCACCTTTAGCTAGAGGCCAACCTTTGCCACGTAAACGCAGAGATTGACCAGAACGTACTCCTGCTGGTAGTTTGACATTAACGGAACCATCGGGAGTAGGTACATCAATAGACGCTCCCAGGGCAGCTTCATCTGGTGTGATCGGCACTTCGCACACCAAGTTATCGCCTTCCATTTGGAAGAACGAGTGCGGCTGAAGTTCTACTTTTAAGTATAAATCCCCCCGTTGTTGAGTCATGGGGTTGATTTGACCTTTGCCCCGCACCCGTAGGCGAGTACCAGTTTTAGCCCCAGATGGGATGCTGACATCTATTGTTTCATTACCTAAACTGAAGCGTTTTTGCACACCATTAAATGCTTCAGCAAAAGTTAGAGCGATCGCAGCTTCACTATCCTGGGTACCACCCGCACCTCCATCTTGAAACCCAAAATCGTTAAAGCTGCTGCTAAAATTAGTTGACGTACCTGGAGAAGTGCGGTAAGAGTAACTTCGTGACTGATTTTGTCGCCCACCACGAGGGGTAGGGCCACCAAAGCGTCCTAGCAACTCATTAATGAACTCATCAAAATTGCCGTATTGACTGAAGTCAAAGTTACCCATATCGGGGCCAACACCACCAGATGGGAAACCTTCACCAGCTTGTTTCCAATATTGACCGAATTGGTCGTACTTTTTGCGTTTATCTGGGTCTGATACAACTTCATAGGCTTCGCTAACTTCTTTGAAGCGTGCCTCTGCCTGTTTGTTGTTTGGGTTGACATCAGGGTGATATTTGCGGGCTAGTTTACGAAAGGCTTGTTTAATTTCCTCTGGACTGGCAGTCTTGCTGACTCCCAAAATAGCGTAATAGTCCTTGAAGTCGGTTGCAGCCATCTACCAGCCTCCTATAGAAATTCCCGTTATGTTTTTTTTTAAGATGAGAGATGTTTAATTTGCCTGGTATAGTGCCAAACAAAAAGAATCTGATATTAAATTAACAAAAAATATAGAAAATCAAGTGTGGTTCTCGCTCACCAAGCAATCGCAATTCCCGTACTCCGATTTTTCTGATAAGCGGCTTAGGCTGTCTAGTCCTTCTTCCCGGCTTGGGGGAGCATCCCGGAGTTGACGGTGCATCCGCAAAATAATTTCTTCTGGAACCTGGCGCGATCGCCTTTTATTCCGTGCCAAACAGAGCCAAACTGGTGTATCCACCCAAATTCCTTTAATGTGGGTAAAGCCCAAGTCACGGGCTAAAGCAATGACTTCACGACGATGGCGGCGCTGGGCATTGGTGGCATCGAAAATAGCTGTATTAGTTGTGGAAATAGCTTGCTGAAATTGCCGCTCTATTTCGCGCCAAATCAGCAGCCACGGCCCCTGAACAACTTGGGAACCAAACAATTGCCCCCGGATGGCATCTGTAGAAATTAGCGCCATTTGGGGGCATTCTGCCAGTAATTGTTTTGCCAAAGTTGACTTACCGCTACCTGGAAGACCAATCAACAAAATGAGTTTAGTCATTAGTCATTTATCCTTTGTCATTTGTCCTTTGTTACTTGTAACTATTAACCAATGACTAATGACTAATGACTAATGACTAATGACTAATGACTAATGACTAATGACTAATGACTAATGACTAAATGATAGTTCCATCAGGAATTACAGCATTTTTCAGCACAACGACGATACCACTACGGATGTAGAAACCTTGACTTTCGCGGTCAGCTTCTTGCACGTTATCTTTATTGATGATTTTGACATCATGACCGATACTGGCGTTTTTATCGATGATGGCACCGCGAATAATCGAGTCAGTACCAATACCTACAGGAATGTCACCTTTTTCTACGTTACATTGGCGTTCTACAAAAGCTTGATAAAAATCTGCACCCATGAGTAGGGACTCTTCGATCACACAACCAGATTCAATTCGCGATCGCACTCCCAATACTGAATGTTGAATGCGGCAATTCTTCAAAATACAACCTTCGCCAATAATTGATTCTGTGATCTGGCACTCTAAAAGTTTACTCGGAGGTAAGTAACGAGCGCGGGTATAAATTGGTGCTTCTTCATCGTAGAAACTAAAAGGTGGCTGAGGCTGCTGAGTTAGGGCTAAGTTGGCATGATAAAATGCTTCGATTGTTCCAATATCTTCCCAGTAGTCATCAAAAAGGTAAGCTTGAACGTTGTAATCTTTAGAGGCATCAGGAATAATTTCTTTGCCGAAATCAGTCCTTTCTATACCCTCTTTTAACAACTTGAACAAAACCTCTTTTTTAAAGACATAAATCCCCATTGAGGCGATGTATGGCTGTAATTCGGCTTGTTCTTTTGATAATCCCAGTACGCTTGTATCAACGCGCATTTGGTGTAACGCTTCACCTTTGGGTTTTTCGCTAAAATCGATGACTCTACCAGAATCGTCAATTTTCATCAAGCCAAAATCTGAGGCGCGGCGCTCATCAATGGGGATGACTGAGAGAGTAATATCAGCACCCGTTTCCCTATGGCGCTGGATAAACTGGCGATAATCCATGCGGTAGAGGTGATCGCCTGAGAGAATTAGATATTCTTCTACATTCCATTCTTCCATCAACCACAGATACTGACGCACAGCATCGGCTGTACCTTGGAACCAATTGGGGTTTTCTGGTGTTTGTTGTGCGGCTAGCACTTCCACAAATCCTTCGCTGAAGCCAGTAAAGTTGTAAGTACGGGCGATATGGCGATTCAAGGAAGCTGAGTTGAATTGTGTCAGGACGTAGATTTTGAATATTTCGGAATTTATGCAGTTACTGACAGGGATATCGATTAGCCGGTACTTCCCCGCTACTGGTACTGCTGGTTTAGCGCGTAGTTTCGTTAGGGGGTAAAGTCGAGTACCCGCGCCACCACCAAGAATGATTGATAATACTTTTTTCACAAAATTTCTCCCGACTGCCTTTCAACTCTCATCTTCAGTTTAGGACTGTCTGCCACCACAGGTAAGGGGGATGTGCGATTCTTTGGGATGAATTTTACAGAATGCGGTTGGTGATGGATAATGCGGCTGATAAGGAGATAAATAGAACATTTGTATTAATTTACGTGAAAAGTATAGTTAAGTTTCGACTACACCGCCCTCGCGTAGAATTTTATCTCTATGAGAGGCAGCTTGCAAGGGAAAGAGGTAAGTAGTCTGTGACAAACCTCGTTATAAAAATAAATCTAAAAAAGTTATGTGTGTAATCCGTAAAACAATATTTTTAGAGTGTATTAACTTACAGTCAGCTAAAAGCTAGCTATTAAGCGAACTTCTTAAGATATTTAAAACAGGGTACAGACAGATGCCAAACTTTAGAATGGGTTGGTTGCCAGATCGTCCAGATTTTAGAGACTATTCCTCAGATAAGATAATCGAAGACTCTAAGAACAAAGAAAGAATCAGACTTGAAAAAGCAATTTTACTTCATCGTAGGTTACAAACAGAGGTTCAAGAGAACGGCAGAAAAGAGAAAAAGCAAACTTGCCTGATCTTACCTTTCAAAGAACCAACAGACCAAAGTTCGGCAAGTTTGCAATATCTAATAAATATACGTTTACCTTCTCATGTCGATTTGCGAGAATGGTGTTCTCCAATTGAGGAGCAAGGAAACCTCAAGTCATGCACAGCAATAGCTGGCGTTGCCTTAGTAGAATATTTTGAAAGGAAGGTAATGGGCGAATATATAGATGCCTCCAGCCTCTTTCTCTACAAAGTTGCACGAAAATTGATGCAATTAACTGGAGACACTGGAGTATCCACGCGCTTCACAATGAAAGCAATGGCACTTTTCGGCATACTTCCAGAGGAATATTGGCCTTATGAAATTGAGAGTTTTGACGAAGAACCACCTGCATTCTGCTATGCCTATGCCCAGAATTATCAAGCACTTCAGTATTTTAGGCTCGACTTACCTCAACTTCCAAAACAGCAAGTTTTATTGAAAATTAAAGCTTTTTTAGATGCTGGCTTCCCTGCAATGTTTGGGTTTACAACCTATAGTTCTCTTTTTAATAAGAAAGTTGTAAAAACAGGGAAAATTCCTTATCCTAGTATAGGCGAAAAGATGCTAGGTGGTCATGCAGTTGTTGCCGTTGGTTATGACGACAATAAGGTAATTGACCATCCCAACTATAAGTCAATTAACGATTCTGACGAAAATTTTCCAACTCAAGGAGCTTTCCTAATTAGAAATTGCTGGGGTGAGGATTGGGGTAAGGACGGTTATGGTTGGCTACCCTATGAGTATGTGTTAAAGGGGTTAGCAACTGACTGGTGGTCATTACTGAAGAATGAGTGGATTGATGAGGGGCAGTTTGGTTCTCTGGCTAGGGATGGTATTCTCCTAAACGGAGGTTCTGATCAAAATAATCAAAGAGATCCCAATGAACATACTCAATCACAAGACAACCAAGGAATTGGCAAAATAAACAAAAAAAAGGATTAAATTCACAACTAAAACAGCATTCTAAATAGTTAAGTTGTTCACTTTTATTTAAAAGAACATATACCAGATTGGTTCTTCAACAAATCGGGTATATTTTTATTGGTTTGTAAATATTCTTCTAAAAATTTACAGCTGTACTTTAACAAGTTTTCCACTTTGGGGGTAACATCTGTTCTAGAACTGCTTTGCCACTTCCAGAGTCTTACAGTTCCATCATTACTGGAAGAAGCAATTATATTGCCATCAGGACTAAACTCTAGCCGATTAACTTGCTGAGTGTGTCCTTTTAGAGTTGTTATTAAAGAACGTTCAGAACTTTCTCCCTTAATAACTTTATCTACATCCCACACTTTTACAGTTTCATCAATACCGCCAGAAGCGAGCATTTTACCATCAGGACTAAAATCTAAGCCGTATATTATACCTGGGTGAGCGTTATTAATTGTTGCTATCGGTTTATTCTGTTTATTTTTAGTATTCCAAATATATATATTACCACGCTCACCGGCAGAAGCCAGTAAGTTTTTTCTCTCTAAACTATATCTAACTATGTACAAAGCTTCTTGACCATGTGTACCAATGTTTTCTGGGGGAGTATTTTTTCGCCAATCCCAAATTCTGACACTACCATCATCATCGACGTAAGCAATTTTTGAACTGTCATTAGGGTCAATGTCTAGACTATTAACTTGATGTCTTCCACTTACATCATATCCCTCATTTTTAAGTAATTCTTTGACATTTAATGTGTTAATCGGTTGAGGTGGATTCTCTTGAATATCAGTATGCCAAACTTTTATGATTCCATCCCGATCGCCAGAAGCAATGATTTTATCATCTCGACTAAAGCTAACATCATAAACAGTATTATTATGACCTGTAAAAGTTTTTATCGGTTTATGTTCTTTCGCGTCTATATTCCAAAGCTTGAACGTTGTATCTTGACTTGTAGAAGCCAGAAATTTACCATTATGGCTAAATCTTACACTCCAAACTCCAGCAGTATGTCCGTCCAGATCGTATAAGAATTTGCCATTCTTATCCCAAATCTTGATTTGGTTGTTGGAACTAGAAGAGGCTATTTTACCGTCAGGACTAAAACTCACACCCCAAACCCTATCTTTATGACCTTCTAATCGATTATGCTCTTTCACTGAATAAATTACTTCTTTCAGTTGATTGAGTGCTTTATAATTGTCTCCACCCAAACCCTGTAAATCCTTGAGGGCTTGGACACTTGCCATCATTGCCTCAAGCTGATTATCCATTTGAAAAAGTAGCTGAGGTATTGTAATTAATGCTCCAGAAGCGATCGCATCTCCTTGTTTCTTCTCTACTGTCCGTTGTTGCAGCAGTAGTCCCAATCCCAGAGATAAAGCTACAAGTGTTGCAGAAGCGATCGCAAATCTAGTTCTTTGTGATTCAGCTTTGGCTTTGGCTTCTGCTTGGTGTTGGAGTCGTTGTGCTTGTTCTAGTTGAGCTTGAATTTCTCTATCTCGCCTCTCCAAACTCTTATGTAAAAATTCTGATTCTAATGGCGTAAGTCTTGGCTGAATCTTATTCACCCACTCAGAAATTACAGCCAAATTTGCACCCGTCAATAGTGCTTCATCTAATTTATTAAATCTTTGTAGCCATTCTTGGCAATCTTCCTCTAAAGAACGACTCAGACGAATATTCTCCAGATTTTCAGCAATCCAACTATTTAATAATTTCCACTCAGATAAAAGCGCTTCATGAGCAACTTCTACAGTATTTTCATCGGTGATAATTAAACGTTGTTGAGAACCTGCCAGTAATCCTACAACCCTTTGCAATTGTTGTGGAGAATCTGCAACTACTTCTAATCTCTCCCAGCTAGCACGCCGCCGCGTCACTTCTCCAGCTTCACCTAACTGCACCAATTCTATAAACAAGCAACGCGCAAATGCTTGATCTATAGTTGTTAAACTTTCATACAAAATTGTCGCTCGTTTGTCTAAAGCTCCTTTAACTCCACCAATTTCCTCATAACCTTTACGAGTTAAAAGCGGTTCTGGCGATTCAGGTTCTTCAATGCAAACTCGCCACAATTCTTTAAGCGCATATTGGAGTATGGGTAATACACCAGGACGGTTGACTACATCGGCGGAGATTTGTGAAACTAAACCACGCTCAAATGTTACCCCATGTAATTTTGCTGGTTTTTCTATTGCTTCTTCTAACTCAGCAAAAGACATCGGTGTGATGATAAATGATGTGGGAGGAATATTATTAATGAGAGTAATAATTTCTCGATAGTCAGCACAACGATTTAAGAAATCACCCCGAATTGTCAAAATTATCCGCGTTTCTACCTCAGCCTTTTTTACTTCCTGTGCTATTAAGCGGATAAAAGTTTTGCGTTCCTCATCGTCTTGACAAAGGGTAAATATTTCTTCAAATTGATCGATAAATAATAGATGCGGCTGATTTTGCTGTTGTTGTCGAGTCAAAATATCAACCAATTTACCTAAAGGATGTTCTCCTGGTGTAAAAGATGCGATCGCCCATTCACTACTTCCAGGGAGGCGATCGCCTTTCAGTTGTGGTAACAAACCCGCTTTTACTAACGAAGATTTACCACTACCTGAATAGCCAATTACCGCCAAAAATCGACTCTCTGCTAAACGCGAAATTAGTGTGCGAACTGCTTCATCTCGTCCACAAAAATATTGCGCTTGTTCTGATTCAAATGCATAAAGTCCCCGGTATGGATTTTCCTGATTCAAAGCAACTTTTTCTGCTGTAGGAATATCTAATTGGGGATAAGTCACCAGAGTAATCGAACGTCCCCAACCCATGCGAATCGGCTCCTGGACTGAACCTTTCAGTTCGTTGCTGACAAAATCAAACAAGCGATCGCCACTTATTCGCCTACTACGACCTACATTTTCTGCCATCAATCCCTTAACAACTGCACCTGTGAAAATGCTGTATTCTTCACTTTTAATTACTGCGGCGCGTTCAAAGCTACGACAAGCTGTAATTAAGTAATAATCCTTTTGCAAACTGAAAGCGTTAAGAGTTTTTTGGATTAATTGTCTTTCTAAGAAATAGCCGCTATTACAGGAATCGAGTAGCATCACTAAATTACTCAATTGCGAAGCTCGAATTAAGTCGTTAAGGCTATCCAGGGGAATGCCATATTTTTGTTCAACATTTTCGTTTTCCTTAAGTTCAATCTGACAATCGGAACTTGCCAAATATCCTTTTTGTTGTCCCAAGTTGTCGGAAATAGTAAAACCATGTCCGCTAAAATAAATCAGCGCTTCATTATTAGCTGCTTGGTCTAGCAGGAATGTTCTGAGTTTTTCACCGATTTCAGCGCCAGTAACTTTTGACGCTGCCATTTCATAGCCGTTTTTATCTTTATTCCAGCGCTGCGGTAGTCTTTGCACAGACTGGAAATCACCATATTGCTCTAGGAGTTGCGCTATAGCCTCAGCATCATTGATAGTCTTCGGCAAACGCGATAATGATGGGCTGAGATACTCGGCGATGCCAATAACAAGCGCGTATCGTGCCATTTAATACACCTGATGTTAGTAAATGCGGGATAATCTTGACAGACACAATCAATGGCTGTGTTAGTAGAAACAATACCATCTGTTACTTTTCTGCAAGCAAGCTGAAATTTATTCAGATAGGTTACAAAACTTAATCGAGGTAGCTTATGTCAGAAGTACAGCAACTATTTTTCCAAGCAGACGGGGAGATTGAGCAGATTGAGATTAACGTCACAGCCACCGAAATAACTGACGAAATTGAGGAGGACGACGATGGCATAGAATACAAGGATGTGCGAACAGATGCGATCGCTCGGATGCAACAAGCTCGCCAAATGATTCGCTCTTATACTATCTATGCTCTTAGTGCTTTTAAAGACTTCAATACTGCGGAGATTGAGGAGGTAAGACTTAAATTTGGGATTAAGCTAGGGGGTAAAGCAGGTATTCCTTACATTACCGAAGGCTCTGCTGAAAGTAATCTGGAAATTGAGGTGAAGTGTAAGTTTCCAGAAAAACCAAAACCTGATTCACAGTAACTGCAAAAAATTATCGGCGCAGTGTAAGGGTAGGCAATGTTTATTAAATGCCCAACTTCCCTGTATTTATTCTCCTATTAACCAAACCTAATTGCTGCGATCGCTTCAAATATTTCACCCAAGATTGCTCAGATAACTGGGAAATGGCATTGGCTGATAGTGTTGCCGTGAAAATATCTTTACCACTGCTAACACCACTAACGCCTAAACTTTCTAAAACAGCAGTTGCAGCTGAATCTAAAATTGGTTCGGTATGGATGAAAACCGCTAAACTAGATTCTTCTAAATCTTGAAGATCATTTAGCGCTGTAGCAAGAGCGGCATCTAGTTTCTGATAATTCACCAGCAATTCCTTGGTAAAGAGGGTAGGCAAAAATTGTCTACCCTAACTTATCAAATTTATAGGTTGTTGTTGCCTACCCTTGTACAGAAATAATATCCACCTTTCTCAGTCTAATTACAGATTTAAAGCGTTAATCACTCCATAACCCCATTTGTCATCAAATGTGCCTGCGGGTTTTCCGGGAATTGCACTATTTTTACGTAGCAAGTCTTTTACAGCAGCCGAATCAAGTTGAGGATCTCGCTGCAACAGCAGTGCCACTAATCCACTAACAAACGGTGTCGCCATACTCGTACCAGCCTGCACCACAAACTTAGAATTAATCATCGATGAGCGGTCAAAATTTGCATCGGCGGAAAGGGTGGAAATAATCATTGCTCCTGGTGCTGCTACATCGGGCTTATGTCCATCATTGCGTAGAGGCCCTTCACTACTAAATTCCGAAATAGTATCTAATTCTAAGCCCATTTCTCGCACTTGGCCATCAATATCTGTGTACTTGGTTTTAGTAGTATAGGCGGCAACTGTAATTGCACTGCTGGCGGCTCCTGGCGAACCAATTTTTAACGCATCTTTCACACTTTTACCTGTGAAAAACACTGATGAACTGTCATCTAGTGTCCACACATCTAAACGTGTGTCAGTTGAAGAAGGGTTGCGGACTCGCAGCTGCCAAACACCTCCCATGACTTGCGAGGGGCCGATACCGCGTATTTGCACAAAGAAATTATGGTCGCTGTTGGCTAAGTCTGGCCCTGGTGTCGCTAATTGCACCCGTGCATCCGGTAACTGGTAATCTTGGGCAGCATTACCGTCAGTAATTATTTTTTGGAAGGGGGTGACAAAACCGTTAGGACTCCGCACAGACACTTCCAATTCGCTGTCTTTGGCATACCAAGCGTTTAACCAAACTATGCCTACTTGATTCAAAGGAACATTAAAGCGCATACCACGAGTGCGTCCACTGGGTATCGTCGCTTCTCCATGAATGTTATCGTTTCCTTCGTTACCCGCAGCACAGCAAACAATTCTTCCAGGGCCAGTTTCGGCATCAATCACCTTTGATAAGGAGTCGCTACCATCATGGGCATCAGCGTGTCCACCCAAGCTGAGATTTACCACTGCTGGGCGTCCCAACTCTCTAGCAACTCGGAAAATGTAACGCACACCATCAGCAATGTGGGCATCCTGTAAATCTGACCTGACGACAACTAATTCCGCTTCTGGTGCGACACCGCCATAGCTAACATCGGCACCGGCGGCAATTCCAGCAACGTGAGTACCATGACCGCCAGTATCCTGAGAAATTGTCAGTTGCGCTCCCGCAAATTCAGCCCCATAGCCGCCCTCTGTGACTCCTGGCCCTGGCAGTGTTTGATCCCAAATGTGTAAAATTCGTCCAGCAAAGGCGGGGTGTTTCGGATCAATGCCACTGTCTATAATGCCGATGATTACCCCTTTACCAGTCAATCCGGTTTGATTCTTAAACTCCGGTAGTTTGACTGTTCCCATTGCAGTGTCCATCCTCAAATGAAGTTTGCGTGATGGCTTAATCCGCTGGATCACATCTTCTTCAGATAAGACATCTAAACTATCTAATGGTAAGAAAGCCGTCCGCACACTCCCAGAGTTTTGATTGACTTCAATATTATATTGTGATAGGTAACTTAAGTCTGCATCCGGGTCGCAGTAAATAAAAACGACACTCTTAGTAGGCTTGACCGGACTTTTGTGGGCAATGATCCCAAGGGATTTTTTGTGTGTAACTAAAGCTTTATCTCCTTCATTTTGATAGTCTTGAAATGCCAAAAGTAGTCCAGGAGAAAGTTTTTCGTGTCTCATTTTTACCTCAAATTAAATTTATTTGCTGTCAACGAAGTAGTGATTTTAGCAGGATAAGTCGCTCTAGCATTAACGTAGACTATGTAGTTTTTTCGGATTGATTATTTGATGCGACTATTGTTATCTAAGTAGGTGGGCGGGAAAATTTATAACTATGTCATTGCGAACGCAACGGAGTGGAGTGAAGCAATCGCAAGGTTTTCACCGATTTTACTTTTCGTTACATAGTTAGGTTTATTTGTGCCTACCTACTTATAAAAAAATAGATAACATCAAATAAGCTTAGGAGGCGCGAGTTATTCCTAATACAATTGCTAATTCATAACTCATATTCTTAAAATACGTATCCCTCATAGTGATTTTCTGTGGGTCATGAGACATCTTTGATCAGTTGCGTCTAAGAATTACCCAAGTCTGAGGTAACAGGTAATTTTTAGGAAGCTATTAAACTAATCCATTGTCTGCTTAAATCATTACGGACAAAGTGAAGAAAATAAAATTAAGAATAATTAAGTAATAAATAAAAAAGATAAATTTATTGAAGCAGAATTTAGTAGTCAGAATGCAATCAGTGGCGCGTCTATCTTGTTGATCTGTTAAAAACTAAAACAAATTGTAGTCAAAATAGTTAAGACTGATAACATTTGCGTATAAAACAGCATGAAAAAGGCTAAATAGCTAATGAATACTGACAAATGACAGATTCTCTATCATAAGTAAGAGCCATAAAGAAGCTAATATTTGCAACGATCGCTTCTGAAGGTACAAAAAGTTATTCATGCAAATTCAAACACCAGACTGGGTTAAGCACGCTGTTTTCTACCAAATCTTCCCAGATCGCTTTGCCAGAAGCAAACAGCCGCGTAAACGGTTATTACAGGAAGCCCGTTGGGAAGATTGGGACTCAATGCCAACCCTACAAGGTTATAAAGGCGGCGATTTATGGGGCATCATGGAGGATTTAGACTACATCCAGAATTTGGGGATTAACGCGATTTATTTCACACCCATTTTTCAATCCGCCAGCAATCACCGCTATCATACCCACGATTATTATCAAGTTGATCCGATGTTAGGGGGCAACAAAGCTTTTAAAGAATTGCTTGATGCAGCCCATCAACGGAATATCAAAGTTGTTCTGGATGGAGTGTTTAACCATTCCAGCCGAGGCTTTTTCTTTTTCCACGACGTTTTAGAAAATGGCCCCCATTCACCTTGGGTAAATTGGTTCAAAATAGAAGGCTGGCCTCTGGCCCCATATAATGGGGAATTCCCTGCTAACTACACGGGTTGGGTTGGAAATCGTGCCTTGCCAGAATTTAACCACGATAATCCAGAAGTACGAGAATATATTATGGAAATTGCCGAATATTGGATTAAATTCGGCATTGATGGTTGGCGATTGGATGTACCATTTGAAATAAAAACTCCTGGCTTTTGGCAGGAATTTCGCGATCGCGTTAAGGCAGTCAATCCCGATGCTTACATTGTGGGTGAAGTGTGGGGAGATTCCCGCCAGTGGCTAGATGGAACGCAATTTGACGGCGTGATGAATTATCTATTTGCCGGGCCGACAATTGCTTTTGCAGCTGGCGATCGCGTAGTCTTAGAACAAGTCCAAAGCCGCGACTATCAACCTTATCCACCCTTGTTTGCCACCGAGTACGCCACCAAAATCCAAGAAGTACTGCAACTTTACCCTTGGGAAATTCAGCTAACTCAACTCAATTTGCTCGCAAGTCACGATACAGCCCGATTGATGACGATTGCAGGCGGCGATATAGCCAGTGTAGAATTATCAACTCTACTACTACTCACCTTTCCCGGTGCCCCCAGCATCTACTACGGTGATGAAGTTGGTTTACCTGGTGGCATAGATCCCGACTCACGCCGTGGCTTTCCTTTAGAAGCCAAGTGGAATCAAGAAATTTTTAATACTCACCGTCAATTAATTGCCCTACGTCAAACTTACCCAGCCTTGCGTACAGGTGATTACCAAGTTCTCCATGCTCAAGGACAACTTTATATCTTTGCGCGAACTTTGGGCACAGAAGAATTGATAATTGCTGTCAACGCTGGTACAAGTTCGGCAACAGCGAATGCATATGTCGCCACTTTGCATACTCAACCCAACAAGCTTTTATATGGTAATGCTGAAATTGAGTGGAATGGTAAAGGAGAAACTCAGCAGTTGTCATTGACTGTTCCGGCACGCAGTGGGTGCATTCTGGGAGTAGGGGAGTAGGGATTGGGGATTGGGGACTGGGAAGATGAGGGAGACTAGGAGAATAACCAATGCCCAATGCCCCATGCCCCATGCCCCATAAATTAGCTTCCCGCCACCATTGCAGGCATCAACACTGCATCAATAACGTGGATCACGCCATTGTCTGTTAGAATATCTGTTTTCAGGACATTGGCGTTATTCACCTTAAATTTACCGTTGGCAGATTCAATGGCTACAATTGACCCCTCAAGCGTCTCTGCCTCGTTAATTTGTACCAAATCATCAGACCTGACATCCCCACTAGCGATATGATACGCCACAATTTTCCTGAGCTTGGGAATATCTTGTAATAACAAATCTAAAGTTCCCTCTGGGAGATTAGCAAAAGCTTCGTCAGTCGGTGCAAAAAGTGTAAAAGAACCAGGGCTTTTCAAAGTTTCTATGAAATTTACAGCTTTAGCAGCCTCTATTAGGGTATTGAAATTACCTGCTGCGATCGCAGTTTCCACAAGGTCAGCCATGAGGTGCGTTATCTAATACTACAAGTTACTTATAAAGTGACTAAAATATCTTAGCCTCTATCAATAGAGAGGTTGCCGGCGATTAAACAGACCGCAGCAGACTGATTTAGTGCTGTTACACTGGAGAATGACCCCAAGAACCAGTGATTATGCTAAAGCGTTCTAAGTTCGAGACAACTCAGTCTCAGATTATGCACCGTGCTGAGGATCTGATTAGTGCAGCCTCAAATCGTTACCGCATTACGGTTCAGGTAGCAAATCGTGCTAAACGTCGGCGTTACGAAGACTTTGAAAGTAACGAAGATGCAATGATGAAGCCAGTGCTAAGGGCAATTATCGAAATGTCTGATGAATTGACTCAGCCAGAAATTATCGGCGAACTATAAAATTGAGTGCTGAGTGCTGAATTCTGAATAAGGCAAATTCATATTTTCACTCAGCAACACCCAAAATATTGTTCTATGAAAAAGAAAAAATTTCTGTTTAAATCAATTTTCTCACAACTCACAACTCACTACTCACCAATACTGCTTACCTTAATAGTAGTGAGTGTAATTGTTTTGCGTTCCGGGGCGAATAAATCAATATATACAAATTTATTTAGTATCCAACCTGCTTATGCTCAGAGAATCACTCCTGGCGATGTTTGGCAGCAAGTATATCAGCAATTGCCAGATTTCCCACCGGAAAATAAGTATATCAGCAAAGAAAATGGGAAAGTTGCCGAAAACAACACCTTAGCAAATCGCCTAATTAGATATCACATTTATACCAAAGGGCGTGCCCCAATTTATCGCTTGGATTGGAAGCTGACTTTAGCTGATTACCTGGGTGCGAATGAAATTATGTATGATACTACCTATCCAGGAAATGATTCACTACGGGAAAATCCCATAGAAGGCGATCGCAAAGCCATCAAGAGTCTCACCCGCAGCCAGCGAGATGCCCTAGTGCAAGTCTTAGTCAATATATTTAATCCTACTTCCCAAAATACCCGATCCCCTAACCCCAATACTCCACCCAATCCAACTAGATCAACTACCCCACAGCCACCGCAACGAGGAGGTGCCGAACTACTAAAATGACAAAATTTCCTTTGCGTCCCTCTGCGTTTAAAAAACTAAACTATGGAACGCCTTGTCAAAACCGGATCGGGTTGGCGTATTGGCTGGAACCCCGATGCAGATGAATTTAGAGGTTTAGTCGGTACAGATGATTGGGCAATTGAGTTAACCGAAGCCGAGTTAAATGATTTTTGTCGTCTATTAGCACAGCTAGCAGATACCATGAAGCAACTCGCAACTGAATTGATGGAAGAGGAAAAAATTACTTGTGAAGCCGAAAGCGATTTATTATGGATGGAAGTGGAAGGCTATGCTGATGATTACAGTCTGCGCTTCATCTTGAATACAGGGCGATGTGTAGAAGGTAAATGGAATGCTTCTGCTGTTCCATATCTACTGCAAGCGACTGGGATGCTTAAGGTTTTTTAAATTTCCCTCTTGATTTTTCTAAAATTTTGCTATATAATAGTAATTCTGACCGGGGCGTAGCGCAGCTTGGTAGCGCGCCACTTTGGGGTAGTGGAGGTCGTGGGTTCGAATCCCGCCGCTCCGATTGATGATAAGCCATACCTGCTAGTCTTTTTAAAAGATTGGCAGGTTTTTTCATAGCTTTATACCTGAAAAAACCTAACCGAACAGTAAATAGGGGTGTACCCGCACAATCAAATTTTGTCAATGAGAAGTAATTAGGCGGACTTAATATAAAATTTCTAGCAGATTAGTAGGTAGATTGGCATGAGTGAAAGTACAGAAACGATTTTCAGCAAAATCATTAGTCGGGAAATTCCCGCTGATATTGTTTATGAGGATAATTTAGCCCTGGCATTCAAAGACATCCATCCCCAAGCGCCCGTTCATATCCTGATCATTCCCAAAAAAACCATTGCTACACTAGCTGACGCTGAATCAGAGGATCATGCTCTATTGGGGCATCTTTTGTTAACTGCTAAACGTGTTGCAGAAGAAGCTGGACTAAAAAATGGTTATCGAGTTGTGATCAATGCTGGTGATGACGGCGGTCAAACAGTTCATCACTTACATTTGCATATTTTGGGAGGACGGCAGTTAGACTGGCCCCCTGGTTGATCAATTTTAGTTCGTGATGTTGCTCCTGTGGCTCTAACCGCTCCTGCTATCAACGGTTAATTGTGAAGTTTAACTAAATCAAAAAGCGCTCTCCCAGATTGGGAGGGCACTTTTTAATTCTGGCAGCGCGTTTTCAGTTGACTATGCGGTAGTGTAAAAACAACTGACTTCCAACCTGACGAGTTTCAATGAGTTGGAGATGAGGAGCAGCATTGGGAACAAAACCCTCTCCCTCCACTGGGCTAGGGGCGTGCTTTCCTCCATAAATGACCGGCCAAATGGTCAACCACCAATCGTCAATTCGCCCTGCCTGCACTAGAGCAGCTGTTAAAGAGCCGCCTCCCAAAGCAACGACTTTGTGAATACCCCGCTCTGCCATCAAGGTGTAGGCTCGATCCCAGTCCAGGTCTGTATCTCCCAAATCAATTAATTCAGCCAGTTTTTGCAAGGTTGTTGTATCAGAACTGCGCTTCAAACCCGTCCGTGTCGTAAATATCCATCGCTCAATGTCCTGATTCAAAAAAGGCAAGTCCAGCGATAGGTCAAGGGAACCTGAGACAACGCAAGTAATCGGCTGGGGAGACTGACCTCGAACCTCACGTGCTGCCAACAGTTCGGGATTGCGAATTGTAAAGGTTCCCCCCTCAGCCCGAATTGTCCCTGCTCCTACAAGAAGTAAATCAGCAAGGGAGGCTTGATACTCCAAGTGTGCTTGATCGGCTGCATCCGATTCACGAGGTGCTTTAGGATCTACGGCGCTAATTTTTCCATCGGCCGTCATGGCAAGAACCACAGTTGTTTGGATAGCTGACATGATTACGTTCTGACGGTTCTTTATAATTTTACCTTTTTGAATCCTTTGCTATGAACAGTTGTTGCGTTGTGCTTTAAATCACTTTCTAAACTATGGCTGAAGGTGGTAAAAATTGTTGTTGGATGATTCTCTCTACACAAGAGTTTATTTTTTACGCCTAAGAAACTATCATGCCCAAACACATATCTGCAATCGTCGTATTTGTCTTAATTTTAATTTTGGGGTTTGCATCTCCAGTTGAAGCTGCAACTCCCCGTTCAACTTGGGTGGTGAATGAAATTTACCAATACAATCATCCCTTTGCATCTTCGTTGCCTCAAGAACTGGCAACGAAGATGCAAAAGATGGCAGATATAGCTAGCCCTTTCACCTTTTATCGGGGGACGGCTCACATTTTTTATCGTGATATGCAGACTTTAGCAAGTTCAGGGTTTGTAAATTCTTCAACCTCAGCCATCTGGTTAGAAGGAGATATGCATCTGCAAAATCTTGGAGGGATGAGAGATAGCAACGACAACAACGTTTTTGACACCACCGACTTTGATGAAAGCTATCTTGGCCCTTACGTTTGGGACTTGCGACGGATGGTAGTCTCCATTCTGTTGTCAGCTAAAAACAATGGTCTTAACTCAACTGATGGTCAAGATATTGTCCGAAATTTCTTGGATGCTTACCTCAACAAGATGAACGACTTTAAGGGAAGCAATGATGAATTGTCATACCGTTTGGAATCCAGCAATACGGACGGTGTAGTCAAAGACCTGATTCAAAAGGCATCAGATAAGAGCCGTTCTAAGCTTTTAAAAAAGTACACACTGCTAAAGAACAGTAACAATCGCGTTTTCCAGACAGCCTCAAAACTCCAGCCTGTATCCAACAGCACCTATTCTGAGATTGCTGGGGCTATGAGCAGCTACATCGCCTCAATTCCTAGCAGTAAGCGCTACAACAAGAGTTACTACACCCTCAAGGACATTCGGCTTAAATTAGGTTCAGGTATTGGTAGTCTTGGTAAGTACCGATATTACTTGCTGATTGAGGGCCCAAGTTCAGCAACCGACAACGATCGCATTTTGGAGATGAAGCAGGAAGGCAGTAGCGCAGTTGCGATCGCAGTTCCAGGTCTGCTGCCAAGTTCAATCTACGGAAACCAAGAAGGGGCGAGGGTGACAATCGCCACGAAAGCGATGCTATCCAATACTGATCCCTTAGTTGGCTACACTATGGTCAGTAGCATCCCCTTTATGGTACATGAAAAATCACCCTACCAAGTGGACTTTGACTATAAGTTGTTAACCACCAAGTCAAAATTCATGGATGCGATGGGATATGCGGGGAAGGTTGTTGCCAAGAACCATGCAATCTCCGATCAAGACTACGATGCTGCAATTGTTTCTGTCAGCGTTGACAAAGAAGTGACTGATATTGTGAGCGGTAACACAGCTGTATTCAAAGACGAAATTGTTGACTTTGCAGTGGACTATGCAACTCAAGTCGAATATGATTACAGGAGTTTTGTAGATGCTTATAACCAAGGGGTAAAACTCTACTAGAACATTAGACCTCTTGCATAAATCTAAAATAATAACCCCACCCCGCCAAAGCTACGCTTTGTCTCCCCTAAGAGCAAGCCGGGTGGAGTGTTAGGGACTTTTGCAAGAGGTCTATTGATTCAGTATTCAGAGATTGTTTCCATCTACACCAACATCAAGTAATTGATCCAATGAATTCACCTTCGGCACATCTGCTAATTGATGAGGTAACACTAACAACTGTTGTACGTCGCATACTCGACAGCACAACTGCCACTCTGGGCGAATGGCAAGCTCAAGCGATCGCTCACCATGTTATTAATAATGTCACAGCTGGTTTGCAACGCATCACTGGTATTGCTGACGATTGCAGCGAGCAACTATCTTGGTCAGTAATTTTGAAAATTTTGCACCTCCAACCAGAGGATGCTGGCTCTATTTTCAATTCTTCTCAAGACCCTACACACTGGAATTACTGGCAGCGCGAGGCGTTGATATATACATCGGGAATCCTCGATAATTTGACTGGCGACTTAGTAGCCCCCCGTTGCTTTGCTGTTACAGAGCCGTCTGCCAATGTCGTCTGGCTGTGGTTGGAAGAGATTCAGGGCATTCCTGGCACCGCTTGGCCCTTGGAGCGCTTTGGTGTGGCGGCCCGTCACCTTGGCTATTTGCAAGGAAGCTATGTAATGGCGCAATCATTGCCTTCTGAGCCTTGGCTGAGTCGTGGCTGGCATCGAGCATGGGTGTCCAATATCGATAATACTGCTCTAGAAGCTTGGCGAGAACCGACGATATGGCAGCATCCACTTCTAAAAGAGATATTTTCCCCAACTATAGCCGATCAGGTGATGAACTTATGGAGCGATCGCCACATCCTCTTCGACGCTGTGGAGAAAGCACCCCGTACACTCTGTCACTTTGATATTACGCCCAACAATTTGTTTGCTCGGCATAATGTGCATGGCGATGACCAAACCGTTCTCATCGATTGGTCTTTTGTTGGTTATGGTGTGCTGGGAGAGGATATCGTAAATCTTGTGCTAGACAGCGTTTTCTTGCTGTTCGTCGATGGTTCATCACTGATAACGCTGGAAAAACTTGTGCTTGAGGGATACTTGGCGGGGTTGCGTTCGGCTGGGTGGAATGGGGATGAGCGTGTGGTGCGCTTTACCTATGCTGCTTTCGCGGCACTTCATTTTGGTCTAATAGCAGGTAGGTTGTTAAAACTAGTACACAACGAATCTCGTCACAGTTGGCTTGAGCAGCGCTTTGGGCGAACTTTTGACGAGATTATCACATCGAGAGCGATCGCCATTACCCATGCATTAGAACTGGCAGACGAAGCTAGATTATTGCTTCGTTTTTTGTGAAGTAATCTTTAACTATTACGGTGTAATAGTTAAAAATGCTGGCAATTTATGCACCAGTTGTGCGGGAAACTTCAATTTCTTTTGAGATAGAGCCTCCCAGCAAAACGGAATTTGAAGGACGCATCAAGAACTATCAACAGCAGATGCCTTGGCTAGTGTGTGAAATTAACGATGAGCTTTTAGGTTATGCCTATGCTACTCCCTACCGGACTCGTGCTGCTTACCAATGGTCTGTAGAATCATCCGTGTACGTAAATCTTGAACATCGCAGAAAAGGAGTTGCTAAAGCTTTGTACACTTCCCTTTTTGGGTTGCTGCAACTTCAAGGATTTTATAACGTTTTTGCTGCGTTGGCGTAGCCCGCCGTAGGCATCGCTTTACCCAACCCAGCAAGTATCGCCATGCATGAGGCTGTCGGTTTTTCGCCTGTAGGTGTATTTCGCGGAGTTGGGTATAAATTTAGTGATTTAATGATGTCGGATGGTGGCAACTATCTCTGCAACAAGAGCTACCCCTATCTGCAAATCAGCCTCTTTCTTTGCTAGAAATTCAAAAATTATCTCTGTGGAATGAAGCTTTAAAAAGTGGATTATTGCTACTTCGAGTTTGAATTAGATTCATTGCCATGAAATATTTAATATTTATAGAATTTTTAGCCAAATTTAACTAGGATGAGAAAATCCCATATCAGCCATAGTCACAATCTTCGGATCAGCAGCGTGCTAATATTTGCTGCTTGATTCCGTCAGGGGTCTATGGTAATATCCGTGAGGTTGGATAAAAAATTAACCTGATTAGTTTAGCATAAATTAACTTTCTAGTTACATTAGGCACTATATTATCAACCTGCCTAAGTACTATATAAAAATTCATCAACTTCAGCTTTCAAATAAATTGAAAGCTGAAGTTGATGGTTGGGGAAAAGACATGTGTACAGCACTAACGTTCTTTCCCCTGATAGTTGCAGTGAAAAATTTGATCTACATAATGGCAGTTAAACCATGAAAATCACGGTTAAATTGTGTTGCTTGCAGACATTGTACAGATTTTGGAGTGTGGCAAATATTCAACCCGAAAACATGGTTAGGGGTGATTTGAGCGATCGCAGCAACATCTTCAAGTTCTCGCAGATAGGGATTATGGTGGCTGCAACTAGCGGAGCGATTTTGTCTGGGAATAGTGCGATCGCGCAAATTGTTCCTGATAACACTCTAGGTGCTGAAAAAACTGTTGTCACACCGAATGTTGATATTAAAGGTGTGTTGAGCGATCGCATTGATGGCGGGGCGATTCGTAGTACTAACCTCTTCCATAGTTTTCTGGAATTCAATGTCAGAGAAGGGCGAGGAGCTTATTTTAACAATCCAGCTGGGATTGAAAGCATTTTCAGTCGGGTGACGGGGAACAATGCCTCAAATATTTATGGGAAACTCGGAGTACTGGGTAATGCCAATCTATTTTTGCTCAACCCCAACGGAATTATTTTTGGCCCCAATGCCTCGTTAGATATTAAAGGTTCGTTTGTAGGTAGTACGGCAAACAGTTTGAATTTTGGTGGTGGGAAAGAGTTTAGTGCCACCAATCCTACAGCCCCGCCATTACTAACTGTGGCAGTACCTTTGGGAGTGCAATTTAACCAACAACAACCAAGTGCGATCGCTAATTCTGCAAACCTATCAGTAGGTACAGGGCAAAACCTGACTCTATTAGGAGGTACGGTAGTGAGTACAGGGCAGTTGTCAGCACCAGGAGGGCAGGTTAGTGTTGCAGCAGTGCCAGGTAGTAGTGTGGTGAATCTAAATTCATCGGCACAATTACTAAATATTGGTACTTCTTCAATAGGAATAGGTGAAGGTTCGTCTTCTCTGACTGAGTTGTTGGTAAATAGTGAGCAGCGATCGTATCCAGGGCTGACGCTGAACAGCAACGGACAGGTGGAGTTGGCGGGATCAGGCTTACCTGTAGTGAATGGTGATGTAGTAGCCAAGAACGTTACAGCCCAGACAGCAACCCTCACAGCGCATCACAATCTAACTTTGGTAGAGAGTCAGATCGGTACAACTGGAGATTTGAACCTGCTAGCAGGGGATACAGTACGGGTGCGTGATAGTGTCGCGAATCCCTTTGTGGCTCAAGCTGGAGGGCAGTTATTAGTTCAGGGTAAGCAAGGAGTTGATATTTTTGCTTTAAATCACCCTTCGAGTGGACTCTTTTCGGGAGGGGATTTAGTGTTGCGATCGGCTAATACAGTGGGAGGCGATGCTCACTATTGGGCGGGGGGCAATTTTCGGATTGAACAGTTGGATGGTAGCCCAGGAAATTTGTTTAGTCCTTACGATCCCGTAGTGCTAGCCAACGGAAATGTGACTTTAGGTGATTATACAGGCGCTTCGCTACACATTTTGGCGGGTGGTAGTGTCAATCTTGGTAACGTTACTATCAACGCGCCAGATAAGACAGCCAACACGATTAACCCAACTTCAACCCCAAACTTGGCTACTGTCACCTTATTAGATGGAACTTCTCTAACTATTAATGGCAATGCTCAACAGACCCTTGATGTGAGGTCTGGAATTGATTGGACACAGTTTGGGGGTTTTCCAGGAAATCAAGTTATAGACACTGTCAATCCACGACCACAATTTGATGTTCCCCCTACAGTAACTACTGCCAATATCTCAATTGCTAGTGTTAACAACAATTCTTCAAATTCCTTAGTATTTCTTACGAATCGTTATAACCGGAATGCAACAGCTCTACCAAACGGCATCATTACAATTGGCAACATTAATGTGATTGTTATCAATAATACTACACAGGGGAATGTTATTGTTGATGCTCTGGGTGACATCAATACCACTGGTGAAATTAATACCTTTGTCCCCGCGGGGCAAAATGGCAATGCTGGAAATATTAGCCTATTCAGCGAAAACGGTTTGATTAATACTACCACCGGGATTCTAAACGCTTCTACGGAAACTGGATTTGGAGGCGATGTTACCCTGATTGCTGATAAAGATATTTCCACTGCTGAAATCAGAAGCTTTTCAACAAATGGTGATTCAAGAAATATCAGCATTACCAGTCGAAATGGTTCTATTACTACCGAGGGAACTTTAGACGCTTCTACAGTAACTGGATTTGGAGGCAATGTTATCCTGGATGCTGATAAAGATATTTCCACTGCTGGAATCAGAAGCTTTTCAAAAAATGGTAATTCAAGAGATATCAGCATTACCAGTCGAAATGGTTTGATTAACACCACCGCAGGCAAACTCATCTCTTCTACTGAGAATGTTTTTGCTGGGAATATTACCCTGAATGCTCTGGCTGGAGGTATTTCTATTGGTGAAATAGAAACCTTTGCTAATTTAGGAACAGCCGGTAATGTCAATATTGATGCATTTCGAGATGTCAATGTTATTAATAGATCCATAACTGCCACTAGTAATAGTGATTCTAGTGACTTTCGCATAATTAATATCAATTCCTCACAAGGAAAAGTTTCTCTCAACAATGCTGGATTGAGCACAACTAATACTGGTTCAGGTTTTGCAGGAGATATCAGCATCAATGGTAAGAGTATTGAGATTAATCAAAGTAATATTCAGAGCGAAGGTGTAGTTGGACGTATCTTTATAGGAAATACAAAAACTGCTAACAACATAACTATTCAAAATAGCAGTGTAAGTACTGTTAGAAATGTGAATAGTAATTTGCTGCCTAATCCAGATGATGGCATTGAAATATTTTCTAATGGCGAAATTAAAATTGAAAGTTCTCTGTTGACTGCGGCAACTATTTTACCAGCGCAAGCGCCTCCAGGGTCTATATCTTTGAAGGCTACAGGCGCTGTTGCTATTAAAGACAGCATAATTAGCAGCAGAGTACTAGAGGGTGCGGGAGGCCAAGAAATTGAGTTTACGCCTACTATCAGCCTCATAGGCAGTTCTGTTAATGTTACAGACTCAGTGATAACTGCAAGTACATTGAGTAAATTACGTCCGGCTGGAGATGTGATTGTAAGGGCAGCTTCTGTAGTGTTAAGCGGCAATAAGTACCCTGATCTTACTAAGCTTGGTGCTGAGACTGGCAGTGAAGTACCTCCGGTAGGCTTATCAGCTCAAGCAACTCAGGTAGAAACAATTGCTGGAAACATAGGTATCGCTACAGATGAACTGAGGATTGAAAACGGCAGTTCAGTGACTGTAAGCAGTGAAAAAGGACAAGCAGGTAATGTGGTAATTTTTGCAGAAAAAATCCGCTTAGATAATGGGACACTCCGTGCTACAACTGGACTTGAAGGAAGTCAGGCGGTAGGGGCAAATATTTTCCTATTAGGAAAAGAAACTAATGGTGATGAGGCAAATGAGGCAGTGATAAACTTAGTGTCACAGATAGATAAAGGTGAGTTAAGCGGAGAGAGTTTGCCTGGTTCTTCTATTGATTTTCTGCTGTTGCGAAATGGAAGCCTAATAGAGGCTAATGCCAACGACTTTGCTAAAGGTGGCAACATCGCTATCAACACTCGATTACTCCTAGCGCTTCCACCAAATAACAACGACGATAATGATATTTCTGCTAATGCTAAACAAGGTACTGGTGGTTTAGTCGCAATCAAAGGCACACCTTTAGGCATCTATGGCATAGAGTTCCGAAAACAGCAAACGGATTTGAATGATATCACTGCTACTTCTGAAAGTGGTTTGGCGGGTATTGTGTCAATTGGTCTACCCGATGTAGACCCCAGTCGCGGGTTAATTCAGTTACCAGAAGATTTGGGTGATTCGTCAAAATTGATTGCCCAGAGTTGCCCAGTAGGTGGACAGAGAGCAACTAGTCAATTTGTTGTCACAGGACGCGGAGGATTACCACCAAACCCTGGTTCTGCACTTAGCAGTGGCGCTCTTGTAGGTAATGCAGGTGAGCAAAGTAGTCTCACAAGCTCCTCCCCAGTACCCACTGTAGAAGCCCAAGGCGTAAACATCGGCCCCAAAGGAGAAATTATTCTCACTGCTAACCCATCCAAACTTGCCTCTTATAGTTCTTGGCAGAGGTTCACAGGTTGCAATGAAAAATAATCCCCGTGTTCAACTACCAAGGGTTGTAAATGCCCGGCAAAAAGCTCAAGTCATTTCAATAAGACTAAAAACCTTGTTTAGTAATACTTCTAGTCCATTTAAACGAACCTTAGCTATCAGCCAGAAAATTGATTTTCGGGCGATCGCCCGATCAAATGAAATAGCCTTGCTTTCTAAACAAGGTTGGAGGTGCATGAGCAGAAGTTTGAGAACATTACCTCGACTCCCCTTGACGATCGCAACATTAGCACTCAGCTTACCTATTTCTATCAGCGCCCATGCCGTAGAAGTGGCTCAAGTACCTACACCGCCAAACTTACCGCAACCTCTACCTCCTCCCCAAGATGTAGTTCCTCCACCTCTGCCAACTCCTCAACAACCACAAGTTCCTTCGTCTCCTTCAGAAGACTTGTTACGTAAACAACCTCCCCAACCACCAGAAAAATTCCCGCAAGTGGTTCCTGAGAAATTTTTGGTGACAAAGTTTACATTTACAGGGGGTACGGTTTTCAAGGACGAGGAATTGCTGCAAGCTATCGAAAAAGCTCTGCTGGCTGGAGGCGATCGCAGATTTTGTCAAGAACCTCAATGTGAAAAGCTTCCCCGAACTGAGAAAGATCCACCTGTAGAACTCTCTTTTGCTCAACTGCTAGAGGCGCGATCGGCAATTACCCAACTTTATATTGATAAAGGCTATATCACCTCCGGGGCGCTGATTCCAGAACAAACGCTGCCACCCGGTGGAGGTGTGATCCAGATTCAAATTGCTGAGGGTAGCCTAGAAGACATTAAAATTATTGGCACTCGTCGATTAAATCAGAACTATATTCGCAGTCGCTTACAACGCGCCAATAAAAAGCCCCTGAATCGCGATCGCTTGCTCGAAGCATTGCAACTATTACAACTAAATCCCCTGATCGAAAGTTTATCTGCCGAGTTGTCTAGTGGCTCGCAGTTTGGCAACAATTTGCTCTTAGTTAAGGTGAAGGAGGCCAGAAGCTTTCATACCCAATTCAGTTTGGATAATAACCGCTCACCAAGCGTCGGCAGTTTGCAACGTAGTATTCGACTCAGTGAAGACAACTTGTCAGGCAGAGGAGATAGTGTGAGCTTATTCTATGCCAACACTGATGGCAGCAATCAGGTGAATGTTGGCTACACGATCCCTCTCAATCCCCAGAACACTACCTTGAGTTTCAACTATGGCTACTCCTCTAATAATGTCATTGAGAAACCCTTTGACGAGCTAGATATTTCATCCAATTCCCATGATTATCAATTAACCTTGCGTCATCCAGTAATTCAAACTCCCAGAGAAGAACTTGCTCTAGGACTAACCGCCTTTCATCGGCAAAGCCAGACTTTCTTAGGTTTTGAAAATACTGGAGGCTTTCCACTTTCACCAGGGGCTGACAATCAAGGACGCACTAACATTACAGCACTGCGTTTCTTTCAGGAATGGACACAAAGAGGCGATCGCTCTGTTCTGGCACTGCGTTCTCAATTTAGTTTAGGACTTGATGCACTAGATGCCACCATTAATCAAACTGACCCGGATGGTCGCTTTTTTGTTTGGCGAGGACAAGCTCAATTGGTGCGTCTACTAGCCAAAGATACCCTCCTAGTACTGCGGAGTGACGTGCAACTAGCAGATAGAAGGCTTGTATCCTTAGAGCAAATTGGATTGGGTGGGCAAGCAAGTATCAGAGGGTATCGTCAGGATGCCTTGCTGGCTGATAACGGCGCTTTTGGCTCCGTCGAACTACGCTTGCCAATTTTTCGGCTTCGTAAAGAGGAGGGACTTTTACAGTTCATCCCCTTTGTGGATATTGGTACAGCTTGGAACAGTTCTGAAGGCCCCAACCTTGATCCTGGCTTCCTCGCCTCTGCGGGTTTAGGCTTGCGATTTCAGTTAAGCGATCGCCTAGATGCCCGCTTTGACTGGGGAATTCCCATCGTATCTGCTGATTCAAATGGACGAACTTTACAAGAAAATGGTTTGTATTTTTCTCTGCTATGGAACCCTTTTTAAAACGTAGATTCTCAAACCGCGCAATTACCACAATCATGCTAGCTCTTCTAGGGCTAATTTTAGCCTTTGGCATTCAAATATTTTCCAGAGAACGAGCGATCGCTATACAGCCAGAGACCACACAATTGATTTGCTCAAGTACACCAAATCTCAGCCCAGAACAGTTAAGTGCAGAGGGTAGAACTAGTTATGAGCAGGGGCACTTCGACACTGCAATAGATTGCTGGCAAAGAGCCACTGCTGCCTACCACCAGGCCGGAAATGATCCCGAAAGCGTCAATAATCGAATCAACCAGGCTCAAGCAGAGCAAGCATTGGGACTATACCCACGAGCCTGTAATACCCTAGTGCAAATCTACGGACAGGAAGACTGCACTACTTTTTTACAAGACGAGAAAAAGCGTGAGGATTTCAAGATCAATTTAGGGCTACAAGCCAACTCTCCTGCCAAAATGACTGGTTTACACAGTTTTGGCAACGTCCTGCGAGAAATGGGTGAACTAGATTTGTCTCATCAGGTGTTATTACTGAGTTTGGACAATAATCAAACCCATGACCAAACAGCAATTTGGCTTGACTTAGGTAACACTAGACGCGCTTTAAGTAATAAAGAACAAGATTTATACGATCGCACTCAGGATCAGCAAAATATCGTTTGTGCGCTCATAGATGCTTACGTAGCTGAAGATGCCTACCAACAAGCTTTAGATAATACTAGCTTCACATCCAACTCAAAATCTGTTGTTGCACAACAGGCACAGCTAAATCAGCTGAGTCTCTTATTAGATATCAAAGATTGGCGCAATAAAATCCAGAAACAGACTAACCAGAAAGATGATGTTTTAGAGCAAGTATTTAGACAGCCTCAAATTTTTCTGCTTAAAAAAGAAGAAAATTGCTGGAATCAACTGACCAACCCTAAGTTTGATAAACCTAGAAGTTTTGAATTCAAATTTACTAAAGAAGTTCGTGATTGGTTAAATCAGCAGTTGTCGAGTCAAAACCCGCTGATTCAGTTGCCGCAGATTGATAACCTTCAGCAGCAGGTTGAGCAGTTGCCGCCAAGTCACACAACACTTTATACTAGGCTCAACTTTGCCCATAACTTGATGCGTCTTCAGGATGTCCCTGGTTCATTTCAGAAAGTAGAACTATTTCTCAACACTACAATTGACCAAGCCAAAGCTACGGGCAATTTAAAAGTAGAATCCTATGCTTTAGGATATCTTGGCAAGCTGTTTGAAGACAGCAGGCAATGGGAATTAGCTAAAACCAAGACTCAACTGGCTTTGCTGATAGCTCAATCCATTCCATCGCCAGACATAATGTATCAGTGGCAGTGGCAACTAGGGCGCATCTATAAATCTGAAGCTTCCACAAAGGGACAAGCCAGCACAAAGGAACTGCAAGATGATTTGAAAGAAGCACGTTCTGCTTATCAAGGAGCATTCCAAACCTTAGAATCTCTTCGCAGAGAGTTAGCAACAGCTAGCTCAGACACTCAATTTTCTTTTCAAAATGATACCGAAAGGGTGTATCGGCAATACATTGATCTGTTGCTCCACGATCAGGAACCTGCTGCTAATTTCCTCTCAAAAGCTCGCGAGGTGATTGCCTCTCTCCAAGCAGTAGAACTCGAAAACTTTTTGCGCCAAGCTTGTCCAGAGTACAACGTCAGGGAGATTGACCAGATTATTGATGAACGAGCTAAAAATACGGCTTTCCTATCTCCTATTGTCTTAGAAGATAGAGTAGAAGTGATTCTTAAATTACCTACCAATTCAACTAATCAAGAAGACGGAGATCAACAGTTAAAACACTACAAAACATTTATTAATCGGACTGAAGTTGAAAAACAAATTAGAAAGTTACAGGTAGATTTAGAAGAAGAGTATACATTTGATGATGTGACAAACGAAGCTTCTAAAGTATATGAATGGCTCCTGAAAGGCTCAGAAGAATACCTCAGCCAAGACATTAATACATTGGTGTTTGCCTTAGATACAAATTTGCGAAATATTCCCTTAGCAGCACTAGTTTACGATAACGAGAAGATATCAAATAAGCCTAAGTATCTAATTGAAAAGTATGCGATCGCCCTATCTCCCAGATTGTCAATTCCAACTCCTACAGTTCTCAAAGACAGAAAAATAAAAGTTTTGGCGGCTGGGCTAGCTGAACCAGAACCAAAATTCAATCAACAACAAAAACAAAAATTTTCTAGGTTGAATTATGTAAAGGCTGAATTAGACGCATTGAATGACATTGAAAAGAGTAATTCTCAATTTTCAGTTACTGAACTCGAAAACGAGAATTTCAAAACTGAAAACCTTCAATCTAACATCAATTATTCTGATTTTCAAATCCTCCATTTGGCTACACACGGTGAGTTCAGTTCCATTGCTGAAAATACATTTATCTTAGCTTTTGACAAACTGATTCGAGTCAATGAATTAGATAAAGTTTTCAAAAAGCAAGCTCAAAATCAGCAGGAACCTATCGAGCTACTTGTACTGAGTGCGTGTGAAACCGCATCTGGAGATCAACGAGCCACTTTAGGACTTTCTGGTGTTGCGGTACGAGCAGGCGCTCGCAGCGCTATTGCTTCTCTATGGACATTGGATGATCAAAACAGCGTTGAATTTACCAAGAATTTCTACAAGTATCTGATTAATAACCCAAACCAAACAAAAGCTCAAGCCTTACAAAATACTCAAAAATACCTCATGAAAAAATTAACTGGGCGCGAACATCCCAGATACTGGGCACCCTACATTTTGGTAGGAAACTGGTTGTAAGATTATCTATTTGTAGTTAAGCTCAAAGAGCTAATCACTAGGTTGAGCTTAACTACAAAAATAATTTACAGGGTATTTCAGGTAAATGAAGTACACGGGTAGGGGCATAACATGTTGTGCCCCTACGATTATCTGTACCTCACTAAGTTGCAATCTGCTGTATTACTCATACGAATATTTGTATGAAGATGCACATAACAAGACTCTCCTGTAGTCCCCGCTTGGCAAGTTAAGAAATTTAAATCTAGGGTGCGTTAGCTGAAAGTGTAACCCACCGTCAACAATTCAAGGTGCGTTAGCCTACGGCATAACACACCCTAATTCAAATTTAGATTTTTTCATCTACTGACTCAGCACTCTTAATTGCTCACATTGCTGATTATTATTTGTCGATATCCCACTCTAACTCTAAAATATCGGCTTCTTTAGGAATATCATCGCTCAATTGTAATGTTTTAAAAAAATTAAACCAATCCTCTTGAATTCTTGTAGCTTCATCATTCCTGAAATTTGGGTATGACTGATTCTGGTTTTGGTTTTTTGTTAGTTGGTAAACTTTAGCAAGTCGAGTAAACCCATCGTACCATAACCCCAATCTTGCATAATAAATGTATGCCTGAGATGACTCTACAAATTTCCGATTGTTTTGTTCGACTCTCTCAATCCAGCCTGTAACACTAGGATTCCTAGAAGGTCTATTTTCATCACACACCACCGAGAAAAACCATTGGTATGCTTTACCTTTAGCTAAACTTATTGGCAAACGAACCTGAGCAATAGCAGGTTTTTTTGGAAGCTTGAAATAAATCGGTTTTTCAACAAGGTGTTTGTCTTGGTCTATTAGCGCCAGTTTTGCATACTCTAGCTCTGATTGTTCATCATATTTATAAGGAATATAGAACCAGAGAGTTGGTTTTTCTTCAATAGTTTTGCTCCAGAGCAAGACTGTCTTTGATTTTTTATCAATGGTATTGCTTGATAGCAAGACTTTTTGAGGTAATGAATTTGACTTTAGGTATGATTTGAATTCTACAGATGATGAAGAACTGAGTGATAATGGCTGCGACGATATTTCAATTTGGGGGATGAGTGCAGTCAGTTGTTTATCTGTATCAATAGATGCTAAGTTAGAACACTCACCGCGTCCCCCTCCACCCGTTGGACGGCTTGCTGCTACTCCTTTTGGGTTTCGCTTTTGAAAACCAAATACAGCTAAGAAACTATCAATAAAAGTACTTGCTAGAGTTGGAGGAGCATAACTTATTAAAAAAATCAATACAAAAGTGCTAGTGAGGATAGTTCTAAACCATCTAATGGCAAATAACTGAGTCGAAAACATAATAGGTAATCTAGGAGATTAGGAAGTTTGTTCGGTTTTAACTTTTTTCTGAGATCGAAACTCCAACAATACTACCATTCCTCCAGTGCTTAAAAACGCCAAAGTACAAGGATATAGTGTTATCCAAAAGTTTGTGTAAATAAATAAAAATATACAGATAACACACAGACTTGCAAGAGAAATGACTCCTACTATGATTAATCTGAGAGGTTGTTTGCACAACTGAGCTAAGATAGCACCAATTAACGACCAAAATAAAATCCAGAGGATTTCCCATTCAAAAGAGCAAACTTTTATCAAAGGTCGTTCCTTTAATGCTGCACTGACAAGCTGACTAACCATTTGTGCCTGAATAAATAATCTTTGCATCTGGTTATCTGGGCCTCCACTAGAAAAGGGAGTGGAAGAGAGACCATCATAGCCCTCAGTTGTTGTTCCAATTAGAATAATTTTATCTTTCACAAAATTTTCATTAATATCAGGATTCTCCAATACCTGCTGAACAGTAAATTGTGGAGCGATATTACTAACAGAACGATTAGCTGAGTTATCCGCTGGACGAGAATAACGATAATTCAACAAAATTTGATAGCCATCAATTTCTTTTAAATTGTATCCACCTTGTGTATCATGCTCAAGTGATGGCAAAATAGTGGAGCCAGAAACTATGTTATTCTTTTCTTGATTTAAAATAGTATATCTTTTGTCAATATTTGTTTTGCCATCTCCTTTTTCTAAGTATTTTTGAGCAACTTCAAAGCTGAAGGAATTCATTAAGTCATTCGGATTTCTACAATTTGAATCTTGAGTATTTTGAGTTGTCGGAGTCCCCATATTAATAAGTTGTCTACGAATAACTCCATCACGATCAGAAAGAAAATCACTTAAGCCTACTTGCTGTATGGGAACATCAGGCGGGGGATCGTGACGCCCACCATCTGGGTTTGAAGTTGGATCTGGAAATTTGCAAATAAAAACTAAATGCTTGTCCGTTTGAGCCTTATTAATTAGTTTAATTAAATTTCCTTCAGCTTTAGCAGAACGATAAATATCCATAGCTATTACTCGTGGACTTTTGCTAAGTAGTTTCGATAGTAGTTGATAAATAACTTCATCTGACAAGGAAGCTCCATTTTTAGCAGGATTATTTTTATCTTTAGAATACTTTATAATATCTTTTTCAGTAATCTTAACGAGCAATAGGCGATTGTCTTGATTCTCGGCTGGTCGAAGTCGCATCATCTGATCGAAAAACAAAAGTTCTGATCCTTCAAACAATCCTAACAAGCGCATAACTAGTATTAAAGTAGTTAAACCTATGCTTGTTAGGAATGTATTTTTATTACAGAGACGGCGAATGCGCTGATACCATAATAGTTTTTTATCTTTCTCATAGTTCAGGTGGTCTGGTGGAACAGGTAAGTAATTTGGGAGTAGTTTAGATGTAATATCTTTTAAATTTTTATTATTAGGATTTCCTTTATATGCTGCCTCAATCAATTGTTTTTCCTGGCTCTGAGCTTCCGCCCATTCAATTAACCTAGAAACCATCTCAGTCAGCTTACCTTCCTCAACGATTTCATCCGGTTTTCGTTTTAACTCATCACGGATCATTGTTTGGAATTCAGCTTTGGTAGGGTAAGCGCTAATGATAGCTTCGCGTAATTCTTTACGGTGTTCAGATAAATCTATTTTGCCTGTTTCAGTTTGCTTATTCATTTTTCTACGCCAATATTAAGTATTTTTCATCTGAGCAACTACTTTACGGATTCCTTGAGCAACATCTAAAAAAGCTGCATCAAGATTGTCCCAAGTAGTTATAGGTTTGGCATCTTTCGGCAATGCCTGTAAATCTTTCAAATTCTCCAAGCTTCTCCAATCTGTAGGACGGAGGATAATAGGAATCACGCGAGCTTCTCCAGAACTATGACGCTCTATTGCTCGTTTCATTTCAATCTCAAAGCAATAGTTAGAGTCAATAAAATCGGCACTAATCAATAGTAGGATTATTTGTGCTGAATTCAGATGATCATCAATTTCCCTTTTCCACTGAGAGCCAGCACTGATATCACGGTCATACCAAGCCCTAATCACACCTTGCTGTTTTAAAGTACTCAAATGAGTTGCCAATTTATCCCGCAGTTCTTCATCTTTATGAGAGTATGAGAAGAAGACTTCAAAAGCACTATATAAAGTTGCAGATGTTGTTTGATTATTTGCTATTGGTTGAATGATAGATGAGACACTTGGTCGTAGTTTCTGTGTAACTGCTTTTAAACTTTTATTATTAGAATTACCCCGAGATACTGCCTCAATCAATTGTTCTTCCTGGCTCTGAGCTTCTGCCCATTCAATTAAGCTAGAAACCATCTCAGTCAGCTTGCCTTCTTCAACGATTTCATCCGGTTTTCGTTTTAACTCATCACGGATCATTGTTTGGAATTCAGCTTTGGTAGGGTAAGCGCTAATAATAGCTTCGCGTAATTCTTTACGGTGTTCAGATAGATCCATGTTGATTTTGTCTCCTTCACTTTCCTGACTCGTTTCACTTAAAATTCTTGGCAGTAGGTTCGTTGAATAGCTTGTAACTTTGGATTACCAGAATTGTTCTCAATTGCTGAAGAAAGAAATTTTTCTAAATACCCTGCACTTTCCGCATTATTAATAATATTTTCATTAATTTTTCTTCAGGATGCTTGCTGTAAGACATTAATTCCCATTCCTTGAAGAGGAAGGTTATTAACGTCCCAACGAGCAGCTTTGATATTTTGTTGAGCCTTGAGAATGTCTTTCTCGACTTGTAGGAAAACATAATCTAGTTTGTTGGTAGGACTAGAGTGTAAAATCGGTTTATAGCGGTTCTCGCTTAAGTCAGGTACAAGAACCCCACCCCCAACCCCCTAAGAGCAAGCGAGGAGGGGGCTATGATGTACCTTGTATGATTAGGAAACGCTATATGTCTGTCTAATTTAAATACAAGACCTTGTATTTCGTTTCCCGAATCTGAAGTGAAATAGCCAAAACGCAAAATTGCATTGAGAGTATTGGTTTGTATATCTGCGTTTTCGTCTGGCTCGCTTCAAAAAGCCAACATCTCAAAAATATTGATTTTATTTTAAAATGCGATTCTTGGCTGTATTGTAGTTAAAAATACCATACAAAGATGATTCCAGATAATCAAAATTGACAATATTGCCGTATCTCTACTTGTAACTTCATAAAAAGTATATCTTATACATGATATCATCAACGGCAAACTACCCAAAATATATGCCCGATCAGAGGGTGTCTGAAAAGTTTTTTCTATACAGCGAATGCTTAGAGATCCCCCTAAATCTCCCGATCAATTGGGGGACTTTGAGACTCTTATTCCCCCTTTTTTAAGGGGAGCCAGCGCGGGAACAGGGGGTTTCCCCCATGAGCGACTGGCGTGGGTTAGGGGGGATCAGCAAATATCTGATACTTCTCAGAGGATGTTTGAAAAGTATTTGGCTGTGATTTTAGGCACTTTGATCCCCCCTAACCCACGCCAGTCGCTCCACTTGGGGAGACCCCAAGACCGCGCTGGCTCCCCTTAAAAAGGGGGGCAACCTCTCTCAAAGTCCCCCTTTTTATCGGGGGATTTAGGGGGATCTAAAATGTTTTGATACCGACAAGAGGACTTTTCAAACAACCTCTCAGACATCCTCTCAGAAGACTAGGGAAGGGGAGACAATGCGTAGCTTTAGCTCTTTAGGTTTCTTCGGGTTTGATAAGTAATGAAGCAGACATGATATCATAGTGCCAATTATTACAAACAGTAATACTAACCAAAGCGGATGTCTTCGACTTGCAGCGGCTGTTCAATCAGATTTGCACCCATGATTTTTATCCCTTTAACACTTGCAATTTTACCTTTTTTAGGGTGGTTAACAGCCCTGCCCCTCATCCCCCCACTCTCCAATCAATAGGGATTTGAATCAATCCGTCCCCTTTTAACACTCCTGAGATAGTACCCAGAGGTTGGTCTGTTTCTCAAGTTGAAGGTGTCGCCACTGCGAACTTTCCAAATTTTGTAATTGGAAAAGGTCAAAGGCGTTCGGGGTTCGCATACTTCTGGCAGATGATTGCCAAGTACAAAGTATGCCGCACCCCTACCCATAACTTTCACCAAACCGTTTTTATCCACAAGAACCGATGTACTTTCACTAACCGCTATACCTAAAACACTGCTACATACACCATCCTTAATTTGACGGGCAATGAAAGTCATAATTCGACCCATTCTTTCCCGTCTGTCGAAGTGCGTATCTACGATAGTTCCCTTCAAATTACTCCAATTGAAAAAGTTGTAAGTAAAAGTAATGTCTCGGTAGGGATCTTCAAGTGCGTCTCTAGTTTCAATGCCTTTTTCGGAAGAAGCACAAGCATCATAGACACAATCACTTTGGATCATTGCACCCGCACTAGTGCCACCAATACCACCTCCCTTAAGGTAAACTGACTTAACGGCAGCCTCAAGCTTGGTATCTTTCCAGTTGCGGATGTATTGACATTGATCGCCGCCAGCAAAGAAAATCACATCAGCATTTCTAACTTTTTCAAAAATCTCGGCTTTGTTTGCCTCTTGTCTATTACTAACCACAAGAGTTTCCACAGAGTTTACGCCCTTCATGGCATAAATTAGCCGATTGTAATCGTGATTACCATTAGTGCGGAGAACTACAACATTAACTTTAGTACCGGAGTTACTACTTTCCCTAACTTGGTTAATCATCCACTGGATAGCATCATCGACATCGGGGCCTCCCCCACCTAGACTTAGGACTGGGCCCGCTAAGGAAGGACGGACATCAGAGGAAGGGGAGGGGCGGATATCAACAGTGTCACCCAGGAAGTAGCGTTTCCAGTTTGCGATAAAACGGGTTATGAGGAAGCTTCCCATCTTCAACAACTGGATTGCTGTACTCTTCAAGCGCCATGAGATGTTTGGGAATGCCTTTGTCATACTAAGCTTCTGGAGCAAACTGCAATTATTGCTGGGCTGTGACGCATTTTAATTGCTTATTTATTCGTGAAATTTGTCCTTTGTCATTAGTCATTTATCAGTTGTACTTTGTGAATAACCAATGACAAATGACTGTCTTAACGAAAAATGTGCAATTTAGAGGCGCATTAGCTTAACTGTCGCACTAGAGAGGGTAAAATTTCCAGCGTACAGGTCTTGTACTGTTTTTTAACGCAAAATAACACAGAGTAATCATTAATTCTCTACGCTACTATGCGAAAATATCTACATTACTTGTAGCTTTTAATTCCGGCCAGATGAAATTTAAAATAGATTAGGTGTTGGTTGTCCAGATACTTCCGTAGTTCTTGGGAATAGTTACCCAGTATTCAGGATAACTGGGAACGCCGATTAAATTATTTTCACCATTTAGTTTTTCCTGATAATTGTCAGCAATTGGGAAGCAGAAGGGTATACTCCGATCGCGATCGCCAAAGTTAAGTGCCACTAGGATTTCTGCAAGTTCAAATCAATAAAATTTTAGATCCCCGACTTCTTGAAGAAGTCGGGGATCTTTTTTACCAGGCTATTTGCGATCGCTCTTGTACAACTCGCTGATAAACTTGATCGGTTTGCTTAGCTAATTTCGGCCAGCTAAAACGTCGCTCTAAATCCTCATAAGCGTTATCTACCAGCCATTGGCGATAACCTGGATTTTTCAACACTTCCATAATTCCCCAAGCTAAAGAATCGGGATTGTTCACCCAAGTTACAATGCCTGTTTTGGTATGTTGCACCACTTCCGGAAAACCACCAGTATCAGAAACTACTACAGGTACACGAGAAGCAAAGCTTTCTAAAGCCACAATCCCAAAGGGTTCGTAAAGACTCGGAAAAACGGCACAGTCAGCGACAGTTTGAAATTTATCTAAGTATTCATCGGAGAGAAAACCTGTAAAATAGCAATGATGCCAAATTCCCAGATTCCAGGCTTGGCGCTTGAGATGGTCAGTATTGCCGCCACCAACGATCACAAATTTAACGTTACCTCCCAGTTCCGAAAGTATCTTAGGTGCGGCATTAAGTAATATAGGTACACCCTTTTCGTAGGTCATACGGCCGAGATAATAAACGATTTTCTCATCGTCTATGGCAAATTGGCGGCGAAAATCCAAAGCATGAAAATCTATGTGATGTTGTTTCTTTTCGGCTCGGATACCGTTATAAATGACATCGATTTTGTCCCAAGGACTGTAGAGCGCTCGTTCTACTTCTTGGCGCATATAGTCGCTACAAACTATCAGCCGCCAAGCGTTGTCAGCCAGCAAGATTTCTTTGCCATTTATATAACCTTGGATGCCTGTGTGAATACCGTTATAGCGTCCATACTCTGTAGCGTGAATTGTGGCAATTAATGGTATTTTAAAATTATGCTTGAGAGCGATCGCAGCATCTCCGACTAACCAATCATGGGCATGAATTAAATCAAAGGGCCCTTCCTCCAAAATCAACTTACCACCGTGATCTCCCATACTCAGGTTGAGATTGACTACCCAGTGGAAAAAGTCATTGCTATGTGCGACTGGCACTCGATGCACCTTTATTCCCTCAACGACCTCATACATCGATGCATGACCAAACTCTGCTGTAATCA
This sequence comes from Nostoc sp., assembly GCF_036917935.1. GTDB lineage: Bacteria > Cyanobacteriota > Cyanobacteriia > Cyanobacteriales > Nostocaceae > Nostoc. The sequence continues at coordinate 101,641 of NZ_JBALEL010000033.1, read as the reverse complement.
GGTGGACTTCATGCCCTAGCTTTACCAGTTCCGGGTACAACTCCGCGACATGCCGCGCAATTCCCCCAACAATCCTTGGTGGAAACTCCCAACTCAGTACCAGTATCTTCATCTACTAGACTCCCCGACACTTTACAAATATCTCACAAACTACATTTACCTAAAAATACAAGTCTGGACAATGCAGTGAGTACTTTTACTAAAATTTTTAGATTTTTTAACAGTGATTTTGTTAAAGCTTATCAAAGGTTATCAGCTGTCAGCTAAGGATAGGAAGCAAGGTATGATACTAATTCCTCATACTCGCCGGAGGCGAGTATGAAGCTACGTAATTCGTAATTAGGACAATTAATTGAGCGCCCGTTTGGCAACTCAGGCTTTAAGAAGGGATAACGACGCAAACGGCATGAACTCGATCGCGCCCTTGTTGTTTGGCTAGATAAAGTGCTTTGTCCGCTGCATTAATCAAGTCTGGCGGCGAAATTTCACAATTTGGCACAATGCTGACAACGCCTAGACTAACAGTAACACGATCGCACACGCGAGACTGAGTATGGGGAATGGCCAAGTCGCGGACTATTTGTCGAATAGTTTGAGCTACATAGCTTGCTCCTTGAATCTCTGTATTAGGCAGAATGACAGCAAATTCTTCTCCACCGTAACGAGCGACTAAATCGGCTGGACGCTTAACAATATTTTTCAGGGCACTTGCCAATTGCCGCAAACAATCATCCCCGGCTAAATGACCATAAGTATCATTGTAAAGTTTAAAAAAATCGACATCGAACAAAATTAAAGACAGTGACAGTTGCTCACGTTTGAGTCGCTGCCACTCAGCCTCAAGATACTGATCAAATCGGCGGCGATTGGCTATTTGAGTCAAGCCATCTAGGGTAGCTAATCTGTGTAGTTCTTTATTGGCAGCTTGCACTTGCTGGTAAAGTACTGATTGATGAATAGCGATCGCTACCTGACTAGCCAATTGCTGCAACAAATTAACTTCAAACGCTTGCCAATAACGAGGTGCGCCACACTGGTGAACAATGAGTAAACCCCACAGATGCTCCCCATTCAAAATCGGCACCACCATAGCAGCCTTAACCTGATAGAGTTGTAATAACTCAAAAACATCGGCTGAAAAATCAGACTCCTGAATATCATGCAGGACTGTAGGTAATCCCTGGTAGTAGTGGCTAAAATCTTGTTCGATCGAAAATGGGTGCATTGTCTGCTCTAATCTCTGCGGGTAGCCATCACCCACTGATGCCGCCGCCAAATTGCCGCTTCCGTCAGATTCTAACTGGTAGATAGCTACGGAATCTGAACCTAAACACTGTCGAATACTATTGACTGTTGTATTCAGAACCTCCTCCAAATTCAGTGATTGCCGAATCTGTTGAGTTACTTCGGTAATTAGCCGTTCTCCCTCTGCCTGTTGTCGCAGCATCCCTTCGGCTTGTTTGCGAGTACTAATATCTTCTACTGAGCCAAGAATCTGCGTTGGAGTGCCGTTAGGATCTCTGGCAAATACTACTTCTCGTGTATTTAGCCAACGCCACTCTCCATTTTTGTGTCGGAATCGATATTCAGTGGAAAGTACTTCATTGTCGCTGAGGTTGACGAAGCGACTTGGTAAGTTATAGCAGAGGTATTGATCGTCTGGATGAAAGCAATTTATCAACCACTGCGGATCTGCGTGACAAAATTCCTCTGGAGAGTAGCCTAAAATAGTTACACTTTTCTCGTTAAGATAAACGCTTGTTCCTTGTAAGAGGTCAAATAGATACAAAATATGCGGTACGGTATTAGCAACCTTTTGTAGAAAGTCTTGACTTGAGCGCAATCCTTCTTCAGCTTTGTGGCGTTCGTGAAGCGCGGTTTGATATTCAGTAATATCTCGTCCCTCTGAGATGAGTAGGTTAATCCGCCCGGTTTCATCGAGTATGGGACGCAGTGAGAAATCAATCGTGATCGCTTGATGATCCCGACCTAAAAGGTCAACTTCATAGCGAATAGATTCACCATTAGCAGCAGCGGCGATCGCAGTTTTTAATTGCTCTTGAGTATTTAGAGAAATTGTCCACCACTTTGCTTCCCAAAATGGCTTGCCTACTACTTCTTCTCGATTAATCCCAGCAAAGTCTAGTGCTGTTTGGTTGGCTTCTAATACAATTCCATTCGGCTGAAGCAATCCCATAAACTGAATGGTTTGATTGAAGATCGCCCGGAATTTTTGCTCATTTTCACTTAGAGCCTGTTCTACCCGTTTGTGGTGAGTAATATCTCGTCCAACAGATTGAAGTTCTACAATCGTCCCCTCGTCATCAAATATCCCTCGAATAATCCACTGCGTCCACCGCACCCCTTCGCAAGCTATAGCTCGATTTTCAATGCTGATGACGGGATTTTCTAAGCTGATGGAATTTACCAGACTAAACACACGTTCCCGATCTTCTTCAAATACAACAGGTTCGTAGTGCTGGGCGATAATCTCTTCTCGCTTCAGTCCAAAAAATCGACAGAAAGCTTCATTAACAAAGGTAACAGTACCATCGGGTAAGCCTCTAGCAATCAATTCCGTTTGGTCTTCGAGGATGGCACGAGAACGCGCTTCGCTTTCTTGTAGTACGGCTTCTGCCTGTTTGAGTTCGCTAATATCAAATACTAAACCCTGAAGTAGCTGAGTTTGTCCATCGGCACAGAGAACGAGATTAGCTTGGTTTCGTACCCAAATTGTTTTGCCATCGCCCCTAATCATCCGATACTCGACGCTCAAAGGCTCTCCGGTAGCGATTGTAGTGTTTACAGCTTGCCAAAGGCGATCGCGATCGTCTGGATGAGTGTAATCTGACCAACTATTCAAAAAACCAGGATTCCAATCTTCGGGAGCAATCCCCAATAATTGTTGCAGTTGCGGACTAATATAAGCAACTTTTGCAGTGGTATTAATCGGTGAGATATAAATAACGCCCGGAATTTGCTCTACCAGAGTGCGATACTTTTGCTCTACCTCAGAGAGTTGTTCTTCCGCCTGGTTGCCACTCATAATGTTTTGAATTTCTACAATAAATTATCATTTTTGCTGTTAGAAATCCCGCATTAGAGGCACATTCAAGGATGCTTGAGCCAACAGCGAGTCAGTCTGGCTTTCTGGAAGCTAAACCTGCCAGCAGCAGGCTGAAACTCATACACTTGAGGCTGCTGTTGACAGCCTTTGTAATTAAAATTAACGGATGCTAAACCAGAAATATTCCTAGCCTCTCTTTTAAAAGGAGACAGGCTTTGACTCCCCCTTCTCTTGTCGGGAAGGGGGTTAGGTCTTTGATGTTTTTTCAGATCGAGATGTAGCCGTCGTCAGCAGAAATTCGTCTCTGAAGATTAAGGCACTCTTAAATTAGCTTTGATCCAAGCGCAGTACTGCCATAAAGGCTTCCTGGGGTACATCTACAGTACCTACAGATTTCATCCGCTTTTTACCTTTTGCTTGCTTCTGCAAAAGTTTTTTCTTCCGACTGATGTCACCACCGTAGCATTTAGCTAGTACATCTTTCCGCAAAGCGGGGATGTGTTCGCTGGCGATAACTTTACTGCCAATAGATGCCTGAATTGGCACTTTGAATTGATGGCGGGGAATTAGTTCCTTGAGTTTTTCTGCCATTGCTCGCCCGACGTTGTAAGCTTTATCCCGATGCACAATCATCGCTAAAGAATCCACAGGATCGCCGTTAATCATGATATCCAACTTTACTAGAGGATTCTCACGGTAGCCAATCAGGTGATATTCCATACTGGCATAACCGCGCGATCGCGATTTCATTTGATCAAAAAAGTCAGTTACAACTTCCGCCAAAGGTAGTTCGTAAGTGAGGGTGGTTCGTCCTTGGGCGAGATATTTCATATCTTTGAAGATGCCCCGGCGATTTTGTGACAACTCCATCAAAGCGCCGACATAAGTTTCCGGCGTAATCATCTCTACTTGCACGTAGGGTTCTTCAATTCTTTCGCGATCGTTGGGAGAAGGTAAACGACTAGGATTATCGATGTACAGTTCTTCACCTTTGAGGGTAATCACCTTATAAACCACCGAGGGGGCTGTAATGATTAAATCTAGGTTATACTCTCGCTCTAGGCGTTCCTGGACAATTTCCATGTGCAGCAAACCCAAGAATCCGCAACGGAAGCCAAAACCCATCGCGCTAGAAGTTTCTGGTTCGTAATGCAGCGCTGCGTCGTTGAGTTCGAGCTTTTCCAAGGCTTCCCGCAAATCTTCAAATTGGTCAGCATCAATGGGGAACATCCCACAATAAACCATTGGGTTCGCTTCTGCGTAGCCTGGTAAGGGTGTCTCTGCTTTCGCCTTACTTAGGGTAATTGTGTCGCCTACCCGTGCATCAGCTACAGCTCTAATTGCCGCACCCAAATAGCCTACTTCCCCAGCGTGCAGTTCTTCAACTTGTTTTTGAGTCGGAGAAAGGATGCCTAACTCATCAATTTCAAATTCTTTACCGGATGCCATTAAATGGATGCGATCGCCTTTTTTCACGGTGCCATCCATCACCCGGAAATATACAATTACTCCCCGGTAACTGTCGTAATAACTATCAAAAATTAAGGCTCGTAAGCGTTCATTTATCGTATTGGGCGGTGGCGGTATCCGCTCAACAACTGCTTCTAAAATCTCATCTATACCAATTCCTTCTTTAGCAGAGGCCAGAATCGCCCCACTGCAATCTAAACCGATAATCTCTTCAATTTCGCCAATTACCCGTTCTGGTTCAGCCCCTGGCAAATCAATTTTATTCAAAACCGGAATAATTTCCAGGTTACTCTCTAACGCTAAATATACATTTGCCAAAGTTTGCGCCTCCACACCTTGGGACGCATCTACTACCAATAGCGCTCCTTCACAAGCAACAAGAGAGCGGGAGACTTCATACGAGAAATCCACATGTCCCGGAGTGTCAATCAAGTTCAGCACATACTGCTGACCATCCTTAGCTGTGTAGTTCATCCGGGCAGCTTGCAGCTTAATTGTAATGCCGCGCTCCCGTTCCAAATCCATATTGTCGAGAAACTGTTCCTTCATCTGCCGGTCTTCAACAGTGCCAGTAGCTTGTAGCAAGCGATCGGCGAGGGTTGATTTCCCGTGGTCGATGTGAGCAATAATACAAAAATTGCGAATGCGAACTGCGGGAACGTCAGTCATATACTATCTTTGCCTTAGCAGCAACCAAAGTTAAAAGAGCAATTTACTTAATGTATTTTAATGCTTTCTTAGCCAAGACGCTGCTTGCTTTTAGTGCTGAGTTAGGAGTTATTATTCTTCCTCTGCTCCCCCTGCCTCCCCTGCTCCCCCTGCTCCCTCATCTCCCCCTCTTCACCCCATCTTTAACTTTCGATCTAAAAAGGTGGACTTTTAAGAATATTATGAAAGTCTATTTGTCGCTGCTAGTATTCAACAGCTAGGAGCGTACAATAAATGTAAATAAGTACATGTAGGGATCATCTAGGGATCATGAGCAATTGCGACCCTTAATCGCCCAGAATCATTGATTTATCAGCAAAACTTCTAGAGCCATTGTCTAGTCAGTTATATGAAAAATGCGATTTGAAACTTAAAGCCTGTTAATTTGGTGCTATTTCAGGGAACTATCTAACTGTGCCCTTGAAGATTTTTCAGCGAATTAGCCCAAATAATGAATATAACTACTTTACAAAGCTTTAGACAAAACCAATTCCGAGAATTCAGAGTATATAAACCTATGAATATGAAAGAGAAAACTACCGAAGCGGAAAACACACAAGCCGATAAGGTAGAAATTGCTGTCCGCCTGGACTCCGAGTTACTAGAACAAATTCAGCATCTCACCAATGATCCAAGTAAAGTGATTGAGGTGGCGATTCGCCAATGGTTGCGGGGTGAAATCCTCAGAGATGACGAACTGACGCGCACACCTGTGCGTACCCCTGTTCCTCCTCGCGGCGAATGGAACGATTGACGCTATCTGTCAGCTAGTCAATGCAAGTTAAAAAAAGTAAAGTTTGCCAATCTGGATTTCACAACACTAAGAGATACTCAATCAAAAACAAAAAAAGCTGTAAAAATTTATATGTAAATTTGAGCAGCTTTAGTAAAATTACGGTCGGACACGCTTTGTCTATCCAACTCAATTAATGACTATTACTGCCAATTCCCAATTGACGAATGTATTTTCCCAAAATCTGGAATCTATTACCAGTAAGACTGATGGCTCATTACCAACTCTAGGAGCCGAGTTGGTGTATACGCAAGATGGGGCAGGGTGCTATCTGACCTTTTGTTGGCAGTACAGCGAACTCCTGGGATTAAATAGTGAAAAAATAGTTGACGAACTGAACCAGACCCAAACCTTTGCTCCGGTGGATAAGGTTAGTTATTTGGAACGATTACACCGAATTTTGACAAATTTGGTGCCAGAAAGGTTTCAGTGTTGGTTTAGCTACCACCAGGAATTATTTGAGTTGGACTTAGTGATTAGTCCGATTATGCCGAGTTTGGGAACCACTGCCACTACAGTTTTAGTAATGGGACGCTTAGTGCAAGCAACACTCAACAAAAAACAAGCGCGGGTGGCATGTAAAACGCCCACACAAATAGAGTTGGCTTTACGATCGCAGCAACACCAAAAACTGGTAAATCGGATTACCAGAAATATTCGTCGGACATTGGATTTAGATATTATTTGGCAGCAAACAGTTGACAGTTTGGGGAAAGCACTGCGACTAGAACGCTGCATTATTTGTCCTTATCAGCCCTCAAGCTCAAAAGCGCAGGTGAAGGCTGAGTATCGCCAGCCAGAACTCATATCAATGCTTGGCTCCGAAATAGATATACCTTCAGAGCCGGCCTTTGCTCAAGCTTTGGCAACCCTAGAACCAGTTGTGATGGAAGTAGCTGGATATATAGGGTCTGGGCGGCAGAAAACTTTGGTAGTTGCGACTTGCTATCAAGACCGAGCCAATGGATTGGTTGCCTTGAATTGGCAGGATGAATGCTACACATTAACAGAATCGGAATTAGAACTGGCAAAAGAAGCAGCAGATCAATTGGGAACTGCGATCGCACATGCTACTTTATATAAAGAATTAGAAGCAGCTCGTCAAAAAGCCGAAGAAGCTTCCCGCCTCAAAAGCGAGTTTCTGGCTAATGTATCCCATGAAATTCGTACCCCTCTCAACGGCATGATTGGCTTCTTGAAGCTGATTTTGGAAGGGATGGCAGATGACCCAGAAGAACAAAACCAGTTTTTGGCAGAAGCTCATCACTTATCGATACATCTGCTGAATATCATCAATGACATTTTGGACATTGCCAAAATCGAAGCTGGCAAAATGGAGCTAACTTACGCTCCAGTCAAGCTAGATGAGCTATTCAGTGATGTCGAAAGTTTCATGCGTCCGCAAGCAGAAATGAGAAACCTCAGCTTTCGGATGCAAATGCCTGCTACCTCCGATGAAATCATTGTCCAAAGCAACTACCAACGGTTGCTACAAGTGATGCTCAATTTGGTAGGTAATGCCATCAAATTTACCCATGAGGGTGGCGTCACCGTCAGCGCCGATTTAGTACTCAAAAAGGCGAACTTTCAAGATCAGCAATTTCCTGGCATGGTGAGAGTACGTGTAGCAGACACTGGTATTGGTGTTTCCTTGGATAAACAAGATAAACTGTTTCAATTATTCTCTCAGGTGGATGGTTCCCGCACCCGCCAGTACGGTGGCACAGGTTTAGGACTGGCAATATCCCAGAAGCTAGTAGAGGCAATGGGCGGCGAGGTACATTTTTATAGTCTGGGCGAAGGACTTGGCTCAACAGTCACATTCACCGTGCCACTATATCAACAACCAGTCATGGTTTCATCTAATGATAGCGACTCAACAAACAGTGCTGAATGTTCTTAGCGGATAGCTAGGGTTTATCGGACTTACGCACTGTACAAATGCATCGTGATCTGCATTAACTAAAATAGGTTATTTCAGGCTTTTCTTAATTATCCTGCGATCGTAAATAGACTATGCTGTAGCGGCACAGCAATGCTCATTGGTGTCAACTTAAGCTGAAACTCCTTTAAAACCTCGTTTCTAGCCTCTGGCTAGAAATGCTGCTCCTGGCGGCTCTGCCGCCAGCAAGAGAGGCGGAGCCTCAAGGACGAGCATTCCCAGTCTCCGACTGGGAACGAGGTAACGAGGTAACGAGGTAATCTAAAAGCTAGTTCTAGACTTGCTTTGACGTTAAGTTGACACCAATGAGCAATGCTGTGCCCTTACAAAAGATGTGGTTTTTAAACTTATATATATTTAATATTTCTTGTCAATGCGTAAGTCCTAGTTTAGCCCGTGCTGAGTGCTGTTAGCGGCTAGCTAGGGTTTAGCGCGTGCTGAGTTTGGATACTTGGCAGTACTGGGTTTTGAGTTTTCAACTTTAAAGTTTTTTAGCAATTATTTTTTAATAAATAACAAAATTGGGGATGGAGATTGGAAAGCATTCCATCCCTAGCCACAGAATTGTCTAATTTTAGGTTGGGTTAAAGAACAAAACACAACAAACGTCTAAATGTTGGCCTTTGCTTTGCTCTACTTAACCTGCGAAAAATAGATTTTTGACCCCTTTTTATGGTGAGTGTACTTAGGAGCGTTAAATCCTGCCTTCCGTTGGACTGCAAAACAGAACCTAAAGGCTAGAGTAAAGTAGGAGGCTCACAGGAAAACAATGTTTCAGCTAATCTAATATCAAGTTGCTAAAACCAGCAGTGGTTTAGTCAAAAGTCATTAAAAACTGACACCTGACAATCTAGCGGCAATTAGATTTAGGATCGATTAAACAAAGCTGGAAAATAAAACTTTGGATAATGGTTAATGAGTAAGGGTGCATTGGTTACAGGGATCGTTATTATTCAATGCCCTATGCCCCATGCCCAATTGCCAATTCCCAATGCCCAATTCCCAATGCCCATCCCTAACTTAGCAGGTATAAACTATGGAACTCACAATTGACAACGTTGAAACAGTTTTAGATGAAATGCGCCCTTATCTTATGTCTGATGGCGGCAACGTGGAACTAGTAGAACTTGATGGGCCTGTTGTAAAACTGCGGCTGCAAGGTGCTTGTGGTTCTTGTCCCAGTTCTGCTATGACCCTGAGAATGGGTATTGAGCGCCGCCTCAAGGAAATGATTCCCGAAATTGCAGAAATTGAGCAAGTAGTCTAGGAACTGGGGATTGGAGACTGGGGACTGGGGAAGAATGGATTTTTTCATTCATAATTTATCATTAATACCTAATCCCTAATTTCTAATCCTCAATTCCTAACTCCTAATCACTCATTATGTCCCATCCTCTGTACATTGCTTTTATCTGGCATCAACATCAGCCGCTGTACAAATCTCCTGGCAGCGGCGTTTCGCTATCTCCGAGTCAACAGTACCGTCTCCCTTGGGTACGTTTACATGGGACTAAAGATTATCTGGATTTAGTATTGCTTTTAGAGCGATATCCTAAGTTACACCAAACGGTGAATTTAGTTCCATCGCTGATATTGCAACTCGAAGATTATATTGCTGGCACTGCCTTTGACCCTTACCTCACAGCCAGCTTGACACCGGATGAGCAACTCACCCAGCAACAGCGCGAATTTATTATCCAACACTTTTTCGATGCCAATCACCATACCCTGATTGACCCCCATCCCCGCTATGCCGAGTTGTACCAGCAAAGGCAGGAAAAAGGGCAAGCTTGGTGTTTAGCAAATTGGGAATTGCCAGATTATGGTGATTTGCTAGCTTGGCACAATTTGGCTTGGATCGATCCGCTGTTTTGGGATGACCCGGAAATTGCTGCTTGGTTAAAACAGGGTCGGAATTTTACTTTAAGCGATCGCCAGCGCATTTATTCCAAACAGCGAGAAATTCTCAGGCGGATTATCCCTCAACATCGGAAAATGCAGGAGGCTGGGCAGCTAGAAGTTACTACCACGCCTTACACCCACCCGATTTTACCCTTACTAGCTGATACTAACTCCGGTCGGGTAGCTGTGCCCAATATGACACTACCTAACCAGCAATTTCAGTGGGCGGAAGATATTCCCCGCCACTTGCGAAAAGCTTGGGACTTTTATAAAGACCGCTTTGGACAGATCCCTCGTGGTTTGTGGCCTTCGGAACAGTCAGTAAGTCCGGCGGTACTTCCACACATTATTAACCAAGGATTTAAGTGGATATGCTCAGATGAAGCCGTCTTAGGGTGGACGCTGAAACACTTTTTTCATCGGGATGGGGCGGGGAATGTGCAGCAACCAGAATTGTTGTACCGACCCTATCGCCTACAAACCGCCGAGGGTGACTTGTCAATTGTGTTTCGTGACCACAGATTATCAGATTTGATTGGCTTTACTTATAGTGCAATGCCAGCAAAACAGGCAGCAGCGAATTTAGTGGGACATTTGCAAGCGATCGCTAAAATGCAAAGAGATAGTCAAAGTGAACAACCTTGGCTAGTTACCATTGCTTTGGATGGGGAGAATTGCTGGGAGTTTTATCCCCAAGATGGCAAACCCTTCCTAGAAGCTTTGTATCAAAGTTTGAGCGATGAACCCCACCTCAAACTCGTCACTGTCTCCGAATTTCTGGAAGAATTTCCAGCCACAGCCACCATTCCCGGAGGACAATTACATAGTGGTTCTTGGGTGGATGGCAGCTTCACCACTTGGATCGGCGATCCCGCTAAAAATCGTGCTTGGGATTACTTGACAGAAGCAAGAAAAATGCTCGCAAATCATCCCGAAGCGACAGAAGAAAACAACCCCGAAGCGTGGGAAGCATTGTATGCCGCAGAGGGTTCCGACTGGTTCTGGTGGTTTGGTGCAGGACACTCCTCAAATCAGGATGCCATCTTTGACCGATTGTTTCGAGAACATCTGTTTGGTATTTACAAGGCATTAAATGAACCTGTACCGCCCTATCTCAAGCAACCAGTGGAAAACCACGCAGCACAGGGAAACCACGCCCCACAAGGGTTTATTCACCCTGTGATCGATGGTAAGGGTGATGAGCAAGATTGGGACAAAGCAGGACGCATAGAAATCGGCGGGGCGCGGGGGACAATGCACAATAGCAGCGTCATCCAGCGACTTTGGTATGGGGTCGATCACTTAAATTTCTATTTGCGACTGGACTTTAAAAGTGGTGCTGCACCAGGGCAAGATTTGCCAACAGAGTTGAATTTGCTGTGGTTCTATCCAGAAAAAACAATGGTGAATAGCCCAGTTCCCTTGGCAGATGTACCAGATGCAGCCCCACTGAATTACCTTTTCCACCATCTTTTAGAAGTTAACTTGCTGACGCAATCGATTCAGTTTCGGGAAGCTGGAGACAATCATCAGTGGCATCCCCGTTTCAGTCGCGCTCAAGTAGCAATAAATAGTTGTTTAGAGTTGGCAGTACCGTGGGCAGACTTGCAAGTTCCGCCAGATTATTCCCTGCGCCTGATTTTGGTGCTTGCAGATGAAGGGCGTTTTTCCAACTACTTGCCAGAAAATGCTTTGATTCCCATTGAGGTGCCTTAACACTCAATATTCTTGGTGTTATACCATTTCACGAAATATTTATTGGGGTTCTCAGTTGAGTGAGGTACAAGAACCCCACCCCCAACCCCCTAAGAGCAAGCGAGGAGGGGACTATGATGTATCTCATGTGATCAGGAAACGCTATATCCCTCTTCTGTCACTCTCCGAAAACTCTTGCCATTTCTGAATTCTAGAGCCTTTGTATAGGAAGGGATGTCTACGACGGGCTACGCCTACGCACGATTTTTTTCTAATAACAAATACAATCACAATTTTTTTCTAATAGGATAGCTTGTATTGATTGCCTCATGAGGCTTCTAGCGATCGCCCTCTCGGAGAGTGACAGAACAGGGATATTGGGGGCGTACATCTGTCATTGGTGTCAACTTATCTGAAATCTTCTGAATGTATGAGTTTTACCCTTACCCCCAGCCCCTCTCCCAAAATTGGGATAGGGGAGCAAATTCTCCAGTTCCCCTTCTCCCAACAGGGGAGAAGGGGTTAGGGGATGAGGGTAATAACTTCTACATCTGTGCGCCTTTACAGATGAGTCATTATGTTACAAAGATTTTTGAAAATCATATTTAGTTTTTCTAGTCCTAAATATATTTGGCTATATTCTGGTTTTTAGTCAACCCAACTATTTGTAGAAGTCTGGTTCAAACTATATATTTAGACTTAGGTTTGAGAACGGAGAGGGAGGGATTCGAACCCTCGTTAAGTTTCCCTAAACAGACTTTCCAGGTCTGCGCCTTAAACCGCTCGGCCACCTCTCCAGGTGCCACAAGTTACGATCATACTATAGAATCCCAGAAAATGCAAAGATAAAGAAAGATATTCTAGATTGAATCTGAAAGTCCCAATCCTAAAACGCAAATCCAGATGTCCCGTACATACACAATTAAAGTTCGCGATCGCGCCACTGGCAAAACATACACTCTAGAAGTGCCCGAAGACCGCTACATCCTGCACACTGGCGAAAAACAAGGGGTAGAACTACCGTTTTCCTGCCGCAACGGAGCTTGCACCGCTTGTGCTGTGAGAGTGTTGTCAGGAGAAATTTACCAACCAGAGGCGATCGGCTTGTCACCAGATTTACGTCGCCAAGGTTATGCCTTGTTGTGTGTGAGTTACCCCCGTTCTGACTTGGAAGTGGAAACGCAAGACGAAGATGAAGTCTACGAACTCCAGTTTGGACGCTATTTTGCTAGGGGGAGAATTAAAGCGGGTTTACCCTTAGATGAGGAATAAACAATTCAAAATCACCGAATTTCTGATACCTGTACATTTTGGTGACTGGTTGCGAAAAATAGCTATTTTGGCTTGCTTATTGCTCTTGGTGAGTTGCCAAGGTAAAAACCAGCTGCCAAACAATGAGGCTCAGGTAAAAGTAGCGCGGGTAGTTAGTGGGCAAAGCTTGGAAGTGTTAGGTATGGCTGAACAACCAAATTTGATTTCCCAAGTGCGGTTAGTAGGTGTTGATGCACCAGATTTGCGACAGCGCCCTTGGGGGGAAGCAGCAAAAGAACAGTTAGAGAATCTAATTGGTGGTGTAGAACAATCGGTAACGCTAGAGTTTGATTTAGAAGCAAAAGACAAAATTGGGCGAACTCTAGCTTATGTGTGGAAAAATAAGGTGTTGTTGAATGAAGAATTAGTCAAACAAGGGAATGCAATGTTTGTGGGGCGATCGCCTAACCATAAGTATGACCAGCGTTTAGAACGTGCCCAACAATGGGCTAGACTCATGGGCCAAGGAATCTGGAACCCAGAGAAACCCATGCGCCTTACTCCCGCCGAGTTTCGCCGCCAAAATCTTTGAAGACTGGGGACTGGGGACTGGGGGAGATGAACCAATGCCCAATACCCCATACTTCTTTACGAACCCGAACAGCGTGTCACAGACAGAGGCAGCGCCAACGGCAAAGCTGAGTACAAGTGCCCAATGACTAATGACTAATGACTAATCTACAAATTTTTCTAGATATTGCTACGGAAGCGGCCTTAGCTGCTGGTGCTATTTTGCAAGGTTACTTGGGTAAGTTAGAAGACGCAATTATTGAAAAAGGACGCCCAGGTGATTTAGTCACTGCTGCTGATAAAGCCTCAGAAGAGTTGATTTTAGAAATTTTGCGTCGCCACTTTCCCCAGCACTCGATCCTCGCTGAAGAATCAGGGAAATTAGGTAATCAAGAGAATCAATACCTCTGGGCAATAGATCCTCTAGATGGCACAACCAACTACGCTCATCAATACCCATTTTTTGCCGTTTCCATCGGGCTGTTAATTAATGGCGTTCCGCAAGTTGGTGTAATTTATGATCCATTTCACAATGAGTTATTTCGTGCTGCTGCTGGCTTAGGAGCAACGCGTAACCGTCAGCCCATCAAGGTTTCAGTAACATCGGAACTGAGTAAAAGCTTACTGGTGACAGGATTTGCCTACGATCGCCGCGAAACTTCTGATAACAACTACGCAGAATTTAGTCACCTCACCCATCTTACCCAAGGAGTCAGACGTAGCGGTTCGGCATCGCTAGATTTGGCGTATGTTGCCTGTGGACGTGTTGATGGTTACTGGGAACGGGGACTTTCTCCTTGGGATATTGCCGCCGGCATAATTTTGGTACAAGAAGCCGGGGGCAAAGTCACCGCCTACGATGGCACTGCTGTCAAAATTGAGTCAGGTAGAATTCTCACCACAAATGGTTATATTCACGACTCTCTCAGTAGCGAACTTTTACAAGTTCCGCCGCTGTCAGCTTGGGTGTAAGAGGTGGGGGCTTTCCCCCCGACTTTGGGTAAACTAAGAGGAATCTGACTGCTCCTTTGGTGCAAAACCTCTATATGTCTTTCAAAATAGATCGTGGACTATTTAAATATGATTTCATAGATCATCACGCAGTGTTGTGCGTTGCAGTTGATGCGGATGTCAAAGAGATTCGCAAACGCTATCTCCAAGTCGCTCGTCGTTTGCATCCAGACAGTAGTTTTACTGAAACGGCTGCTCAAAAACAGCTAGGAAACGAATTGTTATCAAAGCTGGTTAACCCAGCTTACGAAAAACTTGTTGGCGATCGCACTCGCACTGAATATATTCTAATTTTGTCGCAAATTGGCAAGCGTCTGGTACAAGAGTCTACTTCGGTAACTCTAAACACCGACTTGGCTAAACAGTTAGTTGAGGCGGCTAATATCGATCATTTCTATAAAACTGCGATCGCTAAACTAGCCCAAACTCAATATGATTCTTTAGAACAAGCGCTGCAAGTCATTGCCCAAGCTAGTGAGTTGAATTTAGTGTATTTAATGCGAAATGCGGGTAAATCATCCACCGCGCCGCCATCTGCTCAACCCAAAGTTCAATCAGGTACACCTCAGCCAAATACACCAAAAAATACACCACCAGCACCAGCACCACCAAAAGAAGACTTGATTGTAGAACAGTATGTTCGTCGCGCTCAATCTTTAATTGACAAAAATCAATTTGCCCAAGCCAAAGTAGAGTTGCAAGAGGCCCTGAAGCTAGAACCGAAAAATAGTCGCTGTCATAGCTTAATTGCAATGGTGTATTTAAGGCAAAATCAGCTAAAAATGGCCAAAATCCACTTTGACAACGCTCTAAAATTAGATCCCAGTGACGAAACTGCTCTGCAATGGAAACCTAAAATAGATAAGGCTTTAGGACAACAACATAGCGATCATAAGGTGACTTCATCCCCCAATAATGGAGATAAGCAACCAGATAAATCTGGTAGTGGTTTGTTCGGTGGTTTGTTTGGTGGGAAGAAAAAATAATGGTGTATCAACCAGCAGCGGGAGCCAGGGATTTATTACCCTTGGATGTGGAGAAAAAACGCTGGATTGAAGAGCGGTTACAGCAGGTGTTTCATCGTTGGGGATATCACCGGATTATCACCTCGACTTTAGAGCGCATGGATACCCTGATGGCGGGGGAAGCAATCCAGCGTCAGATGGTGATTCAACTACAACAAAATGGCGAAGATGATGAATTAGGGCTACGTCCAGAATTAACAGCATCCATTGCTCGTACTGTTGTCACTCGTATGGCAGGTCTGCGTTATCCACAACGGTTGTACTACAATGCCAATGTGTTTCGCCGCACTTGGGAAAGTAGACACAATCGCCAGCAAGAGTTTTATCAAGCTGGGGTGGAGTTGTTAGGTGCTGGCGGATTGCTGGCGAATGCGGAGGTACTGCTGTTAGTAGCAGATTGTTTAGCAGCATTAGGTTTGCAGGAATGGCATGTAATTTTAGGTGAGGCGGGAATTACCCGATCGCTCCTGAGTGCCTTTCCTGCTAATCTCCAAGATCAAGTTCGCAGTGCGATCGCTCATCTTGATCGGATTACTATAGATAATTTACCTCTGAGTGACAAACTCCGCGATCGCGCCCGAATCATCCTGGATTTGCGCGGGCCAAGTGCAGAAGTGTTACAAAAAGTAAGTAGTTTGGATCTAGATCAAGAACAGCGAGAGGCAGTAAATAACCTCAAATCCCTGGTAGAATTACTAGAATCAGAAAAAAAACTGCCGTTAATCCTCGACCTCAGCCTCATCCAGACGATAGATTACTACACTGGCATTGTCTTTGAGGTTGTCAACGATACCGAATCCCAAGCCAGAGTTTTAGGGCGAGGTGGTCGCTATGACCAGCTTTTGGGGCTATATCATCCTCAAGGAGAAAATATCCCCGGAATTGGTTTTGGATTAAACATCGAAGATTTATACCAAGTTCTGTTGTCTACTCAGCAATTACCACAGGCAACTCCAGCGAGTGACTGGTTGGTAGCACCAGAGACAACCAGTGCTAACGCCTTTGCCTTTGCCTACGCGCAAAAACTCAGAGATTCTACTGATTTGGTGCGGGTAGAAATTGATTTGGGGGGAAGGGATGCAGAGGCTATTCGCCAATATGCACGCGATCGCAGCATAGCCCAAATTGCTTGGATCAAAGCTAATGGCTCACCAACCATTGAATCATTGCCTTAAGTGAGTTGGGGATTGGGCAATTCAATTTTGGATTTTAGATTTTAGATTTTGGATTAAATTTCAATCTAAAATCCAAAATCTAAAATCTAAAATTTTTACTCCCCAGTCCCTTTTAACTTTCCTGAGTTTATTGTTTTGATGCTTCTATCTCTTCACCAGCAATAATGATTAAGTCGCCTGTTCTCGTGTCGGTAGTTACTAAATATACAGGCGTGTACATTTTTGTTAATTGTTGACAAATTCTGTACATCACCGTCTTCTGCTCTGGCGTTGGTTCCATTTCACCTCCTTGAGTGGATAAGTGCCAAATATTTAGCTAAAAATTTTTTGCTTGCTTGGGCATCTATATAATAAAGTTTTGTAAATAATTTGAATTACCCCAGTCTCTAACTCAATTAATTACACAATGTCATTGCGAGCGGAGCGTTCGCCGAGCGTCTCGTAGAGAAGCAATAGCAAGGGCTGGGATTGCTTCCCTCCGCTCGCAATGACTGTAAATATTTTTGTTTATCTACTTATCTTCGCTAATTGTTATGAGCTAGTAATGAATAGAAATTGCAGTCTCATCCAGACTCACCTTGACACCAGTATCTTCAATCCCCAGTCCCCACTCCCCTGCTAGGCTAGAAATAGCCGATACAGAAAAGAGGGAATCGAGAACATGCCGCATACAATTGTTACAGAAGTCTGTGAAGGCGTTGCTGACTGCGTAGATGCCTGTCCAGTAGCTTGCATTCATGATGGCCCAGGCAAAAATGCCAAGGGAACCGATTGGTACTGGATTGACTTTGCTACTTGCATCGACTGTGGTATATGTCTCCAAGTTTGCCCAGTAGAAGGGGCGATTCTTCCAGAAGAACGACCAGAGTTGCAAAAAACTCCGTAATAGTCCATAGTCAACAGTCAATAGTCAATAGTTATGTTTGACTTGACTGTTGACCAATGACCAATGACAAATGACCAATGACAAATGACTATTTATTAGACGTTCAAAATGTCCACGCTGGATACATCAAAGATGTAGATATCCTGCAAGGTGTGAATTTTCGGGTTGCACCAGGAGAATTGGTAACAGTGATTGGCCCCAACGGTGCGGGTAAATCTACTTTGGCAAAAGCAATTTTTGGGCTTTTGCTCCCCCACACAGGCACAATTACCTTCAAAGGTGAAAATATTGTGGGACTAAAGTCCAATGAAATAGTCCAACGAGGAATGTGCTACGTACCGCAAATCGCCAATGTCTTCCCCTCCCTCAGTGTTGAAGAGAATTTGGAGATGGGTGCTTTTGTGCTTAACGTTCCTCTGAAACCAATTAAAGATAAAATATTTACTATGTTTCCCAGATTAAGCGATCGCCGTCGTCAACGCGCTGGTACCCTCTCTGGAGGAGAACGCCAAATGCTAGCGATGGGCAAAGCTTTGATGTTGGAACCTGGTTTGCTGATTTTAGATGAACCATCTGCTGCTTTGTCGCCGATTTTGGTGACACAAGTCTTTGAGCAGATTAAACAAATTAATCAGGCGGGTACTGCGATCGTACTAGTAGAACAAAATGCCCGTAAAGCTTTAGAGATGGCTAATCGTGGATATGTATTAGAGTCGGGACGTGATGCGATCTCCGGCCGTGGTGAAGAATTGTTGAATGACCCGAAAGTGGGCGAGCTATATCTGGGAGCAGGTAAGAGACATTAACCCTTTTTAATCACTCTTGCCCCATTCAACATAACACCAGCTTAATATGGGAGCTTCACCAGTCGATAGCGATAACTAGATTGGGTTGCGCCGACGCTATCTATAACTAATACAAAAGCCATAAGACTACCTGCCACTGCCGCGACCGTCATTTTCGATGCTCAAAGAATTCTCCCCAATAATCCGTTTCTAATCACATCTACAGCTAGTCGATAGGCAAAACAGGACATTCATTCAGGAAAAAATGACCAAAACGTAAATTACCCGGAACTGCTAGAATCCCCATTCACAATTCGCAATTCTGAGTTGCGTCATGGATGGGTATTTAGATCCCAACCATAAGGTCGCCACCTATATAGGTGTCTTACTCTAACTGGTTTCTTAATTACGAATTACTTACCTTAGCGTAGCGTTACAAGCTAGCCGCAGCGTCTTTAGAGAGCGTTATTACGAATTAGTAATTATGTTGAGTGCTTTTGGCAATTTGGCATCCAAAGTTTTTCTGTTGGAGTTTTAATTGAGATATCAACAGGGTTACAGGGAAATAGAGAAAATTCTACAAGGGATGAATTCCCGTCTCAAAATCCCACCCAATTGGCCAGTTGTTGACGCCCACGCTCTCCGAACCACCCTAAAGTGGATGCAGCGCAAGTGTCACCGCTTCACACAACTGGCTAGAAATCAAACAGAAAATACATAGTACAAATGGACTTATACAGATTTAAGTCAGTTGCAAAAAATTGCTTTGTTGGGTGGAGCGGAGCGCAACCCTAACATCCTGATATATGTTGGGTTACGCAAAGCCTCCACCCAACCTACGTCTAATGCACTATTAAAGCCTAGACAGTCCACTACGTGCATTTCAAAAATCAAATACTAGTCCTATAGTACAAATGGACTTATACAGATTTAAGTCAGGTGATGACGAGATATCACTTAGCAAAGGGGATCATAATTAAAGCGATCGCCACTATTTATTTAACTTGTAGTTGCCTTAGTTTATTATTTGCCGATAGTAGTAACTTTTGAGCTTTCAGATAGGCTGTTGTGCCATTTTGCACCTTTTCTAATTGATTAATAATACTTTGCAATTGACTCAACACCCGATTGCGCCTCACATCATGAGCATCAGTAGGAATTGAAGCCAATAAGCTTTCGATTTCTCGTTGCGCTAATTCCATTGCTTCCACAGCATCCGTCTCAGCTTGCCGTCTGACTTTAACTTGACCTAAATTCGCCTCATAAATTGCTAATAACTTCTGTGCCTCGGTATAACCCGCTACGTCTTTTGCAGGAATATCTTTAAGCCGCTCAATTGCCTCTATCCACAAATTTTCTATCTGTCGCCATTCAGTTACGGTGTGCGGCGGATTTTGACCAGCTTTGGCAGCTTGCCAGGAAAATTGTCGCGCTGCGGTGATTAAGGCACTGATGCGATCGTTCCCAGCTGCCAATCCAACAACTTCCTTAAACTCACGCTTATAATTATCTAGTTGATTTTGTACAGTTTTTCCTGCCAGAGTTTGACCAGGAATCTGCTCAAATTGATTCAGCGCCGTTTGCCAAGCAGTTGTTGCAGTCTGTTTATCAATTACTGTTGCAGCCCGTTCATATTGCTGTTTTGCACTTAAGAAGGTCTGCATATTATCGGTAAGCAAAGACTGAGCATTCTTTTCTTGAAAAACCTGAGCTTCTAGCTGCCCAACTTTACTCCGAAATGCATTAAAACCGTAGATGCTAAAGCGCGAGTCATACCACCAATATCTGTATTCTGACCAATCGTTGACAAAGGAAGTTGGTAATTGATCTAGATGTTTTTGTGTTTCTTGTAGCTTCTGTTCTCCCAAAGCCAAATCAGCGGGACTAGTAGCTTTTTCAATCAATTGTTCAGCTTGCTCGACTGATACCAACGCCTCCCGATAGTGATTATCCATGCTGATGTAGCTGGGTAGCAACAAAAAAGGTGCATGAAGCATCACCGGACGGCGAATCACCGGGTAAGGTTGGTTTGCCACCCAAATTACACCAACGGGAATGCCTATAAGTATTGCTATCCAAATAAGTTTACTACCTATACCGCGCTTGGCTTTGCGATGCACTTGCTGAGGGGATGTTTTGAGAACCCGCGCCTCTAACTCCATTTCATGCTCTAATTCAGCAAGGTTTTTGGGGGTTGATGGTGTTGCAGGTTGCTTTTGCACTACATGTTGTAGGCTGGGAGCAGACGGATCTATGCCAGAGCTATTTGGAGCATTTTTACGTAGTAAATTCCAGTTTATTTTGTTTAAAAAAGCCATATCTATAGTTAGTACTCTATTAAGTATTCCCAAAAAACAGGAAATATCAACAATAGCTCGTTTTGGCTTTTGACACGAATTATACTCTTTCCTAATCAGAAGATAATGTCTGAGAAAAAATCTTCTATTTATGGCTAATCTCGGCTTTAAATTTGATATAATCTATCAAATTTGATTGACTTACATAATAGTGATTTTATACATTATATAAATTATAAATTCTGCTGCAATGTGAAAATTAAATGACTCTTAAATCGTGTAATCAGGTACTCTCGGATCTTGCTTAAGTCTGATATCTTCTTGGGAACAGCTTTGTTGTTATCAGGTAGATTGATGAATCGAATTAATGGATTTGTAGGGCGACGTGATTTCTTAAAATTCGCCAGTGTGCTAGGTATTGCGGCTACTGCTTTTGGTGATAGCTTTTGGAATCCAGAGCAAACTGCTGTTGCTGATATTCACCCAGTTAACCCTAATCCAATCAGTCCGAATGAAGCCGTCAGACGCTTGCTGGATGGTAATCAAAGATTTATCCATCAAAAACGTCAATATCCCGATCAATCATTAGAACACCTGCGATTAGTTGCTAAAGCTCAGTATCCTTTCGCCGCCATATTGGGCTGTGCAGATTCTAGAGTACCTGCAGAAATCGTCTTCGATCAAGGACTTGGAGATTTATTTGTCGTGCGAGTTGCTGGTAATGTCGTCAGTGACACGGTTATAGGTAGTCTGGAATACTCTACAACAGTATTGGGTTCGCAGTTGATTGTGGTTTTGGGTCATAGAAGATGCGGTGCAGTCGCAGAAGCAATGAAAAACGAACCACTTCCTGGCAGAATTGGTTTGATTATTGAGGGGATTAAACCATCGATAGAAAGGGTAAAGTTCAGGACGGGTGATAATATGCAGGATGCGGTTATAGCTAACATTCAATATCAGACTGAAAAATTGCAGGAAAACTCAACAATTTTAGCCAAATTGCTCCGTGAAGGTAAACTAAAAATTGTTGGTGCTTGTTACGATATTGACACTGGTAAAGTTAACATTATTACTTGAATATCTCACACCTTTTAGGCGTAGAATTTTTAGTTGAATGATGTTGCAAAAAACTATTAGTTATCAAATATTTTTTATTGATAATCTGGAAAATTAATCAAATTAATTGCTCAATTTAGAAAAATATTCACTTAGAGGATGTTTAAAAAGTATTGGGCGAATATAGCGGTTTTCGGCCCTTGTGAGGTACAAGAACCCCACCCCCAACCCCCTCCCCGCAAGCAAGGAGGGGGCTAAGATGTACTTTGTATGATTAGGAAACGCTATAGAATTCGCTACTACACAAAACTTAGTCCACCTCCGTGGACTAATACAAAACAAGGGTTTTGCATGTGTAGCCGTGATTTCCAATCGCCGAGGCAAGTAATAAATTAGACTTTTCAAACAACCTCTTATATTATTTAGGACTTACACATTGACAATAAATACCAAATATGAATAAGTTTAAAAACCACATCTTTCGTAACGGCACAGCATTGCTCATTGGTGTCAACTTAAGCTGAAACTCCTTTAAAACCTCGTTTCTAGCCAGAGGCTAGAAATGGTGCTCCTGGCGGCTCTGCCGCCAGTAAGAGAGGCGGAGCCTCAAGGACGAGCATTCCCAGTCTCCGACTGGGAACGAGGCACTCTTAACGAGGCAATCTAAAAGCTAGTTCTAGACTTGCTTTCACGTTAAGTTGACACCAATGAGCATTGCTGTGCCCCTACAATTCTGGTCTATTGACGATCGCAGGATAATTAAGAAAAGCCTGAAACAACCGGGAGGATCGTTAATTCACATCACGAGGCGTTTGTACAGTGCGTAAGTCCTATTATTTTACAAATACCCGTTATATATACATTGGTAGAAACGTACATCTGTACGTCTCTACGGTTAGGCTAGGCTAACGCAAACTCATAAAAATTTAGAAAAACTTAAAGGCAATGCACAGCCCAAGCTTGTAACAAATAAACCCAGCAGGGGCCATATAACAAAGCCGCCTGCCAGGAAGGTATAGTATATTCTGGCCATGTTTGATTTGGTTAGCGCTTATTTATAAAAAATAATTGCGTATCCCTAGATACAATAACTAAATCCTTTGGACAACACAGTTAAGAAAAGTTACTAAATAGGTTAATTTCCAATTAAAACCAACAATGTCCCGAATGGGGAGATGAGGAAGAAGGGGACAAGGAGAATTATTGAACAAATTCCTTCCTTGTCTCTTCCCAATGCCCAATGCCCCATACCCCATAATATAAGAAAGCGCTTCACACTTCTTAAATAATCAGCTTTATTAGAACAATGGCAAGAGATTTGCGGGGATTCATTAAAATTTTGGAAGATAAGGGACAATTACGGCGAATTTCAGCTTTAGTTGACCCAGATTTAGAAATTGCTGAAATTTCCAACCGGATGCTGCAAAAAGGTGGGCCAGGGTTGTTGTTTGAAAACGTCAAAGGCGCTTCCTTCCCGGTGGCGGTGAATTTGATGGGAACTGTGGAAAGGATTTGCTGGGCGATGAATATGCAGCATCCAGAGGAGTTGGAAACTCTGGGGAAAAAATTGAGTATACTGCAACAGCCAAAACCGCCGAAGAAGATTTCCCAGGCGATAGATTTTGGAAAAGTGCTGTTTGACGTGGTGAAGGCGAAACCAGGACGAGACTTTTTCCCCGCCTGTCAGCAAGTTGTGCTTAAAGGTAATGATTTAGATTTAAACAAGTTACCTTTGATACGTCCTTATGTTGGTGATGCTGGCAAGATTATCACGCTGGGACTGGTAATTACCAAAGATTGTGAGACGGGTACTCCAAATGTAGGTGTGTATCGCTTGCAACTACAATCTCAGAATACGATGACGGTTCACTGGTTATCAGTGCGGGGTGGGGCGAGGCATTTGCGAAAAGCGGCCGAACGTGGGAAGAAATTAGAAGTTGCGATCGCACTTGGTGTAGATCCTTTAATTATTATGGCAGCAGCTACACCTATCCCTGTAGATTTATCAGAATGGCTATTTGCTGGGCTTTACGGCGGTTCAGGTGTGCAGTTAGCGAAGTGTAAAACCGTAGATTTGGAAGTTCCCGCAGATTCCGAATTTGTCTTGGAAGGGACGATTACACCAGGGGAAGTTTTACCAGATGGGCCTTTTGGCGACCACATGGGTTATTACGGCGGCGTGGAAGATTCGCCGTTGGTACGCTTTGAGTGTATGACGCACCGGAAAAATCCGATTTACTTAACAACATTTAGCGGTCGTCCACCTAAAGAAGAAGCGATGATGGCGATCGCATTAAATCGCATTTATACGCCCATACTGCGGCAACAAGTATCAGAAATTGTCGATTTCTTCCTCCCAATGGAAGCTTTGAGTTACAAAGCAGCGATTATTTCCATTGATAAAGCATATCCCGGACAAGCGCGACGGGCAGCTTTAGCGTTTTGGAGTGCTTTACCACAATTTACTTACACAAAATTTGTAATTGTTGTGGATAAAGACATAAATATTCGCGATCCGCGTCAAGTTGTGTGGGCGATTAGTTCCAAAGTTGACCCAGTGCGGGATGTTTTTATTCTGCCGAATACACCTTTTGATACGTTGGATTTTGCCAGTGAAAAGATTGGCTTAGGTGGACGAATGGGAATTGATGCAACTACAAAGATTCCGCCGGAAACAGACCATGAATGGGGTTTGCCTTTGGAATCTGACCCAGATGTGGCGGCGATGGTAGAGAGACGATGGGCGGAGTATGGTTTGGCAGAGTTGCAGTTAGGAGAAGTAGACCCGAATTTGTTTGGCTATGATATGAGGTAATGTATTAGATAAAAACTGGTAAAAATCTATGCTGGCTATCAGCTTAACTGATTTTTATCAGTCAAATCGAATTTTAGTTTATCGTAGCGATCGCCGTCCTTATGCTGACTTATAAGTAGTCAGACAGAATTAATTACACAAAGTCATTGCGAATGGAGCAAAGCGGAATGAAGCAATTCGCTTGCGGCTGGGATTGCTTCTCTACGAGACGCTCCGCGAACACTTCGTACTCTACGAGAACGCCAAAGGCGAACGCAATGACTGTAAATATTTCTGTCCAAGTACTTATGCTTTTAATTTACCAGATATAACTCCACCTTTTCCCCTGCCTTTGCGTTTTTGAGATACGGAACCAGTTATAGATTTGCAGACATTGTTAAATGAAGTATGTGATATCTACGGCTATGATTTGGTAGTAGATTATAGTCAACAGCCAGTACCAGGGTTGTCACAAGCAGATGCAGTTTGGGTAGATGCACTGTTGTAGCATAAGGGTTTACGGTAACTCAAAATACTGTGAATTCTAAGTATATACTTATGCGATCGCCAGATTACCTTGGTTTTTCCTTAACGCTTGATACATATTGCTAGAAAATTAAAGAGTAATTTTTGACATGGTTATTCTCAGAGTTCTGAGAATAACCATGTCACGAAATCACGAAGAATGCGTTGCGCTACTTGAGCAAATTCGCTGGAATGGGAAGCCAAAGTGTCCATATTGCGAATCAACCAACGCTACTGCATATAAGAATGAACGCAGGTATCACTGTAACGAATGCTTTACTTCATACAGTGTTACAGTGGGTACACTTTTTCACAAGACTCATGTAGAATTACAAAAGTGGTTTGTAGCAATTCACCTTGTACTAAATTCTCCAGGGGGTATTAGCGTGCGTCAGCTTGCCAAAGAGATTGGAGTCAACAGAAATACGGCAGCTTACATGATTGAGCGTATACGCAAAACTCAGATTCAAGAGCAAATATTTTTAAATAAAATTACAGAGATTGATCGCCCAAAAAACTTTTAACTTTATTCTCTATACTCCATTTTTATATGAATAATAATTGGAAAGAATTTTTCACGCTAAGACCTTCCTCAATTTTCATTCTTATTTTTGGTTTATTAACTGGATTAATCGGCTATAAATATAGCCAGTTTCCCGAAAATCCTTCTGATAAAGATAAGATGATCTGGTCTTATTTTTTTGGCTCTAGTGCTATCACAATTGGTAGTATTAAATGGATTGATTCCATCGTATCTAAAGAAATTGAAGCAAAAACGAATATAAATGTAGCAGAAAAATTGAAAGAAGAAATGAAGCTATTTAAGAGTGATTACATCCAAGATATAGAGGATTTCAATAAAGAGCTTGGTGATTTAAACATTAATATTTCTGATGAGCAACGCAGCAGGTTAATACATAAGTTT
The DNA here is from genome assembly GCF_036917935.1 of Nostoc sp. Lineage (GTDB taxonomy): Bacteria > Cyanobacteriota > Cyanobacteriia > Cyanobacteriales > Nostocaceae > Nostoc. The sequence goes on along the minus strand of NZ_JBALEL010000033.1, from coordinate 75,764 downwards.
GAAAGTATACGAACAGCACAGAAACAATTTAATGTCCGTCGTGAAGCAGATAAAAAAATTGCTAGTTGGCTGGAGATTAAAGATAATAAAAGAATCTTGATAGAAGTTGCTATGGATTCAGTATCAAATTCAAAATGTCAAATTAATGAAAAGTACAGACATGAACTTGACAATAACATCCGCCAGTGTATTATTTGGTTGCGTTACAGTGTTGAAGATGGAAAACCTCGGACATTTGAGCCAGAGAGATATGTTTCAGCAATGAAAAAAGTTTCATTTAGTACATCTGAACCATATAAAATTGCACTGAATGCTATTAAAGAAACTCTTAAAAACCAACACAAAACCAAAGAATTTTATAAAAAAACGCCTAATGTAGAAAAAATGATTCAATTTTTAGTAGATCAAATACAGGAGTTATCTGAACAACAAATAAATAGTTCTCCTTAAAATAATTAGAGACTTATGCTGAAATGTGCTTGAGATTTTAAAAATCAATAGATTCAGTAGGTGCTGGTATTGGTTCTGTCTCTATGTGTTGTTGTATATCCCAAAGAATGCGGGTTTGAAGCGTATTAAGTCTTTGAATTAACGACTGTGGTAAACCACTTATAGTTCTTAATTCTTGTAGAATTCCTTCTATTTCTCGTTGATAAGAGAGCAGGAGTTGTAAATCTTCATTTGGAGAGTCTGGCACATTATAACTACTCATAAAAGATTATAGTGATCAATGAACAATTTTAGCTGGATTTACTAATTAGAATATTTACTCATCCCTCAAAAGTCACTACCGTTAACTATGACACAATGATTTTTTTTGGTTTAGCTTCGTCAATTTATAAAAAAGCTCTGAATCAGCTAGTGAAGCCACTATGTGAGCATACTTAAAAAATGCTTCTGGCGCGATCGCCCACACCACCAAAAACCACATAATTAGCCCCCTCCTCGCTTGCGGGGAGGGGGTTGGGGGTGGGGTTCTATCTCTGCAACCAAGCACCAATATCCTGCAATACCCCCTCCATCCTCTCCAAAACATCCTCATTTCTAAATCGCACAATCTGCAACCCCAAACTCTCCAAAAATTCTTGACGTATCGCATCTTCTTCTTGGGTGTAGTCGTGAATTTCGCCATCCACTTCCACCACTAACCGCGCTTCATTACAGTAAAAATCGACGATAAAACGGTCAATTGTTTGCTGACGGCGGAACTTGAAACCCAAAATTTGCTTGTCTCTCAACTTCTGCCAAAGTAACTTTTCTGCTGGAGTTGGTTCACCCCGCATCTGTCGCGCCAATGGTTTCAGTTTTTTCCAAAGTTCCTGTGGAGTTTGCCAAGGAGATCCTGGAACCCCACCCCCTAACCCCCTCCCCGCAAGCGATGAGGGGGGACTGGAGTTGGTGATGAGGTTTGGGTTGGGGTTTTGATCTTTGGTCATTTGCGCGATTGGTGGTTAGCTAATATTTCATGTATTATTCCCAGCGATCGCACTCTCACACCCCTCACTAGCAGTCAAAACTCTGGCATAATCAGATATGGCCGCACCTAAAAAACTGATATAAATCTTGCCAAGCTAATTGAAAGGTTTACGCCGAATGCATATTTTAATAGAATAATCTCATCAAAAGATTCGCAGAAATATAAATGGACTGGATTACACTACTGCGATCGCTACAGTCTGATTTTGTTAAAAGGTTAACATCTGGTTGTCTGCTTCATTGTGAAACAGAAGGTCAATATAGTGAATTAACTATCATCTCTGGAGAAAGGTTAAAGGCACTACGGGAATTTTGCTGGCTGATGGCTGAGAAATATAAGCGTGTTTTACCAGTCCGTGACGTTTTTCTTAGCTATCTTAAAGGTAAGTTGGGTGAGGAAGTTGTCAAAGAACGTTTAGCTGATTTTATTACGGAAGTCGATTATGAAAAGCGATTCGGCGGCGATGGTAATATAGATTTTACCTTGACTTCTGACCCGTCTATTGGTATTGAGGTAAAATCTCGTCATGGTCGGATTGACAAAGTACGATGGTCAATTAGTTCTGAAGAGGTTGAAAAAAATGCAGTTGTAGTTTGCATTTTGATTCAAGAGGATGTGAGTGAAGCACAATCTGAGTATCATCTTTTTTTGGCTGGCTTTCTCCCAACCCGAATGATTAAGTTGAAGACTGGTAAAATTTCATTTGGGATTGAACAATTACTATATGGCGGTGGTTTATGGTGCTATCTAGAACAGTTACAATCTTCTATAAATAATTCTTCTCGGCAACAAACACCAATTTACAAATATCTACCTAAGCAGGAAATTGTATCTAAGCCAACTATTAATCAGGCGTTCAAATCTTCTTTTCAACCTGAATATTGTGATGAAGATTTAATTCTACTTTATGTTAACTTGGGTGATGAATATTTTGAGAAAGGAGAATACACGAATGCAATTACCAACTATAATCAAGCTTTAGAAATTAATCATGGTCATATTGACTTATATTATAAACGAGGTTTAGCTCACTATCAAAGAGGAGATTATGAGGCTGCGATCGCAGATTATTCTCAGGCAATCCAGATGAATCTTCATGATACTAAATCTTATAATAAACGAGGTTTAGCGCTCTATCAACTGGGGCGATTAGAAGAAGCAATTAATGATTATACCCAAGCTATTAGAATTAATCCTCATGTTGCTGTAGCCTATAAAAATCGGGCTGAGGCTCGTTCTCATATCGGAGATAATCAAGGAGCAATTGAGGATTATACCCAGGCTATTAAAATTAACCCTCATTATGCTGATGCTTATAAAAATCGTGGGATTGCTCGTTATTTATTAGGCTCTCAACCGGGATTTCCTCAAGCAATCAAGATTAATCCTCAAGATGCTATAGCTTATAAAAAACGTGGTAATGCTCGTTCTGATTTAGGAGATTTTGAAGGCGCAATCGAAGATTATACTCAGGCAATCCAGATTAATCCTAGTTATGCCGATGCTTATTACAATCGTGCTAATGCTCGTTCAGATTTAGGGTATTTTGAGGGCGCAATTGAAGATTATACTCAAGCAATCCAGATTAATTCAAATTATGCTGATGCTTATTATAATCGTGGCAATATTAGTTTAGAAATTGCAGATAAACAGGGAGCAATTGAAGATTTTCAAAAAGCGGCAGACATCTATCGTAAAGAAGGTAAGCTAGAAGCACTCAAAGATACACGAGAAATAATATTAGATTTACAAATAGAAGAATCATTAGATATTTTAAACTTCTAGACAATTGCCTAAGAGGTTGTTTGAAAAGTCCTCTTGTCGGTATCAAAACATTTTAGATCCCCCTAAATCCCCCTTAAAAAGGGGGACTTTGATTCCGGTTCCCCCCTTAAAAAGGGGGATCAAAGTGCCTAAAATCACAGCCAAATACTTTTCAAACATCCTCTAAGTGTCACATTTTAGCTGAATGCGCTGGGGTTAAGGCTAAAACATAAATAAATGTTTAACTCAACTGTATTGCATCTTAGCCCCCTCCACGAAACAGCGGGGATGAAGAGGTCTATTGTGATTTTGAGTCATTTGCCAACTAGGTTAGCTGATTAATTTTGTATTTATTATTCCCAGCGATCGCTTCATTTGTTAAATGCGTAGTTTTATACTCAAACTGGGTATTACAAATAAGTACTTTAGATCAAATAGGTTTTCAAAGATGATTTCAAGCTTCAGAAATACTAGTGCTGTGTGTGCCGTATTTTTATTAGTCAGTGTTAGCAGCTTTCACAAGTCAGCCATAGCGAATATAAACAACCAGTCCCAACTGATAGCACAGCAGATTAAAACCCAGCCACACCCAGTTTTTAAATCTATTCTGCCTAAATTAAAGCAAAAGACTCAAATTCGGATTCTTTTACCGAAGTTTATTCCGGAATCGGATGGGGAAAATCCAATTTACGCAACTATAGAAGCTGCTACGCAAAAAAAGTATGAGATTTTACTGGGTTTCACTCCCGACTGTAATGGTGCTTCTGCTTGTCGTTTAGGCGTTGTTACGGCTGAAGCCGTAACCGACAAAACACCGCGCCTGACTGGGAAACGTGTATCCTTAGCTAAGGGCATTACTGGCTATTTTGTAGATTTTACTTGTGGTGCTGGTTGCTCAGATGCTACCTTGACTTGGAGACAACAGGGTGTGCAATATGTTGTTGGGTTGAAAGCAGGCGATCGCACTTCTTTAGTAAAAATGGCTAATTCTGCGATTAATCCCTAGCTAACGTCAGAGTTTGATTGTACTTCCCAACGAAACAGCCGCGGCAATTGAGATACATCTATGGCGTAGTTCACAATCCACATCACCAATTCAAAAACCAATAAATATCGTACCCCCTGCAACTCGCTTGTAGAATCCAAAAGTGTCAAACCCTCATACAACTGCCAGAAGCGGTAAGGGAGATATATATAAGGAACCATCACCCACACCACATTTTGCAACTGCCTAAGCGTCACTCTCTCAGAGATGATTTGCAACCCTAATACGATAAAATACCAACCAAGCACAGTTAAGACCGTGCGATCGCCCCACCATACACCCCACAATAGCATGGCTACTAATGGCGGCACTACTGCTAGCAGTTGCACTGAACCAAACCAGATTTTATACCAACCGGGAAATGGTAAAGGTAGAGTATAAGGCTTTGTATTTTTCCACCCCCAGTTCACAACCACAATAAAAAGTGTGGCAATTAGGAAAAAGAGGAGGTTTTCTAGGAACAGATAGAGGTTGATGTTTAAGGAAGTCATGAGGGTATTATCAAATTGTCGGGTTTGCGTGTCATTCTCCCTAAGTAGTATTTTTGCAGACTAAAGACTTTGCCCTATACCCTTATCACATATAACCTTTATCGGGTAATACGCTTGGGATAAGAGAAGTACGAAGAAGATTTTAACCTTTGTTTGCTCGATTTTCTTGTATTACATGAATAATCGATGGTACTAAAGAAACAACTATAATTAATCCAATAATCGGTAACAAATACTTATCTACCTGTTCAGGTGGCAAAGATTTTCCTAAGAAAAACCCTAAAAAGGTGATTCCGAATGTCCACAAGAATCCACCGATTAAGTTGTAAGACATAAATGTTCGGTAATGCATCGCACCAAGTCCAGCTACAATTGGCGCAAAAGTGCGAATAATCGGTGTAAACCTCGCCAAAACTAGTGTTTTCTTGCCATGTTTCTCATAAAAATCCTGGGTTTTTACCAAGTGTTTTTTATGAAACAACCATGAATCTTCTTTCTGAAATAATTTTCTGCCAAATCTGTGTCCTGTAGCGTAGCCAACATTATCACCAAGAACTGCACAAACAAAAGCACCAAAAACCAAAACCCAAATGTTAAACCCGGAGTTCGGAAGAGATGCAAGAAATCCAGCAGTAAATAGCAAACTATCTCCTGGCAGAAAAAAACCAATTAGCAAGCCAGATTCTGCAAAGATAATTGCCCATACCCCAAAGTAGCCAATTTTTGTAATTAGGTCTGGTAAATTTAAATGCATAAAATCTTTTACTGTTAAACAATAAGCCTAAAATATCTTAACGTTCAGCAATTTTATTGAATAAAAAGTAATATTAAATTTACATAAAGTTATTATGTAATTTTGGGAAATGTAATGACAGGTAACAGGTTTTGGGTTAAAGGTGCAAGATGCAAAGATATTTGAAAGTACTAAGACTATTTTGGGGTGCTGCGATCGCATCTGAGTTGGAATATCGGATTAACTTTTTTATAGCTACCCTCAGCAGCTTGGGAAATCTTGTCGGCAGCCTCTTTGGACTATTCTTGTTTTACCGCACTGGCTACACTTTTAGTGGCTGGACATGGGAAGCAGCTTTAATAGTTCTAGGAATTTTTACCTTACTCCAAGGATTTTCTGCTACTTTTCTGGCGTCGAACTTGAATCGCATTGTCCGCCATGTAGAGGAAGGCACTTTGGACTTTATATTATTAAAACCTATCCGCAGTCAGTTTTGGCTTTCCACCCATACCCTCTCACCTTGGGGACTGCCGGATCTAATTTTTGGTGGTATTATCATTGGCTATGCAGGTAAACGCCTTGGTGTAGGGATAGATGACTATCTACTTGCTATACTGCCGTTATTGTTCAGCTTGGTAATTTTGTACAGCCTGTGGTTTATGCTGGGAGCGACGAGTATTTGGTTCGTCAAAATATACAACGCTACCGAAGTGCTGCGTGGTTTGTTGGAAGCTGGACGATATCCCATAGCTGCATATCCCACTGCTTACCGCTTTTTCTTTACCTTTGTGATGCCAGTAGCTTTTTTAACTACTGTACCAGCCCAAGCGCTGTTGGGTCGGAGTGAAATTAGTTGGTTGATAGGTGCGGCAATATTAGCAGTAGTGCTGTTTTTCGCTTCTACTTGGTTTTGGCGGTTTGCGTTGCGATTTTATACTAGTGCTTCGAGTTAGAGAGATATGAAAAGTAATCAAATTCCTTCTGGAAGTTTTGGTATACCTGTATTAGGTGAAACACTCCCCTTGTTATCATTGGGAGATATTACCCAATCAAAGTTTAGAGGTAGTTGCAGTTCCCACTAATCGCCCTAAAGATGGGTTGCGGGTTAGATTTAAACCTCGGTAAAATGTTTTATGGCATCTCAAATAGACATACATTTACCTAATGGAGTTTTACAACGCTTGCAAAATGTGAAAGATTTTGTCGACGGAAGCGTTAACTCTCTAAGTAATTCAGCACAACAAGCTGGAGAGTCTTTGAATACAACAACTGGTAGAGCAATTGATACAGTTACAACAAGTTTAGAACAAAGTTGGCAAACAGCAGAGCAATTTAAGAGTACAACATCGGGAGTAGTTAAAGATGCTATTACATCTTCTGCAAGTGATTGGCTGACACAACACCCGATATTTTTTCGGTTAGTTCAAATACTAGGCTGGGGAGCTAATCACCCAATTATTAGTGTAGTAATTCTGCTGTTTGCACTTGCTCTACTTTGGAGCATCATCAAAGCAATTGTCCGCTTGATTGAAACAGCTAGTTGGTCAATACTCAAAGTTCCGTTAAAATTACTTCAGGCTTTGATTAAAGTTAGTTTTCTAGCTTTAACTAAAGTTGGCAGTTTTGCTGTTCAACGAATCACAGGTGCTAAAACAACTGATAATCTGCCTACTTTACTACCTGAAAATTTTCCACCAAATAAACAACAGCGATTAATAGAAATTTCTAGTCGTTTAGAAGCAATTCAAAAGGAACAAAATGAGCTTTTACAAGAAGCAGCAAACTTGATTGCTTCTGACACAATTGATATAGAAATCTCAAAAATTAAACAGCTAAAAAGCGCTGAATCACATCTTGGCTAAGTTCAGTTGTGGAACCAGAGGCGACAATACCACCTTTTTGCATGGCGTAATAGTAATCCGCCTGACGGACAAAGTGCAAATGTTGCTCTACCAATAAAACTGAAATGCCTGTGGTTTCGACGATGCGACGAACAGCGGCTTCAATTTCTAGGATGATGGAGGGTTGAATACCTTCGGTGGGTTCATCCAAGACGAGTAATTGAGGTTCTCCCATTAAAGCACGGGCGATCGCTAATTGTTGCTGTTGTCCCCCACTCAAATCACCACCCATCCGCGAAAGCATGGTTTTTAACACCGGGAATAAGCTAAAAACTTCCTCTGGAATTTCTGCTTTTTTGACTGGTTTGCGTCTAGCTTCCAGCCCCAGCAGTAGATTTTCTTTAACTGTCAAACGGGGGATAATTTCTCGTCCTTGGGGGACATAACCAATTCCCAACTTTGCCCTTTGGTCGGGCGATTTGGAGTTGATTAATTCTTCAGCTAAGTTAATAGTACCGCTGCGGGGTTTGAGTAAACCCATGATGGTTTTGAGTAGGGTGGTTTTTCCTACACCATTGCGTCCAATTAGGCAAACCATTTGCCCAGATGGTACGCTTAAATCTACATTGCGGAGAATGTGGCTTTCGCCGTAGTAAACGTTAAGGTTAGAGATTTTTAGCATTCTAGATTACGTAGATATTAAAATTTAATGCAGAGGTGCAGAGAGAAAGATAGAGTTTTGATATTTTTGTATCAAGATGGAATTATTCCGATGGGTTTCATAATTGAAGGCTAGACCGCTATTTATTCATGCTCACCTAAATGCATAATCATTAAAAAATATTGATGAAAATGTTTTACTTTACAACGAAAATAACATCTGTTAAGGCACTGAATATTTTTGGTTTACCAGGATAATTAAAATTCATCTTTAAATCTGATATTTGCTTTGAGCTAAAAGCATCAAGAAAAGTGTTTATCGTCGGTGTTAAAAGGTCTAAGTTCCTTTTAAGTTTCCATGAACTTGAAAAATCATTCGTATCAATTAATATAAGAAATAAGCGATTTTCTGATCCAAAACGCATTTCTCCCTGATTCTCATACAACCATTTTGCTAGATTTCTAGGATTCTGTTGAGCTTCGTTAACAATTGCTACGTTTTCAGATTTTAACTGATTAAGAACAGATTCAGATACATTGTCATTTCGATCTCTTAACTTTTCAGTTATTTCATAATATATATTGGAAGTTTTTGCAGTTTTATCAAAGTTAATTGAAAGCTCCTTTGCTTTTTTCTTTAAAAAAGTAAGTTCAACAGGAAGATTCTTTTCCTTCCTCTTTGATTTTAAATATTCTGATGGAAAATAAGTAACCTTTAAATCAAAAGGTATATTTTTAATGAAAAAATCGACACTCTTAATTTGTCCAACAGTAGGTAAAATAGATGGATGCGATTTAAAGATATGCTCAATTAAAATACTAGACCAATGGTTATACCAACTATTCAATACATATCCTTGAACAACACGATTTATCTCTGTCTCGAACTTAGACATCAATATGCCATAAGATATGATATCTTTCGTTTTTATATAATGGCTTACCAAGTATTTATCCAGTGAATTTTGATAATCACCTCCCCATTCAAATGTTTTCAATTTATATAATTCAGAAACGAGACTTTCCTTATTTAAGGCCTCCAATATTTTTACATTCTTTTCCTTAATATATAAATCCAATTGCTGATGAGACTGAGGTAGATTTGATTGCAAAAGCAGGAATAATTCCTCGAACTGTCCGTTTAAGCTACTAGTATTTAAGACCAATGAATATTTTTTGACAAATTCTGAAACTAATTCTTTTCTTATGATTGATTTAGTTTTTAACCATAATTGACCTGCATAATCCGTATTAAATTCTGTTAAATGATCGCTGTCATATAATCCTTTCCAATAAGAAAAATTATTCATAGCAAATCCTTACAAATCTTCATTTTATATTGCTGACGCTATTTTGGGTATTGAAGTTGACCAACCTGGTATCTTATTAAGTTCCTGTTGAGAATTAATACTACACCCTTTTCGTTTGAGGACGAGAACATAATCTGTTTTCATTCCACCTTTTCTATTATCTTGCACTACTGAGTTTGCAGAATATTCCATAGGGAAAGCCCCAATAAATTTTAAATTAGAATTATTTTCAAGTATTTCTAAGAATTTCCAACTTTCTTGATCGCGGGCATTGAAGTACATTAAAAACATTCCATCATCAGTAAGAATCCGGCTAGCTTCACCTATAAACGATTTCATGTTTTCAATATACTGCTTCTTCTTTTTGTTTCTCTCTTTGGCGTTAGAAACAATTATTTCTTTCTCAAAGTTAACATTTTTATTTAAAATAGAATTCCATATTTCACTTAATTCAAGGTATGGAATTCGATCGCTATGTGGAGGGTCAGTGCAAATCAATTTTATAGTTTTTTCTGGTATCTTTTTCAGTACATCTATGCAATCATCATTAATAATTAATGCTCCTTGTGTACTTTCTAAGAGCGCACTTATTGATTTATGTCTTGGATATTTCTGATCGCTAATATCAATTAATGCTTTATAGAGTTTTTTAGCTCTACTCTCAAAACAATTCCAAACATTAATCTCAAAATGTAATTCTGGTCTCCAATAGCCAATCACCCAACTGCCGACCTCAATTTTATTAGAAATTTGATTCTTGGTTTTTCCTCGATTGGTAATTGCAAATACCATAGATGACATTTGCCCTGATGAAGAAGTAAGAGTTAATAATAAAGCTTTTTGAATTGCATCTGGAAATAGTTTAATTTCATCCAGTATTAAATCAATATTATACAAAGCTCTACGAGTAAACAAATCGTAGATTGACATTTGATTATTTGAGTTAATTCTTGAATTTGTAAAAAAAGTAAGTTTTCTAATATTCCTTATTGAATATTGAGAAAAATAGTCAACTTTTTCTAAATCAAAGCTTGTTGTTTCTATCTCAATTCTACTCCTACCTACCTTTGGCTTCATCCATACTTTTAAAATTTCACCACTACTCCATAAATAATGCGATGCTATTTCTCCATTAATGGTAAAATATGTCTCATTGATTTTCTGTTTAATATTTGTTTCAATCTCTTGTAGGGCTGATTTAAATTCCGAAGCTTTTGGAAGTTCTAATAAGAAGTTGGTATGTTCAATTGCAAAAGGATTAATATCAATTCCAATAAATCTTCTTCTTCGGTACAAACATTCTCTACTGATAAGACCTGAACCTAAAAATGGATCAAGAACTATATCTGACTCATTTGTATAATTTTGTATAAAAAAAACAATACTTTCAGTTGGCTTTTTACCCCAGTATTTATGGAAAGAATACATACCTTTATAGGTATCAGGATTGCTAATATCTTTTATGGTCTTTGCAGTCATGTCAAACTCTATCTCTGAGAAGCCTAAATATAGAGTACCATGTCGAGCTTTTGAGATAAAAATTTAGTCTTCCTGTTTTCCCAGATATACTTCAATCACACGAGAGTCATTTTGCACTTTCTCAAAATTACCTTCGCACAGCACGGAACCTTCATGTAACACTGTTACTTTTCGGGCAATTTGACGCACGAATTCCATATCATGTTCAATTACTAAAATTGAATGACTCTGCGCTAGTGCTAAAAGTAATTCGCCGATGTTATAAGTTTCTTCATCTGTTAAACCAGCAACCGGTTCATCAACGAGTAACAAATCAGGTGACTGTGCTACTAACATCCCAATTTCTAAACGTTGCTTTTCTCCGTGGGAAAGTAAAGCTGCTCTGATATCTGCTTTCGGCGTTAAACCGATGGTTTCTAATAATCCTTTAATATTATTCTTTTCAACAGCATTAGAACGTTCAAATAAGGTAGAAAAGACATTTTTATTCTTATTACTGGTAATTTCTAGATTTTCACGGGGCGTTAAATTTAAGTAAATACGGGGTGTTTGAAACTTGCGCCCAATTCCTAATCGGGCAATTTTATATTCAGGTAAAGAACGGATATTTTTACCTTTGAATAAAACTCGTCCTATAGTTGGTTGCACTTTCCCTGTAATCACATCCAGAAACGTTGTCTTTCCCGCACCATTGGGGCCAATTACTACTCGTAATTCACCCACATCCATACTAAAGTTAAGCTGGTTTAAAGCCTTAAAACCGTCAAAACTAACAGTTACGTTTTCAGTTTCCAATATTTTCGCGTTCATCTTGCACTTCGGTGTCTTCTTCCAAGCTGGGATATGTAGCAATTTCTTGACGACGGTGGAAAAGAGAAATATTTTGACTACGCAACCATCCCACAATGCCGTCGGGAAGGACTGTGACGACTATCAAAAATAGTGCGCCTTGGAAAAATAGCCAGATTTCAGCAAATTGTTCGCTTAAAAAAGTGCGGGCATAATTTACTAACAAAGTTCCAACAATCGCCCCAATTAAAGTAGCGCGTCCCCCCACAGCTACCCAAATCACCATTTCAATCGAAAAGGCAATATCCATTGCTCTGGGTGATACAGAACCACTCTGAATGGTGTAGAATGCTCCTGCTATACCTGCGATCGCACCTGAAACTGCAAACACCACCACCTTAAAATCTGTAGGGTCATAGCCAGAAAATCTTACCCGACTTTCATCATCACGAATCGCTATCAACAACCTCCCAAAGCGTCCACTTGTCAACCAGCGACAAATGCCGTAGGTGGCTGCGAGAAACACTACCGTCAGCGTGTAGAAAATAAACTGTGTTTTGGCATCGCTGACCGTTGCCCCAAACAAAGTTGTAAAATCTATCAGTCCGTTCGTACCGTTGAAAAATTGTTGCTGACCATTAAAGAAGTTGAAAAATACAATAGTTCCGGCTTGAGTCAAGATAGAAAAATAAACTCCCTTGAGGCGATTACGGAAAACCAAATATCCCAACAATCCCGCCAATAACCCTGGAATTAGTACCACCAAAGCTATTGTCAAAGGAAAAGAATAAAAAGGTTGCCAAAAGGCGGGAAGTCCTGTAACCCCATAAAGCCCCATGAAATCAGGCAATTCTCCAGTAGGTACTTGGAGTTTCAGGTACATTGCGATCGCATATCCACCCAAACCAAAGAAAATACCATGTCCCAAACTCAATAAACCAGTATACCCCCAAATCAAATCAATACCCAAAGCTGCGATCGCCAGCGACAAAAATCGCCCCAATAAATTCAGGCGAAACTCCGACAGCACCAGTGGCATGATAATTATAAGGAAGAGTGCGATCGCGATCGCCACCCCCACCTCAATTAATAACCTTCCTCCCCTCTTCCTCATTCTCTGCGCCCTCCGCGCCTCTGCGGTTTAAACATCAACAGTACGCCCCTTCTGCGGAAAAATCCCCCCAGGCTTCCACTGTAAAAACACAATAATCAACGCAAATACCATCACCTTCGCCATACTCGTCGTCGCAAAAAAAGTAAACAAATCTGCCAAAGGTTTAACAGGAGTCAACAACAAAGCCAAAGTACCAGAACCAATTAAAAAATTAGCCGTACCAATACCCAAAGCAGCCACAATCGTCCCAGCTAAATTGCCCACACCTCCAACGACAACAACCATAAAAGTATCAATAATATAGTTTTGTCCCGTATTTGGCCCTACAGAACCAAGTAAACTAATCGCACATCCAGCCACACCAGCTAAACCAGAACCCAGTGCAAAAGTAATCGCATCAACCTTTTGAGTTGGAATACCCAAACAAGCACTCATACTCCGGTTTTGCGTCACAGCCCGAATTCTTAAACCCCAGCTAGAACGTTGTAAGAATAAGTAAATTCCCGCCACACAAATTATTGTTAAAGCAATAATAAATAACCTGGCAAAGGGCAATTGTACACCACCTAAAGATATCCCCGCTTGTAACCAAGTAGGTGCTGTTACATCTACATTTTGAGCGCCAAACCAAGGTTTAGTCACTGCTAACTGATAAGTTTGACTCAATAAATTGCCTGTTGTGATTGTCACCCCCAGCGATAGTAAAAATATCACCGCCACAATCCAGTTACGAACCCTTCCCAAATCAGTGCGAGAATTTAAAATCCATAAACCTCCAAAAAATAACAGAGAAAATATAGCTATGCCAATTATCAATACCCAATTTACACTACGGACAAACTGCTGAAAAATTAAACTTACTCCCCAAGTTGCTAGTAAAGTTTCTAATGGGCGTCCATAGAGATAACGAATCACGCCTCTTTCTAGAATTAATCCCACAACAGCCGTGAATATAAATGCAATAATCAAAGCCAAAAATATATAGACTTCAAACCACACTCCACCTAATTGTTTGCAGACATTTTGCACAACATAAGTTGTATAAGCACCGAACATCATCAATTCACCATGCGCCATATTTATAACGCCCATCAATCCAAATATAATGGCTAGTCCCAACGCGGCAATTAATAATACCGCGCCAATACTAATACCATTAAATACAGCTTCTAAGAATCCTGCTAACACTTATTTCTCCACAAAAACTATCAGCTAGTAGTTAGTACCTCGTTCCCAGTCGGAGACTGGGAATGCCTATTAAGAGGCTCCGCCTCCTTCCTGTAGAAGCAGTGTTTCCAGGTAGAACCTGGAAACGAGAATTTCAAAAATTAGGTTTTCTTGTACTTACCACCCTTAGCAGGGTCACTCCAATCACAAGCAAATCCCTTAGTTTCTTTCACAAATTGATTCCAAGGAACTGGCTCAACTGCTGTCGGACTAGCATAGACAATATCAAATAAACCATCTTGTCTAACTTGACCAATCCGCACAATTTTGGATATGTGATGATTGGCATCCATTGTGACTTTACCTTCAGGCGCATCTATAGTTTGACCATAAGCCGCAGCACTTACCTTAGCTATGTCTGTAGTGCCAGCTTTTTGCACTGCTTGTTTCCACAAATAAACTGCAATGTATGCTGCTTCCATTGGGTCATTTGTCACCCGATTTTCACCGTACTCTTTTTTGAAAGCTGCTACAAACTTCTTATTAGCAGGTGTGTCTACTGTTTGGAAATAGTTCCAAGCTGCATAGTGACCTTTGAGATACTCTACACCAATTGCTTTGACTTCTTCTTCGGCAATACTTACAGACATAGAGGGATATTTATCTGGTGTCAATCCAGCCCCTTTTAATTGTTTGAAAAAAGCAACATTACTATCACCATTTAAGGTGTTATAAATCACGCCACCATTGGGCAAATTTTGCTTGATTTTAGTAATAATTGGTGTAACTTCTGTGTTACCAAGAGGTAAATAATCTTCACCAACTGTTTTTCCGCCTAAAGCTTCTAGTTGAGCTTTAATAATTGTGTTAGCAGTCCGGGGAAAAACGTAGTCAGAGCCAACTAAGAAGAATTCTTTGCCCTTATTTTTTAACAGCCAATCAACAGATGGTTCGATTTGTTGATTTGGCGCCGCGCCAGTGTAGAAAATATTTTTAGAACACTCTTGACCTTCATATTGCACCGGATACCAGAGCATGTTATTTTTGCTCTCGAATACTGGCTTAACATTCTTGCGGCTAGCAGAAGTCCAACAACCAAATACTACAGCGACTTTATCTTGATCGATTAGCTTGGTAGCCTTTTCTCTAAAAGTATCCCAATTAGAAGCACCATCTTCGGTAATTGCTTCAATTTGTTTACCTAAGACACCACCGGCAGCGTTAATTTCTTTGATTGCTAATTTTTCAGCATCGACAACGCTTTTTTCACTAATAGACATCGTACCACTCAGAGAGTGCAAAATACCTACTTTTATAGTGTCACCAGCAGTAGCCGCCGCTGGCGAAGCAGTTGGAGGCGCAACTGGACTCTGTGTTGCAGTTGGAGAATTATTCGCGCAAGCTTTCAAAAAAAAGCTGCTTCCAAAAGTTAAAGAACCGTAGATTAAAAACTTGCGTCGGTTAAATTGTCTTCTCATCTTTTTATGAATTTTCCTGTTGATGAATCAGCCAACTCATCTGAAGCTGACAATATCAATCTTTAAAGTGTGATATTAGTGCGATAGTTTACTAGTAAAAAGTGACGCTATATACAAAAAAGTTTGTTTTTGTAATAAAAAACAAACTTTTTAATATTAAGCTTTATTAACTTTATAAATATTCTCATATCTATGCAATACGTTATGGAAGAACAAAACCTTTGTCTTCCACAAACATCTTTGATTCTAGACAGTTAAAAACTGCTAGTATCTAGGCATAAATAAATTTAAAGTTTCTAGTAAGGACTTTAGTCCTGATAATCCTTGCTCTGAGCGATAAATCGCTCACTAGAAACTAGGAGTTTATTTTATATTTAATTACTCAATGGAAGACATTGCTACTATTCCTTTACTGAAAATTAGGCGAACTCTAATTATTTATTTAGACAGACAAGATGCACTATTGTCAATTAACCAAGTATAAGATTGAACTAAAATCAGTGCAGTGCCTCATCTGTCAGCATCAGTAATATTTGTGTTTTTCACTGCGGGGCTTTTAGATTAGCATTTGTGTAATAATTTCATCTTCCTGGCCAGTTGCAAAATTAGCAAAGCGCTTTGCCAAAGGTGGTATAAGTACTAGGGGATTACTAAACCCAGAGAAAACATGAACACCTTCAAATCCTGGGATAGCACCAATTAAGGGAAGTTGATTGCTACTAAATGCCACTAAGCAGTGATACCAAGTCCCTGGTAAATTCTCCAATGCTGGTATAATTTGACCAACACTTCTTCGCAACCATTTTTCGCTTACGTCTGAGTTTACCTCGGCTTGAGGATTTGCGATCGCACGGCTAATCTGCCCAATGCGGATACTACCATCTTGAAACTGAATTGCACCCACATCTAAAATTGGCGGTACTAACTCATTACCAAGTTCATCCCATAATTCATCAACTTGAGTAGATTCAGCTTCTAGTTGAAACCGTTGCAGATTCGCTGGCATAACTAAGGTGCGTAACCTGACATCAACGGCTGGAGTTTCAATGATTTCTGCGTGGGTGAAATATAACTTAATGGAAATACCAGCAGATTTGAGAAGCTGGCGGCTGAGTCCACCCGCACAGATGACAACGTTAGCACTGTGGAAAGTTGCAGTAGTTGTTTTTACACCATCTTGCAACACTTGCAATACTTGGGTAATCTGCATTTCACCCCCAGCCCGCTCAAAAGCTTGGATGTAAGCAAGTGATGTTTTTTCTGGGTGAATATGACCGTGTTTGACAGTTAAAGCACCAGATATCGCCTCTCGATTTAGCTGCGGTTCTAACTCACAAGCTTCTTGGACACTGAGTAAACGGGGTGGGATGGCACAATCATTATATGATGCCGCAGTTGCTTCTGGGTCGCTATCGGCAGAAATAGTAAGTAATAAATCTAATTCCCGAAATTGGATATCAGCGTCTAACTCTTGAGATAAAATATCGTAACGTGCGTTGGCGTAGCCAGTCGTAGACATCGCTTCTTCGCACAATAGGCGAGTTAGTGGTGTAGTACCCGACCAATAGGCAAGCCCACCATAACTATAGCGAGTTGCATTCTGTGGTCTGCTGTATTGCTCCAACAAAAGTACAGAAAAGCCAGTTTTAGTAAGTTCATAAGCGAGTGCAGCACCCGTAATTCCACCACCAACCACAATCCAGTCGTAGGTTTTCATCTAATATGTTGCTTGTAAACGTTGTAAAAGATATTCTCCCGCAAGGATAGGGGGATAGATAGGCGATTGTTCTTTCTGGCAACTTTCCAGACAAGCAATTTCTGTATCATCATTAGGATGACAGAAAAAAGCCATAGAATACCGGGACTGATTTACCCGATTATCACTGGGAATCATCACTCGATGCTTAGTTGAGCAAAATCGATGATTTGTCCACCGTTGTATTAAATCGCCAGTATTGACTATTACAGTATCAGAAATTACAGGCGCGACAATCCACTCTCCAGATGTTGTCTGTACTTCTAACCCCCCAATGTCATCTTGGAAAAGTAGGGTAATACTGCCATAATCGGAATGTTCACCAGCACGCACTTGTCCGGGTTTCGGTGGTGTCTGCAATCGGGGATAGTGTAATAGTCGCAAGGTATGATTTTGTTGATTATGTTTTATAGTAAAAAAATCTGCTGGCAATTCCAACGCCAACGCATAAACTTGTAATATCGTGTTAGCAAATTCTGTACAATTATCATAAAAGGTGACAATAGAAGCATCTATCCCCATAGCCGCTTGTTTGTTTAGATTAAATGCCTCTTTTAAGTCGCCTGGTTTATTGGGGTTAAGACGTTCTCTCTCAATCCCAACGTAACCCATATTACTAAATTCATCACTCCAAGCTTGCTTTTGCTTAACTTCTAAAGGTAAATTGAAAAAAGATTTGGTGTGAGTGAATACTTCCTTGATTAGGTCTTTTGATATTACCGAATTTTGCAAGTACATGAAGCCAATTTCATGACAAGCTTCATAGATTTGTTTGATGACAGCTTGCCGAGTTGCTGCATTGCCCTTGGTAAAAGTAGTTAAATTAATTACTGGAATTCTGACCATTGATTCAAAACACCACATCTTTACGCAACTTCAGATTTTGAATGCGAGTATCTTCGGTGGGTGGTACATCTTCTAGAGCAAATGGAATCTGCTTAAAGTTAGCAGCCAAATATTCTGCTAATGCATCTTGTTCAGAACCATCAGCAGCAAAGGTGGCTAAACCTGTGCGTTTGCTCTTATCAGTATCTTTTGATGTTAAATCAACCCGCTCTCTTTTGGGAAAAGGATAGCCATCACCACCACTTGCTAAGAAGTTTAGGGTGACAGTCCGGAAGATGCGATTAGAGTCACCCACTAACTCTGCATTCTTCACCACTACATCAATAATTTTGCCTTTTGCATCTTTGATAGCCAGGGATTTAACACGCTTACCTGCTGGCAAATCTGGGTCAAAGCTAAAGGCTAATCCCGCTACTTGGGGAAAACTGCCAGGGGTAGCACCCGGCGCTATGGCTGCTACACTATGTTCAATTACTTCTATTAGTTCTTTAGCATTTAAAGTTACTAAAGTCAAGCTATTGTTAAACCGTAAAGCATTAGTGATATCAAGTTGGGAAATTTCTTTTTCTTTCTTACCTGCCACAGGATTCGCTTGGGGTGGCAGTTTGATAACATCCTGTGAGCGAGTCGAACCTGGGGGAAAGGTATAAGTACCGATATTGTCACGGATACCACCACCATTTTTAATGGAAATGACAGTTTTAGGATCATATCGTTTAGCGATCGCTAAATTAGCTTCGGCTGTCAAATTCCCGAAATTGGTTTCTTGGGTGCGGACATCACCCCGCCAGCCGTTGAGGAAAACGTCAGTTTTACCAAAAATCTGGCCATCTTGGGCAATAATCACTTTTTTGAGTGCTTCTGTAATGGCGACAATTTTGGCATCGGGTTTCCCGCCGACAGCTGCGACACCTTGGGAATCAGTCGCATAAGCACCGCTAATTTTGGGGTCAATACTTTTAGGAATAATCACTCCATTAGCATCAAAGTTAACTACTAAACGACCAACATAGCGATAGTTTCCATCGGTATTAACTATGGCTATCGGATTACCATCTGCGGCTTTTTTGATGATTGGATAAGTTCCAGCAGATTTATCACCGACTCGCAGACGGTCTGTTTTGTCGGCTAGTAAGGTATTGGAACCACCAGCAACAATAATATCTACTCCCTTAAGTAATTTTGCGAGCTTTTGCTCAATGGCAATTTGCTGCATGTGTGCCAAGAGAATGACTTTATTAATCTCTGGATTTTTTGTCAGCAGTGTATCAACAGAAGTTTGAATTTCAGCAGCTAAGGCGGCGATATCTGCGGCATCACGGTCATTAAATTGTTTAGGTAACACAGTCACACCACCGGGAGAAGAAATAGTCCGCAGTGTGGGAGTTGTCGCCCCAACTACAGCAATTTTTTCACCATTGACCGTAATAATCGTGCTACGGGCAATTTTATTCGGAATTTTACTTGCCTCTTGTCCATCAGCGGTAACTAATTTTGCCAGGTCTTTATCAGTGCTGAAGTCGAGATTTGTGCTGAGATAGGGAAATTTTGTCCCTGGATAATCTTCTTTAGCACGGAGTAAGTCGGCAACAACACCCGTACCTAAGTCAAATTCGTGATTACCAAAGGCGATCGCACCAAACCCAAGAGCATTTAGAATTAAAATATCTCCTCGTCCCTGACCACCAAAAACTGTGTCACTGGCAAATAAGAAGGGGCTGGGAATATAAGCATCTCCAGATGAAAGGATTAAGGTATTAGGATAATCAGGCTTGCCGTCACGATTAGTATCTTGATTTTTGAGTGCATTCAACACCGCCGAAAAGTTTGGTGCATCCTTCAGCGCGGGGACACCTGCTTCTTGGTCGGAAGTATGTAAAAGTTGTAGCGTGAACCCTGATTTATGTGCTGTTTTCACTTGCGCCACAGCAACAGTAGTTCCGAGAAATAAAAAGATACTGGATATAATTAGCCAACTTAACTGGCTAGCATTTAAATATCGGCGATTAAACTTACTGATAAATCGATTTCTCGGCTCTAAAAAAGGCATAATAAATTTTATAGTTCATCAGTGGTTGAATATTTTTTTGTTACAACTATAGTATTAAACCACAATTTCAGCCCTGATGTGTGAGTTGATGCCCACAATCACGTTAATTCATATTTATATTCTGCAACGCCGCAGAAATAGTACTTACCGGCATTAACGTTTTAGAGAATATTCGCCTGTATAACCAAAATGAGAACTAGAGATATACTAAATAGTGTAATCATTTGGTATCTCAAAATCTAGAGTGCCACCAAAAGATTTCTATCACGATAGTATGAGAAATGTCTTAGAGGATGTTTGAAAAGTCTACGCTTGTATCTAGATCCCCCCTAGCCCCCCTTAAAAAGGGGGGAATAACGTTCTCAAAGTCCTCCAATTTATCGGAGGATTTAGGAGGATCTAAAGTTTTGGATACCTCAGTCACCACTTTTCAAACAACCTCTTAATCAAAGACCAAAAGTTTGGGTGCAACGAGATGGAACAGAAGACGGAATTGCCAATGAATTAGTCCAAGCTGGGATTCCATGAGCCAGATGTTCGACCATACACAGGATTCGCTGTAGCGTAGTTTTAGCATGGTAGCAAATCAATACTAAAGTTTGATGGCAAAGTTTAATGTCAAGTTGCTAGTATAGCATTTATAAATCATTTTTTAAAACCTATCGCCCCGACTTCTTAAATAAGTCGGGGCGATAAATTAAAAATTATGAATTATTCAGTTTTCCTTGCCAAACAATTTCTTTAATTTTGATTTCTTTCGGGATCAATTTAATTTTGTAGAAGGTATCTGCAACCTCTTGCTGTTTAGTAATCACTTCATCTGTGAGCGGAAGTACATCATACTCACGCCGCTTTTCTGCTATTTCCAAGACAGGAGGATCTATACCCAAGGCAGGGGAAAGAAATTTAGCAACTTCAGTAGGATTATTCTTTGCCCAGTTACTAACTTGGTTCACCCCATCCAAAATTATTTTCAAAGCATCCGGTTTGGTATCAACAAAAGATTTTGCAGCCAGATAATAACCACGATTGGGAGCTAATCCCGTCGCGTCTACTAAAGTACGTGCGCCTGTTGCTGCTTCTGCTGCGGCTAAGTAAGGATCCCAAATTGCCCAAGCATCAACGTTATTTCTTTCAAATACAGCACGAGCATCGGCGGGAGTCAGAGTTACTCGTTTGATATCACTGTACTGTACCCCTGCTTTTTCCAGCGCTTTCAGCAATAGGTAGTTAGCATTAGAACCTTTGGAAAAAGCAACTTTTTTGCCCTTGAGTTCAGCCACACTTTTAATCGGTGAATCCTTGGGTACTAGGATGGCTTCAGCTTTGGGACTCCAAGGATCGTAGGCAACATAAACCAAAGGAATACCCCCAGCTTGAGCAAATATAGGTGGTGATTCTCCGGTATAGCCAAAATCAATACTACCTGCATTCAATGCCTCTAGCATTGGGGGGCCAGCGGGAAATTCTGCCCAAATTACGGAAGATCCTGAAGTTGCAAAGGCTTTCTCTAATTCCCCTCTGGCCTTCAACGCATAGAGGACAGTTGATGCTTTCTGGTAGCCGATGCGAATTGTAGTGCCGCTGGGGTTTTGGGTTGTCTGCGGTGTGCCAGAGTTCTCGCTGGCGCTGGGAGAACAAGCAGAGACAGCCAAAGTTAAACTAAGTCCCACTGCAAACAGTATAGAAAAGGTGCGGATTCTTCGTTGTTGGAACCTCTGGAGGAAGGCAAAAGCCATACCCAACAATCGGGTTGGAGAGAACTTAGTCAACATCATCACTCTGCTTTCAGGGGTCAATAAATATTAGGCTTCAGTAAACTTCCGGTAAAACACCGACAAGTTCATTGATTTACCGTATTATATGGCAATCTAGTTCCTTTCCTCTGCGTTTCTGTGGTTACTTAAAAAAATTGACTTTGACAAAGCGTTTTAGTGTTAGCTGAATCGAGATTAATGATTTATGACTTCAAAATACCTAAGCAGCAACGAAAATATCTGCATTATTCAGGAACAATCCGGTATTGAGGGTAGCAATTTGGATTTTGGCGATCGCTCCTGTGCCATCTTGATCGAAGAAGAGAGAACCATTACCTGTGTTGTAAATAAATCTTTGACTATTTGTAGTGGCTGCTGTACCGATCGCAAATTTATTAGCAGCGATCGCCGCACCAGCAACTAGCCCTCCACCAAAACCAGCCGCAGAGACAACAATCGTATCATCCAGTACGCTAAAATCGGTAATCCGGTCGATTCCTTGACTGCGAGATTGGAAAGTAAAGCGATCGCCTCCGGCACCACCTGTTAATATACTGATTGAGATTCAAGTCGCCAAAATCTGAAGCATTGTCAACGCCAGGAAAGATGGAAGAACTTCCTCCATTATCGTGAGGATGAGCTAATCCCAAAGCATGACCAATTTCGTGGACAAAAGTGTCGTAGTAGTAGCTACCAACTAAGAGTTCTGCATCAGAATCACCTTGGTAAAACTCCCAGTTAATTAGAACATCTCCTTCTGCAAAAAGATTAGAGGATTCTCCTGGTGGCTCTGCTTGACCTAGTACGCTAGCACTGCTAAAAACAGAAGAATCAACACTATGAAAGGTTAACTCAGCTTGAGAATCATTAAAACCAGAAGACTCTAGCTGGAAGTTAGCAACATTAGCCCAGGAATTGATTGCCTTAGTAAAGGCATTTATTTCAGCATTATCGAAGTTATAATCCCAAGACTTATTATCAACAAACGAATAAGTAATTTTTCTATTGTCATTTTCAATCTTCCAACGACTGCCCCATAGTAAGCTATCTACATAGATTGAACCAGTTTTAGTAACACCACCAGCAGAAGCAACAAAATTAGACATCTGTTTCTCCTTTTCAGAATCAAAATTAGATGGTTATTTCAAATAATTTGGCGTAGATGTAGTTAGGTTTTTAATAAATACAAGCAAAACTAAAATCCCTTAGAGCTTTGCATTTTGCATGTAGGTGTGATTATGCTTGCAACCAATTCATCCACAAAATACAGAGTAAAAAAATTACGAAAATTAGTCATTCACCTTTTCTGCAATCTTATATGCAAGATAATGTATGTAAGATTGCAGAAAACTGCATTGTAATTTAGCCCGTTATATTGTAGAAATTACAAGGTTACAAATATGGGAATTTAAGGATTAATACTGAAAGGTTGATTGTCTCTGATGTGGGTACGGTTTTTGTCAGAGATAATCAAGGAGCGATCGCCACACTCTCAATACGGTTCGGTTCAGAATATTTTTATTTTTTGAGCTTAACCGAACCGTATTGGCAAAACTCCAGCAATAACTGCCTTCTTTTGTAAACTCTGGAAATTGTATTTAATTTACTAATTAGGATTTGCTTTTCTGATAAGGTTTAGTAAAGCTAAGTTCTACCTCTTCTTTGTACTACTACTATCACATCGTAATAATACGTAAGTTTTTTGATTAGTAATCAAGGAGTAAAAGATATAAAAAATCTTTTAGCGATCAAATACAAAGTGTAACTTAATACACTTTTGTCCGCCCAATTTTGTGTTGTTGCCGCAGTATTTCCCAAATATTTTACATGAGAACTGAGGCAGATAAAATAATATGTTTTTAGACATTTTAGCTAGCCTACAACGGTTATTTGTCGGTTACATTCCAGCCGCTGTCTTGGGTAGTTTTATCGGATATTTAATTGGGATGAATAGCATGATTTATCAGCTATTTAGGCTGATATTTCAGATACCACATAGTATCCCTCCGATAGCTTTGCTACCTATTGCCCTAATCGCGTTTCAAGAGAGCGACTCGGCTGCTATTGTAGTAGTTTTTCTGGGAACTCTCTGGACGATGATTATTAATACAGCAATAGGGATGCAGCATTTTCAGAGACAAAATAAAAACTTTCGAGTAGCTATATTTCATATATTTCATGCCTTGAAAGTTAGTATTTGGGTAGCCTGGTTTATAGTTATTGCCACAGAAATGTTAACAGGCCCAAAAGGACTTGGCTTTACCCTCTGGGATGCTTATAAAGCTGGCAATGCTGATTACATAATCCAGGTAATCTTATACATCGGTATCATTGGCTTTTTGCTGGATCAGTTACTAGATTTTGCAGCCTATATTCTCTCGCAAATGGTTTCAGATGGGAAAAAATCTTCCTAAATTTTATCTAGGCTTGCGGATTGCACCCTGCCAGCTAATAGTTTGCTGGGCAGAACGTATTCCCAAAGAACGAGTTGCTACGACTTCAATATCAACATTGACACCAGGGCGTAAAGCTTCGTCAGGAATTTTGAGTTTACCCAAAGCTAGAATAAAACGGTTGTAGTCACGAGTCACAAGTTCGTTAGGAATATCCCCTTCATATTCAGTTTTGTAGCCAGAAAAACCGTGCAAGCTATCCTGGGCGCGGAATTTTACGCGAAACTGAGTATTAATGGCATCAGACTTTGCTGCCAAATCAACTATTTTTAAGTTAAGGTTTTGTCCGGCATCGGCAAACTCTGCCACAGCTAACCGGGTGACATCTTTTTTGGGAATGGCATGGTTAACAGTAAATGTTGTTAAGTTAGCCTCGCTTTTGGTGTTACCCTCAACCCATAATTCCTCAGAAAAAGTAATTTCTACTTGTTTGTTATCAGTTAAATTCAGTGTTACAGCTTGATTACCAAAGCTGGTGATCGGTTGTCTTTCTTGCCAAACTATTTGAAAAGCTTCTTCTAGACGCTGTTCAAACTCTCGATAATCATCAGCGATCGCAGCACCAGGCGCAAGTAGAGAAACTGCCCCTTTGCGTTGATTCCACTTGTTCTTCGAGAGGTGGAACTGTTTGTTTGTCAGTTCGGAAATTGCTAGCTGCACAGTTGGAGTATCAGCTGCCAAAGCTTCCTTGCTATTGACAATACTCAAAGTTCCTAAGCGCCCTTGGCTACCATCGCTACCATCGCTGCCATTTCGCCCATCGCTACCATTACTACATCTATAAACCTTGTCAGTACACTTATAATCAGGGCTACCGGGAGTTCCCTCGCAGGTTTTCACTTCCCATCTTCGTCTGTGACAGTTACAACCCTCTGTACCGTTGCCACCTCTACCCCCGCGCCCACCTTCTCCACCAGTTGCCCGGACGGAAATGTTTCGCAAGTCTGGCAAATTGCTGTAATACACTGTCAGGGAACCACCATTACCCCCATCTCCTCCTTTGCCACCGTTACCGCCACTACCACCATTTGGTGCGTTTATGTCGTGGCTGACGCGCTCGCGTTGAGAACCACAGTCAGGTTGATCGCCGTGTTCCCCGTCTTCCCCGTCTTCACCATCTTTACCCGATAAGTCAAGATTTACAGGTGAACCATTGACAAAAATATTTTGGTTTTCACCGCTACCACCATCTCTACCTGATCGCCCATCGGTTCCTGTGCGTCCATCTCTGCCGTCATTTCTGGCTACTTTATAGTATTCGTCAGAGGCAACGGCTGGACATAAAACTGAACCAGAGGCAGGTAAAAAGCTAGTAAATAAGCAGAATGTCAGCAGTAGTGGCAGCTTACTCCTAAAACCAGTGTGCATCTAGTTACACCTAAAACTTTAGTTGAATTATCTACTCTTGACGCTGAATTTCAACAATTTGCTCCCTCTTGTCCAGTAATAAACTTCTTGCACAAATGCAAAATTCGCCCTTTTGATTCATGCAAGAAGTCTAATGTGCTACTGATTTGCGTCAACGTAGCACATACCTAGCTTAATAACCGATCAAGCTGCTGTTGGATCGTCATTAACCTTAACAATCACCTTGCCAAAATTATCACCTCGAAGTAAACCGATGAATGCACTAGGAGCCTTCTCTAAACCATCAGTTACATCTTCTCTATACTTGAGTTGACCAGACTGTAACCATCCAGAAACATCATGTAAAAAATCATTAAACCGATGTTGGTAATCAACAACAAGAAAACCTTGAATCAATGCCCGCTTGATTAGCAGTGGTCTTAAATTAGGCCCTGGTGGAGTAGATGTAGCGTTATACTCCGAAATCAAACCTACTAGTGGAATTCTTGCCCCAAGATTGATCTGCTGCAACACAGTTTCTAAAATTACACCTGCTGTATTGTCATAGTAAACATCAATGCCATTAGGAGCAGCTTCTTTAAGGGCTGAATTAAGCTCTTGAGTTTTGCGATTAATACCAACATCAAAACCTAATTCTTTAACTATATAATCCCGCTTATCGTCACTCCCGACAATTCCCACGACTCGCGCACCTTTAATTTTGGCAATTTGACCTGCTACTGCACCGACAGCACCAGAAGCGGCTGAAACCACAACAGTTTCACCTTCTTTCGGTTGACCGATATCAAGTAGAGCAGCATAAGCAGTCAGACCAGGCATACCCAGTACACCTAGACTATAAGATAAAGGTGCTTGAGTGGGATCAAGTTTACGGAGTGTCTCACCCTTAGATACAGCATAAGTTTGCCAACCGTTACTGTTAAGAACAAAATCTCCTACTTGAAATTGAGGATGATTTGATTTAATTACTTGGCTGACTGTACCACCGACAATAACTGAACCCAACTCTACTGGTGCAGCATAAGACTTTCCTACACTAATGCTACCACGCACGTAAGGGTCGAGAGATAGGTAAATGGTGCGGCTAAGAATTTCGCCTTCACCTGGTTCAGGAGTTGGTGTTTCTACCAGAGCAAAATCACTCTCTTTTGGTTCGCCGACTGGATGACTTTTGAGGATGATTTGTTTATTAATTAAATCAGACATAAGTTATTTTCCTCTAAATTAAGTGTACACACAAGTTGACCGAGAGCGAGTTTCCAACCAAAAAAGGTAGATTCAAACTGATAAACTTTGCAAATTTGAGATCAATTCTAACCCGTCAATTTGGTTACTTAGGGTGTCGTCTGTGGTGGATTGGTGGAATTAGGAAATGGAAGAATTGGTACGATTACAGGCTTTGATTTTTCACCTTGCAGTTGAATTTGGGCTTGATTGCGGGCGTCTATTGCTTGTTGGTAATTAGGCTTGTATTTTATTGCTTGATCGTAAGAAGCGATCGCATCTTGATAACGTTTCAAATTTAATAGGGCATTGCCTCTGCTAAACCAGCTTTCGGAATGGTCTGGTTTATAACGAACTGCCTTATTATAAGAAGCGATCGCATCTTCGTATTTCTGCAATATGTATTGTGAATTCCCTAAATTATACCAGAGTTGATAGTCGTTTTGCTTAATTGTTGCCGCTTTATTATAAGATTTTATTGCTTCTTCATAGCGTTGGTTTTGATGCAGCGACCAGCCCAAATTATACCATGCTTGATAGTTTCTGGGACTGTATTTAATTACTTGATTAAAAGATTCGATCGCTTCTGGATAACGTTGTAAATTCAGCAGTATATTACCTCTCGACAACCAAGCTTGATAATAATTTGGCTGGTATTGCACCGATTTATCATAAGCTGTAAACGCATCTTGGTAACGTTTTAAATTGACTAGTACATTACCCAAATTATACCAGGCTTGTTCGTAGTCTGGTTTTAAATCAACGACTTTTTGATAGGCTGCGATCGCTTCTTCATATCGCTTAGAACTCTGTAAAGCTAATCCTTTTTTATACCAAGCTTCATAATTATCTGGTTTGAGTTCAACCGCCTTTTCATAAGATTTAATCGCTTGGTCATATTGGTTTAAATTACTGAAAGCTTCACCCTTAGCATTCCAGACTTCTGAGTTGTCATTATTTAATTCTAAGGATTTGTCAAAAGAGGCGATCGCTTCTTGATATCGCTGTAAATTTCCCAATACAGAGCCACGTCCAATCCAAGCATCTAAATAATCTGGTTGAATTTGAATTGCTTTGTCATAGGCCACTAATGCTTCTTTGTATTTTTTTAATTTATCTAACGTTTTGCCTTGACCATTCCAGCCTTGAGCATAATCTGGTCTAATATTAACGGCTTTTTCATATACTTCTAGCGCGTCTTGATAGCGTTGCAAATCAAAAAGCGTATTTCCTTGTTTAGATAATTCTATGGCATTATTTGAATTAATGTGATTCCAAATAAATATCGATGCAACTCCGCCAACAGCAAAGAAAAATATTGTTAGTAAAACTTTACCTAATATACCTTTTTTTGGTTGAGGTTTGTTGATATTTTTTGGTGGAGAAAAAGGAGTTAACACTATTGTCTCAATAGGTGGTTGTGTTAACTCTTTCAGCGCTTGTAATGCCACCGTTGCCGAAGGATAGCGTTGCCGAAAGTCGTAGCAGACCATTTTATCTAAGAATTGAGCAAATTCTGGTGTTACCGTGGCTTTATCATGCCAGATAATTTCGTTAGTATCAGCATCTTTTACTATTTCCTCTGCTGATAATCCAGTGAGAGCTTGAATAGCAATTATTCCCGCAGCATAGATATCACTGCTCAATTTGGGCGTACCATGAGCTTGTTCACCAGGAATATATCCAGGCGTACCGATAGCTACTGTTGCAATAGTTTGACCTTGGGGAGTAATAACTTGAGTAGCAATTTGTTTAACTGCACCAAAATCAATTAAAATTAATTTGCCATCTGGTTGGCGTCTGAGGATATTTCGGGGATTGACATCACGATGAATTACATTCTGTTGATGGACAAATTCTAAGATTGCCAAAAGTTCTTGTAAAAGTGAAATTACTTCCTCTTGACTTAGGGTTTTACCTGATGTTAATTCTTGACTCAGATCATGACCTTCGATCAATTCCTGTACAAGATAGAATTCGGCATTTTCTTCAAAATAAGCTAAAAGTTGGGGAATGCGATCGTGAGTTCCTAATTTATACAGAACTTGTGCTTCCGTATCAAATAAACGCCTAGCTGTCTCCAAAGTTACTGGATCGCTTGCCTGGGGTTTGAGTTTCTTAACGACACATAGAGGTGAACCTGGTAATTGGGTATCACAAGCCACAAAAGTTTCACCAAAACCCCCACCTCCCAAGTTACTAATAATTTGGTATCTTCCTACAAGTGTGTTTCCTAGCATCTCGTTTGCCTAGTTAAGTGCGATGCGATCTGATTTCAATCTTGCCACACGTTAAGGGGAAGTGAGGGAGTGGGGGAGGCAGGGGAGGCAAGAATGACCAATGACTAATGACAAATCTATATGATTCCTATTAGTGATAATATTCGTTGTCGAAGTAAGCCAATTATTAATTACTGGTTGATTGGCATTAACCTAGCTGTATTTTTATGGGAACTTAAACTAGAGTTTAACGGTGAATTAGGCTATTTTGTCAATAGTTGGGGTGTGATTCCGGCGCAGATTAATGGAGCAGTTACAAATGCTCTCTTTTTCAATTCTGCTGCTTGGATAGTTGTAATTTGGCGGGTATTTTCGCTATTTTTTGGGATATTTTTGCACGGTAGTTTTAGTCAAATATTAGGAAATCTGCTCTTTTTGTGGGTTTTTGGGAAAACTGTAGAAAATATTCTGGGACACAGACGCTATCTAGGATTTTATCTGGCTGCTGGTGTGATCGCAGGGGTAATACAAATTCTGGCTGAACCGAGTTTGACAGTTCCATTGATTGGGGCAAATGCTGCGATCGCAGCTATTTTAGGAGCATACGTTATGAAGTTTCCTAAAGCTAAAATTGACACCATTTTGCCGCTAATAATTTTGTATATCCCCATCCAACTACCAGCCATTTTCTATATATTTTGGTGGTTTGTGCAACAATTATTTTATGGTATAGGTAGTTTAAATATTCCTCCTGTTGGCGTAAATCAATCGGGTGTTGTCTTCTTAGGGCAGGTTGTGGGATTATTAATTGGTGCAGCTTTTATCCGATTCAAGAGATAAACTTTCTTTTGCTATTTTTGGAGGGTGGGCACTATTAACTGACTGATGCCAAAAACCTCTATTTTGATATTTTTGGCAGGGCTTACTCTACAATTCTGGAAACTCATATATACCTTTGTGCTGAAATCATTAAGCTACTTTTGCTTAATCAAGCATATAGTTGATATTCAAAATGATTGCTACGAGCATATTTTAAAGTTTTACTTTGGAAGTATTTATGTACCTTTTGATAGATTACATTTTATAGCTAAAAAATTCATAGATCAAACTAGGGGATATCTACTATTCAAGTCGATATTATTAAGTCTAAGCGGTGTACAATATGCAAAATATTGATAAAGCTAACTTTCAAATCACTGATAAATTAGCCGCGATGCGGCAGCGGATAGCTGAGTTAGAGCAATCAGAAAGATATTATCAACAAAGGCAAACAGCGCTTGAGGAGCAATTAAGACAACTAAAAATAAAGCTGCCAGTAGAAGCCGAAAATCCTCATATTCAAGCTGTCGAGTGGCATATTCAGAAGAATGCCTCCACAGTTGTCAATCTACCAACAGATGTGGGAGTAATTTTACAGCAACTCCAACAAGAAATTGTGGAGCGACAGCAGGTAGAGGTAGTTCTCAGAGAGACTGAAGAACGGCTAAGGCTAGCTCTAGATGTATCCCAAATGGGCTTGTGGGATTGGAATATTGTTAGCAATCAAGTCATCTGGTCGGAAAATTATGAACTGCTTTTTGGTCTAATTCCCAGTAGTTTTGATAGCCCTTATGAGACGTTTAAAAAGTGCGTTCATCCTGAAGATAGCCAAGCTGTAATGCAAGCGATCGCCCACGCTTTGGCAGAAAAAACTGACTACAATGATGAATTTCGGATAGTTCGCTCAGACAAAAGTACACATTGGATTTCTGCCAAGGGAAAATTTATCTATGACGCTCAGGGGCAAGCGGTGCGAATGATCGGCGTTTGTATGGAAACTACTGTGTGTAAGCAAGCAGAAGAAAGTACTCGCGAACTCACGACACAAGTCCAAGAACAGGCAAATATTTTAAATGCCATCCTTACTGCCTCAGTCGATCATATCTACATCTTTAATCGCCAAGGCTGTTATCAGTATGTCAGCCGTGATGGAGCAACTTTACTAGGTTTAAAGCCCCAGGATATTGTCGGGAAAAGTTTGCCAGAAATGGATTTACCCGCAGACCTGATAACGCAAGTAGATAATCAACGACAAGCTGTGATGAAAACTGGGCAGCCGATTAAAGATGAGTGTAAATATTTTACCGCCGATGGGTTGCATTATTATGAATACATCCTCACACCATTACGAAATTCTAAGCAAACTATTGAAGGCGTAATCACTGTTTCTCGCGATATTACCGAACACAAACGGGCAGAAAAGATTTTACGCGAAAGTGAAGCAAGATTTCGGCGTTTGTTTGAATCTAACCTGATTGGGGTTGCTTTTTGGACTGTAGATGGCTTTGTGATTGATGCCAATGATGCTTTTCTTCAACTAGCTGGCTACACTCGTGATGAATTTGCCACTTTAGGTAGAATTAATTGGAAAGAACTTACTCCTGTTGAGTATCAGGATTTAGACGATCGCATCCTCTTAGAGGTGCAAACCACTGGAGTTTCTAAAATTTACGAGAAAGAGTACATCCACCGCAACGGAAGGCGAGTACCAATTGTTTTGGGGATGGCCCTACTAAATGACTCCCAAGACAACGGTGTTGCTTTTGTACTGGACATTGCCGAGCGCAAATTGGCTGAACAAGAATGCGATCGCCTACTCGACTGCGAAAAGGCAGCACGGCAACAAGCAGAAATCGCCAACAAAATTAAAGATGAATTTCTGGCGGTTCTCTCCCATGAACTGCGAACCCCACTCAACTCCATTCTGGGATGGTCGAAAATGCTGCGGACTCGCAAATTTGATGAAAAAACTACTAGCCACGCCTTAGAAACCATTGAACGCAACGCCAAGTTACAAACCCAGCTAATTGAAGATTTGTTGGATGTGTCTCGCATCCTGCAAGGAAAATTAAACTTAAATATCTGTCCAGTCAGCTTAGTAATGGTAGTTGAAGCAGCACTAGAAACAGTACAACTAGCAGCACTTGCCAAGTCAATTCAAATTCAGACCACATTTGATCCCAATTTGGGACAAGTGATGGGCGACCAAAACCGGCTGCAACAAGTTGTGTGGAACTTGCTTTCTAATGCGGTAAAATTTACACCAGCAGGAGGACGGGTAGAAATTCGACTCATGGAAGCTGGTAATCAGGCTCAAATTCAGGTCAGTGATACAGGTAAGGGAATTAGCCCAGACTTTTTACCTTATGTGTTCGATTACTTTCGCCAAGCTGATGGCACAACTACACGGACATTTGGTGGACTAGGTTTAGGATTAGCGATCGTGCGTAAGGTTGTAGAAATGCATGGGGGAAATGTTCAAGCCGATAGTCTTGGAGAAGGATTGGGTGCAATGTTCACTGTCGAGTTACCGCTTTTGATCAGAAGTGAACAGATTCGGGGTGAAGATAATCAGTCTTCACATTCTGAGCCGGAATCCTTGCTGCTTTCGGACACTCAAGTTTTGATAGTGGACGATGAACCAGATATTCGCGACTTAATTACCTTTATTTTGCAAGACTACGGTGTGCAAGTAACCGCCGTCTCATCAGCACAAGAAGCACTACAAGTACTGTCTGAGTCGATACCAGATGTTTTAATTAGCGATATTGGAATGCCAAAAACAGACGGTTATATGCTGATGCGGGAAGTGCGATCGCGATCGCCCGAACAAGGAGGACACGTACC
This sequence comes from Nostoc sp., assembly GCF_036917935.1. Lineage (GTDB taxonomy): Bacteria > Cyanobacteriota > Cyanobacteriia > Cyanobacteriales > Nostocaceae > Nostoc. The sequence continues at coordinate 43,077 of NZ_JBALEL010000033.1, read as the reverse complement.
AGCGATCGCTCTGACAGCCTATGCAGGGGAAATGAATCAGCAGCAAGCATTAGCAGCAGGATTTCAAATGCATATCTCCAAACCAGTAGATCCAGATGTATTGCTGAAGGCGATCGCTGATTTGATTGAACCAAGCTGATAAGTAGTCAGACAGAATTAATTACACAATGTCATTGCGAGCGAAGCGAAGCAATCGCAAGGGCTGGGATTGCTTCGCTTCGCTCGCAATGACTGTAAATATTTTTGTCCGACTACTTACTGAATCCGTTTTTGAAGTAATAGACTTTTTGCATGAATCAAAAGCCCTCACCCTAAATCCCTCTCCCAAGCTTGGGGGATGTAGCTCGCTTCCCGCAGGGTGGGCATATTTTGCATTGCAAGCCAAAACAATGGCAATGCAAGCCGAAACAATGGCAATGCAAGCCAAAACAATGGCATTGCAAACCGAAACAATGGCATTGCAAACCGAAACAATGGCATTGTCAGCCGAAACAATGGCATTGTCGGTCGAAACAATGGCATTGTCAGCCGAAACAATGCCATTGTCAGCCGAAACAATAAACCTCTTGCAAAAGTCCATAACACCCCACCCCCAACCCCTCCCCGCTTGCGGGGAGGGGAGCGTTTGCTTTACTCAAATGCGGGGTGGGGTTCTTTATTTTTGATTTATGCATGAGGTCTAATGGCATTGTCAGCCCCCAAAACGCGATCGCTCAGGAACACTACTAAAGGTACTAGTTATCCCTTTGAGAATCGCTATAAGATGACTAAAAGGGTCTTCTACGTTTGGATGAAAATGACTGAGCAACGTGATGCTGACTTACCATCAACTGATTCTCAGCAATTGAGTGAACCGACCGACAAAACGATTACCAAGTCGGTCGATAATTCCTGGACAAATCAGATTGCTGGTGTCTGGAACAAAGCGACAACACGTCTAACACAACTCTTACCCGTAGAACAACTGGCACAGACAGTTGTGGAATGGTTTAGTGTGAGCGAAACTCAGGTTGCAGAGATTTTAGAGAAAATCCGAGCCGAACTGCCAACTACAGAAGCCCTCTTAATTGGTAAACCTCAAGCCGGGAAAAGTTCCATTGTCAGAGGATTGACGGGAGTTGCTGCTGAAATTGTCGGTCAAGGATTTCGCCCACACACACAACACACCCAGCGCTATGCCTATCCTTCCAATGATCTGCCGTTACTGATTTTTACTGATACGGTGGGGTTGGGTGATGTCAAACAAGATACTCAAACAATTATTCAGGAGTTAGTTGGCGATCTACAACAGCAAACTCGTTCCGCCAGAATCCTGCTTTTGACTGTCAAAATTAATGATTTTGCAACTGAGACGCTACGACAAATTGCTCAACAACTGCGCCAGAAGTATCCAGACATTCCCTGTCTGCTGGTAGTTACCTGCTTGCACGAAGTTTATCCTGGTGATACTGTCGATCATCCCACCTATCCGCCAGATTATCAGGAAGTCAACCGCGCATTTGCCGCAATACAACAAGCCTTCGCAGGAATAACAGATCGCTCTGTACTCATTGACTTTACCTTAGAAGAAGATGGCTACACTCAGGTATTTTATGGCTTAGAAGCACTGCGAGATTCTTTGGCAGAACTACTCCCACAAGCAGAAGCCCAGGCGATTTATCAGCTATTAGATCGAGAAGAAGTTGGGAAGCAAATTGGCAACCTTTACCGAGATGCTGCACGCCGTTATATTTTGCCATTTGCGATTATGTCTGCAACCCTCGCCGCTGTACCTCTGCCATTTGCCACAATGCCCGTACTCACTGCTTTGCAAGTATCAATGGTGGGACTGTTGGGTAAATTATATGGGCAGACAGTTACTCCATCTCAGGCGGGAGGCGTTGTGAGTGCGATCGCAGGTGGTTTTTTAGCACAGGCAATTGCACGGGAGTTAATTAAATTTATACCAGGTATTGGGAGTGCGATCGCCGCTTCTTGGGCAGCCGCCTATACTTGGGCACTAGGCGAAGCAGCCTGTGTTTACTTTGGTGATTTAATGGGAGGTAAGAAGCCCGATCAAGAGAAAATTCAGTTGGTGATGCAAGAAGCATTTAAGGCAGCGCAAGAACGGTTTAAGGGAATTAAACGATAAGATTCAAGAATCTGTTTCTCAAAGCAAATACTTAGTGATTTGCCCACATAGCGACCAGAGAAATATATCTTTAATATAAGATTATTTGTCTGTGGAAAAGCAATAAAATCATGCAACACCGAACTTGGCAGCCACCAGAATTTCTTCAACTCAACGGTCAATTTGTCACACTCAGACCTCTGATTCCAGAAAGGGATGTAGATGCTTTGTATGCAGCTTCACACGGCACTCCAGAAAAGGAAGCCGTATGGAATTATCTATTTTACGGCCCATTTGATCGCCCTTCCACGATGAAAGACTGGATGGAAGAAAACATCGTAAGTAAATCTGACCCTCTGACTTGGACAGTCTTTGAGAACTTAACAAATACTCAGGTGGGTAGTGTGGCATTACTTGCGATCGCATCAAATCATGGTCGTGCTGAAATTGGTCATGTATGGTTTACTCCCGCAGTCCATAAAAGTAAAATCAATACAGAATCACAGTTTTTGTTACTTCAGCATCTTTTTGATCGCTATTCTTATCGTCGAGTTGAGTGGAAGTGTAATTCCCTCAACCATGCGAGTCGAACTAGCGCTACAAGAATGGGATTTATTTATGAAGGTCGTTTTCGACAACACATGTTTGTTCGTGGAAAAAACAGAGATACTGATTGGTTCGCAATGACAGATAAAGAATGGCCGCGCTGTAAAAGCAATTTTGAAAAATGGCTTTATTCCCACGAAAATGTTTCATTAATGGAACTAAACAACAGCTAGTTTTGCATTCTTTAGCACAGCAGTTACCAAAAATTCTGCTACACCTTCTCCTTTGCTGCTGGCACAATGCCAAACTTATTTAAACCTGCATCGATTTCTCTAAGTGCTTTAAAATCCTCCTCTGGCAAAGGATAGCTGTTACTGCCGAACAAACTCCCACTGACAGCAGACTGCTTTTCCAAAAAAGAGAAAGCTTGGCGAAACTGATCCGCTTGGGCTTTAATCGGTGAATCAAAGTGACAAGAAATAATCCACTCGAAGTCCCAACTTGCAACTTTATCAGCCCAGTCAATGGTTTCTTTTGGTGCGCGGTTGAGAATCAGCGTCTGTAAAATTGGTGCGACAAACAAACGCCCATTCCCTTGCAGGGCATAAAACGATCGCTGCCAATCTGACTGCCATTTAAAGGGATAAAATCCAAAATAAGCTTTCCTTGAGCGTTCTGGGGCTTTTAAGGAATCTTGTAAAACCTGACTCCATCGGCGTATATCTAATGCCCTTGGTTGAAAGTACAAAGCAAACAAACAGATGCGCCCCCATCCCTTACGGCGATTTACCTGACTATCTACAACAAGATCAGAAGCACGATCCTTGGCATGAAATAATAAAGGATATGGATCTAATAGAACGATCGCAGGTGGATCTTCTGGGATCGAAAGCACAGAATCAGTTACTAAAAGAGTATGCGATCGCTTGTGGAAAAAAGCAACTTCCGCAAACTTACCAGGGCCAAGCCCGATGGGGCCCAGCATTGCATAATCAAACTCGTCAGCAAACGGTGTTTTGCTGCTATCTTCTGGAAGTACTTGAGTTCGTTTTGGAGGTAAGCCAAGCCAGCTAAGGGGAAGATTTAGCGGGAAACTCCACTGATGGGGAGCCACAAACACCTGTGCAGTCGGAAAATATCTGGCGAAGGGGCCAACGAAGACTTTGTGTTCTATACCAGAGATAGTTGGCAGAATGATGTACTTAATGTTGCCATACTCTACCACCAACTCATTCACAAGTCTGATACACTCTGGGGTTGGTGCAACAGGTGCATAGACGAGAAGACCCCCAGTTTCCAGCTTCACAACAGTCATCCGAATCGGTACAACAACGTAGAAAATGCCCTGAATCTGGTCAAAATTCCAGATTGTCTCCTTAAGCACTTCTTGACGAATTGTCTGCCGCCTACCATAGGGATAGAGTGGCACAACAGGCCATAATCCCCAGGAAAAATCCTTTGGATAAATCTGTTGTGTATTGACTATGCGTTCATCATCAGCCACTCTACAACCCCCTGCAAATTCCCAATGCTCAAATTGTTTTTATTTGCTCTCTTTGACATCCTCACCGGGCTGAAGCCACGGTGATTCCTAAGACTCACAACTTAGGTTTCTGTTTCTTCCCACTAATGGGTTTTCGCAACTGCCTTTCAGAAATATTTCTGTCAGGTCTTATGTTCGCTCCACAGACTGAAACGGCAAGCCCTGCCGCCAAAATATTCTTACTTGCGTTGATGTCCCGGTCGTGGTGTGTCCCGCATTTGGGGCAATACCAATCTCGTATATTCAACGGCAATTTATCAACGATATGTCCACAATTACCACATCGTTTAGAACTCGGAAACCATCGATCAATCTTGACCAATGTACGATCATACCAGCCGCACTTATATTCAAGTTGCCTGACCAATTCACCCCAACTAGCATCGCTGATAGCAAGGGCGAGTTTCCGGTTCTTCATCATGTTCTTCACAGCCAAATCTTCTACGGCGATGGTTTGGTTATCTCTCACCAACCGAGTTGTCAACTTGTGAAGGAAATCTTTTCGAGCGTCACTAATTTCCTCATAGATTTTAGCGACCTTGAGACGGGATTTATGGCGATTGTTAGACCCTTTCTGCTTACGGCTCAAAGATTTTTGTGCAATACGCAACTTGGCGCGTTTCGCCTTAAATCCTTTGGGGTTTGTAACTTTCTCACCCGTCGAGAGAGCAATCAAACTTGTGATACCCAAATCAATCCCAACAGAGTTAGGAGATTCCGGCAATGGTTCAATTTCAATATCCACCAACAGAGAAACGCTCCAACGTCCAGAAGGCGAGAGTTTTACGTTGACTGTCGTTGGTTCGGCATTATCGGGAATAGCTCGACTCCATCGGATATCCAAAGGTTCGGAGCTTTTAGCCAGGAACAATTTACCATCGCGCCATTTGAAAGCAGACTTGGTAAACTCTGCACTACCTCCATTGCGCTTCTTTTTAAAGTTTGGGTATTTAGCCCTTCCTGCAAAGAAGTTAGTGAAAGCGGTTTGCAGATGCCTCAATCCTTGCTGCAATGGTACACAACTGACATCGTTAAGGAAATCAAGTTCATCTTGTTTTTTCCAGTCTGTCAGCAAACTAGATGTTTGAGCGTAGCCTACTCGTTCCTGTCGCTCGTACCATGCCTCAGTCCTTGCGGCGAGGGCACGGTTATATACCAATCGAGTACAGCCCATCGTTCTCCGAAGCAAGGTTTCTTGCTCAGGTGTCGGAAAAAAGCGGTACTTGAAAGATTTTTGTGTCATCCTCACATTGTATCATTCTCTTTGTGAGATACACAGCCCTCAATATAAAGCCGTGCTAGAAGCACGGGGTTTCAAACCCAGAGGAATTTATGAAGTTGGAGTTTAGCAAATTGTTGAGATAATAATACCAATTTGTAATTCGTAATTCGTAATTCGTAATTAAGAGACGTTAGATTTCATCTGGATTTTCAGCTTTGAATCTGTAGGTTTTTTTTCCAAATGGTATAACCTAGCTTTTAACGAAACTAATAATAGACGTTGTAGAGGTGTAATACTAACTTCTCTAATTTTCTCACCTATACTGTTGACAAAATCCCTAAGATATAAAATGAAACAGCCCTGCCCTTACCAAGGGGAGGTGCGACGGCACTGGAGTTCTTTTTATGCGTCTTCATAAAGAAACGGTATAAGTCCTAAAAACAATTAATCGGAGAACAACGTGAAAATAGCGATTATTGCAAAAACATTAATTACATCTATAGGTTTGTTAGCTTTATTTGCCCCAAGTCAAGCATCGGCTCAACTGATACCGCAACCTTGGGTTTCAGTCGGTGGAAAAGATGGTGATATAACTTATGCTGTCGGAGCTAGAGCTTTGAATTTCGGGGTTGAAGTCGGAACTGGCCCTGATGGTGCTACGGGAGTAGATGTTTTAAAATTTATCAGTTTGCCTGTAATTTCACCTTATGTAGGAGTTGGACTTTATTCAGAAGATAAAGGCGTTGCAGTTTCAGGTGGCGTTCAGGTAAGTGCTACTAATAACGTTTTTGTTGGTGCTGGTTACAATTCTATTCGTGGCTTTAACGGGCAATTGGGAATAAGATTTTAACGATTAATTACGAATTAATTACGCAGGGGGAGAAATTGAAGTTGAGATTAGTTCTCTGACATGCACTGCGGAATCTTGTTGTAATGCGGATGCCGCGATCGCTTCACTTTCAACTATACAAAACCTAGCGATCGCCTGTTTCACTCCAGGTATACTTTGGGGATTTACGCTCAACTCATCCAGCCCTAAACCTAATAAAATTGGTGTTGCTAAAATATCTGCTGCCAATTCTCCACATAATCCTACCGAAATCCCCGCTGTATGGGCAGCTTGGATAGTTTGCTGCACCATTCGTAACACGGCTGGATGTAGCGCATCAACCAAATTTGCCACGCGGGGATTAGTGCGATCGCTAGCCATGACATACTGACTCAGATCGTTAGTCCCTATACTAAAGAAGTCTACTTCCGCAGCTAACTGATCGGCGATCGCAACTGCTGAGGGTACTTCGATCATAATTCCGACTTTCATCGCTGCATCAAATGCGATACTAGCTTGATTTAGTTCCGCCTGTACTTCACCCAAAATTACCTTAGCTGCACGTACCTCTATCACCGTAGCAATCATCGGTAACATGATCTTAATTTGGTGTCCTACACTGGCTCTCAAAATTGCCCGTAACTGAGTTTTGAAGAGTTCTGGATGATCTAAACAGAAACGAATTCCCCGCCAACCTAAGAAAGGGTTAGCTTCTCTTAACCCTACTCTGAGATAAGGAAGTGGCTTATCACCACCGACATCTAGGGTACGAATAATTAGCGGACGATGATCTAAAACTTGGGCGATCGCCTGATACACTGCTAGTTGTTCTTCTTCAGTGGGGGCGCTTGTCCGGTTTAAATACAGAAACTCAGTGCGGAGTAGTCCCACACCTTCTGCACCGCTAGCCACAGCCACTTGCACATCGCTTATACTACCAATATTGGCGAAGACGCTAACTTGCCGACCATCACGAGTAATCGCTGGCTGGTGTGCTGTAGCTCTTGCTTCCTGTTGGGCAGTTTGCCAAGCTGACTGTTTGGCTGCAAGTAAATCCAGGATATCTGATTCTGGTTCTACCCAAGCTCTGCCACTTTCCCCATCAAGTGCCATAAGTGTACCATCTGCCAAGTGCAACACCTGGGCATCTATTCCCAAAACTGCCGGAATACCCAATGTTCGGGCGATAATTGCGCTGTGGGAAGTGGCGCTACCAGAAGTTGTACAAATACCTAACACCTTTGTCGGATCTAGTCTAGCGGTATCTGAGGGGGTTAAATCAGTCGCCACCAAAATCGCCGGTTTCTCAAGATACAGGTTAGCAGCGGCATTCCCAGCTAGTAATCGCAGCACTCTTCGCCCAACATCGACAACATCGTCAACTCGCTCTTGCAGATAAGAATCCTCAAGTGCGCGGTAGGAAGTCACTACTTCATCGACTACAGCTTGCCAAGCTGCTTCAGCATTTATATGGTTGTCTAAAATGCGCTGATGAGCCGCTGACAACAGTACTGGATCTTCTAAAAATAGTAGTTGGGCATCGAAGATGGCGGCTTCAGCATCACCAATTTGCAGAGATGCTTGTGAGAAAACTGCTTGAATTTCTTGTCTAGCAGTGTGAATCGCCGCCTGTAATCGTTGCCACTCTACATCAGGATCGTCTACGTGGTATTCCGTAATAGAAATATGAGTGGGTTGATAATGAACAATAGGTGCGATCGCTATTCCACCAGAAGCTGCAATCCCCGAAAATTCGCCGTGAGTTGCTGGAGTAATTTCATGGTGAAATGCTGGTGGATAACTCAAGACAACATTATCTTCACCAAAGTTATTTGCAAATAATGTCTGTAATGCTGCCAGCGCCTCATCTGCATCAGAACCAGTGGCAGTAATCAGCAGTTCGTGTCCTTGACGCACCCCTAAAGTTGTAACTTGGTTAATACTGTCACCCCTGACTAGCTCAGTATTTCTGGTTAAATTCCGCACCAGAATTTGAGATTGAAACCGGGCTGCGGTTGCCACAAACTGCGCTGCGGGGCGGGCGTGTAATCCTAAACGATTACTCACAATCAGCCGGATTTCTGGCGTTGGCGATTCTATATTGATTGTTGTTGGGCTGACAACTGACAACGGAGTACTTACACCCAATTGAGTTGCTTTTGCCAGGAGTGCGCCGCGTGCTTCGGCCATAACTTGGTGAATATCTCCACCAGCCGCCGCCGCCACTACAGCAGCGATCGCGCCTTCTACTAGAGGTGCTTCACACAAATACACTTTCTCCTGCTGTGCTTCTGGCAGAAACTCTATTGCCATTTCTGCACTCAGCAAAGCACTACCCAAATCCATTAACACCAAGACACCATCATCAGAAAAAACAGAAGCGATCGCCTCATAAACCTGAATTGGATCTGTACCCAATGGATTTTCCGGATCTTCAATACCTGCTGCAACAGCAATGGGAACTTGGTTCTGAACCATCTGCGCGGCGAGTTCCCGCACACCCAAAGCTAGTTGTTTACTGTGAGAAACGATAACAATTGCGATCGCGGCCACACCGTCAACCTTGTTGAGAGGTTTGCGTTTAGCTAGTTATCCATTTCATTTTCCCATTCTGCTACAATTGCAACTGCCCGAAAATGTTCCGCTCTTTCCAGCTAGAAATACGAATAAAATAGCCTTCTTTTACGGAAATCCGTGGTGTCCACTCATAAACTCCATCGCTAGCAGTACGGGAAGAAATGTTTTGGATAAGTTTGTTTCCATCGTACAACTTAATCGAGACATCGCCATCAAAATTATCCCGCCACAATATTAAATAAGGTTGATCCTTTTTTGGAAGCACTTTACCAACTGGCTGACTGATCAAGATTTTTGGCGCAACCTGATTTTTGCTTTTCTTACGAAATCCCAGATAATGAGGTAGGTGTCGGAAAGTAGGATTTTCTTGCAGATTAGACAGTTGGGGAACAATAATGTTTCCCTTTTGGGAATTGAACAAATAAGTTGATCTGCCGCCGTCAACGGTAATGATATCGCCTTTGACTCCTAATTTACGTAATAAATCGGCTGCTTCATCCAGAGTTGCTTGGTTCACCGTCATGATCAACAACAACTCGACAGCATCCTTGTTCAGAGTACCGATGACTTGATACTTATTCGCTTGGTTTTGGGCTAAGACTTTTGCCGGATGATCGCTATATCGGTAAGTGACGATTGCATTCTTGACTACTTTTTGGTTAAGAGGCGCACCACTAGCTTGGTTATAATCGGTAATGTATGCCTGTTTATTATCCCAGACTAAGGTCTTGAGGCGAATATTACTATAATATTTATCTTTTGGTTGCTTGATTGGGCCATAAGGGCTAGTGCCGCCAGTGATGACTACACCATTGAGTTTAATTGGAAAGGATAATTGAGTACTAGATTGATATTGCTCAAAAAAAGAACAATTAATCATCGAAAAAACGTTGTTTCCGTAAAGTTTTTTATATTCTTCTGTAACTTCCGAAAACAACTTATTTTGGAAAAAGGGGCTGTAATGTCCACCTTCTCCTTTATAATACTTACCTTCATTTAGACCCATATTATCTACCTCTCCGATAATTTGGTCTATGTGCATTTTGCCCAGATCGATAACTTGTAAATACGCTTCGTTACCATTCGTTAATTGTTTTTTATATAAAGCTGCCCCGTCTACAGCTTGGAGAGGCTGATAAGAAGATAAAGGGTTGAAAGTTTGGGCAATCCACAGGCTACTCAGAATCGGCAGCAAAAAAAGCAGTAAATTGATTAGAGCATTCATCGTCTCGCGATCGCAATTCCACAATAAGTTGTTGTTACTACTTTAAGGCTAATGAGTTGCGATACCTGCGGTTTTTGCTAGCCTACGCCTGGGCAATAGACCTCTTGCAAAAGTCCGTAACACCCCACTCCCAACCCCTCCCCGCTCTTCGGGAGGGGAGACAAAGCGTAGCTTTGGCGGGGTGGGGTTCAAATTTATTGATTTATGCAAGAGGTCTAATATGTTATATCTGTGCAAGATCCGCTATAGGCGATCAAAATTACCAACGCAGACATAATCAGATTTAGCCAATAATATCAAGTTCGGATAATTAGTTATAATTTCTACATTCATTGCATTGATAAATCGAATGCGAGGTACTTACAAAAGCACCTCACAACCCTTGCCGTTTAACGATCTGAGAACGCTAATTACGATTAAACAACCACAAAGTTATTTTCAGTTAGTGTCACACCACCAGATAGTTGTGCAAATTTTACCTGAGTAAACGTACCTGCACTGCCATCTTGGTCAAAATACAGCGCACCTGTAATATTGTCATAGATAAATCGTTGATTGCTTGTCGTCGCAGATCCTCCAAAGGTAAGCTGACTTGTCTTCAGCGAACCTATTGATAACCCGCCACCAAAACCAGCCGCCGATATCTGAATCAGTTCATTAGTCGCGTTGAAGTCATAAAGTTGATCAATGCCTTGATTGTAACTATTAAAAGCAAAGGTATCAGTACCCGATCCTCCATAGAGGTTATCATTGCCATTGCCACCTGTGAGGTAGTCATTGCCACTACCACCTTTGAGGATATTCTTACCAGAGCCACCAGAGGCTGTAAGAGTATCATTACCATCGCCCCCAGAGAGAAGATTATCACCTGTTGAACCGCTAGCATTCAAGCGATCGTTCCCAGCGCCACCGTTGAGGGTGTTATTGCCTAATGAGCGATAGTCGGAGGAGTATTCGGAGTTGTAGTAGCCAGAGATGTCAAGATAATCATTACCATCGCCCCCAGAGAGCAGGTTATCGTCTTTTGAACCGCCAGCACTCAATGTATCGTTACCTGCACCTCCATTGAGGGTGTTATTGCCTAATGAGCGAGAGTCGGTGTAGGAGGAGTAGGAGTAGCCAGAGATGTTAAGATAATCATTACCATCACCTCCAGAGAGCAGGTTATCGCTTGTTGAACCGCCAGCACTCAATGTATCGTCACCAGTACCACCTTCTAGGGTGTTATTGCCTAAAGAGCGGTTGTCGCGGTTTTCGTTGTAATCAGAGTAGGATTCGTAGTCGCCAGAGATGTCAAGAGAATCATTGCCATCGCCCCCAGAGAGCAGGTTATCGCCTTTTGAACCGCCAGCACTCAAGCGATCATTACCTGTACCTCCATTGAGGGTATTATTGCCTAATGAGCGAGAATCGGTGTAGAAGTCGCTGTAGTAGCCGCCAGAGATGTCAAGAGAATCATTGCCATCGCCCCCAGAGAGCAGGTTATCACCTTTTGAACCGTTAGCACTCAAGCTATCGTCACCTGCACCTCCATTGAGGGTGTTATTGCCTAATGAGCCAGAGTCTTGGCGGGGGGAGTAGGGGGAGTAGTTGACGTAGCCAGAGATGTCAAGAGAATCATTGCCATCGCCCCCAGAGAGCAGGTTATCGCCTGTTGAACCGCCAGCATTCAAGCGATCGTTACCAGTACCACCGTCTAGGGTATTATTGCCTGTTGAACCGCCAGCATTCAAGCGATCGTCACCTGCACCTCCGTCAAAGGTATTATTTCCCACACCGCCAATGAGAGTATCATTTCCCACACCACCAATGAGAATATCATTTCCTGCACCACCTCTGAGCATGTCATTACCACTCAAGCCGTCGATGATGTCGTCACCTCCCTGACCATTGATAACATCATTGGAGTTGTCAAAACCCGTAATGTTGTTGTCGAGGTCATTGAGGAAGGTAACAGTGTTCCTGTTGAACAGCCTAGTTTGAGTAGAATTAGCATCAAACACATCAAAACTGTCGGTGATGCTGGTTTGTCCATCAAACAGGATATTGCCAATAGCTGGTCGTGAAGAAGTTGCTGACAGATTATCCAGGTTTTCTAATTTGAAGTTTTGGAGAATGACTTTGGTATTAGATAAATCTTCAAAGGTAAGTTCTAAGTTGTTACCATTTTGAGTTAATTGCAGATTTTGAGCAGTTAAGACACTACCTGTAAATTGCAAGGTGTCTAAGGAGGCAATCACGGTTGCTGAGGGATTTGAGCCTTTCCCAATGCCACCGAAATCGGTGATTGTATCAGTGCCGGTGTCAAAGTAGCTGTCGCCCATGTAAACAAATTTATCATTGCCGGCGTCACCAGTTAGGGTGTCGTTACCCTGCCCACCTGTCAGGATATCATTACCTGCACCGCCAATAATCGTATCATTGCCACCGTTGCCCCCGTCAAGTGTATCGTTCTCACTGTTCCCCACAATCAAGTCATTGTAGGTTGTACCTGAGATATTGAATCGTTCGATATTCTTGTAACTAACCCGATTCGTGCCCGCCGTAATCAAACCAATGTTAGTAGTAGCATTGAATGTCGTTGTGATACCCGCTGTATAATTAGAAAAATAGTACACCAACAAATCATCACCTGTCCCCCCATCGATCGTATCATTGCCACTTGTGCCCCCGGAGAGTGTATCGTTCCCACTGTTGCCCACAATGTTGTCATCATAGGCTGTACCTGAGATATTGAATCGTTCGATATTCTTGTAGCTAACCCGATACGTGCCCGCCGTAATCGAGCTAATGTTAGTAGTGGCATTGAAAGTTGAAGCGATCCCCCCTGTAGTATTGCTGTAATTGACAGACAACAAATCATCACCTGTCCCCCCATCGATCGTATCATTGCCACCAACGCCCGTGGTGAGCGTATCGTTCCCACTGTTGCCCACAATGTTGTCATCGTAAGCTGTACCTGAGATATTGAATCGCTCGATATTGCTGTAGTTAACCCGATACGTGCCTGCCGTAATTGAGCTAATGTTAGTAGTGGCATTGAAAGTTGAAGCGATCCCCCCTGTAGCATCGCTGTAATTGACGGACAATAAATCGTCACCCTTACCTCCATCTATCGTTTGAGTCACTAAAGCAGTATTTGCGAATGTGGGGCTTAGATTGAAGGAATCATTGCCATCGCCCCCAGATAATAAGTTATTGCCTGTTGAATGTTCAGCACTCAAAGTATCGTCACCAGCGCCACCGTTGAGGGTGTTATTGCCTGAAGAGGACAAATAACCCCCGTCACCGCCCTTTAAGAAAGACGCAGAGATGGAGAGAGAATCATTGCCATCGCCCCCAGAGAGTAAGTTATTGCCTGTTGAAAACTCAGCCCTCAAGGTATCGTCACCAGTGCCACCGTTGAGGGTGTTATTGCCTGAAGAGCTAGAAGTATACTCTCTATACTCATCGATGCCAGAACTGGAGAGAGAATCATTGCCATCGTCCCCAGAGAGTAAGTTATTGCCTGATGGAGACTCAGCATTCAAAGTATCGTCACCAGCACCACCGTTGAGGGTGTTATTGCCTGAGGAGGTAAAATTGGCGTATCCCACATAGTTAGGAGGAAAAGTCAGAGAAATCTTAGAGGCGTAAAGAGAATCATTACCATCGCCCCCAGAGAGTAAGTTATTGCCTTTTGAAGCTCCAGCATCCAAGGTATCGTCACCAATGTCACCGTTGAGGATGTTATCGCCTGTTGAAAATTCAACATTCAAGATATCATTTCCCACACCACCAATGAGAGTATTATTCCCCCTACCACCCCTCAAAAGGTCGTTGCCACTTTTGCCATCGATTTTGTCATCACCCCCCTGACCATTGATGACATCATCTGAGTTGTCAAAGCCACTAACGTTATTGGAAAGGTCGTTAAGAAAGGTGACTGTGTTCTTGTTGAAGATAGTGCTTTGGGTGGAGTTGGCATTGAAGACATCAAAGCTGTCTGTAGTGCTATTTTGCCCATCAAACAGAATATTGCCCAAGTCTCCAGTAGCTCCAGTCGATTTGCTGAGGTTTTCCACGTTTTCCAGAGCAAAGTTTTGCAAAATGACTTTGGCATTACCAAACTCCCCTTCAAAGCTGATTTCCAGATTGTTGCTATTCTCAGTCAGCAGCAGATTTTGGGCAGTTAAGCTGAAGCCTTTAAACTTGATGGTATCCACTTCGGTAATGACTGCTGCCGAGGGATTTACGCCTTTACCCATACCACCAAAATCGGTGATGATAATAGTGCCGTTGTCAGTGTTGTCGGAGTCGTAAACAAATTCATCCTTGCCGCCTCTACCAGTTAAGGTGTCGTTGCTACTGCCCACTAGGGTATCGTTACCGTTGGTTCCAATGATATTTGCCATAACTTTTACCTATCTCAATCGATTTTTTTAGTAACTTCAGTTCTCAATCTGTCTGTTGTTTGTATGATTCCCATGCACAAAAATCCACTGAAATTTGACATTTTCGGCATACTTTATATGTCAACTTTGAGGAGCGGCAAATTTATTGAAAATTCATCCGATCAAAAGGCTTGTAACTATCACTTCTCTAACTATCTTCAAACTATCTAAGTCTTAAGCACTGTACAAATTAATGAGTATGTTCATTTAGGATAATTGGTGATTTCAGGCTTTTTTAAGCATCATTCCCTAAGTATAAATGAGCGAAAAACTCAGTTTCAGTGTTCTAAAACATACCCTTACTATTTGATTTTTTGCCAGCGCTTAAGTCCTAACTAGAAGAGAAAATAGTCAACAGTTGAGTCTTGATCGGGAAAGAGATTTTGATGCCCCCCTTGTGGACTATTCTCCGTGGGTGTGTAACTTGAAAATAGAGAATGTTTCAATATCCTCAAAATAACTACATAGTGAATATCTTACTTAGATGTCTATATATAAATACTCATCTTTGCATATTCTTCACATTATTTGCCTAAAAATGTATATACAAATACTAAACTTTGTGTATTCTTCATATTCTTTTAGTTTATAGGTAATAAGAAAGCAGTAAAAAAATGTTTGAAGGAGTGATACAAAATACATATTTTCTGAAAGCTGCGATGCCTGCGGTTTTTGCTAGCCTACGCCGGCCAATGTCTTATATCTGTGCAAGAATCGTTATAGATGAGCAAAATTAACAACGCAGACACGAACAGACTGCACTCATGCCGAAAGTTGAGGAACCAAACGTAATATCTACTCTCTACTAACAGTAATTGTACTGAACAATCTAATGGGAGGTGCTTAAAATAGAACCTCCTATTTCCGTGCCACTGAGTGACAGAAGAAAGCTAATTAAGATTAAACAATCACAAAATTGTTTTTGGTTAGTGACAATCCACCTGATAGTTGTGCAAATTTTACCTGAGTATATGCACCACCACTACCATCAAGGTCAAAATACAGTCCACCTGTAATATTGTCATAGATAAATCGTTGAGCGATCGTCGTTGCAGATGTTCCGATTGTAAACTGGCTTGTCTTAAGTGAAGGTGTTGATAACCTGCCACCAAAACCAGCAGTCGAGACCTGAATCAATTCATTAGTCGCGTTGAAGTCATAAATAGTATCAATGCCTTCGTTGTAACTATTGAAAGCAAAGGTGTCAGTACCATTTCCTCCATAGAGGCTATCATTACCTTTGCCACCTGTGAGGTAATCATTGCCATTACCACCATAAAGGGTATTATTACCAGAGGCGCTAGAGGCTGTGAGAGTATCATTGTCATCTCCTCCATCCAAGAGATTAGCACCTGATGAATAATCAACAATCAAGGTATCAACACCAGCGCCACCATTGAGGGTGTTATTGCCAGAAATTGTAGAGACTCTGTATTGCTCAAGTAAGAAGGCAGAGGCTGTGAGAGTATCATTGCCATCCCCCCCAAAGAGTAAATTATCGCCTGTTGAATCGTCAACATTTAAAGTATCGTCACCAGTGCCACCGTTGAGTGTGTTATTGCCAGACGTGATATAGTTGGGCTGATAGAGATTGTAGACAAAGCCAGAGGCAGAAAGATAATCATTGCCATTGTCACCAGAGAGCAGATTATCGCCTTTTGAATCATCAACATTTAAAGTATCGTCACCAGTGCCACCGTTGAGGGTATTATTGCCAGACGTGGTCTCCTTAGAGGCAAAGAGCAAATCATTGCCATCGCCCCCAGAGAGCAGGTTATCGCCTGTTGAATACTGAGCAGACAATGTATCGTCACCAGCGCCACCGTTGAGAGTGTTATTGCCAGAGGCATAGCCATAGAAGTATGATCCGCCGTATTCGCTTCCGTCAAACGAGCCAGAGATGTCAAGAGAATCATTGCCATCGTCCCCAAAGAGTAGATTTTCCCCTGTTGAATCGAAATTATCCAACAGAAGATCGTTACCAGTGCCACCAATGAGAGTATCATTGCCCGCACCACCCCTGAGCAAGTCGTTGCCACTCAAGCCGTCAATGATGTCATCACCCCTCTGACCATTGATGACATCATCTGAGTTGTCAAAGCCGTTGACATTGTTTTCGAGGTCGTTAAGGAAGGTGACTGTGTTCTTGTTGAAGATGGTGCTTTGGGTGGAGTTGGCATCGAAGACATCAAAGCTATCTGTGGTGGTAGTTTGCCCATCAAATACGATATTGCCTACCTGGGCTAAATTGTCTAGGTTTTCCAGGGTAAGGTTTTGCAGGATGACTTTGGCGCCACCTCCGCCGTCAAAGGTGATTTCTAAGTTGTTACCATTTTGAGTTAATAGCAGATTTTTTGGAGTTAATCTCTCAAATCCCTCAAATCCTGTAAATTGCAAGGTATCCAATTCGGCAATCACTGCCGCTGATGGGTTTGAGCCTTTACCAATGGCAGTAAAATCGGTGATGGTAACGGGATTACTGCCTCGGTAGTAAGTGAACTTGTAAACAAATTTATCTTTGCCGCTGCCACCAGTTAGGATCTCATTACCCCCAACGTTATCAAAATTATGATAGATGGTATCATTCCCATTACCACCGTTGAGGGTGTTATTGCCCCGCGTGCTAGAAGCAGAGAGAGTATCATTGCCATCGCCCCCAGAGAGCAAGTTATCACCTTCTGAAAGCCCCAAATTACCGCCTTCTGGAATATCAATATTTAAGTAATCGTCACCAGCGCCACCGTTGAGGGTGTTATTGCCCCGCGTGGTAGAAGCAGAGAGAGTATCATTGCCATCACCCCCAGAGAGCAAGTTATCACCTTCTGAAAGATCAATATTTAAGTAATCGTCACCAGTGCCACCGTTGAGGGTGTTATTGCCAAACGCACTATAATAGCGTGCTTCTCCGTAGTAAGTTCCTTCATAGTAATAGGTTACGTCTTCCCTGTAGCCAGAGGCAAAGAGAGAATCATTGCCATCGCCTCCAGAGAGCAAGTTATCGCCTTCTGAAAGATCGACATTTAAAGTATCGTTACCAGCACCACCTTCGAGGGTGTTATTCCCTGCACCACCTCTCAGGATGTCGTTCCCACTCAAGCCGTCGATTTTGTCATTACCCCCCTGACCATTGATGACATCATCTGAGTTGTCAAAGCCGTTAACATTGTTGGAGAGGTCGTTAAGGAAGGTGACAGTGTTCTTGTTAAAGATAGTGCTTTGGGTGGAGTTGGCATTGAAGACATCAAAGCTGTCTGTGGTGCTAGTTTGCCCATTAAACAGGATATTACCCAAGTTTACAGTGGCTCCTGTAGATTTGTTGAGGTTATCCAGGTTTTCCAGGGCAAAATTTTGCAGGATGACTTTGTTAGCAACCGACCCTTGAAAGGTGATTTCCAGATTACTGCCGTTCTGGTTCAGCAGCAGATTTTGGACAGTGAAGGCATCGCCCTCAAATTTTAGGGTGTCCACTTCGGCAATGACTGCTGCCGAGGGATTTATGCCTTTACCTATGCCACCAAAATCAGTGATGATATCAGTGCCGAATGATTTGTATATGTTGTTGAAGTTGTAAAGAAATTTATCCTTGCCGCCGCCACCAATCAAGGTGTCGTCGCTTGCTAAACCGTTAATTATAATGTCATTACTGGTTGTGCCATTGAGAACGTCATTAGGTTTGGTTCCAATGATATTTGCCATAACTTTCTACTTGCCTAAACTGATACAACTACTGGGCTTTGTGTATTCTTCATATTCTTTTAGTTTATAGGTAATAAGAAAGCAGTAAAAAAAATGTTTGAAGGAGTGATACAAAATAGATATTTTCCTTGTTGAATGCTGAATTGTTAGAAATTGCTAGAATTACAAACGCAGACATGATCCAACTTAGCGAAGAACACTTGCAAACCATCCGCAGCCATGCCGAAAGCACCTACCCAGATGAGTGCTGTGGTATAATTTTGGGCTATCTGACTAATGAGGGCAAAACTGTGGTGGAAGTCATACCAACAGAGAATGCTTGGAATACAGAAGCGGCGGCTGAGTTTTCAGGAGAACGCACAGCAGAAAGTAAAAGACGGCAATATGCGATCGCACCCGAAGTTATGTTAAAAACACAAAGGGAAGCACGCGTTAGCGAAGCTCGTCGCGGTAGCGAGGCTCGCTCATTGAACATTATCGGGATTTTTCACTCCCATCCAGATCATCCTGCTATACCCTCAGAATGCGATCGCCTATACGCTTGGCAGGGATACTCGTATATAATAGTTTCTGTCCAAAATGGCAAAGCTGGAGAACTCAAAAGTTGGAGCCTTGATGAGACTCATCAGTTTCAAACAGAGAAAATTGAAAATATAAAATAACTGACTTAAGCTTAAAGACAGTCACTGATAGCGGTTTTCGCCGCTATCACAGATGAAAATTCGTCTTTCCCACTCCTATCTCTATATAAGATCCAGTTTTTCGATAGGATTAATATTCCGCTTTCCCACATCATAACTGCTATGCTAAATCCCAATCTGGACGAAATCCAGTTGACCAAAGACGATTACGAACGCTACTCCCGACACCTGATTTTACCGGAAGTAGGACTAGAAGGACAGAAGCGCCTGAAAGCCGCTAGTGTAATGTGTATCGGTACAGGTGGATTAGGTTCACCACTACTTTTATATTTGGCGGCGGCGGGTGTTGGACGCATCGGGATTGTCGATTTTGATGTTGTCGATACTTCTAATCTGCAACGCCAAGTAATTCACGGTACATCCTGGGTGGGTAAACCCAAGATTGAATCGGCAAAAAACCGCATTCACGAAATTAACCCCTATTGTCAAGTTGATTTATACGAAACTCGTCTGAGTTCTGAAAACGCCCTGGAGCTTATTCAACCTTACGATATCGTAGTGGATGGTACTGATAACTTCCCCACCAGATATCTAGTTAACGACGCCTGCGTATTGCTGAATAAGCCAAACGTCTACGGTTCAATTTTACGCTTTGAAGGGCAAGCTAGTGTATTTAATTACGAAGGTGGCCCGAATTATCGTGACCTTTTTCCAGAACCACCACCACCAGGAATGGTTCCCTCTTGTGCAGAAGGTGGCGTATTGGGAATTTTGCCAGGAATTATTGGTTTAATCCAGGCAACCGAAACTGTTAAAATCATTCTGGGACAAGGCAACACTCTCAGCGGGCGATTGCTGCTATATAACGCCTTGGATATGAAATTTCGGGAGTTAAAGCTGCGTCCGAACCCGATTCGCCCAGTGATTGAAAAGCTGATAGACTACGAACAATTCTGCGGAATTCCACAAGCTAAGGCAGAGGAGGCAAAACAGCAGATGGAAAGTCAAGAAATGACCGTCAAAGATTTGAAAGAGTTGTTGGATAGCGGTGCGAAGGATTTTGTACTGCTGGATGTCCGCAACCCGAATGAGTACGAAATTGCCAAGATTCCGGGTTCAGTGTTGGTGCCCTTACCAGACATTGAAAATGGGAATGGCGTTGCTAAGGTGAAGGAAATATTAAACGGCCACCGCTTAATTGCTCATTGTAAGTTAGGCGGGCGATCGGCAAAAGCCCTCGCCATTCTCAAGGAAGCTGGGATTGTCGGGACGAACGTCAAAGGCGGAATTACCGCTTGGAGTCGAGAAATCGATCCCTCAGTTCCAGAGTATTAAAAGCGCTTTAGGTAGGAGAGGAAAGCGCAGAGGTACGCAAAGTTATTCTCTGCGTACCTCTGCGTTTAAAACCTGACTTTTTGAATTACGAATTAGTCTTAGCTACAGGTTTCACTTGACTCAACAAACTGTGCAGTTTTTCGCCTTCAATGACCTCTGTTTCTAAGAGTTGAGTAGCGATCGCTTCTAGCAAGTCTCGGTTCTGTCTGAGAATCTCTAGGGCTTGTTCGTGGGCTGTTTCCACGATTTCCTTGACTTCGCTATCAATCGCTTTGGATGTCTCTTCACTTACCGCCCGCCGGGGATTGCTAGCACCATTACCCAAGAACATCGCTTGTTGTCCTTGTTGATAAGCCAATGGCCCTAAGACTTTACTCATGCCATAAGCTGTTACCATCCGTTCTGCCAAGTCAGTTGCTCGTTGCAAATCGTTGGAAGCACCTGTTGTAATACTGTTAAACACCACCTCTTCGGCGGAACGTCCACCTAACAGAGTCGCAATCTGACCCCGCAATTCTGCTTCATTCATCAAAAAGCGGTCTTCAGTTGGTAATTGCAGAGTGTAGCCTAAAGCTGCCATCCCACGAGGAATAATCGAAATCTTTTCTACACGACCGTTTCCTGTTGTCAGCGCCCCCACCATTGCGTGACCAACTTCATGGTATGCAACAATTTTTTTCTCAGTCTCGTTCATCACCCGACTCTTTTTCTCTAAACCGGCAACTACCCGCTCAATTGCTTCGGCAAAGTCTTCTTGAGCAACGCTTTGACGCAGATTGCGAGCTGCCAGTAATGCGGCTTCGTTCACCAAATTTGCCAAATCTGCGCCAGCAAAACCAGGGGTACGAGTAGCGATCGCTTTTAAATTTACATCATCTCCTAATTTTACCTTTTGAGCGTGAATCTTGAGAATTGCTTCACGATCAGATAAATCGGGACGGTCTACCAACACTTGGCGGTCAAAGCGGCCTGGACGCAGCAACGCAGGGTCTAGTATTTCCGGGCGGTTGGTAGCTGCTAGTACAATCACCGTTGCATCCCCAGCCGCAAACCCATCCATCTCAGTTAGTAATTGATTCAGGGTTTGTTCTCGCTCATCGTTACCACCGTAGAAGCCATTACTGCTACGAGACTTACCTATCGCATCCAATTCATCAATGAATACAATACAGGGAGCTTGTTTTTTGGCCTGTTCAAACAAATCTCGCACTCTGGAAGAACCCACGCCGACAAACAATTCTACAAACTCCGAACCAGAGATGCTGAAAAATGGAACTCCTGCTTCTCCTGCAACGGCTTTCGCTAAAAGTGTCTTACCAGTACCTGGAGGGCCAACTAACAGCACACCTTTGGGAATCCTAGCGCCAATTTGCGTAAACCGTGCCGGAGTCTTGAGGAAATCCACAATTTCCACTAACTCAGTTTTTGCTTCTTCTACCCCAGCCACATCTGCAAAGGTGATTTTAGCAGATTCGCCTTCAACGTAAACCTTAGCTTTGCTCTTACCAATGGAAAGCGCACCTTGGGGGCCACCGCCACCACTACGGGCGAGAAAGAACTGCCAAATACCAATAAAAATCAGTGGTGGAATCACCCAACTCAAGAGGGTTGTAAACCAAGTATTCTTGGGTGGCGGTGTAGCCGCGAACTCAACTCCCTTTTCTTCTAGAAGTTTGGGTAACTCTAAATCAAAGATTGGTGTCGTTGCAAACACTTGAGCCGACTCGGCATTTTCTGCTTTTAATTGGTAGATAATCTGGTTTTGACCAACGGAAACACGGCTGACTTCCCCTTCCTGTACTTGATGAATAAATAGGCTATAAGGAACACCAGTAGGGCCAGAAGCAAATAAACCAGGCAAAAATAAATTTAAGAGCAAGAATAGCCCTGATACTGCCAGCAATATATTAGCAACGATCCGAAACCGAGGTGACTTAGGCTGTTCTTTAATTCCCATAGATATTACCAATCCTGATAATGAAAACTAACTTGAAAATTGGGTATGGAGCATTGGGCATAGGTTTTACCCTGCTTTCCCTTAACGCTTTGAGAAACTTGATTAAAGACTGGTCAAAAATGCTGGTATATTCGCCCAATCTGAGCAATGTCTATGACGGGCTGTGACGCTCATGATCCTCGTTCGCCCTTGCATCTCCTTTTGGCAGAAGACTCGCTAACGGTGACGCCAAGTTCTTCAGCTTGTCTCGATCGTTAAGTATACTACCGCTTCTCATAATTTCTCCCATCTAGTAATGTTTGCAGCATTTTTTTATTTATTTATGTAACTAAACTTAACAATTTAATTAATCTTTGGGAACTAACGAGCAAATACGGTTTACCGTACTCAAAGAATATGCAGAGATTGGGAGACGCAAATAGAAATCCCCCACGAAGAGTTATTCTGAAGCCTTGGCAGAGCTTTCCTTGCTCCACTCCTGAATTCTGACTTCTGAATTCTTCTTCAATAATTCCACTTAGAACTCTGGAACTGCCTTCTCCATATCTGCGGTTCCTCCTATCTATTAATGTCCATCATTAGACCAGTGGGGGCGATCGCTAGATAATTTAATCACACCGTAAGAACGGCCAATCTGCCATAAAATAGAATTTTCATAACTCGTTCGTGGCTGATCAATACTAACTATAGTTCCACTAGCGTTTTTGATCTTTAAGGTTCCTAACCAAGTAATTTCCCAATCAATTGCTAATCTTTGGGTATGACGAGAGGTAAGAACAGGTCGAAAAGCAATATTATAAGCAGACACCATTTCTTTAGCAGCTTGGACAGAGGCAGCTGTGGTGTAATGTAGCCAATTAATATCTACATTCGGCATAGGTGGAACATCTTTGGCAGCAATTTCATTATTACTAATACGGAAAGAATAGTGCATTAAATAAGCCCGTTCTGAGGAACGAAATACGGAAGCGATACTGATATTAGCTCCGGCATTTTTTAAGGCTTGCTCAAAAGCTTGTACTTTTTGACGGAAGGGAGAAGCTAAATCATCAATTAAGTCGCTGTCTAGGAAAAAATTAACCCAGGCTTTTCCACTCAATCGTTGTCTTAATTTTTTGGCGTATTCAGTTATGTTGTCTAAAGCCAACTCCAAATCAATGCCAAGCTTGGTTTTTGTTGTATTAGAAAGCTGTTGAGCTAATTCGGCTCGAAAATTGATGTCTCTTATTTTATAAGTTTCGGCTAGTCCTTTTGTACTGTTGAGGCCAAAGTCCCCATCAGCTACTAATGGAGGATTTAAACGACCGATCGCTGTTAAACTTTTTTGTAAATCTTTGACCTCATTTTCTCCAAAGTTAAGATAGGTTAATAATTTTTTTCCGCCATCGGTATAAATAGCGAAATAAATTGCAAAACCTTGCTCTAGCGCTTTTTTATAAGTAGCAGTATCGACAATTCCCGTTACTGTTAAAGCGTTACTAGCCTGATATTCACGAGTTGCTTGAGTTGTAATATTCCCAAAATCTCCATCAACGGCAGCAATGGGGAAGTCACGATCTAAAAGAAATTTCTGCCAAGCAGTTACAATCAGCCCTTCAGATTTTTTTTGGAGAGTAGGAAGTTCCAAAGCTTGAAGTTTAAAGCTCATAGTTTTTATTGAATGAAACAATTGTTTTCAGCTAATTTTTCTGTCACTATTCATCGTACAATTTCGTTACGATCGCTGCTAATTTGGTATCTCGGACTTGATGAGAGCGATTGGAGTCCAATAGACCTCTTGCAAAAGTCCCAAACACCCCACCCCCAACCCCTCCCCGCTTGCGGGGAGGGGAGCGTTTGCGTAGGCAAATGCGGGGTGGGGTTCTTAATTTTTGATTTATGCAAGAAGTCTAATAAACGCTGTTTTGCAAAACCCACTTTGGATTATAACATCCGCAGTTATGCTAGCTTTTCGCAGGCATACTTAAACCAATTCGCAATTCGCAATTCGCAATTCGCAATTCGCAATTACGTTTTGTGACGGGGATTTTAATTAGGCATCAAAACCTGCTGCCTGTCTTGCTGGGGAATTAAACCCCCAAACTTTGTTAAAATGGGAAACAGCAATCTCTTTGACTTGCCCCTAATATCATGTTTGCTTGATTACTTATTAAACCCGGAGAACCCCACCCCTTAATCCCCTCCCCGATGCTTTGGGGAGGCGAGACAAAGCACAGCTTTGGCGGGGTGGGCTGCAATGACTGTAGTCAGCATAACTAATTATCCGAACTTGATATAAGAGGATGTTTGAAAGTATTGGGCGAATATAATTTGCTACTACACAAAACTTAGTCCACCTCCGTGGACTAATACAAAACAAGGGTTAAGTCTCGTGTAGCCGCGATTTCCAATCGCCGAGGCAAGTAATAAATTAGACTTTTCAAACAACCTCTAACAGCTATTGGCGAACGGGGTGAGAAACTTTCTGGAGGTCAGCCACAGCGAATTGCGTAGGCTAGCAAAAACCGCAGGTATCGCATACTGCTATTGTCAAAGATCCGCCAATTTTGATTTTGGATGAGGATACCTCTGCGTTAGATAATGAAACCGAAGCGGCTATTCAAAAATCTCTGGCTATGATTACCCAAAATTGTATAACCATAGCGATCGCTTATCGCCCTATATGTAGACGCATCTACCTTTTGGCCTTTCTGTGATATCTTGCGGTCAGTTGCTACGCGTAATACGTTAATTAAATTCATCCTATCGGGTGAGTCTAATGGGTGAGGTACAAGAAACACGAAGTATTGTACCTTGAGGCTATAAATGGTTGTTTTGCACACCAATTTATCGGCTCAAAAATTAGGAAGTAGAGAATGACTGTAAACCAAATTATTGGAGATTCAAAAAATCAGATTTTTGCAAACTTTGGTAAACATTTCTTTGCCTGGGTGATCGCTCCAAGTACCAGTAAATACGATAAAATTGTCAGCGATCGCAAACGTTCTCTTTTTGCTAATCTTCAAGGTAAAGTGTTAGAAATTGGCCCCGGAACAGGCCCTAACTTACCCTACTATCCTAAAGATATCCACTGGATAGGAATCGAGCCAAATCCACATAGGCATTCCTCTCTCCAAAAACAAGCAAAAAAACTGGGTTTAAATATCGACCTCCGCATTGGTAATGCTGAGTGGTTAGATGCAGAAGATAACAGTATAGATACTGTTGTTAGTACATTGGTTTTATGCTCAGTGCCAAATATAGATTATACATTGCAGGCAATTTTAAGAGTACTTAAACCAGGTGGGCGCTTCCTATTTATTGAACATGTCGCCGCACCTCAAGGAAGTTTATTGCGACAAGTACAAAACACAGTTACTCCGATTTGGAAAGTGATCGGTGATGGTTGTCATCCAGATAGAGAAACTTGGATAGGATTAGGAAAAGCTGGTTTTAGTAGCATCAATTATGAGCGATTTGATGCAAAATTGCCGATTGTTAGTCCTCATATTATCGGCGTAGCGACAAAGTGAAATAACTTTTAGCGGTTGCTGAATAAAAGTATGAATAACCCCCCGGCTAAAGCCGTGGGGTTTGTGAGGTTTTCAATCAGAGATTTTATGGATTTTCGCGCAGGAAAGTGTCAATATCATTTAGTTCCTGCTGATTGAGGCGAAATTCTCCAGCACCAATGATTCCTTCCACCTGCTTGGGATTGCGGGAGCCAACGATCGCCGCAGTCACTGCCGGATTATTTAAAGTCCAAGCGATCGCAACTTCACCTGATGAGCGATCGTGTTGTTGACCAATGTGTTGCAACACCTCGACTAGCTTCAGATTACGAGATAGACGTGGCTCCTGAAATTCACTACTGTTTTTGCGCCAATCATCATCTGGGAAATTAGCAACCCGCTCAGGTGTAATCGCCCCTGTGAGCAAGCCAGATTGCATAGGTGAATATACAATCACACCTATATTATTTTCCTGAGAAAAAGGCAGAATTTCCTTTTCGACATCACGCTTCACCAGAGAATAAGGCGGTTGCAATGACGTAACTGGTGCAATCTCTTGGATACGTTTCAACTGTTCTACATTGAAATTGGAAACTCCGATATAGCGAACCTTCCCCTCATCCTTCAGCTTGGCCAGAGTTGTCCAGCCTTCTTCGATGTCTGAGTCAGGGTTGGGCCAGTGAATCTGGTAGAGGTCGATGGTTTCAATATCGAGTCGGCGCAGACTAGCTTCAACCTCCCCCCGCACAGAATCCGCTTTGAGGCTGCGACCAATTTCGCCCTTTTCATCCCAAATCATTGAGCATTTCGTGAAAATGTAAGGGCGACTAGATCGACCTTTGAGCGCTTTAGCAACAACCTCCTCAGAATGCCCTAGACCATAAATAGCTGCGGTGTCAATCCAATTAACGCCGAGGTCAAGAGCGCGATTGATCGCAGCGATCGATTCTTGGTCATTTTGCTCACCCCAACCAAAAGCCCATCCACCTCCACCAATCGCCCAAGCACCAAAGCCGATTGGGGTAATGTTAAGCTCCGAATTGCCAAGCTGTTTGGTTTGCATATCTACCTTCTGCAAGAATTTTTGAGTCAATTGCTAGTTTAAGCTGCAAATATTCTCTCAACCGCTATCTGAAGTATGAATTACTACTAGTGCAAACACGATAGCCAATCACTACTTGTGTAGGATTACTAAATCTTGAATGTTGTGTTGATACACACTACTTATATACTAAACTTGCTCGAAGATAGTAACAGTTGTCAGTGTCGATCAAAATAGAGAGGCAATATGTCAGAAGATTTAAAAGGCAAAGTTGCGCTGATCACAGGTGCAAACAAAGGTATTGGGTATGAGATTGCCCGCCAATTAGGTTCTAGAGGTGCTACTGTTCTTGTTGGTTCAAGAGATATAGGACGTGGTGAAGAAGCGGCGAATAAACTTCGTCTTAGAGGATGTTTGAAAAGTGTTTTGGTGTGACTTTAGGCACTTTTAGATCCCCCCTAACCCCCCTTAAAAAAGGGGGAACCGGAATCAAAGTCCCCCAATTTATCGGGGGATTTAGAGGGATCTAGAACTTTTGATACCAACAAGAGGACTTTTCAAACGCCCTCTTAGCCAGATCGATGCCCGAACAATTCAACTTGATGTGATCGACCAAAAAACAATCGACTCTGCGGGTAAACAAATCGAGAGCGAATTCGGAAAACTTGATATCCTTGTGAACAATGCTGGAATACTAAGTGATGGCGATGCCTACGGCGGTAAACTACGCCTTCCACCTAGTCAAGTTGATATTGAAACACTGCGATACACTTATGAAACGAATGTATTTGGAGTGTTTGCAGTTACAAAAACGCTGTTACCGCTCTTAAAGAAGTCAAATGCAGGGCGAATAGTGAATTTATCAAGTGGTTTAGGTTCTCTAACTCAGAACTCCGATCCAAATTTTGAATTCGCTGACTTTAAGCTTCTTGCTTATAACTCATCAAAGACAGCAGTGAATGCAATCACAGTTTTGTTGGCTGCCGAACTTAAAAATACCCCAATTAAAGTCAATGCTGCCGATCCTGGTTTTACCGCAACTGACATTAATCAATACCAAGGGTATCGCACTGTTGAGCAGGGAGCGATCCCTACGGGGGGCTACGCCTACGCAGTAGTGAGACTCGCTACTCTACCTAATGATGGTTCTAGCGGAGGGTTTTTTGATGAAAATGGTGTGGTTCCTTGGTAAAAAGTAGAAGGCATTGGGCATGGGTTATTCCCCTTGTCCGATCGCCAGCTACGTCATTACAAATTACTAAAGTTAGCGAATATTAACTTCTTGCACGTAATTTACTCCTTGAAGATATTCAACCTTAGTAGTTGAGTTTTTCGGGACGAATAAATTTTTTCTTTTTGCAGAAGCTATCTTTTGATTGTCAGTTAGCACACGTTGTTTTTGAGTATACTCATTCAATTTGACTTGAGCTTGAGCATAAACTAGAGTATCTTGGGGAATATTTTTGAGAAATTTTACAGCCCGATCAAAATCACCAATAGATGCTTTTTTATAGGCTTTCTGTAAAAAGTAGGCTGCTCTGATCTGCCGCTTTCGATTGTATTCAGCTAACTTGTCTTGAACTAAAGCACCCGCATGACTTTCTTGAGGAATTTGACGCAGATATTGTAAAGCGGCAGAAAAATCTTTTTCAGTGGCTCTTTCGTAAGCTTTTGCTAATAAATCTTGCGTCTGTGCTTCAATGTTGACGGATGCTTTCTGAACCAGTTTATCTGTTTTAGATTGCCAATATAAAATCTTCGGAACTTTCGCAGCAGTATGAAGAACATCTGACCATCTACTCTCATGAAAAGCTATTTGGGCTATTTCGTATTGCTGTGCGGCTACTTGCCATTGCTCTTGCCATTCTTCAATTGTAGCTTGCGCTTCTGGATAAACATTGCTGTGGGAGGGAATTGATTTAGCGAGTGCGATCGCTTCTTCTAAATCTCCTGCTTGATATTCTTTTGTTGCTTTATATAAAGTATCTGTTTCTGAATATGCAGGTGCATTATTAACTAAAGAATATACACCAAATCCCATCAATAAAGAATTAGCTGCCAGTCCTACTTTCATTCCCGTTAATAATGGGGATAATTTTCCACACGCAGGATTTTTCGCTACTTCTAGGGAAAATTGAGAATCTTCCTCTAATGTTTCTGATGGCTGAGGTTCCCAGATTATTTGTTTGAGTACCCGCAGCACCTCACCCGCAGACTGAAAGCGGTCTTGGTAATTATAGCGGATCATTTGGCTGAGAACAGCAGCTAGATAATCGTTAACTGGCGTGTTTTGAGAACGCCAAAAAATTTCATTAGTATAAGGATCAGCTTTTAATTGTAGTGGTTCTAGCCCGGTTAAAGCCTGGATAGCAATCATACCCAAAGCATAAATGTCACTGTTGGGCTGTGTTTGACCAATAAATTGCTCTGGCGGTATGTATCCCAATGAAGTGACGGGAATTCTATAAATGGGCAATTCTGCACCTATCCCAAAATCGATAGACTGGATTGAGCCAAAGTCAATCAAAACTAGCTTGTTATCAACAGTACGTCTGATCAAGTTTTCCGGTTTGATATCGCAATGAATCACGCCTTGAGAGTGAACAAATTCTAGAATACCTAAGACATCGATCAGAAATTCTACAACTTCGTTTTCACTCCACAGACACCCGAAGTGTTGATCAATGGGCAATTCCGCAGTTAGCGCATGTCCTTCAATACACTCTTGCACTAAATAAAATTGCTCGTTTTCTTCAAAGGAGGCGATGAATTCAGGAATTTGGTCATGGCTTCCCAGAAGTTCGAGGGTTTGGGTTTCAGTCAGAAACATTAACCTCAACATATCCAAGTAGCCGGATTCGGAACTGCTAACTTTAATCTGCTTAATAACGCATTTGGGATTCTCTGGATAATCTACGTCTACAGCAATGTATGTTTGTCCAAACACCCCTGCACCCAGGCTTTGGACAATTTGGTAACGCCCTTGTAGTAATTTACCGATTATGTGGTAGGTCATGACCTGGTTACTCAGTAAGTCCTTTTATTTAGTTTTTCTGACATTCCCTCCTGTTTCCGGAATGCTTTAGAAATAAATAACCAGAGTTTTGATACCTTGAATCCAAGTTTAATTTGTTAAGTATTATTGCGTAACCAAAGATAATATTTTATTAAAATTCTTAATCTATCTAAGAGGATGTTTGAAAAGTCTAATTGATTACTAGCCGTGGCGACTAGAAGTCGCGGCTACACGAGACTTTACCTGCCTCCGCAGGTTAAAAAACCTTGATTCTTCATTAGTCCACCTCCGTGGATTAAGTTTTGTGTAGTAGCGAATTCTATGAGACTGTTGGCGAATTCATGTAAACCGCAATTTCTGCGGTGAGACGCTACGACATCTCAAGCTTTTGAGGATAGCGATCGCAATTCGCCAACAGTCTCATTCTATTCGCTCAATACTTTTCAAACATCCTCTAAGAGGATGTTTGAAAAGTCTACGCTTGTATCTAGATCCCCCCTAGCCCCCCTTTTTAAGGGGGGAATAACGTTCTCAAAGTCCTCCAATTTATCGGAGGATTTAGGAGGATCTAAAGTTTTGGATACCTCAGTCACCACTTTTCAAACAACCTCTAAGAGTCACTGCATAGAAACTATAATTTCTGGAAATGCCAAGGGGCTAATTTCTCTTTTACCAAAGAATACTTATTCCAGATGAAAATATTTTTAGTTTTGTCAATAGGCTAAACAGTAAACACATTGATTTTTTAATTGTTTAACTATTGATTTCTTCATCGTGTTCAACGACTTCCGATTTATCTTGTAACGGCTTCACCACTCGCGCGATCGCTTCTTGAATAAAAGCTTTAATAAATTCATCTCGGCGATTAATTTGAAACTGTCGCTGTACAACTTCCGTCATTCCACCATCACCCCAATCTTGGTCGTGACGGAAATATTCAATGAAACTTTTACCAGCAATTCGCGTTAAATAAGCTGCTGTCACGCCTTGAATTGCTCTACCAATAATAAAGGTGGCTACATTGAGTTGCAACGCTGTAGATAATAATTGAATTGCTCCCTTAACAATGCCCAAGCTAGCGATGGTTTTCGCTAAAGAAAGGGCTAATTCTCGTCCCCGTTCCATATTCAATTCACAGCCGTACACTCTGCCAATTTCCACAACCATTTGAGCATTAACAGCAGCTGTCGCCAATAAATCTACAACTGGTATCGGCGTGACTGATACCACACCAGCACCAATCCATTGAAACCGTTCTACGATTTTGTCAGCTTGACGGCGACGCTGGCCATCGATGAGTTTTCGCGCTTCGTCTCCCAATCGCAGAGATTGTAAAAGAATATTATCCGCTACCAAATCTTCACCTTCGGCGCGTAAAACAGCAGCCGTGCGCCGTAGCAAGGGAACAATATCCGGTTCTGGCTGGAAGGTTTCGCCAGTTTCTAGTTGTGCAGATTGGGGATTAGCAGCGATCGCTACCACATCATTAGTAGCAATAAATCCCCGTACCCGTTGACGCAATCTCGCGAGGATAGATTCTTTATCTTCATCTGTATATAAATCAGTTTTGTTCAGCACCAAAAGCGATCGCTTCCCAATTTCTGCCAACCCCCGCAGCGGCTCATATTCTGAGCGTCGTAAATCATTATCTACCACAAACAACAGTAAATCTGCTTCTGTTGCCAGTTCTCGCGCCATCTGTTCCCGTTCCGTTCCCGCCACCCCTGCTTCTAAAATCCCCGGTGTATCTGTAATTAAAATCTTGCGTTCTAATCCCTTCAACCGCAGACAATAGGTTTCCCCAACCTGAGTTGTACCCATTGGTGCATCCACTTGACCGACCATCCGTCCCATAATCGCATTAACCAGGGAAGTTTTGCCAGCACTCCCCGTACCAAATACCACTACTTGAATTTCACCCCGTGCTAGGTTGGCTTCAATCTCTCGCGAGCGACTTAATAAAGCTTGGCGTGCGACTTCATCTTGAATTTGCCCTACCTGTTGCCGTACAGCCTGGAGAGTTGTCGAAGCAGCGTCAGATTTAGCAGCCGGAATTTGTGCCGCAGTCACTCGCTTCGGGTTACGGCGCGATCGCTTTTCCCCAGTCCGAATCACCAATACATAATAAACGAAAGCGGCAACCAAGGCTCCAATGAGGACAATCAGCAGCAACAACAGCAAATTGCCTAGCAACGGCGAATAGGACAATTGCCAGTAGAGCCGTGATAGGGAATCAATAAGCCATAGGGCTAGCCCCAAAATGACGATCAGACCAACAATCAGCGTTACTATGCGTGACAGAGGCATGGCTGGGAAAGATTAGTAAGTATTTTAGTAGGCAGATGCTTCTAATCTTAATAGTTTCAGCATTTTTTACCAGAGTAGTAAGAAGCAGTTTTTGTTAAACCAACAACGTTCATATCATGTACGCATAATTTAGTTATGCTAAACCACAGTCATTACACCCCACCCCACCAAAGCCTCGCTTTGTCGGGGTGGGGTTCTTGGAGTTTAATAAGCAATTAAGTGGACATCATATCACTCCATTTTTTGCATCTTTCAAAAATTGCCACAATGTAAGAATGCAATTGTCTACATCAATATTTCAAAAAGTATTAAGATGCATACTATCACTAAAAAGTCAATAAAAAAATCTTGGGCTAGTGCGATCGCAGAACCAGCAAAAGAATTTCCTCTTACCCAACTGTCAATTATTTCTGGCAAAATCCCAGATGGCTTGCGTGGCACACTTTACCGCAATGGCCCCGCACGGCTAGAACGCGGTGGCGATAGCGTGGGACACTGGTTTGATGGAGATGGGGCAATTCTCGGCGTCCATTTCACGGATGCAGGAGTTACCGGAGTCTATCGCTATGTGGAAACAGCAGAATATTTAGCTGAAACTCAAGCGGATAGGTTTCTTTATGGTATCTATGGGATGCATCCGCCAGGCCCCATCTGGAAGCGCTGGGGGCAAAAGGTCAAGAATGCAGCCAATACTTCAGTGTTGGCTTTACCTGATAAATTATTGGCTTTATGGGAAGCAACCAATCCCTACGCCCTTGATTTGCAAACTTTAGAAACGAAGGGATTAGATGATTTAGGTGCTTTGGATAACGGATTACCTTATTCTGCTCACTACAAGCGTGATTCACAAACAGGCGAGATTTTTAACTTTGGCATCAGCATCGGAAGTACTGTACAACTGAATCTCTACAAAAGCGATGGCACTGGCAAAATTATCCAAAAAACTGCTTTTAAGCTAGATCGCTACTCGATAATGCATGATTTTGTTTTAACTCAAAGGTATTTGGTGTTTTTCATGCCACCGATGCGGATGAAAATGCTCTCACTTTTGCTAGGTTTGACTACCTTTAGTGAATCTCTGTTGTGGGAACCTCAATTAGGAACCCAGGTGTTAATCTTTGACCGGGAAAACTTATCTTTAGTTAGTCGTGGCGAAACCGATCCTTGGTTTAATTGGCATTTTGGCAATGGCTATGAAGATGAAGACGGTTCTGTGATTCTGGACATGGTGCGATATGCAGATTTTCACCAAACTAATGAGTATCTCAGAGAATTTGCAAGTGGTGAGACGCACACAGTTCCTAGAGGAACATTGTGGCAAGTGCGTCTCAATCCCCAAACTGCTAAAGTGACAGCAATACAGGAAGTTGTCAAGCGCAAGTGTGAATTTCCAGTTGTGCAGCGATGCTTAGGGCGGCAAGCTACGCAAGTTGGGCAACCTTGGCGCTATACTTACATATTATTAATGCCCGAAAGAGGGGATATAGACAAAGAATGGTTCGGTGCGATCGCCCGCTTCGACTACAAAACCGAAACCCTCACCGAAGCAGACTTAGGAGAAAACCGCTATCCTTCAGAACCCATCCATGCCCAAGATGCCCAAAACCCTGAGCAAGGCTGGGTGTTAAGCGTTGTATACGATGGTAATTCTCATAGTAGTGAAGTTTGGGTATTTGATAGCGATCGCCTGGATGCAGAACCTGTTTGCAAACTAGGATTACCTAGCGTCATTCCTCACAGCTTCCACGGCACTTGGAACCCAGCATAACAATTCAAAATTCAAAATTCACCTGATGTAGAAAAGCCCAGGAAAAACCTAACCCCCTGATCATTATTATCTAGTAAGAGAAGGAGAATCTTCATCTATAGAATTGAAGCAACTGGTTGACTTTCATATTTACTCATTCGGTACTTGCTTGAGTAAAGCTATCCACATATCAGATGGATCGGAGTAGTAATCAATTTCTTCAACTTGATATTGATAAGATTCACAACCTTCTCGTAAAATAATGCGATCGCAGGGTTTGATGCCTTTACCTACTCCAGTCATGTGCCCAATTCTTCCTTCATTGAGGCGCTCAAATATGTAGTCGCCTCCCCAAATTTGTTGTCTGTAATCATGGGTTTTATTCTTTTGTTTTAATTCGGTTGCTGGAGAGATAACCAGAGCTAATTTATTTAAAAAACTAAAACTTAAGTTCATACCTGTTCTGATTGAAGAGAAGGCACTTAAAAACAATTAAAAAATAGAACTGATGATTCATTTTCAAACCGATTAATATCATGTCCGCTTAATAACTTACGATAGTCGTTGCGAGTGCAACGTTCGCGTAGCGTCTCCAAGAGTTGCAATCACAAGGGTTCGGAGATTGCTTCTCTTCGTTCGCAATGACAACTAATCAGCCGGACATGATATAACTTAAATCTACAACACTATTAACCGTAGATTCAACTGTAAAATCACCGAACTATGGGACAAGATTAGGTGAGATATGAGTTTTTTTGCTTGAATCTCTAGTATTAATTGATCAGCTTTTTATGTCTAAAAAATGTCATATATGTATATATTTTAATATAAATAGGATCTAGTCTCTAGTTGTAGTTTTTAGAGCTACATCTACCTGTTTCAGTAATACTTCTAGGGTAGAAGAGTTATCTAAAACGACATCTGCATCAGCCACTTTTTGCTCGATAGATAATTGGCTGGTAATCCTGGCTCGTGCCTGTTCTCTATTTAAATGGTTTCGTTGTATCAATCTTTGTAGCTGTTGCTCTTGGGAACAATGTACTACCCAGATTTCTGTAACCAAATCAGTCATTCCCGCTTCAAATAATAGAGGTACTACTAACACCAGTGTTTGTAAGGAAGATTGGGCAATTGCTTTGAGGAAGCGATCGCGCACATCAGGATGAATCAAATTGTCTATCCAGTTGCGTTCATCTTGACGATTAAAGATAATTTCGCCTAGCTTTTGGCGGTTGAGGCTGCCATCTGGTAGTAAAATTTCTTCCCCATAACGTTGAGCGATCGCGCCCAGAATAGGCGAACCTAAAGATACTGCCTCTCTAGCATAAATATCTGCATCCAAAATCAGCAAATTATAAGCGCTAGCTAAATAATTGGTGACAGTGGTTTTGCCTGTGGCAATACCTCCGGTTAAGCCGATTATACGTTTTGTCATTTGTCATTTTTCATTAGTTATTCTCTTCTACTCCCTCACTCCCTGATCTCAGAATTTGTCGCCCATGCGATCAGTGCTTGGGTTAAACCATCTAAAGTATATTCTTGGGCTTCTACATCCACACGTCCGAATAAAGCATGACAAGTTTTGGAGGTTTGGGGGCCGATAGAGGCAATACAAACTCCCTCTAAGAATTGGCTAGCATCAGAGTTGTTGGGAAATATATTGTTAGTAAGTTGACAGAAAAATTGTACAGTTTTAGAACTGGCAAAAGTAATCACATCTACTTTGCGGTTTTGGAGAGCTAACTTTGCCGCAGGTGGAATACCACTAGGACAACAAGATTGATATGCCGCAACTTCTATCACCTTAGCTCCCTTGAGAGTTAATTCCTTAACCAAAACTTCTCTGCCGCCGCTTTCAACTCTGGGAAATAAAACCTTTTTACCATCTAATTTATCTGGGAAATTTTCCACTAAAGAATCGGCAACAAAGTTGGGGGGAATAAAATCTGCTTGCAGAGAGCGTTGTTTGAGACTTTGGGCTGTTTTTTCACCAACGACGGCAATTTTGACGCCAGCTAAGGCACGGCTATCTTTACCTTGGGCAATTAGCCTTTCAAAAAAGTAGTCTATGCCATTGGTAGAAGTGAGAATTAACCAATCGAAGTCAGATAAATGAGCGATCGCATTATCCAAAGCTTCCCAACTGGAGGGCGGGCCGATTTCTAAGGTAGGCATTTCGATGACTGTTGCACCTGATGCAATCAGGCGATCGCTAAATTGACTCGACTGTCCAACTGAACGTGTCACCAAGATCATTTTACCAGTAAGGGGAAGGGGAGATAGGGGGAAATTGTTTGACATAGCAGGGGGGCTAAAAGTTTTGGCTGTAATCGAAACCTGACAATCTATTTTCTCAGGTTGTAAGTACTTCCGTAGCCCAACAACTTCGCCAATAACAATTACCGCCGGCGAAAGGGATAATCCGGTGGTTTGTTCCAGAATATTGCCCAGTTGCGCTATCCAAATTTGTTGATCGGGAGTTCCCGCCCAACGAATGATCGCAATGGGCGTTAGGTGCGATCGCCCATGCTGCACCAGTTGATCTACAATCTCTGCGAGATGTCGCCCTCCCATCAAAATTACCAGTGTCTCTAACCGTGAGAGTGCCTCCCAGTCTAAAACCTCTGGTTCATGAGCTGTAAGTACTGCAAAAGTGCGGCTTAACACCGGATCTGTTAGGGGAATTCCTGCTAACAAAGGTGCTGCCAGGGCCGAGGAAATTCCTGGTACTAGTTCAAAATCACAACCGGATGCTTTCAACGCTTCAATTTCGGAAGTGCAACGCCCAAAAATCAACGGATCGCCTGATTTGAGCCGTATAACTTGTTTTCCTTGCAGACAGTGCTTTACCAGTAACTTGTTAATCTGTGCTTGGCTTGTACTGGGTTTGCCGCCGCGTTTGCCGACATCCAACTTCAGGCAATCATCTGGTACGCACTGCAATAATTGAGCATCTACTAAAGCATCGTAGACTAACACCTCAGCAGCAGCTAAGAGATTGTAAGCTTTTACTGTTAGGTATGCCGCATCTCCAGGGCCAGCACCTACCAGGTAGACTTTACCCCTTTCTTGAGTCATGGACATTTGTCATTTGTCATTTGTCAATAATCAATAGTTCTGCTTTCCCAATCCCTAATCCCCAATCCCGATAATTTCAATTCGTTTCGGTATTAATTTTTTGGATTAGCCGATCAATTTGCTCAACCATCTCCTTGTTTTTATCAGCTTGGAATAATTCTCTAGCTTTTTTGAGATTAACGATCGCTTCTTTTGGCTGTTGTTCTCTTCCTAAAGTGATTCCCAAATTATAGTAAGTGAATGCATCGTTGGGTACAAGGCTAATGGCTTTTTTGTAATGTGCGATCGCTTCTTGAGGTTTACCTCGATCGTCCATCGCATTTCCCAAACCAGTGTAAGCTTGTGCGTGTTTGGGATCAAGGCGAATCGCTTCGGTATAGCCAGCGATTGCTTCTGTTAGCTTGCCTTGAGCGTAAAAAGCACTTGCTAAATTATAGTGAGCGTCTGCATAGTTGGGAGCGAAGCTAATGGCTTTTTTGTAATGTGCGATCGCTTCTTCTAGTTTACCTTGAGCGTACAGAGTATTTCCCAAGGCATTATAACCGGCTGGATTTTTCGGTTGGAGGCGAATGGCTGCTGTATATTCGGCGATTGCTTCTGCTGGCTTTTCTTGAGCGTATAAGGCGTTTCCTAAGTAATAGTGAGCGTCTGCATAGTTGGGATCGAAGCTGATGGATTTTTTATATTGGGCAACTGCTTCTGCTAGCTCACCTCGATCGTATAGAACATTTCCTAAACGCGTATAAGTCGGTGCATAATCTGGTTTGAGGCGAATAGCTGCTGTATATTCGGTGACTGCTTCTGTGAGCTTGCCTTGAGTGTAAAAAGCATTTCCTAAGTTATAGTGAGCTTCAGCATACTTGGGTTCAAGGCTGATGGCTCTTTTATATTGTGCGATCGCAGCTTCTAACTGATTCAGTCTTGCTAAAGTCAAACCCAGATTAAAGTATGCTACAGAGTCTTGAGGAGCAAGGCTAATGGCTTTATTGTATTGTGCGATCGCTTCTTGTGGTTTACCTCGATCGTCGAGAGTATTTCCCAAGGCAATATAAGCTTGTGCAAAGTTGGGTTCCAATTCAATTGCCTTCCGAAAAGCCGCCTCCGCTCCTTTTAAATCTCCTTGTTTGTAGAGATTGTTTCCTTGCTCGAAGTTAGCAACTGCGTTTTTATTCCGAATAACTGGGGACTGAGGGGAGTTTTGAATTTTTGCTAAAATAACGCCAACATCTTTACCAAAGGCAGTATTCCCATTACTCAAACACAAGCAGATAATAGCTGCTACCAGTAGATTCTTGTTTTTCAGCATTTTTATTACCTTACCTGCTTGGTTTACATCTAATATCAAGTTGGGCTAATTCCCATCAAAAAAATACCCCACCCCAGCCCCTCTTTGCTTGCTCTTAGGGAAGCAAAACCGTAGCTTTCGCGGGGTTATAGCAGAAATTATAAGTGATTAAGCTAACTTGATACAAGTGTACTCTCCTATATTCCTGGCCATCGTTTCTTGCAAAGGCAGTCAAGGCAATTGCTGGAATTGAATAATAAGCTAGTGCAATGAGCGAGTCAGATAATATGTGTAACCAAACTAAATTCGTTTGCCATAGATAGCAAAGTTCCAAAAGAAAAACCATTCTCACCATAATGATGGGAATGGTAAAAAAATTAGGAGACACAACAGGAAGATTTAATCTCTGCAATTCTCATTAAATTTAAGATTCGCTTAACTTAGCACTCATCTTATCTAACAGTTGAGTGATTTTTTTAGCTTTTTCAGGTTGGCGCTGTTTTTGTAATAAATCTTTAGCTTGTAGTAGGTTAGTTTTAGCTTCTTCTTCTCGCTCTTGCTGCATGAGAATATTCGCCAGA
Source organism: Nostoc sp. (assembly GCF_036917935.1). Classification (GTDB taxonomy): domain Bacteria; phylum Cyanobacteriota; class Cyanobacteriia; order Cyanobacteriales; family Nostocaceae; genus Nostoc. The sequence continues at coordinate 4,416 of NZ_JBALEL010000033.1, read as the reverse complement.
CGCAAGTAAGCATCAGGATTTTTCGGACTACGGCGAATGACTTCCCGGAATAATTCTGTTGCTTCTTCTACTTGTCCTTGCTGATTTAAAACATCTCCCAAAAACAAGCGCACCACATCATTAGTAGAGTTGATGGAAATCACTTTGCGAAAGGCTGCTTCTGCACCTTGGTAATCTTTGGCTTGAGCAAGATTGATGCCTTTTTGAAACAAGTCTGAGGTAATCAAAGTTTTCCAGGCGAAATAGCCCAGGATTGATAGACTGAGAACAACTACAACAGCAGCGATAATCGAACTAGTGGGAAAGGTTTCTAGCATTGTCTAAGCCAAAAGGCAGGCGATAGGAAAAATCAGATATTCCATAAAAAAGAGTTTCCAGATAAATTGGTAGAATTGAGCGATCGCACTTTTATCTTGTAAGTCTACCGTCAAACTCCGCAACCACAGCCAAGCCAATAGCCCCAAATGAGTAACTACCAAGAATATCGGGTTAACTGAGGCGACGCGTAGCACCCCAACCAGAATGATTCCCAGATAGCAGCTAGTTATTACCCAAAGAGACAGATTGAACACAGCTTGCGGGCCGAGTTTAATCGTGAAAGTAGTAATATTGTAGAGGCGATCGCCTTCCATATCCGGGATGTCTTTAAAGATGGCGATCGCAAAGGTAAACACCAATATAAATAACGTCAGCACCCATACCACAGGCGGAATTGTTTGGCTTTGGTGTAATGCCCAACTGTAATGCAGATATAGCCCTAAGTTAACAATCGTACCGCGCACCGAAAAAATACACAGCGCCGCCCAAACGGGAAACTGTTTTAAGCGAATTGGCGGTAAAGAATATGCAGTACCAATGGCCAAACTAATCGCCACCATCCCCAATAAGAATGGGCCAGTTAGCCACGCCACAACTAGCGCCAAAATCCCAGTAGAAGCGACAATTAATTGCCCAGTTTGCTGGGAAAACTCACCAGATGCTAGGGGTAAATGAGGCTTATTAATCTTGTCAATTTCCACATCTTCTAATTGATTCAGCCCGACAATGTAGACATTGCCACACAGACAAGCAATCCATGCGCCGAAGACAGGGAGTAGGGAATAGGTAGAGATGGGATTAATCGCGTCTGTACTAATGGCAATGGCAATTAAATATAAACCCAAAACACTCAGACTTGTACCAATAATCGTGTGAGGGCGAGAGAATTTCCAGAAAGCGTATAACCAATTGAAAGATGATTGAACAGGTTTGCCTGGTAAAGGGCTGTTTTGAGAACTTTGGCTCATGAGTAGCTTAGATACAGTATTCTGGCTGGTTGTTAATCATTGTCACAGAATTTGGTCATTAACAAGAGCCAAAGGCCTACATGGTATCTATATATATTAAATAAAACACAATGTCATTGCGAGCGGAACGAAGTAATCCCAGCCGCAAGCGAATTGCTTCCTTCCGTTCGCAATGACTGTAAATATTTTCGTAGGGTGTGTTACGCCGTAGGCTAACGCACCGAATGTCTAAATTTATGCATGACTTTGCCCTATTCCCCATTCTTTAAGATTGTGCGATCGCATTTACCAGTGGGAATCATAACAAACAGATTCACCTGAGTAAATAACCAATGCCTTACCAAAATATTACCGCCTCCCTTTCCGCAGCAGATATCCAAGAAATTAAAGCAGCCTTTGCGACTATTGAAGCAAAGTTACCCTTTCTCGTGACTCTGAGTGCAGAAGAACGACGCAACTTATTTAAGATGGGCGATAAAAGACTATCTTTTGTCAACACTAGCCTGATTGCTGCCCAATCTAACCGAGACATTTTACCAGCCAGTTTTGATTTAGATGAATTTGCGCGGGATTATCAACTAGCCGCTAACCTCACCGAAGTTTTGATTGGACTGCGACAACTGACGGAACAGGTAGATGATACCTTAATGGCAGTCGGTAGCGAAGCAATGGGTAGCAGTTTGACAGTTTACGACTACGTGAAGACTGCTGCAAAGAAAACTCCAGGGTTAAAAACTATTGCTCAACAATTAGGCGAACGGTTTAAAGCGATTAAAAGTAAAGCTGCTAAAGCTGCTGTCGATTCTTAAAGGATTTTTTAAAAGCCTTTAGTGATGTAGCAAAATCGTTGGAGATCCCCCTAAATCCCCCTTAAGAAGGGGGACTTTGACTCTAGTCCCCCCCTTTTTTAAGGGGGGTTAGGGGGGATCAAAACGTTAACTGAACCCCATTGCCTTAAAAAGCGTGACTTTGACTCCGGTTCCCCCCTTCTTTAAGGGGGGTTAGGGGGGATCAAAACGTTAACTGAACCCCATTGCCTTAAAAAGCGTGACTTTGACTCCGGTTCCCCCCTTCTTTAAGGGGGGTTAGGGGGGATCTCGAATGACTATGCACCAAAACCTACGCAGTATTGGGTAGGGGGTATAAACACTAGAAACTATGACAAACAAACTCAATAGTAGCAATCTCCATTTACCTTACAATCCAAAGCTTGTAGAAAGAGCAAAAGAACTTCGTAAAAATATGACCCCAGCAGAAAAAAAGCTGTGGTGTGGATATTTGAGAAAATTTCAATTTCGGGTTTTCAAACAACGACCGATTAATCATTTCATAGTTGATTTCTACTGTCCTACTTTACAAACAGTGATTGAAATTGATGGAGATAGCCATTTTACAGATGAAGGTCAAGATTATGATCTGGAGAGAACAAACATTTTGGAAGGCTATGGTTTAAAGATTATTAGGTTTACAAATAGTCAAGTTTTAAATCACTTTGATAGTGTGTGTGAGCAGATACAGCGTCTGATCCCCCCTAACCCCCCTTAAAAAAGGGGGGGACTAGAATCAAAGTCCCCCTTCTTTAAGGGGGATTTAGGGGGATCATTAAGGACTATGCACCTTAGAGGATGTTTGAAAAGTGGTTGGCTGTGATTTTAGGCACTTCTAGATCCCCCCTAACCCCCCTTAAAAAAGGGGGGGACTAGAATCAAAGTCCCCCTTCTTTAAGGGGGATTTAGGGGGATCTCCAACGATTTTGCTACCAAGAAGAGGACTTGTTCATTCATCCTCTTAACCGAATTGTATTGAGAGTCTCCTGATTTGCAAAACGAGATGTATTTATTTTGGCGAACGAACCTCAAAGCATCGCCGATGAACCTCAAAGCATCGTGAATGAACCTCAGAGCTTCGTCGATGAACCTCAGAGCATCGTTGATGAAGCTCAAAGCATCGTTGATGAACCTCAGAGCTTCGCCGATGAACCTCGGAGCATCGTCGATGAACCTCAAAGCATCGTTGATGAACCTCAAAGCATCGACGATGAACCTCAGAGCATCATCGATGAACCTCGGAGCTTCGTTAATGAGTCTTTAATACTCGCTCACGAGCATTTAGGACTTACGCAAAACTACACGCGGTAGGGGCAATTCATGAATTGCCCCTACCCAAAAATAAGGGTTTCGGCTATTGTTTGCGTAAGTCCTGGCATTAAAGACTCTCATCAGGAATTAGGAATTGCAAGCTTGATATTATACTCATAGCCGCGTGTAATCTGCCATCTTGCCCCGAACTATGCTCACCACACCCCGCCACACCAGCAAGCCGCTCTTTTTCCTTTTCTGTTTCACCCTACTCCTAACTCTCCTCCTCTCTCTACCTTGGGTAAACGCTAAAGAAACCCCCAAACCCCAACCCCAAGATTGGCAGATTAACGGGATAGTAGCCGCCCTTGATGACGGATACGACCAAGTTAAGGGATATGCTCTGGATAAATTAGTTGAATATAATCTCAAAGATTTAAAATCCGTGGGCAACAAAGCAGAGGGAATTGCCGAGAAAGCTGCCAATATCCTCAGGGATAAATCCGTTGACAAAAATGTTCGTTCCCGTGCAGCAGTGGCATTGGGAAATCTGGGGGAGGCTGCCAAACCCTACGTCAAAGACATCGCTGACATCCTCAGGGATAAATCCGTTGACTCAATTGTTCGTAGAGGTGCAGCAGAGGCATTGGGAAATCTGGGGGAGGCTGCCAAACCCTACGTCAAAGACATCGCTGACATCCTCAGGGATAAATCCGTTGACTCAAATGTTCGTTCCGGTGCAGCATCGGCATTGGGAAATCTGGGGGAGGCTGCCAAACCCTACGTCAAAGACATCGCTGACATCCTCAGGGATAAATCCGTTGACTCAAATGTTCGTTCCGGTGCAGCATGGGCATTGGGAAATCTGGGGGAGGCTGCCAAACCCTACGTCAAAGACATCCTCGACTTCCTCAGGGATAAATCCGTTGACTCAAATGTTCGTTCCGGTGCAGCATCGGCATTGGGAAATCTGGGGGAGGCTGCCAAACCCTACGTCAAAGACATCGCTGACATCCTCAGGGATAAATCCGTTGACTCAAATGTTCGTTCCG
>NZ_JBALEL010000032.1:0-62175 GCF_036917935.1 Nostoc sp. | reverse complement strand
CGAGAATTATGCCGGGTCAAGCTACGTGGTGTTTGGCAGCAATAGTGGCTTTGATGCCCAACTCAACCTCTCCTCACTCAATGGCAGCAATGGCTTTGTGATTAACGGCATTGATGCGCGTGACTTCTCAGGCGGTTCTGTCAGCAGTGCGGGGGATATCAACGGCGACGGCTTCGATGACCTGATTATCGGGGCAAATTTGGCCGACCCCAACGGTCAGGATCGTGCCGGGTCAAGCTACGTGGTGTTTGGCAGCAATAGTGGCTTTGATGCCCAACTCAACTTCTCCTCACTCAATGGCAGCAACGGCTTTGTGATTAACGGCATTGATGCGGGTGACTTCTCAGGCTTTCCTGTCAGCAGTGCGGGGGATATCAACGGCGACGGCTTCGATGACCTGATTATCGGGGCAAATTTGGCCGACCCCAACGGTCAGAATTATGCCGGGGAGAGCTACGTGGTCTTTGGTTTTGCATCTTCCACACCTACTAATAAACCTCCTGTTGCGGTTAATGACAGCGCTACCACCGACGAAGATACTGCTGTTAACATAGAGGTCTTAGCCAACGATCGCAACTCTCTAACGGTGTCGGCTGTCGATGGTAATACAATTGCTGTTGGCACTGCCATTACCCTGAGTTCTGGTGCTTTAGTTACCCTGAATGTTGATGGCAGCTTGACCTATGACCCCAATGCTTCATTTGAAAGTTTGGCTGTCGATGAAAGAGCCACTGACAGCTTTACATACACTATCAGCAATGGTAGCTTGACTAATACAGCCAGCGTCAACTTGACCATTAACGGAGTCAATGACGCACCTGTAGCAGTTAATGATAGTCTCACCAATGGTTTTAATACTCCCGTAACCATCCTTGCTAGTACTCTGCTGGCTAATGATACTGACATCGATATCAATAACCTCAGCATTACTGCTGTAACTGGTGCAACCAACGGTACTGCTGTGTTGAATAATAACGGCACTGTGGGCAACTTGGCGGATGATTTCATTGTCTTTACCCCATTTAATGGCTTGAGTGGCAATGCCAACTTCAACTACACCATCAGCGATGGTAGCCTGACTAGTACTGCTAGAGTTGCGATCGCAGTTGGTGCTAACATCACTGGTACTAACGAAAATGATACTATTTCTGGCACTCCAGGGAATGATGCGATCGCTGGTGGCAATGGTAACGATAATATTTCCGGTGGTGCTGGCAATGATACTTTTGTCTTAGGTCTTGGCGATGGCAATGACACCATTACAGATTTTGCGGGAATCGGCATTGGTTCAAATCCATCAACAACGATGATTAGCCAATTGGATACTTTGCAATTTATTGGTAGTGGTTTAACTGCCCAAAATCTGCAATTAACTCAAAATGGTAATAACCTAGAACTCACCTTTTTGGATGTGGATTCTCCCAAAGTTACTCTGCAAAACTTCCAATTAGAAAACCTGGATAATGTTCCAGCAAAGGGTTCACGACCTGCTATTGGCAATATTCTGTTTGATGGACAGACTAATGTAACTGACAGTTTTGATGTCTTCAATGCCAATTCTACTCAAACAAATCTGTTTAACAAGAACACCGTCACCTTCCTCAATGACCTGAATAATAATGTCGCAGGTTTTGACAACTCCAATGATGTGATTAATGGTCAAGGGGGTAATGACATCATTAATGGTAATAGTGGCAATGACCTGTTGCGGGGTGGGTTAGGCGATGATGTTCTCATTGGTTCTGAAGGGAATGATACTCTTGTGGGTGGCAATGGCAATGATGTTCTCATTGGTGGTGTAGGTGCTGACAAATTCCTTTACAACACTAATGCTGAGTTTTCTAGCGCTGCTGTTGGGATTTATGCTATTACTGACTTCAAGAGTTCTGAAGGTGACAAGATTGTACTGGATAAGACTACCTTTGGTGCAATTACTTCTGCTGCCGGAACTGGTTTTAGTAATGCTAATGATTTCCAAATCACTTCTAATGCGGGGACTAGCACGGCGACAATTGTCTACGATTCTGTGAGTGGGCAGTTATTTTACAACCAAAATGGTAGTGCTGGTCTATTTGCAACTTTAACTGGTGCGCCAACTCTTACGGCATCAGATTTTCTGTTGCAAGCATAGTTTGTCATAAAGAGCTTCGGGAGCAGGGGGCTATTTGCTGGGGGAGAGACTGAGACAGAGAAGCTCTCTGTACTCCGCCCCAGTCTGAGCGTCCTTCCAGGACGGGGCTTGCACCCATGTTCCCCCCTTCATTCCACGCAGGGGGAAACGGCTTGCTCCCCCCGCCTCTTCCGGTCACACAAAATATCGAGCTAACAATTTTGTGGTTGGTTAATCTTTATTAGCGCTGTGCCGAAAAACTTTACGTGGCTCTTATGATAAAAGTCTTGACCAAAGTGCAATTGTGATGGTGAGTGCATGGGCAAATACAAATAGATTGGTGTTGGGGCAAGTGAAGGTGGATGAGAAATCCAATGAAATTACAGCAATTCCCGAATTATTAAAAGTATTAGAACTGTCTGGATGTATCGTGACAATTGATGCAATAGGTTGCCAAAAATAAATTGTGAAGTTAATCACTCTAGCATTATGCAGATTATGTAATTCCATTAAAAAAGAACCAAGTAAATCTTTATGATGAAGTCGAAAAGCTATTCCAACTAGGCATAAGTACGGGTTTTCAGGGGATTCAACATAGTACATATAAAACAGAAGAGATGGGGCATGGTCGTTACGAAATTCGCAACTATGTGATGTTATCTCAAATTCAGTCTCAGCTTAACCCAGGTTCGGTTTGGTCAAACTTTAATAGTGTTGGGATGGTAGAATCCGTCCGTTCATTAAATGGTGAAACAACAGTTGAAACTCGTTATTTTATCAGTAGTCTTGAGTCAAATGCTAAACAATTTGGTAATTCTGTTCGTAGTCATTGGGGAATTGAGAATTCATTACATTGGATATTAGATGTTGGCTTGGGGGAAGATGACTGTCGGATTAGAAAAGATAATGCTCCACAGAATATTGCAATTCTCAGACATATTGCAGTTAATCTTTTAAATCAAGAGAAGCGTGTGAAACGTGGAATAAAAAACAAACAGTTTATCGCTGCGATGGATGATAAGTATTTAGCAAGAGTTTTAGCGTTAGCTTAAATTTATATATCAGAAATTCAATTTGATTTTTTAGGAAATATTTCACTTTTTCTCTATATCAACACACTTTTATTGACTCGAATATTGAGTTATTTTAGTATTAATAAATAGTGATTTATGCTCAGATAAGCTGATTCTGGTTTTTCAAAAAGAATCGATTTATTTTAGTTATCATTTCATCAAATTTTACAATTCTCTATGTCATTTTGAAATTTATCTTAGTTTTTATTAGTAAATAAGATGCGTTCGCCCTGGACTAACAAATGACCAAAAAGGCAGAGAGAGTGGGGAGTGAGGAGATGAGAGAGCAGAGGAGTAAGAATTTTAGATTTTGGATTTTGGATTTTGGATTTTGGATTTTAGATTGAAATTTAATCCCAAAGACGCGACGCTCGAATACTCGCTATCGCGGACTCGCTAACGCTCCGCTATCGTCAATCCAAAATCTAAAATTGAATTGCCCCATACCTATTTTCAAGATATTTGCGGTTTTCGCAGATGCCAAGTAGTAGATTGCTCATAAGCATAAGCTACCTGAAACAGTTGGTCTTCTCGCAGCACATTGCCAATTAGCTGTAATCCTATCGGTAGCCCCTGATCGTCAAAACCACATGGCAAACTTAAACTAGGTAAACCAGCAAGATTCACAGGAATAGTCATTAAGTCAGTTAAATACATGCTCAAGGGGTCAGTAGTTTTTTCCCCTGCTTTGAATGCTGTAGTGGGAGATGTGGGACAAACTAACACATCAACCGCACCAAAAGCCTTTTCAAAGTCTTGCTTAATCAAGGTACGGACTTTTTGTGCTTTCAAGTAGTAGGCGTCATAATAACCAGCTGAAAGGGCATAAGTGCCAATCATAATCCGGCGTTTGACTTCTGTACCAAAACCAGCGGCACGGGTACGAGTGTACATCGATAGCAGATTATCCGCATCAGGAGCGCGATAACCATATTTAACGCCATCATAACGAGCCAGGTTTGCTGATGCTTCTGATGGGGCGATGATGTAGTAGGTGGGTAAGCCATAGCGAAAGCGGGGACAGGAAACTATATGAATTTCCGCTCCTAAACTTTGTAGTTGATCTACTGCTTTGGTAACAGCTTGTTCCACTACAGCGTCTAAACCTTCACCAAAAGTTTCTTTAATGATACCAATTCTTAGCTGACCTCTGGGTTTGAAGTCTGGTTTTAAGCTAGCAGCATAGTTGGGAATGTCAACTTTTAGGCTGGTAGAGTCTTTAGGATCGTAACCTGCGATCGCACTTAATAATATTGCCGCATCTTCTACCGTGTTTGCAAATGGCCCAATTTGATCTAAAGACGAAGCGTAAGCCACCAAACCATAACGGGAAACCAAACCATAAGTTGGTTTCATCCCCACAACACCGCAGAAAGACGCAGGTTGGCGAATCGAACCGCCAGTATCAGAACCGAGAGCAACTACACATTCTTGGGACGACACCGCCGCCGCCGAACCCCCTGAAGAACCACCTGGAACTCGTGACAAATCCCAAGGATTAGCCGTAACTTGGTAGGCAGAGTTTTCTGTGGAACTACCCATTGCAAACTCATCCAAGTTGGTTTTGCCTACCATTACCGCCCCAGCATCTGCCAATTTTTGCGTCGCCGTTGATTCATAAGGCGGCACAAAATTTTCCAAAATCCGGGAGGCGCAGGTGGTAGGAACTCCCTTGGTACACATATTGTCCTTAATACCCACAGGAATCCCTGCTAACAGCCCAATTTCTTCTCCCGCAGCAATTTTGGCATCCACAGCACCAGCCTGCTCTAATGCCCGATCTGCCGTCACACATAAAAAACTGTGCAATTTCGGCTCTAACGCTTGAATGCGCTCTAAAGCTTCTTGGGTAATTTCAACGGCAGAACGTTCTTTTTTAACCAGCTGTTGGTGCAACTCGCGGATGGATGCCATGATTGCTCTCTTTGTGACTCAAGTCATTGATTCTAGTACATATTGGCCGAAATTGGGTATTGGTTATTGGGCATGGAGCATTGGTTATTCTCCTTTGCTTCCCACTCCCCATTCATCTGACTAAGCGGATTAATATGTATTGAAATATGTTTAATAAGTTTTGAAAACAGCAAATAGATGGCTACCAACCATCTATTGAATAGTTTGCCAAAGTTTTGATATATATTGGCTACTTTTGTGTAAGAGTATAGCAGTGTTTTCTAGTGATATAATTTTGTATTACAAGCCTTATTAATACTACAAACTTCATAAATTTATCAATTTCGCAAAAATTTTTCGAGGTAGGGTAGGATGATCAAAATAGCCACACGTAAATATTTGGGTAAACAAAATGTCTATGACATTGGGCTTGCGCGTGACCATAATTTTACGATCAAAAATGGCTTAATAGCTTCCAATTGCTTCAATAAATCCCATTCCACTGCCTATGGTTATGTAACTTATCAAACAGCATATTTAAAAGCTAATTACCCATTGGAATATATGGCGGCACTGTTAACGGCTAACAGTGGTGATACCGATAAGGTACAGAGATACATTACTAACTGTACAAATATGGCGATTTCCATAGATCCGCCAGATATTAATCGTTCTGGTGTTGATTTTACGCCAACGGCAGGAAAGATTCTGTTTGGATTTTCGGCGGTGCGTAACGTGGGACAAAATGCGATCGCTTGTATTTTAGAGGCGAGGAATGAGACAGGAGAGTTTAAATCCCTTGCTGATTTTTGCGATCGCGTGGATTTACGTGCTGTTAACCGCCGAACTTTGGAGTCGCTGATTTATTGTGGAGCCTTTGACAAAATTGAAGCCAACCGCCAACAGTTAATTAATGACTCAGAATTAGTGTATGATTGGGCACAATCTCGTGCGAAAGATAGAGCCAGTGGTCAAGGGAATCTGTTTGATTTATTAGGTGAAGGATTTTCTTCGACTCAAAACAAGAGAGCAAGTAATGCCTTTGAAACTGCTCCAAAATCTAAACCTATAATGGATTTTACCCCACAGGAAAAGTTGCAAAAGGAGAAAGAATTATTAGGCTTTTATGTATCAGATCATCCACTGAAATCCTTACGACAAATAGCACCACTTTTGACACCAATTAACCTTTCGCAACTGGGAGAGCAAAGGGAAGAAACAAGGCTTTGTGCAGTTGTCATGTTAAATAACGTCAAAAAAGTCGTGACAAAAAAAGGCGATCAGATGGCAATCTTGCAAATAGAAGACCTAACTACACAATCAGAAGCTGTAGTTTTTCCGAAAACTTATGAACGTATTAGTTCCATACTCCAAGTTGATACGAGATTGATTATTTGGGGAAAAGTAGATCGACGTGACGAGCAAACTCAATTTATCCTTGAAGATGCAGAACCAGTAGAAACAGTACAAATGGTGATGGTGGAGTTAAACCCTCAGCAAGCAGGTGATATCGATTACCTACATCGCTTAAAAACAATTTTGCAAGACCACTCAGTAGACAAAGAAAAGGCAAAAATGCCAGTAATCGGAATTATCAAAACTGAAAATTCCCATAAATTTGTTCGCTTGGGTTGGCAATTTTGCGTACAAGATTCTAGAATAACCGTTCAAGCTTTGCAAAACGCCAGTTTTCCTGCTCATATAAAATCGCTGACTGGTAGCTGATGCCAGAAGTGAAGAATCCACCAATACTGAAAAGCAGCTTAAAAATTAGTTTTATTGAACTGTCAACAGTAAATTGTCTTAAGTATTGAGGATTATAATCGTTTTTTTAGTTACTTATGCGGATGATAATTTCCTTGAGGGAGTGGTATCTTTTTATGCTAATACCCTTAAGGCTGCGACCGGGGGAAGGAGTTAGAACTTGATGATTGTAAACGAGCTACATAAATTTGTTTCATACTGTAAAAGAATTCAACCCCAAACTCACGAGGACATTCAAAAATTTTTTGAAGGAGTAATATTATTTCCTTATGATAAGGAACTTCTATTGCAAGCTTATTTATTTCTGAATATTAAAGAATTATTTCCCTCATGCGTTGAATTGCTGTTATTTGAAAAGTCTCCAATTTCAGATTATACAGATTTAGGGAAGTGTGATTTTGTCTTTCTGACCTTTAAAGGTAGTCTGTTTTTAATTGAAACTAAGTTTATTGATACAGAAGCAACTGGAGCAACAGAACGAAAAAGAAGAAATAAGCATAGAAACAAGGTATTTGAGCAAGTTATTACTTTAAAAGGTCGGTTTAGCGAATATTGGAATATGAGGCTAGATCAATTAGAGTGCGGGGTTTTCACAACAGATGCAGAAGTTGCTTGGCGAGGAAATGGTGTGAATGTCATATCTAAATCAATATCTATAGATAAGCTCGAACAATGGCGAAGAAGTTATCACAGTAGTGAAAAATTTTTATCTCATCAAGATGTGTCAAAGTTTGAGGAGAAGGTTAATTTAAAAGGTTGAGACGAGAGCTAAGTATACTTCTTACAGTGAATGGTGTATGGGGCATAGAAGTAATTAACAATGCCCCATACACCAACCCAGATAATTTCTCTGGGTTTTTCTTCCATCAATCTTTACTGCCAAACATAGATAAGGATAAACAAAATAATCCAGATAACATCGACGAAGTGCCAAAACAATGAAGTTGCATTGACGCCGAAGTGACCTGTGTCGTAGTTGCCAGGTAGGAAAGAACGTACCAAAATTATCAACTGCAACAAAATACCTGTGAAAACGTGCAAACCGTGGAAGCCTGTTAGAAGATAGAATGTGCTACCAAATACCCCTGATGTGAAACCAAAGGTGAGGCCGTTCCATTCAATCGCCTGTCCAACTAAAAAGTAAGTTCCCATTGCCATTGTTGCCAAGAGAAATAGGCGAAATTTCACTAAGTCATGGCGTTGAAGGGCGCGTTCTGCTAAGTAAATTACAAAGCTACTAGCAACCAGAATTACTGTGTTGATTGCCGGTTCTTTTACTTCTAGTCCAGAAACACCTGCTGGTAGCCAGTTAGGTGTTGTTGTTTTGTAGATGGCATATCCGGCGAAAAAACTTAAGAAGATGACGCTTTCTGAGAGGAGGAAGACAATGAAGCCAAACATTTTGTTGCCTTCTTCGTCGTGGGTATGTTCTGCGGCTGTGTGGGGCAATTCGTGGGAATTTATATAGCTGTCCATTTTGGTTTTTGAGGGGGAGTTTGAAACGCAAAGGTACGCGGAGGGAAGCGCGGAGGTGCGCGGAGGGTTTTTGGGTTATTCTGGGAGGTTGGCTGTTAAGGGTTCTGATTTGCCGTAGCCGTAGGGTTCGGAGATGATGATGGGAGTTTCTTCAAAGTTTTCTACTGGGGGGGGTGAAGAAACTAACCACTCTAGTCCAATTGCTCGCCAAGGGTTAGCGGGTGCTTTCTCGCCTTGCATCCAAGAAATCACCATGTTGAATATGAAGGGCAAGGTGGACATTCCTAAGAGGAATCCACCGAGGCTAGCGATGATGTTCCAGAATTGATACTCTGGGGCGTAGGAAGCAACTCGGCGTAACATCCCTTGCAATCCTAATGGGTGCATGGGCAAAAAGTTGAGGTTGGTGCCGATGAAGGCTAACCAGAAGTGGATTTTACCCCAGCTTTCGGAGTACATCCGCCCAGTCATTTTGGGGAACCAGTGATAGATGGCAGCAAATAAGCCCATTGTCACGGTGCCGTAGAGGACGTAGTGGAAGTGTCCCACTACAAAATAAGTATTGTTAACGTGGACATCGACTGGCACTGAGGAAAGCATGATGCCTGTGATGCCAGCGAAGACAAACATGATTAATCCGCCCAAGGCGAAAAGCATGGCGGTATTTAGCCGCAGTTTACCGCCCCAAATAGTTGCCACCCAAGCAAATACTTTAATTCCTGTGGGGACAGATACACACATCGTTGTCAGCATGAAAATCAACCGCATCCAGCCAGGAGTACCACTGACGTACATGTGGTGTACCCAAACAATACCGCTAACTATGGCAATTAAGATAGATGAAACGGCAACTACTTTGTAACCAAATAGGGGTTTACGTGAATAAACTGGGAAAATTTCGGAGAAAATGCCGAATACAGGCAAAATAATCACGTAAACGGCGGGGTGGGAGTAGAACCAGAAGTAATGCTGGAACATAACTGGATTCCCACCCTTGGCGGGGTCGAAAAAGGCGGTGCCAGCTGTGAGGTCGAGTAGCAGCATCACCGCACCAGCTGTCAGTGCAGGTAGTCCGAATAGTTGGATGATCTGGGCGCTAAATACTGCCCAGACAAACAAGGGCATCCGAAAGAAGCCCATGCCTGGGGCCCGCATCTTGACGATTGTGGTGACAAAGTTGACTGCCCCCATAATTGAGGATACGCCGGATATTGCCACCGCCAAGAGCCAGATAACTTGACCATTAATTAAGTTACCTGTGGGATTCTGGAGACTGACTGGCGGGTAAGACCACCAACCGGCTTGGGCAGGACCTCCAGGGACAAAGAAGCTACCCATCATCAAAATCCCAACTACTGGTACCATCCAAAAGGCGACGGCGTTCAGGCGAGGAAATGCCATATCTCGCGCCCCAATCATTAAAGGCACGAGATAGTTAGCAAAACCAACTAGGGAGGGAAATGTCCATAAAAACAGCATTATGGTGCCGTGCATGGTGAACATCCCGTTATAGACGGTGCGATCGACTAAATCTGATTCGGGTGTCATCAGTTCTCCCCGCATCACCATCGCAAATATACCGCCGACGAGAAAGAAGAAAAATGAGGTAACGAGATACTGGATACCAATTACCTTATGGTCAGTACTAAAGCTGAAGTATTCTTTCCAGCTACTCGGAGATTCGTGGTTATGCTTCTCATCAGGGAGAAGGATGCCTTCAATAGGAACATTAGTCATGGGTTACTTTCCTTTCAACCAGGTGAATTGACTAGAGGAGGTGCAGCAGGTGGAACTGTAACCCAACCTGTTTGGACTGATTGATTAGATGTTTGAGCATACTCAGAGGCTGCTTGATTCTTTGCTGGGGATGGCTTTTGGGTTGCAGCTTGCGCTAGCCATTGCTGATAATCTTCAGGAGATTCAACGATTACATTCGCTTGCATCGTCGCAAAGTATGTACCGCTATATTGAGAATCGGTCAATCGGTATTGTCCGGGAAGGATGGGAGTAAATTCAAAGTCGATCGCGTGGTTAGGAATAATATCCTGCTTGAGGCGGAAGGCAGGAATATAGAAGCCGTGCAAAACATCCTGTGATTTCAGTGCTAAACGTACCCGGCGATCGCTAGGTAAATGCAATTCGGTACTGGTAATATCTCTTTCTGGGTAATGAAAAACCCACGCCCACTGTTTAGCTAGTACGTCGATTTTTTCAACTGGTTCTGCTAAGGCTTTAGCTGGTGCTGCATAAGCTGATTCCATTGCCAGCGGATTATGCAAGTGAACTATTTCCGATGGGCCTTGAATTCCCATTTGTTCGTAAACTTGGTAGCTGTAGCTTGCAATCCAAAACACCAAGAGAATTGGGATTGCTGTCCAGACAACTTCTAGGGTGATATTACCTTCAATCGGGGGGCCGTCAGTGAAGTCATCTTTGACTGCCCGATGGAAGATGACAGAATACATCAGAGTACTTGTTACTCCCAAGAAGATGAAGGCACCGAGGGTTACTAAGAAGCTAATCAAATCATCAATGAGTAGGGATTCGGCTGCTGCTTGGGGAGGAAGCCAGGAGTAAGCCTGTTTACCGATCCAGAGACTGGTAACAGTCACTGCGATCGCGCCTGTAAGCAGCGTCAAAATATTTAAAATCTTCTGGATTTTCATGGTCTTTGGTTATTGGGCATTGGGCAAATGACTTACTTGAGTGTTGTGTTGAGGTCTTGGTGCGATCGCAGCAAATTATCTGCTGTATTGTGTACGCCAAATTCGGCGGCTAGTTGCGCTCCTAGTGTGCCGTGGATGTACAGAATGAACATGATTGCTATCCCTGCGAACAGATAGATCCATTGCACTTCTCTATCTGTCTGTTTATATTCTTGTTTGCCCCAAACGAAGCGCTGCCATGCTCTCCAGATGGTCATGCCAACAATCAGCGCTAATAAGAACACACCACCCACACCATGCCAAAGCATAGTTTCCATTGCCTGTAATCCCCAGGCACTCTTCAGATCAGCTGGTGGTGCTGCCAACAGCATTTCGTAAAAGCCTGCTGCCACTGTGAAAAATGTAATGATGCTGGCAGCTAGCATGTTGTACCAGCCAACATTAAATAAGTTGTCACGTTCCACAGTAATTGCTAAAAATTTGAAGACCCATTTTTCAAAGGGGAACAGAACACCAACAATATCAAAGGTCATCGCAATGATGAACAAACCTATTGTCAGATGGACTAAGTTGGGATGAATGGGAATTGTGTAAGGTAATCCGTTTGCGCCTAGAGAGCCGCTCAATTGGTCAATTAATTCTGAGTTCATCGCAACAGACCATCCTTTACTGCTTCCACAACTGGTACGGTATGCAATCCATATACCCAAACAAGCTCATCGCCGAGATATACTTGTAAGCCAACTATTAAGGTTAAAATTAGTCCGGCTCCCAAATAATAAATCGGTACTTTTTGCGGGTTACGGGCACGAATTACATAGCGCCAAGCTGTAATCGCTGTGATAATTCCTGAAAGCGACCAACCAATTAGCGTATGTAAATTCAGCACCGATTTCGCTAAACTGTAAGGCTGTGCTAATCCTGCTTCAAACTGACCAAAAATAATCGCGACGAAGATGGCGATCGTGGCAACTAACATATTCCACCAACTCACCTCAAAAAGACCGGATTTACCAGTAAAATACCCAATTACATCGCAGAAGAAGGAAAACAACACCATCGCAATTACGAAGTGGACAACGATGGGATGAATCGTATCTGGATAGGGCAAATTGTGGTCGTTCAAGGATGTCAAATACTCAATCATCGTCTTCTCCTGGACATATCTACCGCACTTTGGTCAATAAATTTTGGATTTTGGATTGGCGATCGCGCAGTCTTAGCGAGCGTCTTTTAGATTTATTCCGTCCCAGACGAGATATAAACTAGAAGACCCTAATCAAAAATCTAAAATCACTAGTCAAACTTCAATAATTGATGGACACTCACTAACATCACCACAAGTATCCATCCATAATTGACCGAAATCTGTTCAATATCTGCGCGGTGCAATACGCTTAATCATCTCTTAGCTTTTTGTAGCCCAATCTGGTTAAATTGCCTACATAGAATAATTTTGATTTTGATTCATTTCCTCATGCCAATAGTCTGCAACAACAATTCTGGATGTAGCTAAATCAAATTGCTGCCGTTTGTTGATTTGCTTAACCTATCCTTTAGCTTAAGTAAATTTTTATGAATTGTCAAAACAATAAATATTAAACTTTTAAAAGTTAGTTAGTTAACAAACTAATATTTCCATAATGTATTTATTTTTGCATTAATCAAAATACTAAAAAACCTAAATACAAGATTTGTCTGTAAGCTATTTCACAATAATAAAATATTTGTTTGTGATGCAAACAACAAAAATTTTTAAACCATTCAAAAAGCTCCTTAAAATGAGAAAAGGAAAGAATCAAGCTTAAGTCAGAACTTAGAAATACAGTTTATTGCAACAGGTTCGCTTTTTTCCTCTAATATTCTTTTCACTGGAATTTAGACTAAGCAATGTAAAATGACCCAGCACTGCTGAGTTAATAAGAGACTGGCTGAAAGTTTGAACAATCTTTGTAAACAGCTATAGATGCTTCCTTGTGGGTTGGAGTTGCTGTCTTTTTAACTGTTAGGAACCGGTTTTTACGTAGACGGGTTTTTCCTGGTAGGAGCAGTAGACCGAAAACTTTTGCGATCGCGCACAGAGCGATACCTATAAAACCGACTATTGTCAAAAAAACCGTATTCTGAGATACATTTTTTAGTAAACTCCTTGAGCAAGTCTAAATAAGTAAAATTAATTAATAAAAGTTAAGGGTAACGCGCCCACCAAAAGATAATTCTGGATCTGTAGTATGTATGCAATTTTTGTAAAGTATGGAGGTAAAGAAGCAAAATTGAGGATTATTTAGTTTTGCTATGAATGCAACGGAGCCAGTTCTAACTGATAGTAAAACCTTAAACGAAGTAGTTAACTGTTTAACAGAACATATTCCAATTCAGACTCAAGACCAGTGTGAATAACAAAATATCTTTGAAATTTTAATTCGAGCAGCTACTTAAAGAGATAGCATTGAAAACACTACCAAAGTCTTAAAAAATGTTCCTACAAGCAATTATTGAGGAGATTTAGGGACGCGCTATGAAGGCTTTCGCAAGAAGAAGATTGAGAATGAGCAGTATTGTGAGCGATCGCGTCGCCAATTAGATGCGGTGATTAAAATCGCGGTGAAAATTTCACTTTCAGGAATTCGTGTCAGAATTTTAGTGGCAATGGCAAACTGTCAAGGTGAAGTGGGGATGGCGATCGCACATAGAACAGATGAGGCGGAAGCAGGCAATAGGCATGAAGTTATCTATAGCTATCCCTTTGAATTCATACCAATCTTGGTAAATGAATTTTGAGGTTATCAGTTTGGCTATTCAATCGCTGAAGAATATAGGACTCATATTTGATTTTTGAAATATACGTAGTGGCGTGGCAAGACTAAAGTTGTGCAATAGAAAAATCCGATTATGTTTTTAAACTTGAATTTCTCAGAGATTTTTAATGCAACATTTTAGTCTTGCCACGCTAATACTTAGATTTTTTCATAAATCAAATCGGATTCCTATATTCTTTCACTTTTATCTCCCTTCTGCTAAAGTGAAACAAAAGTGAGAAGATTATGAAATTGCTATAATGAGATTTAATATCAATAACTTTCAGATGCAACTACCGCAGTACGGACAAAAATTGGCTGTAGCGTCGGGGCTGCTATTGGGGCTATGTTTGGGTGGGTGTAGCCCGTCAACCTCCAATTCTCAATCACAGTTAACTCCAAACCCAGGCACAATTAGCACCAGCAACCTAGATAAAAAAGGTAAAAAAGTGGTTCTTACCACCTTTACAGTGATCGCAGATATGGCGCAAAACGTGGCGGGAGACAAGGCGATTGTTGAATCTCTCACCAAACCAGGGGCAGAAATTCATGGTTACGAACCAACTCCTAGTGATTTGGTGAGGGCGCAAAAAGCAGACCTAATTTTGAACAATGGTCTAAGTTTAGAGCGTTGGGCACAGAAATTGTATAACAGCGTTCCTAATGTACCTCACGTTACCCTAAGTGAGGGCATTAATCCTGTGGAAATTACGGAGGATGCTTACAAAGGGAAACCTAATCCCCATGCTTGGATGTCACCACAAAACGCCTTGATTTACGTAGAGAATATTCGTAAGGCATTGGTTAATTTAGACTCAGCGAATGCAGAGACTTATAATACCAATGCCAAAGCATACAGCCAAAAGATTAAGGAAGTTGATGAGAAACTGCGAAAAAGCGTGTCGGTAGTTCCAGCAGACAAGCGCTATATGGTAAGCTGTGAAGGGGCGTTTTCATACATTACCCGCGATTATGGCTTGAAAGAAGCTTATCTCTGGGCAGTCAACTCTGAACAACAAGCTACTCCCAAACAGCTAGAAAAAGTCATTGATATAGTTAAAAAAAATAAAATACCTGTAGTTTTCTGTGAAAGTACAGTTAACGATGGAGCGCAACGTCAAGTAGCTAGAGAATCAGGAGCTAGGTTTGGTGGAGTGTTTTATGTTGATTCCCTATCTCCAGCGAATGGGCCAGCACCAACTTATCTCAAGTTGCTAGAACTTAATATTAATACTCTAACTCAGGGATTAGAGGAAAAGTGAGCAAGTATGCAAGAATAAATCTAAACTATTCAAAATTAGCTTGTAGTAAGGACTTTAGTCCTATTTGATTCTCTGAAAAACGTTAATCATTTGCAAATGGGGATAGAGCCGCTTACTACAAAATACTGATTAATATTAGAGGTGATTTTTAGTGAAATCTATTAGTATTGATGTCGAAAATCTGACAGTTGCTTACCACGGCAAAGTTGCTTTACATGGTGCTTCTTTGCAAATTCAAGCAGGTTCAATTAGTGGTTTAGTGGGGATGAATGGTAGCGGTAAATCAACCCTATTTAAGGCAATTATGGGTTTTTTGAAACCAGTTACAGGACGGGTTTTGATTAATGGTTTACCGATAAAAACTGTACAGAAAAAAAGCTTGGTCGCTTATGTACCACAATCAGAAGAAGTAGACTGGAATTTTCCAGTAAGTGTCCATGATGTGGTGATGATGGGGCGCTATGGATACATGAATATACTGCGAATTCCGGCGGCGAAAGATCACAGAGTGGTGAGGGAGAGTTTGGAAAGAGTGCAAATGTGGTCAATGCGCGATCGCCAAATTGGAGAACTCTCTGGGGGACAGAAAAAACGTGCCTTTCTCGCCCGTGCTTTAGCACAACAGGGAACGGTTTTACTATTAGATGAACCTTTCACTGGGGTAGATATCAAAACTGAAAAAACGATGATTGATTTATTGCTGAAATTGCGAGAAGAAGGTCATACAATTTTGATTTCTACCCATGATTTAGCGTCTATCACCACTTTCTGCGACCAAGTAGTACTTATTAACCGTACTATTTTAGCGTATGGTAATACATCGGAAGTCTTCACAGAAGAAAATCTCTCACGCACTTTTGGTGGTTCCCTTGGAGATTTATCCCTCAGCAAAAGTCAGATAATCCGCAGAAATCAAAATGAATCTGATTAATTACTATAGCGGTTCTCGCTTAAGTGAGGTACAAGAACCCCACCCCCAACCCCCTCCCCGCAAGCGATGAGGGGACTATGATGTATATCATGCGATCAGTAAACGCTATAATTAATATTGTTAAAAATATGAATACTCTTGCATTTTTAGACTGGTTAACTACGCCCCTACAGCATGAATTCATGGTGAAGGCAATTTGTGTAAGTGCCTTAGTTGGGGTAGTCTGTTCTGTTTTATCTTGTTTTATGACCCTCAAAGGTTGGGCATTGATGGGAGATGCTGTTTCCCATGCGGTAATGCCTGGGGTAGTAATTGCTTATGTTTTAAATATCCCTTTTGCTGTGGGCGCTTTTGTCTTTGGAGTGGGTTCAGTTATTGCGATCGGTTATATCAAAGCGAAGACGAGAATTAAAGAAGATACTGTCATTGGACTTGTATTTACAGGATTTTTTGCTCTGGGTTTGGTACTAGTTTCCAAAACTCCCAGCAGCGTAGACTTGACGCACATTTTATTTGGCAATGTCTTGGGTATTTCTAATGAAGACATTATTCAAACGGTGATTATTAGCGTCATTACTTTAGTAACAATAGCTATTTTACGAAAAGACCTACTATTATTCTGTTTTGACCCCACTCATGCACGTTCCATCGGCTTGAACACAGGAGTGCTGCACTATATTTTACTATCATTACTCTCGCTAACTGCTGTCGCCGGACTCCAGACAGTGGGAATTATTTTGGTTGTAGCTATGTTAGTTACTCCGGGAGCAACGGCTTATTTATTAACAGACCGTTTCGACCACATGATCCTAATTGCAATGGCATCTGGAGTATTTTCTAGTGTTATGGGGACTTACATCAGCTATCATATCGATGGTGCAACTGGAGGTTGCATAGTTGTGTTGCAAACCTTGTTGTTTGTCGTAGCAATGATTTTTGCACCTAAACATGGGTTATTGGTAAGAGCAAAGAAGCAAGAAAACATTGAGTGATTCAGTATGAAATACCCTTTGCTATTTACGTAACCTCCATTCCGCAGGTGTGAGGCTGAAACAAGTGTCATTTAAAATTGTGGTAATTGGTACTTCTTTAGGTGGATTATCAGCATTGAAAATCGTCCTGGGTAATTTACCAGTAGACTTCTCTGTGCCGATCGCGATCGTGCAACACCGTCACAAAGAGTCTAATAACACACTCCAGAAGTTATTACAAGAATCCACTTTGTTGAAAATTCGCGAAGTGGAAGACAAAGATGAAATACTACCAGGACATATCTACATAGCTCCAGCAGATTATCACTTACTGGTTGAACCAGGTCACTTTGCCCTTTCAACTGATGAGCCTGTTTGTTATGCCCGACCATCTATCGATGTGCTGTTTGAGTCGGCAGCCGATGTCTACACAGAGCAAGTTATTGGTGTAATATTGACAGGAGCAAACCAAGATGGTATGCAAGGTCTGAAGAAAATAAAAGCGCGGGGAGGAATTACTATTGTACAAGAACCTGCCACAGCGGAGAGCGACGTTATGCCAGAGGCCGCAATTTCTGCTGTTACAGTAGACTGGATTTTGACACTCTCAAACATTGCTTCCCAGATGGTCAAGCTTTGTCACTCATCACAGAAATAAACCGATGCAGATGGAACCCAAAGTAAACATCCTCCTAGTAGATGATAAACTAGAAAATTTGCTGGCACTAGAGGCAATCCTAGAAAAACTAGGGGAGAATCTCGTGAGAGCTACTTCTGGGGAAGAAGCTTTGAGGTGTCTGCTGCATCAAGATTTTGCAGTGATTTTGTTGGATGTGCAAATGCCAGGGATGGATGGCTTTGAAACTGCTACCTTAATTCGCAATCGGGGGCGATCGCGTCACACTCCAATTATCTTTCTCACCGCCTTTAGCACCAGCGACCAAATGCTATTTAAAGGCTATGCCTTGGGCGCAGTTGATTATTTACTCAAACCACTAGACCCCAATATTTTGACTTCTAAAGTCACAGTATTCGTAGAACTATTTAAGAAAACAGAAGCCGTCAAGCAACAAGCCGCGCAGTTAGTAGCTATGAATACGGAACTGAGGCAAAGCGAAGAGAGATTTCGCTCGCTAAGTACCTGCTCGCCCGTTGGCATTTTTGAAACTGATACTGAAGGCGGCTGCAAATATACTAATCCCCGCTATCAGGTAATTTGTGGTTTGAAAGCCGCAGAGAGTTTAGAAAAGAGATGGCTGGAATCTGTTCATCCAGAAGACAAAGAACGAGCCAGCGCCAGTTGGTCTACTTACATTTGTGAAGGTCGGGACTACTCGGAAGAATTTCGCTTTCAAGCTCCCCACGGTAGCGCCCGTTGGGTTCAAGTTCGCTCATCACCGATGCTTTCCAGTCAAGGAGAATTGCTGGGATATGTAGGCACCCTTGAAGATATTACCGAACGCAAGCAAGCAGAAGAAGTCCGCGCTCAAGTGATTCGAGAACAGACCGCAAGACAGGAAGCAGAAGCCGCAAATCGGATGAAAGATGAGTTTCTAGCTGTTCTCTCCCACGAACTCCGCACACCCCTAACCTCAATGCTGGGCTGGTCAAAAATCCTCCGCGCCAAGAAACTTGACGAAAAAGCCACTTCCCGCGCTTTGGAGGCGATCGAACGCAACGCCATATCTCAGATGCAACTAATTGAGGATATCTTGGATGTATCCCGGATTATCCGTGGTCAGTTGCGGTTAAATGTATCTGCGGTGAATCTGATATCGGTGATGGAGGCAGCTTTAGAGGCAGTGCGTCCCCTGGCAGAGCCAAAAGATATTCAATTAAATACTGTGCTGGATACTTCGGTAGGGTCAGTTTATGGCGATCCAGCCCGTTTACAGCAAATTGTCTGGAACCTACTAACTAATGCTATTAAGTTTACCCCTAAAGGTGGTAAGGTGGAAGTCAGACTGTCAAAGTATTTTGGATTTTCGATTTTAGACTTTCCTGCGGAACGCTACGCCAACGGCGGGAACGCTACTTCTCTACGTTCGCGCAGCGTGTCGCAGACAGAGGCTGCGCCAAGAACAACGATCAGTACAAGTCAGTCGAACAATTTTGGATTGGGATCTGATGGTGAAAATTTAGACTCTTCAAACACTGATGAAAGCAGTAATCTAAAATCCCAAATTCCAAATTCCAAATCCCAGTATGCTCAAATTCAAGTTATAGATACAGGCATCGGTATCAGTTCTGAGTTTTTACCCAAAGTATTTGAGCGTTTCCGACAAGCAGACAGCACCACAACGCGATCGCACAATGGACTAGGACTAGGATTAGCGATCGTCCGTCATCTAGTAGAACTGCACAAGGGTACAATCTTTGCCCAAAGTTTAGGTAGTGGACAAGGAGCAACCTTTACTGTGAGACTACCGCTGCTACAAGACCATAGGGGTAGCAGAGCGAGTAGAGAAGCCACAGGAGAAATTTCTTCCCCTGTGGCTTCGACGCCCCTTGCTGGATTAAGAGTTTTAGTTGTAGATGACGAAGCAGATACCCGTAACTTTCTTAGTTTTATGTTTGAGGAGTACGGGGCTTTTGCCACTGCGGTAGCATCAGTTGATGAAGCGCTAGCAGTACTTGAACAAGCAAAACCAGATATCCTAATTAGCGACATTGGGATGTCAGAGCAAGATGGTTACACGCTGATTCGGAAACTGCGCTCTTTAGAACCAGAAAAAGGTGGACGCATCCCAGCGATCGCTTTAACAGCGTACACGCGAGAGGAAGACCGCTTAAAAGCGCTTTCAGCAGGGTTTCAGCACCATTTATCTAAGCCAATTGACCCCACTAAATTGATTGCTGCGGTTGCCCATGTATTAGAAATACCTCTGGAAGTTCCAGTGAGTTGATTTGGAATTGGGGAAGTAGTAGTGCTGAGTGCTGTTAACGGAACTGTTTCGCCCAACTGTTTCGCCCAATGCCCAATCAAGACGAAGTTAGAGCATGTTTTTTCAGTTCGTCTAGAGAAACCACTTCCAAAGCTCTAGCATGGGTTGCTGAAAGTATTACGGGTGGAGCAACACCAGCGTCGAGAGCTTCTTGCCAGCGAGAAGCACATAAACACCAGCGATCGCCAGGCTTCAATCCAGGAAAATTAAAATCAGGAACAGGTGTGCTGAGGTCGTTCCCCCGCGATTTGGTGAACTCCAGGAATTCTGATGTCACTTGGGCACATACGACATGCGACCCGAAATCTTGACCACCTGTACGACAAAAACCGTCGCGGTAAAACCCAGTCACGGGAGAAGTACAGCAAACCTCTAGGTTTCCATCGATTACATTTTTAGCGTCTGTCATCGTTAATTCGTTGTACTTGATTTTTCCACTTGATATAAGTTTATATTTATTGTCAGTTCCCCGGTTGAATTAAAATCGCGATCGCTCATTAATTCCGAAAAGCAGGGAATTCTAAAATCACTTGTATCAAAACCGCTAAAAATAAACTTCTCAGCAGAATATTTAAGAGCGATCGCTCTCAGTTTAAATAAAAAATAAAACCCCTGGCTAACTACCAGGGGTAATGCAAGTCAGTACTTTTCGCATGGAATGTATCCTACTCAAATACCATAGCAACCCTCTAATTTACAGATATGCCATTTTGCCAAACAAAAAAAGCCCTCAGTGGTAAGCTGAGGGTTAATTTTTTTAGAATAGCGGTAATATACAAAGCTATTATTCCCAGAGAAGTAACGCTCACAACTTCCCTCTAGATTTGGCTGCTGGTGATTTTGCTCCTGTAGCTCTTACCGCTCCTGCTATCAACGGTTAAATAGTAAAGTTTAGCTAAATGAGAAAGCGCCCTCTGTTACGAGAGGGTGCTTTTTAGTTTTGAAAGTATTTGATCAAAAAAAAAATTACATAAAAATGTCATCATAGTTAAGGTAAAAACATTCTGGAGACAAGACAACGGTTTACGCACGCCCTTTAGCACGGTTAATTGAACAATTGCAACGCCTACCGGGAGTTGGCCCCAAAAGTGCCCAACGACTGGCTTTGCATATTTTGAAGCGACCAGAAGCAGAAGTCGAAGCTTTGGCACAAGCTTTAATTGAGGCAAAAAAACAGATAGGCTTGTGTTCTGTTTGCTTTCACTTATCTGCTGAACCTGTTTGTGAAATTTGCCGCAATGCCAATCGTGACAATAGCACTATTTGTGTTGTAGCAGATCCTCGCGATGTGATTGCGCTGGAAAAAACCCGCGAATACAAAGGCAAGTATCACGTTTTGGGCGGGGTGATTTCGCCAATTGATGGAATTGGGCCAGATCAGTTGACTATACTAGCTTTGCAGCGCCGGGTGAGTCAGCAAAAACCTCAAGAAGTAATTCTCGCAATTAGTCCGAGTATAGAAGGGGAGACAACAACCCTGTATATCGGTCAGCTATTGAAACCATTTACCAAGGTGACGCGGATTGCTTTTGGTTTACCTGTGGGTGGCGATTTGGAGTATGCAGATGAAGTAACTTTGGCGAGGGCGTTGGAAGGACGCCGGGAGTTAGAGTGAACTACCCACACTGACTTGGAGTACCAAGTACAGTGTCGGCTTCTGTAATCACGGGGGAGTGCCGCAACTTGGACTTTCGCCCTAGTTTTGGTCTTACCTCCCCTCCTACAGCAGAGACGGCTGAACCTTCCGCCTTTAGCATTCTGATACCCTCTGCCCTAATATTGATAGCTGCGTTTCCGTCTCGGTCATGATGAGTGCCACAGTGAGGACAAGTCCATTCGCGGACATCCAACGGCATCTCACCTATTTGATAGAAACAATTAGAACAGAGCTTGGAACTGGGGAACCATCTATCAATTTCAACTAACTTCCCACCTTTACGCTCCAATTTATAATCCAAGAAGTTAGTGAACGTTCCCCACCCCACATCAGATATTGCTTTCGCCAATTTGTGATTACGAACCATGCCTTTGACATGAAGATTTTCTACTATGACAGCTTGGCTATCGCTGACCAACTTATAACTAAGTTTATGTAGAAAATCCTGCCTTGAATTACTAACCCGTTCGTACAATGCAGCAACAACTTTTCTATATCTATTCCTTGAATTACTTCCATGAAGCTTATGAGCTAATTTTTTTTGCTTGCGCTTGAGGTTTTTCTCGTGCTTGGCAATGTGTTTAGGATTATCATATTTAGAAATCTTTTCGCCATCAGTTACAACGGCGAAATGTTTCAAACCTAAATCAATCCCGTAAATTTTACCTTCTGAAATAACCGGATTTTCGCCCTCTATCTCAGTCAAGATAGATGCAAGATATTTACCCGAAGGCGCTTTACTAACAGTAACAGTCTTTATTTTCCCCTCAATGGGTCTGTGTATTTTGGCTTTAACTGTCCCAACATTGCCTGGAAGTTTGATATCACCATCTACAATTTTGACGTTTTGAGGATACTGGACAGACTGTTTGCCATGCTTGGACTTGAACTTAGGAAAACCAGCCCGTTTATCAAAAAAGTTTTTGTACGCCGTGGTCAGATTGAGTGTTGTTGCCTGTAAAACTTGGCTATAACAATCAGCTAACCATACTGTATCAATAGATTTTTTGAGTGCTGGAAGAAGTGCGTTGAGCGCTGCACGAGTAAGTCCAAACCCTGTTTCTTTGTAAGTCTCAATTGACTTATTTAGGGCATAATTCCACCACCACCGAGCGCAACCAAAAGCTTGAGCTAATTGGATTTGCTGCTCTTGCGACGGATATAAACGGACTTGTACAACCCTTCGACATCGCTCAGGGCAAGCCTTGTGTAACACTCAACATCACCTCATTGATATGCCCATCTTAGCATGATATGTATTTTCTGATAAGCGGGTAAAAGAAAATAATTGTTGATTCGTCATACATCTAATATTTGTCTTTGCTCTGCAAAAAATTAATATTAGATGCAATCCTTATCAACCGCCTTATATCCCGCCACTGATTCCGATAGCGTTGGCGCAGCCTCTCGTAGAGAAGCGTTAGCGAGTCATCGAGCGTCTTACAGAATTCAGTGGGGGACTTACGGCGTAATAGTTAAATTTTGTTTATTCTGCTGGTTAGTGTATTCTTCATAACCTAATACTGTTTAGTTCAGCCTAAAATCCAATGAACAGAAATAGTAGTTTTAGTGATGATTTTGCCCTAGCAAATCTGCAATTGAGGTGAGTAATTCAGTTGGTTGTACTGGTTTGGCAATGTGTTTCTGAAAACCGGCTGCTAAGACTCGATCGCGATCGCTTTCTCCAGCATAGGCGGTAAGAGCGATCGCCGGAATTTCCCCGCCCTCCTCTTTGGGCATGGCTCTGAGCTTCCTAATCAGACTGTAGCCATCCATTTCTGGCATTCCTAAATCACTGATTACTAAATTAGGTATAGCCTGTGCTATAATCATAAACGCTTCATTTACCGAAGCTGCGGCAGTTATCAACGCCCCATTCTGTTGTAGCAAGAAGTGGAGAAACTCCCGTGTGTCAACATCGTCATCGACAATTAATATTCGTAGTCCACGAAGAAGTGACGAGTTAAATTTCTTTCCTGATTCCCTTGCTTCTCCTACTTTGCCACTCTCCTTGATCACGGGCAGTTTAACAGTAAAAACTGCTCCCTGTCCAATTCCTGGACTAGCTGCTGTTACAGTACCACCATGCAACTCTACTAAGTGACGAACTATTGCCAATCCCAGTCCCAGTCCGCCAAATTCCCTGGTTGTGCTGCTATCGGCTTGACGAAAAGATTCAAATACGTGGGGTAGGAATTCGGGGGAAATACCTTGACCTGTGTCTTTAACTTGAATCAGTGCTGAGTGGGAAGTCAATTCACGACTCAATGAGAGACTGACTTCCACTGAACCATGAGAGGGAGTAAACTTGACTGCGTTCGAGAGTAAATTCCCCACAACTTGCTGTAAGCGATAATAATCGCCTAACACTTTACTAACATTAGGGTCAACCTGTATTTGAATCTGGATGGATTTAGTTTCGGCGATTAACCGGACTGTTTCTAATGCGGCATCAATTACAGCTACCAGGTTAACAGTGGCAAAAGTCAGGTTCAACTTACCGCGAATAATTCGGGATACATCTAGCAAGCCATCAATTAATTGAATCTGCAATTGAGCATTTCTTTCGATGGTTTCCAAAGCCCGATTTGTAGTCACCTCATCAAATTTGCGGCTTTTGAGTAGCGATGACCACCCTAAAATGGGGTTGAGGGGCGATCGCAATTCGTGGGAGAGAATAGCAAGAAACTCATCTTTGTTTCGGTTCGCCTGTTTGAGTTCCTCTGCTTGTTGCCTGAGTGCCTTTTCTAATTGCTTCCTGGGGGTTAGGTCAAGAATAAAACAGATCCAAGACGCGGGATCTCGCTCCACCAAGGCACCACCAATTAATATGGGAATGCGGGAACCATCCTTGCGGATGTATTCTTTTTCAAAGGGAGTACAGACCCCAACCGTTAAAAGTTGCTCTAGTCCCTGCCGATCGAGAGCGTGATATTCCAGTGGGGTGATATGTTGTGTGTGTATCTTACCTGCTAATAGTTCCTCTCGCGTATAACCCACCATTTCTAAAAAAGCCTCGTTCGCCTCAGTAATGTAATCAGGAGTGGCGAACATAATGCCAATAATGTTGGAATCAACTAATCGCCTTAATTGAGTTTCGCGCTGGCGCAAATCATTTTCTACCTGTTTGCGTTGGGTAATATCCTGGGTAGTACCCATCATCCGTACCGCCTTTGCATCGGCATCATAAAAGATGCGACCTTTAGCAGCAATCCAATGAATGCTAGCATCAGACCAAATATTGCGGTATTCTATGTTACACTCAACCTTTTCCGCAAGAGAGCGGGCGATCGCTTCATGAATGCATTGGCGGTCTTCTGGATGTACACAGTTGAGGAAAATCTCAAAGCTGATTTCGGCTTCTGGGGACAGTCCAAACAGCTGCCGACATTTCTCTGTCCAAATTACCTCGTTGGTGGTGAGATTCCAAAACCACATACCCAGTTCAGCAGCATTAGTGGCTAACCGAATCCGTTCTTCACTCTCACGCAGATTTGTTTCA
This sequence comes from Nostoc sp., assembly GCF_036917935.1. Taxonomy (GTDB): domain Bacteria; phylum Cyanobacteriota; class Cyanobacteriia; order Cyanobacteriales; family Nostocaceae; genus Nostoc. The sequence goes on along the minus strand of NZ_JBALEL010000032.1, from coordinate 37,127 downwards.
ATTTGTTGGCGTTCCCATAGGGCAGCTTGCTGTTCGGTAATATCAGTACTAGCACCAACTACCCTAACTACCTGACCATTTGCATCCCGGACTGCAAACCCCTGATCTTCCACCCACAAATAGCGGCCATCCTGGTGACGCACTCGATACTCAATCCGATAACGGTTTCCATTGGCCATACTAGCCATGAACTGGTCATTAACTCTTTGTTGATCGTCGGGGTGGATGCGTTCTTGCCACCACTGGAAGGTAGGTTCAGTTTCTTGTTGTGTGTAGCCAAAAACCTGGGTTAGACCCTGAGTTCTTTCCACAGTATTTCTGCCAATCTCCCAGTCATAGATTAGGCAATTAACCGCCGCCGCTGCTAGCTCAAACCTTTCATTACTTTGCCGCAGGGAAATTTCTATGTGTCGTCGCTCTGTAATATCAAAAGCGATCCCCAAAAGATATTCCGGCAATCCATCAGCAGTTCTGCTGTGTATAGTGTCATAGCTACAAAACCAGCGCCACTCTCCATTGGCGTGTCGAATTCGGTATTCAAAGCTGAGGACTTCACCCTGACGAACAGAATTAAATTTTTCAAAATAGCTAGGGAGTCTCGCCAAATCTTCAGGGTGTAGAAGTTGAGAAAATAACTCCTTTCCCATCGCCTGGATTTCTGCTGGTGTGTAGCCCCAACTTTGAGCAATTTCGTAGTTAACGTAAGCATTTTGCTGCTGAATTAGGTCATAAATGTAGATTATCCCCGGAAGAGTGCCAGCAATTTGTTGAAACAAACGTTGACTATCCCACAGTGCCTGAAATTCATTTGCATCAACTCGTTGAATATCTTGTTCATAACTACAGTCATCCTCGAATTGGGCGTGCTTAGATGCCGTAATATCCGAAAAAGTTGTCACGATCGCATAGAGATTGCTTGCTTCAGTTTGAAACAGAGGTTGGGAGGAAAACAATAGCCAGACTAGCTCACCATTTGGCTTATAAAAGCCACACACCACATTTAAGCAAGGTTTACCTGTATTCTGGGTAACGCTCGTAGGATGAGTTTCACTGAGTAAAGGAGAGCCATCTTCATGAATAAATTGCCACTTGGGATCAAGCAAATTTTGCCCCACAAGCTGTTTTGCGGTCAGTCCCAAAATGCGATCGCCAGCACCATTGGAAGCCTGGATAGTGCCATCAGCCAACTGAAGCACCATTCCCTCTTCTCCACTATCTACTAGCGAATAATTTGTTTTTTTACTAACTTGCCAATGCAGCTGGTTCTGGGACTTTTCCGCGTCTGGCATTCTAAAAAGTTAAATAAATTTAAAGTTAATTTCAGATTCAGCAGCTCATACTTACATAAATTTTAGGGCAATTTCTTCCACCTGGAGTTGGAAGCAGCGATCGCTACTTCTATAACTGGTTTATTTGCCGCACTTTTAGCAGACAAGGGAACAAGGAGAAAAAAGAACTCTGTTAACGAAATAGTGCTGAGTGATTTTAATTTACTCAGCACTGGCTCAACGCCCTGTTACCGCTAACAGCACTCCTGAATCAACCTCCAACATGAATACCAGGTCGCATCTGGGGATTCTTTTCAGCCCGACGCAGTACTTCACGGGTAACTACAGCAATGTCACCTTCACCAAACAAGATAAAACGCAGCAAGTATTGTATAGGATTTCCCTCAACCCAGCCGAAGTAAGCATGAGGAATTTTACCTGTTTGGTCGCGAATATAGAGTAGTAAAGCTGCGATCGCATTCGGTACTGCTGCACTTTCAGCCCGGATGATCCGATAATCACCAACTTGCACCCCTTTTACTTTGATCACATCCGCAAATTCCGAAGCATCGGATACATGAATTTCTAGAAACAGAATTGGATCTTTGGCTGGAATATGGTTGTCTTCACGTACCTCTTTCTCTTTCATAAAATACTCTAGGACATCGCCCGTATTCAACCGATTTGCAATCAGTCGTATTGTTCCCTGGCTATCTTCGGCAAAGAATTGGCCAGCAAGTTCGTCAACTTCAATCCGCTCTGCTCGCAGTTCTGTAGAACGCCAAACACGAGAAACCAGCGAGGTAAAAATGATTGCACCGATAAAAAACCCAGCAATCCTAATCCCTTCTGGTCTTTCGATAATATTGACAATGGTGGTATATAAAAATAACAGTGTAATGATGCCAAAGACGAGTTTGGCCCGCTTCTGTCTGTGACGGTGGGCTGATAGGGTGACGGCAAAGGCGGCTGAGGTGATCAACACCAGCACACCAGTTGCGTAAGCCCCACCTTGGGCTTCTACACTTGCTTTGAAGATAATTGTGACAACAAAAGCGATCGCTGTGTAGACTAACACCAAAGGTCGCGTTGCTCGTGCCCAATTGGGTGCCATACCATAGCGTGGTAGGTAGCGAGGCACGATATTCAGCAACCCTGCCATTGCAGATGCACCTGCAAACCACAAAATAGAAATAGTACTTAAATCGTAAATTGTACCAAAGGCATTGCCTAAATACAGATGTGCTAAATAAGCAAGGGCGCGTCCATTGGCTTTGCCCCCAGATGCAAATTGTGCGGTGGGAATCAGTAGAGTGGTTATAAAGCTGGTGGTAAGTAAAAAGAAGCTCATAATCAGAGCAGCAGTGGTGAGCAGCTTGCGTGTATTCCGAATCCGCCCTTTGGGATGCTGCGAAGTGTTGTTACTGCTACCTTTAACCAGAGGCATAACGGTAACACCAGTCTCAAAACCTGATAATCCCAGCGCTAGTTTGGGGAATATGAGCAGAGCGATGCCGATTAACATTAAAGGATTGGAATGGCGTGCAAAAAGTGCAGTTTGCCAGTTAGCGATCGCTTCTGTGTGAGTTAATATCTGATACAGACCGACGCCAACGACAATAAAGTTTAACAGCAGATAAACTGCCACCAAAACTACTGCAATCCCAATCGCTTCTCGGAAACCTCTTAAGAAAACTGCACCTAGTAATGCAACTAATATCAGGGTAACTGCGATCGTCTGATTGTGAAGCCAATTTGGTGTCAGCGGATTTTCGATGATATGGGCTGTGGCATCAGCCGCTGACAAGGTAATGGTAATAATAAAGTCAGTTGCCACAAAGCCAAGTAAGCACAGCACAAGTAATTTGCCTTGCCACCAGGGGAGTAAACGCTCTAACATTGCGATCGACCCTTCACCATGAGGGCTTTCGGCAGCAATGCGCCGATAGATTGGCAATGCTCCAAACAGCGTCAGTAAAACTAGAATTAGGGTAGCTATAGGAGAAAGAGCGCCAGCCGCCAGAGCTGCAATCCCAGGTTGATAGCCAAGGGTCGAGAAATAATCTACACCTGTCAAACACATCACCTGCCACCAAGAATGCTGGCGATGTGGTTCTTCTTTGCGGTAAGGCCCTTTTTTCTCTCGTCGGTCTTCTTCAAGCAACCAGTGGATTAACTGGCTGCCGAGCCGTTTTGTTGAAACAATTGAATTAGCCATCAAATACGGTTGTGTTGCAAAAGTCGGCTTTGTGATTTTTTTAAGCCTTCGTAGTTTATGAGAATTTTTAACTACAAAGGTATAGCACTATTATTGTATGTTAAGCATCCTGTCCGATTTACAAAATATGTAGTAGCTGCCCAGAGTCTTCTAGCGTATCAAGATCAATTGCAGCTTCTAGTATGGGAAGACTCAATACTGCATCCGTATATTTGGGGATTAACGCTTTCGTATCCTTAGCATCTTCAAGCTGTATCAGTTAAAAAAACGAAATTAGTCAAGTTTTAATATCCTAACAGTAATGGAATGAAATTAATGATTATAAGTAGCGGTGTTGATTGTAATACTGCAACTCTTTATGAATTTGATATATTGGAAATTAACTACCAAGATGTAGTAATAAGATGAGTTAATCTACAAGTACCGGGAGTTTTACAAGTAAAATCTAAGAGGATGTTTGAAAAGTATTTGGCTGTGATTTTAGGCACTTTGATCCCCCCTAACCCCCCTTAAAAAGGGGGGAACCGGAATCAAAGTCCCCCTTAAAAAGGGGGATTTAGGGGGATCTAAAATGTTTTGATACCGACAAGAGGACTTTTCAAACAACCTCTAAGACAGCAGGTTATTCGTACTGGGAATACTTTTGTAACAAATAAAAAACGAGTTTTGAAGTCAGATATTATGCGCGAGTCAGCGATTTATCAAGACATTTTACAATAAGGGAAGGCTGAAGCTTTACTTGGAGTGGCAATAAATCTATTTAATACTGGTATGCCATTAGAACAAGTAGCAAGAGTTACAGGGTTATCAATTGAGCAGTTACAGTATTTACAAGCAATTGAGTCCAATAAATAATCGGTACAGTCAACCTGCACCGATTACTAAGTGTCACTTCAATTAAACATCCCATTGTTTCACGCCAATGCTGAAGCTTGGGGTTTGGCAAAAATCATTCTTCCTGCTGTAGTTTGCAAAGCGCTGGTGACTACTACTCGCAGTTCACCACCCACATAATTGCTACCTTCTTCAACGACTACCATTGTGCCGTCATCTAGGTAGCCAATGCCTTGACTCGGTTCTTTGCCTTCCTTAAGAATTTTCAAATCCAGGTTGTCACCAGGTAAATAGCTGGGACGGACGGCATTGACTAAATCATTCACATTTAAAACAGGTACTTTTTGAACACTGGCAACTTTAGACAAGTTGTAGTCGTTGGTTAGCAGAGTACCGCTGATTTCTTGGGCGAAGCGCACTAACTTGGCATCCACTGTGGGAATATCTTCGTAGTCAACTGCATTAATCAGGATGCGATCGGGATAATCTTCCCTAATGCGGTTGAGAATTTCTAGTCCTCGTCTTCCCCGCACCCGCTTTTGGTCTTTGCTAGCATCCGCTACTTGTTGCAGTTCTTGCAAGACAAACTGCGGTACAAGAATTTGCCCTTCCAGAAACCCTGTTTCTAGTAAGGCTTCAATGCGACCATCAATAATACAGCTAGTATCTAAAACTTTGGTATTGGCGGGTTTTAGCGTCCCTTCCGCTACCATCGATTCGACGGTGTTGGGATTAATGAACCGCAATAAGCCTCGCCCGTGGGTGTCTGCCAAATTCATACCAGTGACGGAGAGGATAATACTGCCGACAACTGCCACCAGTGGCTTAATAAATCCAAAATCTGCCGGGATGGGTAGCAAAAATAGTGGGGCTAGCATCAGGTTAGCTAGTAATAGCCCAATCACTAAGCCGATCGCACGAGTTAAGATCACTTCCAGAGGCATTTCTTTGATTTGTGATTCTAGGCGACGATATGTCGTCTGGAAACTCAGCCCGATCGCACCACCAATAATCGCGGCAAAGACGGCAACAACTAAGCGTAAAGCTTCAATATTTGTTACCTGATCTAGCGTGTCATTGGGTAGCAGTTCAATGCTGTAGAACCCTATTCCCGACGCTGCTAGGATAAATGAAAAAATGATAATGGCGTCAAGCATGGTTGTCTTGTTTCCTGCAACTGTGTTAACCGAGAAAGTTAAGTATTTTTTATTTCATCGGTAAGATAAACTCATCAATATTGACTTACACTAAGGGTTTAGTAGGGCAATATCTGTAATTATTATAACCAAAGGCTTTTATCTTAATATTTTTCATTGTTTCTTTGTAAAACGACAAAAAATTGGATATAAACTCCTCATTTTCATTGTCTCGAATTCGCAGTTGGTTAACTTAATTCTTTCTCAAAATGAGTCAAAAATTTAGGATTTCTGGAATTGCGAGTTCTGCTTATGTGCATATTCCCTTTTGCAGACGGCGGTGCTTTTATTGTGATTTCCCGGTGTTTGTTGTAGGCGATCGCTTGCGGGGCGAAACATCTGGTACGATCTCCCAATATGTTGAGGTGCTATGTCAAGAAATTGCCATTACACCAGCATTTGGTCAACCCCTGAAGACAATTTTCTTCGGTGGTGGGACTCCTTCGCTACTATCAACGGAGCAGCTACAACGTATACTGAGAGAGCTAGAGAAGCATTTTGGAATTGCTTCTGGGGCAGAAATTTCTATGGAAATAGACCCAGCCACCTTTGATTTAGCACATATAGCAGGCTACCGCAGTGCTGGCGTAAACCGGGTAAGTTTGGGTGTACAAGCCTTTCAATCAGAATTATTGCAAAGGGCGGGGCGATCGCACTCAGTTGAAGATATTTTCGCCGCTGTGGAACTAATTCACCAAGTCGAGATTCCCGAATTCAGCTTAGACTTAATTTCTGGGTTGCCGCATCAGTCTTTGGCTCAATGGCAGGATTCTCTAGAAAAAGCGGTGGCGATTTTACCCACTCACATCTCCATCTACGATCTTACCATCGAACCAGGTACAGCCTTTGGTCGTTACTACAAACCTGGCGATACTCCTTTGCCCACGGATGAAGCCACAGTCAAAATGTACGAGATGGCGCAGCAGGTTTTGACTAGTGCAGGTTATGAGCATTATGAAATTTCCAATTATGCCCAACCTGGTCATCAGTGTCGGCATAATCGAGTCTATTGGGAAAACCGCCCTTACTATGGCTTTGGCATGGGTGCGGCGAGTTATGTTGAGGGGAAACGCTTCACTCGTTTGCGTAAAACTAGGGAGTATTACCAGTGGGTGGAAGCTGGGTGTGTGATTGATTGTGATGTGACTCCCCCAAAGGAAGTATTGTTAGAAACGTTAATGTTGGGGTTGCGTTTGGCAGAGGGTTTGAGTTTGGCAGCGTTGGCGGAAGCGTTTGGCGAAGAGAAGGTGGAGGAGATTTGCCGATGTTTGCAAGGGTATTTTGATAAAGGTTGGGTGGAAGTTGCAGAGGGAAGGTTGCGTTTGATTGATCCCCAAGGGTTTTTGTTTTCTAATGTGGTGTTGGCGGAGTTGTTTGAGAAGTTGGGGTGATGAACTGCTTATGCAGAAAAATCAAGTTAGAAAAGCTGTGATTCCGGTAGCTGGTTTTGGGACTCGTTTGTTTCCAGCTACTAAAGTTGTGAAAAAAGAACTCTTCCCGATTATTGATCGAGATGGTAGGGCAAAACCTGTGATTTTAGCAATTATTGAAGAGGCAATTAGTGCTGGAATTGCAGAAGTAGCGATCGTGGTGCAGCCAGATGACAAAGAAATATTTGAAGATTTATTGAAAAATCCACCCAAAAAAGAACTTTTAGCGAAACTTTCACCGCAAAATCAAGAATATAGCCGATATCTCGAAGATTTAGGCAAGAGAATTACCATTTTATTGCAAGAGGAGCAATTAGGCTATGGTCATGCGGTATTTTGTGCCAAGGATTGGGTGCAAGATGAGCCGTTTTTGCTATTATTGGGCGACCACATTTATACATCTGACACTGAAAAATCTTGTGCTAGTCAACTTTTAGATGTTTACGAACAAGTTAATCAAAACGTTGTTGGCTTAACTATAATGCCAGCAGAAATTATTCATAAAGCTGGGTGTGTAACAGGAGTTTGGCAAGAGTTAAACTCGATTTTGTCAGTTACACAACTCTATGAAAAACCTGCCATTGAGTATGCACAAAAGCATTTGCGTGTAGATGGAATGGCAGAAAATAATTTTTTAGGTATATTTGGTTTGTATTTACTAACGCCGAAAATTTTTGACTTTATCGCAGAACATATCAACCAAAATTTCCGAGAACGAGGTGAATTTCAGTTAACATCTTGTCTCGAAAGATTGCGTCAAGAAGAGGGAATAACAGGATATGTTGTTAAAGGCAAGTGTTTTGATACAGGTTTGCCAGATGCCTATCGTCAAACGATGATTGATTTTAGAAATTTCTAGATGAATCTTAGTTACAAAAGTCGCTTGTTCTGAAAAAGGAATAATGTTTTTGATCTCCACCAATAAATTGAGTTCCTAGTAGCCATTAATTACGAATTACGAATTATGAATTATTTTGCAACGGTTGCTCGTGGATTAGAAACCCTTGCGGCTCAGGAGTTAGAGCAACTGGGTGCCCATTCAGTTGAGCCGGGGTTTTGCGGTGTAGCCTTTGAGGGCGATCGCACCCTACTTTATCGCGTCAACCTGTGGGCTAGGCTGCCGTTCCGAATCTTGGTGAATATCCATGAGTTTCCATGCCTTGATGCTAAGGATCTCTATCGCGGCATCCAGACCATCGATTGGGTAAACTATGTAACGCCAGACATGACCCTGGCGGTGAATGTCACAGGCAAAAACGATCACCTCAACCACAGCCATTTCACATCTCTCCAGGTCAAAAATGCGATCGTTGACCAGCAGAAAGAAAATCTGGGCGAGCGTTCAAATGTAGAACTTCATGACCCAGATGTGCGGATCAATGTTCATATTGAACGCGACTTTTGTACCGTTAAACTCGATAGTTCGGGAAATAGTCTGCACCGCCGAGGCTACCGCCCTGCGGTTGGAGCCGCCCCTCTCAAGGAATCTCTAGCTGCTGCCCTGATTCAACTTTCGGGCTGGCAGCCAGACCAGATGTTCTACGATCCTCTCTGTGGATCTGGCACTTTACCTCTGGAAGCTAGCTTAAAGGCGCTGAACATCGCACCAGGGCTGTTTCGCGATTGCTTTGGATTTGAAAATTGGCTCGATTTTGATCTGTCCCTTTTAGAAAAACTGCTCCAAGAAGCTAAGGACAGCCAGCGAGACACCCTGACTGCACCTATTTGGGGAAGCGATCGCGATGAAAATATAATCGAGCAAGCGATTAACAATGCTCAAAATTGCGGCGTTGATAACCATGTCTGGTTTTCTCAAATGGAGCTTGCCGATGTTGTCGCCCCCGCAGACAGTGGGGTTTTATTCTGCAATCCACCTTATGGCGAACGCCTGGGGCGAGATAGCGATTTAGGGGCGTTCTATAAACTTTTGGGCGATGTGTTGAAACAACGCTTCAAAGGTTGGACTGCATTTGTGCTAAGTGGTAACAAGGAACTGTCTCAATCGATTGGGCTGAAATCATCCCAACGGATTGCGGTGTATAACGGAGCGCTGCCTTGTCAGTTAATGAAATATGAGTTGTACTAATTTTGCAATTTACATGAAGGCGATCGCACAACAGGGAATTTTCAGATATGGTTACAACGGCTTTTGGCTAGTCATCGTTATCCCTTTCGGAATTGTTCATCAACTCGCGTAGACGGCGTATGTTTTCCGGCTTGACAGATAGTAACATATAAGTTACTATATAGGAGTGTGTAGTATGAAAGTTCAAGAATACATTAAAGAAGATGGTTCTAGTCCTTATAAAGAATGGTTCGATAGCTTAGATACTTTTCCTGCGGTTAAAGTGACAGTGGCTAAGTCACGACTTGAGTTGGGCAATATATCGAATGTAAAATGGTTTGACGGAATTGGCGAATATAAAATCAATTGGGGGCCTGGATATCGAATTTATCTTGCTCAAGAAGGCAAGCAACTTATAGTCTTATTTGGTGGCGGAACAAAGAAAACTCAGGAAGCTGATATTGATCGGGCTAAGGAATTGTACGAAGAGTACAAAAACAGAAAAAAAGAAGCTAGTGAAGAGAAAGGCAAAGGGTCTAAGAAGAGGTAGCTAATATGGAACTTACTAGAGACTTTAAAGAAACAGTTAACTTAAGAGTTAAACATGATCCTGAATTTGCAACAGCTTTATTTAAGGAAGCAATTACTCTTTTCGTTAATGGTGAACCAGACACTGCAAGACTTATATTGAAAGAACTTGTAAATGGGACTGTAGGTTTTGAAGAACTTGCAATTGAAACTTCTAAACCAAGTAAAAGTCTTCATAGGATGCTTTCTGCAAAAGGAAATCCTACTATGGATAATTTAACAGCAATTTTTAACGTTCTTCGTAAAAAATTAAATGTTGATATCGTTGATATCAAGGTTAGTACAATAGTTGGTTGCAATTAAAAACTTGATAATGGCAATTCCTTATTTTAAGGTTTATCTATTATCAAATTTTCTTATTATGATGCTAACCTTTTTAATTTAATAAATTGCTCGGCGAATTTTTCTGCTTCTTGACGATTAAAAGAATTATCAATTGTTTCACCATTAAATTTAGCTTTATTAGTCCAGTTATATGAACCGTGAATAACTCTATTCAAGTCAATCACACAAAACTTGTTATGCATTATATTTTCATATTTTCCGGTTTTTGGTACTTTATAAGTTTCAAAATTTGTATAATCTAGACCAGAATTATTATTTATTTCGTCATCAGAAATAATTAACTGTATATTTAAACCTTCCTGTTTTTTGACAATTAATTTATCAAGTATTTTCTTATCTGTAAACCAAGCCACTGCAATCCAAATTGCAAATTTAGCTTGTTCAATTTCTTTGATTATTTCGTTCTGAATTTTCTCAAAAAGGATATTTGAGGTTGAGTTTTGAATTTCTTCAAGCTGTGTATCATTCACCAATCTTTGAGAGATTTGAAAACATTCATCAAACAATTTTTGCTTATCTTCTGTTATCTGATAAAAATCATCAGACGTATTTCTGGATTTCCAATATTCTAAAAGAGCTAATAACAATTTTCCAACAATATGATTAGATTCTAGTCTCCAAAATGATCTGAGCCTCTTTGCTTTTGATGTACCTGCGCCAATGTATTTATCTTCATATATATTAAGACCTGTATTTTCTAGAACATAATCATCAAATGTTCTATCTGAAAAATTAAGAACGTAGCCACTTGACATCTCTAATAATTTTTCTAGTTTGATTCTTTCAATACCCGATAAATTCGACATTTGACTAAACATCTCCATAGACCTTTGACTAATTTAGTGTTCCCAATTTTGTTAATAAATAGCTGTTCATAGAAATAAAACTTAACGTGATTTTGTAAAAAACCTCCCTTTCTGCGATCGCACCCAACCACCAAAAAATAAACCCTCGCTGCAAGACGCAACACAAGGGTTTTAAGGTGAGTAATGGGGAATTTTTTACAGCGCGTCGTCGGGTAAGCCTGACTCGTTTAAGGTGTCTTTCAATTAATATCCCCAGCGAGTGAGAATTTTAAACCATATCCGCACTATGACTAAACAGCAACTTTCGTTTCCATTCAATTAATATCCCCAGCGAGTGGGAATTTAGTTCATAAAAAATTATCTTCAGTACAGTAAGAATACTATTGCATAAAAAGCTACTGCTAGAGAGAATAGATACAGAAAACATTGAGGTGCTAATAATGAGTACAAAAAATGATGATAATAATTTAGGAGAAGCAGCAGGATTTGCAGCAGGTGGTGCTGTGCTAGGAGGTGGTGCTGCCGCTACATTAGGGGGTATTGGTGTACTCGCTCCTGCTGCTGGTATTGCGATTGGTATTGGTGCAGCTCCAGTTGTAGCAGTGGGTGCTGTTATAGGGTTGGCAGCTTATGGCATCAAAAAAGCGTTTAACTGGTAACTTTTAGATCAGTATTTCTCACATAACAAAACCCTCAGAATGCTTAGTATTTGAGGGTTTTGTTGAGATTTAGCTTGTTGTATGTTTCCAGCGACGGGTGAGTTAGAGAAAGTGGTTTAGGTTGTTGTGTGATTCCACAATGTCGGGAAATGCGCGTTTGACGACATTGACTGAAAAGTTGATTTTTGCTGAAAAATAACCTAGCATCGTCAATTTAACAAACCTACCTCAAACTATTGGTATAAGTAGGTTGTGAGGCTTTCAAACCTCTGACATTTATTTAAAACTACTCGCACTGTTCTCTAACAGCGATCGCAAATCATCCTCAGCATTCTTTTTGGCGATTATCAGCGCGGCGAATAGGTTTTTATCAATAACGCACTGAAAAAATTTGTTCAACAGTTAGATTTAAATCTGGAAATGTTGGCGACTCTATGGGGTCGTCTCCTCTAAACTGTTTACCACGATATTCACCCTCATCACTTAAAGAGTAAATTGTGATTGTTGGCTGTTTGGGGTCGCCTATCAATTCTTTGCTACCCAAAGCAGCATAATCCACAATCCAATATTCTTGAATACCCATTTCTTCATAGTCAGCAAACTTTTTATGATAATCATCTCTCCAGTTAGTACTGACGACTTCAATCACTAATGGAATTGAATCTGGTTTACTAAGGATAGATTGTTTCTCCCATAATGGTTCATTAGCCAAGTTAGAAAAATTCATTAATAAAACATCAGGATAGTACCCAGACATTTTATTTTCTGGCTTCACTGTGGCGGTTTTAGGTATACCGTAATAAAGTTTAAGACGAAGACACTCATACCCTAAGATCATTGTTAAAAATGCTACTATTTGCTCATGCTTGCCTGATGGTGGCGGCATTTGAATAATATCTCCATCGTGTAATTCATAACGAATGTTTTCCGGTTGTGTTTCTAAAAACTCTAAATATTCATCAAAGGTAAATAGTTTTTGTAGTGATTGAAAACACGGGGGCATGGCTGCGGGGGTTGTCTCTTTCATGTTGGAGTTACTTGAACGTGAAAGCTATGATAGTAACGCATTGTACCGTATTTTTATTTTCTTTTTTGTTTAAGTCCCATTAAGGCGATCGCTCTCAACTACTTCTGCTCAGTAAAAAATACATTAGACCTCTTGCATAAATCTAAAATAAAAACCCCACCCCGCCAAAGCTGCGCTTTGTCTCCCCTCCCCAAAGCATCGGGGAGGGGTTGGGGGTGGGGTGTTAGGCAATACAGTTCGGATAAGACTTGATCCCCCCAACCCCCCTTAAAAAGGGGGGCTAAGAATTGCTTGCTCTATTTCCCCCTTTTTAAGGGGGACTAAGGGGGATCTTTAGGACTATGCACCTTGGCCGAGCCGTATTGGGGTGTTGGGAACTTTTGCAAGAGGTCTACTCAATATTATTTGGTGATATTTTTAATACTCTTTCATAAATTGAAATTAAGCTAAAAAACTTGAAACCTAATATGAGTATACATTTTGGCAGTTAGTATGAAAACTTTTTAAAAAACTGGCAGTATAATCGGTGACTGACAACCTGCAATTTATTTATCACTAAAAGGCAAGGCTATTTATGTCAGACCAATTCACCTTTACCGTTACCAATGAAAGCGAACAAGCAATCACAGAGTTGTGGGTATCTGTCGATGATGAAGAGTGGGCATCATTTACATTGAGTGATTCAGGGATTCCATCGGGTGAAACAGCAACAATTGCTTGGGCTGAATATACGAATAGTTCGCCCTGTGAATGGTACATCTCTGCTGTATTTGAAGATGAATCAGAAACGGAGTCAGCCCTATTTAACTTTTGTGAAGAACCAGCTTTAACAATCGGATAAATTTCCCACTGCGATCGCGCTTGAGGTATGATTGCATATCGACTCTAGCCATAAAAACAAAAGCTCTACCTCGAAAGCATCTAGGTGGAGCTTGATCTTAGAATTGATATTGGCAATACCAGATAATGGTGTAACAGGCGATCGCTTTTCCCCTTTTAGAAACAACCATCCATAAAACGTATCCCCTCAGATTTTGTGATTTGCCGTTCGCAAAATACTTAAAGCCACCGCCTCGGCCACCTTAATACCATCAATACCCGCCGAGAGAATTCCCCCTGCGTATCCCGCGCCTTCACCAGCCGGATAAAGCCCGACTGTATTCAAACTCTGATAATCCTCATTGCGTTTAATCCGAATCGGTGATGAAGTGCGGGTTTCCACCCCAGTCAACACAGCATCCTCCATCGCAAATCCTTTAATTTGTTTGTCAAAAGCGGGAAGTGCTTCCCGGATGGCAGCGATCGCATAATCTGGTAAACTCTCACTCAAATCACCCAAATGTACCCCAGGTGTATAAGACGGCTTCACAGTGCCTAACGCTGTAGAGGGGCGATGGTTGAGAAAGTCTCCCACCAACTGTCCTGGAGCTTCATAAGTCCCACCGCCCAATTCAAAAGCCTTTTCTTCCAAGCGCCGTTGCAAGTCAATTCCGGCTAAGGCATTTCCCGGATAATCTTCGGGGGTAATACCCACAACGATCGCACTGTTGGCATTGCGCTCATTCCGAGAGTATTGGCTCATCCCATTGGTGACAAGTCGCCCCGGTTCTGATGCGGCTGCAACTACCAAGCCCCCCGGACACATACAGAAACTATAGACGGAACGACCATTTTGGCAGTGGTGAACTAGTTTGTAATCGGCAGCACCTAAAAGCTTATGACCAGCTTGAGCGCCAAAACGACATTGGTCGATGAGAGACTGGGGATGTTCGACCCGAAAGCCGATGGAAAAAGGTTTAGCCTCGATGTAAACTCCGCGATCAAATAGCATAAGGAAGGTATCGCGGGCGCTGTGACCTACTGCCAGAACTACATAATCGCTGACGATATATTCCCCACTGGCGAGGGTGACTCCCCGCACCTGTCCATTTTCGATATTGATATCTTCCACCCGACTTTCAAAGCGAATTTCACCACCGAGGGATTCGATTTGGGCGCGGATACTTTGGACGATTCCGACTAGTTTGAAGGTGCCGATGTGTGGTTTGTTGATATAGAGAATTTCTGGTGAGGCTCCCGCATTGACGAGTTCAGTTAACACCTTGCGTCCATAATGCTGAGGATCTTTAACCTGACTGTAGAGTTTGCCATCAGAGAATGTACCTGCCCCACCTTCGCCAAACTGGGCATTAGATTCCGGGTTGAAGTCTGATTTTTTCTTCCAAAAGCCAAAAGTATCAACGGTGCGATCGCGAACTTTTTTGCCACGTTCTAAAATGATTGGACAAAAGCCCATTTGTGCCAGCATCAAACCCGCAAACAAGCCACAAGGCCCAGTACCAATGACGATGGGGCGAATCGGCAAATTGCTGGGTGCTTGTGCCACTGGGCGATAACTCATGTCTGGCGTGGCAATTACATGAGGATCTTTTTTCAAACGCTTGAGTAGATGAGTCTCCTGAGTCGTTTCTACATCCAGAATATAAACAAGGGTGATCTCTCCTTTTTTACGCGCATCGTAGCTACGCTTGAAGATGGAATAGCTGATCAATTCTTCGTCGGTAATTTGCAGCTTTTTGAGGATGGCAGACTTGATCTCATCTTCAGGATGATCAAGCGGGAGCTTTACTTCTGTTAGTCGTAACATAGCGAGGAGAAATTCATACTATCTTTTAAAATATTAATCAAAATCACTGTGGTGCGTTAGCATAGCTTACCGTGGGCATCGCTAATTTCCAGAGTTTAAACAAACGTGAGTTCGATAAATCTCTCCCTGCCTTAAACTAAAGTTTAAGTTTGTCGCTCTCCAATTCGGCTACGGTGTACACACAAGCCTAAAAATTTAGCTTGATAAGACTTTCCTTATTCTTATGCAATGGCATTGTCAATCGCTGCATTGGCATTGTCAGTCGCTGCATTGGCATTACCAGTCGCTGCATTGGCATTGTCAGTCGCTGCATTGGCATTGTCAGTCGCTGCATTGGCATTGCCAGTCGATGCATTGGCATTGCCAGTCGATGCATTGGCATTGCAGGTCAAGAGACTTGTGTGTACACTGGGGATTTCAAAGCCTCTCAATCTTTCGGGGCTACGGTGTACACACAAGTCGAAAAAAGCTCGATTCTCATTGTTTTCTCGTTCCCATGCAGAGCATGGGAATGGCTGATTAGAGGCTCTGCCTCCAGTTAGACATTGAGTCAGAGACTCAATGAATGCATTCCCAGTCGGAGACTCTTAACGAGTCAAGCCAAATCACGCAAGGTTTTTAGGACTTGTGTGTACACCGTAGCCGATGCTTTGGAGAGGGACAGGTTTTACGTAGTAAAAAACCAGGGTGAGGTTTCTCAGGGGCTGTGAGACTTACAGCAGAATTCAAGTATTTGAACCACATCTGTCGTAAGGGCACAGCATTGCTGTGCCCCTACCGCGTGGTCTATTCACCTGAAAATAGCTGTAACCATAAATTACGTTCAGAAAGACTTGTGTGTACACCGTAGCCGTGTTGGGAGAGGAATGGAAGCGGGGTTTTTAATATACTTTACGACTTTTCAAACATCCTCTATCATGTCCGCATAATTAGTTACGATTCCCACAGTCATTGCACCCCACCCCTTAATCCCCTCCCCGCAAGCGGGGAGGGGAGACAAAGCATAGCTTTGGCGGGGTGGGGTTCTTCGGGTTTAATAAGCAATCAAGCGGACATGATATTAGAGGTCTTTTGATGATCGCTACTTAGACAGATAACATACAACCCGTCGAACTCGCGTTAAACAAGACTGACAGCCGCCTCTAACATTCGTATTGTCCCAAGTTCAGCATCTATTTCCACTTCCAGACCGATTGGCAAAGTAAATTTATCCTTAATATGACCAATCATTGAACCATACCAAGCAGGAATACCTAAAGGAAGTATATGATCTTGCAATACTTGCATTAAGGTAAATGACGGTTCATCCCCAAGATGACAATTAGTGCATTGCCCAAAGATAAAGCCAGCAATTTGATTAAGTATCCCAGCAGTTTTTAACTGCGTCAGCATCCTATCTATACGGTAAACATCCTCGCCAATTTCTTCCACAAACAGAATGCTTTTGTTCCAAGAAGGTAGATAAGGTGAACCTACCATCGCTGATAGCACTGATAAGTTTCCACCCAGAAGTTTACCCCTAGCCTTTCCTGGTGCTATTGTCTGCACCCGCACTTCGCTAGGGTTGAGATTTTGCATAGTCACCGCTTCACCATTAAATAGGATGCGCTTGAAGTAATCCACTGTAAACTGATTCCAAGTAGATGTGGCAACTGGCCCATGAAAAGTAATCATCTGACTACGGGCATTAATTGCTAACAACAGCGTCGTAATATCGCTGTAACCGATGATAATTTTCGGATGGGAGCGGATCAGTGAGTAGTTGAGTAGGGGTAAAATGCGATTGCAGCCCCAGCCACCACGCATGGCAATAATTGCTTTTATGGTGCGATCGCTAAACATCAAGTTTACATCATCAGCGCGATCGGCATCTTTACCCGCTAAATAGCCGTAACGATCTAAAATATGCGTCCCCAGCTTGACTTTTAACCCTAACTGTGAAATTGACTTCTGCGCTGCTTCGATGTCTTTGGCGTCAACGATACCCGCAGGGGAAATCAATCCTACGGTATCGCCCACTTGCAGGCGGGACGGCTTGCGGATGGTGTTTGGGGATAGCTTACCTTGGGCGCTAAGTGATGGTATCTGGGTAACTAAGGTAGCTAGTCCAGAGATTGCGAGAAATTGCCGACGCTTGATAGTCATAACCATTGAGTTGGGGATTAGGGACTGTTTTCCTAATATCTAATACCCAGTTTTGTACAGAGTAGTTATAGCAAGCGTAAATCATTCGTCAACAACAAGATTCCTGATTTCTTATAGCGGTTTTCACTTGCGTGCAATAAGTCGGAATCTCACCCCGTATTTGCTAACGCAAACATTCCCCTCTCCTTGCCCTACGGTGTATACACAAGTCGAAAAAAGCTCGATTTCCCATTGTTTTCTCGTTCCCATGCAGAGCATGGGAATGGCTGATTAGGGGCTGCTGCCTCTAGTTATACATTGAGTCTCTGACTCAATGAATGCATTCCCAGTCGGAGACTCTTAACGAGTCAAGCCAAATCACGCGAGGTTTTTAGGACTTGTTTGTGTGTACACCGTAGCCTTTTAGGAGAGAGGTTTTCCACATAGCGTAAAAAGTCAGGTTTAACTGACATTAATACTAAACTTCTACCACCTCATCAACTAACCCATTAGTAGCAAATTTGCCATCAGTGTTTAATGAACCAGGGGTAAGATATATAAAATCTGCATTCCCAATTACAGGCAAAAGATGATCATATAATTGCATCGCCTGTAAACAACTATTAATACTAGAAGCTGCTGAATTATATCCGGCAATATTTTCTTCAACAACATTTAATAATCGGCGATTATTCGCAATTTTTTCTTCAGCTTCTTGTTCTAATGTTTTCTCTAAAAAAGCACGCGCCTGTGGGTACTGCTGCAAAATTTCATCTGCTTGCTGATCCGCCATTGGTAACAACTGAGTTTTGAGTGTTTGGTTAATGGTTTGACGGAAAGATTTACGAATAGTTTGGGAAACTTTGGGTTCAAAATCTAACTTCAATAATTGCCTAATTGCTGGTTCTGCTTCCACAATACTTTCAGCATCGTAACCTTGAGAAGTTTGTAATAAAGTCTGGCGAAATTGATATATAGAAAAAGTGCCTTCATCGTAAAATCTGGGACTTTCTCGTACAAAGCGATCGCACTCTACACTAGCAGCACTCACCAGCGCTTGAGTAACAACTTTTTCCACAGTCTTTATCGCTTGTTCAATTCCGCCATCATGATCTAATAAACGATATAACTGACGATAATATTCTGACTTGCGAATCTTTTCAATCAACCTCTGGAAATAATTCGCAATTACTTGCTGAGAAGATTCAACCAAAATATCTTCTAATTGATTTGCTAAGTAATAAAATGCCTCTACTAAAATAGCAATTAAAGGTGCTGTAGCATTGCGAGGATGGCTGATTGTCGCGCGTCGATAAGCCTCAGCTACAGAAAAGTTATCTAATAACTCATCTAAACGGCGAATCATTCGTGATTGCAATTGCTTAAAATCTGCTTCAAAAGCATCACAAGAATTATTAATTATATGGTTAACTTCTTCTGTTGTATGCTCATTAAATTCTCTACCAATTTGCTGGAGTTGCTGATTCAGCCGTTGCAACTCTTGCGCCTTCATCGTCTCAATTTCTTGGGGCTGACTATCTAAATTGCGTTGGACACTCAGATAATGTTTTTTCAGCTTAATACAAACATCTTCTAAATCATCAGCAAGATTTTTAAATAATTGGGGACGTTTTTCTTCTGTAAGATAGCGAGTAATAGCTGTGCGAAATTCCTCAGTGCTACTATCTTTAATTAGCTGTTCTATAAGTTCATTTCCCCAATCTCCCAGAATCCGCACATAATTTTGATTTGGGGTTTCATAGCCGTTAACAGATACACGAAATTTAGTGGAAGACAGCTTTCCTGAATTTACACAGTAGTTGTTAAATGCATAGACAAATTGTGGTGTTTCTTCTTTGCCATCTAAACCTTTAATACTTTCTGCGAAAACAGAATCTAAACCAAATCTATCTCCTTGGCTTGTCTGTTTAATCTGACTGCCATAAAATCCTAATAATCCACTCGTTTTATAAACCTTGCTTGTATTGTGAAACTGTCCACTAATTAAATCGTCTAATCTTTGCCGTAGTTGAGTATTGTACCAAGTTTCATCGATCCGGTTGAAGACATAGAAAACGCGATCGCGTACTCCCCCATTCTCCCGCATTAGTTCCAAAAGTTCTGTTTCTTCTTTTGTCATGTCACCCGCCGAAGCAGGTTTTAACACACACACCACCGCCGAAGTATCAGGATGTTGAATTTTGGTATAAGTTAGTTGGGCATCTTTCTCTACTGGCGCATCTATCCCAGGTGTGTCAATAATTACATTGCCATCTTGTAGCAAAGGATGATTACAGTAATATTCTATTCGCTTCAATACTGCACTATTACTACCACGACGGGCATATCCAGCCGCTTCCTTAAGGTTAGAAAAGTTAAATTCATCCATTGAATATGTAGCATTCATCACCGTGTTGATGCGATCGCTATTTGCTATATATCCCTCTAGCAATAACATTAACGCCTTCGCCTGTTTTGCACGTTCTGATTTACTCTCACCACCCTCCTGCTGCATAATCGCTTCAGAACCTTGACGTAGCAAGTTAATTACCTCAGCTTGGTTGATATTAGGTACTGTCTTAAATCCTAGCTGCTGGCACAAATAAGCTACTTGTTCTCGAATCTCTGCTTCACTTAAAAACGTTAAAACAACACGTTCTTTATCTACATCTGCATACTCAATTTTGCATTCTGTACCTGTAGCGTGTCCCTCGGCACTGTAGAGTAATTCCCTTTCTAATAGTGCATTGATTAGCATTGATTTCCCGGCACTAAACGCACCCGCAAACACAATCTCAAATTTGGGAGAAATCGCCTTACTTAAGGAAGTTTGTACAGGTGTAATATCTTGAGAACGTAGCGTTGGTTCTTGCTGTAAAAGTTGTAATATAGATTCAACCTGCTCTTTCAAATTTTTGCACTGAACCGGTAAATCTGACATATTCAGCATCCTGACATTATCTATATATAGGAATCATATTTGATTTCTGAAAAAATCTCGGTAGTCCTGTAGTGAACTGTCATGGGTGTAGGTTGGGTGGAGCGGAGCGCAACCCAACATCCTGATATATGTTGGGTTACACAAAGCCTCCACCCAACAAAAGTCTACGTCTAATGCACTATTAAAGCCTAGACAGTCCACTACGTGCATTTCAAAAATCAAATACTAGTCCTATATTAGTAATATTTATTGTCTTGATGGTTCAGTAAAATTCCTGAAAACTTTTATGCAGTTCAATTGCTGGATATTACTTAAAAAACTAATTAATGACTATTTAATAATGAAAGTTTTTGCGATCAGATTGAAACCCCACGACGATTTAAAACAAAGCTTAAAGAATTTTGTCAAACAGGAAGACATCAAAGCAGGGTTTATATTAAGTGCCATTGGTAGCCTAGAAGAAGCAAAAATTCGCTTTGCTAATCAAGACATTAGTACAGTAGTAACCGAAAAATTTGAAATCATCGCTCTCAACGGTACAATAGCAACAACAGGTGTACATTTGCACATAGCTATTTCTGATCGAGAAGGCAAAATTATTGGTGGACATCTCGACGATGGATGTATTATCTATACAACTGCTGAAATAGTTATTGGTGCAAGTGAGGAGTTTACTTTTAATAGAACTTTTGATCCACAAACAGGTTATCAAGAACTAGAAATTATCCCTGAGCATTCATAGTATAGTCGCATTAGAATCCAGTTGAGATAAGATTCAGGGCTATTTGATATTTTTACCTCTTTTGAGGTACTAATACAGGCAGTTTACGGGCATCGGCTACGAATTTGGCGTGTTGTCCCACAGTCAAAACATTAAATTGACTGGATATAATTTCTAAACTTTTGTTCACTATTGCCAGCTTTTTGTAAGTAGGGAGACTCATACCAGGGAAGAATGAGAGTTCTGGCACATCCTCTTGACTTACAAAGTCTGTAGGATGGAGTAGTAAAGAAGGCTGGACGCGTGTAAGTTTACACAGCCACAGGGCAATTCGCAGGTAGAGTAACGCCACTTCCGAAGAAAATGTACTCAAAAACATTATGTAACTAAAGTGAATTGGTATCTTAAAAATTGGCATGGTGGTAACGGGAATCTCAGTCAGTTTATCCTTACCCAGATGCCACTGGTAAGGTTTTAGAGGCTGCAAACCCTCTCTAAAACCGCCAAACAGAGCTTCCCGTTTTTTACGTTCTTCCTTGCTCAATTTACAGGTTATTAAATAATATGCTCGTGCTATGGGCCCCAAAAATGTGGGAAAAGTCGAAGCATCATATTCGTATCCCCGTCGTGCTAAGACTTTCAATACGGCTGGAGAAAAACTATATCCTGGCCCCCGGAAGCCGATAGGATGTTGATGAGTGACGCGCTTGATATGTTCTTCGGCCAGGGCCACCTCTTCTTCAATCTCATTCTCTGAATACAGATGTAGCCAAGGATCGTGATAGAATGAATGATTGCCAATTTCGTGGCCGGCGTTAGCGATCGCTTGTATTGCCTTAGTATTCTTTTCTAGCGCTGCATCTTGACCCACAATGAATACTGTGATTGTCAAATCCCATTGCTGGAGAATATCTAAGAAACGAGGTACTGCAATATCCAGGTAAGACGGAAAAGTCTCCCAACCCGGAGCGCCCTGATTTTTTAAATAAGACCAAATGTTATCCAAGTCTAAAGAAAGACTTGCTATTGGTCTGTTTTCTTTTTGCTTAATTTTCATTATCAGTTCAAGTATTTGGACAATTTTAAGCGTAAATTATAGTGTTAGATTTGGACTTTATCGGTCAAGTTTCATAGTTCGACTCAAGGCTGAGTTTAGGGCAAACCTCAAGCTAAAATGTTTTTTTAACCCACGGAGGTGGGTAAAGTCTCGTATAGCCGCGACTTCCAGTCGGCAGAACTAGTATGAATTGCGACTTTTCAAACATCCTCAAACCACCAGTTTATACCTTACACTTTTTCAGATTTTACAACCATCCATTGCGTCACCCCTGCCATTGCTCGCCACCCCAAAAATTTACCAATAGGTTCCGCCCGTTGGATGGCAATACGAGTTAAATCACCACCAACTCGTTCATGCCATTGAAATAAAGTTTGCTCACCCTCTACCGTCACCACATTTGCCACCAAACGCCCACCCGGCCGCAATGCTTCCCAGCAAACATCAAAAAGTCCCGTTGCTGTCACTCCACCACCAATAAAAATCGCATCTGGTGCTAGCAAGTCTTTCAGGGCATGGGGCGCTTTCCCTTCAATAATTTGCAGATTTGGAGTACCGAGAGTGGCAGCATTATCGGCAATATATAGTAATCTAGACGAGTTTTGTTCGATCGCGATCGCTCGACACCGAGCATTACTCCGCATCCATTCAATAGAAATCGAGCCGCAACCCGCGCCCACATCCCACAATAATCCTCCCGGTGTGGGTGCCAAAGCTGCTAGGGTGATTGCCCTAACCTCACGTTTAGTTAACTGTCCATCGTGGTGGTAGGCGTTATCTGGTAATCCTGGTAATCTTGGTAATGGGATAACCCCAGCATCAGCAATACAATAAACTGCGATCGCATTTAAAGCCGCAACTTCCGTTTCACTCCAAGATGCAGCCGTACCTTCCACAATTCTTTCTTCAGCGCCGCCCATACGCTCCAATACGGTGATTTTACTGCCACCATAGCCGCGATTTGTCAAAATTTGAGCAACAATGGCAGGTGTCTCCTTCCCCTGGCTCAAAATCAACAGCCGCGCTTTGGGATAAATGTAAGACTGGAGTAGGGAGGATGGACGACCATTCAAACTCAAGGTTTCCACCTCAGTTAAAGACCATCCTACCCTGGCACAGACGAGGCTGAAGGTTGAAGGTGCAGGGATAATCGTCATTTCCGAGACGGGAATTTGCCGCATCAAGGTGACACCAATGCCATAACACATCGGATCGCCGCTTGCGAGTACGCAGATTGACTGACCCCGACGCGTGATGATTTCTTCAACTGAAGCACCAATGGGAGATGTCCAGACTAGTTTCTCACGTTGGTCATCTGTAGGGAGCATCGATAAATGGCGATCGCCTCCCACAATTACTTTAGCTTGATCGACTAGAGAACGAGCGATCGCGCTTAACCCCTGTAACCCATCTTCCCCAATGCCGACGATAGAAAGCCATTTATCTGTCATCCTAATTGGGGTTCCTTTCCCCCTTCCCCCTCTTTTTCATCTTGCCGCCATAATAATTATTGGCAGCAAACTTTTAACTGACAATTCCGAGATTATTACCTCGTTCCCAGGCTCTGCCTGGGAATGCGATCACTGGGAGGCTCTGCCTCCTGTGTTTGACAGGAGGCAGAGCCTCCCACAAGAGCATTACAAGGCAGAGCCTTGTAACGAGAGGTAATACACATTTGGTTCTGTCTGTCAATGCGTAAGTCCTAACAATTATTGGCAGCAAACTTTTAACTGACAATTCCGAGATTGTTGTAGATTTCGATAAGATTGCCATCAGGATCGCGAAAATGAGCTGTGCGGATTCCCCAGTCTGGACGATCTTGTGGTTGAGTCACAACGATCGCATTCTCAGCCTTTACTAACTCATAGACTTCATCGACGTTATCAACTGCCAAAATTAAGACAACTTTATCTCGATTGACAATGTATGAAGGCTGTTCGATTCTTGGGACTACTTCAGCCATTAATTCTTTTTTTAACAAACCCAGCTTGAGATATCCGGTATTAAACTCAGCATATCCGCTATCTTCATCGCCCCAATCGACATCAAATTTCAGCAGATCCCGGTAGAACAGAAAAGAATCTTTGTAGTTGGAGACAAGCAGTCTCAGGTGTGTTAGCTGAAGCTTCATATCTGTTGGGTTAGTCTACTAACTGTGAATTCTAGGTTCTGGGTGCAAAGTCGCCAGCAACTCGCTTTCGACAATTGCTAATTCATCAAGCCGTTGCATGACAATTTCTTTGTCGAAGTAAGTAGCAGCTAAAACCCAATATATACCGTAGTGACGCGCTTCGGATGCCATTAACCCCTGATAAAATTTTGCTAACTCTGGCTCTGGACAGTGAGCAGCTAATAATCCTAGGCGTTCGTGAGAGCGAGCTTCAATTAAACCAGTGACTAGTAAGGAATCCAGAAATCGCTCAGGTTCTTTAGGGCGTACAACAGCTTTTAAACCCGCGCCGTAGGGAGGCGGTGGTAGGGGAGCTAGGGGAATATTCCGGCGTTCTAACCATTGGTTAACTAGATCAAAGTGTTCTAGTTCTTCGCGGGCGATCGCAGTTAACTCCCGTACCATTTTAGTATTGGAAGGGTAGCGAAACATCATGTTCAAGGCTACACCTGCTGCTTTGCGTTCACAGTGGGAGTGGTCGAGTAAGATAATGTCTAAGTTAGCGTAGGCGTAGCCCGCCGCAGGCATCGCTTGTTCAACCCAAGCATAACTAGTGGGCTGTTTCAGGGCGTTGATAGTCGGTAACTGAGTAAGCACAGAGTCACAAAACTCCAGAATTTTAACTTTTTTAGCAGAAGTCCCACACCTCACTTTTAGGAGTGTGGGGACACCAGTCGCCTGGGACGGGAAACCCGTCTACAGCGCTGGCTCATGAATGCGAGTGAGTTGACGACTGACAAGCGAATCAATGTGCGTAGCACGAGAATCTAGGACATGGAGGAAACGAGCAGTTTCTAAGTTTTTTCTGGTGGTGTTTCCTGCGCTTCAATATACTTTCTAAGAGTTGAGACTGTAACACCACCACAACTAGCAACAAAATAAGAACCGCTCCAAAATACGTCTTTCCAATAGAAACTTTCTAGGTGTTCTGCAAATTCTTGGCGTAATTTCCTGGATGATACAGATTTCAGATTATTTACTAGTTTACTGAGTTCAACGTCTGGGTGGTACTGAAAGAGTAGGTGTACGTGGTCATCTTCACCATTAAATTCTACCAGCTTACAATCCCACTTTTCTAGCAATTCTTGCATTACAACATTTAGTTTACTTAGCATCTCAGATGTAAATGCTTTACGCCGATATTTAGTAACTAACACTAAATGTACTTTCAGATCGCTAACAGACCTTCCTTTAGAAACAAAATCATTTTTCATAATTTGCTGCAACCATATCTAAATCAGTGTATACTAAAAAACTTACACCAATTAGATCGAAAAGGTGAGAACATCCTATCAATACAGATTAAAGCCAACTAAAAAGCAAGCTGAAATTATTGACAACACATTAGACATGATGCGTTGCCAGTATAATTATCAACTTGCTCAAAGGTTTGAATGGTATGAGCAAAATCGTTGCTCCATTGATAGATGCTCAATTGTTATTTGTCACATTCCAGAGTTAAAAGATAAGCCTAATCGCTTTAGTCAACAAGCAACTCTGACCCAGCTTAAAAAAGACCACCCTTGGTACAAAAGCATTCACTCTCAGGTGTTGCAAGAAGTACCTAAAAAAGTTGAGATTGCTTTTGATCGTTGGCTAAAAGGTGATATTAATGGTAAAAAATCGGGTAAACCTAGATTCAAAGCTAAAGGTCAGTACAAGACCTTTACCTATCCACAATTCCAAAAGGAGCATTTTCAAAAAGAAAAAATAACACTCTCAAAGATTGGAACAGTTAAAGTAATTGTTCATCGCCAAATACCAGATGGTTTTGATATTAAAACTGTATCTATTACCAGAAAAGCAGATGGCTACTATGTCAGCTTAAGCCTTGATGATAAAACAGTCCCAACCATAAAACCAGATTTTGATGATAAAAATATTGTTGGTATTGATGTTGGATTAATTGATTTTTATGTGGCATCTGATAATACCCGAATTGCAGCACCAAAATATTTACGTAAGGCTGAACGTAAACTAAAGTCAGCACAGCGTAGAGTTTCTAGAAGAAAGAAAGGTTCTAATCGACGTAAAAAAGCTATCAAAAAATTAGGCATCCAACATAAAAAAGTTGCCGATACTCGCAAAGATTTTCACTTCAAGACAGCCAAAACATTACTTGGCAAGTGCGATGTCGTAGCTGTGGAAAAATTAAATATCAAAGGACTTGCTAAAACATGGCTAGCTAAAAGTATAAATGACGCTGGATGGGGACAATTTATTTCGATACTAAAGGTCAAAGCTGCGAAATGCGCCACGGGGAGTATCCCTGTGGTCACTTTCGCGAAAATGCTGGGCTGAAAGTTATTGCTGTAAACCCAAATGGTACAAGTCTTGAATGTTCTAGCTGTGGCACTAAGGTCAAAAAACCCTTATCTCAAAGGATACATAACTGTCCGGCTTGCAAGACTTCTATTTGTCGGGATCTAAATGCCAGTATCAACATAAAGAATCGTGGGGCGCACGATCTAAAAGCTCAGAAAATGTCTTTATTGAAGAGTCTCTGAGAAGCCTACACCTACCTGTACTCAGGAGGTGTAGGTACGTCACCGGAATATTGTTTGGACAAAGCTCAATAATTGATTAGTGGTGAAGGGTTTCGCTAAAAAGCCTTGGATACCAATACCCGTAGATTGTAATAATGCCTCACCCTTACCTAATCCACTCATGGCAATAATTTGTACTTGTGGGTTGATGATTTGCAAGGTGCTGATGGCTGTTTCCCCACTCATTAATGGCATCATCATATCCATCAGCACCAGCCTAATTTCATCTTTGTGCTGGCTGTAAATATTAAGAGCATCAATCCCATTTTGGGCAGTCAATACTTTGTAGTTAGAAAACTCCAGTGCGGTTTTGGTGATCTGAGTGATGGCTACTTCATCATCGACAACTAAAATCAATTCTCCCTGACCACTTGGCAGTTCTTTCTCATCTATTACTTGAGAAATGCTGCCCTCCTTGCTTGGCAGGTATATGTGGAATTGAGTCCCAATTCCTACCTGACTGGCTACTTCCACAAAACCACTGTGGCTTTTGACGATGCCCATCAATATAGATAAACCCAGTCCTGTACCCTTACCCACTTCTTTGGTGGTGAAAAAGGGATCAAAAATCCGAGGCAGAATTTCTGAGTCAATGCCAACTCCAGTATCAGCAACTGTAATCTTCACGTAGAAATTAACTGTTGCGCCTATGTGCATCCTGACATAGTTTTCATCGATGAATAGCTTGGTGGCAGAAATAGAGAGTTTACCACCATTGGGCATGGCATCACGAGCATTGACTGCTAGATTCATTAACACCTGATGCAGTTCGGTGCTGTCTCCGATCACAATCCCGAGATTTGGCGCGATGTCTGTGCTGATGTCGATGGATTTGGGAAATGTTTGTTGGGCTATCTGCTTTATGTCTTGGAGCAGTTGCGATACAAGCACGATTGTGAATTCTTTTTCAGAACCACGGCTAAATAACAAAATTTGCCGCACCAAATCACCGCCCCGTTTGGCATTGGTTTCTAGAATCTTCAGCATTTGTAGCGAAATGTCATCAAGATGGGGATATTTTAGGGGTAGCAGTTGAGCAATTCCCATGATTGGGGTGAGAAGATTGTTCAGGTCATGAGCAATACCGCTGGCGAGAATGCCTAAGCTTTCTAAACGCTGACTACGCAATAGCTGAGTTTCGAGTTGTTTTTTATCGGTGATATCGGTGTCAACGATCAGGATTGATTTAGGCAAGCCTACGGCATCAAGCATCAACGTCCAGCGGCTGGCAATGATTATTTCTTCACCATCTTTTTTAAATTTATGCAACTCTCCCTGCCACATTCCCTGCTCCATCACAGTTTTTTGAGCCGCTAAGAGTAGAGGTGAGGTTTTTTTAGATAAAAGTTCCCAAGCGTTGTTTCCTTGAGCTTCCTGAACTTGCCAGCCGTACATCTTCTCTGCGCCTTGGTTCCAGAATAAGATTTGGTTGTGGAAATCCTCTACGATAATTGCGTCTGTTGTGATGTCTAGTAGGGCAGCTTGTTCGCGAATTTTCTCTTCTTTCTCGTGGCGATCGCTAATGTCTCTGAATAGCCAGCGCAAGTTTTGGGTTTTACCCTGACTATCTTCCAGAGCGATCGCAGTCAGTTCGGCGGGAAAGTCTGTACTTCCTTGTTGATGAAAAAGCTGTAACTCTTCTGTGCGGATTTCCCCCTGCTCTTGCAATTCCAGCATAATTTGACGAAATTTATGCCGTTGTGTCTGATGTACAAACACAGCCATTGGTTTACCAATCAGGTAAGACTGACGCACATTTAATAACTTAGCCGCAGCATAGTTAGCTTCCTGAATAATTCCAGTCACATCTGTAAGCAAGTAACCATCTGGGGCAAAGTTAAATAAATCGTAATAACGTTGACGTTCTTTTTCTACCAAATGGCGTGTAGCGATCAGTTCCTCATTTTGTTGCTGTAACTCTTCTAGAGAAATAGATATTTCGGTAATCGCTTGTTGCAAAAGCTCTATAGGATAATCCTGCTTTATAGATTTATCTGCCGCGAGACTTGCAAGCTGCGAGAGGTTTTCCAGTCGCTGATGCGCTTCGACAATTGCTTGTTTAAAATTTTCCTTAATCATTTGCAGTTTTCTCATATAATTGTTTTTATCAAGAAATGCAGAAGGAAAACTGACCTGTCTGCGACTCGCTGCGCGATCTGCTTCAGTAAAGCTATGAGAGCGAATCAGAGTTTAATACAATACACTTCAGTTAAGCATTTTTATCTGAAATTAAAGCGTTTAAGACCCCTATATTTACATATAGCATCAGTTACCTTGGGGATCGGGCTACAGTCGGGGTTTAATTTAATTTGTAGTTTTTTTTTAATTGTTATTCCTGCTGCTGCCGCTCCTGCATCTCTTGAGTAGAAATCATACTATTGACTCTCTCTATATCTACCATCATCAAAACTGCTCCTTGCATTTCAATGCCAAACAGTGGAGTAATTGCCAGATAACATTTTATTTGCCTACCCCGACGATTGGTAGCATCAAGGATCATTTCTTGAAACTGCTTTTTCCCGGCTAGGGAGTCACGGATAGGCGATCGCAATTGCTCGACGGGTAGCCCAATGTCTAGGCTGAAGATAGACTTTCCTAGAACTTCATCAGTCCGTAAGCCCCATAAATCTTCCACCATGTAATTCCAAATAGAGATATTAAAGTTGTTGTCAATTACCACTATTCCCGTTTGGAAACTCTTGAGAATAGAGACGATGAAAATATTTGTGCGATTGAGTTCTGTGGTGCGATCGCTTAGTTCGTTATTAATTGTCTGTAATTCTTCATTAGTCGATTGCAGTTCTTCATTCATCGTCTCCAATTCTTCATTAGTAGATTGCAGTTCTTCGTTGGTAGTTTCTAATTCTTCATTGGTAGATTGGAGTTCTTCGTTGGTAGTTTCTAATTCTTCATTAGTAGATTGCAGTTCTTCGTTGCTAGTTTCCAATTCCTGTTGCGATCGTTGCAGGGCATCTTGGAGTTTAATGTAACGGCTGACATCATGAAAGGAGATACTAACTCCTAAAAAACTGCTGTCTGTTTCTTGCAAAGGCGTAATTTGTACATCCAGATATTGGGTTTCTGTGTTAGACAAATAGCGCTCTACATTTGTCAGGCTTACAGGACGGCGTTCAGTATAAGCCCGTTCAATTAGCGATCGCAATTCAACTGGCCGATAAGAAAGTTCTAAATCCTGGAAGGGACGAGCTAAATCTTTGGGGGAAAGGGCGAACAAAGTCCGCGCCTCTTCGTTCATTAGTACCAGAGCGCCATTAATATCAATGACTATTTGGGCGATTGGTGCTGTGTCAAAACCCATATCTCGCAGCCGGAAGTTTCGAGACAAACGGCTGCTAGATTCGTCATCTACTGAATTTGCCATAATTAAGAGGCGCTCGCGTAAATTCACCGTCGATACCTTAGTAAATATCCGGTTTTTCAAGTCCAATGGCATAAACAGATTAGAATGCATCAATAGCATCTCTGCTTTTCCCAAAAACAGATAGCCATTATCATTTAGTGCAAAATGAAACCGGGCCAGAATTCGCCCTTGAGTCTCAGAATTAAAATACATTAATGTATTGCGGCTAACCAGCAAATCTAAACGCGAAATCGGCGCATCCTGAAGCAGATCGTGGCGACCAAAAATCACTGAGCGGCGCAAGTCTTGGCGGAAGACATAGCGATTCCCGAGAATCTCAAAGTATTTCTGCCGTAGTTCATCTGGCACCGTCAGAATATCTTTTGCTGAATACAGAGCTTGCCTAGCTTGGTTGAGAGCATCTTCATCTACATCTGTGGCGTAAATTTTCACTCGTTGGCGAAATTCCTCTGCTCCCAATATTTCAGCCATCAACATTGCCAAGGTATAAGCTTCTTCCCCAGAAGCACAGCCAGCACTCCAGATGCGGATTTGCTCTGAGGTTTTTTTATTCTTAATCAGATTAGGCAGTATTTTATCTGCGATATATTCCCAAGCTGATGTATCTCGAAAAAAAGCGGTAACGTTAATTAGAATAGTGTTGAAAAGATAATTGAATTCGTCTGGATAAACTTCTAGATAGTCTTGATACGCTTCAAAATTTTCTATAGTCAATAACTGCATCCGCTTGCATACCCGACGTATCAAAGTCGAGCGCTTATAGCCTGTAAAATCAAATCCTCGGCTTTGTCTGAGATAAATTAGTAGATTTTCAAATTTGGGATCTGTTTCTGCGGAAGTCATAGGATCGGTAGGGCCCCGTCTAGTAAGTATTAAAGACTCATTGGCGAGTATTAAAGACTCATTAATGGAGTTCTAAGCTTCATTCACGAATATCAAAGACTCATTAATGGAGTTCTAAGCTTCATTCACGAATATCAAAGACTCATTAATGGAGTTCTGAGCTTCATTAATGAGTATCAAAGACTGATTAACGGAGTTCTGAGCCTCATTAATGAATATCAAAGACTGATTAAACTATGGTGACACTAACTTGCATTTTAAAATATATCTCCTCTGCCTCTGAGCTTAGAGGATGTTTGAAAAGTCTACGCTTGTATCTAGATCCCCCCTAGCCCACGCCAGTCGCTCCACTTGGGGAGACCCCAGACGCTCGATGACTCGCTATCGCTTCGCTATGGCTTTTAGCGTCTCCCCTTCTCCCAAAGGGAGAGGCTAGCGCCAAGGGAGAAGACCGCGCTGGCTCCCCTTAAAAAGGGGGGAATAACGTTCTCAAAGTCCTCCAATTTATCGGAGGATCTAAAGTTTTGGATACCTCAGTCACCACTTTTCAAACAACCTCTTAGGTAGATTCTCCCATAACTAAAGTTACCAAGGTGCTGGAAATTTCATTAAGGGGGAGAATAAAATCTACATTGCCAGTTTGAATTGCGGCGGAGGGCATCCCGGAAAATTCGGCGGTTTTTACGTCTTGGACAATTACAGTACCACCCATTTTTTTAATCGCTTCTACTCCCATCGCGCCGTCGCTACCCGTTCCAGTTAGAACAACAGCGATCGCTCTATCTTTGTAAGTAGCTGCAACCGATTCAAATAATAAATCAGCCGAAGGACGTAAAAAATGTACTAATTCTGACTGTGATAAAGAAAGTGTGCCGTCACCGTTAACCAACAAGTGACGATTGGGTGGGGCAATGTAAGCCGTTCCTGGTGTAAGGGAATCTCCCTCTTGTGCCTGTTTGACTGTAATATCTGTGCGCCGACTCAGAATTTCTGCCATGAACGACGGATGTTCAGGAGCGAGGTGTTGCACAATCGCGATCGCGGCTGAAAATTTTCCGGGTAGGGTCGATAGCACTTTAACTATAGCAGTCAGACCGCCTGCCGAGGCTGCGATCGCCACTATATCAAAGGCAGCATTTAAGTCAGGTGGATGATTTTTGGCATTTTCTGCCATCTCAATCATGATTTTGCGCCTATGACTATCTGCGTAACTTCTTTAGTTACAAATAGGATTAATAAAGTTACAATTTTTTATCCTTGTTTAGATGAATTATACTGTATATCAGAGGTACTTCAGCATTTTTTTGCCATTACCGCTCAAATTCATAGGTTAATCTTCCTGCTCTAAAATACCTCTGGCCTCCAAAAGTTGTTGCTGGTGTTCCTCGCTAACTGTTGGGTATTGCAGATTTAGTTCTTCTAGTTTTGTGCAGATAATATTGGCGACAGTCAGGCGGGTAAACCATTTGCGATCGGCAGGAATAATATACCACGGGGCCCATTTAGTACTGGTGTAGTTAAAAACCTCTTCATAGGCATTCATATAATCATCCCAAAAAGCTCGTTCTCGGACATCATTATCTGAAAACTTCCAATTTTTTTCAGGAGAATCAATCCGTTCTAAAAAGCGTTTCTTCTGCTCTGCCTTGGAGACATTTAGAAAAAACTTCAGAATGATTACACCATTATTAACCAAATATTTTTCAAAGTTGTTGATTTCTTCAAAACGCTGTTTCCATATCTTTTTTCCATTCGGGAAGTAAGGAAGTTGTTGTTTATTAAGCATTTCTGGATGGACACGAACCACTAGCACTTCTTCATAATATGAACGGTTGAATATCCCAATTCGACCTCTTTCTGGTAAAGCCTTCATTGAGCGCCACAGATAATCATGGTCTAATTCTTCCGCACTGGGCCCCTTAAAACTAAACACCTGAAATCCTTGCGGGTTGACACCAGAGGTCACATGTTTAATAGTGCTGTCTTTACCAGCAGCATCCATTGCTTGAAAAATAATCAACAAAGAATATGTGTTTTGAGCATAGAGAATATTTTGGTAATTAGCTAGTCGTTCAACATCTGCCTGTAATTTGGTTGCAGCATCAGTTTTTTCCTGAAAATCAGTCTTATAAGCTGGGTCATAGTTTTTTTTCAGAGAAATCTTTGAATCGGGCGGAACAATAAAAGCATCATGATTCATGTATAAAATCTCCTCACGGCTAATTAATACACAAGCACATTTTGAAGTCTTAATTCCTGAAAGTTATAATTTATGATAATTTTGATTCAAAATTCCTAACTTTTAACCAATTCTGGGGGTTTAAATTCCCCTCTTGGTCATCGACTAGTTTTGTGGCTTTTGACAAATTCTGATTAGACATCTGGTGATTAAACCTCTTGCAAAAGTCCGTAACACCCCACCCCCAACCCCTCCCCGCTCTTCGGGAGGGGTTGGGGGTGGGGTTCAAATTTATTGATTTATGCAAGAGGTCTATTTTTCATTTCCATCGCTTTGGCATCGGACGCATTGCTTCACGACCCAAGATAAACATTCCCGTCACACCTAAACTGACAAACCAAATATATTGATACCAATATTGCCGAATCTGCTCAACTGTACTGATTCCCCTTTTTTAAGGGGGATTTAGGGGGATCTCCAAGGGTTAGATGCATACAAAAAAACTTTTCATATAGCGTTTCCTAATCATACAAGGTACATCATAGCCCCCTCCTCGCTTGCGGGGAGGGGGTTGGGGGTGGGGTTCTTGTATCTCACTCAACTGAGAACCGCTATATCATGTCCGCTTAATAACTTACGATAGTCGTTGCGAGTGTAACGAAGTGAAGCTGAAGCAATCACAAGGGTTCGGAGATTGCTTCTCTTCGTTCGCAATGACAACTAATCAGTCGGAGATTGCAACTCTTGGAGACGCTCCGCGAACACTTCGTTCGCAATGACAACTAATCAGCCGGACATGATATCAGACATCCTCTAACGTAATTCATAATTAATTAATTGATTTATGCGAAAAAACACATTCTTTACTCAAAGGAAGTGAGTTAAGGTGTTGGGTAATTACAAATTACTCGTCCATCTCTTTTAATGTAGCTAATGCCGATGGAGATAAACGACTGAGATAGCGGAATATCCAGTATTTAAAGATAGTATTTAAAATTACAGGAAATGTCGCAATAAAGAAAAAGATTACATTTCGACTGGCTGGTAGACCTAAATGTTCTGCCGATCCTGCTAGAAGGACTTCCCACCCATCTGGTGAGTGGAATCCGACAAAGATATCTGTAAACAGAATAATTAAAAAAGCCTTAGCACTATCGCTGAGTCCATAGACAATGGTATCCATAAAAGACTTGAGAATCAAAATTTCTCTTTTGCTCACAGCGATAACTATACCGAAAGAAAATAGAGATATTAAATCAGCAAAAACATTACTAATGTTACCATTGCTTTTTCTGCGAAACTCTTCCGATATTTCAATTGCTTTATTTTTTATTTTTTCTTGGATTGGCTCTGAAGAAATTGCTGGGGCTTGATTAAGCAAATATTCAAATCTCAGTTCTTCTTGGAAATTATGTAATTCATGGAGAGCTTCTTTTTCCATGTCAGAATTGATAAAAACTTTAGTGACATTATCTCCTCTAACTCTTTCTAATATTGGAGTTACTAAAAACTCTTTAGATAAATACTGACTTAAAAGCGGTACAATAATTAGAATGATCAAAAATCTCAAGGCAATTATTGTTCTACTTTTAGAAATGCGATAATTTCGGAGAAACTCTTCTTCTGTCTGCGGTGTAAAATCTGCTTGAATTCTATTAATTTTTCTGCCAATAGAACTCGGAACTCCTCCCGGATTTTGAGTGGGAGGTTGAACTTGAGGATCATTTATTTTAAATAAGTTTAGCTGGTTTTGGATTTTGTTCTGGTTGATTTTTAAAGGCTGATAAGTTGACAATACTGGAGTATTGTTAATTGGTTTATCTTTGATAGCGTACTTCTCTACGACTTCATCAATAACCTTCAATTTGTCTAATAAAACAGAATTAGAGATATTGACAATTCCCCGACTAAGTTGGAATTCAGCAAGTCTGAGCTTAATAATAGTTAGGTTCTTATTAAGGTATACTTGCCAATAAGACATGACGTTTTCAGTATATTTTACTGATTGTGAAGAGATTTTTTTGCCATCAAAATGTTCGATCTCAATGTTTTTAATTCTCTCCGCTGCTTGGTAAGCTTCTAAGAGTGCCCTTTCTGGTGTATCTGAAAACCAACGGTTAAGCGATCGCAAATATTCTTTGATATTTTGGCGAAGTAATTCTGCTGTTCTGGTAAATGAGTTTTTCATTACATATATGACTATTTAGATAATGTGTATTATAGTTATATAATCATTAAAAATGGGTAATAGCAGCTAAATAGTTAGTCCAATCAAGATTCAGGTAATACTCCCTGATGCGATGTCTCCGACGGGCTACGCCTACGCTACCAATTTCATATTACCTGTAAACTCAGATGGATTAGCATAAATTGACACTGGTTATTTCTATTGGCAGTTTATCGATTACACTGTCATCATTGACACCAGTTGTCCGTGTTTCTGCTCCATACAAAAGCCTTGATTACAACATTTCACAATCGAGGCAAATCTTCCACTATGCACAGTCTATCACTGTCAAAGGGAATAGGAAGTAGAGATGTTGCTTTTTCATCCCCCTCATCCCCCCACTGCTAATTTTTAAATTATGAGTTTGAGTCTGTGCATGATTGTGAAAAACGAAGCCGCAACACTGCCTAAATGCCTGGGCAGTGTCAGAAAAGTAGTGGATGAAATGGTAGTATTGGACACAGGCTCAATTGATCGCACTCCCAATATTGCCCAACAACTCGGTGCAAAAGTCCATCATTTTAAATGGTGTAATGACTTCAGTGCTGCCCGCAATGCAGCTTTAAAATATGTAACTGGTGATTGGATTTTAGTATTAGATGCAGATGAAACTCTGACACCTGCAATTGTACCGCAATTGCGAGAGGCGATCGCTAGAGATGAATACCTGCTGATCAACCTCGTCCGCCAAGAAGTTGGTGCAGAACAATCTCCCTATTCTCTGGTGTCTAGGCTGTTCCGCAATCATCCAGATATTCGTTTTGACCGTCCTTACCATGCCTTGGTAGATGATAGTGTATCAGAAATTTTAAGTAAAGAACCCCATTGGCAAGTAGGTTATTTACCTGGGGTGGCACTTGTACACACAGGATATCAAAAAAGTGCGATCGCTCAAAATAACAAATATGCCAAAGCAGCTACGGCGATGTCAGGGTTTCTCGCAACTCATCCTGATGATCCCTATGTTTGCAGTAAATTAGGGGCATTGTATGTGCAAACTGGGAAAATTTCTCAAGGTATGGAGTTGCTGAGACATGGAATCACCGGCGCTGAAGACAACTATGATATTTTATATGAACTCCACTATCATTTAGGCATTGCCTACAGTCGGTTAAAAAAATCTCCACAGGCTATTTATCACTATCAAGCTGCCATCAAATTGCCAATTTATCCCATGCTCAAACTAGGAGCATACAACAACTTGGGTAACTTACTCAAAGCAGCAGGAGATTTCAACGGTGCGAAAACTGCTTACGCCACAACTTTGAAGATTGACCCTACTTTTGTTTTTGGACATTATAATTTGGCGATGACATTTAAGGCTTTGGGTTTATTTACAGATGCGATCGTATATTATCAACATGCAATCGCCTTAAATCCCAACTATGCCGAAGCGTATCAAAATTTAGGTGTAGTGTTGCTGAAAGTTGGCAATCATCAAGATAGTTTAACAGCTTTTAGAAAAGCGATCGCTATTCATGAAAGATATAATCCCGAAGAGGCCAAAAGACTACGCCAGGGGTTGCAAGAGATGGAGTTGATGTAATACCTATAGCGGTTCTCAGTTGAGTGAGGTACAAGAACCCCACCCCCAACCCCCTCCCCGCAAGCGAGGAGGGGACTATGATGTATCTCATGTGATCAGGAAACGCTATATGCTTGAAACCCGTCCAATCCGAACCGAAGCTGATTATTGTGCTGCGCTTGATATAAATTGAAAGATTGTTTAATGCAGAACTAAAGACACCAAACTCTGACCGATTGGGAGTTTTAACTACGCTTGTGGAAGCATACGAGCAAAGGCATTACCCAATCGAAGCAATCTTATATTATCTCGAATCTCCTGGATTTGCC
>NZ_JBALEL010000031.1:0-2378 GCF_036917935.1 Nostoc sp. | reverse complement strand
AAACAATGATTTTTCACCAGATTTTTAATCCTCAAATCTGTGCGCTAAGAGCGCCCCGCTTCGCTAACATAGGCGATCAAATCGTTAGACTGAACTACGCACCGCGCTAATTTCACAGCATGGTCAAGACGTTGCCTACTTATTTTGAGGTGGCGTTTTCCTAAAATCTGTCTAGCCTTACCCCGATTTTTTGAACCTTTTACCTTTCTTGAAACTCGACGTTGTGAACGTTTGAGAACTTTTTCACCAAGACGAAGAAACTTAGGGTTCTCAATCATTACACCATCAGAGTCGGTGTAGTATTCTTTTAAACCGACATCTAGACCAACTGTATTACCAGTTGGCTCTATGTTCTCAAAACGGTTTACATCAATACAGAATTGAACGTACACACCGTCCGCACGCTTTACCAATCTTACCCGTTTAATTTGGTTAATTTGGTAGAAATGCAGGTCACGAGTACCTTTGAGTTTTAATCGCCCAATACCTTTTTTGTCGGTAAAGGTTATGGATTTACGATCTTGTGCAAGTTTCCAGCCTGAGGTTTTGTACTCAACAGAACGGCAATCTTTCTGGAATTGAGGATATCCTTTTAAACCTGGAATACCTTTCTTGCAGTTATCATAAAACCGAGAGATAGAAGACCATGCTCGTTCAGCAGAAGCTTGCCTAGCCATTGAGTTGAGTTCATTAGCAAAGGGAAAGTTAGCTGCAAGGACAGCACAATATTTTTGCAAATCGTTTTTACCTATATCTAAAACGTCCATCCATAGCCGAATACAGCTATTACGAATGAACTTGGCAGTACGAATTGCATCATTTATTGCGACTATTTGTGCTGACTTCCCATAAGCTTTGAACTCAAATACAAGCATCTTTTTACCTCCCATCTTATACTATCATGGCTGGTATAAAATATCAGAGGAGTTGAAAAACTTTATACAATCTTGGCGGTTGAATAAATTCAACCATTCGCTTATATCCCCCGCATGAATGACGAGGGCTTTACGCATCACGACCCGTAACTTATATGATTAGGAAACGTGATGATTTAGCGATCGCCCAACCTATTGAGAGCAATCCTTGTCTCCTTGTCAATGGTTTGTCTTAACTTGCTGCCATAGAGTATCAACAGTTACAAACTCATAACCTTGTTGTAGCAGTTGTGGAATGAGAATTTGAATTGTGGCAGCAACATCTTGTCCACCGCAAGCACCATCATGCAAAACAATTATTGAACCATTTTTGACCTGCTCCATAATTCGTTGTACCACCGTGGTGACACCTGGTCGCACCCAGTCTTCTGGTACAACGCTCCACATAACTGGGCGGTAATTCCACTGAAAGAACAATTTTAAAGTAGCAGGTGTAAATAAACCATTGGGGGGGCGGACATCTCGCACTTGTTCAGGTTGCAGGTTGCAGGCATTGTAGATAGCAGCTTGGGTTTTTTCTAAACTGTCCTTCAGGTGATTTGGGGAAAGCATCGGAAAAGAGCGATGATCGTAGCCATGTAATCCGATCCAGTGTCCGCGATCGCTAACGGCTTTAGCAATGGCTGGTGAACGGTTGACGCAAACACCCAACCAAAAAAAACTCGCTGTAATCTTGTAACGATCTAACACTGCCAAGACTTCGGGTGTGTATTGAGGATGGGGCCCATCATCGAATGTGAGCGCGATCGCTTTAATATGCGGATTTCCACCCCAAAGGCAGTTGGGAAAACTCGGCTGGAGAATGTTGTATAAAATTGGGAACAGGGGAGCTAGTTGCATAAAGTTTTTTCTTTTTTCCGTAATCTTGCATAATTACACTGGTTACTTAATATGAGACTGTTAAGCGTGAGAATCACTGCTTACCTAGCTTATATCTAGAACTTACACACTGTACAAATAAACAATTGTATGGATGAGCGCTCCTTATAAGATTAAGAAGTTTTCCCTTGTTCCTATTTCCCAAGTTGGAAATCTAGTTTCCACTCATGACCTATACCTACCTCGCTGACTCAACTTATTTTTTAGTTGTCAGACTAATAGGAAATAATCGCAGTCACAGAAGTAGGTGAAAAAGGGAATTCCAGCTTTTGCACATGATTATTTTTCTGTCGATGTGTAAGTTCTAATATTAACAATTACTCTTTATTAAGGAACAACTCTCGTGGCAATTAATTATTACGGAACTAATGGCAATGATGTTGTCTTCGGCAGTAGTGACAACGATACTCTCAGAGGTTTTGATGGTAATGACAGTCTTTATGGGAATTTTGGTGATGACAAACTGTTTGGTGGTGATGGCAATGACTTCCTAGATGGTGGCTTTGGCTTTGACACGATTAATGGTGGTGCTGGAACTGATACCACATCCTATGCTTTCTTTTC
>NZ_JBALEL010000030.1:0-106084 GCF_036917935.1 Nostoc sp. | reverse complement strand
GAATAACGTTCTCAAAGTCCTCCAATTTATCGGAGGATTTAGGAGGATCTAAAGTTTTGGATACCTCAGTCACCACTTTTCAAACAACCTCTTAGGAGTACACATCTGTGCGCCACTACAAATAATATGTATTTCAACCAATTGAAAACCTTTAGAAAATACGAAATTACTTAAGCTAGTCGTAAACCATATTCATCTTGAAAAAAGTTGACAAGCCAATCTTTCACTTTATGGGTAGCGCGGCAATCATCTTCGTTGTAGCGTTGGATAATTTCTAGTAAGGTGCGATCGCCTGTTTCTAACCATTGATCGTACCAGTAAATACACTTGGCACCACTGGCTTCTGTGTCACGCCACTCAAATCCTATCCAACGGGCGATCGCTTTCAAGGCATAGCTTTCTACGGGCAATGCTACACTTTGAGTTAATTGTTCATACACATCCACAAATCGATTCAGCACAGGGCGGACTGAAGAGTATGGAGTGCCATAAAGTTTTGCCAACCGTTTGACTGTATCAAATTCGTAGACACAAAAATGATAAATTGGCGCTTCGGGATATTGCCAAACTAAATCCAAAAATTGCTGCCAAACTAATTCTTCGTCTTCTGGTTTATCTGCTAAAAACGAATAAAACTGTTCTGTATTAGCTTGTCTATTAACGACCAAAACCCCTAAGAGATAATCTAAATCTAAGTCTGGCTGGGCTTCAATATCAAAATAAAGCTCTATGGGCGCTGTGAATGTAATATCTTCTGTTGCTAGCGGGTAGGGTAAGATTAACGGTCGTTTTTCTAGTGCAGATTGAGCTTGCACTACTAACTTGGGCGCTACTTCGCTGTCAAAACCAAGTAGGTTTTCTAAGCTGCTGGGACTGGTGCTAGCGAGAGATTCTAGTGTAGTGATGGCCAAGGCTTGGAGTTGAGTGTAGCGAATGGGTGTTACACCTGGTACTAGTGAGAGATGTTTTTCAGATTGAGCGATCGCATAACATTCACTATACCAATGGCAAAGATTGCACTTTTGGCGAGAAATAAACACCTCTGGCGGATTCGGTAACTCTAAAACTTGAATAAACTCCTCCAGAATCTGCTGCATCCGTGGCATCCATTTAAACAGATCCACTGCATAACTTGTGTTTTTGGTTCGCAATATGAGTGAAGCTGTTTCAGGTGCAACTCCCTGCACTGTTGCCAATACTTGGACATGAAATGCAGCGACAACCTGATATTCTTGCTTAGGGCGCTTACCCAATTCAATACTAGCCGGGACGTAGATCCAATCTCCAAAATCGGATTGTCCTGGTTGTTTCACAAGTAAATCTGGACGACTTAGCAGGGTATATTTTTCAGAATAAGTTGCTAACAGTACTCCCTTATAGATGTACTCAACCCCACCCTGCATCAATTCTAAAGTTGCCTTCGCTGCCTTTTCCCAGTTTCCATAAGAATAATCTGGTTGATGATAAGTCACCTTTGCCAAAATACTCAGCTGATGAGCGATTTTATCCTGTTGCAGTTTCCGTAGCAATTCATTGGGAGCATCGCGCTGACTTTTGTCACCGTGGGTATCTAGAAAAGGCCGGCGTTTACAGCGTTGGTATTGCAGTAGGAGTTCAGCATTAATTAGCATCCTTTTAAGTTAACAAGAATTAGTACACTCTGGGAGTAACTCGGACAATTAAAGTTTTGAAGTGGCGATACCTTCTCTGCGTTCGCGCAGCGTGTCGTAGACAGACGCGACGCGAACGGTGGGCTACGCCAACACCTCTACACCTAATTTGCCGTTTATTCTATACTGTCAACAGCTAGCTAGTGACGTAAGACAGATAGGCGTTTGCGTTTCTCTTAAGTGACAGATAAGGGAGAATAACAAAATCACGTTACAAGGGTAGATGACAGAACAACATCAGCCATGCCTCATCTGTGAGCGTGTCACACTCTGGAGAAGCAGTCAAAATCCTTACATTCATCCAGGAATTCCAGCATTCAATCTTTGTGATTGGCATCTCTTCCCATCCCACGCTACGAGTCTGATCCCGATCGCCAAGGTATCCCGTGGCTTCATGCATCAGAATTCAAGCACCATCTGATTACTCCTCAAACAGCACAGAATCTAGGACAAAAAGTCAGAGAGCATTTATCGTTACTGATTACGAGATAATATTTGGCAGCGATCGCTTAAATTAAGCTTATCCCTATTTTTAGCGTTGCTACTAAGTATAA
Source organism: Nostoc sp. (assembly GCF_036917935.1). Lineage (GTDB taxonomy): Bacteria > Cyanobacteriota > Cyanobacteriia > Cyanobacteriales > Nostocaceae > Nostoc. The sequence continues at coordinate 103,860 of NZ_JBALEL010000030.1, read as the reverse complement.
ATAACCGATAAACAGCAGATATCCCTTGTAAATTATGACTAGTATTTCTGTCGCCCAAACCAGGTTGCATAGCCATCGAGAGCAATTTCCCGCTTTAGCTAATAAGGCTTATTTTAATTATGGGGGACAAGGGCCGATGCCCCAAAGGGCAATGGATGCTATGACCCAAACGGAAGCTCATATTCAGCAAATAGGCCCCTTTGGTAATGAGGCATATCGCTGGATAGCACCGCAGACTCAAGCCGCAAGAGTTGCGATCGCTTCGGAGTTACATGCACCAAGCGAAACAATTACTCTTACCCAGAATGTCACTGTTGGCTGTAATATTGCCATCTGGGGGATCGAATGGCGGGCTGGCGACCATCTGCTGCTCTCAGATTGCGAACATCCAGGTGTAATTGCGACAACGCAGGAAATCGCGCGGAGATTTGCTGTGGAAGTTACTACCTGTCCCCTGAAGGCGACTTTAAATGAGGGCGACCCCGTAAAAGTCATTGCCCAGCACTTGCGCCCCAACACCCGCCTAGTCATATTGAGTCATGTTTTCTGGAATACTGGTCAAGTTTTACCGCTTGACAAAATTGCCGAATTATGTAGAAATAATCCTTCTGCACTATTAATAGATGCTGCTCAATCTGCTGGTTTATTGCCTTTAAACTTGACAGAATTGGGAGTAGATTTTTATGCTTTCACTGGTCATAAATGGTTCTGTGGCCCTGCGGGTGCTGGTGGTTTGTATGTTCGACCAGAAGCACGAGAAAGCCTGAAACCTACGTTTATTGGCTTTAGTGGCATTGTTGTGGATAGTCAATCTCAGCCTGTGGATTGGCTTCCAGATGGGCGACGATACGAAGTGTCTACATTAGCTTATCCGTTGTATGTTGGGTTAAAGGAAGCGATCGCAATTCATCAGCAATGGGGAACCTCACAGGAACGTTATGAGCAAATTTGCCAAAATAGTGAGTATCTTTGGCGACAATTGACGGCGTTACCCGATGTTAAATGTTTGCGAACTTCTCCACCTGAAAGCGGTGTAGTCTCCTTCCAACTTGCAAATAGTCAGCCCCAAGCTAATCTCAAGTTAGTACAATTTTTAGAATCACAAAGGATATTAACTCGGACAATTGCCAATCCTAGCTGTATACGCGCCACGGTTCATTACTTTACTTTAGAATCCGAAATTGACTTATTGGTTGAGACGATTCAAAGTTATTGCAAAATTAATTAGAAATTAGGAGTTACTAGATCCCCCCTAACCCCCCTTAAAAAGGGGGGAACCGGAATCAAAGTCCCCCCTTTTTAAGGGGGATTTAGAGGGATCTAGAACGTTTTGATACCCATAAGGGGACTTTTAAAACATCCTCTAAGAGTTACATTATGGATGACTTTGCTTTACTCGGTTTCAGAGATTCTACTTCTTTAATTACAAACGTCCAAGTCGCCTTGTGGGGTAAGGAAGTATTTATTGATTGTGTGTATGACCCTGATGAGCGTTTGCCTTATCGTTTTGTTTTTTACGATTGCCAAGAAATTAAATGGAATTTGCTTTTTCCCGAAGATGCCTGTGACGCAGAAGCAGATATAATTGATTTTTTATTAGGTAAGGAAAATTACTTGCAACCTGCACTCTTTCATACAGATATTTTTCAAATTACTATTTTGTATGGAAGTTTGAAGTTGGAAAAAAATTGGTGAGAACATCTCAATCCCTAGAAAATACTAAAATGCTTACTTGCGCTGTTTCACATAACCTAAAGCAGTGATTAGATAACTTCTACCTCCTAACTCCTAATTTGAAAATGGAACGCCCAATCTTATACTTAGCTATAACTAACCACGGCTTTGGTCATGCTACCCGCACGGCTTCTGTAGCTGCGACAATTCAAAAATTATGTCCAGAAGTTCTGCTAATTCTGGTAAGTACTGCCCCACGCTGGTTGCTAGAATGTTATATAGAAGGCGATTTTATCTATCGTCCTCGTGCATTTGATTTGGGTGTGGTGCAAACAGATAGCTTGACAATGGATAAAGTAGCAACCTTAGAAAAGTTGCTCGATATTAAGAAACATCAGAATTCGCTGATTGCCTCAGAAGTTAATTTTATTCGCCAAAATCGCGTTAATCTCATCTTGGCAGATATTCCCTTCCTCGCTCCTGGGTTTGCCAAAGCTGCAAATATTCCCTGCTGGATGATGAGTAACTTTGGCTGGGACTTTATCTACCGCGATTGGGGAGGTGAATTTACCGCAGTTGCAGATTGGATTAGTGATTGGTACTCAAAGTGCGATCGCCTGTTTCGTCTTCCTTTCCATGAACCAATGCAAACTTTTAACAATATCACAGATGTCGGCTTAACAGGTGGTTCCCCCCGTTACTCTGCTGATAATTTACGTTCTATTTGGGGAATAACTGCACCAGTTGAAAAAACTATTTTGTTGACCTTTGGCGGCTTGGGTTTACAGCAAATTCCCTACGATAACCTGCGGCGATTCCCAGATTGGCAATTTATCGTCTTTGATCAATTTGCCCCTGATTTACCTAATTTAGTAAAAATTGATGACCGCAAATACCGCCCTGTAGATTTTATGCCTATTTGTGGGCGAGTCGTCTCTAAACCTGGTTACAGCACTTTTTCTGAAGCCACAATACTAGGATTACCGATTGTTACCATACCGCGTGATGATTTTGCCGAAGCAACTTTTATAGTAGAAGGCATAACTAATTATAACCAGCATCAAATCATCACCCCATCTGAGTTTTTTCAAGGGACTTGGGATTTTCTCCATGAGTTACCCCAACCACCAAAGCAACCTCAACCAATTGCTAAGGATGGTAATGAAGCGATCGCTAAAGCTGTTCTCAATTATTTACAGACGAAATAAAGTTATTCAAAACAATATCAATTAATAATGGAATCTCCAACTATAGATAAAGAAGCTTTAGAAGTAGCTGCCCAATATATGCGGCGAGTGATTGAAAAACAAAAGGAAGAACCTGAAGTTTTAATCATTCAGATGAACATCTTAGAACATGTTTGAAAAGTCCTCTTGTCGGGATCAAAAATTTTAGATCCCCCTAAATCCTCCGATAAATTGGGGGACTTTGATTCCGGTTCCCCCATTTTTAAGGGGGGTTAGGGGGGATCTAAAAGTGCCTAAAGTCACAGCGAAACACTTTTCAAACAACCTCTTAGAGACTATTTATAAAGTAAGTAAGTAAGTGAGAATAAATCAAAGTAGATTAAGTAATGTAAAAAATCTGGAGATGAGTTCGTAGAGAGGGCTACCCCTGCGATAACGCTTCGCGAACAGCCCTCAAATTAGGACTAAAGTCCTTACTACAAACCTTGAATTATTCACGCCGCTCTACTTAAATCAAAAGTTAGGGTGTGTTAGACGCTTAAATTATCCTTTTCGTGACCGAATAGACAGATGAGTATAATTATTTGCCCTGGAATTCATGATCCAGATTTAACTGAAAGTTTTAAATCGGGATTATTAGATTTAGTTTCTGATAGCGCGATCGCCCCTAATTACGCAAATATACTGATTTATCCGGGTAAAGATTTTTTGGTTTTATCAGCATTTCATATTTTGCAGTTTTTGCGCGTTAGCTTGAGCTATCAGCTAAAATCACCAATTGTATTCATTAGCTTTAGTGCTGGCGTAGTTGGGGCAATAGGGGCAGCGCATTTGTGGCAACTTTTAGGTGGTCGTGTCAAAGCTTTTATTGCTATAGATGGATGGGGAGTACCACTACAGGGTAATTTCCCTATTCATCGGATGAGTCATGATTATTTCACCCATTGGAGTTCCTGTTTGCTTGGTAGTGGGCAAAATAACTTTTATGCATATCCCGCAGTTGATCATTTGTCCATCTGGCGATCGCCCCAAATTGTACAAGGCTGCTGGGTAGATTATTCCATTGAAATTATTCCACCCAAAGGTCGTCTGACAGCAGCTGAATTTTTGCTTATGCTGTTAAAGCGTTATGAAGCAAATTAATCCGGACAATGGAGTAAGTAAACAGGAGTTAGGAGTGAGGAGTTAGGAGTTAGGAGTCAGCATTTATTCTCCCCTCTGCCCAATGCCCCATACCCCATCTACCCAAAGAAAGTATCTAATGTTTCCAACTGAACCGGCTGCTGTTAATAACGGGTTTGGCGCACTGCTAAAAAACCGTGGTTTTATGTTCCTGTGGATTGGGCAACTGGTGTCCCAGTTAGCAGATAAGGTCTTCTTTTTAATGCTGGTTGATCTGGTAGTAGACAAAAACAGTAGCTACTTTCCTCCTTTGGGAGTAGCAAAAGAATCGATGTACCCCATTTTGATGGTGGCGTTTACTATACCGGCGGTTTTATTTGGTTCAGCAGGGGGTGTATTTGTCGATCGCTTACCGAAAAAGCTGATTATGGTAGGCTCTGATATTTTACGCGGGTTATTAATCATCGGACTTGCCTTTTTACCAAGAGATTTTCATATACTTCTTCTCATCACCTTTGGGGTTTCTACCGTTACCCAATTTTTTGCCCCAGCCGAACAAGCTGCGATTCCTTTACTGGTGCGGCGAGAGAGTTTAATAGCAGCCAATGCGCTGTTTACTAGCACAATGATGGGTGCTTTAATTGTCGGTTTTTTGTTGGGAGATCCGCTGCTGAGTTTGGCTGAAACTGGTATATCTAAAAAGTATGGGCCCGAATTAGTGGTGGCGTTACTATACCTGTTGTCGGCTGTAGTTATGTTACCGATTCATTTTCGGGAAAAAAAATCGCCGAGCGAAATTGTCAGCGATCGCATCGATCTTTGGGCTGACTTTAAAGAAGGCTTACGCTACCTCAAGAAAAATCGTTTGGTGTTAAATGCGATGCTGCAAACGACAGTTTTATATTGCGTCTTTGCAGCGTTGATGGTACTTGCGCTTCCCTTAGCAGAAAAGTTTGGTTTACAAGGAAAACAATCTGGACGCTTTATCGCCGCAGTCGGAATCGGTATAGTCATAGGTGCGGGCATTTTAGGTCATTTGGGCGAGAAAACACATCACAAACCTTTACCCTTGATGGGCTTTTTGGGTATGGCGCTCATTTTGGCTTTGATTCCCTTTACCAATAGTCAAGTACTAGCACTCGGATCGTGTATTTTACTCGGTCTGAGCGGTTCTCTAATTGGTGTACCAATGCAAACTCTCATTCAACAGCAGACTCCAGCGATTATGCATGGTAAGGTCTTTGGCTTTCAAAATCATGCCGTTAACATCGCCCTTTCCGCACCACTGGCGATTACAGGCTGGTTAAATCAAGAGTTTGGCTTGCGAATTGTACTTGTAGGAATGAGTCTTGTGGTTGCAGTCGTCGGTGTTTGGGCTTGGAAAAATACCCGCAATGTCTTGCAAGACGTAATCTAACTAATGTAGGCTAATAATCTAGCTTTATATTTAATCTAAAAATTAATCAGAATTTGATTGAACTTTTCAATTAAAATGAAGTCTTAACTACATAATTCAGCATTAACTTTAGCTATAGTCTGAGGTTTGACCGTGCGTTCACAAAGTGTCTCCGCAGGAGAATCGCTTTCCCAAATTAGTCTCCCACAAACCGAGAATCACAAACAGTCTCGTACTTCTAGTCAGCCAGTGGTGTCCAAACGGGCATCTGGCGGTTTTGCTCTGCTTGACAGCCTTCATCGCCACGGCGTTGATTATATTTTTGGTTATCCTGGTGGGGCAATTCTACCAATTTACGACGACCTATATAAGGTGGAAGCAACTGGTGCTATGAAGCACATTCTCGTGAGACACGAGCAAGGCGCAGCCCACGCCGCTGATGGTTATGCCCGTGCCACAGGGAAAGTAGGAGTATGCTTTGGTACTTCGGGCCCAGGAGCAACTAACTTGGTAACAGGCATCGCTACAGCCTACATGGATTCAATCCCGATGGTTGTGGTTACAGGACAGGTAGCACGTCCGTCGATTGGTACAGATGCGTTTCAGGAAACTGATATTTACGGGATTACCCTACCAATCGTCAAGCACTCTTATGTGGTGCGTGACCCCAAAGATATGGCGCGAATTGTCGCCGAAGCATTCCACATTGCTAGCACTGGGCGTCCGGGGCCAGTTTTGATTGATGTCCCCAAAGATGTAGCTTTAGAAGAATTTGACTATGTACCTGTAAAACCAGGTTCAGTTAAGTTACGCGGTTATCGTCCCACCGTGAAGGGAAATCCCCGGCAGATTAATGCCGCGATCCAGTTGATTACTGAAAGTCGCCGTCCGCTATTGTATGTCGGTGGTGGCGCGATCGCAGCTGGTGCCCATGAAGAAATCAAACAACTAGCTGAATTATTCAATATCCCTGTCACTACAACCTTAATGGGGATCGGTGCATTTGACGAACATCATCCCTTAGCTTTGGGAATGTTGGGGATGCACGGCACTGCTTACGCCAACTTCGCCGTTAGTGATTGTGATTTGCTGATTTGCGTTGGCGCTAGATTTGACGATCGCGTTACAGGCAAGTTAGACGAATTCGCCTCCCATGCCAAAGTAATTCACATCGACATCGATCCGGCAGAAGTCGGCAAAAACCGAATTCCCGAAGTGCCCATCGTCGGCGATGTCCGGAACGTGTTAGTAGACTTGTTGCGTCGATGCAAAGAAGCAGGGGTCAAGGCTACACCGAATCAAAACCAAGAGTGGTTAAATTTAGTTAACCGTTGGCGCGAAGAGTATCCTCTGATAGTGCCGCACCATCCCGACAGCATTTCACCCCAAGAAGTGATTGTAGAAGTTAGTCACCAAGCACCCCACGCTTTCTACACCACAGATGTCGGACAACATCAAATGTGGGCAGCACAATTCCTGAAGAATGGCCCAAGGCGCTGGATTTCTAGCGCTGGTTTGGGAACGATGGGTTTTGGCTTACCTGCGGCAATGGGCGCGAAAGTAGCGTTTCCTGATGAAGAAGTCATCTGTATCAGCGGTGATGCCAGTTTCCAAATGTGTTTGCAGGAACTAGGAACACTTGCACAATATGGGATAAATGTCAAGACAATAATTATCAATAACGGCTGGCAAGGGATGGTGCGTCAGTGGCAGCAAGCCTTTTATGGTGAGCGTTACTCATGCTCCAACATGGAAGTAGGGATGCCAGACGTAGAGTTATTGGCAAAAGCTTATGGGATTAAAGGCATGATAATCCGCGATCGCAGTGAATTAAAAGATGCGATCGCCGAAATGCTGGCACACAAAGGGCCAGTAATCTTAAATGTCCACGTCACCAGAGATGAAAACTGCTATCCAATGGTAGTCCCTGGTAAGAGCAACGCTCAAATGGTCGGCTTGCAGAAGCAAGCGCCGAAAGCGGCAGCCGAGCCAGTGTATTGTAGTAATTGCAATGCCAAAAATGCTCCTACCCACAACTTCTGTGCTGAGTGTGGGACGAAGCTGTAACGCTTTTTGATAATTTTGACCAGAGAGGTAGGGGAGTAGGGAGAAGGGGAAAAAGATGATGGAATTTCCCCTAATTCCTGCCCCCTTTACTCTTGCGGATGCGATCGCTTAATCTTCCTGATTAGGTTGAGGAAAAAATAAATCTAGTTCCCTCCCCTTTATGAGGGGAGGGTTAGGGTGGGGTAACTTCCCTCAACCTACAAATAACTTCCCTAATCTTATCCACCACACTATAGCGTTTACTGATCACATGAGATACATCATAGTCCCCTCATCGCTTGCGGGGAGGGGGTTGGGGGTGGGGTTCTTGTACCTCACTTAAGCGAGAACCGCTATATCAATATCTTGATAAACTTCTTGATTCGTAAATCTCAAAATTCTCGTACCTTTTGATGACAAAAATGCTTGGCGATCGCGGTCATATTCTGGAACTCCATCTTGATAGTGACTATCACCATCAATTTCTATGGCAAGTCTCAATTCTGAAAAATAAAAATCCACTACAAATCTGTCAATACTGTATTGTCTGCGAAATTTACAGCTTTCAATTTGTTGATTTCTAAGTTTTGCCCAAACTATTTTTTCACATGGCGGCATATTGTTTCTGAGAGTTTGCCGTTTTTGCTTTTCTGAAGTTTGGTTATACAGTTTTGTCATCAGCGTATTCATATTCCTGGACTGTGCTTATAATTCCCTGGATTACCCCCCTTAATCCCCCCTTATAAAGGGGGGAAATTGGAAAATCTAGTTCCCTCCCCAATACATACGGGGAGGGTTAGGGAGGGGTAATTCAATAACTTGCGTGTACAACCGTAGCCTTTTTAAGGAGGATCTAAAACTTTTTACCCCTCATTGGTGGCGTACACAAGTACTAAAAACCTCGATCGTTCCAGACAACTTAACCGTTTTTATACGCAGATGAATATATTTTCTGCGTATTTTTTATGAAAAAAAGATTCATCCCAATGTATATTTCTGCATTCTTTTGGGAATCATAAATCGAGGAAGCATTATAGACCACAAGGTATTACTTCCTGAAATATCACGTAACTTTTAGAGGATAATTATGTCTAAACGCAAGTTGCCCAAAGGCCGTAGTGTTAGTTCAGTTGCTCTAGAACCAGAAGTTGCGATCGCAATTCTTGGGTTGTTTTCCGCTGCGGCTGATGGTGAAGGTATTTCTTCCACAGAAGAATATGCTTTAAGTGAATTTCTCGGTCGGGTTGACTTATTTGAAGATTACTCTGAAGAAGACTTTGAAGAATTGACCGAAAAAGTCGTCAGCTTGATTGAAGAAGAAGAAGCAGAAGATTTAATCGCCCAGTCCATCGAATCCTTACCCAATAAAAATTATCGCGAAACTGCATACATCACAGCTATCTTAGTAGTAGGGATTGACGAAGAAGTACCCGAAGCTGAACAAGATTATATCTCTGAACTTCAGCAAGCCTTAAAGATTTCAGACGAACGCGCACAAGAACTTATAGACGGAGTGTTCGGAGAGGAAGAAGAGGAAGAAGAAGAGGAAGAGGAGGAGTAATCTTTTTTGAATAGCAACCTCAGTCATCTACCATCTTTAATTTGGGGTTGCTAATTTAGAGTATGAAATAATTTTGTTTGAGTTAAGTTATTCAGATTCCCAACTTCTTCATCAAGAAGTTGGGAATCTTGCACGTTATCAAAATTAATTCGATCAAGTACTAATTAGGAATTGGTACATTTTTAAATGCGGCTGTATCTGGCACAAAAATGTCCAAATTATTGATACCATCGGGAACTCTTAGCCAGATATAAGCATCTGCGGAGGCTTGTGGACGTACTTGGAACAAAGAAACGCTTCCTGTTGAACGATTAAGAGCAACTCCTTTGTAGGTTACGCTAGTCTCAGGATTGCGGGCTGTTGTACTAGCAACCGAGATAATATCGCTACCAGCAACTCCATCTGTGGCAAGGCGACGAATACGCATTTGCACATTTACGACATCACGGTTTCCAGTTTCTGGATCTTTAATTCGTTTTGCTGAAAGTAACTCAACTTCTGCCTTTTTGCCAAAAGCAGGCTGCACAAACTGACCAGGGCTAATTGCTGAAGTTGTAGCACTAGCTGGGGATGGTGAGGCCGTTGCTTGTGGAGAAGTTGTAGCTGTAGGACTTGGCACTTGAGTGGGAATGGTCTTACTGACTGTATTAGTAGCATTTAGTGTCTCCCGCAACGTGAAAACTTCATAAGCTACATAGCCGCTACATCCCAAAGCCAAAGTAGAGAGTAATACAGCTACACCAGATAAAAATGTACTCACACCGTTGCCTCTATTTCGTATTTCTGTATATGCGGGTTGACTTACGTTTCTATTTTCTAGTGCCATAAATTATGTTTGCGCGTAGGCGCAGCCCGTCGTAGACATCGCCTATCTATGAAACATGTGAACATCTTCCCTATACTAATTAAGTAACTTTACTGAGCCAAGTCTTCTCTCTCCGGAAAGAAGTTGTTCGCAAAGTAAAAATATCTATCTTTGGGATAAGGAGAATTGGTGAGACTTAAGATTTTAAATCAACCACTGGGTGTTTTGTTAATATTTTTGACTAGCCAGATAGGATTTAATTCTAGAGTTGCGAAAGCACAAACCACAGTTGCACCAACAACTAGCACAAAATCAATTTGCTCTACCCAACTGGGAACAGCTATAGATGCTGTAATCAATCGTCCCTTATTTAGTCGGGTGCGCTGGGGAATTTTGGTACAACCCCTGTCAACGGGGCCAACTCTTTACAGTCGAGATGCTCAAAAATATTTTACTCCCGCCTCTAACCTGAAATTGCTGACAACAGCAGCTGCATTGCAGGAATTGGGTGCTAATTTTCGGATTCGCACCTCTATTTATCAGAATGGCAATGGTGTTTTACGTGTAGTTGGTAGGGGAGATCCTAGCTTAAGTGATACTCAACTACAAAAATTGGCACAGCAGCTAAAACAGAAAGGTATTACTCAAATTCAGCGATTGATAGCTGATGATAGTTATATTCAAGGTGATATTGTTAATCCAACCTGGCAATGGGAAGATGTGCAGTCAAGTGATGGCGCACCAGTCAGCAGTTTTATTCTGAATCAAAATATTTTTAGCTTTAAACTTGTACCACAGGCTGTAGGTAAATCTTTACAAGTTGTGTGGATTGATCCTAGCGAAACGAAACAGTGGCGGATAATTAATCAGTCAGTAACCGTTCCTCAAAATCAACCAAGCTATGTAAATGTTACCCGCGAATTATCAGGAACAGTATTACGAATTCAAGGACAACTGACAACGAATTCTGAACCATCTTTAATAGATTTGCCTGTAGTTGACCCTAATTATTACTTCTTACGGCGCTTCCGTACTGCTTTGGCAACAGAAAAAATTACCTTGGGGCAAACATTAGTAGTAAATGGTGGTGTGAATCAAGAGGAAATCGCATTTGTAGAGTCGCCACCTTTAGCTGAATTATTAATGGAAACTCTTCAGAATAGTAATAATCTTTATGCTGAAGCACTGCTGAGAGCGTTAGCTGTGAAAAAAACCAGAGTGAAAAATCAGACTAGCGCTGATGTTGGTTTGGAAGTTGTCAAAGCGAGTTTAACTAAATTGGGGGTTGATCGAGCAAATTATATTTTAGTGGATGGTTCGGGTTTATCACGTCGTAACTTAGTGACACCAGAAGCTTTTGTACAAACTTTGCGGGGAATGGCAAAAACACCAACAGCATATATATATCGCGCATCTTTACCTATGGCTGGTAAAAGTGGAACTCTGAAGGGCCGTTTTCAAGGTACACCTGCTGAGGGCATTGTGCAAGCAAAAACAGGTACCTTAACGGGTGTAGTTTCTCTATCTGGATATATGAATGCGTCGAAGTATGAGCCGCTGGTTTTTAGTATTATCGTGAATCAGTCTGATCAGTCTGCAACAGTTGTGCGGCAGGCAATTGATGAAGTTGTTGTGTTGTTAACACAGTTGCAGCGTTGTTAATATTAGACTTTCCACTTCTAACTTTTTTCATGCCAGCCAAAATCTTACCACCGCCCCTAAAACCTGGAGACTTACTACGAATAATTGCCCCTAGTGGTGCTTTGCGAGAATTTGAGGCATTTGAACAGAGTATAGAAATTTGGCGATCGCGTGGTTATCAATTACAAGTCAGTCCCCAGATAGATGACAAATGGGGTTATCTAGCTGGGACAGACGAAAATCGCCGTCAACAGCTAGCAGCAGCATGGCAAGATCCTGATTGTCGTGGTATTCTCTGTGCCAGAGGCGGTTTTGGCAGCACCCGCATCTTAGAAGATTGGAATTGGCCAAACTCAGCGCCTCCCAAGTGGCTCATAGGCTTTTCTGATATCACAGCTTTATTATGGAGCCTTTATACAGCAGGAATTTCTGGCGTTCACGGCCCTGTTATGACAACTTTCGCAGATGAGTCAGATTGGTCAATTGAGCGATTATTCGATTGGGTAGAAGGTAATTCTTTTACCCCTCTCAAAGGTTGCGGTTGGGGTGGTGGTGTGGTTACTGGCAGTTTGTTACCAGGTAATCTCACAGTGGCTACTCACCTTTTGGGTACGCCAATCCTGCCACATCTTGATGGTGTAATTCTAGCGTTGGAAGATGTTACGGAAGCACCTTATCGGATTGATAGGATGCTGACGCAGTGGCGCTTGAGTGGTGCTTTGTCTCAAGTCTGCGGTATTGCTTTGGGTGGTTTTACTCGCTGTCAAGCGCCACCAACTATATCTAGTTTTAGTGTAGAAGAAGTATTGCGCGATCGCTTGGGTGATTTGGGTATTCCTATTGTCTCCGATTTACCTTTTGGTCATGATAGTCCCAATGCGGCATTACCAGTGGGTGTAGAGGTAACTTTAGATGGGGACGCGGGAATATTAGCGATCGCGCATCCACATTAAGTTAAAATCAGATCCCCGACTTCTTTAAGAAGTCGGGGATATTTTTGTTCGTAACTCAATCCCATTTATGGTAGCTTCTGAAAATTCTGCTGCTTGATGGGATCATCCACTCACAGAATAATCTACTAAATGCTCTGGTAAATTCCAATTAATTTTCGGATCTGGCTGATGTTTTACTGGTTCAACATTTCCGCGCCAAGCAGCGCCCATAATTTGCATAGTTTGGTAAATGATTGTATTCCAACCTTTTTGCTTTAAGTAATCTAAGCCTTGTGTGACATCAGGAGAATTTAAATCATGGAATAAAATTAAAGCATCCGCCTCAGCCAATTGTTCACAGATAATCGTATCATTGAGAGGTGCTGGTGCTTCATGATCGCCATCAATAAAAATCAATGACCACTTACGTTGCAATTGTTTAGCTAATTCCTCTACCTTTTGTGGGCTATAACCGTCTATTAGATTAACTGAGCCGAGAACATTAGCAAGTCGCAGGGAAGTAGTTACACTTTCATAAACATCTTCTTTGGCTAAAACAGGATCAATTACATCTAATTCCACTCCTGCTAATGCCAGATGGCAGGCAGACCAACCTCGCCAACAACCAATTTCTAAAGCTTTTTTGCCGGCAAATTTGAGTGCTGTATTATATAAAATATGTGCTTCATCTCGATTCAGAAACCCTATAAATGGCTCTTTTTTATCCACGTACCAGCTATGAGGAATCTCTGCACGTAAATAAGGCCAATAAGAACTCTTGGGATCTGCAACGATCATATTGGGAAAAGAGGAATCAGGATAAATTATCTCAAATCCGGGTGAAATATAATCCCAAGTTGACAATGAGACATTTTTAATAATTTCATTAGTTTCAGTCATATCTGTTCTTCTCTAAAGAATTTGTTATCTACGAATTTTGTCAGCTTTCCCAACCCAATACACTACCATATTATGGTTGAATAGTTAATACTGATAAAAAATCATAGTTTTCAGAATTGATCCAATCCTCAAGGGAAGATGATCCCACCACCTTTAGGGTAATTACCCCTAGGCATTTACGCACGGGGTGTAAGCGATCGCATGGTTATCTAGCACGAACAGACGAAAACCGCTGCCACCACCTAGCATCAGCATGGCAAGTTTCCGATTACCGTGGTATTATCTGTGCCAGAGGTAATTTTGGCAGCACCCGCATCTTGGAAGATTAGCATTGGCAACAAAACTAATGTTTTGAAAAACGCTTTTATTACTTGCGGATCATCCAAATGAATAATTTAGTTTATCTTTTTTTAGTATGAATATTCAAAGCCCTTTGACAGGTAAAACCGATATCACTTGGCTAAAAACCATCGCAGCCGATACACTAATTAACGATTGGAATCAGACTTTTAAGATTAATATTAGCTCAGAACTTCGTGAATATAAAGAAATTCATCTCTATCAGTGTAACAAAACTAAACTTAAATTTTTCTTCCCATTTGATATAGCTGGTTCTGAAAAACTTTATGAACAATTGCAAAAAATTGATTGGTTTTATACGCCTGACAAGTGGGAACATAAGGTTGCTTTAAGGAATTTATCAAACTGCAATGATATTTTAGAAATAGGTTGTGCATTTGGTTCTTTTGTTGAATCAGCTTTAAAACTAGGTCTTAACGCGCAAGGAATTGAATTGAATTCATCCGCAGTTGAAGTAGCTAAAAAAAATAATCTTCCTGTTGAAAGTATCGATTTACAGGAATTTGCAGAAACCTACCCTTTGTCTCAAGATGCAATTTGTAGCTTCCAGGTGCTTGAACATATTCCTCAACCTAAAAACTTCATTGAATTGTGTCTTCGGACTTTGAAACCAGGAGGAAAATTAATTTTCTGTGTTCCCAATGCTGAAAGCTTTTTACAATATCAATATGATTTACTAGATATGCCACCCCACCACATGACACAATGGAAAGCTTCAACATTTAAAGCACTAGAAAATATATTTGCTGTCAAGCTAGAAAAAGTAATTAAAGAGCCTTTACATTATTATCATGTGGATACTTATTTGCATTCATACGGTAATCATATTTGCAGTATTTCACCTTTAGGGAAAATCATTTTTAATCAGTATACAATTCCTTTGTATGGATACTTTTTAAAAGCTGGATTAAGAAATCTTGTAACTGGTCACAGTCTATACGTGCAGTTCCGCAAATTAGATGGTCAAAAATCTGATTTAAATTGATAAGTCAGGTGTGAACCTTGCTTTGGTAGATTGATTCGCTCGTGCTTCTTTGAGCGGTTATGCTAACAATTTTTTTTTCAGTACTAATACTTAATTTTAATGGCAATCCATTATGAGTCCGATCAAATTTGATCCAATTCCAGAAATATCAGTTGTCATCTGTACTTACGATCGCGCCAAATATTTAGATAATGGCATTAATAGTGTTATCAATCAAACCTTTAAAGATTGGGAGCTAATTATAGTTGATGATGGCAGCCAAGACAATACCTTTGAAATTGTCAATCCTTATGTCCAGAAATTCTCCAATATCCGATATCTCAAACATCAAAATAAAAAACAAGCATACGCTAAAAATGCTGGTATTCAGGCATCTTTTGGCAAATATATTACACTTCTCGATAGTGATGATGCTTACAAACCCAACCATCTAGAATCACGACTTGAATATATGAAAAATCATCCAGAAATTGATTTAATTGAAGGTGGATTTGCCAGTGAAGAAGAGATTTTTGTGGCAGATTATTTTCAGCCAGGTAAAACAATTAATTTGCGAGAATGTGTTTTAGGCCCGACAATTTTTGCCAAGAGAAAAGTCTTTTTTGACTTAGGGGGCTTTGAAAACATCCACTATGGGGAGGATACAGACTTTTGGCATCGGGCAGCAAAAATTTTTAAAACGCAAAAAGTCACTGTCCCAGAAACATATCTTTACACACGAGCGGAAACTAGTGTTACCAAAAGTGTTTTAGAACAGCATTTATAAAATCAGGCAAATAGAGAAGATAAGTCAGAAGTTGCTGCTTCTCTTCTCTGCTGAATGTATAATTATTTCTAACTTTTCACGTTATGTAGAAAAGCCCACGAGAAACCTAATCCCCTAGACGCTTTCAGGGCACAAAATTCAAAGTCTCTCTCCTTTTAGGAGAGAGAAATAGAAGTGAGGTTTTCCAAATACCGTGAAAAGTCAGATAATTATTTTTGCCATTGTTCAGTAGTAAATTTGAGTTTGTCTATTTTGCTAAAATGAGTAAAATATAACTGTAAGTATGCATATTTGTCATATAGTTTTGAACAACCTTGGTGGAGCGCCAAAAGTTGCTGATTCGCTAATTTCTTCTCAGGTAAAATCTGGCTATAAAGTTTCTACCGTGGTACTTACTATTTTAGATCCACGATGGAAGGTATCTTTTAAGGCAGCCCAAATAGTCATTGTGATGAAAATTGCAGGCACTTTATTGTATATTGGCGGAGCAATACATCAAATATGGGTAGCGATCCAATTAAATAGGATTATTGCTGAACATAAACCAGATATTATTATTTGTCACAGTGCATTTATCACTAAGCTATTTTATTTATCTCAGCTTATCCCTGGAAGTTTATCTATTCCCTATATTAGTTATATTCATAGTGATTATATTTCTGAATCACAGACTGAACGCAAAACAAACCCCATCAGTGCATTGATTCAAAACTTATCTATAAGTATTACTAGCCGGATTGATATGCAGGCGCTTCAGCAAGCTGGCGGACTAGTTTTTGTCTGCAAAGCTCTTTATCAAAGATTTGCAAATATTGGCTTTAAGCACCGTCGAATATTGATATCCTACAATCCAGCTATAGATGATATAAATAACCAGCCTCTTCATCCTACAGCCAAATCTTGGTTTGACAATTCGCAGTTAATTACCTTTGTATGTGCTTCTAGATTTCATCATCAAAAAGACCATAAAACCTTACTCAACGCATTTGCTAAAGTTAGTGAAAATCACTTAAATATCCGGCTGATTTTACTAGGAGACGGTGAATTAGAGACAGAAATACAAGCTCTGGCAACTTCTTTAACTATTAATAATATTGTCCTCTTTACTGGTTCTGTAAGCAATCCTAGAGCTTACTTTTCACAATCTAGGGCGGTTATACTTGCTTCCCATTTTGAAGGCTTACCACTGGTTCTTGTAGAAGCTGTAGCCAGTGGAGTAACGTTTATTGCCAGTGATTGTCCAGTTGGCCCCCGTGATATTTTTGAAGTCCTGAAATGTGGAACAATAGTACCACCAAGTGATGTTGATGCCTTAGCAGAAGCTATCATTGACCATGTAAAAACTCCTCAGCAGAAGATTGATCGCTCTGAGCAGATTGCACAATTCTTTAGTGAAACTAGCTGTGCTAACCAGTTAGAAGGTTTAATACAGCAAGTTGTTTATCAATGACTGTGATTTGTGCTAGATGACCTATCTTTGTTTCTAAAGACTTTATATGAATATTAATTTTATAGATTCCAAAATTAGAGATTTTTGGCGTTATTTGAGCAATTCGGCTGGACAGCTTTCGATTCTCGGAATTATTCTGAGTTTGTCTCTGATATTTTTATCTAGTTGTCAGGGAATTAGACAAAAAGACGACGGAGTAATTCATCTGACACTTTGGCAAGCGATTAATCCACCTTCACATCGAGAGATTTTTGAAAAATTAGTAGATAAATTTAATCAAATTCATCCTGATATTCAGGTTGAGTCTATTTTTGAACCAGAACCTAATTTACCAAAAATATTAACATCAGTCGTTGCGAATGTACCTCCAGATATCCTGTCATTCCACCCTGAATTTACAGGTCAATTTATGGAATTAGGGGCAATCCGACCTTTAGAAGATTGGTTGGACAAATCGCCTTTTAAGTCAGACATTAGACCTAACTTATTGGAAGAGATGCAGTTAGATGGTCACATTTGGTCAGTGCCAATGCACACCAGTAATCTTGGGATTTTTTACCGTCCTAAACTTTTTGAAGCAGCGGGAATTACAGAAATACCCAAAACTTGGGATGAGTTGAGACAAGTTGCCAAAAAATTAACTATAGACCGGAATGACGATGGCCGCCCCGAACAGTATGGTATGTTACTGCCTTTAGGAAAAGGCGGATGGACGGTGATTAGTTGGTTGCCGTTTTTATATAGTGCTGAAGGTGAGATTGTAACCAATAATCGCCCGAATTTAACGAATGTAGGTGCGATCGCGGCCTTAAAATTTTGGGAAGACTTGATCAAAGATGGTTCAGTCATGCTTTCTGCCCCAGAACGAGGTTATGAAGAGGAAGCTTTTCTTACAGGTCGTGTTGCGATGCAGATTACAGGCCCTTGGACGTTAATCATGAAATCTGAGGTTGATCATCAACTATTACCCATACCCGCAAGTGTCAAAGCTGCTACAGTTACAGGTACTGGAAATTTTTTTGTGATGAAGACCACACCAGCAAGAGAGCAAGCAGCATTCAAATTTTTGGAGTATGTTTTGAGCGAGGAATTCCAAATAGAATGGAGTATGGGAACGGGTTTTTTACCAGTTACGCTCAAGTCGGCTCAAAGCAAAGCTTATCAGCAATTTCTCACTGAAAAACCATTGCTAAAAGTATTTTTTGACCAACTACCTGTGGCACGTTCTCAACCGATTATTGCTGGATATAGCCGTCTTTCTGACAGTCTTGGTCGAGCTATAGAAGCGACATTGCTAGGTGAGTCTGCTGAAAAAGCCCTCAAGACAGCACAAGAGCGTTTAGATTTGATTTGGGATGACAAATAAATTAGAACTAGTAGTTCATGTAAAATAAATTACTGTAATTAACTACTAGCATTGGTAAGAATTCCTACAAGTACTCGCACTAATTCTTCCAAACCTTCTGGAACGCGATAAAGTTTGATATCTTGCATGACCCGTTTATCTTGCCGATAAAATATTCCAAATCGCCAATCTTCTCCATTTGTTACAGCACCATACAAAGTTGGTGTTTGCGAATCTGTCCATTGGTCGAGTGCTATCAATTCAATTGCAAGTTGAGTAAACCCCCTGCTTAAATCGGATTGCTTGGCTTCAACTACTAACAGTGAATTGGAAGATGAAATATAGTAATCAAAACTTACTTTGAGTTGTTCGCTAACATTAATGGGGTACTCAATGTTTAGTTGAGTTTGCGTTTGGTCGCAAATTTCCAACAAAATAGGAGCAATTAAAACTTCACGTTTTGCAGCTTCACTGATAGGATTTACGCGCATGATATTACGCCGTAAGTAACGCTGTAAAAATTCTAAATAGTCAATTACACCTGAATATTGTGGTAGTTGTATCGATGCACGTTCGTAACTACATCCTAGTTCTGCTAAGATATCTGCTGGGGTATATGGTAATTCAAAATACTTACTAAATGTATAACTTTCACCAAGTTGGAGAATGCGCGGGCGAGTCATAAATATTAAGGTTATAGAATATATCGATAAAAGTCAGGAATAAACTCCAGTTTTGGGGTGTAAATTTCTTTTCAATGTACACAAACCAATTGCTGGTATGGCTCCTAGAATTGCTGCTGTCAGTCCTTGTCCACTCCAATATAGTATGGGAGTACGGTAGGTTTCTGGAATCAAATTTTGCATAATAAAAAGCAACCAAACCAAAATAGCGATCGAGAAGAAAGAGATTGAGGGTAAAAAATTCCACCACCAAATGTCTACTGTATATCGCCTCAATACCAGCCATTGGCAAATTCCTAGCCAAATACCAGAAATAATATAAGCGATCGCAGACAAAAATCCCAAAATCAAAGTATCTTCAGAAGATGATGAGGCAATGCTTGAAATGTAGTTAATCCAGGCTGTAGAAACACCATTGGCAATCAGCCAACCAACGCTAGTAGCAAATAGCCACTGCCAACCAGGTAAATATCGGTAAAGGACAAGGCTCTGGTCAGCGGCGAAAATCACGGCAAATACAACATTACTGAGACTTCTGACCAAAATGCTCCATGTTTGTGGTTGGATAGAAACGCTAGATGAGAGACTTTGGAGAATAATTTTCTCTAAGGCGATACTGGCAACACCACCGACAACCCATCCGATGAGGGTCATTAAGGTAAACTGAATAAAGAACCTCTGTCGCTGCGATCGCGGAATCAAAAACTTTCCTGGGTTAGGCTCATTATTAGTAGATGCAAGATGATCGGGATTATTAGAGTCAGTTTGCATAAGAAGTTAGGGGAGTGAGGGAATAGTGAGATCACGGAGATAGGGGAGCAGAGGGAGAATAACCAATGCCCAATCCTCAATTAAATATTGATTCTTGTTTTACTCTATTTCTCAATCACCAGTCCCTATTTTCCATTCCCCACTCGCCACTCGCCACTTCCTCAAGGCGAGAATATTATGTCAATAATAACAGTCTATTCTCAATAGAATTTCATTAACCTATTCTTCTTGCTAAAGATTTAGGAGTAGCCCATCGTAGACATCCCTTTGAGTCTAGAGTCTAGGAAACTAAACCAAACGATAAATAGTGATTTTTTATCGGTTCTTAAGCTTGGTTGCGATCAAGAGTAATTTAGATGCGTTTGTCCTGCCCACTACAATTGCACAATAACCTTCACTTAATCTTTAAAGAGATTTTAGTATATACACCGTATCTTTTGCGAGTTATAAAAATCAAAATAGGATTACAAAGCATCAAGATAAACTTACATCTTCGAGCTTGTTTTACCCAACAACAGTCATAGATAAAGACCTAACAATCTTTGTGATTTTTTTCTAAGTTGTTGGAGTAATGAAACCAGCCTTTCATAGCTAGGTTTCAAGAAAATTTCAGTCTTAATTATCTTTGTGTTCTTCAAGGTTTATTATTAGAATGCTGCAAAAAATCTCTTTGGCTTTACTCGGAATGACTGCTGTGATCATGAGTGCGAATCCAGCTAGTGCAATAACTCTGCAAGTCAATAGTGGCCCGTTTTCTAGCTACGCTGATGCCAAAACTATCACCTTTGACGATGGCACAGCAAATGATCCTAATGGATTTGTTACTTACTCTAATATTACTAGTAACATTGTTCAAGGTAGCGTATCTAGTCAATACGCCTCACCTTATGGGGATAACACCAAATTTCTAACAATTGCTCCAGTAGGTAGTAATGTTGCAGGCGACAGTGGTTTGGTCAATATTAAGTTCAAAGAAGCTGTTAATTACTTCGGTTTTTATGGAGGTTCATTAGATGATTACAACTTTGTTGACATTTACAAAGGCGATCAGTTGTTAAAGACTTTTAGTGGTGCAGATGTGCCAAATGCTATAGCTAATGGTAGTTGGACTAGCTCTGAAGCTAATATGTTTATCAATCTTGTAGCTGATACAGGAGAAACATTTGACCGAGTTGTGATGCGCTCAAATGGTATTGCCTTTGAAACAGATAACCACGCCTATAGACTAGCCAGCGTTCCTGAACCTAGTGCAATGTTAGGTGTGGTAGCAATAGGTGCTTGTGGTATGATGTCGCTCTTCAAACGCTCACAACAGAAAGTGGCAGTGAAAGGATAAATTTATCCAGATCCCTGTTGAAAACCCTTAAGGATGTGTCTCTATGCCATGCGTAGAGACACATTTTGTTATGCAGTTTTCCTCATGCGTTCCCTCGATGCAAAAGTGAGAGGTGTATTTCTACGTGGAACTCAAAGCAATAATTTCATGGGATAAGGTGACGTACTCCACACACTCCCTTTGAAGTGAGTGTGGGCTTCTCAGCGACTCTTCTTTGAAGACATTGACTGAGCTTTAAGACCGTGCGCCCCACGGTTCTTTGATTTTAAGATTTGTTTTTTGTTTTGTAGGCTGCATTTCTGCATTTAATTTAATTACACCCACTCTTTGATAATAACATAAAATCAATCTAACAGTTCGTTTCGTCGCTGTAGCCAACTTTATTTTCGCTACGCTCAAATACAATTCAGGCTACGCAACTCAACTCACACGCATTCATCTCATCACCTCCCTTTGGGTAGGTGAGAGGCTTCTGCTTATTAAGCTAAAAAAACAAGAAATTAGCGCTTGCTGGCATTAATACTGTAGTCAAGCCAACCGAGCGCTCATATCCAATAATCAAAATATTATAAAATATTACTATTATGCCCTGCTATTCACCTTTTCCTGAAAACCTGCTGGAAAAGCGTAATCCCAGAATGATAAGCTAAACAGTGGCATAAATAGGATGAAGTAATAAATGGGTGTTTATTCAACGACTCCTCATCTCTTACGGGCTGCTCGTGGTGAAGTAGTAGATCGTCCCCCTGTATGGATGATGCGACAAGCGGGACGATATATGAAAGCATATCGAGACTTAAGAGAAAAGTATCCTTCGTTTCGCGATCGCTCCGAAATTCCAGATGTAGCAATTGAAGTTTCCTTGCAACCGTGGAAAGCCTTCCAACCAGATGGAGTAATTTTATTTTCTGATATTGTCACCCCATTACCTGGTTTGGGGATTGATATGGACATCGCCGAAGGTAAAGGGCCAATCATTCACTCGCCCCTCCGCACTCAAGAACAAATTGATGGTTTGCGTCCTTTAGAACCAGAAGCAGCTCTACCATTTATCAAGACAATTTTGCAAGCGCTGCGCTCGGAAGTAGGCGATAAGTCAACAGTGTTGGGCTTTGTGGGTGCGCCGTGGACGTTAGCAGCTTATGCAGTGGAAGGAAAAGGTTCTAAAACCTACTCCATCATCAAAAACATGGCATTCTCAGATCCGACGATATTGCATCAACTGTTAGCTAAATTAGCAGATGCGATCGCGATCTATGCCCGCTACCAAATTGACTCTGGCGCTCAAGTTGTGCAAATGTTCGATTCTTGGGCAGGTCAATTGAGTCCTCAAGATTATGATACCTTTGCTCTCCCCTATCAGCAGAGAGTTTTCCAGCAGGTTAAGCAAACCCATCCTGACACACCTTTGATTTTGCTAGTTAGCGGTAGTGCCGGTGTATTGGAAAGAATGGCACAATCTGGCGCTGATATTGTCAGTGTAGACTGGGCAGTAGATATGGCAGACGCACGAGCCAGATTGGGCAAGCAAGTCAAAGTTCAAGGAAATCTTGACCCAGGCGTGCTATTCGGCTCTAAACAGTTTATCCGCGATCGCATTCTTGATACCGTTCGCAAAGCTGGTAATTGGGGTCATATTCTTAATCTCGGTCATGGTGTCCTCCCAGAAACTCCCGAAGAAAATGTCGCTTTCTTCTTTGAAACGGCAAAGGAACTGAATCTTGCAGGAGTTAAGGCTTGAGAGTCAGGAGTTATGAGTTAGGAGTTAGGAGTTATAGCGTTTCCCAATCCCATGAAGTAGATCAGAGCCACCTCCTCGCTTGCGGGGAGGGGGTTGGGGGTGGGGTTCTTGTACCTGACTCAACCGAGAACCGCTATATAAAATATAAAGTGATCAGTTGCGAGGTGCAAAGTTATCTTTTATTCTTAACTCCTAACTTTATTAATAACTCCTGATTCGGAACTTTTAACTTTATTCTTAACTCTTTAGTTTTAACTCCTAACGTTTGAAAAATTCTCTATGAGCCAGAAACGGATTTTAGTGACTGGTGCAAGTGGTTGTATAGGTCATTATTTAACAGAAGCCTTAATTAAGGAAACAGATCACGAACTGTATCTACTAGTTAGGAACCCAAACAAACTGCAAGTTGATACCAAGGCACGTTCAGGCATCAACGTTTTGCAAGGTGATATGCAAAATATTCGCCAGTTTGCCGATTTGCTATCTACAATTGATACGGCGGTACTCACAGCCACAGCTTGGGGTGGTGATCAGACATTTGATATTAATGTCGTCAAGACTATAGAGTTGCTCGAACTGCTAGATCCAGAACGTTGCCAGCAGGTAATTTATTTTTCGACAGCTAGCGTTTTGGATCGCTACAATCAACCATTAAAAGAAGCCGGGGAAATTGGGACAGATTACATCCGTTCTAAATATGAGTGCTTAGATAAAAAAGAAAAATTAGCGATCGCACCCAAAATTACCACAGTATTTCCCACTTTAGTATTGGGCGGTGATCCCAATAAACCCTATTCTCATCTCACATCTGGCATTCCCGAAGTGACGAAATATATTAATTTGATTCGCTTTTTGGAAGCAGACGGCAGTTTTCACTTTATTCACGGACAAGACATTGCCACTGTTGTGCGATATTTAATTGATCATCCTCCCAAAAATGATCAACCACGTCGGTTGGTTTTAGGTCAAGCACCGTTAACTGCTAATCAAGCAATAGAAGAAGTTTGTACTTATCTGGGCAAAAAAATTTACTTTAGCATTCCTATATCTTTAGCATTGGCTAATTTGATTATTATTCTGTTCCGCATTCAGATGGCCGCTTGGGATCGGTTTTGCATGAACTATCGGCATTTCACCTATGAAAATTTCATCAATCCCGATAGTTTCGGCTTGCCAAATTATTGTGCAACCATGAGTGATGTTTTAAAAATTAGTGGCGTTGAACGTTAGCCAGTAAGGGAGTTTATGCCTTCCTGGTTTGATGAGGCGAAAAAATAATGAGCATTGACTTACGAGTAACTTATTAGGTAATGTGATGATCGTTACTGTTGTGCGATCTAGAAACAACATTCGTTGGTTTCGGTCTGATATAGATATCTGGATACTTGACTGGAACAAGTGGCGGGATGAATTTTTAAATGCTGGTTATGAGGTTCCAGAGCTAGATGTTTCTGAAAGATTTGGAATTACTGTAGTTAACCAAGAGACTGCGGAAAGATTTCTATCAGCAGTTTTGATATTCGAGATATCTAAGAATAATTTGCACACCGAATTGCTTACCCGTTATACAAATGCAAAATCATGGTGGGATGTTTCCGATCTATTCCCGACAGTATTTGTTGATTTTGATAAAAATCGGGTTGGTGCATTTTATTTTGAAGGTCCTGGGATAGAGAGGTATGTTCCAGATGGGTGGATTGGAGAGTTTGTAGACTTTGCTAATACCTACAACGAAGACGTATTTCCATCTAGCGAGAAATTTTGGATTTCAGATGGTTTTGATATACTTAAAATCCTTAACGAGCGAGGTAGTATGTTGAATGGTACATAAATTAGATTGGTACTAATTTTTTGACTTGCAGCAGACGCAATGAGGAGCATTTCCAGGTAGAACTTGGAAACGAGGTTTTAATACAGACCACTCGTAAGGGCACAGCATTGCTGTGCCCCTACCATCTGTTGCATCCAAACGAGAACTGCTATAGTTGCCCATTTGAGGGAAAAATATCAATGGTAAAATAAAACAACTTTAATAAAAAGTCAATAACTCTTTATTTTCGTTAGAGTGGGATAACAATCAAAGTGTGAGGATTGATACTACATGCGAATCTT
The DNA here is from genome assembly GCF_036917935.1 of Nostoc sp. Classification (GTDB taxonomy): domain Bacteria; phylum Cyanobacteriota; class Cyanobacteriia; order Cyanobacteriales; family Nostocaceae; genus Nostoc. The sequence goes on along the minus strand of NZ_JBALEL010000030.1, from coordinate 79,047 downwards.
GTTAGTGTATCCAATATTTCCCAAAACCTTTTGGTCTTATGAAAAAATCTTGGAGTTAGTCGATCGCAAGGTTTTATTACCACCTCTAGGTTTAGTAACAGTAGCCGCGATTCTGCCCCAAGAATGGGAATTCAAGCTAGTAGATCGCAACATCCGCCCAGCAACGGAAGCAGAATGGGCATGGGCAGATGTGGTGATTCTCTCGGCGATGATTGTCCAGAAACAAGATTTACTCGAGCAAATCCAGGAAGCAAAAAAACGTGGCAAGCTAGTCGCAGTTGGCGGCCCCTACCCCACCTCTGTACCTCACGAAGTTGAAAATGTTGGCGCAGATTTTCTAATTCTGGATGAAGGGGAAATCACGCTACCCATGTTTATTGAGGCAATTCAACGGGGAGATACATCTGGCACTTTCCGCGCCACAGAAAAACCTGATGTCACAAGCACACCAATACCCCGCTTTGATTTATTAGAATTGGATGCTTATGACATGATGTCGGTGCAGTTTTCGCGCGGGTGTCCCTTCCAGTGCGAATTTTGCGACATTATTGTTCTCTACGGACGCAAACCGCGCACCAAAGCCCCAGCCCAACTATTAGCAGAGTTAGATTATCTCTATGAATTGGGTTGGCGGCGGGGTGTGTTCATGGTGGATGACAACTTTATTGGCAACAAGCGAAATGTAAAATTGTTGCTGAAAGAGTTAAAAGTCTGGATGGCAGAACATAAGTATCCCTTCCGATTTGACACTGAAGCTTCAATTGACTTAGCACAAGATGCTGAAATGTTGGAGTTGATGGTTGAGTGTGGTTTCTCGGCGGTGTTTTTAGGGATCGAAACGCCGGATGAGGATAGTTTGCAAATGACTAAGAAGTTTCAAAATACTCGCAGTTCTCTAACTGAGGCAGTAGAAACCATCACCAAAGCGGGATTGCGCCCAATGGCTGGGTTTATTATTGGGTTTGATGGCGAAAAAGCAGGTGCAGGCGATCGCATTGTCCGGTTTGCAGAACAAGCAGCAATTCCCTCAACGACTTTTGCCATGTTACAAGCGTTACCTAACACTGCACTTTGGCATCGCCTGAAAAAAGAAGGACGACTGCGGGAAAACCAAGATGGGAACATCAACCAGACAACATTGATGAACTTCCTTCCCACCCGTCCTTTGGAAGAACTTGCGCGAGAATATATTGAAGCATTCTGTACTTTATACGACCCAGTACAGTATTTAGATCGCACCTATCGCTGCTTCTTGATGATGGGTTTGCCGAGTTGGAAAGCCCCAGCGAAAATGCCAGAGTGGATAGTTGTAAAAGCGTTGCTGATTGTGATTTGGCGACAAGGAATCAAACGGGAAACCCGCTGGAAATTCTGGCATCATTTGTTCAGCATTCTCAAGCGTAACCCTGGAGTTATTGAGCATTACATCTCTGCTTGCGCCCACAACGAGCATTTTCTAGAGTATCGCCAAATAGTACGCGATCAAATTGAAAGTCAGCTAGCAGAATATCTAGCGCAAGGTGCAGAAACGCCTTATGTGCTAGTTAAGAAAAAAGCTGAGGAAAAAGCGGAAGCAGTAGTTAGTTAAGGTTGGTAATGGGTAATAGTAAATAAATTACTTATTAGAGGATGTCTGAGAAGTATCAAATATTTATTGATCCCCCCTAACCCCCTTAAAAAAAGGGGGAATAAGAACGTCAAAGTCCCCCTTTTTAAGGGGGATTTAGGGGGATCTCTAAGCATTCGGTGTATACAAAAAAAATTTCAGACATCCTCTTACCCGTTCTCAATTAAAACTATACAAATGCAATATTTGAGTTTAAATTACTTTACAACCATGCGCTTAAAATAGTATTCTCCTAACTTAATTAGCAGGGGGAGAAGTGGTGTAACTACAGAAAGCAAGTATTGACGCAAGGTTGTAACATCAAAAGGCCACACAGGAAATTCATTAGTCAATGTGTAGAGAGAACGCAACTCTTGAAGTTTAACAGCTTCTTTCTTCAAAGTTTCTCCATCGCTACTCAAGCTTGTATGAATGCGTTTATAATCGATTTGAAACTGCTTGGCAATCTCACCTAATAATTCTTCTTTAGCTTTTTTCATACCTCTGCGGGCGGTAAGGAGAGGGCCAAAAAAACACACTAAGGATATGGGAATATAGAGTAGGATTGTGAAATTAAAATACCAATATTCCTGCGCGATTCCTTGACTAATAAATTGATACTTACTCAATGTGATCATTGTACCAAATATAGCTGCGAGGTAAGCTGTCTTTAATGAATATCGGCTCAACGGACTCAAACCGCCACAGCGATCGGGGTGGAGTGGATTAATTTTAAGTTGCTTATTATCCTTACCCAAAAGTTCATGCAGTAACCAAACATTTGTTGTTAGGTTCAACACTAATACACTTCCTGCGTAAAATATTGCAACAGCGTTAATTGCACCCGTAAGGGCAGGAATTCCTCCATCAGATCCTGTCCAGTTATAAACATCTTGCTGTACGGAGAAATACCAGATCCCAAAAGCGATCGCTGTTACTAATCCAAAAAATTGACGCCACGACTTTTGGTAAGGCAATAATACCAAATTAATTTCTGCTTCGGTAGTGTCAACAATATCCGATTGTTCAAGGTATTCAATTAGCTGATAGATTGCCTTAAATGACCACAGGTAATAGCCAAAAATGACTGGATTGAGCAGGCAGATCCACACCCAGGCGAACCAATCCTGTAGCAATCCTAAGTGTTTTTCATGTAATATCAACGTATTACTTACCGTAGCAGCTATTAAATAAAGACCAGATGTAATGACGATTGAGAGCATTCCTAAACTGACAGGTGTCAATTTGCATTTGTCAATTAACCAACGGGCTACAGGATCGGCACGATAAAAGTCTTGCTTTTGCATACTGTTTCTTAAAACTAATATGCTATCCTCTTTTTTCAAATACAATCTTAAGGAATATCCTCACTTAAGAAAACTGTATCTAAATCTCGATAACCGCTGACAATACGTACAACTTCTACACCGCCATCAATGGGACGATAAAATATTAAGTAATCTTCTAGTGGAAAACTCCGTAAACCACTGGCAAAAGTATCGCAACTTTGCCCCATATTAGGAAAATCGGCCAACAGTTTACACTGCTGTATAATTTTTTTGTTGAGTCTTAGGGCCGCATCAGGATTAAAGCGGGCAATATAGCTGCTAATTTCTTTCAAATCTAATCTAGTTGAAGGCGCTAAAATACACCTACTCATTATTTAGCAGCCTCAGCTTGTTGCATTTGGGCTTGGGCGCGTCGAATGTCTTCCTCTATTTCTGCAAATACCTCTTCACCATCAATTCCTTCACCACGTTCGAGTTCTTCGATACCAACTTGGATTTTAGCTTTCAATTCTGCTAAACGTTGTTCTTGAACGCGATCGCGTTCATCTAGCAATCTCAATGCTTCGCCCATCACCTCACTCACTGAGTGATATCGACCACTATTAACTTTATCCTTAACCAACTGCTCCAATTCTGGGGTCAAAGATACATTCACAATTATTACCTCATTCCATTTACTCTATATCCTAACCGAAAGGAGTTTGAGCAAAGTTAATTCGCTGCTGTTTGAGCTTCTTGATAAATTATTTCTTGGAACTGAATCATATCTTTTTGTGGATCGGCGTGGCTAACTTTCACCACTATCTGTTCGCCTAAGTTCACAGAACGTTTGAAAACCATTGGCAACTGCAAGCCCAAATCTTCTAACAAAATTAGCGCCAAGTTGCTGTCTTCTCGCAGCCACATCAACACTGTCACATCCCAAGTTTCCTCTGGATGACGGCGTAAATATTCTAGAGCATAATATCTATTAGTTTGTCGTTCCACCATCGTCACCTCTTGGGTAATGCTGGTGACAGTCATCATCACTTCTTTAAGTTGATCTGCGGAAAATGGCAGAACTTCACCCCGCAAATGGGCTTTAATTTGAAAGTGGGTGAGTAAGTCACTGTAGCGGCGGATGGGAGAGGTTGCTTGAGTGTAAGTATCCAAGCCCAAACCAGCATGACGCAAAGGCGTAATGCTCATTTCACTCTTGGGCATACAACGACGCATGGCGCAAGCCCGAACGAATCCGGCTGGAAGTAGAAGCAATTCCTCATCTGGAGGTAATTCTGGTTGCGGTTGACCGCGAAAGGGCAAAGGTATGTTATGAGTTTTACCATAACGAGCCGCAACTTCACCGGCAACAATCATCATTTCTGCTACCAGTTGCCGCGATGGGGAATCGTCCAAAATATCAATGTGGATCTCCTCACCTTTGACTTTGATCGTCGCTTCCGGCATGGTGATGCTAATTGCTCCTTGGGCGTAACGCCAAGCTTTGCGCCGCTGTGCCCAAGTTGCGATCGCAGCAATTTCCGGTTCTGCTTGTACCCGTAATTGCAGCATTTCATCTACATCTTCGTAGGTGAGGCGATAAGTCGGCTTAATCAAGCTGGTATGAATACTGTAATCTTCTACTCCTCCAGTTGTACCTAAAATAATCCCGAAACTCAGGGCGCAACAAACCTTTCCCTGGATCAGACTCATTGGCCCGGTTGCCAACACTTCTGGAAACATGGGAATCATTCCCGTCGGTAAATAGACTGTACTACCGCGCTTTCTGGCTTCCAAATCTAATTCATCTTCCGGTACTAACCATCTAGTGGGATCGGCGATATGCACCCACAGGCGTTCCCGTCCATCGGGCAGTACTTCCCAACTTAGACCATCGTCGATCTCTGTGGTAGTTTCATCATCAATGGTGTAAACCTTCAGATGAGTCAGATCAAGGCGGTTTGTATCTGAGTCAATCGGCGGGAAATCCAAACGCTGTTGCGCCACTTCTAATACCTTATGAGGAAATTGAATCGGAATTGAAGAACGACGCAGGAACAAGTTTTCATAAGGACTCCAGTGACCCAAATCTACCAATAGTTGAAAGGCTCCTTGGGGTGTTGTGGGTCGTCCCAGCATGGTCATAGTTTCTAATACTGGAGCGCTGGGCGGATAAGCGCGAGCTAAGGAGTCATAATTAACCCCCGTCCGCACCGTGTCAGCTATCAGCGCTGCGTATTTTTCTAGTCCTTCTAAGCGCTGGCGATCGTGACGCCCCCACTCTACTGCTTCACCTTGGAGTGCCTGCTCTACACGAGCTAAAAATTCCTGCTGTCCTTTAGCTTTTAGCGCCTCTACTTCCAGTTGGTGCTGGCGTTCTGCCACTTGAGCAGCAGTTCTTGGCTCGTAAGCGTCTCCTTTCTGCTTGAAATAAAGTTTGTCGTCTGATAACAAGCAATAGGCGGCATAACAAGGAGGTGCGGCTGATTCCGAAAATAGCAGATTCGCCATCAGGCTTGGGGTAACTGTTTCGCCATCTTCAACTAGTAATTCCCAAGCTACTTCTAAGCTAGATGGGTCTAAATAAGGCTTGATCTGCTCCAAAAAGCTGGCAATCTCAGAGGGCTTGTAAGTCTGTCCGGTAACTGTATAAGTTATTTGTCTAGGCGCGAGGCTGTGGGATTGACCACGTTCGTCTACCACAAACCAGCGGGTTTTACCGTCTGGACGTTCTACGATCCCCAGACGGCGATCGCCTTGAACCCTAAATTCAACTAGCGTCCCCTTCTCCACAACTCTCGCACTCTAATAATTTTAGATTTTGGATTTTGGATTTTGGATTTCATAACTGGTGTTAACTCCTAAATCCAACCGTTTTTCATTCAGCAATTTATTTTACACCCTCTGATTCAGATTTGAGATTTTGGACTCAGAAAGACAAAGCCAGATATTTATTTGAATGCAGCTTCTCTTTATAATCCAAAATCTAAAATTCCAAATCCAAAATTGTTTTAGCCTTCCGCATTGATAAATGGCAACAAAGCCACAATCCGCGAACGTTTAATTGCTAATGTCAACTCTCGCTGTTGCTGAGATGTCAGGCCGGTAATCCGACGTGGCAGTATCTTTCCCCGCTCGGTGACAAACTTACGCAATAAATCAACATCTTTATAATCGATTGGTTCTCCTGGCTTGATCGGAGAAAGGCGACGACGGAAATAACTCATCTTTACTTAATTTCCTTGTGAACAGTATGTTTGTTGCAGTGGGTGCAGAACTTTTTCAGTTCTAGCCGGTTGGTGGTGTTGCGGCGATTCTTGGTACTGGTATAACGTGAAACACCAGCAGAACGCTTATCTGAATTTGTCCGACACTCGGTACACTCTAGTGTGACAATAATGCGGGCACCTTTACTCTTAGCCATAATCTTACAAACAGTGAAGCCTGAAGAGAATTAACACAAATGACTATCTTCTCACATTCCGCCGCATATTTTCAACTAATCTTTTAATTTTTATATCAAGCGAGTAGCCACGACGCGACGAAACGATGAAAGTTCCACAATAGCGATCGTGTAAAGCCTGCCGCATCTGGGTATCAGAGAAGGCAGTCCCACAATCAATTGCTAGGGGAAGTACTAGCAGTATAGCAGTGGGATTGGCTCTAATATTGCTCAGGGCAATTGACACTAATAAAGCACCTAAGCCGATAATCGCCTCTCGCTTCACGAGTGAGAGCAAATCTGGAATTCTGCCCACTACTTCCCCGTCTTCGACTTCTAAGACTTTTAAATCGAACGCCCAACGCCCTAAACTTTGCCCTTGATTGTTGTATACCACCAGCACCCGCAAAACCAGCCAAAATATGACAAAAACTAGGATTTGCACAAATTGAATCCCGATATCGCCGCCGCCCAGTAGAGAACTGACTAACCAGACACCAAGGAAATCAAGCCCCAATGCCATACCTCGTCGCCCAATTTCAGCCTTGGGATAGTGTTTTTGGGGAAGTCGTTCGATAGTCATACAAAATAGGTATTTTTATTTAGGGGTTGGGGAATAATGATTACTCCTGTTTTTTATATTAAGATGATGACTTGGGTTTGGCGTTTAAACTGTTACACATAAAAGTTCCATAATTAGGGCGGCTAAGATTTTGGCGTGACACTTCGACAAGCTTGGTGCAAAGACTCTACGAACGCGAACAGGGTGTCGCAGGCAGAGGCTGCGCCAACGACAAGGCTCAGTACAAGTCAGTCGAACACTATCCACACGACAAGAGTCTGTTTTTAGGAAATCTTGTATTTTTGTAGAAACTTAATTTTAACTAATTTGGAAGTTGTATGATGATGCATCTGTTTGCTAAAACAGCTATTAGTCTGGTAACGACTACTACTTTAGGGTTAGCGATCGCCATAACCACTAACAACCTAGCTCATGCTGCTGAGTTCAAATTTAACTGGAAAGGAGACACTGGTTATTTAGCTCAAGGTTCATTTAACTACGATACAACAACTGCTCCCAGCGTCATTTCTGAAACAGGTTTGGGAGCTACGAAAAACTTGCAATCCCTCTCAATTTCCTTCTTTGATCCCTTGAGTAATCTCATAAATAGTTTCACTCCCGTACTTAGCGGTCTATCTAACTACAGCTTTTTGAGATTCAACTTTGATAGCACTAAAGAGCAAATCTTTGGCCCCTTTGATGTTGGCAAGGATAATGATCTTCCTGGTGACACGTGGCTCAATAATAATCTCGCACTCATAGATGAAGATTCGAGTGATGAAGTTGTAGCTAAAGAATTTGGTTTTTACAACAGAGATGCAGCAGGCACAAAGCAAATACTAGATTTAAGCAATAATTCGGTTCAGATATCCAAAGTCCCCGAAGGAAGCATAATTATAGGTTTACTAGCAGTGTGTAGTTTGGGAGCTAGCCTTAAGCAGAAATTCAATCCAAAATCCAAAATTTAAAATCTACAATTGGTCAGTGTTACTTTACAGGAATCAGGATAAAAAGTCGGAGGCGATCGCTATGTTATCAGTCAGCGATGCACAAGCAATTATTTTAAATTTAGTACAACCGTTGGATGAGCAACGGGATACAGAAGTTGTCGATTTATTGGCAGCCGATAGTCGTATTTTGGCAACGCCTGTCACCAGTCCGCTAAATTTTCCCCATTGGGATAATTCGGCAATGGATGGCTATGCAGTTCGGTACGAAGATGTACAGCACTCTAGCGCTGAACAACCAGCTATTTTAGAAATTGTTGAAGATATTCCGGCTGGGTATCAGCCCAAGTCTACGATTCAACCAGGACAAGCCGCACGGATTTTCACAGGTGCCCTGATCCCAGCAGGTGCAGATACTGTAGTCATCCAAGAGAAGACACGCCAAGAGGAAAACCGTGTATTTATCCTGGATGCACCAAAACCACAAGGATTTGTCAGACACAAAGCATCTTTTTATCAAGCTGGAACACAACTACTACCAGCCGGAATTAAGTTAAATGCCTCAGAAATTGCCGTACTAGCAGCAGCACAGTGTCCGCAATTAAGTGTTTACCGCCGTCCGCGCGTGGCAATTTTTTCCACTGGTGATGAGTTGGTGACAGTTGATCAACCGTTGCAACCAGGGCAAATTGTGGATTCTAATCAGTATGCGATCGCAGCTTTGGTGAGACAAAGTGGCGCAGAACCGTTAATTTTAGGCATTGTGAAAGATGATCCAGTTGCTCTGGAGAAAGTTATTAAGCACGCCATTGCGATCGCTGATATAGTTATCTCGTCTGGTGGTGTCTCTGTGGGAGATTATGACTATGTTGACAAAATTCTAGAGTCACTAAAAGCAAAAATCCACATTCGGGCTGTACAGATGAGTCCAGGAAAACCCCTCACTGTGGCCACTTTCCCAACTCAGAACGGGCTAAACCCTAGCTATCCGCTAACAGCACTATACTTTGGTTTACCAGGGAACCCTGCTGCTGTGTTGGTGACATTTTGGCGGTTTGTGCTACCAGCAATCAAGAAACTTTCGGGAATTACTGAAGGTTGGGAACCATTATTTTTGAAAGTGCGATCGCGTAATGAATTGCGATCGGACGGCAAACGCGAAACTTACCTTTGGGGTAAATTGCATTTAATTGATGGTGTTTACGAATTTCACAAAGCTGGTGGTAGTCACAGTTCTGGCAATTTAATTAATTTAGCTCAAACCAATGCCTTAGCTGTTCTACCTGTGGGTAAAACATTAATTTTGCCACAAGAAGAGGTGCAAGTTTTGCAGCTTAGTAATAGTTAAAATATCTGCTCAAAAGCCTCAATCAAGCTGTTAACTTCCTCAAGGGTGTTGTAATGCACCATACTCACCCGGACTATTCCACCTTGAGATCCTAACCCCAGATATTCAATCAGCCGTTTAGCATAAAAGTCCCCATAGCGAATCCCAATATAATGCTGGTCAGCTTTTGCGGGAATAGTTGAGCTATTTATTCCATTTACCACAAAAGATATAGTTGGTACACGGGATTGGCGGTCAGCCTTTAATTGACCAATCACTCGCACATTCGGTTTACTGTTGAGGTAATTTAGGAGGCGATCGCTAATCTTTTCTTCATGTATGCTAATTAAATCAAACGCCTGTACCATTTGATTTCTCAAATCAGGTGCAGTCTCATTACCGTAGTGCAGTTGTGCTAATTCACTTAAATAATCACATAAACCTAACATTCCATAACTTAATTCAAAATTGACATTCCCTAACTGAAATTTATAAGGTATATCTGTCTGTTCAATAAAATAATGGTTAAGACCAGGCAATCTTAATAAATGTTCTTCTTTACCATAAAGTAAGGCATGATGCGGCCCATAGACTTTATAACAACTCAAAGTATAGAAATCAACATCTAAATCTTGCACATCAACTAATCTGTGGGGTGCATAAGCTACACCATCCACACAAATCATGGCGTTGCGATCGTGTACAAATGTAGCAATTTCTTTGATTGGGTTGATAGTTCCCAGAACATTAGAAGCATGAGTCAAGGCTACCAGTTTTGTCCGTTGACTCATCAATGGTTCTAAATCTGCTAAATGAAGTTCCAAAGTATCTGGACGAACTTGCCACACTTTTACCTTCATTCCTTGTTTTTCAAGAGCTACCCAAGCACCAATATTGGCCTCATGGTCACAATTAGTAACAATAACCTCATCACCAGGTGTGAAGGTTTGACCCAGGCAAATTGAGAGAACCTTTAACATCATTGTAGTCGATGGGCCCATGACCACTTCTTTAGAAGAATTGGCATTAATCAAAGTAGCCATTCCCCTAGTTGCTAGAGTTAATCGTTCTCCTGCAAGTTGAGAAACCCCATAAGAAGCTCCCAACTGGACATCAGAACTCAGGAGAAATTCGCTAATTCTATCTACTACCTTTTTCAGGGTTTGTGACCCGCCAGCATTATCAAAAAAAGTCCATTCACCAGCTAGAGCGGGAAAATATTGACGAACTTTATCAAGATTCAAGAGCATAGTATAAGTCCTCTAGGAATGTTCTTTACCCTAGCCTACCTTTTGGCAAGTCGCCCAGAGAGCATCTACATGCTATTTTGGAGTTTACAGGTTGTTGTGCCAGCCTTCTTTCTCTAGATTCTGGTGAAAATGTAGACAGACCTAGCACTGCTACGTCTCTACAAGGGTTCTAGACAATGCATATTTAATTTCTGGAGATATCCTCTGCAAGAATCTATCTAGAGAGGGTATACTTAGACCCACGAAGAGTATCTTACTGACATACCTAGCTTCCAACAAGGGTTAATGTCTTGATTCTTCACAATTTCCGCCAATTTTATTTGATAAGTTTAAGGGAGAGTTAAAGCAAGTATTGTTTTGATTCTTAATTCCTTGATTGAAAATAAAGGAACGACTTATGAACACTATCGTTAAATACGACATTGAGGTTATCAAGGAAGAAGCGCTTCAACTTGTTAAAAAGGGACTTCTTAACCGTCAGCATCCAATTTATACCCTCTGTAAATATATTCCTCATCGTGAATGGGTTAATTTTGAACTTGAGTTAGAAAAAAATGAATTTCTACTCAGAGATAGAATTATCGACCTACTGAATCATGAATCGTGGGAAGACGATTTAGGTAGCATTTAGAAGCTGAACCACCATTAGCTGCATCCCAATAAAATCAAAATTAAAAATTCATTTTTCAATATTAAAAACCCTCGAATTAATCGGGGGTTATAAGCAAGAGATTATGAAAGTAAGCAATAAATCTTTATGGATGGCTTAGAGGATGTTTGAAAAGTATTGGACGAATAGAATTCGCTACTACACAAAACTTAGTCCACGGAGGTGGATTAATACAAAACAAGGGTTTTTATTTAACCTGCGGAGGCAGGTTAAGTCTCGTGTAGCCGCGATTTCCAATCGCCGAGGCAAGTAATAAATTAGACTTTTCAAACAACCTCTTAGGGTTCTTGCCTCCAGTCAGACATAGCCTAAGTTCAGAAGCAATTTCACCTCTTTGGCTGTTTGTTTTATAAAATTCCCTGTTTTCTTTTTCTAGCTGTGTCAGCTAATATTTTATGGTTGGGCTACAGCCTCGCATTTTATGGCAATTTATTCCTGAAATCAAGAAAAAATAATTATACTATAGCGGTTCTCGCTTGAGTGAGATACAAGAACCCCACCCCCAACCCCCTAAGAGCAAGCGATGAGGGGACTATAATGTACCTTATATGATTAGGAAACGCTATAACCTATTCCAGTCAATTGTATTAGGTAGATAACTCTTCTAGCCCAATCCATTCGGTAATTGATTGCCATTGGCTTGCATAAATAGTAGTACTCCTACGTTTTTCTTTTTGAGGTTTTCTAGATAGTTTTCGCATTACAACTTCGCTGAGTGAACTGGATTCGTTCCAATTATAAATAGGCATTTCCTGCCAGCAGTGGCGACAAAACCAGTAAGTTTCTGCACCGCGTATATGTTCTAAAACTAAACTTGAACAGCAAGGACAGTAATTCATATTTTTCTCAAATCCTGTTAATAAAAGTGTTATTGCAAATCAGGACAGCCACTTGACAAGCCCGTAGATATTTAAAACAAACTGTCTATGTTTTGACTATAGTCTTTAAATATGAGAAAATTCTCAGGAAAGTTAAAATACTTAATAAATTAGCAAAATTTCTTAAGTATTTCTTAAGTAATAGTTTTAGGTTTATTTAGCTATTTTGTCAAAAGCTCCTCAAATTATCTTCAGATAAATTCTAGGAAGATCATTAGAATTAACAAATTAACCATAGTATTTAATGATCAACTGCTTAAGTTACTTAGCTTAAATAATGTTATTAATTATTCTCCATTAAAGATTAAACCTAATAGTTTTGTAGTCGAAACTATTGTCTTAATGAGTCAGAAAATATTCATTTCCAGTTTCTTCATCTAGATGTCAAACTCAATTTTTTTAACGTAGACGCGGAGCGGCTTTCCGCAGAGGAGCAGAGGAAACAAAGAGAAGAAAAAAATGCTTAACTGAACCGTATTGGGTTATAAGTCTGTACTGAACCTACGTTTGCCCGACGAAACAGGCTTGCTGGCTAATGAACAGGAGAATACTGAGCTTTTGGGATTGTACTATGTTATATCTCCCAACTAAATCTGAAGACATAAATTATCAAGATACGATGCAGATATATCAGACCATCACTGAATTACCCAAATCGGCTCTGATACATTGTGATAATTCAATTCGTTCAGTTGCAATACGTATTGTTGTATAGGAATCATATTTGATTTGTGAAAAAATCTCGGTAGTCTTGTAGTGAACTGTCATGGCTGTAGGTTGGGTGGAGCGGAGCGCAACCCAACATCCTGATATATGTTGGGTTACGCAAAGCCTCCACCCAACAAAAGTCTACGTCTAATGCACTATTAAAGCCTAGACAGTCCACTACGTGCATTTCAAAAATCAAATACTAGTCCTATATATCACCCTCAAACAGGGCATAGCATTTGAAAAAGCACTGCAAAAAGTTATTAGTTTAGGCTTGATATAGGACTAGTATTTGAATTTTAAAATTACTCGTAGAGATAGGGAACAGGGAAGAGATAAATTAGAAATATACTGATTTTTTGAGAAATCTAATTGCATTTTTAGATTTTTATGCCGGATTGAGAAGGAAACTTGTTCAATAATTCTCCCCTGTACTCCCTCCTCCTATAGATTTAAAGTTCTCACAGCCTTTCATCCCAGAGCTAGACGCGAAAATTTTCATAGTAATTTATGATTTCGGGGGAAATGTACCTCAAAAAACCGAAGACTAGAAAGAAAAATGAGGTTGTTACCTAGCTAATTTTCTGGAATTCGTCATCATGTATGAACTAGTTCAAGCTATCTCCAACGGTGATGAAAAAACTGCTCTACATCAGTTTATTTGTGCGTTGAGTGATTCAGGTAAGCGTTACTTCCTAAGAAATGAGATTTTGCTCTTCTTTGCTGACTACTGTCATCAATCCCAAAAGCCAGCCTATTTTTACTACTCTTCTTCTGTTGGCAAACTAATACAATACACCCACGAAATAATTCTGGAAGAGGAAAGTACTTGGTTCGTGATTCGACCGAGGATTGCTAATCAAGAAGTTTGGCAACTGACAGCCGACTTTAGCAGGTTCGAGCAGATGACGCCTGAAGCGTTGTTAGATGTGAGAGATCGCCTTGTCAACCGTTACCAACCCCACATCCTCGAAATCGACCTCCACCCCTTCTATGAGAGTTCTCCCAGAATTGACGACGCTAGAAATATAGGTCAAGGTTTAGCCTTCCTCAACCGTTATCTGTGCAATCAATTGTTGACTGACCCCGAATATTGGGTAGAAATGTTATTTAAAGCATTACATGGGCTGCAATGCAATGGTATTCGCCTATTGTTGAGCGATCGCATTTCCTCCGGTATTCAGTTAGCTAAACAAATTAAGCCAGCGCTCAAATTCCTGAGTGAGCGATCGCCTCATGAACCTTATGAAAAATTTAGCTTTGACCTCCAAGAACTAGGCTTTGAGCCTGGTTGGGGTAACACTGCGGCGCGAGTCTCCGAAACCCTAGAACTCCTCGACCGACTCATTTACTCCCCAGAACCTGGCATTTTAGAAACATTTGTGGCCCGCGTCCCTGCGGTCTTTCGCGTCGTCCTCGTTTCCGTCCACGGTTGGGTTGCACAAGAAGATGTTTTAGGAAGAGATGAAACACTCGGTCAAGTTATCTACGTCCTCGAACAAGCCCGCAGCTTAGAAAACGAACTGCGTGAACAAATCAAACTTGCTGGCCTCGATCAGATCGGCATTAAACCCCATGTAATTATTCTCACCAGACTAATCCCTAACTGTGAAGGAACATTTTGTAACCTGCGCTTAGAAAAAGTCCGAGATACTGAAAATGCTTGGATATTGCGCGTTCCTTTTGGTGAATTTAACCCAGAAGTTACTAACAATTGGATTTCTAAATTTGAGATTTGGCCTTATTTAGAACAATTTGCTCTAGATGCGGAAAAAGAATTACTAGCTCAATTTAAAGGCAAACCTAATCTCATCGTCGGCAACTACAGCGACGGGAATTTAGTGGCCTTTATCCTATCTCGCCGGATGAAAGTTACCCAGTGTAACATTGCCCATTCTTTGGAAAAGCCGAAGCATCTATTTAGCAATTTATATTGGCAAGATTTAGAAGATAAATATCATTTTTCGGCACAATTCACCGCCGATTTGATTAGCATGAATGCAGCCGACTTCATTATCACATCGTCTTATCAAGAAATTGTTGGCACGCCCGATACCATAGGTCAATACGAGTCGTACAAGTGGTTTACGATGCCGCAGCTGTATCATGTGGTTGATGGAATTGATTTGTTTAGTCCTAAATTTAACTTAGTGCCACCGGGAGTAAATGAAAATATTTTCTTTCCCTACAGCCAAAAAGAAAACCGAGATTCTAACCTTCGCACACAAGTCCACGACTTACTATTTAGCCGCGAAGATACCCAAATTCTTGGTCATTTAGATCACCCCAATAAGCGACCAATCTTTGCCCTTGATAGCATAACTTCAAGCAAAAACTTCACTGGTTTAGCTGAATGCTTTGGTAAAAATCAGGCGTTGCAAGAGCGTTGTAACTTGATTCTCTTAACTACTAAATTGCATCTACATGAAGCTATAAACCCAGAGGAAGCAGAAGAAATTCAAAAACTCCACGACATTATTGATCAATATCATCTTGATGGCAAGATTCGCTGGGTGGGGATGCGTATCCCTAGCAGCGAGATCGGCGAAGCCTACCGAGTAGTTGCAGATTCTCAGGGGATTTATGTCCATTTTGCCCGTTTTGAATCCTTCGGTCGGAGTATTTTGGAAGCGATGATTTCCGGCTTGCCAACTTTTGCAACTCAATTTGGCGGTTCTTTAGAAATTATCGAGAATCAAGAAAATGACTTTAATATTAATCCTACAGACTTAGAAGGAACAGCAACGAAAATTTTAGACTTCTTTGACCAATGCGATACTCGTGCTGAATACTGGCACGAAGTTTCAGAATGGATGAGTCAGCGAATTCATCACAAATATAATTGGCATTTACATAGCAACCAATTACTACTGCTTACTAAAATGTTTAGTTTTTGGAACTTTGTTGCTCCCGAAAATAATGAAGCCAGAGATCGTTACATGGAAGCCTTATTTCATCTCATTTATAAACCCAGAGCCGAAAAGATTTTGGAAAAGCATAAGGGGGGATGAGGGAGTGGGGAGTGTGAGGTGACAAGGAGATGAGGGGACAAGGGAGACAAAGGAGACAAGGAGAATTAGATACTCGTTCATCCACCTCAGAACTCCGTTCATCCACCTCAGAACTCCGTTCATCCACCTCAGAACTCCGTTCATCCACCTCGGAACTCCGTTCATCCACCTCGGAACTCCGTTCATCCACCTCGGAACTCCGTTCATCCACCTCAGAACTCCGTTCATCCACCTCGGAACTCCGTTCATCCACCTCAGAACTCCGTTCATCCACCTCAGAACTCCGTTCATCCACCTCAAAGACTTATTAACGGAGTTCAATTACAAAAGACTGATTCATCTAGCTCAAAATCCCCAATCCCCAATCCCCAATCCCCACTCCCAACTTATGCAAACAAAAGGTCGTTCTCGCCACTTTATTTACACAGATTGGATATTAATCGAAACCCAGTTTGACCCTGAGCAATTGCACTCCAAAGAAACCGTCTTTACAATCGGCAATGGATACCTGGGAACAAGAGGTAGTTTTGAGGAAGGTTATCCTCATGCATTGCCAGCTACTTTTATCCACGGTGTCTTTGATGATGTGCCAGTAGTGTACACTGAACTGGTAAATTGCCCGGACTGGCTACCCTTGGTAGTGATTGTGAATGGCGATCGCTTCCGTCTCGATCAAGGTGAGATATTGCGCTACGATCGGCAACTCGATCTGCGTCATGGACTAATTTTCCGTGCCTTGCGTTGGCGCTCTCCCAGTGGGCACACTATAGACATCAGCTTTGAACGCTTTGCTAGTCTTGCAGATCCTCACGTGTTGGCGCTACGCTGCCATTTAACACCAATAGATTTTGATGGATTAATTGAAGTTCAAGCTAGCATCAATGGCTATCCAGAAAATCAGGGTTTCAATCACTGGGAAGAATTAGACCAGGGCAAGACTAAACAAGGAATCTGGTTGCAACGCCGCACGCGCAACTCTCGAATTGAACTCGGTATGGCAGCTAAAGTGAGAATATTAGGCACTGAAGCATCTTTGCAAGTCAATACCGCACCTGGTTATCCTACTTTGAGTACGACCTTCTTGGCTAAAGCGCAGCAGACCGTGACGGTGGAAAAACTCGTGACAGTTTTTACCTCGCGGGAGATTGAAACACCAGTTCTAGCAGCTCAAGAAAAACTCGCACACCTGCCAGACTACGCAACATTACTAAAAGCTCATGAACAGGCATGGGATGAGGTTTGGCAGCAAAGTGACATCCTGATTGAGGGGGATAGCACAGCTACTTTTGCTGTTCGCTACAATTTGTTTCAGCTGCTGATTGCTGCCCCACGCCATGATGACAGGGTGAGCATTCCTGCTAAAACCCTTTCGGGGTTTGGCTATCGCGGTCATGTCTTTTGGGATACAGAAATTTTTATGCAGCCCCTATTTCTGTTTACTCAACCAGCGATCGCCCGCAACTTACTCACTTACCGTTGGCACACCTTACCAGGAGCTAGACGCAAGGCAGCCCATTACGGGTATAGAGGGGCAATGTTTGCCTGGGAAAGTGCTGATACCGGAGATGAAGTGACTCCACGTTGGTCTATCGGCAGTGATTTTTATGGTGAAGATGTGCGGATTTGGTGCCGCGATCGCGAAATTCACATTAATGCAGATATCCCCTACGCCATTTGGAACTACTGGCAAGCGACTGGTGATGATGACTGGATGCAAAAGTGTGGTGCAGAAGTGATCTTGGATGCCGCCATTTTTTGGGGTAGCCGGGTGGAATTCAATTCTGAGCAGGAACGGTATGAAATTCGGGGAGTAATTGGAGCGGATGAATACCATGAATTAGTCCACAACAACGCCTTTACAAACCGGATGGCGCAATGGCATCTAGAGAAAGCGATCGCAGTCTATGATTGGTTGGCTGACAAATTCCCCGAACGAGCCACCGAACTAGAAGAGAAACTAAAGCTGACCCCAGAGGAGCGATTGCACTGGCAAGATATCATTGCCAAAATATTGTTTTTCCATGACCCAGTAACAGAACTAATCGAGCAGTTTGAGGGATTTTTCCAATTGGAAGATATCAACTTAGCAGATTATGAACCACGCGATCGCTCCATGCAACCGATCTTGGGTATTGAGAAAACCAACAAATGTCAAGTACTCAAGCAGCCAGACGTATTAATGCTTTTATATTTAATGCGGGAATCAGCAGATTTTCCTTACAACGAAAAAGCATTGCAGACAAACTGGGACTACTACGCACCCCGCACAGATATTACTTATGGTTCGTCCCTTGGCCCAGCAGTTCAAGCTATTTTAGCTTCCGATTTGGGCAAATCAACCGCAGCTTATGAACAGTTTATGCGGGCGTTAATGGTTGATCTTGAAGATAACCGAGGTAACACCAACGACGGAATTCACGGCGCTAGTGCTGGTGGCATTTGGCAAGCTGTAATTTTTGGATTCGGTGGTATCCAACTAACTGAAAATGGCCCTGTAGCCAACCCCCACCTCCCACCGGGCTGGACGCGCCTAAAGTTTAAACTGCACTGGCGCGGGAAATGGCACGACTTCGATCTACATCGGGCAGAAGTTGCCCAAGACATAACTCGTCAACTAGAATTTCTTCAACTTTCCCTCTCCCAAAATCCCGACTTCGTTGAGGCCCCAAATATTCCTCCTCTCCCTACTCCCCCTGCCTCGCCAGCCCCTTCATCCTCCCCACTCCCTGCAACTTACAACCCCAACATCCAAGGATTCATCTTCGATTTAGATGGTGTGCTAACAGATACAGCAGAACTTCACTATCTAGCTTGGCAGAAGCTAGCAGATCAAGAGGGTATACCGTTTAATCGGCAAGCGAACGAAGGGCTGCGGGGTGTATCTCGTCGTGCTTCTCTGATGCTAATTCTTGGGGATAGACCGTATTCGGAAGCACAAATCGAGGAGATGATGGAGCGTAAGAATCGCTATTATGTGGATTTGATCAAAAATATGACACCCAAAGATTTGTTACCAGGTGCGATCGCCTTGTTGGATGAACTGCGGCAAGCTGGTATTAAGATCGGTATTGGTTCAGCAAGCAAAAATGCCCGCCCAGTGTTAGAGCGATTGGGCATTGTGGATAAAGTAGATGCGATCGCTGACGGTTATAGTGTCCAGCAACCCAAGCCAGCACCCAACCTATTTCTGTACGCAGCCAAGCAGCTAGGAATCGAACCAGAGCAATCTGTAGTTGTAGAAGATGCCGCAGCAGGTGTTGAAGCCGCTCTAGCCGCTGGTATGTGGGCAGTAGGACTTGGCCCCGTTGAACGAGTTGGAGCCGCTCATATTGTTTTGCCCAGCCTAGCAGGTATTAAATGGGCAGACCTTCGAGATCAATTGAGTAATATTTCCAGACAAAAACAGTAATCTCATCCTTCAAAACTAGCCAGTATATCATCAGGTAAAGGAGCATCAATATCTGGAGCAATTGTGATTAATCCCTTAGCACTTACTGGTATTCGCTTGGGAGGATTTTTGCCATCGCCAAGCGATTTATTATTAAATTGTTTAGCTCTAGATAATCAATAATATTTTGAAGTGGAAAAATTTTGTCTCAAGTAAGAATTTAATATTATGTGGCAGCCAGACAATGAATCGCTCTTATAGCGGTTCTCAGTTGAGTGAGATACAAGAACCCCACCCCCAACCCCCTCCCCGCTCTTCGAGAGGGGGCTATGACGTACCTCATGTGATTAGGAAACGCTATAATACTTCTCATAATAATAATAGCAGTATGTTTTTTTGGAGGAGCATTTGCTGGAATAGCTACTCTAATTATCGCAAGGAAAACCAACTTTTTTTATGGAAATATTTAGAGGATGTTTTAAAAGTTCTCTGGTCGGTAGCAAAACGTTTTAGATCCCCCTAAATCCCCCGATAAATTGGGGAACTTTGATTCCGGTTCCCCACTTTATAAGGGGGGTTAGGGGGGATCTAGAAGTGCCTACAATTACAGCACAACACTTTTAAAACATCCTCTTAGACTATTAATTAGAGCTATAGGAGGGTATCAAGGTCTAGTCAATATCCCTCTCCGAGTCGGAGAGGGACAGACTTGAACTTTAGTTCAAGGCAGGGAGAGGTTCGTCAAACTCACATTAATTTGACTACCCCATCAACTCCATTTCTAACTACTAACTTGCGATTCAACTACACCCACGGGACAAGATACATTTGTCCCTCCTAAACCACAATACCCATTGGGATTTTTAGCCAAGTATTGCTGATGATAAGCTTCAGCGTAGTAGAATTCAGGCGCATCTAAGATTTCCGTGGTAATCTTGCCATAACCTGCACCGTTAAGAGCTTGCTGATAAACTTCCCGCGATGCTTCTGCTAGCTGCTTTTGACTTTCGGAATATACATAAATTCCCGAACGGTATTGAGTACCAGCATCATTACCTTGGCGCATTCCTTGGGTGGGATTGTGGCTTTCCCAAAAAACTTTGAGCAGTTCGGTATAACTAATCACTTTGGGATCAAACACAACCAACACCACTTCATTGTGGCCGGTTCGTCCACTACATACCTCTTCATAAGTGGGATTGGGTGTCAACCCAGCAGCATAACCGACTGCGGTAGTGTAAACTCCTTTAAGTTGCCAGAATTTGCGTTCTGCACCCCAAAAACAGC
Source organism: Nostoc sp. (assembly GCF_036917935.1). Lineage (GTDB taxonomy): Bacteria > Cyanobacteriota > Cyanobacteriia > Cyanobacteriales > Nostocaceae > Nostoc. Next base: position 58,703 of record NZ_JBALEL010000030.1, on the reverse strand, counting down.
CCAAGCCAAAAATTGCCTTCTCTAATCCATCGGGATAAGGAGGCTTCAGGGGATTCTTGTTGACATAATGAGCCGCCGGTACTGACATAGATTGTGCCCTTCCTGACAAAGCTTCGTCAGCAGTGGGTATAACTTCCTTTTTGCCAAATCCAAATAGTGCCATTGATTTTGACTCTGATATACATCTTTACCTTATTTACTATTGTAAAGATTCTAGCGATCGCTTGGGGTTTTCTAAGAATCCTCATTGGACTATGTTGCTCTTTACAGATGCCTTTGAGTGTTTGTTCTTATTCATCAAGCAAGGGAAACTTAGCATCAAAAAATATTCATGGATAAAATACCGAAAATTGACCGTCAAAGGGAGCATCAAGCGAACGAACGTACTTTTCTGGCTTGGCTACGCACTTCTATTGCATTGATTAGCTTTGGAATTGCGATCGCCAGATTTGGTATATTTTTACGCCAGCTTAATCTATCCATTACTCAACAAGAACCTCATGTAAATCCATTATCTAATTCCGAAAATTTGGGTCTTGCTTTGATAATTTCTGGAATTTTCACAATTGTGTTAGCTGCGTGGCGATACAATCAAGTTTTCTGGCAAATTGAACAAGGGGACTATAGACCAAGCCGGTTAATGGTTTGGATAATGACTGGAGTAGTAATTATTTTGGGAGTTTTTTGTATTCCTTTAATCCTATGGCGTGATAAAATACCTTCTCATTATTCTGTTCCAACTCAACCACAGTCCCGAAATTTCCAAAGATCAACCCCAAACCTCAATGTTAAAAAGGGGACAATTACTACTCTATACAAACAAATATTTTTGTTTTTTAAATAGCTCATTAAATAATGGTTAATAAGTATTAATATAATTTTATTTTTGAAAAAGACTAAGTGAGAATACGCTATTTTAAGGTATCCCGTGCTGCTGCACGAACAATGCTATTGGGGTCTTGCGTTAGTTGTTGGCAAATGTCGCGGTGAGTATTCGGGTTTTGAGCGATCGCATATCTTTCTGGCCAAAACCAAGATTTATAGTATCTTGCCAGAAACGAACTCGGTATACGAGGATTCATCAGAACCAAAAAGCGAGAAAATGATGGGCGATCGGGAAATTTTAGACATCGATCCAAAAAAGGAATCGCCGCTTCTGGTTCTTGAGTCAGTAAACTTTTAACAGCAGCTAAATTGAGTGGATTAAAGTAAAATCCCCCACGGACTGCGGGTTGAGTCGCTAACTGAATTAGTAAATCTTTCGGCGCACCAGGGTTTTGAGCAACTGCTAGAGGTAATCTTCGATCTGGATGCTCGGTAAATCTAGTTAGAATCTCGGCTGGAGTTTTCGGATGTTTAGCTACAGCTAATCTGACGCTTAACTTATCGTCAGCTAGTTTTGCCAGAATTGAAGCATCAACGTTAGGATGTCGGGTAACTTTAGTTTTGACAGCAGTATGCTCACTATTTGCTAGTTCTCGTAAATCTAGTGAAGATAAATTTGGATTTTCCAAGCTTGCTAATTGTTCTCTAAGCATCGAATCAAGTTTAGGATTTGCCAAAGCAGCTGCTCTAACTTCTGGATTGCGATCGTCAATTAACTTATCTAAAGAGTTTTGAGTAATATTGTGATGAGTAGCTACCAAAACTCTCACTCCTTGGATTGGATGCTCCACTAATTTTGATAGTATTTGCGGTGAAGTGCTAGGAGCGCTTGCTAGAATTACGCCATAGTATTCTAGATTATAAAGTCTAATAAATATTGAATTATGATCTTTATATCTACCTTTTTCAAAATCAATAAGCATATCTGGTAGGTAGTATATTATCTTCCTATTTTCCCTTATTTTCTGTATCAAATCAACTAAATATACGGAAATGTTTGTTGATTTTATAGATATACATATTACTTGTTTCCACCAAGCTCTATCTTTTAAGTTCGTAAATAAAGTGTCTAAATCGGTAACTACAGAGTTAATTTGATTGTCAAAACGAGTTGGTAATTTAGTATTATCTATTGGCAGCATTCGCGGAAGTAAATCGAAAACTATTGTTTCTCGTTGTTTTAAGGAAGTAATACATTCAGTGATTAATTTAGAAACTCTGGGGTGGTTTTCAAGATTATTTAAAATTGGTCGAGGTGTGTTAGCAGAACAAACAATCTTTAATAAAGTACTTGGATATTCGTGTACTGACTTTTGATTTAAATAAGGTAAAGTGCTTTCATTAATTGCTCCTATATACCACAATCGTAGTTCAATTGCTTCTTCATTATCAGTTGAAATAGACAGTTGCGCTCTATCAATTTTGCTTTCCGCTAAATCGCGCCATCCAGTTTCCAATTCTCCAGCATAATTAATATGTAGTTTTGCTGCTTCAGCAATAAAAGGAAGGCTATTTTTTGCTAGCTTATCGAGTACTTCTTTGGGTATTTTTGGATGATTTGCAATAATATTGAGAATTCCTGAAAATGTTTCTAGCTGCGATGCTGCTTTTATAAAATTTGTGGATATTTCTGGCAATTGAGCCAGTTTAAACATCAGCCTACGGGGAATAAAAAAAATGAGATTGGGTTTCTTATTTAAAGCCACCTGATCCCAGAAATTCATGTCATCATTGGGACAATCAAGACGTAACTGAGCAACTTCTGCAACAATATCTTCGCCAGATGTTGATAACTCCAATAGTTTTTTTCTAGAAGTATTCTGATGACTAGCTATAACAATTAAAATTTCTCTACATCTCCAAAAATCTTCAAAAGAGAATGTACTTGTATACCCTATCTCCATCCGAAGAGACTTAATGCCATATTGCTGTTCTAGGGAAAAATGTCCAAAATATTTATCATTGCGAATACGCTTAATATTAGTCTCACAAATGCCAGCAGCAAATTCTAGAAAAGATGTTGGTACATTAGATGCACAAACAAGCTTTAATAGTAAGTGAGACTTTAATAGTAAGTTAAAGTTGACTTTTTGTAGAGTTGATAAATCATAAGCCGTATTGCTTTTGATATTTTGCACAATTGATAAATCATAAGCCGGATTGCTAAAGAAATCTTCAGGAAATAGATGCGCTAGTCGGATTAACCATTGTGTTGGTGTATTAGGATTACTTGCGATCGCTCTTTGCATTTCTACATCTTTGTTAGTTCTGGCTTTTATGGCAAGTTCTCCTAATAAACCACTATCGGCATGAGGATTGGCAGCAACTAATCTCGTTAGCTCATAATTAATTGCAGCTAATTCTCGTAATCTTTGTGGTGAAGTGTTATGATTGCTTGCTTCTTGCTTAAGCGAATCGAGTGACATTAACTTAACAACTCTCTTTTACTATTTCAGGAATATCATTTTTAATCGGATATTTTAGTAAGTGCTAGGTTGATTTAGTATCGGATAACAATTTATAGCGCTTCTCTGTTGAGTGCAATAAAAACCTAACCCCCAGCCCCTTCCCTGCAAGGGAAGGGGAGTAAGATTCAAAGCCTCTCTCCTTTTAGGAGAGAGGTTTGGAGAGAGGTGAAAGTTATTGCATCCAAACAAAAACCGCTACATAACCGAATGCGTTACACAGGCATTCACTAAAGGTAATAACGGCCCTAATTGCTCTTGTCCATTCACTGCTAAATCGCTGTGACACAAATAAACTCTCTCGGATACACGAGACAGTAAATCTGCCAAAATCCTTCGCAGTCTTTGTTCTTCTGCCAATTTCTCATCTTCTGCTGTCCAAGGTTCGCCTAACCTGTCTCGCAGGAAAAACGGCGCACCGAACAAAGTCGCCGCGCCACCTTTCGCCCATAGTGGTGAACCAGCATCCAGCCAAAAATGCCAACGGTGCGATCGCCTACTAGATCGATATTGAAATATAGTTGCTAATGTGACAGCCTTTCTGACTCCACCAATGGGGCGCAGAGGATAAGGATTGGCGGTAATTGTACCACGTCGCAGTAGTTGAATAAATTCAATAATAGTTGTGTAAGGCGTTGTCTCAACTGGGGCAATTTGTCGTAGTCTGGTGTCAATTTCCCAGTAGTGTTGGGCGGTTTCTAATAATTCCCGCAGTGCTGCTAGTTGTTCGTAGGGAAGATTACTACCATTCCACAAAAAACGCTGAATTGCTCTGTCTAAAAGGGAAATCGGACTGGGAATTAAACGCAATTCTTGTTGTGATCGCTGCTGTTCTAACCACTCTAATATCTCATTATAGGCTGTAGTCGCTGCATAGCCAATTCGATCCCAGCGCTCGAAGGCTGACACTGGTAGCAAGTTGGGGCGATCGGGATGGGGTAAAAAGCAGTAATCTGCAATCAAACCAGCACGTACCGGATCAATATCAGCGCTGAGTGAGTTAGGAGTGAGGAGTGAGGAGTTTTCTGGTATTTGTTGTTTCCTGCTCAATACAACCAGCATTTCTGCCACGGCATCCCGTTCTACGAGGCGTCCCAAGCCGGGATAAACTAGTGCCAGCATGGTAAGCAATGCGCGAATGATCGGTGAACTAATTAAGGGACGTTGGTCATTCAGCGATTGTACCTGGATGTTTTGCTTAACGAGGATTTCTACTAGAGTATAACGAGCGATCGCATCTAAACCTGGTGCAATAATCGCCACTTCTTCTGCTTCCACTTGCTGTGACTGGATAGCATTAGCAATTTCCTCTGCTGTTTGCCGCAATAATTGGGCGCGGGAGGTGGTTTCAATTGAATGCACAATCTCAGGTAAACTCAACAGTACCATCGGTTCTGTGACTAATTCCACCATCTGTTTAGTGAGTTGCTCACCCAGAGACTCTGGAGGCGGCCCGGTTAAAATTTCTACCCGACAACGCCCTGCTAACCCTTCTACATAGTTGGGATCTGCTCCCAATCCCAATCGCACTGCACCATCGGGATTGTAGCTAAACGCCCCGACTGCGCCTTGATCTAACAGCAACTCAAACAAAAGACGCGCTACGCTAGGATAGTCATCAACATCATCCGCTAGTACCGCCTGATAGCGTTTAGCTAGGTGTTGCTGGTAATTGCGATCGCTTAACAAATGCTGACTGTAAAGTTCGGTGATAATCCCATAAGTCAGTAACCCCCTCTCTAAACACCAGTTACGCCAATCTAGCAGCAAAGATGCCAAAAATTCCGGCTCTAAAGTTGTGGTATTTTCCCCCAGACCCCTGGCCAAAATCTGGGCAATATCTTCGCAAGGTATACCACTGTAAGCTGCTAATTGCAATAAGTCTAGGATGCGACGCACCATACGAGATTCATTCACTCCCGCAAGACGTAAAATTTCTTCGTCTAATTGGGAACGCCAGAGTTTGGTTGCTAACTCTTGCTCTGTTTCTGGCCGCAACCGTACCGGAAACTGTGCCTTCAAGTTCAACGAGTTAATTAGCAACGGCCAAAATAAAATAACTTCATCCTGGAAAAAACCTAGCGGTGTCTTGGCACGAACCGGATATTTACCCAACGTAGATGTAACAATTGTATCTCCTAATTCTCGACGATTATCATCATTGGCAGCTAAGACTAAAACTCCTGGCTCTGTTTGTTTAATATCTAAAAATTCGGGTATATGACCAGCTTTTTTACGTCCTTGTTTTTTAGTATAAAATAATTCATGATATTGCTTTTCCGATTTTACCCAATTACAAAATTGCTCTACCAAGCGAGCTGTCTTACCACTGCGGCTACTGCCAACAATCCAAACCGAATGAGAAACCACAAACTTTCTCCTTGTAGATTTGCTAGTATACCTCGTGCGTTAACTTAAGGTTAAGAATCACCAAATAATGCTGGATGATTGTCTGCAATGAAAAATTCTGTTTTTAGCCAAAAAATCTATTCTTTCTTACTTGCTGCTTATCGACGGTACTTACAGACTCCTGAACGTTCTTTACATGAGGCTTACGATGCAGCATTAAAGATTCAGGAAATAGAAAATAAGCATTTCAATGGTAATAAAATAGACATTGACTCAGCCATGTACAGTAACAGCGTGATGGATTATTTTGAGTCAGACCTCAACAAGCTATTAAAAATTGCCAGAATGCGGCTGACGGAGTTTAGAGCAAGCCGTTGGGTTCTAAATGAAGAGAATCAAAAAGCTGCTCAGAAAACAGGTATAGAATATCTAAGTCCTTCTTTAGTTTTGGAAAAGCTAAACTTTATCGATCAAGTTATATCCAAATACACAACAGTTTCCGATCAAACAACTTCCAAAGCTTTAGTAGTACAACCTCCAAATCTACCAGTTAACTCTGTGATATCTGACGACAAATCGCTGCTCGTCAATACTCCAACATTACCCCCAAAAATACCAACTCAAGACTCGGATAATAAATCAAAAATCAAGCGTAAAACCGATACGATAGGTGTTTTACCCCGTTCTATTTTAAGTACTATCAGTCGTCTGCAAGTTGAATTAGACCCTAATTCGGAACGAGAGGTAATTCAGAGTTTTCGTCAAACTCAAAGAAGAACAATAATATCTCTCAGGTTTATTTTACTATTAATTATCGTACCACTTTTGACGCATCAAATAGCAAAAGCTTTCGTAGTCGGCCCAATTATTGAGCGCTTTAGAAGCACTCAGCAAATGCAGATATTTATCAATTCCGAAATGGAAGAGGAAGCCCTTGTAGAATTACAAAGATTTGAAGAAAAGCTCAAGTTTGAAAATCTCATTATCAAAGCCCCTCCACTTTTGCCAGAGCAGATGGAGACTGAAATGAAAAAGAAGGCTCTAGAGCTTGCTGAAGAATTTCGTCACGAAAGCTCTGGTGCTATCAAAAATGTTTTTGCAGATATTTTTTCGGTGGTTGCTTTTATCTGGCTTTTGGTAGTCAGCAAGTCTTCTATTGCTGTGCTTAAAGATTTCTTTGATAATATTGTCTATGGACTTAGTGATAGTGCCAAGGCGTTTATCATCATTTTGTTTACCGATATCTTTGTAGGATTCCACTCTCCTCATGGCTGGGAAGTACTTTTAGAAGGTGTATCACGCCATTGGGGATTACCAGCAAATAGAGATTTTATCTTCTTATTTATTGCCACATTTCCGGTGATTTTAGATACCATTTTTAAGTATTGGATATTCCGATATTTAAACCGGATATCACCTTCGGCAGTTGCGACTTACCGTAATATGAATGAATAGGGGATTGGGGATTGGGAAAAACTTTTTCTGTTGTGAAAAAATTAAATGATTTTTGATGTTTGATTTTGGAATTTGAGCGAGGTTGGATAATCTCAAAAATTTTGAATTTTGATGAAAAAAACGCTTGCTTGGTTAGGAAAGTTTAATAAAATTATCGCCATCAGCTTACCTGTGGTTTTGTCGATTTTGCTGGTGCGAATGCAATCTTTAGCTGATCGGGAACTCATTTCGCCAGAATGTCAGGTGAAAAAGTGGGATATGCCAGTATCCTTAACTGCTGAAAATCAAGATACATTTTCACAAAAGCAAAAAGCACCATTAATTCCAAGACTACCAGTTACTTGTTGTCAAGGTGATACATCTTGTTTGGATGAAGTTCTCTATGGACAAATACCAGACAAAAAGGCACTGATGAGTGCGATCGCACGCAGTCTCCAATACCTGCAAACGGTTAATGCTGCGGCTGCTTATCAAAACTATCCGGTAGCTGGGATTACGCGCGATCGCGTCTTAAAAAGCTTGAAAAGATTCCGCGAACTCCTATTAAAAACTAATTCTGCAACAGAATTACATCACGCCATCCAGCGGGAATTTGTTCTTTACCAGTCAGTTGGTAAAGATAACAAAGGTTCCGTTTTATTCACCGCCTATTATGAGCCACTTTACGCAGCCAGTCGCGTCCCCACAACAGAATATCGCTATCCTGTTTATCGATTACCTCCTGATTTCGACTCCTGGCCTAAGCCTCATCCTACACGGGAGGAGTTAGAAGGAGCAGATGGTTTACAAAGTGCAAAAGGGAAATTGCGAGGATTACAGTTGTTTTGGTTTCACGATCGCCTCGAACCATATCTAACTCAAATTGAAGGTTCGGCGAAACTTCAGCTTCCCGATGGGACTCAAACAACAATCGGTTATGCCGGTAATACCGCTTATAATTACAAAAGCATTGGCCGAGAATTAGTGGATGATGGCAAATTACCGCTAGAAGGTATAACTCTGCCAATTATTCTCAACTATTTCCAAAAGCATCCCCAAGAATTAAATATTTATATTCCGCGCGATCGCAGCTTTGTTTTTTTTCAAGAAAATCACGGTGAGCCAGCCGAAGGTTCTATCAACGTACCATTAACAGCAGAGCGTTCTATTGCTACAGATAAATCTCTCATGCCTCCTGGTGCTTTAGCGTTGATTCACGCTTCGATTCCTTTTGTTAATCCTACCGGAAAAATGGAGGAACGCATCGTTAGTCGCTATGTTCTTGACCAAGATACCGGAGGTGCAATTAAAGGTGCAGGTAGAGTAGATTATTTTTTAGGTACTGGGAAAATCGCAGGCGATCGCGCTGGTGTTACAGTCAGCAATGGCCAATTATTTTATCTATTACTCAAGTCTAAAAATTAAACACACTCGCATTTTAATACTAAAATTCCCGACTTTTTAGATAAGTCAGGAATTTTAGCCTTTCGGGGTAAATGAAGCACCCATTCCAAATCAATGAAACGCTTACAGTATACGAATTACGAATTACGTTAGCGCAGCGTTAGCGACGTAGGAGCGTCATTACAAATTACGCTACTAGGCTTCTAAATCCATCTCAGCATCGTCATCGTCATGATCGTAAGGAATATCATCAAGGTCTATCATTTCTGAAATTTCTTCTACTTCAGTTAGATACTCAGATTCTTGATGTTCACGCTCGATTAGACGACCAGTTGACTTTAGCCATTCCAAGAGAATAAACTCATTACTTGTACGAATTACAGGCGCTCGCTGGTTACGAGGTTCTTCACGCAAAGGACTTATAGGCATAAAAAAAACTCACTTTGAATTACAGGTTAGCGTACAAAAACATCAAAATTGTACATTAAGGTTAAAAGGTCTTGTATGACAAGCCTTTTCTTAACAGACGAAATATGACCAATTGAGGTTTTAATCTCAAGTCCATCTAGCTACTTACCATTAAAATGTCTCCGCGTCAGTTTTAATCATAAATATTCCAGCGGATACAATATTACAAAGCATTTGGTAGCTTGACGAGAGTTTCATACATATCAGAGGGCAATGCAGACAGTCTATTCGCTACAGCGACTGCATCAGCTAAGTTACTAAATTGACACCGGACTATATCTTGCCCATTTCCTGAAGGGAATCTTTTCCTAGCTTTATTAGATACAGCACAAATAATCGCTAAAGCTTTGGCGAACCCGTCTTTTGTCAATATTGTCTCTTGAGCGAACCCTTCAACAGGGATAAGGCAAACCTCAAACCGATAACCAGGTCTGGGAGAAACAGCTATGTCGATATATGGTTTATCTTCTTTTCTGATTCGGCGTAAATATTTGGCTGTCGAATTAGTATCATGCAAATCAGTCCCAAGGGCGTAAGTAAAAAAGCAATCTTCTGTGAGGGACTCAGGACGAGTAATTATATCCGTGGGCATAAGTTCAAGTAGTATCCGTATGTTGTCTGCGTGTGTGACACACTAGACTTGTCCGTTCTTCTTAGCATATTTTTTGACACTTGGATGTATCAGTGTCACGCTAGGTATTGCAATACAGTTCGGCTAACTCAAATTTCAATTTTTGGAATCCTGAACACTGGGAAGTATGTGACACAAGCCTTTGGGCTTTTCTTAGTGCCATTCGCTCTATTAGATTTGAGACTATGACTCTATCTCTTTGATATCTGTCAAGGGCTGAATAGCGGTTACTTCTTCGGCGTCTGTTTCCATTTCTACAACGGCAAATCCTCTCTTTTCACCACTTTTTTAGTTGGGAGACACCAAAACTCTTTATCCATACTTTGATAAAACCCGTTTTTGGTCGTCATCTTCAATCTCATTGGTATAGATTAGCAATATCAACTGACATTAAACACCTTCAGAATCAAAGGGTGTAGAGATTTAGATTCGGAGAGGCGTCTATATAGTCAGTCACATGACCGAAAATATTTCTCAACATATACGATTATAACATACGTTGATGCCAAACCTTGCGATCGCTTCACCTGGGACAATCGGTAAATGTCCAAAAGCGATCGCAATCACCAACTATCTGAATATTTATTTATACCCATCAACTTGTAAAGATATTCATGAGTGATTGACATAAATCATCGCCTAAATAAAACCCCAGAATTATAAATATAATTCTGGGGCATAATCTTCATATCCTTACCAAGATATTTACAGCGTTTTGCAACTACATGAGGTACACTCCTTCCCAAGCCTCACACCACTTGCTTTCATAGCGGGAATGCTAAAAGCGAACAAGTCGGGCATTGCCGCCACTCCCCGCGAGTTCGGGGAGGCGTGGGGTGGGGTATTTCTCTACCTCAGGTTGGCGTAGCCTCTGTCTTTGACACGCTGTTCGCGTTCGTAGAAAAATTGAAATCTGCTGTATAAATCTAAAAGAGGCAAGGGCGGCTAACACTAGACCTCTTGCAAAAGTCCCCTAACACCCCTCCCCGCTCTTCGGGAGGGGAGACTTTGACGTAAGTCAAAGGCGGGGTGGGGTTCTTTTTTTGATTTATGCAAGAAGTCTACTAAAAACGGTATTCACGCAATTATGGAGCGGGATTAAAAACAGTATTCACGTAAGTATTGACAACACCTCTAGATAGAGTTTTAATCCCATCAGGAAGAGGGGCATATCCCCTAGCTATAGCTATTTTGTTCGGGTCGATTGTCACATCTGTTCCTGGTGCTGGAACAGGTGGTACTCCTAAAGCCCAGTTGATAAATCCTTTAATACCATTTGCTACGTTAACGTTTGCGTATTTGTCATAAAATAGCACGTAAGTTGCGGTAACAATCGGATAAGCATTTGCAGCTGCTGGATCGGTAACTACGAGTTTAATCCGCCGAGCATTTGTATCTTGGTCAGTCGCACCGACAAAAGCATTTGAAATTGAAGTTGATGAGATGGCATTGTAAGTACCTGCCTTGTTCTTTAAGACAGCAGCTTCCAGACTATTAGCTAACCGCGCAGCACTATCCACATAACCAATTGCACCAGCAGTAGTTTTGATCTTAGTGGCTACACCTCCACCTCCGGAAGCAAATTGGAAACTGGCTGGCCAAACGACTGTATCGGCTGGTAGTGGATTGGGTATACCACTGCCAGGTTGAGCAATACTTTTTTTACCAACTCCTCTGTTCCATGTAGCACCAAATGCCGCTTTCAGATGACTGCTTAAAGCAAAAGTAGTACCACTATCGTCACTACGACGTACTACAACGATGGGCTTATTTACTGAAATTACTGCACCGCCGTTATCTGTTTTAATTTGGGGAGCATTCCAATTTGTGATGGTGCCGTTAAGAATACCAAGGTAAGTAGCTCGTGAAAGCTTAATTCCACCTGCTGGGACAGTTAGACCAGCGGGGTTGTAAGCTAACGCGATTCCGACGCTAATCACAGGCACTTGGATGTATGGAACAGGGTTTTGGGGGGTGCCTGCGGGGGTGGGAACGTTGTTGGGACTGCCAATAACTCTTTCTGCTCCTGATACGGGGTCATCAGTAGCGGCAAAAGATACTGGGGCTAAGATAGTCGCAGTATTAGGTGGTACTGGTGGTACGGTTTGATTGAAAAAAGCTGTTAGACCTGTGCCGCTACCAACTGAAGCATATCTGAATGTAATGCTCGAATTCACAGGGCCATAAGTTCCGTTTGGGAATCCGGCTAGGGCTGGAGGTACATTGTTATTCAGGGATGGAGCATTTCCAACGCCGTAAGCGTTAAACCATGAGTCTTTCGGAGCAAGAGGATAGGAAGTTCCTGTACCGACAAACAAAGTATTTACAGTGCTTGCCCCTGCACCATTTATCGAGGTTACTCCAGCTGGGGGAGGAGTGGTGGAGGTCTGAGCTAGAGATTTCTGAGTAGCAGATTGACCTACTACTAAACCAGTTGCTATGGCAAGTACAGTAATTGAACTTGCTAATTTATTCAATTGACGATCGCAATAAAAAACCATGTCATACTCCTTCAAATTAATTTCCGGTTCAACACCATATCAAATCATAGTCAAGTGTCAAATTAGCGATTATAAATAACCTTGTAAACGCACAATAAATGTGTATAAAAAGGTTTATTTATAAATTATAAATTTGCACAAAAATCTTCAGATTTTAGAGCTAATTAAAGGCAAGATTTTAAAGATGCAGAGGGTGTTAAGCTATTGCTGGTCTACCCTATGACATAATCATTTGCTAGTTAGAAGCTCTACATTTTCAATGTAAATTTGTATAAATAAACATTCAGTAGCTTTAGTATAAGGGAGTGGTTACTAGGTACTATGAGTCATGCATCAATTCCCATTTTCAGCCTCTTATTCCCTTTTATAAAGCCATGTTTAATTTTACTAACTTACTTATTTGGCATGGCAATTTAATCGGAATTATGAAAATTACTTTCTTTCATGTAAATATGCAGCAGCTTGATACAAACTACCGCTAAGTACGAAGTAAAGAAAGTCAGAATTTCACGAATCTTTTAGAACTGCTATAGATAATAGCTGTTAAATTTTGCCAACGAAATCAACAGTATAATGCTAAGGTAAAGCTCAAGTCATGATTACATTATGGAATGATTAAAAAGCTTAAATATATTTTGGGGATTTAGAGGTGTTTGAAAAGTAGTTTTCATGGCGATTTTTATTACTTTCACCAGAGAAAAATCGGAATCTTTCACTTAATATGTGGTTTTGCTGATTAAGATTTTTTTAGAGGTTTTAATCAGTATTTAATAAAGGTTACTAATTGCTTGACAAACTGCACAATATTTAAACTTTTTTTGAATCTAGAGTTTATGACTATTTCTGTCAAAATTGTGGATTTTTCACGATTTTTTGTGTTTTTCACGACATCAAAAAGAATAAATAGTGGTTTATGCTACCTAACGAAATCATTAATTGTGCCATTCACGTTATTGGCTCAGTGCTAGTAGGGGTTTTGTGGTGTAGGTAAAAACAGGCTTTCTGAGTCGAATGGCACTAAGAAAAGCCTAAAGGCATGTGTCGCCTCGTTCCCAGCCTCTAGGCTGGGAATGTATTCTCATAGGCTCTGCCTCCCGTCAAGCTACTGGAGGCGGAGCCTCCCTGACTGGTTAAGAGCCTCCAGGCTCTTAACCAGTCAGGGCAAGGGCTATATCTTTTCTTAGTGCCATTACTTTCTGAGTCCTTTTCAAATAGGGCTATACCAACATTTAAGGCATTTTATCCCTAGTATATAAGGCACTAAGTTATACCAATTTTAGATAAAATGCGCTCAACACGTAGATTGAGTCGTAGCAATATCTCGTAGGTTACGGAGTAAAACCCAACACATACAAGATTTTGGGGCGTTGGGTTTCGTCCTTCAAACGCCACTTGCACGCCACTTGCTTCTCCCTTTGGGAGAAGGGGAGACGCTGCGGGTAGCTTGCTTAGAGGCAGAAAAGCCGGGAAAGCCTTCGACGGCAGTGACTTTCCAACCTACATGTGTAGCGATCATTTTTCAAATTGGTATTAGTCATGAGTAGCAGCCATCAAAAAATCCGTTAGAACTAGCTACGATTCCGTCTTCACTAAATTTTTTTGAGGTATTCAATGAACAAGATTAATCTGTACAAACAACGCCAGAGCAAAAATAGAGTATTGATTTTAACTTCTCTGACTGTTTTGGCTTCTTCATTGGTACTACCCTTCCAACAAGCCTTTGCTGCAACATTGACTACTGTTGTAAATTTCAACGGCACCAACGGAGCTACGCCAAGAGCTGGTGTACTTAAGGGTAACGGTACTGATGGCAATCTTTATGGAACTACTTCTGCTGGTGGCACTTCTGGTCAAGGAACTGCATTTAAGTTAACTCCTACTGCTTTCACTACTCTGACCACACTGGTCAACTTTACCGGAACATCTGGAATCAACAAAGGGACTAATCCAGTCGCTAGATTATTCCAAGCAGCCGATGGCAATTTATATGGGGCAACCTTTACAGGTGGTACAAGTAACCTCGGCACCGTGTTTAAGTTGGCAAAAACAGCTTTTACAACCCTGACAACTCTTGTGAATTTCACAGGCGCTAATGGGGCCAGCCCAGCAGGCCGATTGATTACGGGCAGTGATGGCAATTTGTGGGGGACAAGCTCTACAGGTGGGGCCAATAATAAAGGATCTATATTCAAGATTTCGCCCACTACCGGCGCACTCACCACCATCAGAAGCTTCAGCGATAGTAACGGCGCAACTCCATTAGCAAGATTGCAACTGGCTACCGATGGAAACTACTACGGCAGTGCCTCTGCCGGTGGAGCAAGTGCTAAAGGAGTTGTGTTCAAGTTAACTCCCACAGGAATACTGACTTCATATAGCTTTAGTGGCGTCAATGGGGCAAATCCGCAGTCTGGATTAATTGAATCTAGTGGATTCCTCTACGGCACCGCTAAACTGGGTGGAGTCAACAATAAAGGAGCTATATTCAAGGTTCCAGTCGGTGGCGGTACACCCGTTTTAGTTGCCAGTTTTAATGGCACCAATGGGGCCAACCCAACGGCTGCACTCATAAAAGCAAGCAATGGTAACTTCTATGGCACAGCTTCTGTTGGTGGGGCAAATAACAAAGGAGTTATCTATCAGCTGACTGGGGCAACCATCATCGGCCTAATTAGTTTTAATGGCACTAATGGGGCAACGCCAGAGTCCACGCTAATCCAGCTCTCAAATGGTGCTTTTTACGGTACCGCTTCTTTTGGCGGTACTTCTAATCTAGGAACTGTGTTTAAGTTTGTAATCTAGTTCCAAATCTAATCGGCTTGTAGAAAAATGGTAAAACGTAAATTTGAACGTCTACCATTTTTCTACAATCGGTCTAAACTTTTCAAGACAGGCATTTGAATCTCGGTGACTCAGTACTATTTCATATCATGTTTGCTTGATTACTTATTAAACCCGAATCACCCCAAAGAGCCAAAGCTACGCTTCCTCTCCCCTAAGAGCAAGCCTACGGTGTACATACAAGCCTGAAACTTCGCTCAGATACCTGTGAGCTAAAAAAAGTCAAGGCTTTGAAGTTGGTTTATCAAGGCTATCTGTATGAGAAGATTGAGAAAATTCTCAAAGTCGAGAGGACTCTAGCAGTTCAATCTCGATATTTGCAATCCAACTTCTCAAATCAAAGAAATTTAGTTTTAGATAAATCTTAATATTATGTTAACTTAACTTACTAATACTGATGTAGAATGTAGAACTTTACTACAGGTTTATAATTTGATTAATAATGATGTTAAAGCATGTTAAATTGTAGTAGCTGTAAAATTTGATACAACGGGTAATTATAGTACACCATAGGAAAATTAGCAAATGTTTAGACAAAGTTCTCACGAGAGAAACTTTTTCAAAGCTTTAACTGGTAGTGCGGCGAAAGAATCTCACAAGTTAAGACTGGCATTTAAATCCTGTCTGACTATTTTGCTTGAATCTGTACCTTTTTTGATTGCTTGTGCTGTATTCGTTACCGTTATCAGCCTAAAAAGTCCTATCCTGCTCTTTTGTTTACTCGTTGGTAGTTTAATTGCAGTTATCACCCAGCAAATTGGGCAGCAAGTGAATTTACCAAGGCGATCGCTAATATTATTACAAATTTTAGCAGCAGCGATCGTTCTGAGTTTATATTGGTTAGACTGGTTTGCAGCCCCCGCACAAGCCCAGTTTTTTGGCGAAGCTGAAAAGTTTTTCAAAAAAACCTTACAAAGTGGTTCAGGAACCAATGCTAGTGGTAGCGACACACCAGTAAGTTTGATATTTAATGTGTTGCGGGCGATTTACTTACTTTATATTGCAATCTCCCTAGTTGGTGTGATTAATGCAGTGCGTAAAGATGAAGATTGGCAAAGCATCGCCAGAACTCCCCTATTAGTGGTTGTTGCTGTTACCATTGCTGATGTACTCACACGCTTTGTAATTGGCGATAGCAGTAAATAATTCAGATATTTCAAATGTATCAAGAGCGGGAACAAGAATTTCGTCCAGTCAATCAGGTTCTGGGAAGCCAACCTTCATTAGGGCCAATTCCTGCCGATCAAATTCTTCCTTGGACAGTAATTGCCCTAGCCTCCTATTTTATAATCAATGGAATTTTTGGGGGTCTTTTTGAAGAAGAGTTTCAAAAATGGTTGTGGACAGTACTAATTGCCGGTTGGGGAATAGGAACTTGGTGGATCTTAACTGGTGGTAGGAGTTGGAGTTTTTTAAGTAAATTTATCGGTGTTCCCGCTTGGACAAGAGGCTTTGCTCGTTATCAAAGCTTACTGGAAGTTAACCATGAAGCAAAAAATCGGAAAACAAAGCGTCGGCATCGCCGGAAATGAAAGTAGATTAACACCATTTGAAGATGCCTTGCACTTGGCGACAATGCTGCGTATCGCAATGAATGGGCGTGATATTGGCGCTTATCTTTTAACAAAAGGCACTCAAAAAGATCGGTTCTGCTTTGTTTTTGGTTTTGATTGTAAGGGAATTCATACCACCTTAAGACCTGAACAAATTGATACACTTTTTAATAACATTGAAGCCGGATTAAAAGACATTCCTAGCGGTGAAAGGATGACGCTGCACTTGGGTTCTTTTAGTTCAGACAAAGAGCGCCAAAAAGAATTAGCAACATTAATCAGAAATACGCCATCGCGAGACATCAAATATTTGTTGATGGCGGAGAGAGCCAGAGTTAAAGAACTGACTATTTCTGGGATTCGTAAACCCAAATTTTTGCGGATTTATGTCACTTACACCATTGAATCTAACTCGCAACATGCAGATGATTGGATAGAAAAGCTTTTAGTTAAAGCTGAATCCTGGTGGTTGAAATTCAAAGGTGATCTCTCAGAAGTAGAAAATCAACGCATTGAAACCCTGATTACAAATGCTTACAACCAGGGTTTTCTCCGCTGGGAACAAATCTTATCTAACAAAATGGGATTGGATGTCAAGCCTTTGACTGCTGATGAACTTTGGGGGGACATCTGGAAAAGGTTTAATGATACGCAGCCAATAGATATTCCCCAGTTAATGACTTTAGATGAACAAGGACTGCACGAACAAGTTAATTCCGATTTAGCTAGTACTAAATTGCTTCTAGACAATATCCACGGCACAACTTTGCTGATGGAATCTAGTGTACCTTGTGCCGATCGCCGCTGGGTTAATGTTAACAATCGTTATATTGGCGCACTGTCATTTCTCGAAAAACCCGGCGGTTGGACTAGTAAATCGGCTCAACTGCGCTATTTATGGGAACTATTGGCTAGAGAAACAGTAGTAGATACAGAAATTTTTTGTGAGTTGACTGCCGCAAATCCCGCAGTGGTAAAAACTACTCTGCAACGAGTGCTAAAGCAGTCAAACATGACAACGATTATGGCTCAAGAAAAAAGTAAAACTATTGATGTCAACGCTCAATTAAAGTTGAAGAAATCGGTAGCAGCGCAAGAACAATTATATGAAGGTGCAGTCCCGATTTATACGAGTGTCGTCATTTTGGTGCATCGTCCCACTGTAGAAAAATTAGATGAGGCGACAAGATATATTGAAAACTGTTTTCAACGTCCAGCCAGGGTAATTAGGGAAACTGAATATGCCTGGAAAATTTGGCTGCAAACTCTACCGATAGTTTGGGAAGGTTTGTTAGCAACACCCTTCAACCGTCGCCAGCTATATTTAACAAGCGAAGTTCCAGGATTAATGCCTCTAGTTTTAACCAAAAAAGGTGACAAACAAGGCTTTGAGTTGATTGCTGAAGAAGGCGGAACACCCATACATTTAGATTTATTTAATCAGCACAAAAATTTAGCTTTGTTTGCTACAACTCGTGCTGGTAAATCGGTGTTGGTATCAGGGATTTTAACTCAGGCTTTAGCGCATGGGATTCCGGTTGTAGCGTTAGATTTCCCGAAACCTGATGGGACATCTACTTTCACTGACTACACAGAGTTTATGGAGGGGAATGGAGCCTATTTTGATATTTCCAAACAATCGAATAACTTATTTGAACAGCCAGATTTACGATCGCTAGAAGCAGAACAACAGCGCGATCGCTTTAACGATTATACCGCCTTCCTGGAATCAGCGTTAATGACAATGGTTTTAGGATCATCCACTGAAAGTCAAATTTTATCGCAAACCGTGCGATCGCTGCTCAACTTAGCTTTAGAAGCCTTCTTTAGAGATGAGGGCATCAAAGAGCGATATAAACAGGCAATGGCGGGAGGATTTGGCACTCTTGCTTGGCAGAAAACCCCTACTTTAAAAGATTTTCTCTTTTTCTGCTCACCAGAACACTTGCAGCTAAGTTCTTTAACTGGCAGAGTAGAAGATGCCCTGAGTCAAATTCAGCTGCGCTTACGGTTTTGGCTTTCTAGCCGCGTGGGACAAGCCATTTCTGCACCATCCAGCTTTCCTACCGATGCACAACTTTTAGTTTTTGCTCTCAGAAACCTATCAGATAGCGAAGATGCAGCCGTACTATCCTTGAGTGCCTATTCAGCCGCACTCCGACGCGCATTAAGTAGTCCAGCTTCCATATTCTTTATCGACGAAGCACCAATTCTATTTGAATTTGAGCAAATTTCTGACTTAGTTGGTAGAATTTGTGCTAACGGTGCTAAAGCTGGTATTAGAGTCATCTTATCAGGACAAGATCCTGACACAATTGCCAAATCTAAAGCTGCATCTAAAATTTTGCAAAACCTGACAACACGATTGATTGGACGCATTCAACCAGTTGCAGTCGATAGTTTTGCAGACATCTTGAAATATCCCCGCCAAGTTATTTCTCGTAATGCTTCAGAAAGCTTTTTTCCCCGCAAAGAAGGTGTTTATAGTCAATGGCTATTAGATGATAACGGTAGTTATACATTCTGCCGTTACTATCCAGGTTATGAACAATTGGCAGCAGTTGCTAATAACCCTTATGAGCAAACTGCACGGAGTAAAATGATGCAACTTCACAGTGATAAATATGAAGCAATTTCTGCGTTTGCACGTCAGTTAGTAGCGACTCTGCGTAGTAGTTAATCCGGTTCTTTATTAGTTAACAGTGAGTCAAACAACTTTTGACTTGAGATTTACGATAGTGTAGCGTTAGCGAGTTATGAGCGTCTTTTAGATTGACTGTAGCCACTTTTGGGTTGCAGCTTAGGGATTTTAAATTTACAGCGCATTGCAACAGGGAGGGGAATCGAAAAACTAATTCCATTCTATTATCCAAAATTAGCACGGTTCAAAAGCTAAATTTTTACCTCACTATATAATGTAATCTACCTTTTTCAGGCACAGATGTATGCGAAAAACTACCATTTTTACTTTTACCTTGCTATCCCTGGCAATACTACCAGCGATCGCACAAATCCAGACGGGTGCATTAGGCCAGGTTTGGACTGATTTTCAATCATATTCCACAGATTTGCAAAACTACCTGCAATATAATCTGAGCGACAACTTAAAGCCTTTAGAAGTACAAAGTCAAAATGCTCTGACTAATTCCAAGGGAGAATTGAATATACCGAATCCTGTTACTGCGGGACAAAAAGCTCGTGAGAATTTGATTCTTTACTCTTCTAATTCCGACTCTAGAGCAAACCGCTTTGAGAATAATTCAGCAGTGCAGGGAAATTTAGTTAGTAATGAACTCAATCGTGTAATTACCCGTGGAGTAGCAGAAAGTGTTCTCGGTACAAATGGACAAATTCGGACAAAAACGAAGTTAGAAAATACTGAAGAAAGTCTGAGAGATATTGCAGGATTTACTGATAAAGTTAACAACTTATCCATTAATTCTACTAGTGTTGGTGCTGCTGCAAGTACTGCTGCAAATGCTGCTGCAAATGCTGCTGCAACTGCTGCTGCGAGTAGTATTCCAGGTTTATCAACTTTGCTAACGGCTAACCAAGAAACCACTAAAATCCAACAGGAACAAGTAAAAATTATAGCTGAAATATTTGCTCAGACAATACAAATTAATCAGTCTTTGCAATACTCTAACTTAAATTTGGCAAACATTTCTCAACAGATAGAAGAAGGGAATCGCGCTCGGAGAGTAGAAACATCTACAGAAGCGGCGCGACTCTTACGAGCGACTTCTCAACTAGATTTGTTTGGCAGAAAAGTTAATAAGCAGGATTTTAAGATAAAAAAACTCTAATTTTCCAGACAATTTTTCAAATCTTTAAACTTCTGAGAAACCAACAAAAAATCTAAAAAAAAAGTTGAGTAGGTTGCGTTACGTTATTAGAGGATGTTTGAAAAGTGGTATGTTGTGATTTTAATCGAATTATTACCCCCCTTAATCCCCCCTTATAAAGGGGGGAGACCGGAAATCTAGTTCCCTCCCCTTTATAAGGGGAGGGTTAGGGTGGGGTAAAACGCTGGTTAATCAGCTATTTCAGACTTGTGTGTACACCGTAGCAATATATCGGGGAGGGTTAGGGTGGGGTAAAAAATATTTGATACATCAATCATGACTTTTCAAACATCCTCTTAACACACTCTACTAAATATAAAAAACAACCTATAAACTCAAAATGCAACTTGCTATTCAACTAATTTTTGCCCAAGTAGGCATTACCCAGACTATCGATAATGGTGCCGCAACTTCCCAAAGTATTGCTGAAGGTTGGGACAAACAATGGCTGGATTTATTACAAAATAACACCAGTAATAACTTGTATGGAGCGCTGACAAATCTGGGTATTTTTTTTGCTGTAGGAACCCTGTTATTTTTTATGATACAATTCCTCAAAGACTTAATATCCTACGAATACACGCGTCCAATATCAGCTTTAATTTGGCCTTTTATTGTGGTAGTACTCTTAAGTAATTCCGGCAATGGAAGTATACTTTCTAATCTGACGCTGGGAGTGCGGAATTTTTTAAACACTGTGAATCAGCAAGTAGTGGTATCAGCAGATGCAGATAAAATATACCAGCAAGCACTGAATATGAGTGTTGCTGAAGAAGTAGCTGGTTCTTTTCTACGTCCTTGCCAATCACTTACTGGCGAACAACAAAGTGAATGCTTTGTCAAAGCTGCGGAAAAAGTCAATGTTCTCTGGCAAAAATATAGAGATACTTATGGTAATAAAAGCTGGATAATTAGACTACAAACAAAGGTAGATAATATCAGATATGGCACTGGCATTGTATCAGAAACCTCTTTTAATTCTTTGTTAGGTTCTACAGTCCAAACAAGTATCAAAAACTTTTTAGTTTCCTTACAATATGCCTTCCAGAATTTGATAGAAGCGACTATGTTGTTAATAGCAGCTTTAGGGCCACTGGCTGTAGGTGGATCTTTACTACCTGTAGCTGGCAAACCCATTTTTGCATGGCTGACTGGATTTCTATCTATTGGAATCGCCAAAATTTCATTCAATATTATTGCTGTACTGACTGCCGCAGTTATTGTCAATGGCCCAGGTCAAAATGCTAATGTTGATCCAGATTTAATGTGGTTCATAATTTTCTTAGGAATTTTAGCACCAATTTTATCTTTACTTGTGGCTGCTGCTGGCGGTTTTGCAGTCTTCAGCGCGATCAGCAATACAGCTTCTTTAGTGAAAGAGAGGATATAGAAAATTCAAAATGAATAAAATTTTTGCAAGTGTTGTAACTAGTAAGTATATGCAAAACATCATATATAATAGCTGAAGTTTTTTGCAGAGGAGGTGAGGAAATGGTGCGTTTACTAGAAAAAAGACAAAGAACGGGAAGTGTTTTGACATTTTTTGCGATCGCAACCTTCAGTTTACATATATTAGTTTTATTTTTATTCTTATTACAAGGGCTAAATATTCGCCAACTCAGTCTGAGAAAACCTCCCAACTTTGTGCAATTAATCGATGGAAAACCAGTAGCTAATATTGATGATTTAGCAAGAGAACCAGAAGTAATTCGCCGATTTATCAGCAAGACGATGATATCAATGTTTAGCTGGTCTGGAACCTTACCACCACAAACTATTGAAGAAGTTGCAAGCCCCAAATCAGATTTAGGAATACTTATTAACACACCTCAAGGTGGTAGCCAAAAAATTAGTACTAGCAGTTGGGTAGCTAGTTTTGCCTTATCAGAAGACTTTCGCAAAGGTTTCTTAAGCACAGTTGCAGAAATGACACCGCCAGAAGTTTTCTCTGAAAATCCTAACCAAGCGATGACATCACAACTAGTAATTAAGAGAGTTTATCCACCAAGACAAATTGCACCAGGTAAGTGGCAAGTGGGTATGGTAGCCGACTTAATTCAAAAAAACCGAGTTGGTGGTGCAAAACTTATAACTCCTTTTAATAAAGATTTCCTTGTACGTACAGCAGATTATTTCGCTAATCCCCAAGCCGACAATAGCACCGACTTGCAAAAAGCAATTTATAGTGTCCGCGCTGATAGACTAGAAATTTATGAAATTCGTAACTTATGTTTGCTAGATGACTACAACAACCTGAACGAAGATAAATCAAAACAATGCGGAACTGGACAAACATCTGATAGTTTTATCAGATAATCAATTTCTACTTCACCTAAAAATAGTTAAATTTATATAATCAATGATTAATGCAATTACTCAAACCAGAAAATAAGAAAAATAGCCCCTTACCCCTGTTGGCAGTAGGAACGTTTGGTTTACATCTATTCACTTTGCTGCTATTAATATTTCACGGGTCTATGTTACAACAGTTAGGTCGGCAACTCACACCTCAAACTTTAGTGCAACTTGTTGATGGTCGCACTATAACTGTAGACGCCCAACCAAATTTAGAGCGACAGCCAGAGGCTATTCGGCGCTTTGTAGGTGAAACTATGAGTTTAATGCTTACCTGGTCACAGCAACAGCCGCCAACACAAGTCTGGGAAATTACCTCCCAACTGGTAGCCGATGATTTTAAAGAAAAACTTAAGTCAAAAATTACTACTTTAAATCCAGATAGCCAATTTGAAAATGTTAATAGAGGAGCGGAGAATGTATTAGTAATCCAAAAAGTTTCTCAACCTACAGAAATAGGTAATGGAAAGTGGAAAGTGGAGATGCTTGCCAATCAATTAATTTTTAACAGTTATGATAAGTTGGGAAAATCAGTTTCCTTTAATAGACAAATTTTAGTTAGAGCAATCAATGAACCTGCAACTTCACTACCAAATGCAGCACTACCGTCGCAGTTCGCAGCTTACCGCCTTGGTGAAGCCAGACTAGAAATTTATAATATATGTGAAATTAAAGATAATAATTGTTCTGGAAAACCAAACCAAGCTCTACCATGACTCGATACTCAATTCCTGCCCAAACACCTCCCCAAAATGGATTTACTCTCAGCACCGACGATCGCCAACCAGAAGTAGAATCTTTAGATTGGGAATCGCGAATGTCAAGGTTGGTCGGCTTTGAAGAAGAATCTGCTTCTACCGATACCCAAGGATCAGAAGACTCTGGAACGCCGCCAGAGTCGCTATCTCTTCCACAAGAAGTTCAGACTAAGCAAGCACTCTCATCTAATCCCTTTGCAAAGTTAGGCTTGGTAGGGGCTGCTACCTTAGTGCTCGTTTTGGTAGGTGGTGTATTTTTGTCCAAGTTGATGAGTACGAGTAATCAAAAGCCAAAAAATATTGTTTCTCCACCAGTGCAAGAGCAGCCCACAAATGAATCCATATCTCAACAGATGGAAGGCCAAGTAGATACTCTCAAAACGAAATTAGCCCTGACTGAACAAGCACAGATGGTGAAAGCTGCCCAACAACAGCTTAGAATTGCCAAATCAACGCCGACAGTAGCCTTACAACAACCGTCAGTTAGACAGAAAGTGATCCCAACACCCGCACCAACAGTTTACGTGCCTCGGACAGTGACAGTTGAGCGCATCATTAGAGTACCTGCTTATCAACCTTCGCTATCAGCCCAGCCACCAGTTGTGAACCCAAATACTCAACCGATAGTTAATATAACTCCACCATCTCCACCAAGCCCATTTGAAGAGTGGGCAAGGTTAGCAAAGTTAGGCAGCTACGGTCAAGTCAATCCTAGTAATCAACCTACTAGTAATATAGCTACTTTGGAACCTGCAAACAGTACGCAGCCGCAGCAACAGACACCAAACCCCGATCCTGACCAAACCCCACAACCGGAAACTCCTGTGGTCAGTCAAGCCCAACCGCAGGGACAGAAATCTGTAGCAGTTGGGAGTAGTGCCAAAGCTGTATTGGCGACAGCAATATTTGGAGAAACTACTAATAAGTCAGGCGGTGGTGGTGAGGCAGATGAAGGGAAAAACGTATTTGTGATCCGATTGCAAGAACCCTTAAAATCTACCGATGGTGCGATCGCTCTACCTGCAAACACCGAATTTCTAGCTGAAGTTGGTTCGCTTTCCGAACAAGGTCTTTTGCAGATGAACGTAGTTAAAGTCATCTCGAAAAATAATGGCAACCTTACAGAACGAAGCTTACCGAACAATGCGATTATTCTTCGCGCTACCCAAGGTAAACCTTTAATTGCAAATAAATTTCCCAGTCAAAGTTCGTCCATAGCATCGATGGATGCAGGATTATTCGTTTTGGGAGGTCTTAGTAAAGCCGCAGAGTTGGTAAATCGTAGTGATACTGAATACCAACCACTTGTTTCACAAGTTACCAACGCCGACGGCACTACCAGCAGCAGCAGCCAATTTGCTACTGTGACTAAGAACAGACGCAACCTTGCAGCCGGGGTTGTGGAAGGTGGTTTGAACTCTGTAGTACCCCAAATTGCCCAACGTAATCAACAGGCGATCGCCCAAATGTCACAACAAACTAATGTTTGGTTTTTGCCAGCAGGCACAAATATTGAAATATATGTTAATCAACCAACCCAATTTTAGGAGGTAGGATTTATACCAATTTTAGATATTTGCAACTATGAAAAAAAATATTAACTTGTCAGGAAATACCCCAAAACATTCTTATTTCCTACCTATAGCTTCCTTAATTTTCTCGGTTGCTATGTTGTTGTTGGTAGGTCGCGCTGGCGCTAATAACGCCGTTCTGCGTTCCATATTTTCCTGCCAAGCACAAGGTTTAGGCGGACTAATACCTACGATCGATGTTTGGTATCAACAAGGAACAAACTTAAGCTTTATTCCGGCTGGAGAAGTAATTAAAAAAGTTTGGTTAAATGATCCATCACAAGTAACTATGGATTTTGATGGGCCAGTATGTATGCAGTTTGGTAAAGAACCTAATACTAGTTCAGGAGATTGTAAAAACTCCGCAGCAAATGTAATTCAACTCAGACGAATTTCAAAACTGGACATTCCTGGACTTCCTAACACTAGCAATACACTTTTAACAGTTGTTACCGAAGCACAAGGTAAAAACAAGTTGTATACTTTTCGAGTGATGTATAAAATAGATAACCCTGAATATCACACTTTAGCCATTTTTCCCGATCCTTCTGGTCAGGAAGGCGCTTGTGCGAGAGTTTCACAATAAACTTCTAGCAAAAGTACCCGATCGCCACAGAAGTTTCACTTCCACAAAAAGCGTTGATGCCTACGTATCTCTGCATTGTGGCTTTTCAAGGGAGTAGAGAGGGTTTTATTTCAATCAATTGAAAAACGCCATAGCTTAACCGTATTGCCTTACTCAGACGTTTTCAGCCGATATCTTTATAAATCTTCAGATAAAAACTAACCACAAATTCCAAAATCGTGTAAATATAAAGAAAAGCTTAAGAGGTTACAGACTCATGGTCAGTGCCAAAATGATGCAACAGCTTTGGGCTGTAATCGAGTCTACCCAGGTCAGCACCCTGCTCCAGTTTGACGATGCTGCTTTAGTACAATTGCTTCTCCAGCAATTAAAAGCTAAACAGGGGCTTGATTCTCAGGTAGATAACACTCTCAATACTTACATAAAATCTAAACTGCCCCTAATTCGTGATACGGCTGAAGGTCGATTATCTTTAGGGTAAGGCGGCAATCATTAGTACGAAAAATCAAATGATTGCTCACTGCCAAGCATCCGCTCAGAGTTCAAACAGTGCAATATTATGAATCACTGGCTAGTAATTGCCCTAGTAGCTTATCTAATTGGAGCAGCGATTGAAGGGGTGAGTACAGCCAGTCAGCTATCTCATTCAATGCCAGAACTAGCTAAAAACACACAAGCTCATCCTTCAGAGTCTGCCACTGGGACTAGTTCGAGTTGGCGAGTTGTGGCTGCTATCGCCTCAGTCAGTATTTGTGGAGCTTTTTTGTGGCCTTGTCGCCTTTTCCACCGTTTAATTAAAGGCAACGTTCGTTCGTAAGCCTAAAACAGCAATACAGTAATTCTGGAAGAAGCAATCTCTCCTAACCCTCTTTGCTTCTGAAAGGAGAGTTTTGAGTTTGGCTTCCGCTTACATATCATGCAGTTTGTTCGGGTTCTGTCGCTACAGGTTGACCAATTTTTGGCTCCGTTCCCGCAAACAGTCGTTCGATATTAGTGCGATGGCGCAAAATCACATACAATCCACCGGCAATCCCAAACAGAATATAGGGTAAAGGTTGATGCAAAAGTACCATGAAAATGGAAACTGCGATCGCACCTGCAATTGAACTCAAAGAGACAATCCGCGATATCGCCACAACGATAGCAAACACACCGGCTGTTGCTAAACCTACCTGCCAACTCATTGCCAATAAAATCCCCAAGCTGATAGCAACGGATTTACCACCGGTAAAGCCCAAAAAAATTGATTTACTATGTCCCAGGATCGCAGCTAACCCAGCTAAAGTTACTATACACGGTTGCCACAGTTGTACATCTACCGTTGGAGGGATATAATTTTGAATTGAGTCAAAATTGAACAACCAATAAACTAGAGCGATCGCTAATACTCCCTTTAAGGAATCAAGTACTAAAACCAATGCTCCTGGCCCTTTCCCCAAGGTTCTTAGTACATTAGTTGCGCCAGTGGAACCGGAACCAACTGCCCGAATATCAATACCCTTTAACTGCTTCACAGCAATGTAGCCAGTGGGAAAAGAACCCAGCAGGTAAGCTATGACGACAATTGTCCCGCACAGAGTTAACCAAATAGCCATAATACAATTCAAAATGACGCTCTCTACGAGACGCTGCGCGAACGAGGACTCGCTAACGCTGCGCTAACAAAATTTAAAAAAGTCAAGAGTAATACCTCTTGACCAATGACTAATGACTCATTTAAAAGTCATCATCGTAGTTTCTCACTGTTTTGGGGTCAGGAGCAAAGGCTAACCACAGGGGAAATTGCAGCAGTGACAAACTGATTTGCTCTTCTGAATCGTCAATGATAATTAAGGGCAGTTGATTGGCTTTCGTCAATCGGTCTGCTTTTTGAGCGAGAGCATCAGATGCCTCAAATAATACCACACCCCGGTCGGGGCCGAAATCTGGGCGACCGATTCCCAGACAGTCTTGCAAGCCGCGCCGCCATTCACCTAATCGCTCTGGTGTATTAGCTAAGACTAAAGTACGGACGCGATCGCCATACAGCTTGTGTAATATCGAAATTGCAGCTGAGGCAATTAGGATATTCTGCAAGCGGCTACCCATTGTCCGCAAACCACCCCGTCCCCCTTGGGTAAAAAACCAGTTCGAGACTCGTTCAGCGTGGATTGGTTCAAAAGTGCGACGCAGTTGCCACGGTGGGCCGTAATAATCTGGTTTATTGCGGTATTGGTCAATTAGGCGGCGAATTTGCTTGGTAGTATCTTGAAACTGCTGTTGGGCAAATTGGGGTATTCCAGGCTGGGATTCAACTGGTTTAGCCTCTTTTACAGCTGGTTTTTCTCGTTCTACCACACTTGGGGTCAGTTGCAACTGTTCAGCGGCAACAGCCAAATCTTGTAAACTACCCGTGAGATAGTCTTTAAAACCCTGCACCCGAATTGCCAAGTCTTGGGATGCACCCGCAAAAGTGGTTCGCATCTCGTTGCGGATACGTTCTTGACGGCGTTCTAGTTGTTCTACAGAAATTTGCAGGGTTTGTTTGCGTTGTTCTAACTGCACCAGCGACTCTTGCACGAGTCGCCCCAGCGAGGTTTGAGTTTCACTCACCTGTGTCTGAAGCTTTTCGTAAGAAGCTTGCAGCTTGGCTATTTCTGACTTGAGAGCTGCTTCAGCACTCTGCAACTCTGCCATTCGCTGCTCTGCTTTTGCATATAATGAATGATTTTCTGATTCTATTTCAGACCCCAAGGCGAGATTTTCCGCTTCTAACTGGGCGACAAACTCGCCATTTGAATTTTCTGTTAGCTCTACTGTAAAATCTACCACTTCTGCATTGGAAATAAGTGGCTCAAAAGTTGTGTAGTCTTCTGATGAGCTAATGGCTTCTGTTTCTACTACTGACTCAACTGATGGATTTACTGGATATTCAACTGCATTGTTCTCTTCTGGTTTTTCTGCCAACCGCTCATCAATTGGTTCTGGGGTTTGAGATGCCTCTGGGTTCATAAACAATAGTGTAATTCCGATGACGCGAATAAATAGCTTTCAGAAATATTACAATTGACCTGCCATAAAAGTCCTGAGCATGAGTGCTGAGTTCTGAGTCTATATTAAAACGACTCAGCACAGATGCGACTCAGCACTAAATACGCGGACAACGTTGTTCTAAGCAAGTTTTCAAGGTGTTGGGGTCAAATAAAATCGGCAAAAAGTGAATACTTTTAATTTCTTTAAAGTAAAACAGAATGGGGACTCTATTCCAAAATATCTGCCAGTTTTGCCATTCCTGGTAGGGAAAGCGCCCAATCAATTTTTCGCCTCTGTAAATATCTAAGTCGGTAGCGGTAAATTGCAAACGCAGCGTTAACGCCTGAAACATGAAAAACAAACCAAATAGTGTGAAAACGGAGCCTACCCACGGTTGTACCAACAGTAGTGGAATCGCGGTAATCACCAACACTATAGGTATATTGTAACTAGGCTTGAGTTCCACAGTTGATGTGGAGTTAGGAGCAAATGAACTGGTCACAGTCTTAAATCCTGCTTTGTTAGTAGGCATCTCTCCTATTTTAGGAGTTAGGAGTTAAGAGTTAAAATTCCTCACTCCTAACTGATCATTTTTATAGGCCTATGAATGCACTGCCAGTTCCCTGAAACATTAACCAAGAAAGAAAGAAGTTGCTCACAAATATAATCAGCAAGGCAGTCACAACAGCAGTTGTGGTTGACTGTCCTACACCTTTTGCACCTCCTGTTGTCGTCAACCCCCAACTGCAACCAATTACAGCGATTAAAATGCCAAAACAACATGCTTTAATCATGGCGCTAAAAATATCCCAGATCCCAAGAAAGTTACGGGCTGAGTCTAGAAATACCGTATCAGATAGATTGTAGATATTTGTCGCAATTATGAATCCTCCGAACATCCCTGTCACCAAAGACAGAAGGGTTAAAATTGGTAGCATTAAACAGCAAGCAAGAACGCGGGGGATAACCAGGTAATCGATTGGATCTGTTTTTAACATCAACATGGCATCGATTTGTTCTGAGACTCGCATCGTACCGATTTCTGCTGCAAAGGCAGAACCGACTCGCCCCGCCAAAACCACTGCTGTCAACACGGGAGCGAGTTCTCGTGTCAACGCTAGAGAAAGCACTCCGCCGATAATGTTTCCTGCGCCAAAATTGATAAATTCCCGCGCTACCTGAATGGTAAACACCGCACCAACGAAAATAGCTGTCAATAGGGCAATAAATAAGGAATCTGGCCCAACTGCTGCCATTTGTTCTAAGGTGTTGCGCCGATGGATTTTGCCCCTCAATAGGTGAACTAGTACTTGTCCACCCAGAAATATCGCCGCCAGCAGCCGCTGACTCCATTCCCCTAAACTGGATTTGGATGTAGTCTGGTTCAATGTTCTGTAGCTAACTAGGTAACTGCCTTAAGAATAGCGGAAGTCATGGGGAATGGGGAATGGGGAATGGGGAATGGGGAATGGGGAATGGGGAATGGGGAATGGGGAATGGGGCATTGGGCATTGGTTATTTTGCTTGTCTCTCTCATCTCCCACCCTGCGGGAAGCTAAAGCTACATCCCACCACTTCCCACTTCCCTAATAAGGCTAAACATTAACTTAGATTAAAGATGTTCTCAGAAAATGAAGCTGTTCTTAAACGTGCTGCAAAGCAATAAATAGGTGCTAACCTTGGCTATAACCTTGATTATGCAAGGGGTTTGTAGATTTAAATCGTTTTTTATATCCCCAGCACGTGCTGTAACTACTAGCCGTTTATTTTAATTAAAACTTAAGATTCTTGACAGATTGTCTGCTCTGGAGCGATCGCACGTATTGTAGAAAATGACAAACCGCTATCTTGCTCTTGTCATCTCTACTCACGGAGTTTGTCTGAAATGACTATTTTTACTAACTTTCTCCGCTCCCTGCTACTCACAATCATTTTTAGTTTTGTCGCTCCCATGTTTTTGGTTGGCGGCGGATTGCTCCTTCTATCCCTGATGGGTCATTTCCCTGGCTTACAAGAGTTAACTGAGGCGATCGCTACTCAGATTATGGATTTTCTCGCCACATTTGGCAGTGGAACTCCCCTACGCGGATTATTTGTGATTAGCTTAACCTGTAGTTTCGTCGGCGCACTGTTTGATATGTATGTTTATTACAAGTATCAAATTTTACGAATAGGTTCCTAAATAGTAGAAATAGCATCGTCAAGGGATTATGGGCTGTAGAAGACAGGAAAAAGTGATATTTTCAAAAATGAAAGTACTACTGGTCTTAACTTAAATAGAGATTAGTATTGCTGAATGAATTTTTATTAATTAAATTTGAGTGTCGAAGTGATTGATTAAATATTTATTATTTATTATTCATTAGTTATTAATTACTGATAACTAGTAGAGGTGTGCGCTCGTAGTAAAACAATCCTCAAATATTCAAAAATTTAAGATTCCTTGGGATTTTTAATTTTGAATTCCGCAAAATAACTAAAATAGTCTTTCTAAATCATCACGTTAACGCTAAACTAGAGTTTGGCATTTTGTGTTAGGTGCAATATTTAAGGATTTGATTAGCACTCATCAAGAATATCAAATAAAACTCACTGAAAAATATAAAAATTTCCTTAAAATCCTGATGAGCATAATGCCTGCTCATGTTTCTTAACAGAGGAAAGCAGGTCGTCTGACCGTTGGGCATCTTATATTGAATTTATTACGAGGTATGTTGACAGCTCATGGTTTGGCCGTTTAAGCCCAAGTTTAGAAAACAAATTGCGCGGATTGAAATTACTGGTGCGATCGCCAGTGCTACTCGCAAACGCGTCCTAGAAGCCCTGAAAACTGTAGAAGAAAAAAAGTTTCCGGCATTATTGCTACGTATCGATAGTCCTGGCGGTACAGTCGGAGATTCTCAAGAAATCTACAGTGCCCTGAAGCGTTTGCGCGAAAAAATCAAAATCGTCGCTAGCTTTGGCAATATTTCGGCTTCTGGAGGAGTCTACATCGGTATGGGAGCCGAACACATTGTAGCCAATCCAGGTACGATTACGGGTAGTATTGGCGTGATTCTGCGTGGGAATAACTTAGAACGCTTGCTAGAAAAAATCGGTGTTTCCTTCCAGGTAATTAAGTCTGGCCCTTACAAAGACATTTTAGCTTTCGACCGGCAACTGACTCAACCAGAAACAAACATCCTGCAAGAGTTGATTGACACAAGTTATCAGCAGTTTGTCCAAACGGTAGCTGATGGCCGTTCTTTAACGGTAGAAACTGTGAAAAGTTTCGCCGATGGCCGGATTTTTACTGGACAGCAAGCCCTAGCCTTGGGTGTTGTAGACCGCCTGGGCACAGAAGAAGATGCCCGTCGCTGGACAGCAGAACTCGTTGGACTTGATCCAGAAAAAACTCTCTGCTATACCCTAGAAGAGCGTAAACCTTTATTGAGCCGCTTTCTACCAGGGAGTCGTCAATTTTCATCAGGAATTGGGGCCGGTATTGATTGGCTCGAATTTGAAATGTCTACTAGTGGTTTACCTCTGTGGTTATATCGACCCTAATATGAGTTAGGAGCGGAGCCGGAGACGTTTCCGTTGCTCCGGTTATGAGTGAGAAGTTATGAATTAAAAATTTTAACTTCTCATTCTCAACTCCTAACTCCTCACCTTTGTGTTTTAAGGAGGATTTTGGCGTGGACTGGCAAATGCGGGCTATTCGCGGAGCAACAACCGCTTCAGAAAATACTGTTGAGACAATCCGAGAAGTGGTGACAGAATTACTAGATGAACTGGACAACCGGAATCAATTCCAGCCGAGAGACATCATTAGTGTGACTTTCTCAGTGACACGCGATTTGGATGCAGTTTTTCCAGCTGCGATCGCTAGAGCGCGTCCTGGTTGGGATAATGTGGCTATGTTGGATGTGCAGCAAATGCACGTCGAAGGCAGCTTACAGCGCTGTATTCGCTTCTTAATCCACGCCTATCTGCCAACCTCCGCCTCAATTCATCATATTTATTTAGGCAACGCCGCTAGCTTGCGTCCCGACTGGAGTTTGCCTCAGACTTTACAAGCATCGCAGCAAGCAGTTAAGTCAAAAGTGTAAAATACTTAGATCGGATCACCGAAAAAGTAGAGAAACTTAGGTTTGAACTTTCTCAGCAGTCAGCATTTATGATTGCCGATGTAGGTAATGTCAGTGCTTTTCTCTGAGTTAATTTGTGTTCGAGGAATTGATCAACTGTAATTCCTACTTGTCGAATCAAATTGGTATAAGATAAATTGCGCGATCGCGGGTAATAGATTAATCCGATGAGTGCAATATATTTACTCTCAGGTAATGGGGCGATCGCTTTTAACAGGAGATCAGCATTATCTCCATTAATGTGTTGCGCCAGATTATTTAGTGTCTCATCAAGTTCTGGCAATAAATCTAAATTTATTTGAATTCGTTGCTTTTTTCCTTGTGCAGTCATTTTTCAAATTTTTGCATGAAAATATTACTGCCGAATTCCTTTGATAAACTCTGTCCTTGCTTCAATTATTGAAGGCATTAAAACACAACGCACTAACAAATTTATATCTAAGTCTGGCAGTAATTTGCTTTGAGCAATTTGCTCATAATTATCATTAGTTAGGTGATATACAGATATCTGATTATTTTCCCAAAACCAGACTTCAGTAATGTTAAAACGCTGATATTTTTCTAGTTTATCTATACTACCACTAGTAATATTTACTTCAATTGCTAAATCAGGATTTTCTTTCTTTTCCCCTAAATAATAAGATTCATCAGGTTCAAAGGAAGCTCCCTTTTCTTTAGCGCGACGAGTAGCGCTACCTACAGGGATAAAATTTATACCCTTTTCAAAGAAGTAAAGCGCTAAAAATATAGCAATCACACTTTTAATAGCTTCGTGTTGTTCACCAAGAGTCATGAATTCCACACACCCATCAAGATAAGTTATCCGCAAACCTGGCGCATTTGCTGTTAAGGCTTCAAGTTTCTCAAATTCTTCCCAAGTGTAATGACCAGGTAAGAGAAAACGCTGTTCTTGGAGGGTAGTGATTTTGTCTAGGGTTTGTGGAGTCATATAGGTATCAGTGTCGAGTAAAATCAAGTCCTATGATAAATCTAAATTTATTTGAATACGTTGATTTTTCTCTTGTGTAGTCATTTCTATTTTACATAATATTTTTAAGGTGAAATCCAGTTTTCCAACTGTAAATTAGAAATGCGTTTTCAAAAATCTTGACAGCTTCTTTACCGGAGATATTTGATAAACGTCCCATTTATACTACAACTTCCCCAATAAACACTTGCGATTCCTTAACAATATAAGGTTTGCCATGTTTAGCTTGAACATGGAGATATCCCGTAATGGCATCCTTAATATTTTCAATTGGCTCATCTAGTGTTTTGCCTTGACTCACGCAGCCTGGAAGTTCAGGAACTTCAGCAACATAGCCTTCATATTCTGAATCAAAGGTAAAAATTACTTGAAATTTCATAATAAATTAATCTTGTATAGTCGAGGTCTAGAATACATATAACCTTCAAATCTTAAGTTTGTTATTTCATATCCACTGAAACGGAGAGAAGAATGATTCAAGAACTTGATAGAGTTATTCTGACTAGTGATATCCCAGAATATAGTTTAGAAGAGGGTGATATAGGTACAGTCGTTTTAGTACATCAGGGTGGTAAAGGATATGAGGTTGAATTTGTCACATTGGATGGTGAGACTGTAGCAATTGTTTCACTTCACAGCATACAAGTACGTCCCATTGGTAGAAGATAAATTGCGCGATCGCGCGTGATCAATCTCAGATAATGGTGGGTTACGTTGTTTCTAATTAGCTCAAAATAGGAGATTTTCAAAAGGATAACTTTGCTTCCAACGATAGGTGTTAAAGTCACGTTTATCTACTGAAAAAATGCATCCATGCCCTAAATGTTCTGCTAAAATCACTAGGGAAGCATCAGCCAAATCCATTGGCAGATCAGCATATTTTTTCATTAATTCAATAATTCGAGGAGTATGGTGAGGTTCTAAATTAAAAATCGTAAATAATTCTTGTTGCAGACTATTTATAAAATTAATTTCAGCGTCAATTCCCTTGCGAATTAGTAAAAGATAACAGGTTTCTGTGACAACACACCATGTTGTAATTAAAGGTTCATTATATTTTTTTAAAGCTTGTTTTGCGCTTTGGTGGTAGGTATCTTTTTTATCAATAAGAGCCAACCAAAATCCTGGATCAACGATGATCATATTTAGTTGTTAATGTATTATCTAAAACTTCTTTATAAGTTGTTGATAAATTTTCGTCAACAGAACAAGAACCAATTAATCCAATTTCATCAAACTTTTCATAGAGACTTTTTTCCTGACTATGATTTTCTGATTCTGGTTGAGGATAACGCTTTTTGAGTAACTGAATAAAATCAAGTAGTAGGATTTGAGCTTCTTCTGGTAAAGTATCAATATCTCTATACATTTCTTCAAATTTTATAACCATAATTAACTTCTAGATTGAGGAAAATTTTCGGCATTACCCTATTATAGACTAATTTTAAACCTGAGTGAGGTGACGCGATCGCGCCTGATAAATTAATGTGAACAATGGGATGTATACTTCCTAAATTTATCCTCTTGAGTGCCTAACAATTGAAGTCACGGCGAAAGGTATACAGGCAAATAATGCTTTAAAGTTTAAAATATATTAGTTGATACAAGATGCTAGAGAAAATGAGCATTGAAGAAATTATTATAGACAAGGTAAGAATATTACCTCCTGATAAGCAACAAGAGGTGTTAGATTTTGTCGAATTTTTACTTGCGAAAATGCAAAAGCAAGAGTTATCTTCTCAAGATAAAAATTCAGGGGTTTCGGCTTTGACTCTAGCTCAAGAATACATTGTTTGTGTGGAAGTAGCAAGTGATTTGTCTATGGAATAAAAACCAAATGATTCCTGTAATGACTGTATTTGTTTAGCTGTTATTAGTTTGAAGCAGTGAAGAGAAAGAATTTGATTGAAGCCATGCGAATAATTTTATCCTTTCACTATCATTTGGCTTTGATATGTACTCACCCTTTTTGATTTCTTCTATAAGATTGGTATTATGAACGCCATAATTCTCTTTCATTAAGTCTTCAAACATAGCTAATGGAACTAGTAAACTATCAACTTCTGCATCATCTTCACTAAATCTAATCGTTTCATATCTAAACCTATAGCCAGACCATCTAATAGTAGGTAGTCTATCTATTTCATCTTGGAAGCGTTTTATTGTAATATCATTTGGAACATCAGAATTTTTCTTTTGGTACATTATCCACAAGTAAAGATTGTGTCTAACAAAATACTTTCCATTATCGTTAACACATACTTCTATTTCTACATCATTCACATACACAAATTTACGATTCATTACTCTAGCTTCACCTTCAGACATTGGTTCTAATTCCTCCCAAGATTCAAATTCAATAACGCCTTTCTTTTTTCCCTTTATAGCTTCATGCTTATCAACAAGCTCTATAGGAATAGGATCATCCTCTAAAGCACCTAAACCTGATATATTGTCCTCATTTTCTAATATTGTTTCTAGTTGTTCGCGGCTAAAAGCCATAAACTCTACTCCAGCTATAGTCCTACGAATTGAATTATGCATAAAGTCAACTAAGCCTTGAGCGGGAGATATATCTATTCGTAAATCTTTGTATTCAGTAGTCCAATACCCGAATTTACCTGAGCGCTTAGGCTGAGTTTGGTATTCTTTCCACTTCAGAAAACTAGCCTTTTTATTAAAATTTTTTAATGCAGTTCTAATACTGCCAGATACTCCTTTCATACCATAGACGGGATAAACCAAGTATATTGTTGGCAGTTCTTTATCTAATATTGGATCAAACCCAAATATCATAGTGTTCAACTTGGCTAGATGTTCAAGACTTTTCTGTAGTGCAGTTTCAGCAGGAGTGATTTTTCTAATTGGTGCTACTACTTTAGACCAATTAAGTGGTGGCTTGTATAAATTAATGAACTCATTTTCTAGCTTGGAGAGAGTCTCTACATCACGGTTACAACTAATCCAACTAATATTGAGACTATTTTTTCTATTAAATCTTTTTAGCTGATTAAATCTATGATGGGCTTTCCATCGCTCAACTAAGTTGATAGTTCTACCTATATAAATAATTTGACCTTTACTGTCAGATACAAAGTAGATGGCTGCACAATTAGGAAGACGATGTTTGTCTAGTAAATAAACTGATGGTAATCCAGATAAATTGATATTTTCTAATAACATGGGATGACTATAAATAGAAGATATATAATTTGAACTTATTTTTTATATAAACATTAAAATCTTTCTAATAAAAACCGCAAATATACGCATCACAACGCAATTTTTCAGCGTTTGTATACGTATATTTGCGATAAAATAAAAGACAATTCTAGCCTTAATGCACTAATGCGATCGCACGTTTCGTTAACGCTTCAGCAGTCAATCCATTAAATGCCATCAACTCGCCAGCACTCGCTGTAGTCTCCCCACGCTTCCACGCGAAAGTATCGCGCTTCGCCTGACTCCTTAACAAAACTGGTTCTAGCATCGCCGCAGCGCCACCAGTAACAGCAATTAGCGCATCACCATCAAATAATTCGGCAAATTTCGCATCATCCAAAAAACCGCCTTCGGCTTCAGAACAAGTTTCCCATGCAGTATCATGGCTACGGTACAATTGCCGAGGATTGATAACAGTAACTATCTTCACGCCAATACCTTCAGTTTCTAAGAAAGCAGCAGCTTCAAATACTGGCATTAATGTTAAATCGCCAATTACAGCAAATACAACTTGTTTATCACCAGCGACTTCATGCAATAGCACTGCACCATCGCGCAACCCTTGACGAGTTTGTTCTAAAGTGGTGCGAATTGGCAACGGCGTTTTACTTGCAGTAATCACAATTCCCTTATTCTTAGTTTTCAACGCCCAATCATAACAAGCTTGAATACTATTAGCATCGGGGGGAAATAATGGGAAAACATTTCCATTTCGCATCAACGAAGCAAAGTAAGCTTCAATTTCTGGGCGTTGGTGAGTCCAACCGTTACGCCCTTGCTCTAATGCCCCTGCTGTGAATAAAGTAATAGTCGAGGGAGTTTGACGGCGCAATTCTGCCATTGATTGGGTTACAGTTTGCCAAATTGGTAATCCGTTGATGGCAAAAGATTCGTAGGAACACCACAAGGTTCTCGCACCCATTAACGCTAAACCCGCAGCTAAACCGGCACAAGCATCTTCACTCAATGGTTCATAAACTTGTCCATTTGGTGCTTGATAATATAAGTCGTCGGTTGTGGGGTGGATAATCTTTAATGCTTGGTTGATGTTGGCAATTCCTGATGCTTCGTTACCATCAGCGTTGGTGACAAGAAAATTCCGATCTTTATTTCCAACTATTCCTACCAATCGTCCCATTGCGGTTGTGGAAACTTTGGCTTCACCTCCAACTGCATATTCTTCTAAAGGTAATTCGCCTAGTTCTGCTAATGGGAATTCAAATTCTGTTACTACAGTTTTCGCTGCTGGGCCTCCACCGGCGCGTTCGGCATTTGTTCTAACTAATTGCCAAGCTTCCGCAGACAAAGCACGGGTTTGCAATGCACTAATAATATGCGGCGCATCCAACGTATCTTTAGGATACAAGTTGTGAGATTTTGCACCCCGCGCGTGAACTCCTGCACCTTTGAGTTGTTTAATAATGAAGACGGTAAGTTTTCCGCCTAATGCCGATCGCGCGGCTTTATCTACACCCGAAAGTACTGCTTGCGTAAATGCGAGGCGTTTCTCAAAAGAAAAGGCGGTACTATCAACGTAATCCCCTGGCTGATTTTGATCGTCGAAATCTTTGGCATCCACTAACACCACTTCATCAAAACCATTACCTTGCCAATATGCTTGCATCTGTTCATTGGTTTTCAGGGAAACCATGCTGTGATGTTCTTGGCTGTAACCGTTCCACACTAATATCGGTAAAAAGTTGGTGACAGCAGGATAAGCAGTATGGAAATGCGCG
This sequence comes from Nostoc sp., assembly GCF_036917935.1. Taxonomy (GTDB): domain Bacteria; phylum Cyanobacteriota; class Cyanobacteriia; order Cyanobacteriales; family Nostocaceae; genus Nostoc. The sequence continues at coordinate 19,969 of NZ_JBALEL010000030.1, read as the reverse complement.
ATCGCACTTACAATATAAGGCTCACCCAATCCTCCATCGCCAACTGTAAAGGGGAATAATTTATCTTTGTGTAACAGTGCAGCCGCCATTGCAAAGTGTTGCCCTTGTCCCAAAGGCCCCGCAGGTGCGAGAATACCGGGAATGAAACCAGAAAGATGTCCTAAAAGTCCGTGCTTTTCTCGGAAGCGATCGCGCAATTGTTGAACTGTAAAAATTCCCATATCCTCTAGCGATCGATCCAAGAACATGGCACTATAAAATCCGGGGGCGTGGTGTCCGACTTCAGTAATAATGTTCTTGTATCCCAGCATGACAAGAGATGCGTAAGCTTCTGCTTGGCTGGCAAATCCGCCGGGATGCCCAGAAGCCTTACTAGCGGTAACTTGTAAAGTCAGGTAGCGCAGGGCATCGGCAGCCAGTAAAGTTTGATATACAGCTGCTTTGTCTGTGGGAGATGCGATCGCGATTTTTCCCGACTCTATAGCAGGTGTTGCACCATAAGTTTCAAAATCTGGTAACAGTTCACCAAAATATTGAATCCCTTCAGAAAAATTGGGAAGTGCTGAAGATGCCTTTGGGGAGATTGCAGTCATGCTGAGTACCTTTTGACGATGAGGTGAAACTGTAGATGCTCGTTGAATTTAACAAAAATTTTACATCTTCGAGGTTGTAACAGTTTATTGCTTTTTTGGAACGTTAGAATAAGTACTTTAAATGGTCACTTAACTGTAGAGCCTGGGAACGAGTCAAGCGCCATCAAGCTAGGTTTTTAGGACTTGTGTGTACACCGTAGCTGCTAAGAGGAGAGATAAACAAGATTCAAAGCCTCTCTCCTAAAACGAGTGAGGTGAAAATATATTACATCCAAACGAGAAGCGCTATATATATTTAGATAGATTTTAAACCTAATGGATAACTAATTAAAAAGCTTTGCAATCGCTGCTTAAGGATCGCAGTCCTATTTATAAATCACAAATTACATATACCCCAATATAGATTTACTCTTCAGAATTAGCCTTTACATTAATTAGTAAGAGGACATTTAGGAGAATTACTAATTCATGCCTGATGAGCATCGGCTGGAAGAACAATTTCTATCCCAAGAAGCTGAAAAAAGAATATCCAATCAGCTAGATGAAGTAGAACAAATAGAAATAGATGTACAAACCGATCTGTTAAAAATACTTCAGGGACAGGCGGATGGAGTTTCCGTTGCAGGTCAAGGATTAGTCATTAAAGAAGACATTCGCGTACAGGAAATAAAACTGCAAATAGATAGTATAGCCATCAATCCCTTCAGCGCTCTTTTTGGTCAAATAGAACTGAATCAGCCAGTAAATACCATTGCTCGAATTATACTCACAGAAGTAGATATTAACCGCGCCTTGACCTCAGACTTTGTTCGTAGCCAGATGCAAAACTTGGAGTTGAATGTAGATGGTGAAATTGTGAGTTTTGAGCCGGAAGAAATTCAGGTATTTTTACCTGGTGATGGCAAAGTAGAATTTAGGGGAAAGGTACTGTTAAAGGAAATGGGAAATACTCGCTCTTTAGCTTACACTGCGATCGGTCGCCCACGGACTCATTCCCAACCCGCGATGCTGGAGGGTTTTAACTGCACTCAGGGAGAGGGGATTTCAATAGAATTAATTACAGCATTCATCCAGAAAGCTAAAGAACTGATGAATACACCATCTTTTAAATGGGAGGATATAGCATTTTCTATCAAAGATATAGAAGTACAAAAGGGTACTTTAATACTTATGTTAGAAGCTCAGATAAACCAAATACCCTCATCCTTAAGTTTATTATCTCCTGAGTAGTATTGACAGTAGTTAGAGATAATTTTTGTTACTGAGGGATGATGTAAATGTCAGAAAATTTTTCTAATATCTTAGAAAGATACTTATTTCTAAATTCCAACTATGCAAGAGTATGATGTTGTCCTGATCGGTGCTGGACATAATGGACTAGTTTGTGCCGCTTATTTGCTAAAAGCTGGTTATAGCGTTCTGTTACTAGAAAAGCGTTCTGTACCAGGGGGTGCAGCAACAACTGAAGAATGCTTACCGCAAGAAGCCCCCGGATTTAAATTCAATTTGTGTGCTATTGACCATGAATTTATTCACTTAGGGCCAGTTGTTGAAGAATTAGAATTAGAAAAATACGGCTTGCATTATTTAGAGTGCGATCCAGTTGTTTTCTGTCCTCATCCTGATGGTAAGTATTTCTTAGGACATAAGTCAGTGGAAAAGACTTGTGCAGAAATCGCTCGTTACAATGAACGTGATGCCAAAAAATACGCAGAATTTGTAGACTTTTGGCAGCGATCGCTAGGTGCAATGATTCCTATGTTTAACGCACCGCCAAAGTCAATTATAGACATTCTTGGTAACTACGACATCACAAAACTGAAAGATTTAGTTTCAGTTATTGGTTCCCCTAACAAAACGCTGGACTTCATTCGCACGATGTTAACCAGCGCTGAAGATTTACTTAACGAGTGGTTTGATGAGGAATTTCTGAAAGCGCCACTAGCCAGACTAGCATCAGAACTTGGTGCGCCGCCATCACAAAAAACCCTTGCCATTGGTGCAATTATGATGGCAATGCGTCATAATCCGGGGATGGCCAGACCTCGCGGCGGAACTGGCGCACTTGTGCAAGCTTTGGTGAATTTAGTCACAAGTAAAGGTGGCGTTATTCTCACAGATCAGCATGTTGAAAAAGTTTTAATTGATGATGGAAAAGCTGTAGGTGTGCGGGTTGGTGGTGGTAAAGAATATCGCGCTAAACATGGGGTTATTTCTAATATTGATGCCAAGCGGTTGTTCTTACAAATGACTGATAAAAGCGATGTTAATGCAGCCGACCCAGATTTATGGGAAAGATTAGAACGCCGCATCGTTAACAACAACGAAACCATCCTCAAAATAGATTTGGCTTTAGATGAACCACTGTGCTTTCCACACCACGCCCACAAAGACGAATATCTCGTCGGTTCTATCTTGATTGCAGATTCTGTGGCTCATGTAGAACAGGCTCATAGTAAATGCACTTTGGGAGAGATTCCTGATGCTGACCCATCAATGTATTTGGTGATGCCTAGTTATTTAGATCCCACATTAGCACCACCAGGCAAGCACACTCTATGGATTGAGTTTTTTGCCCCTTATCAAATTGCCGGTGCAGAAGGTACTGGTTTAAAAGGTACTGGTTGGACAGATGAATTGAAAAACAAAGTTGCAGATCGGGTGATTGATAAGTTGGCAGACTATGCACCCAATGTCAAGAATGCAACTATCGCCCGTCGTGTAGAAAGTCCAGCAGAACTAGGAGAAAGATTAGGTGCGTACAAAGGGAATTATTACCATGTTGACATGACCCTAGATCAGATGATATTTTTCCGTCCCTTACCAGAAATAGCCAACTACAAAACGCCAATTGATAATCTATTTTTGACTGGTGCAGGGACTCATCCAGGTGGTTCAATTTCGGGAATGCCGGGACGCAATTGTGCGCGTGTGTTTTTGCAGGCAAAACATCCCATTAGCCAAACTTTGAAGGATGCGCGGGATTCGATTAAGTCAACTGTTGAGTCAGTGTTTGGCATTAATTAAGCGTTGCACAGTCAGTTTTGTAGTGGCGTGGCAAGCCTAAATATGTGCAATAGAAAAATTAGGTTATGTTTCTCAAATGTCAATATTTGAGATGTTTGTAATGCACTATTTTCGCTTTGCCACGCTACTACCAAATTGAAGCTAATGTGGAACAGCATATTTCAGGTAAATGAAGTACACGGGTAGGGGCACAACATGTTGTGCCCCTACGATTATCTGTACCTAAGAGGATGTTTTAAAAGTCCTCTTGTCGGTATCAAAACATTTTAGATCCCCCTAAATCCCCCGATAAATTGGGGGACTTTGATTCCGGTTCCCCCCTTAAAAAGGGGGGTTAGGGGGGATCAAAGTGCCTAAAATCACAGCCAAATACTTTTAAAACATCCTCTAAGCAAGTTGCAATCTGCTGTAAGTCCGAAATTATTTAGGTAATCACGAAAATATCGGTATTAGTCATAGCTAGACCTATTGCTAGTTGAGCAATTTGGATTTGACCGGATAAGCCTGTACCATCAGCATCAAAGAAGAAACCCCCTGTATTATTGTTGTAGATAAAGCGATCGCAGCTATCTTTTGCTACTGAACCGATAACAAATTGGGTGGCTTGAAGTATACCCTCGCTAAGTCCACCTCCAAACCCTATTTTAGAAACATAGATCGTGTCATCTAAGGACGAAAAATCTGTAATGTTATCCATACGCTCAGAAGGGGTATTAATAGTAAAAACATCAGATCCAGTTCCTCCCGTTAGGGTATCATTACCTAAACCTCCAACTAAAGTATCGTTACCACTTCCCCCTATAAGCATGTCATTGCCATTTCCACCATTTAGCTCCTGATTACCAGTAATAACAGGTTTAGGCAAGTTATCAGTCCCATTAATATTGTCTGTATCTGTTAAGGTGAGGTTTTCTTCATTGGCTGCTAAAGTGTAGCTAACGCTTGATGAAGTAGTCAGAGGTGATATCGAAGTGGGCGCACTATTGGCAACAGTGAGTAAAGTTCTAAATACCTTTTGGTTGCTGGTTATACTCTCATCAAATTCTGGGATTGAATTAGTTGGATCGAGAAATGAAACAACGTAGTAATTTCCAATCGGGATATTGGGAAACGCACCGTTCCAAGTCGCTGTTCCCGAATTGAATGGGTTAATCGAAGAAATAGTTATATTAGCAATTAGGTAATGAGAACCAATACTATTAGTGACATCGGCATCAGTGGAAGCGTAAAAAGAAACCGAGAAAGTGCCTGTCGCGGCTGTACCATTGTTGCGAGGATAGACTGTGATGCTGAAATTTTCCCCATTTTTGATATTATTGTTACTAAAACTTCCCAGAGTTGTGTTAAACCACACGTCAGAATCTACTAAATCAGCTTTGTCAGTGGGTTGGCGCGTGGCAGTATCTTCGTTAATCCAGTTTTTAATATCGTTATATCGAGTGCTTGTAATTCGGGCGAACTCGTTGTAAAGCGGAGTTCTGTTGCTGCTTGTCTCATTTGAAACTACTCCATAAATAGTTGGTTCATTTGTGTTGGACTTATAAAGCCAGAGAGGGCCTCCACTATCTCCCGGTATAATATCTAGCTCAGTACTACGCAAAGTCAAGTCAGTTGTACTTGTGATTTTTCCACTCTGAGTCCACATATCATAGTTGTCCGATCTTCCATCGCTGTTGGAATCAAACTTATCAGAAGGGTATCCAGTGACATTCATTAAAGTTCCACTGCTGAGATTATCGTCATATCCATAGTTAAACCAGCCAGTGAAGTTTCCAATATTGCGGTCAAGAGTAACCAGTCCTATATCGTATTGAAAAGTTTCGCTTTTAGTTTGATCTCCTTGAGTCCATCCTTCAAAAGAACGTGTATAAACAGATTTGGCTTCACCATAGTACTCGTAGTCAGCCCGGTTTGTACCAGCAATGATATTTCCTTTAGAACCAAGCATCACCTCAATTTTATCTGCCCAGCCCCCATATTTTGTCTCATACACACAGTGTCCTGCTGTTAAAAAGTGGTAGGGATCAATCATCGCACCAGAAGCGTTAACGATAATATCATCAGCAGTATTAATAACGCCATCTGGGCCTTTCCAACGTATTCTCATCTTTCCTACAGCACTAAACGGAAAACTTGTCGTGTTGCTAACTTTTGTCCGACCATCAGGAGAGAAAACAGACATAGTTTTAGATCCTTAATAGAAAATGATGAATACACAATATACAAATTAATGCCCAAAACTTATCTCATGGCATTAGGAAATTCATTAGCAATTTATATTAATGGTTTTTTTTCACCAAAGTTTTAAGGAATCGTAAAGCTGTAATAATGCTGTATATTTAATACCAATTATTTATGTGGTCTATCAAGAATGTAAAGTTAACTTAAATTATTCTTTTTAAGAAGGGAAATAAAAGTAATTAATCGAGATGAAGGTTGGAAAAACTAGGTATTCTGATATTACTTCTGTTCTCGATCCTGTGATATTACCTCCCGATGATAGTAGCTGATTTATCTCGTCGGCATTGGCGGGTTGAAGAGGCTTTTCATAAAGGTGAATTACTACACGAGTGCGATGTCTAGGACGAGCTACGCCTATACAACGTATATAGCAACACAAATAATCATTTTTTGACTAAAAGAGGTTCTAAGCAATTGCTTTATGTGTATTTAATATGATAATGTTATGTACGCTTGATTTGAATAATAATTTATGCGTCGTCAACAAAGCTGTTTCTGAAAATATAAGTAAATTAATGGGTAAAAACTAGTGTATTTTGATAATACTCAAAAAACTAACAAATTTTAACATCATCTAATAATTCTTGTAGGTACAGCATGGTTTTTCGGCACTGCTTCGTTGCATCTGGCTTGATAGCTTTCTTCACATTTGGCTGTAGTGGTGGGGCAAACTCATCGGCAGAAAATACTACACAGGTTGTCCAAGAAAGCAATGTAACCCAACTTTTCATAGAAGCGAAGGCTACGCAAAAAGCAGAAGATTCCTTTCATCAAGGTAATAATTTATTAGATGGACAACATTATGAAGATGCCATAAAAGCTTATGATAAAGCGATCGCCATCAAAGTTGAGAATCCTGAAGCTTGGATTAACCGTGGCATAGCCTTAACATCGTTGCAACGCTACCAAGACGCTCTTGCATCCTATGATCGAGCGATCGCGATCAAACCCGACAAATATGAAGCTTGGTATAATCGTGGCATAGCCCTAACATCGTTGCAGCGCTACAAAGATGCGATCGCATCTTATAATAGAGCGATCGCCATCAAACCAGACAAATATGAAGCCTTAATTAACCGAGGCATAGCTCTGACAAAGCTGCACCGCTACCAAGATGCGATCGCATCTTATAATAGAGCGATCGCCATCAAGCAAGATTTGCACCAAGCATATTACAATAAAGCTTGCTCTTATGCTTTACAAAGCAATCTGGAATTAGCAATTGAGAACCTAGACAAAGCAATCAAGCTTGTTCCTGATAAATATAAGAAATTAGCAAAAACTGACCCAGACTTTAGCAAAGTGCGTAGTGAAAAGCAGTTTCAGGAATTAATACAATAGTATTTTATCACCACCACTCAGTGTAGAATATAAACCTGCTGTAGAAAGTATTTTTTCTTGAGCGGTTTACGATTAGACATGAAAAAATTGTTAATCACCGGGGCAAGTGGTTTTTTAGGATGGCATCTTTGCCAGCTTGCAACACAAGAATGGGAGATTTATGGCACTTATTTATCCCATCCTTTAGAGATTCCTGGCATGAAAATTTTAAAAGCGAACTTAACAAATTTTCAGGAATTGAAACGTATCTTTAATGATGTCAACCCAGAAGCAGTTATTCATACTGCTGCACACTCCCAACCAAATTTTTGTCAAACCAACCCCAAAGAATCGCACGCAATTAATGTTATAGCATCCTGTAATATTGCCGGACTTTGCGCGGATAATTCTATTCCTTGTGCTTTTACTTCAACCGACTTAGTTTTTGATGGCTTAAATGCTCCCTATCAAGAAACAGATGCCGTGTGTCCTGTCAATCTTTACGGTGAGCAAAAAGCGATCGCAGAAGCAGATATGCTAGAAAGATATCCCATGACCGCAGTGTGTCGAATGCCGTTGATGTTTGGTGCAGCAACACCCACAGCTAAAAGCTTTATTCAGCCATTTATTCAAACTTTACAAGCAGAAAAAGAACTAAGTTTATTTATAGACGAATTTCGCACACCAGTAAGTGGAACAACTGCCGCCAAAGGACTTTTATTAGCATTAGAAAAAGTTAACGGCATCATTCACTTAGGTGGCAAAGAGCGGATTTCGCGTTATGATTTTGGACAGATATTAGTGGAAGTATTTCAACTTCCCGCCACCGGTCTTAAATCTTGCCGACAACAAGATGTGAAAATGGCAGCACCTAGACCAGTAGATGTTTCTTTAGATAGTTCTAAAGCTTTTGCATTGGGGTATCAGCCTTTATCTGTAAGGGAAGAATTAGAGGCAATACAATTCAGTTAAGACTAAGGAATAAGAATTAAATAACATACAATTTATGTCCCTGGCTTACCTCACCCTCAATCCCTCTCCTTATAAAGGAGAGGGATTGAGGGTGAGGTTTTGCATTTTATTTAATCCACGTTCCTAAGTATTAAAACTCAGGCTATTTGAGGATGCGATTACCTCCGGTACGCTAAGAGGATATTTGAAAAGTCTACGCTTGTATCTAGATCCCCCCTAGGGCGTGTTTTCAAACCTTTCTTGAAGCACCTGAGTCTTTGGAGATCCCCCCAACCCCCCTTAAAAAGGGGGGCTTTTAGAGTTTCTTTTCCCCCCTTTTTAAGGGGGGTTAGGGGGGATCTTCGAGTTTGAAAACAGTCTCTAGCCCCCCTTAAAAAGGAGGGAATAACGTTCTCAAAGTCCTCCAATTTATCGGAGGATTTAGGAGGATCTAAAGTTTTGGATACCTCAGTCACCACTTTTCAAACAACCTCTAAGAGGATGTTTTAAAAGTCGTGATTGATGTATCAAATATTTTTACCCCTCCCTAACCCTCCCCGTATGTATTGGGGAGGGAACCGGATTTTTCTTGTTTCCCCCCTTTACAAGGGGGGACTAAGGGGGGTAACAACGCAATTAAAATCACAGTCAAACACTTTTCAAACATCCTCTAACGCAACGGAAAAATCTAGCTTTATTGAGAATTTACTAATGTAATTGATAATTTAACCCCGATCTCAACACTGTAGTACAACACGGCGCAAATAAAGCACCCATTCCAAATCAATGAAACGCTTACGCTCTATTCATTTTTAATTTTTAATTCCGCCTTGTAGTAGTAGGGGCAATTCATGAATTGCCCCTATCTGAAAATTAGGGTTTTGGTTATTGTTTGCGTAAGTCCTGATTTAGATGCGTTTGCCCTGTGCTTATCGGCTAACTTTTCATTGGCAAACTTAATTTTTATTTTTACCTTTAATTAAAGTCTGCTTAAACTCATAATTCTAAAATAGGGTGTCTCAAAATAATTGGAGACTTCTTTCTTTTTCTTGAAAAAGAAAGAAGTCATTGATTTCATCACTGTTCTAACCAGTTATGAATATCAATTTGAAAAATAAGTAAGTTATAAACAAGCCATTTTTATAGCTTGTAGTTGCATTGCTGAAAGAAATTTATGGTGAGGAAAACTGAGATGAAATTGGTGACAAAATTATTGGTTGCTGCTGCTACTCTTACTTTAGGTTTTGCTACCGTAGATGCCAAATCTGCATCGGCTGCAATTCTTAATTACGCTTTCACAGTTGATAGCCCAGTAACTAAGGGAAATGGCTTTTTTAGCTTTGATGACTCAACCTTCAGCAATGACTATAATCCCGAAGCTGCCATTAAGTCACTCTCTTTCAAATTTGATGGAGACTCTACCGTTTACACTGAACAAGATGATGCCAACTACCCAGATTTTCCTCTGATCTTTGCAAGCACATCCTTAACCGGAAAAACATATTTTGCCTTAGATTATCAGTTCAATGATAAAGCTAATCCTTCCAGTTCTATCAGTTATGAAATTATTGGTGAGGATTTTACAATTTTCTCTAAAACTTCTCCAGACGCTGAACTTATATCAGGTACAGTTTCTTATAGACAAGTACCTGAACCTACACCTTTAGTTGGCGCTCTTTTTGCTTGTAGCCTTGGCTCGATGATGAAGAAAAAGGTAGCATCAATGAAAAAGGTTAAAGTCTAACCTTGGTTAAGTTGATATTAACGCTTTCTTTGCCAAGGATTAATCTCTTATTAGTAAGCTTTTATGTGGCAAAAACACATCTAACACATTGATAGCAGCAGAAAAAATTGGGAATTAAAATCTGATTTTGGTAAGGAAATTAGTTACGGAATTTCCCTACAATTACCCTGCCTTCTTTGTGTTAGCTGTTGTTGTACTTTAACTTACCTGTTAGCCAGGAGTAGAGAATGGTAGATTACCGGAATTTTGAAAAGTTCCTGCACAGTCGAATCAAACGACGCAACTTAATTATTGGGGCAGGAGCATTGTCTGGTTTAGCGATCGCTAACCAATTTTCTCCTCAAAGAGCGATTGCCACCAGCAGATTTTCCAATTATCCTTTTACTTTGGGTGTAGCGTCGGGTGAACCCTATCCTACCAGCGTAGTGGTTTGGACTCGTCTCGCTCCTGAACCCTTAAACGGAGGTGGAATGCCACCTGTGAATGTGCCAATTCGCTGGGAAGTTGCAACTGATTGTAATATGAGGCGTATTGTCTCTAGAGGTACGGTACTGGCAACCCCAGAACTAGCTCATTCAGTTCGAGTTGTGGTAGAAGGACTGCAATCTGATACTTGGTACTGGTATCGCTTTCTGGTCGGGCAAGACGCTAGCCCCATTGGTCGCACTCGTACAGCGCCTTTAGCAAATAGCTACTTAAGTAAATTTAACTTTGGCCTTGTCTCTTGCCAAAACTATCAGCAGGGATTCTATACCGCCTACAAATATCTAGCACAGGAAGACCTCGATTTAGTAGTGCATGTTGGCGATTACATCTATGAAGGGGGAATCTCAAATAATGGCCCCAGACAGCACAACAGTGCAGAAATTGTGACTTTAGAAGATTACCGCAACCGTCACGCCCTTTATAAAACCGATACCAATCTGCAAGCTGCTCATGAAGCGTTTCCGTGGATTGTCACCTGGGATGACCATGAGGTAGAAAACAACTACGCCAATAACATCTCAGAAATTGATACTGAACCAGATCAGGATCGGGCAATTTTCCTCCAACGGCGAGCTGTTGCTTATCAAGCTTATTACGAACACATGCCACTGCGCCCCTTCTCGCGTCCAGTTGGCCCCGATATGCAACTTTACCGTCGGCTCTCCTTTGGTAACTTAGCCACCTTCCATGTCCTAGATACCCGCCAGTATCGCACCGATCAGCCCTGTGGTGATGGTACTAAACAACGTCCTTGTGGAGAAGATCCTAATGGAACCATTACTGGCAAGCGTCAGGAAGATTGGCTATATGATGGTTTAAATAGCTCACAGGCTAAGTGGAACGTTTTAGCTCAACAAGTTGTAGTTGGTCAGATAGACACAAAAGCAGGGGAAGGCGAAACCTACAGCATGGATAAGTGGGATGGTTATGTGGCTTCCCGCGATCGCCTCATGCGTTTCTTAGAACAGCGCAAACCATCTAATCCAGTAGTCTTATCAGGCGATATTCATTCCAACTGGGCAATAAATTTAAAGGCTGACTTTAATAACCCAGAATCTGCTACGGTCGGGAGTGAATTCGTCTGTACCTCCATAACCTCCGGTGGAGATGGTTCAGACACTAGCCCCGCAGTTGAAGCTTACTTACCCGATAACCCACACATTAAGTTCTTCAACGGTCAACGGGGATATGTTCGCTGTGCCCTGACTCCCACAACCTGGAAGTCAGATTATCTAGTTTTATCAAACGTTACAACCCAATTTGGCACGATTAGTAAGCGGGCTTCATTTGTGGTTGAAGATGGTCGTCCAGAAATACAACAAGCCTAATCGTCTAATTCCCAGGTATCACAACTAGATAATCACAGACAGAAACAGGTAAATCATCAGTTTTTATCTGTTTCTATCTGTGTTTTCATTTTCATAAAGAGGAGTTAGGAGTTAAAACTCTTAACTCTTAACTCTTCCCTTGAGTTTAATAAGCATCGATTGGCAGACAAGAACAAACAAAATTCCGATCGCCAAAGGCTGCATCAATGCGACCGACAGCAGGCCAGAATTTATACTCACGAGTCCAAGGTGCAGGATAGGCAGCTTGTTCACGAGAATAAGGATGCTGCCATTCTCCAGCGATGAGGCTTTCGGCAGTGTGGGGTGCGTTCTTCAAAACATTATCTTGGGCATCCACCTTGCCAATCTCTATTTTGGCAATTTCTTGGCGAATAGAAATCAACGCATCACAAAAACGATCCAACTCTTGCTTAGATTCACTTTCTGTAGGTTCCACCATGATTGTACCCCCTACAGGCCAGGAGACAGTTGGCGCATGGAAACCATAATCTATGAGACGCTTGGCGACATCATCGATTTCGATCGCAGCTGATTTTTTGAGCGATCGCAAATCTAAAATACATTCATGGGCAACTAGACCATTTTTCCCTTGATACAAAACCGGATAGTACGATTCCAGTTTCTTGGCGATATAGTTAGCGTTGAGAATCGCCACCTTAGTAGCTTGGGTTAAACCATCTGCACCCATCATGGCGATGTACATCCAAGAAATCACCAAAATACTCGCACTACCCCAAGGCGCAGCCGCCACAGCACCAATATTTGAGTGCTGAGTTGACTTATCGATAGTGACAACAGGGTGTCCGGGCAAAAACGGTACAAGATGAGCAGCAACACCAATGGGCCCCATACCAGGGCCGCCACCACCATGCGGAATACAGAAGGTTTTGTGCAAGTTTAAATGGCAGACATCCGCGCCAATATCTCCAGGACGGCAAATTCCCACTTGGGCGTTCATATTTGCCCCATCCATGTAAACTTGTCCACCGTGACTATGGACAACAGCGCAGATTTCCTGAATTGGTTCCTCAAAGACACCGTGAGTTGAGGGATATGTCACCATCAAGGCGGCTAATTCATTGCTGTGTTTTTCTGCCTTCCTCTTCAGGTCATCAACGTCAATATTACCTTGTGAGTCACAGGCGACAGCCACCACCTTCATCCCACACATCACCGCACTTGCAGGATTTGTCCCGTGTGCGGAAGTGGGAATCAAACAAACATTACGGTGTCCTTCACCACGATTTTCGTGATACTGACGAATCACCAAAAGTCCAGCGTATTCGCCCTGAGAACCAGCATTTGGTTGTAGAGAAATTCCGGCAAACCCGGTAATTTCAGCTAACCATGCCTCAAGTTGCTCAAACAGGATTTGATAACCTTGCGTTTGGGATGCGGGTGCAAATGGATGAATCTTGCCAAATTCCTCCCAAGTAACCGGAATCATTTCAGCAGTCGCATTCAACTTCATTGTGCAAGAACCCAAGGGAATCATCGATGTAGTTAGCGACAAGTCCTTGCTTTCTAGCTTGTGCAGATAGCGCAATAACTCAGTTTCTGAGTGATAGCGGTTAAAAACTGGGTGAGTGAGATAGGTACTTGTACGGGAGAGAGGGAGATGGGAGGATGAGGAAGAAGTTAATTCTTCAAAAGTGAAGGGTAAATCATCTGTACCAGCGAAAATCTGCCAGAGGTCGATTAAGTCTTCTGGTGTAGTTGTCTCATCCAGCGAGATACCAACAGCATTTGCATCAAAAACCCGCAGGTTAATTTGAAGCTGTTCGCTAGCTGCGAGAATATCTTCTAAATTGCGTCTTCCCAGTTCTACTCGCAGCGTATCAAAGAAATCTTTGGAACTGATGCTGTAACCTAAACGCTTCAGTCCTTGTGCCAGCAACACTGTCAAAGAGTGGATATTTTCGGCAATTTGCTTCAGTCCAGCAGGCCCATGATAGACCGCGTACATACTCGCCATTACTGCCAGTAACACCTGTGCGGTACAAATATTACTAGTAGCTTTTTCGCGGCGAATGTGCTGTTCGCGGGTTTGCAAGGCGAGACGTAATGCAGGTTTCCCCTGGGCATCTTTTGATACTCCTACAATTCGCCCTGGAACCAGCCGTTTATACTCTTCCTTCGTCGCAAAGTATGCCGCGTGAGGCCCCCCAAATCCCAAAGGAATACCGAACCGCTGCGTGCTACCGACAGCAATATCAGCGCCAAATTCTCCAGGAGGGGTTAGCAAAGTTAAACTTAAAGGATCTGCTGCTACCGTCACCAATGCACCCTTAGCATGGGCTTTTTCTATAAAAGCGCGGTAGTCGTAAATGGTGCCATCACTTGCAGGGTATTGCAGAACAGCCCCAAAAATTGCTTGATCAAAATCAAATGTTTGATGATCGCCAACAATGATCTTAATCCCTAATGGTTTAGCACGTGTTTGCAACACATCAATGCTTTGGGGATGGCAATCACTAGAGACAAAATAGGCATTTGCCTGATTTTTGGAGACACCATAGCTTAGGCTCATCGCTTCAGCGGCGGCTGTGGCTTCATCAAGTAACGAAGCATTGGCAATTTCTAAACCTGTGAGGTCGATAATCAGGGTTTGAAAATTCAGCAACGCTTCTAGTCGCCCTTGAGCAATTTCTGGCTGATAAGGAGTATAGGCAGTATACCAACCGGGGTTTTCTAGGATGTTACGCCCAATCACTGGTGGGGTAATAGTGTCATAATATCCCATACCGATGTATGAACGGAAAACCTGATTTTTGGCAGCAACTTTTTTTAACGATGCCAGTGCGGCGTACTCACTTTCTGGTTCTGGTAACTTTAACGGTTGCTTCAGCCGAATTGTCTGTGGAACTGTTTGGTCAATTAGGGCATCTAGGCTGGGAAACCCCAAAACCTTAAGCATCAGCTGGATGTCATCGGAGTTGGGGCCAATGTGTCTTGGCGCAAAACTACTTAACTTTTGACTTTTTTTGTCCAGCGCTTGCTGCTCATTAGACTTGAGAATAGGGGCGTTTAATACCACAAATTACTCTCCAGATAGTACTATTTCATATTTTGCAATAAATACTCATGAGAAGTAAGTGTAACTTTTCAGTTCATCTAAATTTCATGACTTATCTTCAGGTGTGGTGGAAACCGACAGGGGAGCAGAGGGGAATTTGCTGCAAGTCTTTCCGCTCTGCCTCTTTCCTATTCCCCTTCTACTTGGGCGCGATACTCATCCGCTGTCAAGGCATCCTCAACTTCGTCAGGGTCATTGACGCGCACTTTCAAAAACCATCCTTCTCCGTAGGGGTCTTCTGACACTTCTTCGGGAGAATTAATTAAGGCTTCATTGCGTTCTATAACAGTGCCTGTCACTGGTGAATTCAGTTCTTCAACGGCTTTCACTGATTCAATTGTGCCAAAGTTTTCTCCCCTGGTAAGAGCATCGCCAATTTCTGGCAGTTCCAAAAAGACGATATCACCCAATTCATGTACGGCAAACTCAGTAATGCCAATGGTGGCAATTTCACCATCGATTCGCACGTATTCATGAGAATCCAGGTATCTGAAATCTTGAGGATATTCAAAAGACATATCACTTCCTCTCCCTTATCAAAAAAATTATTTCCCTAACAGTCATCCAAGCCATATCTGGTAATGAACCTTAGAGGTTGTTTGAAAAGTCCTCTTGTCGGTATCAAAACATTTTAGATCCCCCTAAATCCCCCTTATAAAGGGGGACTTTGATTCCGGTTCCCCCCTTTTTAAGGGGGGTTAGGGGGGATCAAAGTGCCTAAAATCACAGCCAAATACTTTTCAAACATCCTGTTAGTGTAGATAGATTGAATAACTCACAACACATTATTCCGCAAAAACCTTGGCGCTTGTTAGTTGGCAACACGATTTTTTGACCGATAAAAGGGACGTTTAACTACCACTGCTGGGTAAGCTTTGCCACGAATTTCGACTTCTAGCTGCTGACCGATAGTTGCTAGCTGGGTGGGAACGTAGGCTAAGGCAACGGGATAACCAAGTGTGGGTGACAGGGTGCCACTAGTAACTTCTCCCACAACTTTACCTGCGGATAACACTTGATAGCCGTGACGGGCAATGTTACGTCCTTGGGTTTGCAAACCTACCAATCGGCGTTGCACTCCAGTGGCTTTTTGTTGTGCTAAAACTTCCCGACCAATAAAATCGCCTTTATTATCTAAGTGAACTAGCCACCCCAAACCTGCTTCTAAGGGTGTGGTGGTATCATCGATATCTTGTCCGTAAAGTGCCATCGCCGCTTCTAGCCGCAGGGTATCTCTGGCACCGAGTCCACAGGAGACAACACCAGCTTTATGGAGAGTTCGCCATAATTCTACCCCCACATCCGGGTCTACCATCACCTCAAAGCCATCTTCTCCGGTGTAACCCGTGCGGGCTAGGAAGGCAGGTTTACCTAGTAGGGTTGCTTCTAAATGTCCAAAGGCTTTGATTGGTTGTAAGTCTTCTTGCACTAATGGCTGGAGATATTTAGTCGCTTTTGGCCCTTGCACGGCAATTAAGACTTTATCTGGTGAAAGGTCTTGGAATTGCACCTTATCCAAGTCAAGGTGTTGCAATAGCCATGCTTTATCTTTACTGGATGTTGCCGCATTGACTATGATGAATGCCTTCTGTATACCAACGGCGTCTTCACCTTGATAATAAACAATGATGTCGTCAATAATTCCGGCTTGGGGATTTAACAAGACGGTGTATTGTGCTTGACCAGCTAGCAAACGACTCAAGTCGGAAGGCACTAGTGGCTGGAGTTGGGAAATTAGGTTTTTACCTTGGAGGATAAATTTGCCCATGTGGGAAATATCGAACATTCCGGCTGTATTTCTTACAGCCTCGTGTTCGCGGCTAATTCCACTAAATTGCACAGGCATTTCCCAGCCGCCAAAGCTGGTAAGGCGTGCTTTGAGTTCTACACCCAATTCATATAAAGGGGTTCGCGCCAGAGATTGGGCGTTGTCTTCTTGATTAGCCACAGGTAATTATTGCGTAGATGCGGAGCAACTTGCCGTTAGGCATCGCACCTCAACATCTATCATCCTACGAGAGATTAGGGAAGAGGTGACAGGTGACAGGTGATAGGGAATAATCTCTACCCTGTAACACCTGTACCCTATTCCCTTCTTCACTCCCTTATCCCCTTCTGTAAGGTTTAATAGTTAATGGTGCAAGTGTTGAGATTTATTAAGAAGACATTATGAAATATTTGCAACTGTTAGCTAGCTTTGTCTTAGCTATGGTTCTTTTTTTGTTTCCCCTATCGGCACAAGCTGCTAGTTCTTCCAGTATTACCCGTTCTGTGGGGAATGATGAACTTAAGGGCAAGGATTACTCTGGTCAAAGTTTAATTGGTACTGAGTTTACCAATCTCAAATTAGAGAATGCTAATTTTAGCAATGCTGACTTACGTGGTGGCGTGTTTAACGGTAGCGTATTGGAGGGAGTAAATCTGCATGGTGCTGATTTTAGTGAAGGTATAGCCTATCTAACAAGGTTTAAGGATGCTAATTTAAGTGATGCTGTGTTGACCGATGCAATGATGCTACGTTCTACTTTTGATGGCGTGGATGTCACAGGTACTGATTTTACCAATGCAATTTTAGATGGGATACAAGTGAAAAAGCTTTGTGTTAAAGCAAGTGGTGTGAATTCTAAAACTGGTGTGGATACTCGCAAGTCTTTAGGATGTAAGTAGAGTCTCACCCCTCTTCTTCGCTGATGAAGAGGGGGATATTATTTTAAACTGTTCGAGGACGCAGAGAGCGATCGCTAGTGATATGCTTCTCTTAAAAAGCTGGCATAATTTGCCCGAACCGTCATCGTAGTCGGATGACTTATACCTAAAGTCCGTTCACAAATTCTCAAAGCTTTTTCAAACAAGGGTTTGGCTTTCCGGTAGCGTCTTGTATAACGGTAGAGTGCTGCTAGATTGTTCAGGCTAATGGCGACATCGGGATGGTTGTCTCCCAGCAAGCGTTTACTCAGTTCTAAAGCTTGCTGATACAAGGGTTCGGCTTGGTTGTAGCGTCCTGTAGATTCGTAGAGTTGTGCTAAATTGTTTAGGCTAGTGGCAACATCGATATGTTGTTCTCCCAGAAGGCGTTTTCTCAGTTTTAAAGCTTTCTCAAATAAGGGTTCGGCTTCGCTGTAGCGTTTTGTATAACAGTACAATGCTGCTAAATTGTTCAGACTCGTGGCAACTAATGGATGTTCTTCTCCCACTAGGCGTTTCCACAGTTCTAAAGCTTGCTGATACAAAGGTTCGGCTTCGCTATAGCGTCCTGTAGATTCGTAGATTAATGCTAAATAGCTCAGGCTAGTGGCGACATCGGTATGTTCTTCTCCCACTAGGCGTTTTCTCAGTTCTAAAGCTTGCTCAAGTAAGGGTTCGGCTTCGCTGTAGCGTCCTGTAGATTCGTAGAGTAATGCTAAATTGTTCAGACTAGTGGCGACATCAGAATGTTCTAAACCCAGACGATTTTGAGTTAGTTCTACACACCGTTGCAACCAAGGTTCTGCTTGCTGATAAAGTCCTTGATTTTGATAAAACCAGGCTAATTTAGTAAACAGAGTAATTATATTTTCATCGCCTAAATATTCGGATAGGTGGCTTGCAACTTCTGTAATGTGGGGGATATGTGGAGTCAGGTTGAGAATATCTTCAGAGTTAAGCTGTTGCGGAATTAGCTTTGCTATCTCTAACATCATCGCTGCAAATTTAGTTTTTGCTTCATCCGCCTGACTTGATTTATCCAACTTCATTTGGAAAAGTTGCCGAATCAGTGGATTTAGACGATAAATTCCTTTACTTTTCTGTTGTAGTAAATGCAATTCTAGTAAATCGGCTATGGCTTTCTCGTTGAGTTGTTTTTTATCATCTTCTATTGTCTCAACAGATAGGGGAATGTCAGCTAAAGCACACAAACTTAGCAAACAGCCAAAGCTTTGGGCATTTTCATCCAACTGTTCCCAACTCAATTCAAAAGCTTCAACTATACCGTATTCATCAGGCATCAATGAGTTAGCATTGACTACTGGTTTATGTTCCACTCGTTTCTTCTCTAGCCGCTTCAGCAGTGTTTCCAGAGACAAATCTGGCATTTTATCCAGGTATCGCCCCACTAACTCTAACGCTAAAGGTAAATATCCCAAAAATTTACAAATTCTTCTCGCAATCCAAGCTTCTTGTTGCAGTCGTTTCCGAACCACCAGCGATTTGAATAATTTCATCGCCGCCAATGGTTTGAGGACATCCAATTCGCTATTATATTTTGCGCTCAGGTAAACTTGTAACTTTTCTAGTTTGTCTCGATTGTTAAAAGTCGTTAACTCAGGATAATTCTGGGCAAACTTGTCATATACCTCACCCAGCCATTTTGTGAAAGCAGCAATATCAACGTTTAATTCGCTGGCAAGTTTAGCTTTATTTTTACCTAAGTTTTCTGTCTTAAGATATTTTGCAAAGGCTGCCGTTTGCTCTAGAGATAAGCCATTCGTAGCAGCTTCTTTGGCTAGAAAATTAGCCCATTGCATAAACAGGTTATAAAATTTATTTTTATTCTAGCTTTGTCTCCATTGGGAAATCTTCTCTCTTTGGGATAGAAATACCATTTGGATAGAAATAATTTAAAAGCAGTGGCTTGCCTTTAGGTATTGCTACTTGAGCCTGTGAAGTTCAAGTTTCGAGTTTCGTACTCAAAATGGCTAGGCGATGTCTACGACGGGCTACGCATACGCTCTATTCTGTACTGTACTTTCGATATGTGGGGGCATGAGAATCGAACCGCAGAGGCGCAGAGGACACCGAGGAAGAAATTAAGAGGGAGCGATCGCTATTTGAAGTTAGAATTGATGTGCGATCGCTGTTAAAATTTGAACTACAACTGTTGTGTAGCATCAATTTGGTGTGATTTGTTTGAAAGGTGCGATCGTTAGCGATATGCTTCTCTTAAAAAGATTGCATAATTTCCCCGAACCATTATTGTATCGGGATGACCTACACCTAAAGTCTGCTCACAAATTGCCAAAGCTTGCTGATAGAGGGGTTCGGCTTCACTGTAGCGTCTTGTAGATTTATAGAGTCCTGCAAGATTGTTCAAGCTATTGGCAACATCGGGATGGTTGTCTCCCAGTAAACGTTTTCTCAGTGCCAAAGCTTGCTGATACAAAGGTTCGGCTTCGCTGTAGCGTCCTGTAGATTCGTAGAGTCC
>NZ_JBALEL010000029.1:0-58797 GCF_036917935.1 Nostoc sp. | reverse complement strand
GTCTGCTGGTTAGAGGATTCCGTATTTACTAGTATTATAAACTACCAATTTTTTAGCGATCGCTCTTTGGGGAAAAACTTTTTGGTTTACTGATAGATGTTTCCAGGGAATTGATATCTCCCCAAGATGATGTAACATTTGAAGTTGAAAATGATATTAATGCTTTTGAAGAATACTTGCGTGCTGCAATTTTTGAAGCAGCAGGTTTTGAATCGTACTGCATTCAAGAACTCAAGGGCTTGATTGATAGTTTTAGGGAAAAGCAAGGCACATGGACGGGGATTGCCCATAATGAATGGTTGCAAGAAAATCCGCTTTTGTTGGCAGAGATACCACCAGAATTGCGATCGCAAGAGTCTAACTTAGAAGTTAGCGATCGCTTGCGCCAATTATCTACTGTATTAAAAATCTCCATCACCTACCAGAACACAAGGCGCGATCGCTTTTCATTACCCTCTGGTTAGTGTTCAAATAATCATGTAGCAAATCGCAACCCCGCGCCAGTAATTTATCCAGTTGGATATCTGCTAAATCTCGGAAAATTACTGTGCCATCGCCACTACCCGCAGCCAGAGTCTTGCCGTCATGGCTGAAACTGACGCTGGTTAACTCATCTTTATCGCCTTTCAAAGCAATCAGCAACGTCCCTTCTCGGTTCCAAATCCTCACTTTGTCGTCACTGCTAGCTGCCAGAGTCTTACCATCAGGGCTAAAACTGACACTGATAAAACTATCGCCATCGCCCGTGAGATTATTTAGCAAATTACCGTCTCGATTCCAAATCTTCACCGTGCTATCAATACTCACTGAGGCAAGGCTTTGACCATCAGGCGACCAAGCAACCCCATTTACCCGGCGGCTATGACCAATTAATGTGTATAGCAATTTACCCTCTACACTCCAGATTTTCACGGTTTTGTCATCACTGGCAGAAGCTAGCAACTTGCCATCAGGACTAAAGCTTAGCCAATTCACCGCTTCCTGATGTCCCTGCAAGGTGTTAAGTAGTTTACCGTTGCGGCTCCAAAGTTTTACTGTTTTATCTTTACTAGCAGAGGCAATTACTTGACCATCAGGCGACCAAGCTACACTCAAGATGGTATCATTATGACCCTGTAAGGTGTTGAGCAGTTTACCGTCACCACTCCAAAGCTTCACCGTTTTATCTTTACTAGCCGAAGCAATTACTTGACCATCGGGACTGAAACTTACGCCCCAAACTTGACCCTGATGCCCCGTAAAAATACGGAGTAGTTTACCATCTCGACTGAAAAGTTTTATCGTTTTGTCTCGACTCGCTGCTGCTAAGGTGCGATCGTCTGGGCTAAAACTGATGCTAGTTACCCAGTCATCATTATCGGCTTTGGGCTTTCGCAGCAGCACATCATCCCAATGCCAGAGTTTAATAGTTTTGTCCCGACTTGCAGAAGCAAGGGTACGACCGTCTGGGCTGAAACTGACGCTATTCACCCAATTATTATGCCCTTTTAGGGTTCCCAGCAGCACACCTTCAGAACTCCAGAGTTTAATTGTCTCGTCGGTACTTGCAGAAGCGATCGTCTTACCATCGCGGCTAAAACTAACGCTAGTAACTCCAGCACTATGCCCCGATAAGGTTCGCAGTAGCTTCCCCTCCAGATTCCACAGCTTGATTGTCTGGTCTAAACTAGCAGATGCAATTGTTTTCCCATCAGGCGACCAAGCTACACTTTTTACTGCATCCTCATGTCCTTGCAAAGTTTTGAGCAGTTTACCATCCCGACTCCACAGTTTCACCGTCTTGTCAGCACTCCCGGAAGCTAGGGTTTGACCATCGGCTGACCAAGCGACACTCAAAACTGCACCATTATGTAAGAGCAAAGTTTTTAGCAGCTTACCATCGCGACTCCACAGTTTCACTGTTTTGTCTGTACTCGCCGAAGCAATAACCTGACCATCTGGGCTGAAACTAACACTATTCACCACATCCTGATGCCCTAATAAGGTAGCAAGCAATTGACCTTCTCGACTCCAAAGTTTTATCGTCTTGTCTTGACTGGCGGAAGCAATGATTTGACTATCTGGGCTGAAACTGACGCTATTAACCACATCCTGATGCCCCGACAAGGTTTTAACCAAGCTACCATCGGGACGCCAGAGTTTAATTGTATTATCCGCACTAGCTGAAGCAATTAAAGAGCGATCGAGGCTGAATGTAGCACTATTTACCCCAGATATATGTCCTTCTAGGCGGTTATACTCTCTTACCCCCGAAACTGCTTGATAGAGTGCCGTCTGCACTTGCTCTTTTGTATAGGAATCTACCCAGACCGTTTGTTGTAATTTTCTCCCGGCCTTTAAACCTTCTTTTAAAGCATCAATACCTTTTTGCGAGGCAAAGAGGGCTTCACTGGATGCGCTGAGGGTTTTAATTTCGCTATCTACCGCCGTCACTATGGAAACACTTAATCCCAAGATGGCGAGAACGGAAGCCGTTAGAGCAATTTTCAGCGAACGATTTAATTGAGCTTCACTAAGTCTTTGTTTCTCTTGACTTTCTGCAAGTTTAGCTGTTAACTCTTTTTCTTTAAGTTCAGCTCGTAATTGCTCAATTTCTAACTGACTTAATTCTTCCCGTTTGTGTAACTCTCGCAATTCTGTTAATAAGTCTAATCCCGGTTGCGGATGAGGATCGACCAATTTGGAACGCTGCTTATTTTGACTAAGTTCGCTCTTGAGTCGCTCAATCTCAGCTTTACTTTGTTCTACTTTGTAGCGCAACTGATTTAGTTGTACTTGTAAGCTCGATTCTTGTTGTTGCAGATAGCGAATTAAGTCTACTAAATAATCGTGAATCAGTTGATAGCGTTCTGGCACATCAGGAAAGATAACCACTAAACCGGAGCTAACTAAAATTTCTAATACTAACTCTAATTTGTCAGCATCTTCTAACTCTGCTAGTTGCGCCGCTAACTCAGCACGAGTTTTAAAAGGTCGGTTGTTGCTTTCATCTGTTAATAAATATAAGACGAGTAACGCGGCTCGTTCATTTTCTGGGCCGCAGTCTTTGATCAGTTCCTTAATATATCGTTCGATGAGTTTGTTCGGTCTATATGGCTGATATTCTTCTAGTGTAGTAATTCGTTCATCTTGAATTTGCGCTCCCACAACTTGCAATTCAATGGGGCGGACTTCTCCAAATTCTGTGGATAAATCTTCAACCAAGGCATCAATTAAAGCGGGTTCTAAATTAAACTGCGATCGCTCTGTCAATTTTCGGATAATTGCTTTGGCATATTCCGGCGAAAAATTATTTAACTGATAACGAATATGCTTGTCGAGAATATTATTATTAATCGCTTCCAGTGCCGAAAGATGTTTAAAGTCTAATAAACGATGTAAATAATCTTCTCGCAACGAAAGGATGACTTTGACAAAAGGTATATTGAGACAATCGCTAATAAATTTATCAAACTCTTGCTTTTGATTGCGATCGCTATAACCAAAGAAAAATTCTTCAAACTGGTCAAAAATTAAAACTGTGATCAAATGGTGATCGGCATTTTCTTTTAGTTGCTGTAAAATTCTCAGGATGGTTATCGGTTGGGCATAGTAAGCTAAAGCTTCCGTATCAATGGCTGCTTCTGGCTTCATATCAGCGTAAATCGCCAGGGATGCATCACTAGACATCGCCTCACTTAAAGATTTGCCTAATTCTCGTGCCCAATCGGTATAAACTTGTAGTACCACAGGCACGGCTATTTGATCGCCAATGGCTCGATTTTGCAGTGCTGGAACTAAACCCGCCGTTACGGTGGAACTCTTACCCACCCCCGATTGACCATGAATCACCGTCAACTTTTGATCGGCGCGGCTAATTCTGCCAATTAAGTTATTAATATCACGCTCTCGACCAGAAGCCGCAATTTCTAAAGCAACGCTGCTACTCCCAGAAGGTGACATTAATGCTGGGTTTGTCGCCTGTCTTTGGGGTTGCAAGCGTCCGGCACCGATAAAAGCCCGAAAACCATACTGCTGCTCAACAGAACGCCGTTTCTGTCGAATGTAATAGGCTTCTAGATATCGCCCTTCTTCAAAATATAGCGATCGCAGTCTCCGCAATAAGCGAATATAACGATGGGCATCATATTGATGGGCACTGCTTTCTAAAGCTGCTGGTAGTTCTTTTGTCGCCTTATCTAAGTATTCACGCGCGA
Organism: Nostoc sp.; assembly: GCF_036917935.1. Classification (GTDB taxonomy): domain Bacteria; phylum Cyanobacteriota; class Cyanobacteriia; order Cyanobacteriales; family Nostocaceae; genus Nostoc. The sequence continues at coordinate 54,601 of NZ_JBALEL010000029.1, read as the reverse complement.
CTTCTAGCTCACCTAAATTTCGCTGTGCTTTCGCCAACACTAAATAGTAAATTTGCCCCAATAATAATGGAAATAAGCAGTTATAAGGGTCGTTCTGCTTTTGCGCTTCACCTAATTTCAGCAGTGATACGTGTGCTAAGATACTCGCCTGTACCCATCGCGACTGCTGCACAGCCACTTGCGCCAAAAAACCGTAGTCACAAGCTAATTGGATTTGACTACCATAAGTTTGATGTAACTCCAGAGACTTTTGAGCAACCGTCTGCAATTCTTCCCACTCTTGCAGATATTGCAAAACCTCCGCGAGTTGATTAATAAATCCAGCAACTATATCTAAACGCCCAGCCACCTGCAAGATATTCAAGCACTGCTGAAAATAAGATTTAGCGGTGTACCAATGGCGGCGGTTTTCTGTTTGATTTTGCTCTGCAAAACGGCAATAACACAGCCCAATATAAAACAGCAAAATTCCCTGTCGCAAAAGTAGAGGAGATGGGCGATTAGGAGGCATAGGCAAAGAAAATACCCCCTCATTCCCCTCATCTCCCTCAGTCTTTTTATTCAATTTTGAATTTTGAATTTTGAATTTTGAATTGATTTCCCCTGCTTCCCCTAACTTTTGCCAAACCTGTAAGCTTTGCTGAAAATGACTTAAACCTGTATTGATGCGATCGCTAATATAATTATCTAGACCAAAAACAAATTCTAAACTAGCGTGTAATTCTGGCTCTAAGGTAATACCACGATTGTGCAACTCTTTAATCGCAAAGTGGAGTTCATAACTATGTTCCCAGACTTGCTCGACAGTGGAATAATGCTTTGCAACTTCAGGAGGTTGGTGTTGTGCAGCATCGGTTGGTAACACCGTGGCAAATAAAGAGTCAGTTTCCTGTTGCAAAAATTGCAGCAGTGATTGAGTTGTCATTTCAAACCGAATCGGTGTAGCCGCCCAACTAGCAAAATCTGGCGCTAAACGGACTACTTTTTGCAATATTTCCTCATTCACCCACACAATCATCGGAAATGGGTGGCGTTTGCGAAATTCATCCCGAATATGATTGATAGACCTCAGTAGATCATCGAGTCCATCTACTAACTCTAAACCTAAAATCATCAACGCCGATGGCGGATTAGCTTCGGTTAGCAGTTGTAAATGAATACTTGCGTAAAGACTTCTGGCATTATGCGGCAGAACTACCTTTTGAATGTGGTGTACTCCGGAAGAGAGTTCTTCGAGTCGTTGCAGCATTCGCTCTTGCAAAACTCGATAATTGCAGCACACCAAAACCAGGGAAAACTGACCGCTAGAAAGGGTAATTGCTCTCCCCAAACTTCGTAAAGCCCGCTCATTAGCTGCTTTTATATCTACTTGTGCGTGTCGTTCAACCATGATTTAAATTTTTCCGTCTCTGCTAAAACTGGGTTGACGGCAAACCAAGCTCCTTGATGATCGCGATATTCAAATACAAATAAACTTCGCAAAAGAGTATGGTATTCTATATCACCTCTAACTCGTTGCTGTTGCACCACCTGAAAGATTAGTTCCCACTCATGGGGGTCGATGGCGTTAGCTCGGTAATCGCGCTGTCTTCGGATCACCAGTTCGACACATTCCCGCTCAAAGGGTGGATCTTGTTCTCGCAGACAGTCAAACAGTAACCCCAGTAAGTCGCGTACATGACCACCACTAATCAGGCACAATCGATCTAAGGTTTCTAGACTATCAAACACTTCTGTAATTAAGCCTAACCGATCGCTAGCCAAAATGTCTGGAAAAGCTCTAGCTAGCACCATTTGCCGCAACATTGTTAACCCTTGAGGGAAAATCTCGCCAGAGCGCAGACGTACAGGTATCATCGGTAACACTTTTGGTGCGACTCCACCCCCCAAACGATGCTGAAGTTCGGCGCTATCGTTGGAAAAAGTCAGCGCTAAGGGAATAGTGTAGACTACATGACAATTCAGTTTGCGTAACTGTTCGCCGCGCTGAATAAATAAATATTCTGGTAGCGATCGCCCCGATGGTAAAGGTCGAATTGCGACTCGATCCAAGTTATCAACAATTACCACCAGTCCTTTTTTACCCCTGGCTTTCAGTTCCTTGTTGGCAGGTTCTAGCAATTCTTGATTAATTGACTGTAAAATATTTGCTGTTCGCGGTTCTAGATAATCTCTTAACCGCCGCCGCAATTGGGGACTTTCTTTAGCTTTAGTTGTAATTTTGGCAATCCCTACAGACAACTCTGCTTCTACTCCAAGTTCAATTGGCGTTTGCAGAAAATCTACAAGTTCACCAAATAGCTTGGTAAAGTAGCTAGGCTTGAACCTAATTTTCATCGCTTCTAGGCTTTCACTCACCTGGCCCGCGATCGCTAACAAAATATCAGTCACATCCACATCGGCCATTTCTAAGACATGGGTAGACTCAAAATAAACTACATGAAATTGCTGCACTTCTAACTCCGCTTTCAGGCGCAACAACTCCGTTGATTTTCCACAACCGAGATGTCCTGTAAATAGCTGACAAGTTGGTATATCCGGCGATATTCTCGCGATCGTCCGCTGCAAAGCTTCAATGATTTTGCCACCCCGCACCGCAGCAAAATCGATATAGTATCGGCGATCGCTAGCGTTTCCTATAATTAGAGGTCTGCTTGGATTGCAAGCCTGATAAAATCTTTCTAAATCTAGGAGCATAACTAATCGAGTTCACTTAGGAATAGGGATGACAAAATCTGCTGAATAAATATATTGATTTTAGGCAATTTATCCCTTAATTTAAGTACATTTCAATCAAACTACTAACTAAATTAACAGCATTCCGGATAATTGTTCATATCTGAGGTTGGATCTAACACATAGTAATGCTGATATTTGGTTTAAGTAAGCAGAAATACTACTATAAGTACAAATAGGAAAATTCTCTATTATAAAATAAGTTCCTCTTATGAATCTGAAAAATATCTAACTCCAAAAAAGTTACTGTTAAGTACAATTTTGTAGTGCTATTGAATATATAGCGGTTCTCAATGTTTCAGTTCGCAAAAATTGGAAAGGTTCAACTGAACTGTCTTGCGATCGTCGCCATTGGCAGCCAAAGAAAATCTAGAGGACTTACGCATCTAAAGTATAAAAATTCTTTAATGAACCTATCCCACTAATATTTTGTGAATCCAGATGTGGATAGTAGGGAGGTCAATAAATGCCTCAAAATAAAACGAAGCGACGCTCCCATATTCCCACGAGACGACAGTCAAATGCGTTGATACCGACTTTGTTGGCGAATTGCGATCGCTATTCCTCAAAGCCAAGAGATGTCGTAGCGCCTTACCCTATAAATTGTGGTTTAGATGAATTCACAAATATTGTTATATAAACCGCGAACACTTTCTTCTTCCTTTTACCCTCTATTTTCCTTAACCGAACAGTATTGACACGAGTGCGAGTCAGGCATTGGCGAGATAGCTGCCTTCATGAAAGTGCCATGCGATCATGATACCTTGTCGAACTCAATATAGAGGTGCTTCAGTGTCCGCATGAGTACGTTCGGTAAGTACTGGTATCCTTCTTGTGCCAAGCGAATATTTTTCAGCCGTAGTAGCAAACGCTGATATGCGATCTGCATTTCCTTACGAGCAAGCATAGCGCCCAAACAAAAATGAATACCATGACCAAAAGATAGGTGGTTGTTGGCATTATGGCGGCGCACATCGAAACGCTCACCCTCAATAAATTTTATGGAGTCGCGGTTAGCAGCATCGAAGCGGAGCATCACTAAAGACCCAGCTTTGAGATCAACGTCTGCGAGTTTTGTATCTTGCGTCACAACTCGCCACATTCCTGCTGTTGGACTTTCCATTCGTAAAACTTCTTCAACAAAGTTCTCTAACAGGGAAATATCTGTTTGTACCAACTTCATCTGCTCTTTATTGTTTGTCAGCAACAACATCCCACCTGCGAGCGCACTGGTGATAGTCTCATTTCCTGCCACTAATATTTGCTGAATTATACTCAGCAGTTCAGCAGTGTCGAGCGATCGCTCTCCATCCACTTTTGCCTGTACCAAGTCAGTGATCAAATCATCTTGAGGCTGTTTTTGGCGTGACTCTATGACATCACGAAAATAATGCTGGAAAGCGACAACATCTTTAGCACACTCAATCTCCTGCTCTCTAGAAAGTATGTGACCTAAACGCGCAATAAAAGCATCAGACCATTGCTTCAATTTCGGCAAATCTACTTGCTCAACACCTAACTGTTGAGCAATAACTTTGATCGGTAAAGGTACGGCAAACTCACTGATGAATTCACACTTGCTGCGATCAATGAAACTGTCAATAAGTTCATCAACAATCTGCTCAATCAAATCACGCATTTTATTGACACGCGACGAGGTGAATGCCTTATTTACCAGCGAGCGAAATCGCTCGTGTTCTGGTGGATCTGCCGTCAGTAGGGTGTTCATCTGAGGCCAGCCTTGAGCCGAAATTTTCTGCAACTCATCATCATGTTCTTCTTTGCCAGCCAGTAAAGTAGAGAAATTGCTAGAGAATACTCTTGTATCTTTAAGAATTTCGATCACTAAGTTATAGCGGGTAACAAGAAAGAGTTTTGCTCCCGTTTTGGGACTAGGTAGCTCCATAATTGGTGCTTCCTCCTGTGCCAGCTTGTAGAATTCATAAGGGCACACAAGCACTTCTGGGTCAAAGAAGTTGTAGTCTGACAGATGCTTCATGCTTCTAATGGTGGTCAGTGATGGTTTGCTTTGACTCAAAATGAGTCAACATCATCTTAACAAGTTACTAACCGTTAGCTGATTTTTGAGGGATTAGAGGTAACTAGGTCTTGCACAGAAACACCGAGAAAGGAAACGGCATTAAGAGCAAGAACTTCAGGCGGCTTATGCTGCTAGAATGCAGACTATGTATGGGATTAATTGGGACTTCCAAAAAATAAATTATCCCAAAAAAATCAAGAAACAATATTTGTTCCATAATGATAATCATTATAGAGGGGGAAGAAAGGGTTGCCTTTCTTCCCCCTCTATAGCGTGCATGAGAAATCTCCACTCAGCGTCTATGAGTGGTATGATCCCACATTCCGCAGGTTAGTTAAGAAAAGAGGTTACGCCAACGGGGTGGGAGCAGGGAATAGGAGAAGAATTAGCCCTGAAGTCAGGGCGAAAAATCCTTGAAAATGCTCAGGAAGTAATCTATAAACCCATTGAGTATAAAATTATCCGGTCATGCAAGCGATCGGGCAAAATATGCTTTATCACCGCTCCGATTTTGGCATCTTGTCCAACAAGATAGCGTGTTTTGGGTTGTTTGGCAGTGAGCGCCTGGACAACAACTTGAGCCACAATATCCGCAGAAATGCCCTTAGATGCGAGAATCTGCATTTTCTTGCGGACAATATTCATCGCTTGACCGTAGAGATTTTGTGCCGATTGTGGTAGGTCGTATTGTGCTGTTTCAGATTGACTAAGAGACTTTTCCCAGATTGGGGTAGCAATAGAACCGGGTTCAATAATTGAAACCGAGATTCCCCAAGGTCGTAACTCCATTCGCATCACATCAGTGAGTGCTTCCAAGGCAAATTTAGAAGCATTATAAGCACCCAAAAACGGCGTAGGACTCCTACCAGCAATGGAACCCATATTGATAATTCGACCCCGACTTTGGCGTAAAAGACCAAGAAATGCTTGTGTGACTGCTAATTGTCCAGTGACATTAACCTGCATCTGGTGTTGAAATTCGGCGATCGCTAATAATTCTAATGGGCCAGGGACAGCAATTCCGGCATTATTCACTAAACCTAAAATTCCCGTACCACCGACTGCATTTGTTACCTGATCAACCGCAGCTGCGATCGATTCCGCGTCAGTAACATCTAAAAAAATCGGAATCAGCCTTTGTGACCCTTTCTGTTTAAGTGTTTGAGCATCAATATCTTGACGCACGCCAGCAAAAACACAGAAGCCCAATTGGTCTAAAAGCAAAGCACACGCCTGACCAATTCCTGTTGAGGCTCCTGTAACCACTACTGTACGTTGATTTTCTACAACCATTAATTTTATTTTATGATGGGGCTGCCGCAATTACGAATTAGTATCAATCTTTGCAAGTACCAGCACGAAGGCAATCTTCGGTTTGGTCATCTCTAGCCGATATTTGCCACGGCAAGATGCGTGAGGGAGCATTTGTACTGTAAGCAATTAGAGCAGCTATTGTGGGAAACTGGTTTTTAACAATTGTCACGTCACTACTAGAAGTATTGCCTAGCTCAACATTGTATAAATAAACAGGCAATGCCATTAGGACAATGCAAATTATCCGGTTCATACCCAACCTCAGCTAACAATTTCCGATTACGCTATGTATAGATGCCACCTTGATGAACCGGATTTTTAAAACTGAGTATTAAATGTTGATGTTGTGTGAATTTATGCAACGCTACTAGCTGCAAAGACGTGATTTCTAAATTATCGGTTCCACCTTTTTTTAGGTTAGGCATTGCCTACAAGATGGCTTCCTATTAACTTATGCAGATGCAAGCCCAAAAAACAGGATAAAAAACCCACAGCACCCAAAAACATATCTTGGTAGCTGCATTCCCCAGATAAAATAGTTAACAAATGTTGCCTACTAGCTGACTCATGACGCCTTCACAAGACGTAGATACTGTAAACGTTCCCAATATCGACCCAGAAGGATATGGCAACTCAGACACCGATCCTCTTGATGAGTTGCCAGGTGAAATCGAAATGTCCCTTTTCGACCACCTAGAAGAGTTGCGGCGGCGGATTTTTTATTCGCTGATTGCCGTAGCAGTGGGCATTATCGGCTGTTTCTTTGCCGTTAAGCCAATTGTCCAGTTACTTGAGGTTCCAGCACAAGGAGTAAAATTTCTCCAACTTGCACCCGGAGAATATTTCTTTGTCTCCCTGAAAGTTGCAGCCTACACTGGCTTCGTACTTACTAGTCCTTTCATTCTTTACCAGATTATCCAGTTTGTGATTCCAGGACTGACTCGCCGCGAACGCCGTTTGCTGGGGCCTGTGGTTTTAGGTTCGAGTGTGCTGTTTGGCGCGGGGTTAGTATTTGCCTATTTACTCCTTATCCCCGCAGCTTTGAAATTTTTCATTAGCTACGGAGCAGATGTAGTCGAACAACTTTGGTCAATTGATAAATATTTTGAATTTGTGCTGCTACTGTTATTCAGCACTGGTTTAGCATTTCAAATTCCCATCATCCAACTGTTGCTCGGTAATTTAAACATTGTCTCGTCAGAACAGATGGTTTCTGGTTGGCGTTACGTAATTATGGGTGCAGTGGTTTTAGGAGCCGTCCTAACACCTTCTACTGACCCCCTGACTCAAAGTCTCTTAGCGGGAGCAGTTTTAGCGCTTTATTTCGGTGGTGTTGGACTGGTTAAGCTTACAGGTAAATAACATCTGGAATAGGTAAAAAGATTTTCATGCTTAGTTTTTGACCAAATGTTTATTAGCTATAGTGATTTTGAAAAAATCGAGATTCATGTTGGCAAAATAATAAAAGTCGAAGAGTTTCCTAAAGCTAAAAAACCAGCTTATAAGTTGTGGATAGATTTTGGCGATTTGGGCATAAAAAAATCTAGTGCCCAAATTACTAAAAATTATCAGCAAGAGGAATTAATCAACAGATTAATATTAGCTGTTACTAACTTCCCTCCCCGTCAAATTGCCGATTTTATCTCGGAAGTTTTAGTCTTGGGAGTGGTTATAGACAATGGAGAAGTTGTATTAATTCAGCCAGATAGAGATGTAGCTATGGGCAAAAGAGTTCTTTAGCACGTTATGCTATTTTTGGATAAAAAATACTGTAAATACTCAGAGATTTATTTAATGCCAAAGCAATAGCGGATCATAGTATCCATTCCGAAGAGCGATCGCCCAAATCGAGAGGAATACTGACAGCTTTGCCGAGCCGGGGGCGATCGCGTGTTTGAGCAATAAAACTTTGTACCTGTGTTGACCCACCCAAGGCATGAAGATAATTGGCAATGCTATCGAGATGTTCTTGGTACTCCGCCTCGCTCAAGGGAAAAGAAGCTTGCTCTAGATATTTCCACATTACTTGCAAAAATATCTTTCCCTGTGCCCGCCGGAACTGGACATCATAAGAATATCCCCACTTATCAAGCAACATCTGACGTAATTCCTGTCCTGTCATAGCTTTTCTCAATCAGATTTTACATTTAGTTATGATGTTAAGTTCCGTGACTCCAGTATGATAAGGATATAAAGAAATGTAATGCTAACAGAAAAGATGCTTTTTATATCTTGGAACAAAGAATTATGGCATCGTTGTGAGCGCTAGCATTTCGACTTAGACAAGAGTTGCTCAAGTACTAGTACTTTTGTCAAAATGCTTAACAAAATACACAAAGAGCGCGTAGATTATGGCTCAATTTTCTGAATCAGCAGACGTGCCCGATATGGGGCGTCGTCAGTTCATGAATCTGCTCACTTTTGGGACTGTCACTGGAGTAGCTCTGGGTGCATTGTATCCCGTTGTCAAGTACTTTATTCCACCAGCAGCAGGTGGCGCAGGTGGCGGTGTAACGGCAAAAGATGAGCTAGGTAACGATGTTAGCGTCACTAAATTTCTCGAAAACCGGAATGCAGGCGATCGCAACCTAGTCCAAGGACTAAAGGGAGATCCCACCTACATTGTGGTAGACAGCAAAGAGGCGATCAAAGATTATGGCATTAACGCCATCTGCACCCACTTAGGTTGTGTCGTCCCCTGGAACGTTGCTGAGAACAAATTCAAGTGTCCTTGTCATGGTTCCCAGTATGACGAAACTGGTAAAGTTGTTCGGGGGCCAGCACCTCTGTCTCTGGCTTTAGCCCATACTAACGTCAACGACGACAAAATCGTCCTAACCCCTTGGACTGAAACCGACTTCCGCACCGGTGATGCACCTTGGTGGGGTTAATAATTTTGTCCTTAGTCATTTGTCCTTTGTTCAGGGCTTAATGACTAATGACTAATGACCAATGACTAATGACTAATTCAATTGTCGCCCTTATAGAGATGAGAAATGTTTTCATAACAGCGAGGTTAACTCGCAGTGCTAGAGCGATTGTCAAAACATTGCTCATAGCGATCGCTACTGTGACATTTTACTTCACCAGCGATCTAGCCCTTCCCCAATCAGCTGCCGCCTATCCCTTTTGGGCACAGCAAACCTATCCTGAAACCCCCCGCGAACCAACAGGGCGAATTGTTTGTGCCAACTGTCACCTAGCCGCCAAGGTTACAGAAGTGGAAGTTCCCCAATCGGTTCTACCTGACACTGTATTCAAAGCTGTGGTGAAAATCCCTTACGATCTGGGCGCCCAGCAAGTTGGTGCCGATGGTTCTAAGGTTGGCTTGAACGTCGGTGCTGTACTGATGCTACCCGAAGGCTTTAAGATTGCTCCTGAAGACCGTCTTTCCGAAGAACTTAAAGAAGAAGTTGGCGACACTTTCTACCAACCCTACACCGAAGACAAAGATAACGTCGTCATCGTCGGCCCTTTACCCGGTGAACAGTATCAGGAAATCGTCTTTCCAATTCTTTCTCCCAACCCCGCAACCGACAAGAACATCCACTTCGGTAAATATTCAGTTCACGTAGGTGCTAATCGCGGACGCGGACAAGTTTATCCCACAGGCGAAAAGAGCAATAACGCTGTTTATAACGCTTCTGCTACTGGCACAATTACCAAGATTGCCAAAGAGGAAGATGGAGACGGTAACGTTAAATATCTAGTCAACATCCAACCGGAATCGGGTAATGTTGTTGTTGACACGATTCCTTTAGGGCCAGACTTGCTTGTTTCCGAAGGGCAAGCAGTTAAAACTGGTGATGCTTTGACCAGCAACCCGAACGTTGGTGGATTCGGTCAAATAGATGCAGAAATCGTATTGCAAGACGCATCTAGAGTCAAATGGTTGATTGCGTTCATCGCTCTTGTAATGTTGGCTCAAGTTATGCTTGTGCTGAAGAAGAAGCAGGTTGAAAAAGTTCAAGCTGCTGAGATGAATTTCTAAATTCTTTGTTCAATCATTATTTGTAGGACAGGCATCTTGCCTGTCTTTTTTTTACGTTATTTACACAAAGCCTGGAAATTTGGGAATTGACTGCTAGTATTTGAACGTAAATGCTTTAAAATAACAAACAAAATACACCTTTTTCAAAAAGAATTTATGGAAGAATAAGTGTTTAAAAAAATCTGTTGATAAGTTAATATAATTCGCCAACTATGGACGCTAGAGAACTAATTCAACGTTATGCTGCTGGTGAAAGAGACTTCACAGGAATTCGCATCAAAGGAAGCAGCCTAGAAAATTTTGATTTACCAGGAATTATCCTCAAGGACGCTATGTTATACCGCATCGAGATGCAGAACGCCAATTTACAAGGTGCTGTTCTAGATGGTGCGCGATTGGATCTCGCTGATTTAGAAGGAATTAATCTTGAGGGGGCTAGTTTAGTTCAAGTTAATTTGGATGAAACAATACTGTCAGGGGCAAATTTATGTAATGCTGATTTGAGGGGCGCAAGATTACGGGAAGCTAGTTTGAACAATGCTGACTTGAGAGAAGCCAATCTCGAAGGTGCAAAAGCTTTTTCTGCTTCGTTTAGTCATGCAAACCTCCGAGGGGCAAACATGAAGGGGATTGATCTCACATCGGGGTCTTTGGAGGGAGCAACGCTCAGAGGAGCCGACCTAAGTCAAGCTAATCTGAGCTATGTGAGATTGAATGGATGTGTCTACGACTCAGAGACAATATTCGATAATTGTATTTATCCACCAGGTCCAGTAGAGTCTCCAAGAACTCTGTCTAGCGATGAGATTTACCCAATACTAGTATCTCAAGCAGCTATACAGATTGCTGCTGGCGCTCAGTTGCGAGGGTTTGATCTAAGAAATACTGATTTAAGCGATGCCGACTTGAGTACAGCAAACTTAAATCAGGCTAATTTGAATGGTGCTGACCTCAGTGGTGCGACCCTCTTTCAAGCTAATCTCGAAGGTGCAGATTTAGATTATGCGGATTTGACCGACGCAGACCTTGAGCAAGCTAGCCTAATTGACGCCCAGACGAGAATGGCTATTTTTTGCAATACAATTATGCCTGATGGGACTATACGCAATGATAGTTGTGCGGAAGAAAAGCTTGAAGATGAAGAAACTGTGTATGAGACTTAAATATTTATATCCAAATTCCCTTCGGAGGATTATGTAATTATTCAAAAATATTTATATTAACTTATGGAAGTCTCTAATGTTTATGAAGCTAATGAAGATGAAGGCATTATCCAATACCTCTGCCAAAATTAGAGGGTTAGGGGGAGACAAAAAGGCTCAATCCCTTGGATTACAATGGTTTCAGGCTTTTGAATTGGGCTTTAAACCTATATCCCGAAACCCGCATTGTGCGGGCTTTCTAAAAAATTGGCAAAGGTATTGATATCCAAATCTGGATATTACATATAAAATTTCCGTACTGGAACTGGAGAAACGACATGGATGGAACAGCCTTAGTTGTGGGCGCGAGCGGCATCATCGGCAGCAATCTTGCGAGAGAACTGATCGCGAATGGATGGACGACCTATGGGTTGGCCCGAAATCTTAGAAACGAGGTGGAAGGGTTACGCCCTGTTGCTGCCGATTTGCTCGATCTAGCTAGCCTGAAAACTGCGCTGTCAGACATCGCCCCAACACACATCTTCATCACAACGTGGATGCGTAAGGCGACCGAGGCCGAGAACGTCAGGGTCAACGGCACGATGGTTCGCAATCTGCTAGATGTTCTGTCACCAAAGGACTCAGTGCAGCACGTCGCCCTCGTCACCGGACTCAAGCACTATCTCGGGCCATTCGATGCATACGCCAGCGGCGGATCGCTGCCAGAAACTCCATTGCGCGAGGAACATCCCCGGCTCGACGTCGAAAATTTCTATTATGCTCAGGAAGATGAGGTCTATGCCGCCGCCGCCCGTGACGGTTTCACCTGGAGCATTCATCGCCCTCACACTGTCATTGGAAAGGCGGTCGGCAATGCAATGAACCTCGGCACGACGCTGGCCGTGTATGCCGCGATTTGCAAGGAAACCGGGCGCCCGTTTCGCTGGCCAGGTTCTGAAGCGCAGTGGAAGGGCATCTCCGACATGACCGACGCGCGGGTGGTGGCGAAGCATCTAGTCTGGGCGGCGAAGACCGAAGCGGCCCACAACGAGGCGTTTAACGTCGTCAATGGCGACATCTTCCGCTGGATATGGTTGTGGGGGCGGCTAGCTGACTGGTTCGGCATCGATCCCATCGGGTTCGACGGCACAACCCACCCGCTCGAAGCCGAAATGGCGAATGAAGATGCTCTCTGGCGCGAGATCGCAAAGCAGCATGACCTCGCCGAGCCGGATCTGAGCCGTCTGTCGTCTGCATGGCACACCGATCTCGATCTTGGGCGTCCGATTGAGGTTATGACCGACATGTCGAAGAGCCGCAAACTCGGCTTCTCGATATACCAGAAAACGGACGAGTCGTTTTTTGACCTGTTCGAGCAACTACGCGCAGATCGGTTGATTCCGTAGAACCTCGGTGGATGGTACTGGTAGCGTTTTATTTACTACGAAAAAGGTTATCCAGAATCAGTTGTTGCACCAGATGTATTTGTGGTGTTTGGAGTGGAAAACCGTGACAGACGATCTTACAAAACCTGGGAAGAAAATAATCAAACCCCAGATTTTGTTCTAGAGATTACCTCAAAAAGTACCCGCAGCAAAGACCAAGGTGCAAAGAAAGGAATTTACGCCTTTCTGGGAGTGCGTGAATATTTCCAATATGACCCCACAGGCGATTATCTCAATCCCCAACTCCAGGGTTTACACTTAATCAATGGGAACTATTTCCCACTGGCAACTAATACCTTGCCAGATGGTACAGTGTCCCTACACAGTGAAGTTTTGGGGCTAGAGTTACGCCTAGAAGCGGGAAAACTGCGTTTTTACAATCCAGCTGCGGGTCAAACACTCCTAACTCATGAAGAGGAAGCAGCTGCACGACAAGCCGCAGAAGAGAAAGCGCAAAGATTAGCTGCTAAACTTCGAGAATTAAATATTGATCCAGATAGCCTTTAGCTAATCCGGCAGTGGTAATAAAATAATCGGGTGAGTATGATTTACCCACCTTAATTATGCTTACTAAAGTTAGAAAATAATCTCAAAGCTCTCCGTTAATCTTGCGCCTGATGATTTCCATCTGGGCTTGCATATCAGCTTCTGTCACAGGCATAGGATACTTTGGAGAATTAGGGTTACGTTTGCTCATCAAAAAACGTAGAGCTTCAATGTCTTCGTGGTTTTCCACAACGTAAGCTCTCAATTCTGTAAAACTCATTTGCTGATAATTCGGGTTCATTGACAAACTCCCATTCGCCATTGCGATAAACAATAATTTGCAGTTCATCCGCAGATAAAATGTAAACTTCTCCGCTTTTGTCGTCAAATCGAAATAAGCGGATATCTTTGTACAGATTTGACAGCATTTGACAAACCCGTACACAGGCTAAGGCTTGCTCTGTTGTTGGTAAAATAAACGCTCCTCACTACTAATATAAGGTGAGCATTGCCCACCCTACTACTGTTGATTATTTTTTGTGAGACTACAACGGACGGTAGACGCGATAGTTAATTTCAGGGAAGATATTATCCATTAACTCGACTTTTTCCAGCCAACCACTGTCAATTTTGCCGATTTTAACGTCTTCATAGAGTTTATTGAACCGCATCAGGTGCGATCGCGTCCGTCTGACTGCATAAGGTACCATAGTTCCCGTCCGCATAATAAAAGCCCAGTCGGAAGATTGTGCTAATAACAATTCCCGCGCTGCTTGGTTCAATGCTTTCCACCCCAACTCATCCTCTGGTTCTAGGTGCGAGATTTCAATCATCCGTTCAGCAGCTTTGTGCAAATGTGGATAAATCCACGCATTCGTTTCATTCAACCAATACTCGTGGAAACCCTTGAAACCCCAACTCGACTGCGAAGGACGACAAACTTGCTGAGTTGGCTGATCTCGCAAATAGTCTGCTAAATGGGTCATTTGATATGTTGCTTGGTCATACCACGATTTGCGGAATAGGTAATCGATGAACCAAGGGCCTTCATACCACCAATGTCCAAATAACTCTGCGTCATAAGGCGAAACGATAATTGGCGGCCGCCCCATTAGAGCATGGAGATTCTCCGATTGCCGCTCTCGGTTATACATAAAGTTAGCAGCGTGTTCTGCTGCCTTTTCCCTAGCCCAATACGGATCATAGAGCGCCTTATCTGATAGACCTAAGCCACGCCCCGTTATTTTATGATACTTAATACCCGTATTTTTACGCTGGCCATTAGGCATAATGTAGGGCTTGATGTACTCATATTCTGCTTCCCAGCCCAAATCTTTGTAAAATTCTCGATATTCCGCTGCCCCAGGATAGCCCACCTCAGAAGACCATACCTGTTGGGAAGATTCATGATCTCGACCAAAGACAGCAACACCAGTTTCTGTATAAATTGGGGCATAAGTGCCAAAGCGCGGACGGGGACGGGCGTAAAGGATGCCATGCCCATCAGTGAGGAAGTAGCGTAAGCCAGCATCAGCTAGCATCCGCTCTAAACCTTCATAGTAGGCGCATTCCGGCAACCAAATGCCTCTGGGAGCTTGTCCAAAGGTTTGCTCATAATGTTCGCAGGCTACCTGAATTTGCGCCCACACTGCTTGTGGATACATTTTCATCAACGGCAAATAGCCGTGAGTAGCGCCGCAAGTGATGATTTCCAGGTTGTTACTATCTTGGAACTTCTTAAAAGCTGTCACCAAGTCACCGTCGTAGCGTTCCCATAGCTGACGCGCTTCGCTAAACTCAGTAGCGTAATGTTCGGCTAAATAACGAAGATGCCCCTTGTTGATATTATGTTCTGCTTCTAGTTGTATAAGTTCTTCTAGTTGGGCTAAGTGTGCTTCATAGCGTTCTTGAAGCAGAGGATCGCGAAGCATCGACACTAGAGGGGGTGTCATACTCATCGTGATTTTAAAGTCGATACCGTCTCGCTTTAAGCCTTCAAATACTTTCAATAAGGGAATGTAGGTTTCTGTGATGGCTTCATAGAGCCATTCTTCCTCCAGCACGTAGTCACTTTCTGGGTGACGAACGAAGGGCAGATGTGCGTGGAGTACAAGCGCGACGTAGCCGATAGCCATAGTGATTTTGGGGTGATACTTGTAAGTTGAAGGTCGAGAGGTTTGGCAGAAATCAACAATATTTTAAGACTTTATGGGGATCGTAAAGTAGATTTATAGCAGTTTTCAATTAATTTAAAAACCTTATGCCAATCTTTCAGCCCGTTGTCATTCCTGTTCTAGTTCTTGGTTGGCTTGTTGCAGTAGAAAAATTGGGTTTCTAAGTTACAGTCCTTTTGTGACCTTTACGCCTTGGCAGTTTAATAATTATTTTTGAGCCACGTTCGCGTAGCTTCAGTTTCAGTCAGCGTTTAAATCCACGTCTGAAATTTTCTTCTCTACAAAATGCTGCGCGTAGCTTGCTTCCTTGTAAGGGTACAATTTTAAATTTTTAATTGTTAATTTTGAATTGTTAATTGTTAATTTTGCCTTCTCCGGTGAAGTTGAGTTTGAAAAGCGATGCCGAAGGCGGGCTACGCCTACGCCAGAATTATACAAAAAAACGCTGAACTCGAACGCCGAAACCTGGTAACAATGGTGATGTGATTTCGTCATCAATCAACAAGGTTGCGAGCAGTTTTAATTGGGCAGCTTCTCGGCGATAAACTTCTAGTTGCTGTAATTGCCAATTTGCAATCCAATATTCTTGGACTCCTGTGGATGAGTATAGTTTCAGCTTTGCTTCTCGATCTCGACGTTCGTTAGTTGTCCCAGGAGAAAGCACTTCCACAATGAGTTCTGGCGCTCCTCTCAAATGCCCTTCGTCATCTAGCAATTGTGCTAAACGCTCACGACTAATCCAAACTACATCGGGTATGACATTATCGGCATCTGTAAAAATTATGCCGGGAGTTTGACGGGTTTCCCCCAGCCCACTAGAGCGAGACCAAATTTGTAACTCTAAGGATATATTACCCGCAGTTCCTTGATGTCTCCAGTGAGGCGCTCTAGTCACAAATAGCTCTCCGTCAATAATCTCATAGCGCTTCCATTCGTCAGTTGTGAGTAATTCTAAGTCTGAGGTTGTCCAACGGACTTTATCAGATATTGTTTGGTTCATAGCACTATTTTCCATGCCTAGTTTAGAGATAAAATTCTATTTTTCAGAATATTTGCTCAGGATCAATACCTGCGGATCGTAAACGTTCTGCCAATATTGCAGCCCGTTGACGTTCTTGTTCTAGTTGTTGATTTGCTTGCTGTAATTGTTTGTTTGCTTGCTGCAACTGTTGATTTGATTCTTCCTCTGGCAACATCACCAGTTGCCTCTCTGGTGTAAGAAAGCGTAATTTGCCCATATATACTGCCAAATACAGCCCTAACTGCCATTTAATCAGGCGGATGAGTAAATCAATTTGTTCGCGGTGTAAGTCAGATTCCAAGGGGGTCTCGTCACTATAGATATCACCTGGTGGGAAAATTCTACTCTCAGTGACATCTTTTACACTAGGGGTGGTGGCAAGAGGCTGAGACATACAAGATAGTTTTTATGTTTGTATCTATGCTATCGTGACCAACCTTTGCATAGGCACAGCCCCTCGTAGACATCGCACTCCTTAGGGACTGACAAATAAAAAAATACTCAACTACTTCTTGTGGGGTGGGCGACACGAGAGCCTTTGGCTATGAGCGGACAAGATGTCCACCCCACAAGATTGGATAATTTATTTGTTGGAAATCCCTTATTCCTCATCCCGATATAACTCTTGCAAGTCTTGTAACTGAGTCTTGCGGGAAATCCGGCGATATTTTTTACTTTCTAGCTTGGGTTCGTATTGACTCTGCCCTTTGCCTTTGCTTTTGCTTTTTAACTTCATGGTGGATTCTGGATCGGCTTGTTGATGCAGCTGAGTTTCATGAGCGATCGCAGCGTCCAAAAATTCTAAATAATGTTCATATCGTTCCCAGTCTCCCCGCACCGCACACTCAGGTTCGTCTCGATGCAGACAATCACTAAACCGACAGCTAGCAACTGCTAGCCGCTCTCTGGCTTCTGGGAAATAATGGATTAATTCTTCTGGTATACAATCTATGTCCGGCTGATTAAAACCGGGGGTGTCTGCAAGCAAACCACCGCTAGGTAACTCAAATAATTCTATATGGCGAGTGGTATGACGACCACGAGCCAGTTTGCCAGAAACTTCCCCGACTCGCAGCTCAAGAGAGTCAATCAGCGTATTAATCAGGCTGGATTTGCCAACGCCGGAAGGCCCAGCAATTACAGTGATTTTATTGCTCAAATATCTGGCTGCTTGTTCAGTATTTATACCATCTTTAACACTGATAAATATCGGCTGATAGCCCCAACCAAGCAGGCGATCGCTAACTTGTTGTTGCTCCTGCGGGGAAATTAAATCACTTTTATTCAAGCATAAAAGCACATCCAAGCCAGTAGACTCAGCTTTAATCAGAAACCGACTCAGCTGATAAGGTTCCAAAGGTGGATCGGCAACAGCGAATACTAAGAGGATTTGGTTGACATTGGCGATCGCCGGACGATCTAACTCACTTTGGCGAGGTAGAACATCAGCGATCGCCCCCCGTCCCCCAGCCCAATCTGGCTCTTCTACCACAACGCGATCGCCGACCATCACCTGTTGTCCGATTTTTTTCAGACGTGTTCGGCGAGTACAAAGCAGGAGAAGAGGAGGTAAGGGGGCAGTGGGGCAGTGGGGCAGAGGGACATTTAAATTCAGTTTCTCCTCTGCTTCCCTGCTCTTCATCTCCCCATCCTCTTCATCCAGCTGTACTCGGTAAAAATTGGCCTGTACAGCCACCACCGTACCCAATAACTGTCCAGTTGCGGCAAAATTTTCCCCTGTCATTGGCTAGTAACTGGACGACGCACTAATAGAGAAAAATAACTAGTGCAGTCTGTAATTTGTTCTACCTGATAACCTGCCATTGTCAAACTATCAGGAACCTGCTCAATCGGTTCGCCGGGGTCTAGCCAGACTTCTAGCAAACCTCCCAATGGCATTTTCTCCAGACGTAGTTTTGTCCGCACGAAATTAATCGGGCAAGGGGTGCCGCGTAAATCAAGTTGAGCATCGGGAGTTAAAAGAGAAGAGGGCATTATCACTTAAATAAATTTCCCAAGAATCCTTCTAAACCGCCTTTACCAGTGCGATCGCCCTTAATTTTAGCCAGCTTCTCCAATAGTTCCCTCTCCTCTGGGGTGACTTTATTGGGAATATCAATTAATACGTTCAGCATGTGATCCCCACGACTTACGGGATTACCCAAGCGGGGTACGCCGCGATTTTCCAACTTCATCACTGTATTCGGCTGAGTTCCAGCTGGGATGATTAATTCTACTGGCCCATCTACTGTATCTACCTCTAACCGACAACCTAAAATCGCTTGTAGGTAGCTAACTTTGATTTCCGAGAGAATATTAATCCCATCCCGTTGAAATTCCTCATCCTCATTCACGAACAAGTAGACGTATAAATCCCCAGGAGGGCCACTACGTTGACCAGCATCTCCTTCACTAGAAATCCGCAAGCGTGTGCCATTATCCACCCCAGCGGGAATGGTAATTTTGAGTTTCTTTGTGACTTGATTTGCGCCCTTACCATCACACGCATCACACTTATCTTCAATTACCATCCCTGTTCCATTACAGGTGGGACAAGTCGAGACTTGGGTGAAACTGCCAAAGGGTGTTCTCGTTACACGGCGTACTTGAGCCGATCCGCCACAAGTCGAACAAGTCCGAGGGCGGGTTCCAGGTTTAGCACCAGAACCGCTACAAACTTCACAATTTTCTAGATGGGAAATGCGAATTTCTTTTTCGCCGCCAAATACCGCTTCCCGAAAGTCTAACTTCAGGTCTAGCCGCAGGTCATCACCTCTGGCAGGCCCACTACGCCGTCTTTGTTGCGTGGGACTACCCATACCGCCGGCAAAGCCACTAAAAATGCTTTCAAAGATATCGGCAAAACCACCCATATCACCGACATCTTGAAAGCCCGCGCCAGCAGCACCTGATACACCCTCTGGGCCAAAGCGATCGTAACGAGCGCGGGTTTCGGGTTCTGAGAGTACCTCATAAGCGCGGTTAATTTCTTTAAAGCGATCCTCCGCCCCCGGTTCTTTGTTCACATCTGGGTGATACTTCCGGGCTAAACGGCGATAGGCTTGTTTGATTTCTTCTTTGTCAGTGTCACGAGAGACACCCAGGATTTCATAATAGTCGCGGGCCATATAGCAAAGGTAAAAGTTAGAAGTCAGAAAGCAGAAGTCAGTAGAACGTCATTCACGGTCACTTGCTACCCTATGGATAAGTGTTTTGCCTACAGATATGCAAGAGCAACACATTATCCTCTAGAGGGCGGCTTGCCGGAGGGCAGGCAGAAGATAAAATTAATTTTTGTTAATAACTGATTTTACCCTTTACCTTTTACAAAAATCACCGACAAATCTTGAGCAACAGGTGCTTTCCTCGTGGGAGACGACAAAAGCGATAGAAGTTATGAGCTGGTTGTAAGCCTCTGCTCAGACTTCTCACTGCCGAGTCGGCTGTCTCTTTTACAATTGTGCTACGTAGGAGAGGAAAACCTCGCCCATCAACCAGAGGGGCTAGCCGCACCATTAGGTGTGGAAAACCACCCTTATGCAATGGAAGTGGCTTTGAACTGGCAAACTGCCTAGCCCAAAGTAATTTGCTTCTACAATCTAGCAAACCGCTGGGGTCTTGTGAAACTTCGCTAAATATTTAGATATATTAAAATGTCTTAATAAAAATTTGCAAATTAGGGAGTGGGGACAGTGAACAGTGGACATCTGTCAACTTTCAACTTTCAACTTTCAACTGCCCAATGCCCAATGCCCCATGCCCCATGCCCCATGCCCAATGCTCAATGCCCAACCCCTAATCTATCGCCTCATAATCAGCTTGTGCGGTACTTTCTTCGTCAAAATCAAAATTGAATTGTGGTATTAGTGTGCCATTCATTGGTGAGTCCATTTCTGGGGTAAACAGACTAGCTGAAGCCTCTTCAATTTCATCACTTTGGCTGTTAGCTCGATTGTAGACATCAGCACCAATTGCAAGCAGGGTTTGTTGGAAGTCGTCTAAGCGCTGCTTAAATTCCACTGTGGAGATGCTGGAGTCAATCATGGCAGCTTGGAGTTGTGAAACTTTTTCACTGGCCAAGGTTTTCATCTGTTCGCCGATAAAGTTGCCATTATCCTTGATGGTGGATTCGTAACTGAACACCAGATTATCAGCTTGGTTTTTGAGTTCAACCAGTTCTTTACGTTTACTATCTTCTTCGCCAAACAGTTCAGCTTCTTGGCGCATCCGTTCGACTTCGCTGCTACTCAAACCACCTGTATTGGTAATCCGAACACTCTGTTCTCTACCAGTACCTTTGTCTTGGGCAGAAACCTTCAGGATGCCGTTGACATCGATTTCAAAGGATACTTCAATTTGCGGCACACCACGGGGCGATGGGGGTATTCCTGCTAGCAGAAACTTGCCGAGACTCTTGTTATCTCGTGACATTGCCCGTTCACCTTGGAGAATGTGAATTTCTACTGAGGTTTGTCCATCAACTGCGGTGGAAAAAACTTGTGACCTACTTGTAGGAATTGTGGTATTACGTTCAATAATTTTGGTGAACACTTCACCCAAAGTTTCAATTCCCAAGGACAGAGGGGTGACATCCAATAGTAAGAGATTATCGACTTCGCCACCCAACACACCTGCTTGGATAGCTGCTCCCAATGCTACGGCTTCGTCAGGGTTGATAGAGCGATCGGGAGCTTTGCCATTGAAAAACTTAATCAGCGCGTTTTGGACTGCGGGGATACGCGTAGAACCACCTACCAAAATAATCCGATCTATGGCTTGTGGTTTGAGATCCGCATCTTTAAGCGCTTGGATCATTGGTTCGATCGTCGTTTCAATTAATTTCCCTGCGAGTTCTTCAAATTTAGAGCGGCTCAGATCCATCTCCAGATGCTTTGGCCCGGTGTCATCAGCCGTGATAAACGGCAAGTTGATGGAGGTATTCACCATACTGGAGAGTTCAATTTTTGCCTTTTCTGCTGCTTCCCGCAGGCGTTGCAGCGCCATCTTGTCTTTGGAAAGGTCGATTTTCTCTTGTTCTTGGAAGCGTTCCATCATCCAAAGCACGATCGCATTATCAAAGTCGTCTCCACCCAAGTGGTTGTTACCACAAGTTGCTTTAACTTCAAAAACGCCATCCCCAAGTTGCAAGATCGATACGTCAAAGGTACCGCCTCCCAAGTCAAATACTAAAATTAGCTGCTCTTGGTCTTGCTTTTCCAATCCGAAAGCTAAAGCCGCAGCTGTTGGTTCATTGATGATTCGCAGGACTTCTAGTCCGGCAATTGTGCCAGCGTCTTTAGTTGCTTGTCTTTGGGCATCTGTGAAATATGCCGGTACCGTGATCACTGCTTGAGTGACTTCCTCACCCAAAAAGTTTTCCGCATCCTGCTTGAGCTTTTGCAGGATCATCGCGGATAGTTCTTGTGGCGTGTAGTTTTTTGAGCGAATTTGGACATCAACGGTATCGTCTCGACCTTTGACACAGTTGTAGGGAACGCGATCGCGTTCTATTTCAGTGTCTTCCCAACGCCGGCCGATGAATCGTTTAATACTGTAAATTGTGTTTTCGGCATTGGTTACGGCTTGGCGCTTTGCCAATTGACCAACCAAGCGATCGCCACTCTTCCCAAATCCCACAATACTTGGAGTAGTTCGTCCACCTTCAGAATTGGAGATTACCAGTGGTTGACCGCCCTCCAAAACTGCGACGCAACTGTTAGTAGTGCCTAAGTCGATCCCAATAACTTTTCCCATATTCGCCAGTATTTTTACTGAGTCTTTCTGCTGTAATCTGTCGCGGACTAACTTTTTTGCTCCGAACCAAGGCTAGCGGATAACGTCTGTGGAACCCCTCTTGCTGGTAGCAAGAGAGAAGTTGAAACACAGAGAGTTATCCAAAGCCTTGTCCAAGTTTTAGGTACGCGATGCAAGTCCCTTGCTAGAACCCAGGCACTTGCGGTCAGCGAGGTGAGCGATTACAGCTTAACTGTTGGCTTGACTCGACTGATCTTCTGGTGCAGCAGGGCTATCTTCCTTGGGAGCAGCTACTTTGACCATTGCATGGCGCAGCACACGCTCGCCCAAGAAATATCCGCGCACTAACTCTTCTAACACTGTTCCTTCAGGATGTTCATCCGTAGGTTCCCGCATTACTGCTTCGTGCAGGTTAGGATCAAATTCTTGACCTTCAGGACGCATTGGCGATACACCTAAGCGCTTCAGGCTATCTACTAATTGTTTGTAAACGCCTTGATAACTTTTGTGCATAGTCATTTCGCCATCAGATTGTGGTTTGAGGTGCGATCGCGCCCGCTCAAAATTATCGACCACTGGCAGCAATTCCAGAATCGTGTTCCGCTTCATCAGCACCTCTAGCTCTTCTTTTTCTTTGCTAGTGCGTTTCCGGTAATTCTCAAAATCAGCGGCAATCCGCATATATTGAGTACTACGCTCTTCTAGTTGTGTTTTCAGGGACTCAACAAATTGAGTCAGTTCTGCCAAAGCTGCCCTTTCGACTTCCGTTTTCTCGGTTGTAGGGGCGCTATTTTCGGAATTGAGAGTAGCCGTATCCCCCGATACATTGGTTTGGGCTGCCACTTGCTCTGTAACCTCGCTACCAGATTCATTGAAATTAATTTGGGCTGGGGAGTCACTCTTCATTGCTTGCTTTACCTCTGTTGGTTCACCCAATTGCTGGCTTGTATTGTTTATCTGTTTATTTTCATCGATCATTGTCTATTCATTCCAGATCCTATTTATGGCAGTGTATCTCCACAGCTTGCAACCGTCGTCATCCACGACTGGCAACTGAGGCTGATTTTATTGCCGACAAGTTCCTGGAAGTGATGTAACCGTCCTCTTATTGTGGCAAATGGTGTACACGTTAGCCCAGAAGCCACTAAGGCGGGAACCCGAACGAGTAATTTGCAAGAGTAGCGCTGAATGTGACTCGTCCCCGATCTTATGAGACTGTTGGCGAATTCATGTAAACCGCAATTTCTGGGGTGAGACGCTACGACATCTCAAGCTTTTGAGGATAGCGATCGCAATTCGCCAACAGTCTCATCTTATTTGAAAATATTTTTAATTTTTAATTTTTAATTCCGAGCAAAGCGACCTGACTCAGGACTTTTTTGGGAAATGAGAATTCTGTCTCACAGTACGGGAATACTTTAAGCAGAGGTTTCCCCAAATCAATTGCTCATTTATGAACTCGTCAGCACACCGGCGCAGTACCGCTCTAACTACCAGAACAGAGTTTTCGCCCTTCGGCAACAAGCTAGTGCAATCTGGCTATGTCAATACCGAACAGATGAGGCAAGCACTAATTGAAAGCCGCAAATCTGGCAGACCCCTAACGGAAGTACTAGAGTCAATCACTGGGCAACAACTATCGCCTGAGTTGCTCAGGCAATACAAAAAACAGCAGCTATTTGAACTTAAAATATTATACGGTGTTGAATTCCTCGATCCGGAAGTCAGCTCCGTTGGCAACACGATGATGGGGAACCTGATTGAAACCCTCATCCCAGTGGATATTTGTCGTCGCCATCGTTTAGTACCACTGTCGAAACACGAAGACCAAACCCCGCCTTCAGTTTTAGTGGCGATGGTCGCTCCAGATAATCTAGAGGCTTCCGATGACCTGAACCGGATCTTGCGCCCCCAAGGTTTGGCATTGCAGCGGATGGTGATTACACAGGAAGACTACCAACAGCTAATCAACCAATACCTGGATGAAAGGGCTGTTCAGCAAAAGCACCTGGAACAAGCAAAGTTTACAGATATTAATCAGGATTTAGAAAACCTCGGAAATCTCGATCTTTTGGATGCTCCGGAAGAAATGGAGGCTGATCTAGGGGCGGCGATGAAGGGTGCAGAGGATGCCCCAGTCATCAACCTAGTCAATAGAATCCTGGCTAAAGCCTTGCATGAAGGCGTTTCTGACATTCATATCGAACCGCAAGAAGAAAATTTACGGATTCGCTTTCGGAAGGATGGCATACTGGTCGAAGCTTTCCCTCCCCTACCGAAAAAAATCATCCCGGCGGTGACAGCCCGATTTAAAATCATCTCCAATCTAGACATTGCGGAACGGCGTATACCCCAAGATGGACGCATCCGAAGGCTGTTTGAGGGACGTAAAGTAGATTTCCGCGTCAGCACCTTACCCAGTCGTTACGGGGAAAAGGTGGTGCTACGGATTTTGGATAACTCTTCTACCCAACTGGGATTGGATAAGTTAATTACCGATCCGGAGACTTTACAAATTGTCCAAGATATGGTTAGCCGTCCCTTTGGTCTAATTTTGGTGACTGGGCCAACTGGTTCTGGGAAAACAACCTCGCTATATTCTGCATTATCAGAAAAGAATGATCCCGGTATTAATATCAGTACTGTAGAAGACCCAATTGAATACAGCCTTCCAGGGATTACTCAAGTACAGGTGATTCGGGAAAAAGGGCTGGATTTTGCTACCGCATTGCGGGCTTTCTTGCGGCAAGATCCAGATGTGCTGCTGGTGGGTGAAACGCGGGATAAAGAAACGGCGAAAACAGCAATTGAAGCTGCTTTGACCGGTCACTTGGTATTAACTACCTTACATACCAATGATGCCCCAGGTGCGATCGCTCGTTTGGGAGAAATGGGTATTGAGCCGTTCATGGTTTCTAGTTCCCTAATTGGCGTTTTAGCTCAACGTTTGGTGCGGCGTGTCTGTTCTGAATGTCGTATTCCCTACACTCCTACCGTCCAGGAATTGGGTCGTTATGGTCTATCAGCTTCCTCAGATATCGAAGTCACCTTCTATAAAGCTAACACCTTGACATTAGATGCGATCGCCGAAGCCAAAACCAAAAATCAGCTTTGCCCAAAATGTAATGGCGGCGGCTACAAAGGGCGTTGTGGTGTTTATGAAGTCATGCGAGTCACCGAAAACCTGCAAACTCTGATCAACGAAGACGCACCCACGGAACGTATTAAGGAAGTGGCAATAGAAGAGGGGATGAAAACCTTGCTCTCTTACAGTTTGGACTTAGTGCGCGAAGGTTCCACCACTCTAGAAGAAGTAGAACGAGTGACGTTTACTGATACTGGTTTGGAAGCCGAATTAAAAGCCAAGCGCAAGATTGGTCTTACCTGCCTGACTTGCGATGCCACATTGAAACCAGAATGGCTGGATTGTCCCTACTGTATGACATCTCGGTTTTAAGACTAATAGTCATTGGTCGATGGTTAGTAACTTTAAACAAATGACATAGACGCGCCAGTGGCTTACCGCAGGGGTAAAACAACTGACAAAGGACAAATAACAAACATTAAAAGGAAGCAGAACTATGGAAATGATGATTGAAGACCTGATGGAGCAGTTGATTGAAATGGGTGGCTCGGATTTGCATTTATCCGCAGGTTTGGCTCCCTACTTCCGCATCAGTGGCAAACTCACCCCCATCGGTGAGCATGTGTTGACAGCTGATCAATGTCAAAGGCTGATTTTTAGTATGCTCAATAACACCCAGCGTAAAACCTTAGAGCAGAACTGGGAGTTGGATTGTTCTTATGGTGTTAAGGGTTTAGCTCGCTTCCGGGTCAATGTCTATAAAGAACGTGGTTCTTATGCTGCTTGCTTACGGGCATTAAGTTCTAAGATTCCTAACTTTGAAAAATTAGGTTTGCCAGATATCGTGCGGGAAATGACAGATAAACCCAGAGGGCTAATTCTGGTGACAGGCCCTACAGGTTCCGGCAAGACAACTACTCTAGCGGCAATGATTGACTTGATTAACCGCACCAAGGCAGAGCATATTTTAACGGTGGAAGACCCAATTGAATTTGTCTACGAACCAATTAAAAGCTTGGTTCACCAACGGCAACTGGGTGAAGATACCAAGAGCTTTGCTAATGCTTTGAAAGCAGCTTTGCGGGAAGATCCAGATATTGTTCTGGTGGGGGAAATGCGCGATTTGGAAACGATTTCTTTGGCGATTTCTGCCGCAGAAACAGGACACTTGGTATTTGGTACGCTACACACCAGTTCTGCTGCCCAGACAGTTGACCGGATTATTGACGTTTTCCCCCATGAAAGACAAACCCAAGTGCGGGTGCAGTTGTCTAACTCTTTAGTGGCGGTATTTAGCCAAACCCTGGTGTCCAAGAAAAACCCTAAACCCGGTGAATATGGTCGGGTAATGGCTCAAGAAATTCTGATTGTCACTCCTGCTATTTCCAACTTGATTCGAGAAGGCAAAACAGCTCAAATTTACTCAGCTATTCAAACTGGCGGCAAGTTGGGAATGCAAACTCTGGAGAAGGTTTTAGCCGATATGTACAAAGCCGGAACGATCTCCTTTGAAGCGGCGATGTCTAAGACTTCTAAGCCAGATGAAATCCAACGTCTCATCGGTACTGCGGCACCGCCCCAGGCAGCAGGTGCAAAACCCGGTGCAGCAGCGGCCAAAGCCCATTAGAGGAACAGGGGAGAAATCAATTCAAAATTCAAAATTAAAGAACTTCTGCCTCCTACCTCGTGCCTCTTCTTTCCCAATGCCCATTTTGAATTAATTTATGCCAAACTACGTTGCCCGTGTGCGGGATTCTCAAGGGAAATCCCGAACAGAAAAAATTGTTGCCGAATCCTTGGTACAAGCTCGGACTAATCTCAGAGATCAAGGTTTTGTAATCCAAGAACTCAAGCAATCTCAAGGATTTCAGCCAGATGTTGCCTTCAAAAAATTCCAGAATTCCTTAGTTAAGGTTTCTGTGAAAGACAAAGCCGTTTTTTCGCGTCAATTTGCCGTTTTGATGAATGCGGGAGTTGCGATCGTTAGAAGTCTGGGGGTACTTTCTGAACAGTGTAGTAACCCTAAACTGAAACAAGCTCTTGTGGAAATTAGCATTGATGTTCAAAGCGGGATGAATCTTTCAGAGTCAATGCGGAAACATCCTGACTGCTTTGATGGATTATATGTGAGTATGATTCAAGCTGGCGAAGTTGGTGGTGTTCTAGACGAAGTATTAAATCGTTTAGCCAAGTTATTAGAAGATGTTGCTCGCTTACAAAACCAAATTAAATCAGCATTATCTTATCCAGTGGTCGTGGGTTTTATCGCAGTTGCGATCTTCCTCGGCATGACCATTTTTCTTATTCCCATTTTTGCCACGATTTTTGAACAAATTGGTATTACATTACCACCTCTAACGCAATTTTTGATGGATGCTAGTAAATTTTTGAGAAGTCCGAAGGCTGTCATCCTTGTCTTTATTATTGTCGGATTGAAAATTGCCTATGGACAATTCGGTAAAACTCCTGCTGGTCGCCTAACAATTGATCGTCTTTCCCTGAAGGTGCCTTTGTTTGGCGACTTAATTCAAAAATCTTCGGTCGCCCGCTTTAGCAGAACTTTTGGTTCTTTGACTCGTTCAGGTGTGCCAATTTTAACTTGCTTAGAAATTGTCCGAGATACATCAGGAAACCAAGTGATTGCCAATGCCATAGATGCAGCCCGCCTTGAGATTCAGCAAGGAGGTATGATTAGCATTGCTTTACAACAAAGTGAAAGCGTTTTTCCGGCTATGGCAATTCAGATGATTAGTATCGGAGAAGAAACTGGAGAATTAGATGCAATGTTGATGAAAGTTGCCGATTTCTATGAAGATGAAGTTGAGCAGGCAGTAAAAGCAATGACCAGTATTTTGGAACCAGTGATGATTGTAGTTCTAGGGGGAATGGTTGGAACCATTTTGCTAGCGATGTATCTGCCTATGTTTAAAGTATTTGAAACGTTGGGATAGAGGATTAAGAGCAAAGCCGGAGATGCTCCGCCTCCGGTTAGAAGTTAGGAGTTAAAACTCTTTATTCCTTATTCTTAACTTCTAACTAATTAATTTTATTATTAACTCTTCACTATTTAATAAACTATGACTGTGCAAAAATCTCAGTACGAAGCGAGTTTGGCAGAGTACAGCAATCATCTAGCTGCGATCGCCTTACTAAAGCAATATCGGCCATACTTGGAGATGATTCCCAGTCTGCGCCGTCCAGATGAAAGTGTCATCACTATACCCTTGCCAATTGTCCGCCTTCGCAACACTGCTACAACAGCCCCACAAACGATTTGCTTACCCTGTGATGTGGCAATTTTGATGTGCGATCCAGAGTGGAAAATCAAAACTGGAGCCGAAATTTTAGTCTTTATTCATCGCGCTCACGAAGACTTTTCTGATTTGTTAGGACGTTGGCGACAAACCCAAGTTTGCCTGGACAATGATTATGAGTGGTTGATGCCTCTGTGTCATAGTCATATTTTGAGTGAAGGAGCTAATACTATATATCCTCTGTTTGTCGTTTTTAGTGAGACTTTAGAACGTATCCCAAGAGGTCTTGTGGGAGCCGAACTCCCATTTATTATACAAACACCAGATTTGCTGGTTGAGGAGAATTTCACAGATATTTTCTCTTCACAAATTCCACCAGCTTAGGGACTTCTAGTTAAAAAAACATTCCATTGTAGGGGTGTAAGTGCTTGCGTACCTATAAATGTACTAAGAGGATGTTTGAAAAGTATTTGGCTGTGATTTTAGGCACTTTGATCCCCCCTAACCCACGCCAGTCGCTCCACTTGGGGAGACCCCAAGACCGCGCTGGCTCCCCTTATAAAGGGGGGAACCGGAGTCAAAGTCCCCCTTTATAAGGGGGATTTAGGGGGATCTAAAATATTTTGATACCGACAAGAGGACTTTTCAAACAACCTCTAAGCGAGTTAATATTGTTTCTTTGTGCAACTGCATATATTTACCCTCCACTTGCTAAACCAGGGGGGTTTTATTATGTGCATCTTCATACAGAATTGTTATATAGCAGCCGCCACGCAACAGATTTTCACCTCTCTTAACCAAACTACAAATTAGCTCGTAAAATAATACCTTAAAAGGGCTAGTTCTACAAAAATTTATTTTTATTTTTTGAATAAGAATAATATGAGGATTTTGCAAAGATTCAGTAATCTTACGGTTGCCAATAAATAATTGTCATAGAATTAGAGACATTTAAGAGCTAATATTTTATACTAATGAATCGTTTTTCTCAGAAAATAACGAATTCTCAAGAGAGCATTTCACAACAAACTCAGTTGGGTAGGATGTGTGGTTCCAAACGGCTATTTCGCGATCGCTATGAAATACTGCAAATTTTGGGTCGAGGTGGTTTTGGTGTGACATTTTTAGCCAAAAATGCCGTATTACCTGGGAATCCACTGTGTGTCATTAAACAGCTTTGTCCAAAAGTGACTAGTCCCCAAAGTTGGCAAAAGGCATGTATGCGCTTTGAAAAAGAAGCAAAAATTTTGGGTCAACTCGGTAGTCATTCGCAAATTCCCATGCTATTAGACTACTTTCAGGCGAATGGGGAGTTTTTTTTAATTCAAGAATATGTGCCGGGTTTGACTTTGGCACGAGAAGTGCGGCAAACTGGGCCCAAAAGTGAAACCTCAGTTAAACAGTTTTTACAGGAATTATTACCTGTATTACAGTATCTTCATAAACATCATGTGATTCATCGGGATATTAAGCCGCAGAATTTATTGCGGTGTGAATATGACGGGCGGTTAGTGCTGATTGATTTTGGTGCGGTGAAAGAGCAATTAGTTGATGCTTGTGAAAACTCAATCAATCAAGCTGCAAATACCAACTTTATCGGGACTAAGGGATTTGCACCACCAGAACAGTTTTCTCTACGTCCAGTTTATGCCAGTGATATTTATGCACTGGGTGTAACTTGTATTTATATGTTGACTGCTAAAAGTCCTTTAGAATTGGACTACGACTCAAATACTGGTGAAATATATTGGCAAAAACAGGTAAATATCAGCAACAGTTTCGCCCAGATTGTAGGAAAAATGGTGAAACTTACCTTAGATGATCGGTTTAAGACTGCCGATGAAGTGATGAAAGCTTTAAGTAATGAAAGTTATTTGCCTACTTTGGCTAACTGTCTAACTACCCAAAAATTAAATAATAAAAGTATTACAAAACACGAAATTACAAAACACGAAATTATACAACACGAAATTATACAACATGAAATTATACAACATGAAAATTATGATGTATACTTGCCACCTGTAGCCAGAACTGCTAGTGCCATTCGGAAATGGAGAGCAAGGTTCAAGGAAACAAGGTCGCATAGTTAAGTTGAAGACTTTTTTACCGAAAGTATCAAATGAATAATTAATCATGGGCAATTTAAAATAGCCAAAACAAATTTAGTAATAATTTTAACTATATTTGATAGTCAGTGATGATTAATTCATCAGGGTTTATCTTCAATACTTACTCAGTTATCGCTTGCCAAGATACAAGCAAAATTACTAGGTTTAACAGTTCAAAAAAATATTTCTATTCAGATTATTATATAATCGATAGAATAATTAATCTTATGGCTCTCGTAGTTTTCCACAGATGAGGAAGACTGACTACTATTTACAAACGCTAACTATATAAGTAATTCCCCAATCCCCAGAACAGGGTTTTCTACCACAAGTAAGCGAGAGTCAATTTTCTTAAGGGAAAGTTCGGGGCAAACTTAGCCTAAGTTGTCATGCAGTCGCGCCTGTCAGATCATGATCTGCTGCTTAAATCCCGATTGCTCAAATCCCCTGAATCCCAATGGAAAGAAGTTTTGCCAAAGTTGTAGCACCCCGCTGGTGTCACTTTTAAGAAATCGCTTCCGTGTCATCCGAGTCCTTTCAGATGAGGGGGGATTTGGCAGAACCTATCTATCAGAAGACGTAGATAAACTCAATGAACGCTGTGTTATCAAGCAATTAGCTCCAAAATTCCAAGGAACTTGGTCGCAAAAAAAGGCGATGGAGTTGTTTGCCGAAGAAGCGCAGCGACTACAAGACCTTGGGGAACATCCCCAAATTCCGACTTTGATCGCTTACTTTGAGCAAGACGGCTGCCTATATTTGGTGCAGCAGTTTATCAATGGGGAGAATTTGTTAAAGGAGTTGCAACAGCGCAAGGCTTATAACGCTAGAGAAATTCAATCTATTTTGCTAGACTTACTGCCCATCCTAAAATTTATCCACGATCGCAAAGTTATTCATCGGGATATCAAGCCAGAAAATATTATCCGCAATAAAAGTGATGGGCGATTAAGCCTGATTGATTTTGGTTCCTCAAAGCAATTCACCGCCAAAGTTCAGCAGAAATCTGGCACATCCATTGGTTCACATGGTTATTCTCCCCTAGAACAAATTAGAGACGGGAAAGCTTTCCCCGCCAGCGACTTGTTCGGTGTGGGGGCTACCTGCTTTCATCTACTAACCGGAAATTCGCCCTTTCAGTTGTGGATGGAATCTGGGTACGCCTGGGTAAGTAATTGGCGGGAATATTTGCGGAGTCCATTAAATCCTGAGTTGGATTTTGTCATCGACAAGCTTCTGAAAAAAGATATCCATGAACGTTACCAGTCAGCCGATGAAGTCCTTAGAGACTTAACTCCCAAACAACTCCTCGCCCTGCCACCTGCGGGTAAGTCATCTGGGAAAATACCACCAACTAAAGCACCATATTTACCAAAAAGTTATCCCTTACTGAGAATTTTCATCTTGGTAAGTGCTTTCATACTCTTGTTTGGATTCAGCGAATCTTGGTATAAAAATTTTCGCCGGATTCAGACTAGTTTGGTTTCTAGGCTAAGTCAGCACAATAGTCCTGGTAAAAATGACGCGATTTTGAGTCAGATTACCTTGGGTAAGGTTTCCTTAGCTAATACCCTCCAAGGACACCAAAGCTCGGTTTTATCTGTCGCCATCAGCCCTGATGGCCAAACCATAGCCAGCAGTGGCGACGATCGCACAATCAAACTTTGGAATCTCGCAACCGGGAAACAAATCTCTTCACTCAACGGGCATTTTCAGCAGGTGAATGTCGTGGTAATTAGTCCAGATGGCAAACTTCTGGTTAGTGCGAGTGATGACAACACGATTAAAATCTGGAATCTGGCAACGCGAAAACAAATTCGCACTCTTATAGGGCATTCTGACTCAGTTCATGCCCTAGCCATTAGTGCTGATAGCCAGACTTTAGTTACGGGCAGTGATGACAACACGATTAAAATCTGGGATTTGGCAACAGGAGAGCAAATTCGGACACTAGCAGGGCATACATTCTGGGTGCGGTCAGTGGCCATCAGCCCCGATGGTGTGATTCTGGCCAGTGGCAGTTTTGACAAGACGATCAAAATCTGGAATTTAGCAAAAGGATACCCCATCCGCACACTAGAAGGAAATTCTCAAACAGTGACAACCGTGGCTATTAGTCCAGATGGTAAAACTTTAGCCAGTGCTAGCCGCGATGTCTACGACGGGCAACGCCTACGCACCATCAAACTTTGGGATTTAGCTAGGGGAAAAGAAATTCGCACACTGGTGGGACATAGCAACACTGTCACATCCGTAGCCTTCAGCCCCGATGGTAAAATTGTTGCTAGTGGTAGCCGCGATCGCACCATCAAACTGTGGAATACAGCCACAGGAGAAGAAATTCTCACATTAACAGGGCACACTAAGACCGTAACATCCGTTACCTTCAGTCCTGACGGCAAAACCCTTGTTAGTGGTAGTGAAGACAACACTATTAAGATTTGGCGGTTGTCTCAGTCAGTGGGGACTGGGGGATGAGGGAGAATTATTCAACAAGTTTACTTCTTGTCTCTTTTTCTTCAAATTCAAAAGGATCACTTTGTGGCATCAGCTATAGCGATCGCGTTGCTAAAAAAATCGATCAAGTCGAGCTTAGAATATAGTCAATCTGTATTTACCGCGTTCCTGTGGATTCTTGGAAGTAACAACTATATAGTACGTATCATCTTCAGGCAACCTCGCTCGGTCAATTAAAGCACTGTACACACCACCTTTGTCTTTGTCTTTATCGATAGCGATCGTCTGTCCATGAGAATTTAGCAAAGCTACATAAGGAGAAAACTCTTCATCAACACTATCTACACGAATACTTACAAGCTGATTTTTTTTACCTTGAAAATTAGAAACATTGTAAGCGCCGCCATTTTGTTTCAGGGTTGAGCTTTTGGCAGTTAGTTGATCTGATTCATCTAAAGTATAGCTAGCTCTGTCATTCCTGAGAGCCAAACTATATCGACCTGTATCTCCAGGATCTTGACTAGTAACAGCAATCTTGTAAGTGCCATTCTTAGGCAGTCGCGCAAAAATGAATGCATCATCGCCACCACTACTTTTATCCAAAGCGCCTTTTTTGACGATGATATTATTATCAGGATCGTGCAGAAACAATAAGGGTTTTAAACTCAAGTTATTGGATCTACGTGTATCGTTACTGCCAATCAGCCTAATTTGGACTAATTGATTTTCTCTACCCTCAAACTCGTAGAAATGAAAATATCTACCTTCAGATTGAAAGTCACTCTTACTCAAAATACCCAATGCAACATCTACAAAGTTAATCTCTCTGTAAGTAGGTGTCACAGACGAAGAAAGCGCTGAATTATCGAGATTTTGGTTCCCACTTGTCGCTACATTAGAACTTGGCTTGCGAACTCTCCCAGAGCCAGTATTGGAACGATTAGCATTTGAAGCAGTCCTACTTCTAGATGATCTAGATGCAGAGCCACTATTAGAACGATTAGAGTTTGAGTTAGAAGTCCTACGTCCAGATGAACTAGGAGTAGAGCTATCATTTGAAACGCTAGAAGTTCGCTGAGAATTTTCTGTATGAGATGATGCACGACGAGTCTGCTGTATTGGTGACTCAATAGATGTCTTCCGTCTTGGAGATACTGACGCTTGAGAAGCAGGAATTTGCTCAATTCCTTTTTTTACTGCTTCTGGTTGTCTCTCATCTGGTGATTTAGCAATTATGAAGTCTTGGAAATTTTGAGGTTTTCCTAAAGCACTTATAGGCAGCACATTAGTTGTGATTAACAAACTACTACTCACGCAACCAATTAAAATATTACTTAATTTGCGGCGATATTTTTTGTTTTCTAATAGCATAATTACGCTCCTAATTTTGCTGATGTTTTTGTCTTTCAGAGATCGACAAAATTAATATTATTTGCTGTTTTTGCAGCAGTACTTATGTAAACTGAAAGAAAAATTTAGTGTATACACCTTAGCGGCTTGCCAAAGGCATCGTCTGTCACCAAATGAATTCGTATATTATACATACCCAAATTTTGCCACTATCAAATCGAAAAAATTATATTTTCAATTTAGACTACTAGAGTAAATCTCAATTTTGTAGGTATATACTGAGCTACAAAGTTAAATAGCTGCTTTTCGGATTATTGCCCAGATATTTTTGTAAAGCTGACTAAATGGCTAAGAGGATGTTTTAAAAGTCGTGATTGATGTATCAAATATTTTTACCCCTCCCTAACCCTCCCCGTATGTATTGGGGAGGGAACCGGATTTTTCTTGTTTCCCCCCTTTACAAGGGGGGACTAAGGGGGGTAACAACGCAATTAAAATCACAGTCAAACACTTTTCAAACATCCTCTAACACAGATGTAATACATAAGCAGAGTTGACGCCCATCAATTCGTCAAAAGGCATCGCTCAATCACAACTTCTTGCAAGTTATCTAAATTGTTCAATACCTGATGAGGTAAGGAAATTGGGGATTTGTATGGTATCTCAGTGATATTTCCTAACAAGAGAGATTATACTGCATGACTTAAGATGAATATATACTCCAATTGAAATGGATTCCCAGTATGCTCTGTTGTGTGAATCCCGATTGCCAAAAACCCCTAAATCCTGATAAGAACAACTATTGCCACAGTTGTAGAGCGGAATTGATACCCCTGCTAGGAGGTCGCTATCGTCCCACTCAGGTGTTGTCAGATGAGGGCGGATTTGGTAGAACCTATCTGGCAAAAGATGTACACAAACTGAATGAATGCTGTGTTGTTAAGCAATTTGCACCAAAACTTCAGGGAACTGGGCCACTAACAAAGGCCACTCAGCTATTTAAACAAGAAGCGAGCCGACTACAAGAACTCGCAGAACATCCGCAAATTCCAACTTTATTGGCTTATTTTGAGCAAAATCACTATCTGTTTTTGGTACAGCAGTTTATCAATGGGCAAAACTTGCTTAAGGAATGGGAGACGCGGGGAAGCTACAGCGAAATAGAGATTCGCGAATTTTTGCTAGATTTATTACCTGTGCTGAAGTTTATCCATGTGCGAGGAGTGATTCACCGGGATATTAAACCACAGAATATTATTCGCCGTCAAAGTGACTGGCGATTAGTGCTAATTGATTTTGGAGCCTCCAAGCAGCTGACGGCAACAGTGCAGACTAAAATGGGCACTGTTATTGGCTCACACGGTTACACTGCACTTGAACAGATGCAAGATGGAAAAGCTTACCCAGGCAGTGATTTATTCAGTTTGGGGGCGACTTGTTTTCATCTCCTGACTGGGGTGCGCCCATCTCAACTTTGGATGCAGCAGGGTTATGGTTGGGTTTCATCTTGGCGGCAATATTTGACCAGTCCAGGTAGGGACGGGGTTTCTGTGTCTATACACTTGGGTGAAGTTTTGGATAAGCTCTTGCAACTAGACATCGATAAGCGTTATCAATCGGCTGATGAAGTCATCACTGACTTGACACCTCGACTACCACCATTGTCATCAATACCCCCAACTATACTTACACCAACATTTGCAGCTACCCCAGTAAACAAGAGGCAAATTTCACCAAAATCAAATAACAATCTCAAAAGTCAACTGCTGTTAGGTTCTAGCATTTTGGTATTGGGATTAGGGGGAATTTGGTATTTCCAGTCTCGCCCCCAGACAGTCAGCGAGGTTCCTGAACCTATTTCTCAGCCCATTCCTCAGCCTATTCAGCCCCAAAAAAGCGTCTCAGAAAATTCTTATCTACCCAAACCCTTCAAGGGGCATTCTAGTGACGTGAATTCCGTAGCTTTCAGTCCTGATGGCATAACCCTTGGCAGTGCTAGTGATGATAAGACAATCAAGCTATGGAATCTGGCAAGTGGAAAAGAAATCCGCACTTTAGAAGGACATTCCAATTGGATTTGGACTATAGCTTTCAGTCCTGATAGTAAAACCCTCGCCAGTGGCAGCGCGGACAAGACAATCAAACTATGGAATCTGGAGACAGGAAAGTTAACCCGCACCTTGCAGGGAAATAGCGACGGAGTTACTTCCGTAGCTTTCAGTCCTGATGGTAAAACCCTTGCGAGTGGCAGTGCTAGTAAGGACATGAAAATCAAACTGTGGAATCTGGAGACAGGAAAGTTAATCCGCACCTTAGAGGGACATACCAGTGGTGTTGCATCTGTCGTTTTCAGTCCTGATGGTAAAACCCTTGCCAGCGGTAGTTGGGATAAGACAATTAAATTGTGGAATCTGGAAACAGGAAAGTTAATCCGCACTTTGGAGGGAAATGCAGAGTCGATTCTTTCAGTCGCTTTTGCTCCCGATGGTGTCATCCTTGCCAGTGGCAGTAAAGACAAGACAATTAAATTGTGGAATCTGAAAACAGGAAAGTTAATCCACACCTTAAAGGGACATAAGGATAAGGTTAATTCTGTCGCTTTTTTGCCAAGCGTAAGTTCAAATGGTGTCATCCTTGTCAGTGGCAGCAGTGACAAGACAATCAAACTTTGGAACCCAGTCACCGGAAAGGAAATCCGCACTTTAGAGACTGGTTCTGGATATATTTATGCCGTTGCCATTAGCCCAGATGGACAAAGTATTGCTGGTGGTGGGAGTGGTGAGAACATTCTCAAAATTTGGCAGATAATTAATTGAAAATATCTGATAGTGCAGATTCGGGATAGGTTGCGACTTTTTCGGGTTCCACCCCAGAATATTTAGTTTGGCTAAAACCTCAAATTAAGTAGGTGGGCGGGAAAATTTATAACTATGTCATTGCGTTCGCCCTTGGCGTTCCCGCAGGGTACGCAACGGAGTGGAGTGTTCGCGTAGCGTGTCGTAGACAAGCAATCGCAAGGGTTTCACCGCTTTTACTTTTCGTTACATAGTTAGGTTTATTTGTGCCTACCTACTTAATCCTAGCTTCAAGAGATGATGTTGGCGGGGACTGTATTATGATAATATTCTTTACGTACTCAGGATTATAGCTTGAACAAAATATCAAAATCTATTCTTAAACCTGCGAATGTGGGTTTAATATAGGTTTTTTGTTGCCAAAAAAAATCCCTACATAAAAGGTTATGATTAATATATTTTTTCTGCTAATACTATTTTCTTCGCTTTTAGGGCGAGTTAAATTTCCCGGAATAAATATTGGGATTCATTATTTATTACTTCCTGCATTCAGCTTGGGAATAATTAGTTTGTCTTTAAAATCTATACCAGAAGTTGTTAAAAAGCATAAAATCATTTTGATATCTATAAGTCTAATGTATTTGTGGATGTGGCTTTCCTCATTAATGAGCCAATTTCCAACTACTGCTATTACTTATAGTCTAAAATACTCAACTTACTTCATATTATTTTTTGCTTTTTTAATGTTAACTTTTAAAAATCTAAAAACACCATCTTTAAGATTTTACTATCGTTGCATATTGTATTTACTACAAATAATTGCAGTTTTGGGTTTTTTAGAAGCTTTACTTCCCAACTACTGGATTTTTAAATTATTAAAGTTCCCAAGTTATTATCCCCAGATTGGTTCAATCATGCAAAATCCTAATCAGTTTGGGGTAATAGTCGCCATTGGATTATGTTTCAGTCTAATTTTAGAAAAACAGAGGAATATATCTAAACTTGAATTATACATAAGCGAATTTTTTTTTCTCATTCCCCTAGCTTTCTCTGCCAGCAGAAATTCTTGGCTAGTTTTTATTTTTGGGATGTTTCTTTTATTGATATATAAAATTATTAGTATTAGAAAAATGATTTTTATCATGAGCCTGTGGCTTTTATGCATTATATCCATACCAGTATCTACATATAGAATTGGTTTGGGAGATAGTCAAATATTTCCCTTAATTAATTTATTTTTAACAAATCCAAGCGAAATAGTGCTTCCTAGTCCTGTAGGAACAGCCTTGTCAAGGTTTGCGCTTTGGCAGGCAGCTATTATTGAAACTATTAAAAGACCGATTACTGGTATAGGTGTAGGAGCTTTTGCAGAATATATAGGAGTTAAAGTTTTTGGGGTTAAAGGTTATCACGCACATAATATATTTTTAAATGTATTGGTAGAACAAGGAATTACTGGATTATTATTATTTACTAATTTTTTAGTAAGAATAGCATCTCAAGTTAAATCTGCTAATCCTCTAAGTACTGTTCCAATTATTATGTTTTTAGCATCTCAAATTCCAGATTTTTTTGCTGAAGACTATACTTTTACAACTATTGAGTTTTATTTTATAGCAGCAGCTATTAATTCTCGAAAAGATTTTGTCATGCAATTAAAACCTGAAATTATTCAAAGTTTTCAAAAAACCTATGATTGCTAAACCTCGTTTTTACTTAATATTTCCGAATATATTTGATTTCAAGGGAGGTATTCAAGTTTACTCAATATTTTTGCTGAAAGCTTTCCAAGATATATATCCTGAAGCTAATTATGATGTGTTTCTCAAGTATGATAAGTATAATTTAAAACGGTCAGAAAACTTGCAGTTTTTAAGTTCAACAAGATTTCATTATTTTGGAGATTTACCAAGATTATTGCAAACCATTTTATTTGCCACAAAAATAATTATTTTAGCTATTCTTCAACGTCCCGCTATAGTCATCTCGACTCATGTTAACTATGCTATCGTTTGTTATATTCTCAAATTTCTTACTGGGACTCCTTACTGGGTAGTTGCTCATGGCTTAGAAGTTTGGGATATCGAAAACAATGCGACAAAATTAGCATTAGCAAAAGCAGATAAAATCATTAGTGTTAGTAATTACACTCGCCAGCGCTTGCTTGAAGATACAAATATTGATTCAGAGAAAATAGTTCTTTTACCTAATACGTTTGATGCCAGTCAGTTTAAAATAAATCCTAAACCTACCTACTTACTGAAGCGATATAACTTAACAGATGAACAGCCTGTAATTCTAACAGTAACGCGGATGGGACGCATGGCAAAATACAAGGGTTACGATCAAATCCTTCATGCCTTAGTTAAAGTCCGCTTGCATGTCCCTAATGTTCACTTTATTCTTGCAGGTAAAGGAGATGATATACCTAGAATTAAAGCTTTAGTTACCAACTTAAATCTACAAGATTGTGTGACAATTGCAGGATTTGTCTCAGATGAAGAATTGTGCGAACATTACAATCTCTGCGATGTTTTTGCTTTGCCTAGTAAAGGAGAAGGATTTGGTATTGTTTTTCTAGAAGCTTTAGCTTGTGGTAAACCTGTGTTGGCGGGTAATCAAGATGGTTCTATAGATCCCTTGGCTGAGGGGAAGTTAGGATGTTTAGTTGACCCTGATAATATAGAAGAAATTGCCGATAATCTGATTCAAATTCTGCAAGGAAATTGCTCTAACCCAGTAGTTTACCAAGCAGAATATTTGCAAGAAAGAACTATTGAAGCTTTTGATTTTAGTCAGTTTCGTGCAAGTTTAGCAAAGTTAGTTGGTGGTGATTAAGTTATATTTTAAAT
This sequence comes from Nostoc sp., assembly GCF_036917935.1. GTDB lineage: Bacteria > Cyanobacteriota > Cyanobacteriia > Cyanobacteriales > Nostocaceae > Nostoc. Next base: position 14,593 of record NZ_JBALEL010000029.1, on the reverse strand, counting down.
AAATGTTTTTTTGTATAGATTGAATTTTTAACAAATGGAAGATTCAGTATTTATTATATTTCTTTCCTTTGGATGTATTTGGATTTTGATGGGAGTTGTAGGTTGGATTGCGTTTTTAAAATCTGAGGGTGAGGAAATTAAGTTTGGTAAGTGGGGACTTATAGTTGCTATTCCAATCTTAATACCAATAATTGTTGCTCTGATTATTGGTGTTTTTTATCATTAGTAAAATGGGCGATCGCCGAACAAAGCAAACTAAAACAGCATGACAGACGGACAAACAATGGGAGAATAAATTACTAGGACTTACACATTGACAATAAATACCAAATATGCATAAGGTTAAAAACCACATCTTTCGTAAGGGCACAGCATTGCTGTGCCCCTACATTCTGGTCTATTGACGATCGCAGGATAATTAAGAAAAGCCTGAAACAACCGGGAGGATCGTTAATTCAGATCATGAGGCATTTGTATAGTGCGTAAGTCCTAATTACTTAGATAAGCTGTAACAGCGATCGCAAGAAGTTGCCAATTGATCTGAGTTTATTTATTAATCGCACCCCTAACCAAAATAACTGTACTTTCTACACCAGAGGCGATCGCTTCTGGAATATTACCTTGAATCGCTTGCTGCAACAATCCCTCGCGCGAAGCTCCCAAAACGACAACATCGTAACCTTCGGTTTTCACTAGGTTAATCACACCTTCTGCTACTGAATCAGCTTGGACTGGGAGAGCAACTACAGTAGTGGACAATTTGCGGCGACGCATCAAATGGCGGATGGCTTGTTCTGAAACTGACATATCTGGCTTGAGTTCAGATGGCTTAAACACCTGTGTCAGGCGAATTTGCGGATCATTTCCCAATGTAATTAAAGCTGGTAACAATTTAATCGCTAACGCGGAATTGGGGCCACCAGCCACTGGAACTAGCCAGTTGTTGAAGAGGGGAGTGGGGAGTGGGGACTGGGGAGTTTTGCCTAATTTTACTAACACGACTTCGCAGCTGGCTTGGCGAATTACGGTGTCTACAACGTTACCAAAAATCCGACCAGGGGTAGATGTGTTACCTTTCCATCCCATTAAAATCAGGTCGATGTGTTGTTCGTTGATTGTCTCTAAAATTGCCTGGGCTACATCGTGGGTAACTCGAATCTGTGTATGCAGGGGAATTTGCCATTTTTTTGCTAAGACTTCCGCCTGTCGGAGCAAGCGGCGACTTTTTGCCGTCCTTACCTGTGTTTCTGATGGGGAATTGTGACGGGGTATCAGCATTATTTGCACGCAATCTATTTCATAATGGCGATCGCGGGCAATAGCTGCTGCCATAAGTAATAAAATACCCGCTGTTTCGGGATTTGCTACTGGCACTAATAATCTACCTCTGCCGATGCTGGGCGATCGCGTTTGGTAAACTATATATGAAGGATCTGGTCGCAGTCTTGGGGTCGCATTTGCACCATTAAGATGGTCTGCTTCCGCCCGAATAATATCTGCACGGGTAATAATTCCAATCAGTTTTCGTCCATCTACAACCGGTAAGCGACTGATTTGATAGCGATCGAGTAAATAAAGCACATTGCTTAGGGTGTGGATCGGTGTTACTGTCACCGGAGTGGCGCTCATAATTTGCCCTAAAGGAGTATCGTTTGCTAAGTTGCGATCGCGAATATTGAGTAAATCTGATTGCGTCACAATTCCTACAAGCTTACTTTCCTCTACTACTGGAAAGCCACGATGATGAGAACGGGCGAATGCTTGTATCACTTCATCTAGAGGCATCTCTGTATCCAGAGTTTCTACCTGTTGCTGCATGACATCTTTGGCTGTCAAATTTGTCATTATCCCCCCCGCAGGTGGTGCTTTTTGGATAGTTATGCCATTCCACTCCAAAAGTTTGTCATATAGCGATCCTGGCGCTAACTTTTCGGCGACTAGATACGATGTTACAGAACCAATCATTAAGGGCAGCACTAAGTTAAAATCTGTGGTCATTTCAAACACAATCACTATCCCCGTCATTGGCACTCTGGCCACCGCCGTAAAAAATGCGCCCATTCCCGCCAATGCAAAAGTAATTGGTAATCCACTGGCTATCCCGAAAGGAAGAAGCAAACTGTGTTCTCCTATACCCACCAAGTAGCCAAGGGCAGCCCCAAGGGTCAAAGCGGGAGCAAATAATCCTCCTGGCACACCAGAGCCATAAGCTACCAGAGTTAGGATAAACTGGGAGACAAAGGCGATCGCGGCTAGTGACCAGCTAGCCTCACCTGTAATTAAAATTTCTCGCAGTCCCGTGTTGTCTCGAAACGCTAGCGGTAGTAATGCCACAATCACCCCAGACACTAACCCAGCAAGGGCGACACGAGCAGGTAATCCAAAACGTAGAGAGCGGCGGTAAACAGTTAAGCTGGCAATAATCCCGCGATTGAATAACGCCCCCATCAACCCAGCCACAATCCCCAACACCAAATAGAAGGGAATATCTTGAACAAAAAAATCTGTCTTGGAAGCAGTTAATGCTAGATTTAGATCCAGGCTGCGACCACCCAATATGCGCGAGACGACAGCACCGATAAAAGAAGCCAGAATCGCAGTGCCCAAGGTAAATTCCGAAAAATCCTGTAACAGTTCTTCTACTACAAACAACACACCTGCAATCGGCGTATTGAAGGCAGCCGCTAACCCTGCTCCTGCACCAGCAGCAATCAACTGACGGCGGTGATCTGGTGAAGTCGGAAACCACCGACTGAGTTGAGCTGCTAAAGCTGCGCTGACCTGAACTGTTGGCCCTTCCCGCCCTAAAGCTAGCCCAGAACCTAGTGCCAGAATACCACCGACTAGCTTGACCAGGGCAACCCGCAAATCTAGAGCAATTGGTATACGAGCTAACACTGCTTTCACTTGAGGAATGCCGCTCCCGGAAGTTTCTGGTGCTACGCGCTCAACCAGCCATCCTGCGAGGAATCCCAAGGTAAGTCCGATGCCTGGTAGCACCAACCAAGCTGGTAGCAGCAGCGATGTCTGCACTCGCCAAGCACCTAGCAATCCCACCCCTGATTTAAGTAAGACTGCTGCAAGAGCAGAAACCAAACCAATCAGACAAGCTTCAAAAATTGCTAAACGACGCCGTGGTTGTAGCAGTTGCCGAAAGCGTTGGAAGATAGGTAAATACCACATGATGTCAAATTGATTGTGTTATTCGGAGATGATTTACTGCACTCAGTGCTGAGTGAATTAGAAATTACTTAGTATTTATGTACTTAATAAGAGCAACTCCCCTTGTGGGCAGTCTTTTAACTCTAAGTCGAGACTAGGGCTAAACGCCCCGCTACTGCTAACAGAACTCAGCACTCTTGATTAAACTTTCAACGAATAAAAGGCAACATTTGCTACTTCTAAAACCAGTTACTGGCGATGAGTTGAGAATTTTTAATTACTTCTCCCCGTCGTGGATAGCCCTTCTACTATCAGAGATGGAGTGTAACAAGAACCATTCCAATCAACATCGTTGCCTAGTGTAACCAATTGCTTCAGGGCTGTGTAGACATTACCTGCAACCATCGTATCTTTAACGCGCCCAATTACGTGACCATTTTGGACGCGGTAGCCTAAATCAACGTTGATCGAAAAATCTCCAGAAATACTGCCGCCACCACCCAACATTTGATCCACAATCAAGCCATCATCTAATTGTTGAATCAAGTCTGGTAGCGATGCCGAACCTGGCTGGATGAGAAAATTAAATAAACCAGGAGTGGGATAGCTACCTAAACCAGGGCGAAAACCATTTCCAGTGGTGTGAGTACCGAGTTGGCGTCCGGTGGTGCGATCGCCATAGAAATGCTGTAAAGTCCCGTTTTCGATAAATACTAAAGATTGAGTAGGAGTGCCTTCATCATCAAAGGGGCAACTGTAAGGGCCTGCTTCCGGGTCTTGGTAGAGGGTGAGGCTGGGTGCAACGACTGCGTTACCCAGATGTTCTGCCCAAGGGGAAGCTACTTCTAAGACTCGTTTGCCATTCAACGCTGCTTGCACAGTACCCCAAAGCATATCGGCGGCTTTAGAAGTGAACAAAACCGGGATGCGACCAGTAGGGGGTGAGATATTTTCTCTGGCCCAAATTAACCGCTGTAAAATTTGATTAGCTAATTTCTTTGGGTCTAGTTCGCCCCGCTTAATTTGTCCATCAGAAACATTCAAAAAATCATCTCCACGTACCCATTCTGCGGATACATAGCAGCTGAGGGTAGTGTCGGTATAATAACAATCTAAACCTTTGGTGTTAACTAGTCTGGTAGTTTCAATATCACATTCCCAGTCGCCATTGCACACAACATCGGGATAGGGATCACGGATGAGTGCGATCGCTTCTTTGCCCCAGTCCACCAAAACCTCTATCGGTACACTTTCTCCTAAATCTGGGTAAGAGGGCTGAGAGTTAGAGCCTAATTCTACTGTTTCTGGTAGATTCAGTTGACTTAGAGCCAGAGCTTTTTCTACCATTACTTCGGCTAAGACAGAACCGTAAGCTACCGTCAGTCCCGGACGCCCGTTTCGCCAAAGCCGTAGTGCTGTGCCTTCAGATTGGTTGGTTTCTAGCTGTTTGAGTCGGTTTGCCTCAAAAAACACTGGACGAGAAAGCGATCGCGACTGATACACCTCAGCAGCTTCTGCTCCAGATTTTATAGCTAGTTCCAGCAACTGTTCGGCTAGTGTATCTTGTGACAAATTTTCAGAACCCATGACCCTTAGTGAATTGTGGATTTTGAACCGCATATCAACGCCCTCTCAAGAAAAGTGCGATCGTCAAAAGCCAACGTTGGCGCAGCCCGCCGTCGGCATCAGACTTTCCGCTGATAAACGCAGATAACCATCCAAAAATCATCAGCGTTTCCTTACAGTTACGATTGGGAACCGCAGATCAACACTGATGGACGCAGTTAATTATCCCAAATCATTGTCATGTCTCAACGGATCTAGTCATTTGTCATAGTTATTTTCCTTGTCCCCCAGCCGCCATTACCCCTATTCCCATGCCCCATGCCGATTTTCAAAGATTAACCTCTTGCAACAGCCAAAAACCAGCAAAAGATTGTGCTTTGGGATCGGACTGTACACCGATAAAATGCACTCCGTTAGCTTTTTGCTTGGCTTCTTCAAAACCTTTAGCTTCTGCTAAGATTTGAGGTTTTTTGATATTTGCCACAATCCAGCTTTCAGTTACACCAGTTTCTAAAAGCAATCTCGCCTCTTCGCTGGTGTCAAATCTTAAGAAAGCCAGTTCTAAACCAGACATCCAACCAGCCAAGGGCAACGCTCTCGGTGAGAAAATCAAAATACCAGGAATACGGGCTTCGGGTGAAACTTTTGCCAACTCTAAAGGGAAAGCTTCACCAAAGCCAATTTCCCACTCTGGCATATCAGCAAAATCCGCAGCATCTAAGGTAACAAATACCCACTGCTGTCCTTCCAAAGCATCTGGTAAACGTTGCGGCAAAGGTTTTTCTAAGCGGACTGAGGGATTAGTCCCCCCTTGATACCCTGGTTCTTGAGGATACACTTCTTGCATCCGCTGTTCTAACCATTGATTGAGAACCAAAGTACGGCGGCTAGGTTGGGCGGGAATGCTCAAGTCTTGGCAGGCTTTAGTAATCATATTGTTCATTTGGCGGCGGAAAAAGCGGATTTTAATTGGTGCTTTTCCGGCTTGGTTAATAGCCTCCTGCAATGCTGTTCGCAACCAACCCGAATTTACCTGGGTACTGGGACAATATTGAGCATAGCGAAACAAAGAATCTGCTTTTGTGCTGATATCCAAGGGGCTTTCGCAGACTAAGACTTCCCAAACTTTTTTCTGATTATCGTCCAAAATCGGACGAGAGTAAAAATCGATTTCCCAAATACTGCCCATGTTTTGCGGTAAAAATCTGGCTGTTATGTTTTCCTGATATTTTGATCATACGAGTGTTGGGGTAGCATTGGGCATTGAGGATTGGGAATGGGGCATTGGCATTGGAAGTCTTGAGGCTCTGAGGTGGATAAACGGAGTTCTGATGTGGATGAACGAGTATAGGACTTACGCACTATACAAATGCCTCGTGATGTGAATTAACGATGCTCCCGGTTGTCAGCGATCGCATTTGCTGATTGTGTTCATCCTCAAACAACTTATAGCGTTTCCTAATCATACAAGGTACATCTTAGCCCCCTCTTAGGGGGTTGGGGTTCTCCTCACAAGGGCCGAAAACCGCTATAAGCCCTGGTTGGACTTGGGCGTTAACCTTGTTTACTGCTTTTGGTAAGGTTCGCTACCACTGTCACCAACTCTTCTGGCTCGATTGGCTTGGATACATGTACTTGGAATCCAGCTTGTAGAGCGAGTCTGCGTTCTTCATCTCTAGCAAATGCCGTTAGTGCTATAGCTGGAATCTTCTCCCCTTGCTCTGCTTCCTGCACCCGTACTTTGCGAATCAGAGAATAACCATCCTCATCTGGCATTCCGATATCACTGACTAGAACATCTGGTTTTAATCGTACTAGCGCTTCCAGGGCTTCACCTACTGAGCTAACCGCCGTCACTTGCGCTCCAGACTCTTCAAGAATGAAGGCAACTAACTCACGCGTATCGGCATTGTCATCGACAACGAGTATTTGCAAGCCGTCGAGTACTGAGAGGTTATCGACTTTTACTTCACTCTCTTTAATTAACTGCTCTGGTTGCAGTTCTAATAAAGGTAACAGCACTGTAAATGTTGCTCCCTTTTCTTCCCCTTCACTAACTGCGTAGACTGTGCCTGAGTGCATTTCTACTAAGTGGTGTACAATTGCTAGCCCCAGTCCCAAACCATTGTCTGCTCTAGTAGTTGTGCTATCAGCTTGACGAAAGCGCTCAAAGATATAAGGTAGAAAGTCAGCACTAATTCCCTTACCTGTGTCAGAGACAGTTATCTGGGCATTTGAGTTTACCTGTTCTAGATGTACTTCAACTCGCCCCCCGCTAGGTGTAAACTTGACGGCGTTAGAGAGCAAATTCCAGAAGACTTGTTGAAGGCGTTCTGCATCACCCATAACCTGACCAACTGAGGAGTCAAGATTAGACTCAACTTGAATACCCTTAATTTCAGATGTGGGATGTACAGCTTCAATTACCGCCTGAATTATAGGCACAAGGTCAACTTTACGAATATTTAGGCGGATTTGACCTTGTACAATCCGTGAAATATCCAGGATATCTTCAATCAGTTTCCTTTGAAGTTTGGCATTCCGCTCGATTGTCTCCAATGCCTTAGAGGTAGTTGCTTCGTCCCATTTTCGAGTCCGTATTACTTGAACCCAACCCAGCATAGAATTGAGAGGTGTACGAAGTTCGTGGGAAACGATCGCTAAAAACTCTTCCTTGATGCGGTTAGCTTCCTGGGCTTGCTGATAAAGCTGTGCATTTTCAATGGCGAATGCTATCCGTTGAGCAAGTTCTTCAGCCATTTCTAGGTCTACAGTAGTGTAATAGCGTCCTGGTTGTGCAGAGGCAAATAGAATTGTCCCTAGCTTGCGTTGACGTACCAACAGTGGCACTACCATCTGAGACTTAATTGGGAGTTGGCGCAGGAGATTTAGGTGTTCCTCATTCAAGGCTTTTCTCTGTAATGAAGACTCAAGAATGTTTATAACTAGTTCTGGCTTACCAGTCCGTAAAACCTTCGGTGGGCCATAATCAGCATCAACAGGGATTGGATAGCGTTGTTGGAGTTCTCTTATGAGTGCTTCTTTTGCCGGTTCAGATGCAGCGATGACGGGGTTACTGAAGACTGCCAAATTATTTTCGACGACATCCACAATACACCAATCGGCGAGGGTAGGCACTGCTAATTGCGCGACCCTGGTTAGGGTAGTACGGTAATCCAAGGAAGATACCAATACACGACTTGCTTCAGCCAAAAAATTAGAGCGCCTCTCTGCTGCTTGGGCTGCAATTCGGGCGGCTTGCTCATTAGAAAATAACTGTTGGCGCTGTAACTCTAAACGCTTACGCTGGCTAATGTCACGCATTAGCCAGCGCAGAGCAACTGGCTTACCTTTTTCGTTACGGACGGTAACTACTGTCAAAGCAATATCAAAACAGATTTTTTCTCGTGGTTGTAAACACACTTCCCATTCTCCACCCCGGTCGATCTGCTGCAACTGAGTTAGGTAGTTAAAAAAAGCTTGATGATCTGACTTGGCGATGAAAGTAAGCAACGGTTTACCAATCAAAAATCGCTGTGAAATATTGATGTGTATGCTAGCAGCACGGTTGGCTTCCAGGATAGTGCCCAATGTATCAGTTACCAAGTAACCATCAGGCGCAAAATCAAATAATTCTTGGTAGCGCTGACGCTCCTTCTCTACTACCATTCGTGTTGCTTGTAGTTCCTCGGAGGCGATTTTTAGTTCTTCCAAAGTGATTTGAAGTTCTTCAAAAGCTTCTGCTGTTAGCTCTTGTTGTGAGTATGGCTCACTTGCAGTCCTTTGCAGTAATCCCGTGACCCGTGAGCGCAATATCTCTATTTGCTGACTAAAATCGTCTACATTCATGTTGCTCACTTTGCAAATACTAAGAAGCGCGCCTTAAAGAAAACATCAAGCAAGTATAAACCAAAGTATACGCTAAAAGCTGATCTCAATACTATTGCTCAAAAGATAGAGGTTTGTCTTTCCAACGTGAGTTCTACAAAGTGAATTAGACACAATATAGTTGTCTCGACCTGTAAATACTATTATATTAAAACAAAGAATTCATCAAGAAATCCATTTAGAGTTCTGGATAAAGCATATTTAAGTTCACCAGATGTCTAGTCCTTAGGGCTTAATCCGCAGTCACCAGTCACCAGTTGAATAATCTTATCCAAGAGCCTAGCCTTAGCCATATTCATCTCCTCTAAATCTGAAAAAAATTGGTTTTAGGGGGATGATGAACGTGATATTTGATATGGGATGGGCATGATAAATAGATTATGTACGCAACCCTAAGAAAATTCTGATGATAAATGCGATCGCTAGTAGATTTCGCCAACTTATAGCTAGGATAAAAAGCCCGATTCGCTATTTTGACAGATATTACCGCAAAGACAAAACTAGGTGTTCCTTAGCACTATATACCTGCATAGGATTAGTAGGTATAATTCTGGCATTCTTGTTAATGATATCCCCAGGGCTGGCCCAAAAACCACAACTCCAACAACCGTTATTAGTGGCTACACGAGTTATACCGCCTTTTGTGATCTCAGACAAAGGTGAGCTATCGGGATTCAGTATCGATCTCTGGCGCAGCATCGCTAACCAAATTAATGTAGAGTCTAAATTTATTGAATATTCCTCTGTGCCGGAACTGCTTTCTGCTATTAAGGAAAGCCAAGCCAACTTGGGGATTTCCGCAATCTCGATTACAGCCGAACGCGAGCAGAATTTTGATTTCTCATTACCCATTTTTACTGGGGGGCTGCAAATTATGGTAAGAAACCCAGAGAGCAACAACAGTGCCTTCCCAAATATTTTGCAATTGTTTTTCTCTGCTAGCCTTTTGCAGGTAATAGGCGTTGCCCTAGTGCTAATTGTTGTAGCAGCCCATATTATTTGGTTATCTGAGCGCCATCACAAAGATGGGATGATTCCCAAATCATACTTTCCTGGCATTTTCAAAGCCTGTTGGTGGGCAGCTGCCACATTAGCAACCCAAGCTGATGAAATGCCCAAGGGAGTACTGGGACGCCTAGTAGGTATTGTCTGGATGTTTATCGGAGTACTATTTGTCGCCTACTTTACAGCCAGCGCTACTACTTCATTGACAGTGCAACAGCTTCAGGGTGATATCAGGAGTATAGATGATTTACCCGGTAAGCTAGTGGCCACAACTGCGGGTAGCACAGCGGCCACATACCTACGAGAACATAAGATTTCAGTTTTAGAAGTTACTAAGATTGAGCAAGCTTATGATGCTCTGCAAACAAAAAAAGCTGATGCCGTAGTGTTTGATGCGCCTGTACTCCTCTTCTATGCTGCCAATGAAGGCAAAGGGAAAGTACAGATTGTTGGCAGTATCTTGCGTGAAGAAAGCTACGGCATCATTCTGCCCAATAATAGTCCTTATCGCAAACCAATTAATCAGGCTCTGCTGAGTCTCAAAGAAAATGGCACTTATCAATCGCTATATGATAAGTGGTTTGATGCTCAAAAATCTTGAAGAAGGGAGTGGGGAGTGTGGGAGATGAGGGGGACAAGGGGGAATTATTGAACAAGTCTCTTCCTTGTCTACCCCCTCTTCCTTATCTCCCTTGTCTCTTCTCCATACCCAATGCCCCATTTCCTACTCCCCACACCCTTCTTGAGCAAGTTGGGCTTTTGCTTGTTGCCAGAGAATTTCTAACTCATTCAAACTGTAATCAGAAAGGGGACGGTCAACAACCGCCTCCATTTTTTCTAATCGCTGGACAAAGCGCTGATTCGTGCCTTGCAAAGCGGTGCTAGGGTCAAGATTATGCCAACGGGCTAGCTGAATAACCGCAAATAGTAAATCGCCTAATTCTGCTTGTTGTCGTTCGGGTGTTTCCTCAGCTAAAGCCTGTTGAAACTCACCCAACTCCTCATAAAACTTATCCCAGACGCCCTGAATATTTTCCCATTCAAACCCGATCGCCGCAGCCTTTAGAGAAATCTTCATCGCCGCCGTCAAAGGGGGAAGAGTGCGCCCATAACGAGCGAGTTTAGCACTAAATTTTTGCGCCTCTGGAGATGCTTCGCCCTTTTCCGCAGCTTTGATTTGTTCCCAATTTTGCCGCACCTCATCCACACTGGCAACCGACACATCACCAAACACATGAGGATGACGGCGAATCAACTTTTGGGAAATCCCCTGAGTTATTTCTTTGAGAGAAAATTGCCCAGATTCGCTAGCGATTTGAGCTTGCAATACCACCTGTAATAATAAATCGCCTAACTCCTCTGCGATCGCATCCTTATCCCCACCCTTAATCGCGTCCACCACCTCATAAGCTTCCTCAATCACATAAGGCGTCAGCGTTTCGGCAGTTTGCGCCAAATCCCAAGGACAACCACCATCAGGCTCGCGCAACTTCGCCACCACCTCAATTAACTCCTGCAACGCCCCCAAACTCTCATCTTGATTTTCCATACCTCAGCGTCCCTTTGCGCTTCCCTCAGCGTCCCTTTGCGTTAACAAATCATTTCTTCGTCTTCGGCCGACGACCCCCACTCCTCCTCACATTGCGCCTCTTAATTTTGCCACTAGGAAGCAACCCCCGAACCCCCTGTTTTTGCACCCGCTTATATGCCGACCCCCCCCAATCGCTGAGAGAATGACTCATCGCACCGAGTTCCAACCCCAAAAACAAAGCGATATATTCAGTATCGTATTGTACGAGCGATCGCCCCACAGTTCCCCCCAAATCTTGCCAAGTAAAACTCAGATTCCATAACCTTTGGGCAATTCCCAAAACGAAAATTGCCAAAATAGCTAGCAAACACCCTAGATAAAGTATCCGCAGAATCGTGCCAATAATCGGCCCGTGGGATAAAAAAGAACGATGACGGAGACTTTTTTGATAAGGTAGCCAAATCCAGCGCAAGAAACCCCAGCGTTGAAATTGCACAGAGTAAATATCCAAATCGGGGCCAAACATCAGCCCGCCAAAGAGAAACCCGCCTGCAACCAACAAAGTCGCATTGCTACTGCGAGTCTGCCACAAAGTAACGCCCGCCACCAACGGCAGAGCATACATAGTAATGCGATCGTGCGTCCGACCAGAGGGCATCCTAAATCCTGTTAGCGATAGCGGGGCGTTTAGCCCGTGCTGAGTAACTGAATACTGAGTCAGTATAAGAGAAAAAAGATTTTCTTAAAACTACTAGCGCAACCCGAAATCTTTTGCTATATTAGTTAAGGATTAGTCAAAAGGGCGGTTAGCTCAGTTGGTAGAGCGCCTGCCTTACAAGCAGGATGTCATCAGTTCGAGTCTGGTACTGCCCATTAAGTAAATTAAGGCTAGAGACAGCTTAGATGCCGTTTCTAGCCTTTTTTAATAATATAAGTTCTCCAATCCATACCAGTTTACCTTTATAAGCGATGCCTACGGCGGGCTGCGCCAACGCACCATTAAGATAGTCCGCTTGGGGAAAAGATTATCGCCTGCTATGTATTCAAACAGTAGTTAAGAGGTTGTTTGAAAAGTGGTCGGCTGTGATATCAGGCACTTATCGATCCCCCCTAGCCCCCCTTAAAAAGGGGGGAAACGGAATCAAAGTCCCCCAATTTATCGGGGGATTTAGGGGGATCTAAGAGTATTTGATACATCACTAAGGACTTTTCAAACAGTAGTTAAAATAGGCTGAAAAGGTTGCAATAAAATACCCAAAATTTTATCAACTTCTTTAATATAGTACTCAGTCGAATCTATATAAACAGTCGTCTCTTCTAAAAATAAAAACTTCCAGTTAGTTCCACTAGTAACCGATCCATAAATCCGCCCAACTTCATTGCCTTGATTTTGATTGAACAACTGTGCCGCAATCATTGCCGCTACACATTGACCAAGACCGCCGATAATATCTTCTTTTTTCGCCTCAAAAATAAACATTACCGGAGCAGAAAGAAATAATTGCTCTTGGGAATTGCTAATGATGTAATCGCAAAAACCTTGCAAGCCTTGAGTTGCATCAACATTAAATTCATTACCCGAAAACAGTGAGATTTTATTATTTAATAATCGTCTGGCCTCTGCCAGTATTGGGGCAATTAAAAACTCTGATCTGGCTTTTTCGGTTGAAATTGCAGTTGCTAAAGGAATGTAATCTATTAAAATCGTTGTGAGAGTTTCTGATGGTGTAACAGGTTTGGTATCAGCAAATAAATTCCGAGTTTCATCGAGTGTTAAGTCAAAACTCTTTTTCACCTGAGCGAGACTAAAATCGCTGTATACCATCCTTCTACCTTGTGATTATCTATTTCGTCTATATATATTGATGCAACTCAATCTTAGAGGATGTTTGAAAAGTATTTGGCTGTGATTTTAGGCACTTTGATCCCCCCTAACCCCCCTTAAAAAGGGGGGAACCGGAATCAAAGTCCCCCTTTTTTAAGGGGGATTTAGGGGGATCTAAAATGTTTTGATACCGACAAGAGGACTTTTCAAACAACCTCTTAGCCCTATTGAACAGGAGCGATCGCACTGAAGAAAATCGGAGGTTGGGTTGAGGCTTTGCGAAACCCAACTTTTTCGCGGGTTTGTTGGGTTTCGTTCCTCAACCCAACCTACGTAGATATTCTAACCGCCCTTTTAAGGTGAGTTCGACTGCGATTCAACCTTACCTTGATTCGCCAACTCTTTCGCTCTCGCCTGGGAATCAAACTTTAATTTATTATCCCACTGCTGTGCTTTGCCAAACTTTTCTACAGCGCCCTTAATATCATTATTTCGCGCTAACTTCTCACCTTGGATGACTAACGTTGTCGCCCCTTGCGCCAAACGTGATGGAGTTTGGCATGATTGCAACTCTTCTAACACTTCTGGATGGCCAATGAAGTAATTATTCAGCAATTTGCAACCACTGTGTAATAAATTATCGAAATCCAAATCCCATAAAATTATTGTTTTGTCATCACTTGCAGAAGCTAACTGTTGTCCATTGGGGCTGTAGGCGACGCTATAGACCTGACTGCTATGACCAGTCAGGGTTTTGAGGAGTTGACCACTGCTGACATCCCAGATTTTGATCGTCTTGTCAGAACTAGCAGAAGCTAACTGTTGTCCATTGGGGCTGTAGGCGACGCTACTGACAAAACTGCTATGACCAGTCAGGGTTTTGAGGAGTTGACCACTGCTGACATCCCAGATTTTGATCGTGTTGTCAGCACTTCCAGAAGCTAACTGTTGTCCATTGGGACTGTAGGCGACGCTAAAGACCCAACTGCTATGACCAGTCAGGGTTTTGAGGAGTTGACCACTGCTGACATCCCAGATTTTGATCGTGTTGTCATCACTAGCAGAAGCTAACTGTTGTCCATTGGGGCTGTAGGCGACGCTACTGACAAAACTGCTATGACCAGTCAGGATTTTGAGGAGTTGACCACTGCTGACATCCCAGATTTTGATCGTGTTGTCATCACTTGCAGAAGCTAACTGTTGTCCATTGGGGCTGTAGGCGACGCTTCTGACAGTACTGCTATGACCAGTCAGGGTTTTCAGGAGTTGACCACTGCTGACATCCCAGATTTTGATCGTCTTGTCATCACTAGCAGAAGCTAACTGTTGTCCATTGGGGCTGTAGGCGATGCTTCTGACGGTACTGCTATGACCAGTCAGGGTTTTCAGGAGTTGACCACTGCTGACATCCCAGATTTTGATCGTCTTGTCAGAACTAGCAGAAGCTAACTGTTGTCCATTGGGGCTGTAGGCGACGCTAAAGACCACACTGCTATGACCAGTCAGGGTTTTGAGGGGTTTACCACTGCTGACATCCCAGATTTTGATCGTCTTGTCAGAACTAGCAGAAGCTAACTGTTGTCCATTGGGGCTGTAGGCGACGCTAAAGACCACAC
>NZ_JBALEL010000028.1:0-276946 GCF_036917935.1 Nostoc sp. | reverse complement strand
TCCCCCAATTTATCGGGGGATTTAGGGGTATCTAAAACGTTTTGCTACTAAGAAAAGGACTTTTCAAACATCCTCTAAGAGAGCGAGCGCAAGAAGTTGCATAAATAGAACAGTAGTATTCGAGTGATTTTCTATCCGAAAGAATGTAATTTTACGAGAGATGAGTATAAAAATATTAAGACTTATCGCTGGGTTTGCGAAAGCGAAGTTAAATAGTTAACAGCCTGATAGTAAGAAGATATTATGATCCCTGACAACTTCATCGTCCGCAAAATGAACAGGTCGGAAATTGATTTGGCGATTACTTGGGCAGCAAGCGAAGGTTGGAATCCAGGAAGGTATGATGCTGAATCTTTTTATCAAACTGACAAGAACAGTTTTTTATTGGGCGAGTTGAATGGTGAGCCAGTCGGGTGCATTTCTGCTGTTGCTTACGATCAACACTTCGCCATTCTAGGTTTTTACATTGTGAAACCCCAGTTTCGTGGGCAGGGGTTGGGTATGAAAATTTGGAAGACAGCAATTGACTATCTAGGTGCTGACCGTAACATCGGCTTGGATGGTGTAGTAGCTCAACAAGATAACTACAAAAAGTCTGGCTTCCAAATCGCTTATAACCATATTCGTTATCAAGGGGTGGGTGGCGGTGGCGGTGTTGTGCCTGCTGGTATCATCGAACTGAAAACAGTGCCTTTTGAAGAATTGGTAGCTTACGATTGCCAACTTTTTCCTTCTAAGCGATCGCTATTTCTGCGACATTGGATTGAACAGCCAGAAAGTACTGCTTTCGGGTTTATCAAAAATGGATATCTTGTTGGTTACGGAGTTATCCGGTCTGCTCATACAGGTTTTCGGATTGGGCCACTGTTTGCTAATGACGAACAGATTGCTGAAGCATTATTTCAAGCCTTGCTTGCAGAAAATCCTCATGCTCCAGTGTTTTTTGATGTGCCAGATGCAAATGTACAAGCGATTAACCTAGTTCAACGTTACCAATTGCAGCCAGTCTCTCAAACGGCTCGGATGTACACTAAAGAAATTCCTAATTTACCTATTGATCGCGTCTTTGCTGTGACAAGTTTGGAACTAGGTTAGAAACAGACAAACAATCTGTTTAGACCCCTAATATACAATCACACTGTGAGCGCGTGAGTTTTTCTATTAGTCTATGGTAATAGAACAGTAGTATTTTTGTACCTCACGTTGGCGTAGCCTCTCGTAGAGAAGTTGAAATCTGCTGTATATACAAACAAAGTCCGCGTAGGCGGACTTTAAAATAGTTATTTCCAGAATTGCCATAGCTGTTTTAATTAGCTGAAACGACTTCTGTCTTATCTTTCGATTCATTTCTAATGTTAAAGTAGTAATAAAGATTAGCAACAGTTAGGTCTGATGCCTGTTGTAAATTAGATGCAACTAATGTTTTATGACCAGTAATTACAGCTTGCTCACTAATATAAAATTCGTATTCTCGACGTAGTTCAGGCTCGAATATAAATAACAACTGGTCACGAAGCGAATAGAAATGAGACTTTTCGGTTAAACTCTCATATACTAATTGTTCTGGCGGTTCTGCTAAATTGATTGCGGAGTGATGAGCATCTGCATTAGTAGTGAGTTGTGAACTATTAAAATCAGTACTACTTAAAAGTTTCAATTCTGATGAAGGAAGCGATCGCATCCAATCAACATGATTTTGCCACGATTCCAATACTGCTAAATCATGATTTTTAATGCGGATAATTTCAGGAAAGAGAAAATCAAGCTCATCATGTGATTCACAGCGATTAATCACAGTGAGAGCATCTTTACAGATTTTATCTTGGAGATGAGACAGGCGATCGCTCACTGCTGAAACCTCATTCTGCACTTGATAAGTTGCAACAATCACCTGTTCAATTGCCCAAGCACATTCGAGTCTACGTAATTGGCCAGCTGCACAGGTTTCTTCGAGTAGATGCGGATTGCTGTAATCTGCTAAAGCCGTAAATAACATTCCCCTCACACCATCAATTTCGGCGTTTCTCCGGCTAAAATCTTGCACTTGCATCGCTGAACGGAAGCGGTTCATCGCCTGGATAAACACCCCATACGCCCTCACTAAAACTGTACGGTGTTGTTCAAATTTGATATCTTGGGCTACTTGCTCGATTATTTGCCTAATTTCTACTCCTTGGTCTTTTAAGGCTTGTTTTAAGTCAATAAAGCCGTTTTTGACTTCCAGCCTCATTTGCTCTACTTCTTTTCTTAATTTCAGTGTCTGGTGCAGGTTTACTGCTGTCAGTGCTACACCTGCTACTGTTCCCACCCCAATTAAGGCTGTAGTTGCTTGTAGCACACCCAAGCTAGTCTGTATAGTTTGCAAGCCATTTAATACAGATGTAAAGCCTTGCTGAGTTTGATACATCTGCGCTCCACTCATCACTAGATTAGAAGCTACTATCAGTGGAGATAAAGGGCTGTTGTTCACAGTAGCACCAATAGCATGGGCAATAAACTGCCCGCTAACTGCATCTCTAGCCATACTTAAAGGTACTCCATCGCTGAAGACCTGTAGATATTTACCAGCATCAATAGCAGCTTGAATTGCAGGCGCAAATTGGAACAGCATATTTTTAGGTTGCTAAAAGCTAATTCTCTTGAGCCTAACTGGTATAAAAAAGTAAAGATAACCGTATTTATTCGGTATATTAATTAATTTTGTCTAAATATGGGCATACTAAGCTTGAAAAACTCTATCACCTCACAATTTTTATGGATACTTCGCTCAAAATAACTAAACCGCACAGAAATGTATCTTACGGAGAATTGAGAAAATTCCAAGAATATCGTAAACAATTAGACAATTGTTGTTATCAGCTATTTCAGATAATTCAAGACTGTACGAATCGTGGCTTCTTCCCTCACAATTTGATAGAAGAGGTAAAGGAAATATCTCAAAAAATACAATCCGAGCGCTTTCGGATATCAGTTTTAGGCGAATTTAGTCAAGGTAAATCAACCTTACTTAATGCCTTACTAGGTGAAGAAATTCAACCTGTAAGAGAGATTCCTTGTACTGGTATGGTAACAGTTTTAAAATATGGAACCGAAAAGCGGGTTATCTGTCGTTATAAAGATGGACGGGAAGAAGAAATTCCTTTTGAGCAATATCAACTAAAAGTAACAATTTCAGAAGATGCAGCACTTGGATGTCTGAGTGATGAATTAGTAGATGATGAAATTGATGAAATTATTTTTGAGCATCCTGATTTAGAGTTATGCAATAGTGGAGTAGAAATTGTAGATTCTCCAGGATTAAACGAACACCCTAACCGCACCGCCATTACTCAAAAACTGCTGAAGAATACGGATGCAGTGATATTCCTAACTAATGCCTCACATCCTCTAACTCAGGTAGAACGGGGCTTACTCCAGGATGTGAAAACTCAATTAAATCATGGTAAAGAAAATGAACCTGCTACCAATCTTTTTGTAGTAGGAAATTTTATAGATTTAGTGCGTAGCAAAAAAGGACGTGAGCTAGTGCAACGGAGGATCAAAATAATTGTACAAGGTCAAAATCCTATAGTTGCAGGTGAAAACCGCGTTCATTTTATTTCTGCTCAAGCTGCGCTGGATGCAATTTTACAGGGAACTGAAGATGACTATTTGAAAGCCTTCCAACATTTTACCCAGTCTCTTGAGAAGTTTTTGACATTTGATAGTGGAAGAATAAAAATTAAGCACTCTATTAGTCAAATAAATAGAGTTATCGAAAAAGGTTTAGATGGGCTATATCAACCAGTGGATACTTTAGATGGAAAAATTAAAATTTATGAAATAGAAAAGTATAACCTATTAGAACAAATTGGTGAAGCAAGCGGTTATGATATAAAAATTAGACATATAGCAAATAACTTAAAGAAAGAAGCAAGTGTTCCAGCTAAAAATACCTATAATGAGTGGCGTAAAACATTGCATATCTCCATGAAAGAAAAAAGTGAGAAATGGTTTTCTAAACACAGCCCTGTTTTTAATCAAGAGAAACTCATACAAGATTATGTGAATCAATTTAGTATAGATTTATCGCAAGAGATAGATGACCAGGTAAACAAGACACTGACATCAGGTATTTTAAAGGAATATATTGAGAAATTAGATTCGGAGATTGCTAGAATATTAAAAGTAATAGAAGCTAAATTTAATAAGCTTAATCAGCAAATACCAACTCATTGGAGTGACCCGCTATACTTAGCAATTAGTGGAATAAAAAATAATTTTATTGGTGATCGAGCTTTGTGGGGTGGCATTGGGATAGGTGGTGCTACAGCTATTGCATTAATAGTATTTGCTGGACTTGGTTTAACTCCTGTTGTAATTTTAGCAGCATTAGCTGCTGGTATGGTTGGAGAAATTGGTTCTGGGATGATAGGATTTAATGGAATTAATGACCAAATAAAACGCAAAGTTTGTGAGATAGGAATACAAAATTTAGATAACTTAAAAATTGACCAGGAATTAGATGAAATTGTTGGCTTAGTCTTTAATAGCCGAGTTGAATCAGCCAGTCGAGTCATAGCAGAAGCGATCGCACTTTACGAAAACCTCCTAGAACAGCAGGAAAAGGCTCACAGTGAAACTCTGGAACAACGTGAGGCTGAAAAGACGTGGATTTACCAAAAGCGTGAAGAACTTGAACAGGTACAGAATGGGTTGGAAGTCATTCTCAGTAAATGCACGATTGTTTAATCACATTCCTTTTGTAGCTAATCTCGCCTCATAATAAAGAAAGATTAAGCAGATTCTCAGAAAACTCTCAATGAGCCAAACTAGCCTAAATTTAGTTGCAATATCTATCTTTCTCATGACCCTATCGGTACTGCTCGGGCCATTCTTAAACTTATCGCCCGCAGTACCAGCGATCGCTACTTTCACCATTTTAGGCATAGCTACGTTAGATAGTTTTAGCTTGCAAGGCAAGGGTGGTACTATCTTTGTAGATTGGATTGCTGGTTTTTCAAAAGAACACCGCGATCGCATCGTCCACCACGAAGCAGGACATTTCTTGATTGCTTACCTGTTGGGTATTCCTGTTACTGGCTACACACTCAGCGCTTGGGAAGCCTGGAAACAGGGGCAACCTGGACAAGGCGGCGTTAGCTTTGATGATGGCGAATTAGCATCTCAACTAGAAGCAGGTAAAATCAGCGCCCAAATGCTAGACCGTTACTGCACTGTTTGGATGGCGGGTATTGCTGCTGAAACCCTGGTTTTTAATAATGCTGAGGGTGGAACTGATGATAAAAGCAAGCTGATAGGAGTCTTGACAATGTTAGGCTTTTCTGAGTCAGTTTATCAGCAAAAACTGCGTTTTCATGCTCTCCAAGCAAAAACTCTACTACAAGAAAATTGGTCTAGCTACGAGGCTTTAGTTAGTGCCATGCGACAACGTACTTCGGTAGAAGATTGTCATACTGAGTTAGGAGTAGGGAGTGGGAAGTAAGAAGTTATATTAAGTTAGTATTGAGAGTTTGTAGTAAGCACTTTAGTGCTTAAAAAATAAGGACTAAAGTCCTTACTACGAACTCATTAATATGAGCTTAAACAGAAAAGTTATTCAGCTCTGGCGCGGAGTGCGGGAGATGGAAAGAGAGTTTCAAATCCAGCTTGTCGCTCGTTTAAAGATTCTAGGGCATCGTTCCAAAGACTTTCATAATAAAAGAAGGTGACGCCTAAACCGCGTTCTTGGGCAGCCCGCACCTGAGACTTAATTTGCTGCATAGGAACTGGGTTATTTCGTAACCCTGTCATAATGCCAATTCCAGTTGGAATTATTTGTTGCGCTTCTTGAATTTCTGGGCGGGAAATATTTGCCACAAAACTTTGCAGATCCGGACGATAAATTTGCACAATTAACTCGTCCACAATATTTTGTCGCATCCAACCTAGCCAATCTTGCAGGTGAAACTTGTAAGCAAAATCATAGTAATTAGGAGCAACGGAGAAAATCGCCTGGGGTTTTCTCTGCTTTACCGCTTGGTTAAGTTGTACCATGAACGCCGTAATTTTATCTGCCCGCCACTTTACCCATGCCTGATCTTGGGGATTAGTTGGGGGAGCATTTTTAGTTTCTTTGGTATACAAGGCAACTGTATATTGATCGTAGCCAAATTCGTAGGGCAAACTCGTATGATCGTCAAACTGAATGCCATCGGCATCATATTGGGTAATAGTTTCCAGCACTAGATTGGTGATGAACTGTTGCACTTGTGGATGGAACGGATTGAGCCACATCACCTCACCAGCCGCACTGTTTGAAGTTTGGCTACCATCCCGCTTTTGTGTGAACCAATCCGGGTAATTTAGTGCCAATTCTGAGGTTGGGGGAGCCATGAAACCAAACTCAAACCAGGGAATTACTAGCAATCCTTTGCGATGGGCTTGAGTAATGAGGTCTGTAAGAATATCATGTCCATCTGAACCTTTGTAAACAAAAGGTTGAATACCTGCGCGTTGTGCTAGGGCACTGGGATACATCACATATCCAGAATTCCACACCACAGGATAGATTGTGTTGAAGTTCATCCGTTGCAGTTGACTCACTGCATCCTGCACTTTGTCCCGATTCTTGAGGGTGTCAAAATCATTCGTGGTCATCCAAACCCCCCGAATTTCCTGACGGGGTATCTGTGCGATCGCACTGAAGCGCCCACCTTCAACGATCGCAGGGATGAAACTGTCTACCAGTAATACCGTAACAAAGGATATTAAAATGAGAATCGGAAAAAGATATTTGAGCGATGTCTGACGACAAGCTGCTGTGCATCTACGCCGCCAACTTTGAACAATAAAAGGTGATTTCATAGATTTAAATGATGCATTATCTACCCACACACGCCATTACTAGTTTTTATAATTGAATCTACTAACCATATAGTTTACAAGTATTTATGCTTACTACAGGATTAATGAGTTGGTAGTTGTTCGTTCCCTGCTTATAGAACTTTTGCACCAGAAAAACTAAAGCAGAACTAGCATAAGTTATAAAGTGCTTGACGCAGCTAGTAGCCATTAGTGCCGCCCAGTAGACATTGGGCATTGGGCATTGGGCACAAGAGACAGAGGTGCAAAGGGGCAGAGGGGAAAAACTTACTGCAACTTCTCCCCTGCTCCCCTGCTTCTCCTCCTTTCTCATTCCCCCCACGCCCTACCTGTGTCACAATAAATAACTGTAATAAGAAAAATATTGTTAAGGTAATTTAGTGAGTCCAACTGCTCAATCCACGGCAAGTGCGCGTCGCGTAGTATTTCCTTTTACGGCAATTGTGGGCCAAGAAGAAATGAAACTGGCGCTGCTATTGAACGTGATTGACCCCAAAATTGGGGGTGTAATGATTATGGGCGATCGCGGCACCGGAAAATCCACAACTATCCGGGCGCTGGCGGATCTGCTGCCAGAAATTTCTGTGGTTGCTAATGACCCCTTCAGTAGTGATCCGAGCGACCCCGACTTAATGAGCGATGAAGTCCGCCAACTGTTAGAACAAGGGGCGGAAATTCCTGTAGCTCAGAAAAAAGTCCAAATGGTAGACCTGCCGCTAGGAGCTACAGAAGACCGAGTTTGTGGCACAATCGACATCGAGAAAGCTTTATCTGAAGGTGTCAAAGCTTTTGAACCAGGACTGCTGGCAAAGGCTAACCGAGGCATTCTTTATGTGGATGAAGTCAACTTACTAGATGACCACCTCGTAGACGTATTACTCGACTCCGCTGCCAGTGGATGGAACACTGTAGAACGGGAAGGTATTTCTATCCGTCACCCAGCGCGTTTTGTGCTTGTGGGTTCTGGAAACCCAGAAGAAGGCGAACTACGCCCCCAATTACTCGATCGCTTTGGGATGCACGCAGAAATTCACACAGTCAAAGAACCAGCCTTGCGGGTGCAAATCGTGGAACAACGGGCGGATTTTGACCAAAATCCGCCAGTATTTCTCGAAAACTACAAACCCCAGCAAGAAGCATTGCAAGAGCAAATTGTCAATGCTCAACAGCTTTTGCCAGAAGTGAAAATTGACTATGATTTGCGGGTGAAAATTTCTGAAGTCTGTTCAGAACTGGATGTAGATGGTTTACGGGGTGACATTGTTAGTAACCGCGCCGCCAAAGCCTTAACAGCTTATGAAGGACGCACTGAAGTTACAGTTGATGATATCCATCGCGTAATTACGCTATGCTTGCGTCACAGACTGCGGAAAGACCCCTTAGAATCGATTGATTCTGGCTACAAAGTCGCCAAAGTTTTTAGCCGCATTTTTGGTGTCGAACTACCAGAAAGTGATACTGCACAAAAAAATGGCACAGGTCAAAAGTTAGGGGCTAGGGGTTAATTAATTTTAGATTTTAGATTTTGGATTTTGGATTGAAGAAAAATCCAAAATTCCAAATCTAAAATTGCCAGAGTCTAACTCAGCCCTCTTAACTCAGCACTCAATACTTAACACTGACTATGAGATTTTGGTCTTTTTGGTTCAACAGCTTTGTTTTATCTAGCCAATACAACCCGCCCAGGTTTGTAGAATTATTGATGCTCTTATTAGCGATCGCAATGCTGGCAATAGCCAGTATTTTACCCGACATGCCCTATTTAATCTTAGGCTTGAGCTTAGTCGTTGGAGCATCTATTTCTATCTTAGTGCGGGAAGCGATCGCACCCTCACCCCAGACGCGAATTACCCAACTAACGGCATCCCTATTACTCATCATCAGCCTCTACGGTTTTGCTGACTTAATGCACAGTATTTAATGTGGACTGGGGAGTGAAGAAGGAAATAGGATACAGATTATTCCCTATCACCTGTAACCTATCACCTCTCCCCTAATCCCAATGCCCAATCACCAATTCTGCATTTCCACCAATTCCATACACAACTCATTAATTTGCTCCAAATCAGGTTTCTGAGGTAGCGCAGATTGTTCGCAAACAATTTCCATTTCGGCGACCAAATCTTCCGCCGTTTTCATCACCTGCTCATAAGAATACTCACCTTTTAAAATAGCTTTTAAATCCTCAACATCACCAGCTATTCTCCTATCTACAATCACTTCACCTCGCCGCAATATTTCTACTCCACTGCGTAACAATCTAATGCAGTGCATTCCATGTTTGAGGTCAAAACCCGACTTTCTTTCCATTTCTGCTCTAGCCGGATTTCTATTCTCCTGCCAAGATAAGTAAGCCTTCCATTCTCTTAAAGCTATTTGATAGCTTTGGCTTTTCTGAAGCAGACGGATAAAATCTTTACGGCTATTGGTTAACTTTTGGGTATATTCCAAAGTTTCATCGGGTAAAGTATATTGTTTTAAAACTCCTTTAAAATCAATATCTGCTGTCAGCAATTGATATAATTGTTCTGCTTCTTCCAAAAACTCAATCCGTCCTCTGATTAAGTTATAAAGATACTCCAGAAAAGCATTTAGCTCATCTTTACTTAGGGGTGCTTCGTCTTCTATAGCGAAGTCAGATGGTATCGGTTTTTTTTGCGGTGGCTTTAACAACCACTTACGATGAGTTTCCATCTTTTTGATTTGGGCAAAAGCATAACCAGTGTAAGTATGTTTTACCTTTGTACTTAGAAATAGCTGTTTATGATCGATTAAATGCTGTCCGACTGCGCTTAAAAAAGGATAGTTATTTAACCAGAGCAATTCTAAAACATTGGGATTCGCGCCCGCTAATAACTGGAGGATTTTTCTTAATTCATATATAACTGTGTCTTTATTACCATCCACAAATGGAAATATTCCTGGTTCATCCCAACCAGTATCTTTTTGTTCTATGCGATCAAATCCCAAATAATACCTTTTGGGTGCGATAAATACTCCCCGATAATCAAAGTCAGAATCAGGACGATTTAAACCATAGCCGTAGCTACCTGCCAAACCAATTAAAATAGTTCTTTGCTCAACTTCTATTCTTTTCATATCATCTGATTAAAATATAGTCATCCTAACTCATGAGTTAAGCAGGTGGCGAGATGGAGATTAGAGAAAGGGTTTTTAACTATCTTCAGATATTGCATAAAAAATACTGTCACAGCAGACAGCCGAGGTTCGGTACATAACAGCCCTACTTAATAATTCCCGAACAATAAGATCCCCGACTTCTTAGAGGTTGTTTGAAAAGTGGTTGGCTGTGATGTTAGAGGATGTTTGAAAAGTATTTGGCTGTGATTTTAGGCACTTTGATCCCCCCTAACCCCCCTTATAAAAGGGGGAAACCGGAATCAAAGTCCCCCTTTTTAAGGGGATTTAGGGGGATCTAAAACTATTTGATACCGACAATAGGACTTTTCAAACATCCTCTTAGGCACTAACTGATCCCCCCTAGCCCCCATTAAAAAGCAGGGTGGTTTCATACCAAAAAAGAAAAATACATAAGCCTTGATTTCTTGTTTTGTAGCATGGCTTTTTACCCCTCTCCAAAGCTCTCTCCATTTCGGGGAGAGGCTTTGAAACTCAGTTTGAGTTTTTTTTCTCTGGTTGTATGAAACCACCCTGCCTAGCCCCCCTTAAAAAGGGGGGAACCGGAATCAAAGTCCCCCAATTTATCGGGGGATTTAGGGGGATCTAGAACGTTTTGTTACCGAGAAGAAAACTTTTCAAACATCCTCTTAGAGAAGTCAGGGATCTTAGCCTTGCGTTTAACAGAAATGCCCCTAAAGGAGATGATGCAACGGTATCCCCTAGAGGAGCAAAACTTGTCAATTCAGTTGTTTTTATACTTTCGGTTTCCTAGAACAAGAATTATCTAGGATAAATGTGGCGTCTAGTCCCCCATCCTGGATTGACAATAGCGGCTAAATCTTCTTCAGATAATTTGCTAATCTCACTATCCAGTTCTCTAGCGGTGAAATCATAGCCACGCTCTTGAGCAATTTTGATGAAGGCTTCTGGATCATCTGTTGCTTTGAGTCTTTCCTGTAATGCTTGATCTTGTTTTACGGCTTGAAAAAGTCGGGCAGCATTTTGCTGTGTCATGACAATCAATCTCCTGTTTGAAATATCAGGTTTGAATGTGATAGTTTAACTCTTGAGGATTCACTAACTTTTGTAAAGGATTTATAGATGAGACACCTTATATTTCATCTTAAAACAAAGAAGAAAAATGTGTTGATTTTGATAAAAAAATATAACTTTTAAGCTAATATTAACTAATGTTAATTTTTGATAGATTCAGCCCTAAGATAGTAGCAATTTTTATCTAAAAAGTATTTTTTCTGACTTCTTGTAAATACAATTTACATTCGTGCGGGTGGGCGATGTCTACGACGGACTACACCTACGCCCATGACGACTGTTGACTAATTTCCTCCCCACTCTTAGAAAATGAGCGATCGCACAGAGTAATTAGCTGATTTTTCATCTTCAGGTTGACCAGACAGCAATGCCAAACCCAAAAATCCTATTAGAGCTTGACTTGACGCCTATTAATAAAATAGTATGTTAGATTGTCTGTCTAATTCCTGCTCGGATCAGGTAGACATATTACAAAGGCTGGCAAAAGCATCTCTACAGGAGATAAAAACCAGCTACCTGTACGGCAACCTCAAGGACAATTCCATGACCTACGCGATTATTGAAACTGGCGGCAAACAAATACGAGTAGAGCCAGGGCGGTTTTACGACATTGAACTGCTTGCGATCGAACCAGATGAAAAAGTTACAATAGATGCCGTATTGCTCGTGCAGCACGATGGTGAAGTCACCATTGGACAGCCATTAGTGACAGGTGCGACTGTAGAAGGGACTGTACTGCGACATTACAGAGGTCGTAAAGTCCTGGTATACAAAATGAAGCCGAAAAAGAAAACCCGCAAAAAACGGGGGCATCGTCAGGAAATTACCAGACTTATGATTGACTCCATCACCCTTAACGGTGCAGTGTTTGCTGTCCAAGGAGAACCGGAGAAAGAAACCCCCGCTGTAGATGAGACTCCTGCCGAAGAAGTTGAAACCGCTGCTGAATAATAAAAAGAAGTAGATACAAAAGAGGAAATCATGGCTCATAAGAAAGGAACAGGTAGTACACGTAACGGTCGTGATTCTAATGCCCAACGTCTGGGTGTTAAGCGTTATGGTGGTCAAGTTGTACGTGCAGGAAACATTCTCGTGCGTCAGCGTGGCACCAAATTCCACCCTGGAAACAATGTCGGTATTGGTAGCGATGACACTCTGTTTGCCTTAATCGACGGTGTTGTAATGTTTGAGAGAAAGGGCAAAACCCGTAAAAAAGTTAGTGTTTATTTACCCATAACTGCTGTTGAGGCAGCCCCTGCTGAGGCAGTAGCAAGTTAGGGTGTGAGGGTGGGCATATTCCCACCCTACTCGCTAGTTGAGCGTTGATGTGATCATCAGATTTGCATAAATATTCCCAGCAGTTGCTCAAAAGTCGCTTTGTTCCAGAAGTATTAAAGCGCAAAGGTTATTCATTAATAGAAATATTACACAAAGAAATTGGATTGCATAGTTTGCAGTCGTAGGCATCGCATATCAAGTCTTAGGCGTCAATTTATGCTAAGTTGCGTTCATTCACTTCAGAATGAGGTTTAGCTGAAAGAATACTTACAGCTATTTTCAGGTAAATAAACCACGCGGTAGGGGCACAGCATTGCTCATTGGTGTCAACTTAAGCTTAAACTCCTTTAAAACCTCGTTTCCAGCCAGAGGCTGGAAATGCTGCTCCTGGTGGCTCTGCCGCCAGCAAGGGAGGCAGAGCCTCTAGGACGGCATTCCCAGCCTCTGGCTGGGAACGAGACAATATCTAAAAGCTGGTTCTAGGCTGGCTTTCACGTTAAGTTGACACCAATGAGCATTGCTGTGCCCTTACGACAGATGTGGTTCAAATACATGAAAATTGCTGTAAATTAGGCTGTGGCTTTGATATAGCGGTTCTCGCTTGAGTGAGATACAAGAACCCCACCCCCAACCCCCTAAGAGCAAGCGATGAGGGGACTATAATGTACCTTATATGATTAGGAAACGCTATATACCATGAATAACTGAGAAAATGCTGAGAATTAACTAAGTTTTTTCAAGGGACAAATTTATGAAAATCATGGCTTCGTTTCAGATACGCTTCAGTCATAACAGAGATACTTTGGATGTTCGGGATAACTCAAACATCAGGAGTCATAAATTAAACTAGCCCCCTACTCATAAGTTTTACCTTGGTTCGTGGAGTACTTATAACTTAAGATTGCTGTCTATCGCCTTGTTTGTCTTGTTGAATATTCCCAAAGCTTTTGCTCATAAATGCTTTGACTTCCGCCATACCATAGGCTTGAGTATCAAAAATAACGGTTAACAAGAGTTGCGATCGCTTTTACTACTATTATTCTAAGTTATCTTAGAACCGAAAGCGTTATTTGATTGCAACGTAGATGCGATGCCTACGGCGGCAAGATACGCAGTAGCAAGAGTCTGATGGAATCCTCTACAAGAAGGCATCTTCTTTACCCCAATAGCCTTTATGAATCTGCTTGTAGCTTAGTTTGCTCTGATCAATACAAAAATAACTATCAAAGGACGAAAGAAGACTATGAACTGGAAAACACTTTCTTTAATAGCTGGTCTGATTTTAACTACCAGTCTCACTGCTTGCTCTAGCAGTCCTGCAAGTAATAATCAAATTGCTCCTGAAGCCTCTCCTGCTATGAGCAAAGACAAAGCCGGCGATGCAATGGGCAAAGATGCGATGGGTAAAGACAAAGCCGGCGGTGCAATGGGCAAAGATGCGATGGGTAAAGACAAAGCCGGTGGTGCAATGGGCAAAGATGCGATGGGTAAAGACAAAGCCGGTGGTGCAATGGGCAAAGATGCGATGGGTAAAGACAAAGCCGGCGGTGCGATGGGCAAAGATGCGATGGGTAAAGATAAAGCCGGTGATGCGATGAAGCAATCGCCTGCTTCCACCAAGCCCTAGCCACAACTAGCTTTGCATCTCACTTTTCTTGTACTGGGTACTAGGGACTGGTTAACCAGGAAAATCCTGATTCCAATTCCTATACTTTGGTGTTTTGGCCTCAACAGGAGAAATTCTGATGAATCACAACCTGCTTCGCCGGCGTCAGTTACTTTTTTATCTGGGGTTAGGGGTTGTTGGAATCGGTGCAGCTGCAACATTTTCCAACTTCAGAAAAGTGAATGCCCCTTCTATCTCTCCTGCTAATCGTAACAATACACAAGACTCGGAAACTATTGCAGTGAAACCTCCAGCAAGCAATAGTTTGCCAGAGTTTCAGGGTATTAGTCAGTGGCTTAATTCTACACCTTTGTCAATAGCTGACCTCAAAGGCAGTGTTGTTCTGATACAGTTTTGGACTTTTGCTTGTATTAACTGCCAGCGTACCCTGCCCTACATCACCAGATGGCATCGACAGTATGAGTCGCAGGGTCTTAAAGTAATTGGCATCCATACACCAGAGTTTGCCTTTGAGCGAGACGCGAACAATATAAAAAAGGCGCTACGACAACACCAGATTACCTATCCGGTTCCAGTTGATAACGAATATAAAACTTGGAACGCTTACGAAAATCAGTATTGGCCCCATCTATTTTTGGCTGACCGTCAGGGTTTGTTGCAGTATGACCATATTGGTGAAGGGGTATACGAAAAAATAGAGCAAACTATCGGTCAGCTATTGGGGTAGAAGGAATTATGACGACTTCTACTCTATCAATTGGTCTGGCGTTACTGGGGGGAGTTCTGAATGTGCTTTCACCCTGTGTTTTACCGATTTTGCCTGTGCTGTTGGGGCGATCGCTAACGACAAGTCACTCCACATCTACGCCCCAATCCCATACCTACGGCCCAGTAGCACTGGTAGGGGGATTAGTCGCTGGTTTTGCCCTAGCAGGTAGTTTATTAGGTATAACAGCAAGCTGGTTTACAGGCTTGGTTAATTTATTACGCAATGGAGCGATCGCACTCCTCTTATTTCTGGGATTACTGGCAATTTTCCCCACTTGGAGTTACCGAATATTTAGTTATATTCCAGTTGGCAAGTGGGTTAAAAAACCTGTACGAATGGGACTCATGGGAGAGTTTTGGCTAGGGACTCAGTTGGGACTTTTGTGGACTCCCTGTGCTGGGCCAGTTTTGGGCGGAATTTTAGTACTAGCAGCAGTTAATCATCAAGTCACCAGTGCATTTTGGCTACTAGTTGCTTATGGAATCGGAGCCGGTTTGCCTCTGTTGGCGATCGCTTATAGTGGGCGAGTACTCAGCCAAAAAATTCTCAATATCCGCTCCCATAGTGCAGCGTTGCAACGGATTGGTGGCGTAGCGATCGTGACCACAGCAATTGCTATTCTTCTGGGTTGGGATATCCAGATACAACTTTGGCTGGCTCCGTTTTTTCCGACTCAATCTTTGTGAAACGTGCCAATTTTAGACTTTCCTGCGGAACGCTACGCGTAGCTTGCTTCCCCCGAGGGGTAAGGCGATCGCTCAGTCGAACGATTTTGGATTAGAAGACCCAATCCGAAAGTCTAACTGGGAACAATCTAAAAATCCAAAATCCAAAATCCAAAATCCAAAATTGGTATGACCTCATCTAAACGTAAAGTTCGCTCAACACCAAGTCAGACTTTTTTATCAAAGACCTTTCACTGGATTAATATCATCAGTCTTGTTTTGATGATCGCTAGTGGACTGCAAATCTATAATGCCAATCCGGTATTTGGAGGGCGTGCAGGTTGGCGTTTTCCTGATTTTCTGTTGCTAGGAGGTTGGCTAGGAGGTGCTAGACACTGGCATTTTGCTGCTATGTGGCTATTTTCGCTGAACTTACTTTGGTATGGATTTTATATATTTATAACTCGTCGTTGGCAGCGTCGCTTTGCCGATCGCGGTGACTTAAAAGCGTTACAAGTCAGCCAGAACCCCAAGCGCAAGAATTACGCATGGCATCGGTTAGTTTATACTGCTATCATTCCAGTGCTACTGCTGGCAATTTTGAGTGGTCTGGCGATGTACAAACCTGCTCAACTGTATTGGCTTTCCGGGCTGTTTGGTAGTTGGCAGACTCTACGCACTGTTCACTTTATCACTGTTCCTACTGTCATACTGTTTACAATTGCTCATTCCTTACTTGCCCTGAAGGTAGGAAGCATCCGTTTAGTGAAATCTATGTTTCTGTAGAGGTTTTATGAGTCTGATTCTTCCCAAACGTACCCTATCTCGTCGCCGGTTACTGCAAGTATCTGGACTTTCAGGGGTAGGCTTTCTTCTAGGTGGCTGTGGAACAAATTTGTTCTCAGATAATCTCCGGCAAATATCTGAGCCACTAAACCAAAGTCTTGAAGCACTTCTGCTAACTCAAAAATCTATACCTGAATTTCCTGTCAGTGCCATAGAAACAGATAAATTGCTAGTTAATACCTTTGACTTCACCCCGCAAATTGATCCGGCACAGTTTCGCTTAATAATTGATGGTGAGGTCAATAATGCGATGCAATTGAGCATGGCAGATATTCAAAAACTTCCCTTGACTTCAATGGTGATTCGCCATGTCTGCGTTGAAGGCTGGGCTGCGATCGTTCAATGGGGAGGTGTGCGATTACGAGATTTAGTAGCGCTGGTACAGCCTAAGTCAAACGTCCGCTATGTCTACTTCAAATCTGCTGATGGCTACTATGAAAGCTGGGATCTTGCTTCTGCTATACATCCCCAAACTCTCATGGCTTATCAAAAGAATGGACAACCCTTATCAGTTGATAATGGTGCGCCCATGCGCCTAGCATCCCCAATCAAACTGGGCTACAAGCAAAGCAAGTGGGTAACTCAAATTACATTCGTCAGCAATTTGTTACCTACTAAAGGCTATTGGGAAGATCAGGGCTATGAGTGGTTTGCAGGGCTATAAAAGAGGCAAAAAGCTAATCTATATCGGGTTCAACGCCTAGCGATCGCAATTGTGCAATCAACCGTTCAGCCCGTTGTCTTTCTTGTTCAGCCCGTTGTCTTTCTTGTTCAGCCCGTTGTCTTTCTTGTTCTGTAGAAGTTAATACCCAATTGAGAGTGCCATCATACCATCGTAACCAGGGCTGTTCTACATCTTGATAGCGTCCCTGCCAGACACCCAAGCCTAATTCTAATTCTGGTATCCAGAAGCGTGACTCTGACAGTGCTATCTCAGCATAACGACCACCGTTTAACTTAAACACTCTTAATTTATATTTGTACCGATCAAATACTACATAATAAGGCACACGCAGAATCTGTTCATACACTTCCCATTTTCCCGGTGGTTGCTTAATATCCCGCAATGTCTGCCCCAAGTCTTCCTTTTCAGTGCCTGGGGACAGCAATTCTATCACAATAAAAGGATGAACTCCCTCTTGCCAAACGACATAACTTAAGCGTAAATCCTGTTGTTCGTAGAGACGGGAAACACCTAAAACAGCAAACCAATCTGGTCGCTTATACCACAGTGGATAGCGGGGGTCATAATAAAGATTCAGATCGCTAGCAACAAATATCTCGTCGCTAGGATAATTTGGTGGACGAAAGGTTTCGTCTAACAAACGAGGTTGCAATAAATGAAACTGATCGGGCAAACCAGGCTCCTCAGGATCTTCACTGGGAAGATCATACATGGTTGGCAGCACATCTTTTGGCGATCGCGGCGGGTCAGTTTGATACATCTTTTGGCAATCCTGATGATGAAACTCTCAGTTCTATTATGATTCAATTGTTTTTGAGTAACTCAACACCTTGCAGAACGCGGTAGCATAAATTTATTGGACATATCTGCGTTTAACCCAATATTTCTCAAGCCTGAGTCTCTTCAAATAAGACTAAGCCATACTTCTCGCCAGTAGGCAAAAAGCCAATTCCTCGATAAACTGCTTGGGCTGGTTTGTTATTATCACCTGTAAACAGGATGGCACGTTTTACTCCCTGCGATCGCTAACCTCAACTAAAGCAATCCTATCTGATTGAAAGGGACACAGTTATGTTATCTGTGTCCCTAAATTAAACTACTCAAGATGCTAGGACTGCCGATAGCAGGCAAACTCCATTGAAAAAGTAGCCATACCAGAAGTAAGCGATCGCAATTCTGTAGAATACCCAAACATTCGCGCCAGCCGTACTTCCGCTCGAATCACTGTGTATCCCTGCATTGTCTGGGAACCCAACAACAAACCCCGACGGGAGGATAAGTCACCTTGAACCCTTCCCATAAACTCGTGGGGTGTTTCCACCTCTACAAGCATAATCGGTTCGAGGATGTAGGGTTTTGCTTTAGCGATCGCCCCCTCAATTGCTTGATGGGATGCTGACCGGAAAGCCAATTCTGAAGAGTCAATTGGGTGATATGAACCACCATCCAGAACGACTTTCACCCCAGTTACGGGATAGCCTTCCAGCTTTCCTGATTGCATCGCCTCACGGAAACCTTTCTCACACGCCGGGATATATTCTTTAGGAATCGCACCCCCAACTACCCGATTCTCAAAGATAAACGGTTCGTCTGTGGGTTCAATCCACCCAGTAATATGGGCGTACTGGCCGGGGCCGCCTGACTGTTTCTTGAATCGGTAGTCAAAGGTAGCTTGTTGTCCAATGGTTTCCCGGTAGGCCACGGCGGGAGTACCGACGTAAACATCGGCATTATATTCCCGTTGGATGCGTTCCAGGTAGATTTCTAAGTGGAGTTCACCCATCCCAGAAATCAGAGTTGCGCCTGATTCGGGGTCGATACTCAACCGAAAGGTGGGATCTTCCTTTTGAAAGCGATTGAGTGCCTTGGAAAGGCGATCGCTATCTTCTTGTTTCTTGGGCGTAATTGCCAGCGTAATCACTGGTTCCGGTACGAACATCTTTTCTAGAGATACCAGTGGTTCCCCTGTACAGAATGTATCACCAGAAGCACAATCCACACCCAACAGAGCCACAATATCCCCTGCCACGGCAACTTGTACCTCTTCTCGCTTATTGGCGTGCATTCTCACCAAGCGACCGATTTGTACCCGCTGTTCAGTCCGTGAATTGTAAACGGTATCACCCGGCTTCAATGTCCCAGAGTAAATCCGAGTATAGGTCAACTGCCCAAAAGACTCAAGGGCGAGTTTAAATGCCAATGCCACCAAGGAAGCATCGGGATTGGGGTAAACACTTACCGACTCTACGGTTTTGACCACTTCTCTATCTATCGGAGATGGTAGATAGAGCGTAACTGCATCCAATAAGTTTTGCACTCCTTTATTTTTGAATGCCGAACCCAGCAGTACAGGGGTGAATTCTAGGCTCAAGGTTGCTTGTCGGATGGTTTGCCAAATTAATTCTTTGGGAATCTCCTCACCCGCCAGTAGCATCTCGGTCATCGGTTCTGAAAACAGCGATAAAGTATCTAGCAGTTTGTCGCGTGCCTGTTGTGCCTCATCCCTAAGAGATTCGGAAATTGCCTTTTTTACCCAGTTTTCCCCGTTCTCCCCCTCAAAGTAGTCGGCGGTCATTTCTACTAGGTCAATCACTCCCTGGAATTGGTCTTCACTGCCGATAGGATACTGGAGCAATATCGCATTTAGTTGCAAGCGATCGCGTATTCCCTGTACTACACGCAATGGATCTGCACCCGTCCGATCCATTTTGTTGATGAACGCCAAACGCGGCACACGATAGCGCTTCATTTGCCGATCCACTGTAATGGACTGGGACTGCACACCCGCTACAGCAGACAGCACCATCACTGCCCCATCCAATACTCGCAGGGCGCGTTCCACTTCAATGGTGAAATCTACGTGTCCAGGTGTATCAATCAGGTTAATTTGAGTATCGTGCCATTGACAGGTAGTAGCAGCGGAAGTGATGGTTATACCATGTAGTTTTTCCTCTGGCATAAAGTCCATCGTTGCACCCTTACCGCCTCCCCGCACCTCCTCTATAGCGTGAATTCTGCCCGTGTAGAAGAGAATTCGCTCTGATAGCGTAGTTTTACCAGAGTCGATGTGGGCAGAGATACCAATATTACGGATGCGTGTTCGGGGAATCATAAAATTTCCTTTTGTTCAAGCGACAAACAGTCACCATGTAAAGAGTAACATATTTTGTATTACATATATAATACAAAATATGTTCTGAACTTTTCCCGCTATCTGGAAAACCTCACTTCTATTTCTCTCTCCTAAAAGGAGAGAGACTTTGAATTTTCCCCCCGCCCGACGCGGGAAGGGGGTTAGGTTTTTCGTAGACCTTTCTAGATGACGTGAAAAGTCAGAAAAGCCGTTGATGCTTTAAAATAGGTATTCAAGCGGAGGAAATGAAAGCTTGAAACTGATATTGGTAGCTCCCGACACTTTGTTGTGTGCAGCCTTTCAACAGCGTTTTAATTACTTACCCAATGTCGAAATAGTGAATAACTATTTCGAGTGGTTGCCAGATTTTGATTGTATGGTCAGCCCTGCTAACTCTTTTGGAATGATGGATGGTGGCATAGATGCGGCAATTATCCGTTTTTTCGGTAATTCCTTAATGGCAAGAGTCCAGCAGCGCATTCTTGAGGATTATTTGGGTGAACAGCCTGTGGGAACATCAATGATTGTGGAAACAGGCCATTATAAGCATCCTTTTTTGGCTCATACACCCACTATGCGAGTTCCCATGATTATTGCTGGGACAGATATTCCTTATATCGCGATGTGGGCGATGCTGCTGGCAGTTCGACACCATAATCAACACGCTAGGCAAAAAATTAACACCATTGCCTGTCCTGGATTGGGTACAGGAATAGGACAAGTGCCATATACTGAAGCTGCTAGACAGATGGCATTAGCTTACGATCATTTTCTGTATCCACCCAAGCATCTCAATTGCATAGTTGCAGCCCAAAGACAACTTCAGATATGGGAAGGAGGAGATTTGCTCTAGGAAAATAAAAATCGCCCTAGCATAGTATTGTGTTAGGGCGATCGCTACTCTCAACTCTATGACTAGTAAACGCTTTTATCACATTGGCTTTGGGCAAGACGATTTAGGTTCATCGCCTCCCAGCATTGCTCTATTATCTGGCGATCCAGAGCGATCGCGTCTAATTGCCCAAACTTATTTACAAGATGTACGCGTGTTGTCAGAAAATCGCGGACTCAATAGCTATCTAGGATACTTACCCAATGGTCGCCCCATC
This sequence comes from Nostoc sp., assembly GCF_036917935.1. Lineage (GTDB taxonomy): Bacteria > Cyanobacteriota > Cyanobacteriia > Cyanobacteriales > Nostocaceae > Nostoc. Next base: position 255,776 of record NZ_JBALEL010000028.1, on the reverse strand, counting down.
TTATCAGCTACAAGTGGTATGGGTGCGCCTTCGTTAAGTATTGTTGTCAATGAGTTAGTACAAGTAGGAATCCGGCAAATTATTCGCATTGGAACTTGTGGTTCCATTCAATCCCATATACCAGTCGGTAGCGTTGTCATTAGTAGTGCAGCATTGTGTCGCCAAGGTGCAGCTAATGACATTGCACCTGTGGAGTATCCAGCCGCAGCCGATCCTTTTCTGACAGTCGCTTTAGTTAAAGCCGCACGAGAATTAGAGGTTGAACATTACATCGGAATTACGGCATCAGTTGATACTTTTTACGAAGGACAAGAACGCACTGATTCAGCCAATCCAAATTTAATGCGATCGCTGCATGGCATTACAGAAGAATATCGGCGCTTGAATATCTTGAATTACGAGATGGAATGCGGCACACTATTCAAAATGGCAGGAGTGTATAATTTTGCAGCCGCAGCTATTTGCGGTGTAGTTGCTGGGCGTACAGTTGGTGAAAATATCATCTTAGAACAAAGAGATGTTGCTGTTAAAAATGCGATCGCAACTGCTGTAAATGCAGCAGCAAGCTTTGAGTAAGCTAATAACTTTCTCTTATCCAACTTCTTAGTATGCCAGATTTAATCTGCTCTAAGAGGATGTTTTAAAAGTTCTCTGGTCGGTAGCAAAACGTTTTAGATCCCCCTAAATCCCCCGATAAATTGGGGGACTTTGATTCCGGTTCCCCCCTTAAAAAGGGGGGTTAGGGGGGATCTATAAGTGCCTAAAATTACAGCCGAACACTTTTCAAACATCCTCTAAGTGGTTTTATCATGTCTTTACCTAATCTTTAATTTATCAATCAGTAATTCTAGGTAAGATGTATTGGGTAAGATGCAATTTCATCTTTATTGAGACACATATATAGCAGGGAACAGGGAATAGGGAACTCTTAACAGGCTTAAAAGTCTCTTGGTGTCAGTGTTTTCTGATTAGCTGATGTCAACCGCTACCTGACAACTGCTATATAAAAAACTTCATCAGTTAACTGGAAATTCTAAAATTTGGGTGGACAAATTATCAAAAATATATAAATTTAAACAGAAAATGTTTGATTATTTTTTATTTATTGCTTAATAAATACTGCGTTTTTATATTAATATTCTGTGCTTTTAACACTATGTTTTACAGCCATTATGATGAGTTTAGTTATTAAGATCCATCAGACAAATTGGAGAGCAATATAACATGAAGAATGCTTGGAGGCGTTGGATTACGACCGTTAATCTAGCTGCAATTGCACTAATGCCGACGCTGATATTTTTAGCATTCTCTCATCGGGCAACAGCAGACGATCCCGGAGCGTGTTATATGATAACCTCCTCTGGTAAAACCGTTGGATTAGGAAGGATTTGTGGGAATATAATAGCCGCACCTTCAGATAACAGAGTTTTTCGAGTCTCAATCAAACGCCGCTTTGGTGGAACTCCTGTGATTGATGTCACTTTCAACGACAAAAAAACCTTTGAAATGATTGTAGATACAGGTGCTAGTGGAACCATTATCACTCAAGATATGGCGAATACACTTAAACTCCAGGCTACAGGTACAATGCAAGCCCAAATTGCCGATGGAAGTGAAGTAGAATTCCCAACCAGTAAGGTAAAATCTATTGCAGTAGGTGGAGTTACAGCCAATAATCTTCAGGTAGCGATCGCACCAAAAGCAAACATCGGCTTACTAGGGCACGATTTCTTTGGCAACTATGATATTAAAATTCTGGAAACAGAAGTTGAATTTCATCGCCGTTAAGTTGTAATACCATCCAGACAGATGTTTGCGACTTGTAAAGATTTTACTTGCGGCATAAAAGATTTCCAAAAACAGCCGATATGACATTGTAGCTAGCCAAGTATTTTTACATACAAGGACAGACAACCTATGTCAGTTGAAGGTATTGACGTTTCTGATTACAGCAAGCATCTGGTGTAACTTGCTACTACTGGTGGCCAAAAACAAGGACAGCTTAATTATAAGTGTTCATCCGAACTTGATATTACTGAATGTTCTTGCTAACTTCCTGACGAACTGGAATGCGGATTTGAAACTCCGCTCCTTCGCCGGGTTCTGAAGTGCAAGAGAGTGAACCACCATGTTTTTCGGTGACGATTTGGTAGCTAATCGACAAGCCCATACCTGTCCCTTTGCCCACAGGTTTTGTGGTGAAGAAAGGATCAAACAGGCGTCGCCGAATAGACTCTGGTATACTTAGACCATTGTCTGCAATCCGAATTTCGATTTGATCAGCATCAATTTGTTCAGTCTGAATAGTAATGGTTGGAGTTGTTATTTGTCCTTGATTGTCAATTAATGACTCTTCCAAAGCATCGATCGCATTACTCAACACATTCATAAACACTTGATTGAGCTGCCCTGCATAGCATTCGACTTGGGGCAGGTTGCCGTAATATTTCACAAGCTCAATACCGATACGATCTGACTTTGCTTTGAAGCGATGTTGCAGAATCATTATGGTACTGTCAATGCCCTCATGAATATTAACGGCTTTAATTTCGGCTTCGTCCATGCGTGAGAAAGTTCGCAGGGAAGCGACAATTTGGCGAATTCGGTCTGCGCCAACCCGCATGGAGGAAAGCAGCTTGGGTAAGTCTTCTAGCAAGAATTCCAAATCAATTGCCAGAGCTTCTTCCTGAATCTCTGGATGGGGCGATGGGTAATGTTTCTGGTAAAGTTCCAGAAGTCCCAGCACATCTTGGCTGTAGTTGTTGGCATGAGTTAGGTTGCCAAAGATAAAATTGACCGGATTGTTGATTTCGTGGGCAACGCCTGCCACCAATTGCCCTAAGCTTGACATTTTCTCGGTCTGCACAAGTTGAGCCTGGGTTTGTTGTAGTTTGTGCAGCGATTGTGCAAGTTCTTCAGCTTTTTCTCGCTCTCGTGTTTCGGATGCTTGGAAAGCTTCGTTTTTAGCTTCGAGTTCTTGTGATTTCACTTCCAGTTGTTGCGAGTAGGTTTGCAGATTGGTGTAGAGACGGGCGTTGTCGATCGCAATTGAAATTTGTGCTATCAACAGACTCAGCACATTCAGCCGTTCTGGGGTAAAAGCACCAGGAATGAGATTATTTTCCAGGTAAATAATCCCAGTAAATTTGCCAGAGTGAATCAGTGGTAGACACAAAATCGATTTAGATTGATAAGTGGTGATATAAGCATCAGCCGCAAAGCGGGAGTCTTTAACAGCATCGTCTAAAACCAAGTTCTCTCTAGTTCTTTCTACATAGTTGAGTAGAGCAACTGGGAGGAAAGCTGAATCAATTTCATCTTTCGAGTTAACAATAGCAGTAGATACACTAACATCCTGACCTTCAACAATTCCGGCTGCTTCTAGCAGCCACTGATTATCGTGTTTGGCAATAAAGTAACCTTGTTGAGCGCCAGCATTTTCGATGACAATCTTCATCAATTTTTGGAGCAGGTGAGTTAGCTCCATTTCTTCTGACAGTACTTGTGAAGCTTTCATCACTGTCATGAAGTCGAGAATGTGAGCGCTTCCAGTAGTCGTAGAGCTTGTTTGAATAGTTTGCAGGTAATTACTTTCGAGTTTTTCTGTATTTGATTGCACAATCAATTGTGGATAGCGTGCTTCTAAATGCTTGACTTTAGCAACAGCCCCCCAACGACTATAGGCGTAGTAGGCATTTGTCATGTAGGTTTTAGCAATCGTTTCTTTACCCCATGACAGATAAAATTTGGCCGCGAGTTCATGAGCGATCGCTTCTTCATTGATGTATTCGTTTTCTTGAGCAAGTGCGATCGCCTGATCGTACATCTCGATCGCTGCGATTTTTTCGCCGAAAACACGATGCCGTTCTGCCTCTACTAGATAGAATTTGTGTAAATAATTCATTGGGGCATGATCCGCCCATTTTTGCATTTTTTCTTGATTAGCTTGGACGCGATCGCTAATTTCCTGTTGCTCTGACTGTGGGCGATCGCCATACACCGCTAGCCGTACTAAAGAATCGTAAAAATGAAATAGAGGAACAAGGGGCAATCCTACCACTGCCTCCAAATACTTCTCTGCCATAGCGATATTCTCAATCGCTTCTGAGTAATTTTCAAACCAGTAATTAAGTAAAAATTTGTTCCAATATATGTAGTAAAGTCCCGTTTTGTCGTTCGCTTGCAGGTGTAATGGCAACCTGATTTGCTCATCGCAGCCTTCACCCTTTAGAAGGCAGGGATTTTCACTCTTTCCGAGCAGATTTAAGATAGCTTGCCAATAGATTTCTATATAATAAAGCGCTGTTTTTTGCTTCATTTTATGAATAACATCTCTGTAGGCTGCTATCTCTCTTTCAAGGACAGTCAGTTCTTTGCCGCTAAAGTAAGCGAAATAAGAGTACATTAATAGATTAAAGGCAGCAAATTCTAAATCACCTGTGTCCATGCCGATAGAGTAAGCTGACACTAAAGGTTCTAAGGTTTCTCTGAGATGCTCTTTCCAATGTCGAGTAAATATATTTACTATCAGGATTGTCTTGGCTTTGATTTCTTGAGCATTTAACTTTGACAATAGAGTTAAAGCCAATTGACCGAACTCATAACCGGAATCAATATCTCCGACAATGCCACAAAGAATAAGACCATAATTTGCATAACCAAAGGGAGAAATGGAAGCATTGCCATATTGGACGGATAAATCTACTTGTTTGCACAACGTCAAGAGCAACAGTTCTGGGGCTGCAATATATGCAGGGGCAAACAGACTTGATAATATTCTGATGGCTGCTAGTTTATAGCGATCGCTCATTTGAGGCAGATCAATTAAATCCTCAATTTGCATTCCATTCAAAATTGCCGCAGTTTCCCCTAGTGCTTGCCCAATATCTGACGAGTTTGGCTCTTGGGGAAACTCTACCCCCAATAGCTTTAAAACTTGTAGCCCCGTATTAACGGCTTCTAGCAGCCTATTCTGCCCGATGTAAGCTTGCATCTGGACTTCATAGACTTTAATTTTGTCCAGCAACGTTTTAGCGCAGTTTTGGACTATCTCAACAAATCTCTGCATTCCTTCAAAATCACCGCTCAAAAAAGCTGCTTCTGCTGCTTCTGAATGCAGTACTAATGTCAGTTGATATTGATTGTCCCAACTATCAGATGCTAACAGTCCCAAACCAACTTGCAAATATTTGATCGCGGAATCGTGCGCTGTAGCTGCTTTAGCTCTCTGACCGGCGATGAGATTGAGTTCTGCAAGTTCAGATTTTTCTGTTTGAGATGTTAATAAATCAGTCCCGTAATTGAGTTGATTAACTAAAGCAAATACATTTTCTTTGCGTTCTTCTGGTGTAGTATTTTGCAGCAGTAATTGACCAATTTTCAGATGCGTTGCTTTCTTATCTTCATCGGGAATCAGAGAATAGGCCGCTTGCTGTACTCGGTCATGTAAAAATTTGTAATCAACCTTGATATCTGTTAAGGTAACACCGCCAGATTCCTCCTGATTAAATACTAAAGGAATCTTGTAATCCTGATTTAACGGCAAAATTAATCCAGCTTGCAGTGCTGACCACAATTGCGCCGCAGTCGTCAGAGAAGATGCTTGATTAACGATCGCCAATACATCTAAGTTAAAAGTATTACCAATACAAGCAGCCAGTTTCAGGACTTTTTGTGTTTCTAATGTGAGTTTCCGAATATTTCTCGCCGTTAATTCAACAACATTCAGGTCGCTAATACCGATCGCTTGAATATGTTGGATATTCCATTGCCACACCCCAGACTCAAAGTTATATGTTAACAAGTCTTCTTGATGCAGGGTTTTCAGCAGTTGCGTTAAGAAGAAGGGATTGCCACCGGTTTTGGAAAATAGTAATTCTGCTAGTGGCTGACTTTGTTCTATGTGATTCAACGTATCGCCAATTAACGCTTCCACATCCGTTAACTGCAACGGTGCCAAGAGGATGTTATCCACCACCGCACCAGAGGATTGAATCTTGGACAAACTCATCATCAGTGGATGGGTGGGCGACACTTCATTATCGCGGTATGCCCCAATTAATAATAAATATTTGCGATCGCTATCCGTCATCAATAGCTCAATTAAGTTCAGCGATGCCGAATCTGCCCACTGTAAATCATCGAGAAACACAACTAAAGGATGGTCTTGGTTCGTGAATACGCCAATGAATTGCCCAAAGACGCGATTAAATCGATTTTGAGATTCTGTCGCTCCCAATTGTGTCACCGGTGGCTGAACACCAATAATTAGCTCGACTTCAGGAATCACATCAATAATGACTTGCCCATTTTCCCCCAACGCGCTTAACAGTTTCTCTTTCCACCCTTGGATTTGGGCAACGCTTTCGGTGAGTAATTGCTGAATTAAAGATTGGAACGCCTGAATCAACGACGTGTATGGAATATTGCGCTTGAACTGGTCAAACTTGCCTGCAATGAAATAACCCCTTGCACCCACAATCGGTTTATGAACTTCATTAACAACACTCGTTTTACCAATCCCTGAATAACCAGAAACTAGCATGAGTTCTACCCCCTTGAGTCCCCCCTTACCAAGGGGAGCCAGTGCGTTGGGCGGCGAGCCACTCTTGTTGCATCTGGCGTGGGATTCAGGGGGGTTAGCCACACGCTCAAATGCAGCCATCAATGTTGCTACTTCTGCTTCACGTCCGTATAGCTTTTGCGGAATCAAAAAATGCCCTGATTTGTCCTGTCTTCCTGGTACAAAGTTTTCAATCTTGCCAGTCACTTGAAGGTGAAACAAGCATTCCTCTAAATCCGCTTTCAGTCCCCAAGCGCTTTGATATCGCTCCTCTGCTGTTTTCGCTAACAGCTTCAAAATAATTGCACTAATCGCCTCTGGCACATCTTCCAGAACGCGACACACAGTTTCTTGACAGGGTACGGCTGGCATTTTGGCGATGTGACAGTGGATCAACTCCATCGGGTCAACAGCTTGAAACGGCAGCGTACCTGTCAACATTTCATACAAGGTGACACCCAACGAATAAAAGTCGGTGCGATAGTCGCACACCCGGTTCATTCTGCCTGTTTGCTCAGGTGACATATAGGCAAGGGTGCCTTCAAGCAAATTGGGATTGCTCAAGGTGGCATTTTCTTGATCAAGGCGCGAGGAGATACTGAAGTCAATCAGTTTGACTTCAAAAGATTCGGGATTAATTAGAATATTGTGCGGCTTAATATCTTTATGTATAATTTTTTGGGCGTGCAGTTCTCCTAAAATCTGTGCCAGATTAATCCCCACCTTCAGGAAAGCAATCAGGGTGGTTGTTTGAGTTGCAATCAGTTCTTTGAGCAAGCAACCCGGAATATCTTCCAAAACTAAAGCCAGACTATGTTGATAATTCTTTAACTCGTAGGCTTTAACAATGCCAGGAATTCGCAGCGGCTCAATGATTTGATATTCGTGGCGTAATCGAGCAATGTCTTCTAGGGGTGGATGTTCGCACAGGAGAGTTTTGACAATGACGGAGGCGTTATCAGTTTCTCGCCGTCCACGATAAATGACGGTTTTACTACCGGAGTGAAGCGTTTCGAGGAGTTGATAACCGGATAAAGTAGCTGTCATTATTTTTTCTTGCAATATAAGCATTCTTAATATGCCCATGCAAGGTTAGCTTTGTAACATTTGAGGCAAAAATAAGTATATTTTTACGAGATGTTACGATTATTAATTCCCTAAAAATGTGTATATTGATACTTTGTCGTTTCAGCTTTTACGTGCGATCGCTCTCTAGTGAAGGTAACGTTTATCTTATTATGGATGACTTTCTAGAGCAAATCCATGCCACTTTTTCGTTGTGGACTGAAGTTAGGAACGAAATAAGATCGGGAATCGCAAAACACCGTTTTCAGTATAAAATAAATCGAATGAAAAAACTAATCCTTAAATTTATGACCTGTATCATAGTTCAAAAGTCCAAAGCATAAATCGCGTTTTGCTTCTGCTTTTTTGTTACGCCCAAATAACGCTCTAAAGCTGCCAAAGTCCCATATCCTGATATTTCTAAATGTGGAACAACAGTATGCCGACATCGCTCATCCTGGTTAACGCAGTCCTCCTGAAACTGTGGGTACTAACGCCCTTAGCTTCCCTGAGATGGGGCGGCATTCGGCAGCAGGAAAGGCAATAGATTGCTTAGGAAACGCTACATATAGGATAGGTCAAGATGCAAAAGATGAGTATAAAAAGTTTTTAAAAGACAAATTTTGGGATACAACTTTAATACAAGTACTTACTAACAGTTTATCTGCTGTATGCCTACTGCGTAATTTCCATGAATATCTCCTTTTGGGAGTAACATAGTGAAACAGCAGCGCTGATTTGTACTACTTTAGTTAGTCAAGTTTTGTTTCACACGTTTTAGGAATATGAGTAAACTAATTCCAGCCATCAGAGTCAAAAACTTCAGCTTCTATTACGACACTCAAAAGATAGTTGAAGGCGTGTCGATGGATATTTACCAAAACCAAGTCACGGCAATTATTGGTTCTAGTGGTTGTGGGAAGTCTACTTTTCTTAAATCGTTAAATCGCATGAGTGAATTAGAAGCAGAAGTAAGGGTTGAAGGAAGAGTAGAATTTTTTGGGCAGAGTATTTATGAGCGTCGTGTCAACATCAATCGCTTACGTCGCCAAGTTAGTATGGTTTTTCCCAAACCAAATCTTTTTCCCATGAGTGTTTACGATAACGTTGCTTATGGGGTGAAATTAATTGGATGGCATCCGAAAGTAGAATTAGATGGGATTGTTGAATCTGCCATCAAAGCTGCGGAACTTTGGGATGAAGTAAAAAATAAGCTGCACAAATCTGCTTTAGAGCTTTCTGGTGGTCAACAACAAAGATTATGTATTGCCCGTGCTTTAGCAGTCAAACCGAATGTTCTTTTGATGGATGAGCCTTGTTCAGGTCTTGATCCTGTCGGGAGTACGAAAATCGAGAATTTGATCCATAACTTGCGTTCTGAGTTGACAATTGTGATTGTTACTCACAATATGCAGCAAGTTACTCGCCTATCTGATTTTACAGCTTTCTTTTGTAGTAATGAAAATCGTATTACTCAAATGATTGAATTTGGTACTACAAATAAAATCTTTACTAATCCCGTGGATTCTCGCACCCGCGACTACGTTTTTGCCCGCGTCAGTTGAAGTGTTTCTTAAATTCTAGCTATTCAAAGGGTTACTAGATAGTGCAAGCGGAAATTAGGGGTTAGATTTAATTTCCGCTGGCTTTGAGTTTTTCTTATGTTAGGCAATACGATCTGACGTTGACAGTAATTTTTTATACTATATACTTAAATAAAGGTATCTGCTATAGACCACCTAAATCACAAGATGAAATGTCCCCGGTGCGAATCTACTTCATATCGTAAAAACGGTTGTCGGAATGATAAGCAGAATTACCTCTGCAAAAATTGTGGTAAACAATTCCTTGAGCCTGCATTCCCTCATTCCTTGGAAAGTGACTTGCTTGCTAACAGCAACGGGCACAGTAAAGTATCTATACCTGAAGCTAGAGAACTTTTTTTAGTCAAAAACCTATCTGAAGAAAAAGTTACAGAGAAAAGTCTTAGCTCTTTTAGTTTTATATTAGCTGAAGAACTGCTACAAACTATATTATCACCTGATTGGCTAGAATCTGCTGTCTTCAGCCAATTTATCCAAAAATTGCAACAAAAAACTGAAATTAAACATCAATTAGAAACAGGAATCTCACTTCTGCTTTTGGATGCAGAAAACTTAAAGTTAGATGTTAATTCAGAATTATTTTTAGGCAGTGTCTGCAAGTATCCCCTCCAATTTAAAATGGCATTTGCTAACTGGAGAAATCCAAGTATTGGGAAGCTAGATATTGAACTATATAACCGTGGCTATCAACTTGTTCATGTGCCGGAGGGTAAGAATAGTGCTGATGCAAAAATGATCGCATTTGGTGCTTGTATTTTACGCTCTTATCCAACAGTTAAAGAAATCTTGGTCTGTTCTAGCGATGGAATTTTAATTCACCTCTGTAACGAACTCCAAAACCAGGGATTGATTGTCTATTGGGTACGTAGACAAGGGCAAACTTTACATATAGAAAACCGAAATACTGGCAAATTAACTCATTATTCCTTAGCAATGGCAACAGAAGTTCCATCCTTGGAAAAAGTGGTTGATACAATTCAAGATTTAATTAAAACTGAACAGGAATCAATCAATGCTCGACTAGACAGTTTAGTAGCTGTTGCAACTTTATTTCAAGAAAGATGCGAGATCAATATTAAAGATAATCCCAAAAAAACAGAAGCTGAGAAAATAATCCCTATTTTAAATAACTCATTTACAGAATCTATTCAAGAAGAAGAAAAAAAAGAAGATTCAGCGGAAAATCCTAATGGAAAAACATTAGATGAATTACTATTAAAAATTATTCAAGATATCCAAACCCAGTCTCCTAAAACTAAATTATCTGTGTCCCAATTAGGTACAGAGATACGGAAAATCACCGGAGAATCACCCAATTCAATTATTCAAGAATTAAACTTAGGTTCTAGTTTTCTTAAATATCTAAAATCGTCTCCCACATTTACATTAAAGGCAAATGGCAAGGAATATGAGGTAACAGCGCTACCCTGCGAGTAAATACTTTCTGGATATTTACGTACAACCTGAGCCTGTAATTCAGTATTATGTAAAAAGATGTAAATAAATGTAAATAAGTACAATGCACGATAAAGTCGTTGTTGTTGTCGGTGCGACTGGTGGTATTGGTTCAGCTTTGACACAGAAACTTGCGCCTACCGGAGTCAGATTGGTACTGGCTGCCAGAGATGCGGTTCGTTTAACAACACTGGCAAATGATTTACCAGGGGAAGTTTTGAGCGTTCCCACCGATATTACTGACCCCCAACAGGTAGATATTTTGATCGAAAAGACCATCGCTGAGTTTGGTCAAATCGATATTTTAGTGAATGCAGCTGGTGCTGGTATACTCAAGCCCTACAACAGCCTGGAACCCGCTGATTTAGACAAGATGTTAGATGTCAACTTAAAAGGCAGCTTCTACACCACTCAGGCGGCTGCTGAAGAGATGCAAAAGCGTAAGTCTGGTCACATATGTAATGTGGTTGGAATTCTGGGCAAGCATTCGATGGCGATGGCGGCGGCTTATTCGGCTTCTAAGTTTGGTGTTGTCGGTTTCAGCAAGTGCATGGCAGAGGAACTCAAGCGTTTTGGTATCAAGTTCACGCTATTCTACTTTGGTGGGGTAGATTCTCCTTTCTGGGATAACGTCAACCTAAAAGTAGACCGGAAAAAAATGCTCAGTCCTGAAACTGCTGCCAATGCGATTTTCTTTGCCCTTTCTGCCGAACCGCAAGCTGTGCCAATGGAAATTAATATTCAACCTGATAGTCATCTGTTCTTTTAAAGTGAGAGTACGCTTACATAATTCTTGCTTAGGAAAGACGTGAAAATCTAGCAAAAAAGGCAAAATTTACAGATATATAAACTGCTATGCTGGATTTTCAGTATTTATGAAAATTGATCACGTTCATTTCTATGTAGAAGACGCCAAAGTGTGGCAGGATTGGTTTGTACACCATCTTGGTTTTCAAGCAGTAACCGATCGCATCAGTTCATTTCACACTTGTACAGAAGTGGTAAAAAGTGGTGATGTCTGCTTTTTTCTGTCTTCACCACTGTTGCCTACAAGTCCAGTAGCCGAGTTTCTGCGTCAATATCCACCTGGTGTGGCAGATGTCGCTTTTGCTGTCGAAGATGTCGAAGACGCGATCGCACTAGCTCAAAAACACGGTGCTACAATCCTACAACCCACCCAGGAACGCCAGATAGGTACGGCATTCCTCAAATGTGGCAAAATTGCCGCCTGGGGTGGACTAACTCATACGTTGATAGAAAGGTCATTTGTAACTAACACAAATGACAACGGACAAATGACAAATGACAACACTATTACCGCCATAGATCACGTAGTGCTGAACGTGGCAGTTGGTGAATTAGAGCGTGCTGTCGCTTGGTATGAAAATATCTTAGATTTTCAGCCCCAGCAAGCATTTAAAATTAAAACCAATCGCTCTGCTTTACACAGTCAGGTGATGGTTTCGCGCAACGGTAGCGTCCAATTGCCAATTAATGAACCGGCTTCTATGAATTCTCAAATTCAGGAGTTTCTTGATGTCAATCGGGGGCCAGGAATTCAACATATTGCCTTGCGGACGACTAATCTTGTGAGTGCGATCGCTAAATTTCGTGCCAGTGGTTTATCCTTACTCTCGGTTCCCCAAAGCTACTACTCGCAGCTAAAACAGCGACCAGGACTTAGCTTATCACCTCTAGAACTGGAAGCGATCGCTCAACAAGAAATTCTGGTGGACTGGCAAGAATATACTTCCGTAGAGGCACAACAAACCGCGCCCCTACTACTGCAAATTTTCACCCAGCCCATTTTTGAACAACCGACATTTTTCTTTGAGTTTATTGAACGCCGTTTTCAAGCTCAAGGTTTTGGCGAAGGTAACTTTCGCGCCTTATTTGAAGCCATTGAAAGCGAACAAATCAAACGCGGTACCCTGCAATAAAATGCTGATACTAGATTTATCTCTCGAAAAATAGCCATACATCTGAGATAATTGTAATAAAAATTAACTTTTCCGCCGATGCTAAGACTGATTACTGACTTCGACGGCCCAATCATTGATGTTTCCGAAAGATATTACCGTGTTTATCAATTCTGCTTAGAGAAAACCCGTCGCCCAAGCCAAGTAGTGCAAGAACTTCCGAAAGCGGAATTTTGGCAGTTAAAGCGATCGCGCGTTCCCGAAAAACAAATCGCCTTAAATTCCGGGTTAGACGAAACCCAAGCCCAAGAATTCGCCCAATTACGGCGGCAAACTGTGCATACAGAACATTATTTCAACTATGACACCCTCGCGCCTGGTGCTGTGGATGCGCTGTTAAAAATTCAACAAGCTGGAATTGATTTAGCAGTTATGACCATGCGCCGAGTTCGAGAACTAGATTATGCCTTTAAAAAATACGATTTAGGGAGATTTTTCCCGGAAAATCGTTGTTATTGTCTGAGTAATGACTACGTTAAAACCCGTGATATTGAAGATAAGCCTTTGTTGATGGCTAGGGCATTAAAAGAACTGCCCCCGGCTGCTGATACCTGGATGGTGGGAGATACGGAAGCCGATATTACTGCTGCGAAAAATTATGGTATCAAGGTGATGGCTGTAGAATCTGGCATCCGCGATCGCACCCAATTGGAACTTTACCAGCCCGACTTAATCGTTAAAGATTTTAGCACTGCTGTAGATTTAGTCCTAGAACCTAAACGCCTTGTCTAGAAAGGCTCTGTAGGCTGCAACAGCTTGAATATAATATCTATATCCAGATAATTAGCGCTCTCCTTAATCCCCTCCTGGCTTGCTCTTAGGGGAGACAAAGCGTAGCTTTGGCGGGGTGGGGTTCTTGGGGTTTAATCAGTAATCAAGCGTAGTAGGTTATCAATAGGTATATGTTTATTGTCTTTTAATATACTGACATACTTACGGTAGGGGCACACAGATATGCACCCTTACCGCGTGTTACATCTAAATAAATAACACACATCAATCACGTCTTCTTTTTAGAAGCTTCTTTACGGCTATCGATTTAGCGTAAAAAGCTACTAACCAACCACAAAAATATAAACGTCAGTACACTAGAGAACTGATTCGATGACAAATTGAGGAATGGTATTTGTGGTAAAAGCCAGATAGCAACTAGTCCCCCAGCGATTAAGCCAATTATTAAACTGACTAGGGTGAACAAAACTGCTCGGCCAAATTTGCCTTCCTTGCGATTGAGAAAGTAAATACTAGTGCCTACCCCAACCACCAATGCTAACTGCAAAACCTGATCGCCTCCCTCTGGATAGAACAGGCTAATAGAACTCAAACCGAGAAACCAAGCTCCTGGTAAGAGTATATCCGCAGGGGTTGGCTGATCCAGCATCCGTTGCAGCCATGCAGGTGACTGCTCGCGAGGGGTTGGGCTTTCTTTAGGAGGCGATTGCACTCGCAACTCTGGAAACCGGATGCGCTCAGGGACTTTGATTTTACCTTCCTGGCGCATCCGTAAGCGATCCATTAAAATCGCATCGTAAGCTGCTTCAATTACTTCTAAATGCTTGGCATCGCCATTATGCTGCTCGAATAGGCGATTACGAGCATCCTGAATTTCATCGAAGCTAGCCTCTTCTGATACCCCAAGTTTTTCGTAGGGATTTTGATCGCTCATGGGAGTTTGTTACTTCAGCCTCAGTCAGCGGCAGTCTTTTGTCAAAGAAAAAACAGCTTTAGGTTTTATTTTGATCGAAACTAAAATCTCGACCTATTTCATGCCCTACCAGGATAGTAGCACGGGTTAGTTTGATCGACTTTGTAATTTCAACTATAGTCACTTTAACATATCCCTATAACTCCGTGTATACCCTCATGTCGTTGTCTATATTCTGGCTCTAATCTAGAATTTGAACGGAGAGTACCTAAAATGCATAATTTTTATGAAAAAATCAACTTTACTCTTTCAAATTTGGCAACTTACAGTGCCGTAATAGAGTTTTTTTAATTATACTGAATAATCGCTTGTGGTATATATCCGCATATCGATTTAAAATTGAAACGTTTTAAGTTACCACCTAACTGGGATCAAGAAGGTGTGTTGGTGTCAAGAACGGTTGCGGTTAAAGTCAGAGCGCTTATATACTGTGGCTAACAACCATCCTGATTAGAATATTTATTTTTGAACGATCAGGATTCTTACACCGTAGCCATGTAGATTCTTAGTTAGCCCCAAAGTGGCAACTGCGTTTTTACGCAACTCTCTTGTTAATCTTACGAATTTTTGTGCAAAGTAATGGTCATGGCTCCTGCCAAGATTCTTGTAGTAGACGACGACCCTGCGGTTCGGAATTTAATCCAACGCTTTTTGATTAAGCAGAACTATCAGGTGGAGGCTGCCGAAGATGGAAAGACAGCCTTAACTCTATTTGAGCAATTTAACCCTGATTTGGTGATTCTAGATGTGAATCTACCAGATGTCACAGGGTTTAACCTCTGCCAAGAGATGCAAAGTCGTAATGGTGTTTTTGTTTTGATGTTGACTAGCCGTGCTGACGAAGCTGACAAAATTCGTGGCTTTGCTAAAGGTGCTGACGACTATCTCACCAAGCCTTTTGGTCTGGGAGAGCTAGAAGTCAGAGTCGGAGCTATTTTGAGGCGTCAGCGAGTGATAACTACGGCCGAGCAGAAACGCTTGGTATTTGAAAAACTTATGATTGATCCGGTGCGACGGGAGGTAGCACTTAATAACCAAGCAGTACCCTTAACTGCTCTGGAATTTGACTTGTTGCATTTTTTAGCTAGTCATCCAGGCCGAGTTTGGCGGCGGGCAGAACTAATCCAAGAGGTGTGGGATTATGAATATGTCGGCGACCAGCGGGTTGTAGATGTACATATCGGCCAAATTCGCAAGAAGATTGAAATTGATGCTAGTCAGCCAGCATTAATTCAAACTGTACGTGGCGTAGGCTATAAGTTTGAATCTCCTGCTCACCCCCAGCATTTGGAAGCCAAATCCTAAGTTTATAGTCTAGAGTTTTTTAACTCTTGACTGTTAACTCTTGGGGGAGGGATTAGTGAATTTGTAAGGATTCAGTAAAAGACAAATTTAGATAATCAAAATAGGTAGATATTCCTCAAATACACACCAGACAGTTATTTGAGATATTTCTTTATCTATTTAAGACAGTGGACAGGGGAGAGAGTCCAGTGGAAAATATTTCTTTGTCTGTGACCGTTTTGGTAGATATGGCGGTGCTTAGGTTGGAGTTCGTAAGGATACATAGCTGTGCATTGGTATCAACTGAAGCTAAAATCCCTTTAAAACCTCATTTCTAGTCTCTGGCTGAAAAAGCTGCTCATTGGGCTGCTGCAAGTCATTGAGGCGGCAGCCCAAAAATAGGCATTCCTAGTCTGAGACTGGGAACAAAGGTAAATCTTGCCCTATTACCAACTAGTTTTGGCAACAAGAGAAACTATTAGAACCTTTTGACGGATCAGAATCTACTGATCTTTTTTATTGTAATATTGCCGATCGCTATTAGCTTAAAATCTCCTTAATGGGGCACGGAAAACCGTGCCCCATCAATAGGGCATGAGCCACAATAACGCCCTTCATACCAGTACCTATGGGGTGTCTAGTAAATTAGCTGTTGCTGGTGAGTCGGTACAGGGCATTTCTACTGTGGAGTGGTGAAACAAAGTTTCCAGATAGACTCGCGCAGCACGGCGATCGCTATCTCCATTTTGGAGTAAAAACAATGATAGCGCCGCCGTCAATACTCTGTTTTCATCCCAATCGGGATGGGTTTCTAAGTAGCTTTTTAAGGATTCGTGGAGTGTTTCGGGAATTTCTGTAAAGATGCGAACCGTTGCTTTCATGAGATTTTCCTCCTATGAGGATAATCAAGAGGGACAAGTTGCTTGCGCTAAAGCGGTTTAAGACTTCACACGCTCTTTCGCTATCCCGACAATCTACGCGTACATTTGATGGTAATTTATTTTACACATCTAATGCCAACGGTTGAACGGATTACAAAAGCAAGCCGCATCATTGTGCGCCAAGAGGGGGTGGGTTTGTCAATGCTGCGAAATGTTAAAAACGATTGTATAAAAAATAAATGCGAACGAAAGAATCGGGCTTAAAGGCGATTTTTTGTGACTTTACTTCACAAAAACTCAGTCCTTAAACTTCTTTGCTACTTATTATCAACAATCCCCAGTAAGACAGCAAGAAGCCTATTAGCTCGTATAGCACCTGTGGAAAACTGCTAAAATCCCTGTGGAAACCCTGTGGAATGAGTGAGGAAAATAGTAGCCAATGATAAGAATTACCAAAATGTCAGTAAACTATGACATTTAAGCTCATGAAATTAGCTTCTCAATCTCAGTTATCATCGTGGTTGCCCTCGATACATCCCCAAGTCTGGATTTTCGCAATTGGTAGATTTTTCTCGGAAGTTGGTACTGGCTTTACCCTGTTTTACGCCCCCATCTTTTTTGTCAATCAACTTGGTTTATCTGCAACCAGTGTTGGGGTAGCCTTGGGTAGCGCCTCGATTTCCGGCATCGTCGGGCGGATTACGGGTGGTTCTTTGGCTGATTCTGGAGATTGGGGACGCCGCCGCACTTTGTTGCTAGCCACGGCGATTTCAGCAATTGCTTCTCTAGTTTTAGCTACAACCAATAATTTCACTACTTTGGTAATCGGTAGCTTGATTAGCGGTTTAGGGATAGGTTTTTATTGGCCGGCGGCTGAGGCTGTGGTTGCTGACGCTAGCCAAATTGACAATCGCCGGGAAACTTTTGCGATCGCTCGACTGGCTGATAATCTGGGGTTAGCGATCGGAATTGTGCTAGGAGGGTTTTTGATCGCGATAATTGGGAGTTATCGCTGGCTATTTGTGATTGATGCCATCTCTTTTATGGTATTTTTTGGAGTAGTCTATGTAGGAATTCGTGAAACTGAACAACAGCAGACAGAGGAATCTGAAAAAACAGAACATTTTGCTGCTTGGATGGCAGTATTAAGCGATCGCCGTTTTCTAGTCTACATAGCAGTTAATATATTCTTTACAATCTATATTTCTCAAATCCACAGCACCCTACCGCTTTACTTCAAAAACTTTGTCTTTGTAGAAAGTACTGCCAAGGGATTTGCTGAAACTAACATTAGCGGACTCTTTGCTTGGCATCTGGTGTTTGCAATTATTTGTCAATTGCCTGTCACCAGCATCTTAAAACGCTGTTCTCACACACTCGCACTCACTGTTTCTGCTATTTTCTGGGCAATTGGTTTTGGCCTGATTTGGGTAAGCGGGACAGCCCCATCTGATCATCTGGTTTGGGTAATATTGGCATTGGGAGTATTTGCTGTGGCGATTGTTTCTTATACCCCATCTGCTGCCTCTTTAGTGACTGAGTTAGCCCCGGAAAATCAACGCGGCGTTTATTTTTCCATCAACGCTTTGTGCTGGGCTGTTGGCTCTTTTATTGGTCATCCCTTGGGTGGATGGGCATTAGATCAACCGCGAGTTATTACTGATAGTTTCTGGCTAGGTTTTTCTTTGAGTGTAGCGATCGCTCTGGCAATTTTACAGTACCTGAATCGAATTTTGGCTGATTAAGATAATCCCTATGGTCAGGCGATCTGTTTTTTTGATCTATTGACGACGTTCTTGCAACTTCCGATACACCGATTTCAAATCAACTTGATGGTGAGCTAAGGCAACCAAAGTATGATATAGCAAATCAGCCACTTCACCGGCGATCGCATCTGCTTGATCATCTTTAAAAGCCATCACTACCTCAGCGGTTTCCTCACCAATCTTTTTCAAAATTTTGTTATCGCCACCTGCGAATAGTTTACAGGTATAAGAATCTTCAGTAGGATTATCGCGGCGATCGCATATTATTTCAAACAATTGTGACAATGTATCCCCTGGTGGTGGGGCAATTTTCCCTTCTATTTGGTGAAAACAACTGCGCTCTCCAGTATGACAGGCAATATCTCCTAATTGTTCTACCCCGATAAGCAGTGCATCACTATCACAGTCATAACGGATACTTTGCACTTTTTGGATATGCCCAGAAGTTGCTCCCTTGTGCCACAATTCTTGTCGAGAACGGCTCCAAAACCAAGTTTCTTCAGTTTCTAAAGTCTTTTGTAACGACTCCTGATTCATCCACGCCATCATCAGGACAGTACCATCCAGATAGTCTTGGACAATTGCAGGTACTAGACCCCGTTCATCGTAGCGAATTTTATCAACCGGGATGGTGTAGTGCAGCGATCGCGAATCGTTAGAAGACATACCAGCTAGTTTGCTCTAATGAGAATAATTTATGGATTCACGATACCATTCACAATAGGGCAACTGGTATGTTTTTTGGAATTAAATATCTCAAGTCAAGTCTTCATTGGACTTGCCTAACATCTTGTTATTTTTTTGGTTCAGCTAATTTTATCGGATAGAAATTCTAAGCAGTGTTTGATCCTATCCTAAGATAGAGCTTTTTATTGCCCACTGTTAGGAGAGAACTTTGGTAAATACCACAATTAAAACAACAAAATCACAAGAAGTCTTCGCCGCTGCTCAAAACCTCATGCCCGGAGGAGTCAGTTCTCCAGTTCGTGCCTTTAAATCTGTGGGCGGACAACCCATCGTTTTTGATCGTGTTAAAGGCGCGTATATTTGGGATATAGATGGCAATAAATACATAGACTATGTAGGCACATGGGGCCCAGCTATTTGCGGTCATGCTCATCCAGAAGTAATTGCAGCCTTGCATGAAGCTTTAGAAAAAGGCACCAGTTTCGGCGCTCCCTCAGTCCTAGAAAATGTTTTGGCAGAAATGGTCATCGATGCCGTTCCTAGCATCGAAATGGTCAGATTTGTTAATTCTGGAACTGAAGCTTGTATGGGAGTTTTGCGGCTGATGCGGGCTTTCACCAACCGGGAGAAAATCATCAAGTTTGAAGGTTGCTACCACGGACACGCCGATGCGTTTCTAGTAAAGGCGGGTTCTGGTGTTGCTACACTTGGTTTGCCAGACTCACCCGGAGTACCTAAATTAGCAACTAGCACCACTCTAACTGCGCCTTTCAATGACTTAGAAGCCGTTAAAGCCTTGTTTGAAGAAAACCGCGACGAGATTGCTGGCGTTATTCTTGAGCCAGTCGTTGGCAATGCTGGATTTATTGCGCCTGACGCTGGCTTCTTAGAAGGATTACGGGAACTGACTCACGAGTATGGAGCGTTATTGGTATTTGACGAAGTGATGACAGGCTTCCGCATTGCTTACGGTGGCGCTCAAGAAAAATTTGGTGTTACTCCCGATTTAACAACATTGGGCAAAGTGATTGGTGGTGGTTTGCCAGTAGGGGCTTATGGTGGTCGCCGAGATATTATGTCAATGGTTGCGCCCGCCGGCCCCGTGTATCAAGCTGGAACACTTTCTGGTAATCCCTTGGCGATGACTGCTGGTATTAAGACTTTAGAATTGCTGCAAAAGCCAGGTACTTACGAGTCTCTTGAGCGGATTACTAAAAAGCTAGCAGATGGTTTGCTGCAAATTGCCAAAGAAACTGGTCATGCAGCTTGCGGGGGTCAAATCAGCGCCATGTTCGGCTTATTCTTTACCTCTGGCCCAGTTCATAACTACGAAGATGCGAAAAAGTCTGATACAGCTAAATTCGGACGCTTCCATCGCGGGATGTTAGAGCGTGGTGTTTACTTGGCACCCTCTCAATTTGAAGCTGGGTTTACGTCTTTTGCTCACACTGAAGAAGATATTGAGCAGACTTTAGCAGTTGCACGGGATGTAATATCTAGTCTGTAATCGCGAACCTAGTCAAAGTAGGGAAACCACTGCGTTGCGGTGAGTCTAGCGCTGTCGGCGGGTTTCCCTCCGTAAGCAACTGCCCTCATCCCTCAACCCCTTCTCCCAAATTTGGGAGAAGGGAAGCCAGAATTTCAAACTCATCCCCCAAATCTGGAAGAGGGATTTAGGGTGAGGGCGACAACTACGGTTCTCAACTTAGATAAGGTTTAGTTGCCAATTTCCAACAATAGTTATGACAAAAACCGTCCAAAATTACCATTTGAACGGAATTTTTTCCTATTAATACTTAATGTCAACCTAGTCTACTACGGGTGTACTGGTATCTCAAAACTACAAGTCAGGAGGCAAAATAACCTGATCAATTGCGTGGATTACACCGTTGCTACCTGTGATATCTGCTTGTGTCACTTTAGCATCATTGACAGTTACACCGGTAGCAGGATCAACTTTAACGTTGATTGTGCCGCCTTCAAGGCTTTTAACTTCGCCAGACTTCAAATCAGCTGATAATACCTTACCAGGTACAACATGGTAAGTTAAGATTTTGATCAATACTTCTTTGTTGCTTGGTTTTAACAATTCTTCCAAAGCATCTGGTGGCAACTTAGCAAAAGCTGCATCAGTGGGTGCGAAAATAGTTAAGTTATCTTTGCCTTGCAAAGCTCCGGTCAATCCTGCTGCTTTCAAAGCCTTGGTTAAGGTGGTAAAGGAAGCGTTTGACTCTGCCAACGTTAACAAGTTTTTGCTTTGATTGTCGCTTGCCCCTGGGCCTGGTGGAGTTGTAGTAGGTGTATCAGTAGATGGTGTGGTAGGTTGAGTTTCCGGGGTAGTACTTGGAGTTAAGGGTGTCGGTTCACTAGGTGTAGCACTACCACCACCACGGTTATAGGGAGGCTCGTTGAAAATACTTGGTTTGGGATTTACCGTTCCACCACTTTTCTGTGCTACTGGTTTGGGTTTGGTATTGCCCTTTTCTGTTTGGGAAACGGCCTCAGCCGGTGTGTATTGAGTGTTTGCTTGAAGGCGTTGACCTCGGTTATAGGGGGCTTCGTTGAAAATACTGGGGTTAGGATTTAGTGCCTCTTTCGCATCAGATGGTAAAGTAATGAGGACGCTGAAACTAGTAAATCCTGCTATGCCTGCCAATGTGGTCAGCAATTTGCTGTAATTTGTCTTCATAAATTTTGTTTGTCTTTTTGTCCACACATTACATAAAGATTTATAACATTTTGTTATGCACAAAATCTAACCGAAAAGGGAAGTAAGATTTTTCTTTAGAAGAGTTTGTGCTGGTGAGGTAAAATATCCAACCTCGACTTACGCTGACAAGTATGAAATATATCTACCATATATTTCATGTAAATTGAGCAAATTTTCTCCATCACACCAAAATAAGTTAAAAAGTCCCATTCGGTGTAACGTAAATTCTCCGAAAGTGTGAAAATCTCACATCTATAAAATAAGCTTAGGACAAAAATTATACTTAAAAGCCAGTTTGTATCCAAACTTGTACGTAAATTAATAGTTGATTCATAAATCCTTAATTACATAGGGAAGAAGGCTATATCTCAGAATTAACCATTGATTCTTCAGCAAAAGCACAGAAATTAATTACCGAAATATTTTAACGTATGCTACCGGTGACAGAAATTAAAGCAACTGCTAAAGACTCAGAGGTTATTTATAAAGTAAAAATAAAATTATTGTCGGGAGTGTTAGGCGCATATTTTGATCTAGTTTGTCACGAAAAGCACGAACTGAGCGCCTAACGCACCCTACTTAAGGGACTGACAAAAAAAATATCCCAAAACTGACGCAAAAATCCTCTCTATTTCTCTTCTCTGTGTGTTCTCTGCGTCTGGAGTGGTAGCCGGCGGCAAGCCGCTTCTCTGCGAGAGGCTTCGCCAATGCGTCTACGTTTCTTTGGATAATTTATAGCAGATTGCGACTTAGTGAGGTACAGATAATCGTAGGGGCACAACATGTTGTGCCCCTACCCGTGTACTTCATTTACCTGAAATACGCTGTATTTCTTGGAAGTCCCTAAGAAAATGGTCTCTGATGACTGAGGGGTTAAGTTTATTTATATAGACTTAATTAAATTACTTAGTTATTTGATATTTTAATCAATCAGAAAACAATATTTTTTGAACTCGATAATTTTGCCAAAAATCAGGCATCGGTTAAACCCTAATATCAATTCAATAGACAACTAAGCAACTAATACCAATAAAAATTACTTAAACTAAAGATACAATTATAAAGTTAAGAAGTTGACCCGTTTCAATATATAGAACAAATGCTGGAATTATACCAATGGGAACTCTCTCAATACTCAGAAAAAGTGCGCCTAATTCTAGATTTTAAAGGACTAGATTACCGCAAAATAGAGGTTACGCCTGGGATTGGACAGGTAGAACTATTCCGGCTGACTGGTCAAAGACAAGTCCCGGTATTAAAAGATCGTAATAAATATATTGCGGATTCTACGGAGATAGCTAAGTATTTAGACTTAGAGTATCCCGATCGCCCCATAATACCGCAAGATCCTAAACAACGGGGTTTAACTTTATTAATAGAAGAATGGGCGGATGAGTCCATAGGCATCAAAGGTCGCAAAGCACTATTTGCTGCCATAAGTCAAGATCAAAATTTCCGTAAGTCTTTCTTACCCACCTCAACACCAGATATATTTAAAAGTCTGGTTCAAGGAGTACCTAGTGACTTACTGACACTGTTCGGTTTTGGCGTAGGTTACAGCCCAGATGTGATACAGTCAGCGATCGCATCTTTAAAACAAGACTTGGAAGCCTTGACATTATTATTGGCAGATAGTCCCTATTTAACAGGAGATGAGCCGACTTTAGCTGACTTATCGGTGGCTGGCTTATCGATATTACTCAAGTTCCCCTCTGGCCCCTATCTGGATTTACCAGCTTCTATCAGAGGTAAAGGATTGCCAATCTTTGCCGAGAATATAGATTATGAACCATTCTTTAGCTGGCGCGATCGCCTTTACGCCCAATTCCGCAAACCGTTAATTAGTACCACTCCACCAACGGGAAGTTCGCCAACTTCGATTCAGATTGATTAGATGATTGGGGAAGGTGGGGCCCCCTCTGGGGATAAGGGGTAATGGGGAATGGGGGAAGAAAAACAAATGACAAATGACAAATGACCAATGACTAATCAGATGAATTCGGCACAGCCATTAGGTTCGGTCATTCAAGGTTCTCTAACTGAAGGTTTAGAAGTACGATTGCATCCTGACATTTCTGTAGAAGATATGCGGGTGGGTAAGTTTCTTGTTGTGCAAGGGATGCGATCGCGTTTTTTTTGTATGCTGACAGATGTAGCATTGGGAGCTGCTAATGCCCGAATCATTGCTAATCCCCCCAGTTGGGAAGACACTTTTTTACGAGATGTTTTAGCCGGAAGTGGTACTTACGGTACTATCAACCTCGCGCCGATGTTGATGTTCACTCCCGAATCGGAAGAATCTTTCTCGCCAACAAATGGCAAATCAGCAAATCCCTTCCTGCCATCGATGACGGGTTTGGCTTCATTTGTGCCCCAAACCAGCACGACGATGGAATTGTTGCCTGTTAAAACTATTCCTAGCCACTTTAGTCAAGTTTACGACGCAAGTGTTGAAGATTTTCGCCGGGTATTTGGCTGGGAAGATGACCCCCAAAGACGCAATTTTTCCATCGGCAAACCTTTGGATATGGATGTGCCCGTTTGCATCGATTTAAATCGCTTCGTAGAACGGAGTAATGGGATTTTTGGGAAATCTGGTACTGGTAAATCCTTTCTAACACGGCTAATTTTAGCTGGCGTTATCCGTAAAAAGGCGGCAGTAAATTTGATTTTTGATATGCACTCCGAGTATGGCTGGGAAGCAGTCGCAGAAGGTAAAAATGTCAGTACTGTTAAAGGCTTAAAGCAACTTTTTCCCAGTAAGGTAGAAGTTTATACCCTCGACCCAGAATCGACAAAGCGTCGGGGTGTGCGTGATGCCCAAGAACTTTATTTGAGCTATGAGCAAATAGAAGTTGAAGATATTAAGTTATGTAGCCGAGATTTAGGACTCTCTGACGCAGCCTTAGATAACGCCAATATTCTGTACAGCGAATTTGGCAAGTCTTGGATTGTCCAGTTGCTGAATATGACTAACGAAGAAATCGAGATGTTCTGCGACGAGAAACGCGGACACAAAGGCTCGATTATGGCATTGCAGCGCAAACTCTTGCGGATGGATAGCTTGAAGTATATGCGAGCAGTTTGCCCCCAGAATTACATTAGTAAAATTGTGCAATGCCTGGAATCTGGGAAGAATGTTGTGATAGAATTTGGTTCCCAGTCTAATATGCTCTCTTATATGTTGGTGACGAATATGATCACCCGCCGTATTCACGAGCATTACGTCAAGAAAGCAGATAAATTCCTGCAAAGCAAAAATCCTTGCGATCGCCCAACGCCATTGATGATTACCATTGAAGAGGCGCACCGTTTCCTTGACCCAGGAGTGGTACAAAGTACCATCTTTGGGACTATTGCCCGTGAATTGCGGAAATATTTTGTCACACTTTTGGTAGTTGATCAACGTCCATCAGGCATAGATAATGAAGTTATGTCCCAGATTGGAACTCGCATTACCGCTTTGCTGAATGATGAAAAAGACATTGAGGCGATTTTTACGGGTGTATCTGGTGGTAGTGGACTGCGATCGGTGTTGGCAAAGTTAGACTCGAAGCAACAAGCTTTAATATTGGGTCACGCCGTTCCGATGCCGGTAGTAGTGCGTACCCGACCTTACGACGCAACTTTTTACGAAGAAATGGGTGAGCCAGCCTGGGAAGAAAAACCTGACGCAGAAGTATTCGCCGCTGCTGAACTAGCCAAAGCTGACTTGGGATTCTAGATAGTCAGTTGTCCTTTGCTAATGACTAATGACTAATGACCAATTCGTGACATCCCTCCATTGTCATCGCAAATTAAGTTCGGTTATCCGGCTAGTTTTTGGCAACAGAAGAGGGGTTTTTGGCGTCACTATAGATGTAGTCAGTAATTTCAAGGAACTTTAAAATTTTTTCCCTAAAGACCGCTTTTGAATTATAATTTTAGGCTTTATCTTAAGATAGTTTACTATTTCCCTGATTTATCGTACTATAAAGCTAAGTAGAACTCATACCGACTTCGTATTTACCGATTGGTGTCAGTAACTGCCTAAAAGAAGAAGTCTCAAAAAAAACCAGCGTGCTTATAAGAAATTGAAAATTTAGGGAAGGTAGGGGAACCTATCATTGGGAGCTTACCGTCTTAAGAACGGCTGTATCAATTAATAATTACTTTTGGTAGCTCCCGATATTTCGTGATAGATGTACTACCTTTTCCAATCCCTTTTAGTAAGAAAACATACATTATCTCAACGAAGTAGAGGATATCGCACCAATGCCTACTGTCAATAGCCAAACGGAAAACCTCAACACCAAATTCACGGCTGATATGGTGCGAACCTATCTGCGAGAAATTGGTCGTGTACCACTGTTAACCCGTGAACAAGAAATTGTCTTTGGGAAGCAAGTGCAACAAATGATGACGCTCATCGATGCCAAGGAAGCTTTGGCGAAGAAGCTGCAACGCGAACCGAATATGTCAGAGTGGGCTGATCAGGTTCAACAATCGGAAACCGATGTGCAACAAACGGTAGCGCAAGGTAAGCGGGCAAAGCAAAAAATGATCGAAGCGAATTTGCGCTTGGTCGTTGCTATTGCGAAAAAGTACCAAAAGCGGAATATGGAGTTTCTGGATTTAATTCAGGAAGGAACACTAGGATTAGAGCGGGGTGTAGAGAAATTTGACCCAATGAGGGGTTATAAGTTCTCGACTTATGCTTACTGGTGGATTCGCCAAGCAATTACCCGCGCGATCGCTCAACAAGGTCGTACCATCCGCTTACCAATCCATATTACCGAGAAACTGAACAAAATCAAAAAAGTGCAGCGTGAGTTGGCTCAAACCTTGGGGCGATCGCCGACTCCAGCCGAAATTGCCAAAGAACTGGAAATAGAACCGGCTCAGATCCGCGAGTACTTAAATATGGCTCGTCAACCAGTGTCTTTGGATGTGCGAGTTGGTGAGAACCAAGATACTGAGTTGCAAGAAATGCTCGAAGATGATGGCCCATCACCAGAGTATTACACCAACCAGGAATTCTTACGCCAAGACTTGAACAACCTGCTAGCGGAACTAACCCCGCAACAGCGAGAAGTTGTAGCCCTACGCTTTGGTTTAGAAGATGGTAACGAAATGTCATTGGCGAAAGTGGGAGAGAGATTGAGTCTCAGCCGTGAACGCGTTCGTCAGTTAGAGCATCAAGCTTTGGCTCATCTACGTCGTCGTCGTGCCAATGTCAAAGAATACGTTGCTAGTTAAAACCAGAGACGCGGAATTTCGCGTCTCTACACCACCTTGGTGATCCGCCTCCTGAATTCAGGGGGCGATTTTTTTATGCTGAAAACTTAGCGGCGAAAGCGGAGGCCAATAAAGATTAGTACAGCAAAAAAGACACCAATGCCTACACTCCACCCAAAAACTTCAGTAGATACAAGTCGAATTACCCCCCTTAATCCCCCTTGGCAAGGGCGGAAACAGGAAATTTAGTTCCCTCCCCAATCTATCGGGGAGGGTTAGGGAGGGGTAAAACTTACGCGCTATAAACCATTAATTTTTTGTTAGTCCGCGCAGTTCGACTTCGTTTGTATAGCCGCGATTTCTAATCGCCAAGGCTAGATACGTTTCAAATCTTGTAAAACTGCGGTGGCTGATTGATAGCGATCGCTAAAATGATAGCAAACCATTTTATCTAAAATTGCCGCTAATTCTTCACTCACCTCCACCGTTTGCCGCCACATCACATTACCCGTTTCTATATCTGGATGAAGTTCTTGCGGTGGTATCCCAGTTATGGCTTGAATAGCAATCATTCCTAAAGCATAAATGTCACTGCATAGGCGGGGATGACCGGCAAATTGTTCTGGAGGTGCATAACCCCGCGTCCCGATGGCTACTGTGGCTAATTCTGTTTGCTCACTACTTGCTGGTTGCATCAATTTTACAGCACCAAAGTCAATCAATACCAGCCGATTATCTTCAGCGCATCTAATAATATTAGTCGGTTTGATATCACGATGAATCACTCGATGCTGGTGAACAAAGTCTAGAATTTCTAAAACTTGTTTGAGCATTTCCATCACAAATGATTCGTTTTGCACATTTTGTACAGGTGGTAATTCTTCGCTTAGGGTATGTCCCTCAATGTATTGTTGAATTAAATAGAATTCTTGATCATCTTCAAAATAAGCAAGTAGTTCAGGAATCTGATGATGTTTACCTAAAGATTCTAAGATTTCAGCTTCACTATTAAACAACCTGCGAGCAACCTGCAAAAATCGTGTATCTTGACGGGCTGGCATTAACTTTTTAACTACACAAGTAGGATTACCCGGTCGTTGAGTATCCTGTGCTAAATAAGTCCGACCAAATCCACCTGCACCGAGAGTTTTAGATATTTTGTAGCGTCCACTCAAAAGCAAATCACCTGATTTTGTTTCTCGTAAATCAATTGGGGGAGGAAAATCAAGATAGGAGTCGGGAAGTGCTGTTTTATCTTCTAAGAGTACATTTAATTGAGCGATCGCTTCTTGTTGCTTTTCAACTTGCAGAATAATTACCTGAGTTTGCCGCTGATTTTGGTAGCTACTATAAACAATCACGCAGATGCTACTAATCACCAAAGCCAGGGCAGAAGGGATTAACGGCATCCATCCGGCTTGCAAAAACAAAGCAACGCAGACTACTACTAAGCCAAGTAGAGTTGTCGCTTCCACCACTAGCAACAGCAACGGATTTTGCCACCGCCATACTAAAATTCCACCTACCAGCGACCAGCCCCACACCAAAATAAGTTCCACCCAATCAGGCCAATACCAAATTAGAGGTCGCCCATCTAACACTGTACTGATGAGTTGACTTGCTATCTGTGCATGAATAAACAGAGGAGGCATTCTGGCTGGTTGATCTGCCAAAGCGCTGTAGGGCGTATAAAAGCCACCTGGAGGGATATTAGCTGCTGTGGTGCCAATAATCACCAGACGGTCTTTAAATAAACTGGGATTGACTCGACCACTCAGAACATCTGTGAGGGTTACTTTATCGGCGAGGCTGTTGGGGTGACGGTAATTTAATAATATTTGATAGCCATCTGCATCCAGATGTCGGTAGCCAGCAGAATTAGGTTGTAAACGCAAAAACAGGGTTTTACCTAATAGAAAATCTCCTTTTTTAGTGAAATCGTATTCAATGCCTTGTTTTGCCAGATAATTAATTGCTATTTAGGCACCAAATGCAAATGATGTTGTACATTTCTTGTCTGTAGAGTTAGCAAATAACAAACTGCGGCGGAGAATTTGGTCGTTTTCACTATCAGCAACCACATCGCTAAACCCAACATTATCTATAGGAAAATTAGGCGGTGGTGGAATTTCATCTCTACCCAAGCTGCTGAACAAACAGGTGCTGACAATGTTATCTTGATTTGGGAGATTAGCCGCCAAATTATTGTGTTCTGGTTGGAAAAGATATAAACCAACAATTCGCGGTTGATAGGACTCTATTTTCTTTAATAGCTGATTGATTGTCCGATCTGATAGAGGCCATTTCTCTCGTTTGAGATCCTCATCAGTGATTGTTACTAGTAAAATCCGCCGATCGGGTGCTTCTGTGGGACGCGATCGCAACATCTGGTCATAAACTCTTAACTCCCAAGGCTGTAACCAATTGAGTTCCCGAACTCCCCAGATAAAGGCGGTAACTCCTACACTGGTAACAAAAATAATTTGCAGCCAGCTTTTGCTCTTGGAAGTTTCACGGGAATCCTGAACTTTGACAAAAGGGACACGGAGTTTTTCTAATAGTCCACTAATCACGGCGTTGCGGCGGTAGCCTGAATTGGGTAGATGTTGCAGGCGCAGAAGTTAATTTTCGGAATCTAGGTTAAAAGCTAGTTAATCTCAGCTTCTATTAATGTAGCAATTTACTTGCTAGTTAAAGACTTTGGCATATTCCTACTTTGAAAGCAAGCTTACGCGTAGCCTCAACTAGAGAATAAGACAAGCGCTAATCATCAGTTTGAGGTGTTTGAGCATCTTCAACAGGACTGGCAATTGGAAAAGAAATAGGATTAGTAGATGGGGTTAGTGAATCTAACTGAGGTTGTTGAAGTGATGCTTCAATGCTGGAATCAGCAAAATAGGAGCCAAAAATTTTATCATAGTTAGAAGCCACAGCTAAAAAAGTGCCACCCAAAATATAGATAGGTAATGGCAGATTAAACTCTTGCAACCAGTCAAACAGTTCTGCCAAGGCAAACAGCACCAAAAAGCAGGCAAGCCAAACCTTCATATTCTCATCCCCTGGATTGAAACAACTCTATTACTAGCTTAAATAGTTTCGATATCTATAGGACTAGTATTTGATTTTTGAAATGCACGTAGTAGACTGTCATGGCTTTAATAGTGCATTAGACGTAGACCTACTAGCGCGGCAAGCTTAAAATATTGGGTAACAAGGCTTTGGACTAAGCTGCATCGCCTCTACCCTAACCCAGCAAATATAAGCTTGCCGCGCTAGTAGGTTGGGTGGAGGCTTTGCGTAACCCAACATCCTTCTCATCAGTTGGGTTACGCAAAGCCTCCACCCAACAAAGCAATTTTTTTGCAACATTAAAGTCATGACAGTCCACTACAAGACTACCGAGATTTTTTCAGAAATCAAATATGATTCCTATAGTTGATGTAGTACATAATCACCAATTTACAACCTCTATAACCCTAGATAGGTGCAGTCAGAGTTATAGCATCTGCTATATTGCACTGGTAGAAATATCAAAATATATTTAGCTTATGCCAGTAATCGAACAGCTTAGGATTGCACAATTGGTTCGTGAGACTCGGCAGTGCCCGAAATTTACACAGGTAAAACTGGCAACGATGTTAGGGGTTTCGTTCCACAGTCTAAATCGATGGGAAAACGGACGGACACAACCTTCACCACTGGCTGGCTATGAAACAAATTAAAGAACTACTACAGCAGATGGGAGAACCCGGTGAGTCGCTTTTAGCCAAATACTTTTAAAAATGACTGATCATCTGAAAGCTCAAGAGTTTACTGATTTGCAGCAATATTTGAGCGAACAGCAAGCTGCGCTGCGCGATAGTGAAGCACGCTACCGTTCACTGGCAGAGGCAAGCGCATCCATCGTCTGGAGAGCAGCACCTTGGGGCAACGTTGTTGATGAGATTCCTACCTGGGAGGCGTTCACAGGGCAAAGTCTCGAACAGTACAAAGGATGGGGTTGGGTTGAGGCACTGCACCCAGAAGATCGTTCTTCGATGGTGGAAATTTGGAAACAGGCATTTCCTACACGCAGCGTTGCAGTTGCCGAGTATCGTGTTCTGCGGCATGATGGCGAATACCGTTATATGAATATACGCGGTGTGCCGATACTCGACGAAACAGGCGAAATCCGCGAATGGGTGGGAATGTGCGTCGATATTACCGAACGCAAGCAAGCTGAGGCGAAACTGCGCGAGAGTGAGGCGTGTTTTCGGCTGCTGGCTGAGAATTCAACTGATGTTATTTCCCGCCACACAGTAGATGGAATTCTTCTCTACGTTTCACCAGCTTGCTACACAGTACTGGGATATCAACCAGAGGAACTAGTAGGTCATGCCAGCCATGAGTTAGTTCACCCTGACGATTTGGTACAGATTGCGATAAATTACCCAGTCAGTGGTGATTTACCAGATATTTATACCATTACTCACCGGGCGCGTCACGAACAGGGACATTATATCTGGTTGGAAGCAACTGTTCGAGCTATCCGCGATCGCCAAACTCAAGAAATTTTAGAGATGCAAGCGTCATCGCGAGATATTACTGGGCGCAAGCAGGTGGAAGAGGAGCAGCGTTTTCTGGCTGAGGCTAGTGGGATTTTGGCTACATCATTTGACTACGAGACAACCTTAGCAGGTTTGGCGCGTTTGGCAGTGCCGGAAATAGCCGATTGGTGCTTAGTTGATATTATTTGTGACAATCAATTAGTCCGTCGGGTTGCAGCAGCCCATGCCAATCCAGGGAAACAAGAATTGCTAGAACAGTTACAAAATTATCCGCCTGATTTGGCACAAACAGCAGGTGTTGCTGAGGTAATACGGACAGGCAAATCACAAATTACTCATTTGATTTCTGATGAACAGATGCAAGGGTTAAGCCACAACGCCAGTCACCTCAAAATCTTGCAAGAACTAAATCCGACATCTGGTATGAGTGTACCGCTAATCGTTCGGGGACGGGTGTTGGGAGCGATGACTTTAGTCTCTTCTTCAAGTCGTCGCTACGACACCAAAAGCCTAATGTTAGCTGAGGAGTTGGCTGGCCGTGCGGCGATCGCTGTTGATAATGCCCGCCTATACGAGGCACAGCAAACCGCACGCAAGGCAGCAGAAAACGCTAACCGGATAAAAGACGAGTTTCTAGCAGTACTTTCTCATGAATTGCGATCGCCACTCAACCCAATTTTAGGATGGGCAAAGCTACTCCAAACCAAAAAACTTGATGAAAAGACAATTCCTCAAGCGCTGAAGACTATTGAGCGAAATGCTAAGTTACAGGCTCAACTAATTGAAGACTTACTGGATATCTCCCGGATTTTACAAGGTAAACTCAGCTTGAATATCTACCCAGTTGATTTGACATCTGTGATTTCGGCAGCAATGGAGACAGTGCGGCTATCGGTAGAAGCTAAGTCAATTGAGATGCACATCAGCCTAGAACCAAGTTTGGGGCAAGTTTTAGGAGACTCCAGCCGATTGCAACAAATCGTCTGGAACCTGCTCTCAAATGCGGTTAAGTTTACACCAGAGGGCGGACGGGTTGATATTCGACTGTCATCATGTCCTAAGTCAAATTCCAACTCAGCACTTATTCAAGTCAGCGACACCGGCAAAGGCATCGACCCTAATTTTCTGCCTTATGTGTTTGAATATTTTCGTCAAGAGAACAGCAGCACCACCAGAAAATTTGGTGGATTGGGCTTAGGATTAGCGATCGTCCGTCACTTAGTTGAATTGCATGGCGGGACTGTCCAGGTAGAAAGTGAGGGCGAAGATCGGGGGGCAACTTTTACGGTAAGATTACCGTTAATCCAAAATCAATTAGAGATTAAACAAGACAGTAGCGATTCTGAGCCATCCTCAAATTTGAATGATGTCAAAATTTTAGTAGTGGATGATGAAACAGATACGCGAGATTTTATCGTCTTCTTACTAGAGCAATATGGGGCAAATGTGACAGCAGTAACATCAGCAAATGAAGCCCTAGCCGCTTTAGCTCAATCCTTGCCAGATATACTTTTAAGCGATATTGGGATGCCAGAAGTGGATGGATGTATGTTCATGCGACAGTTGAGAATGCTGCCACCAGAGCAAGGAGGACAAATTCGGGCGATCGCACTTACCGCCTATGCTGGAGAAATGAACGCCCAGCAAGTACTAACAGCCGGATTTGACAAGCATATTGCCAAACCAGTAGAGCCAGCCGAGTTAATAGATGCGATCGCTAATTTAATCGCTGAATAAACTTGCCTCTATCTATTTACCGCCAGTACCCAATCCCCAATCCCCAACTCAATATTTATTTTTCACTGATGAGTGTTTCGGGAGTAATAGCTGCATATTCTTGAGGTGTTAGTAGTGCTTCTTTAATATCAATCTTTTTGGGTAAGATTTTTTCCTTATAGAACAAATCAGCAACACTTTGTTGATTTTGGATTACTTTTGGAGTGATTCCTCTCAGCCGATAAGTAGCACGGCTAGAAATTATTTCTTGAATGGGTAAATCAATTTTGAGTACAGGTGCTATAAGTTTGGCTACTTCTTTACGATTCGCTTCTGCCCATTGACCATTTTTATCAATTTCTTCTAGGATGATGCGAACTAATTCGGGATTTTCCTTAGTAAACTCACGTGTTCCGATGTAATATCCCCCTGGAGTACCGATATTGGTTGCATCTCTCAGCACACGCGCACCGTGGAGTTTTTCTACCAAAGCTAAATGAGGATCGCCAGTTACCCAAACTGGAATAGTTCCCTGAATAAATGCACCACGTGCTTCAACATTGGGCATACTCAGAACTTTAATATCACTATATTTTAGATTCACCTCTTCTAAGGCTTTGATAATAAAATAGTGAGAAGCCGAACCTTTTTGAAAAACTACTTTTTGACCTTTAATCTGAGCTAAAGTTTTAATTGGAGAACCTTTCGGAACTGCGATCGCACTACCTTTACCTGAATTAGGGCCAAGTCTTCTCCCAGCCAAATAGATGATTTTTGCACCCGCAGCTTGGGCAAAGATCGGAGGCGTTTCTCCAACTGAGCCAATATCAATTTTGCCCACATTCATCGCTTCCATAAGTTGTGGCCCTTGGGCAAATTGTGACCACTCTACTTTCAAGCCCAAAGGCTGCAAACGTTTTTCTAAAACTCCTCTGACTCTAACTAAATCACCAGAGCTTTGATACCCTATTCGCAGCACTTTTGTTTTAAAAGTAATGGTTTTTGTTGCTGCTGGATCTGCTTTCGTATTAGTTGCACTATTTGTATTATCGCTGGTTGACGTACAACTTATTAAAGTGGTAGATAAAGCTAAAAAACCAGGTATTACAAATAATGTTACTTGACTGATTATTGTTGACTTAATTTTCACGGTATTGTTAAATATTTTTACACTTACAGGTTCAACTAATCCTAATTTCAAGAAAGTTAATCAAGATTTAAATAATTTAATTTCTACTTTTAAAGCAACCCACGATCATTTTTTATTAATTATCGTCTCAATATTATATATTTACCGATTAAAATGAAGTATTTATAAACACTATTTTTATCCTAAATAACAATATTATATATACTTTTTGTGACAATTACATAGATAAATTTCGATACTTTTTTTGATTCTTTATTAAGAAAGTAAATAGATTATTTAGCGTAGTTTAGTTATATAAATTTACATAAGTAATCCAGTTTATAATCCTGTATAATTTAGAAATTAGGGTGGATAATCCCACCTATTATTCTGGTTTTGTAGAGACGCAATTTCTGGCATCTCTACTTCAGATATAGAGACTAAAAAGGACGACTACCTGCAAGGCTAACCCGCTTCAATACCCGTCGCTCATTTGGATTGAATGCTTGACGGTAATGTAAGGTAGCTTGATTATCCCAGTAGACAATATCGCCTACAGACCATTTGTGTTGGTAGTAGAACTTGGGTTGATTTAGATGTTGCCTTAACTGTTCAATCAGTTTAGATCCTTCTTCCGGCTCTAACCCGACAATTTCCACTTCCGTAGCAGCATCTAAGTAAAGATGCTTTTTACCACTCTCTGGATGTGTCCTAACTAAAGGATGGGGAAAGATCGGACTGATTAAAGGAATAGTTTTGTCTAAACGATACAAAGAGCGTGGTGCATTCCGATCTCGCAAAAATGGGTTGTAGGTAATTAATTGTAAATCTGCAATCCGTTTTTTAGTGGCTTCATCTAATGCTTGATATGCCAAATTGGTATTTAACCAATAAGTATCTCCACCTTGAGAAGGTATTTCCAACGCATAAAGAAGTGAACCACTAGATGGGGTAGGAGTCCATTTGTGATCAGAATGGAAAGTGAGTTCTCCAGTACCTGTATAGCCACCATCGACATTGGAAATCGGAATCACTACCGGAGTTTCTCCTGGTTTAGAAGCCAATACTGGAGTTTCATCAGATGGTACAAATAGTGCGCCAAAGTATAGAGAAAAGTTCAAAAGTTCTCGATCTGAGAGCTTTTGGTCTTTGAAGATCAAGATGTGGCGATGTCTGGCGACAAGCCGCTTCGCGTCTACGCGCAGTGCTTCTTTAAGTTGTAAGATAACTTCAGGTGCGATCGGTTGACTGGCATCAAGATCGGTAACTATCGCTCCCAAAGGGGCATCAATAGACCTAATTTTAACCTCTGTCAAAGTCGAGGTAGGCATAATATTCTCCTGTATTTTAGTTTATTGTTGGGGATAACTACTTATTCGCTAATACGTCTGACGGAGTAATTTTGGCGTACTCTTCAGGTGTCAAAAACCCATCTCTAACATTCACCTTTTTGGGGATAAGTCCTAAGCTGTACCACTTATCTGCAACTTCCTGTTGCTTGGTAATAGTTTTATCAGTAATTGGTACTAGCCCATAATCATATTTCTTATGCATTATTTCTAGAGTCGGTGGATCTAGCTGAGTTACAGGAGCAAGTAATTGTGCAACTTCTTTGGGATGATTCTTAGTCCAGATTTCTGCCTTTTCTAGCTCCTCTAGAAACACTTTAATTACGTCAGGATGAGCCTGATAAAACTGGCGTGAGGTTGAGTAAAAGTTGCCAGTATCCCGCAACTTCCCACCATCTGCTAAAACACGAGCTATTTTCTTTTGTTCATTTCTGGTAGCGAATGGCTCCCAAATATACCAAGCATCCACCTTGTTCTGACTGAATGCCGCATTTGCATCTGGCGGCGTTAAAAAAACTGATTGGACATCGCTTAGTTTCAGTCCCGCGTCTTCTAATGCCTTAACTAATAAATAGTGACCAATAGAAGCTTTCTGAAAAGCCACTTTTTTGCCCTTCAAATCGGCAACACTTTTAATCGGAGAGTTTACAGGAACTAAAAGTGAAATAGCTTTACCACTAGGGCGTGTAGTAGCTAGATAAACAAGGGGCGCTCCTGCTGCTTGTGAAAATACAGGAGGTGATTCGGCTGTAGATGCAATATCTAGTCCATTTGCATTCAATGCTTCTAGTTGTTGTGGCCCAGCCGCAAACTCAGCCCACTGGACTTTAAAACCCAGAGGCTCTAATCGCTTTTCTAAGGAACCCTGTTTTTCTAAAATTGCTAGAGCGGAAAGTTGTTTTGAACGTACAATCCGTACTACTTGCTTCTCTGTTGACTTCTCTGTAGTGTTAGATGAAGCTGCCGACTCAGGGGAAGTTGCTGACTGTTGAGTGTTATTTTTTGCTTCACTACAACTCGATAGGCTTGTTGATAGCATTAAGCAGTAGCCCAGAGCAAACAACAACGAACGACGTGTTGTTCTCTGGCTTTTTCTGAATTCAAACTTTCCTTTTAAAGCTGGCATGAGTTGTTTTATTAATTTTCCTCTAGGTGGTTAAACAGTGATGATTAATTACAATGTAAAAAAAGCAAAAAATCTTTTCTATTAAGTTATTTAAAAACTACAATAAATATTTTTTTTAAATTAAAAAACATTTATTAAATTAGGGAAGAGAGTGGGTATTACCCACCCTTTAACGACTCGATGAACTGAAAATTTAATAGTGAGGAGGGAAAATTTAGGAAGTGGAGTGAGAAGATCCCACTCCAATGTCGTGCTAGTGGAAGATTGAAATTTGTGAATCAAGCTCTGTTTTATTTGCGTGCAATTTTGCTAGTGCTTCCAAGCGACTAGGATTGTAGCTTTGAGTTCTTCTGTAAAGTGTCCAGACGGTTCAACTGCGAGTAACGCTTCTCTGAGATCCTTTTCAAATGCTGGGGCGTTATCGCCATAGAAAATTTTCAGAGAGAAGGCTGTAGTGTATAAATAGCCGAGATAGCTATCGACAGTCCAAGATTTTTCAAATGGCACTTCATAGGTTTCTTGACGAGCAAAAGCTGAATTGCCAATTACGACTTCATGGGGAGGATCGACTGGTTTACGAGTGCCTTGTCCTCGTTGTCCAGTCCGCCGTTCTTCACCTAACCATTTCTTCACTACTCCAACAGCAGCTTGTTTCCAAGGTAGATTGCTTTCCCAAGGGTTGTCACTAGTCTGAAGCAGTGCTAGTCCACCATCATCAGTAAGCAATTCATAAAGGCGTTCAAGTACTAATTCGCGTTCCATCCAGTGGAAGGCTCTACCAATAGTGGCTAACTTAAATGTCCCTAAACTAGAGTCAATTAGTTCTGCTCCTTGTTCTAACCAAGTAATATTATTTGCTCCAACTGCTGCTGCTTGCCGTTTAGCTTCGGCAATCATTTCTGGATCGGGATCGATCGCCACAACTTCTTCAAATTTGGTTCGCAAAGCAATTGAAATTAATCCTGGGCCAGTGCCTAAATCAAGGAGTCGTCCTTGACCATTGAGATTAAATATTTCGGCTAGTTTGTCGAATACAACCTGTGGATATTTGGTTCTATATTGAGCGTAGGCTTCAGCGGCTCCCTCAAATAAACTTGGGTCGTAGGTAGGAAGTGTTTTTAGTTGAGTCATATCAATTTTGGATTTTGGATTTTGGATTTTGGATTGATTCAACAGATACTTGCTCTGTACTATCAAGGAATTATTGGTCAGGAGGGAAGTAGAAAGCCTTTGAGCTTGGAAGTTGAGCCTCTGAGCATGGAAGTTGCGCCTTTGAGCTTGGGAGTTGAGCCTCTGAGCATGGAAGTTGCGCCTTTGAGCTTGGGAGTTGAGCCTCTGAGCTTGGGAGTTGCGCCTTTGAGCTTGGGAGTCGAGCCTTTGAGCTTGGGAGTCGAGCCTTTGAGCTTGGGAGTTGCGCCTTTGAGCTTGGGAGTTGCACCTTTGAGCTTGAAAGTTGCGCCTTTGAAAGACTTGATTACAAAAATCTGTTTTTCTTGCTCAGAAAAGTTACTGATTCCCGCCTTTTCTGCTCTCTCATCCCCCTCATCTCCCTCATCCCCCTCATCTCCCTCATCTCCCCACTCTCTATTTTTCAACAGCCCAATCAGTTAATTTAAAGTCCGACTTTGCTAAACCCTGCGAAACTAAAAATTTCTTTGTCCCCTCTAAAAGTTTCACCCCTTCGGCTGGTAATGGTTCTTCTGATATCTGTTTGAGTGGTAACGATACTTTGAAGATCCCCCCAACCCCCCTTAAAAAGGGGGGATTTTAGAGTTTCTTTTCCCCCCTTTTTAAGGGGGGTTAGGGGGGATCTACGAGTTTGAAAACAGTCACTAGGCTCGAAATCCCTAACTTTTCTAGTTATAGGGCTACCTTCTGCTTCCTGCTTTCTGCCTCCTGCCTTCTTTAACGCCAGCATGACTCTTTTCCCCACGATGCTATTTCATCTGCTTGAGAATTTGGAATGTTTCATCGGCTTTTGCTGTTGAGGTGCGTTTATGTCCCCAACCAACATTTTCACGGTAACTACCCAGTAGCCCAATTTCTATTAATTCTGCCTCGTTGACTAAAGTCTTCATATCGCTTTCTGGTGCAACATAAAGAGCATCAACTGGACAATACAATTCGCACATATAACAGGTTTGGCAGTCACTCTGTCGGGCAATGGTTGGTGGCGCATTAGGTACTCTGTCAAACACGTTGGTTGGACAAATATTCACGCAGATATTACATTCTATGCACCGCGACTCGCTGACCAACTCAATCACACTGCCACCTCTATTTTAGATTTTAGATTTTAGATTTTAGATTTTAGATTTTAGATTTTGGATTTTAGATTGGGAAATATCTTCTGTATTTAGTAGCGGCTGACTCTTCACCCAGACTTGATCTAATCCGCCACTAATTAGGTAATGTTGCTGGTTAGCATCTTGTTCTGGATAGTCTAAGTGTCTGTGCATACCACGAGTTTCTTTACGTTCAATGGCACTGCTGTACATCCACCGTGCTGTGGCTACCATTGCCGCAGCTTCTCGCGCCCTGGGAAGCTCTTTCTCTGATGTTACCTGGCTACTGTGGAGTTCTTGCCAAAGATGATTTAGCTTACCCAAAGACTCGGTTAAACCTTGTTCTGTACGGAAATAGTTCTTTTCGTAGGGGAATACTTCAGCTTGGACTGCCTGAATAATTTCATCAGTCGCTAAGGAGCGATCGCTCCCACTTTCTAATCCTACCTCTCCAACACCCTTAACTCGGCGTTGAGTTTTATTTTCCCCTAAACTGCGGCTATATTCAGCAGCCGATTTCCCCGACCAATAGCCAGAAGATATTGCCCAAGCTGCATTATGACTACCACCGCCAGTAAATCCGCCACAAATAAGTTCGCGTGTAGCTGCATCTCCAGCCGCATAGAGTCCGCGTACAGAACTGGCGCAACTCTCATCTACAATCCGAATTCCCCCCGTACCGCGCACAGTTCCTTCTAGGCGCAGAGTCACAGGGAAACGTTGAGTAAATGGATCAATACCTGCACGGTCAAAGGGTAAAAAGAAGTTGGGCTGTGCTAAACGCATAGATGCCCGCATCGATTCCGCCGCTTTGTCTATGATGGCGTAAACTGGCTGTTGCAGTAACGTTTCAGCAATTACTGAACGTCTATGAGAACTTGCCCCCGGAATCACAGTACCGTCTTCGTAGGTGAAGGTTGCCCAATTATAAAACAGGGTTTTGGTGACTGAAGAAAAGGCGGGAGAGATGCCGTAAGCGTTGGAAAATTCCATACCCGACATCTCAGCACCTGCTTCTGCCGCCATTAGATAACCATCCCCTGTCAGGACGTTGCATCCTAACGCTTTACTGAGAAACGCACAGCCACCTGTCGCAATAATTGTTGACTGCGATCGCACTTGCCATTTCTCACCAGTCTGACGGTTCACACCTGATGCACCAGCAACAGCACCATCGTCATCAACCAGTAATTCTAAGGCGGGACTATTGTCTAAAATCTTGACTCCTGCCCGTTGAATTTGCCGCCGCATCAGCCGCATATACTCCGGCCCTTGTAGCGATCGCCGATAGGGTTTGCCTTCATCGTCGGTAGGGAAGGGATAACCCCACTCTGCTAACTGATTAACGTTTAGATAAGTCTGATTCAGTACCCGATCCATCCAATTGCGATCGGCTAAAAACCCACCCAACGATTCCCGACTCGCCTTCGCTGTTTCCCGTGCTTCTGGATCGGGTGGCACATACCACACACCATTACCAGATGCCGCAGCGCATCCAGTTGTGCCACAATATCCTTTGTCTACAAGGATCACCCTAGCTCCATTTGATGCAGCACTCCATGCCGCCCAAGTTCCAGCTGGCCCACCTCCAATCACAAGCATATCTGCTTCTAAGTCAAGTTCAAAATCGGTTGTTAACGTCTTCAGCATCTACCATTTCCCCCCATCGATAAAGTCTTAAGCATCAAGTCTTCACCCCATCGATGCTGCAAAATATTCAGAGATCTGTTTGCCTATCTACATCTTTACGGCTTACTACTAGCCTTAAATTGTGGCCCCTTAAGACAGGTTGCCAATAGGTTGGAATTAAAAACTACTTTATCTTTATCAATAAACCGTAGTTTTTAATATAACAAAGCTTTTCACAGTTTTCGACAAAAAGCAAGCATTTTAACAAACAAATTAAAATGTAAAGTTATGTAAAATAAACTTGGTTATCTCTCCCAAGAGACTTGCTTTTTACAATATTTTGTGAAAAGTTCCAATATTAGCACACATAATACTTAATTTAGATAAACTTACCGTTGTTTAATAAATACCAAATATGCATAAGTTTAAAAACCACATCTTTCGTAAGGGCACAGAAAAAGCTCATTGGTGTCAACTTAAGCTGAAACTCCTTTAAAACCTCGTTTCTAGCCAGAGGCTAGAAATGCTGCTCCTGGCGGCTCTGCCGCCAGCAAGAGAGGCGGAGCCTCAAGGATGAGCATTCCCAGTCGGAGACTGGGAACGAGGCACGAGGCAATCTAAAAGCTAGTTCTAGACTTGCTTTCACGTTAAGTTGACACGAATGAGCATTGCTGTGCCCCTACAATTCTGGTCTATTGACGATCGCAGGATAATTAAGAAAAGCCTGAAACAACCGGGAGGATCGTTAATTCACATCACGAGGCGTTTGTACAGTAGACTTCTTGCATAAATCAAAAAAAGAACCTCACCCCGCCTTTGACTTACATCAAAGTCTCCCCTCTCGAAGAGCGGGGAGGGGTTGGGGGTGGGGTGTTAGGGGACTTTTGCAAGAGGTACAGTGCGTAAGTCCTAGTAATTTACTAGAAAACCTATAGCGGTTCTCAATTGTATGGAATACAGAACTAACCCCCAGCCCCAACGCTGCAAGGGTTGGGGAGTAAAATTAAAAGCCTCTCTCCTTTTAGGAGAGAGGAATGGAAGTGAGGTGAAAGTGTATTGCTTCCATTCGAGAAATGCTATAAATCTCTGGTTTTTACAAGTTAAAACCTAAAGACAGTACGAACCCAAGCAAATAAACTATCAGGATTGTTGGCATCAGAATCGGGTGCAGTAATCCAGATCAAACCCGGCGTAACCTCAATATTATCTCCGATTTTATATTGGTAGAATGCCTCAACGTGCAGGGAAGTATCTTTGTCTGCTTGTCCGGCACCTGCTCCCAAATCTACATTCTGACTGAGCCTCGTGAGTTTCGGTTCCATACCAACTAAAACCCCCCCTAAAGCACCTTCACTAAAAAGATCCGGGAATGCCAGTCCTACTGCCCAATCCATCGCATTACCATCTCCGCGCCCCAAATAGCGGTGTGCCGCATAACTTACCCACGCATTGATTGCTAACTTGGAATTAACTTGATAGAACCCCTGTAGACCATAAAGGTTGCCTATAGTTCCCACTCCACGCACGGTACTGTTTACCAGGTTACTCCCGACTGCTGGGCCAAAATTTGTTCCACTAAAACCTATGGTATTTGGTGGGCTATAGGTATTAACGTAAGTTGCAGCCACCCGAAAATTCCGATTAGAAGAGTAGTATATTAACTGTGCTAAAGCTAAATACCTGCCTGTCAATAAGCCATTATTAGATGTGGGATTGTTACCATTTGGTGCGCTATACGCTATCCCGAATTGAACTTGTTTGCCTAATCCCTGGAGTATGGCAATTCCGGGGCCGCTATCTCCATAGTTATAGACTAAAGACCGCCGTGAAAATCGTGAAATCCCATTAGCACCAGTTGCAGAAGACGATTCAAAATATGGGTTAATGGGGCCAGAAAGACCTATCTCACTAGCTCCATCGGACAAGGGATAAATGTTGACTTGAGTATTTGGATAAGGTAGAAACCGATAGCGAACTCCACTGAGAATAAGAGTGTTGCGTACAAAAGTAATACTGGAGTTATCAGCAGTTCTCCCCTCATAAGTTCCTAATAATCCAGCTCTTGTTTGTCCCAGTGATTCAATATTTCCACCACCTATTGTTATAGCTAGTGAATCTTTACCGTTAAAACTGGTATTTAAGCGTAAAGAAGTTGAGCCTTGAAGTGTGACATTGTGAGGTGCTGGTCTCTTGCTGACGACATTATTACCCGCCAGAAGTTCGCCAAAAACAATCTGAGATCGACCTATAAGTTTGGTTGTGGTCGTAAACTGAGTTGCTTCTAACTTCGCAGTTCGTGCTTCCAAGCTATCTACGCGTCCCCGAAGTTGAGCGAGTTCTGGAGAAAATTGTTCTTGTAGTTTTTTGATGGTATCCAAGTCTTCGCGTTTGACTAAATCTGTTGTCGAAGTCGCTATTAGTTCATTGAGGCGATCTAAAGCTGCATTCAACCCAGCTGCAAATTCATAGCGCGTTAGGGAGCGATCGCCTTTAAATGTACCATCTGTATATCCTGCAATTACACCGTAGCGCTCAACTAGAGACTGTAATGCTTGAAATGCCCAATCTGTCGGCTTAATATCTGATAGTTGCGAAACGGATGTTGCCTGTCCTGCTGCATTATTTGGAGCTTTTTTGTTAGTTGGCGGTGCAACTTGCAACAATTGTGAGACAGGTGTCACTCGCTCTCGGAGATCGTTTGGAGCTTTTTTAAGAGTGACTGGTGCAATTGAAGTATCTACTGTTTGATTAACAACTGCTTCTGGAACTTTGTTCTCTTCTACTTCAGTAGTAGATACATCAGATTTAGGCAGTTCAGCCTGACTTTTGGCTGGATAAAAAACCAGTATAGCTAGAATATCTAGCAACGAAAGCAGGAATACTATGGATCTATAATTCCAGCGAAAATTTGACATGACTCCTTAACTCCTCAACCTTAAAGATGAATAAAATAGCTCTCAGTTCGACAGAAAAATCATCGATCTAATGTTTTTAGAAAACGATTACAACACATATTTAGCAAAGTTTTTCCTGGGGAAAGAACTACATTTTTTGAGAAATATCGAAGCCAGTACTAAGTAGTTGAATGTACAATCAAAAAAAATCGCAGTAAACGAGGAATTCTGACGCTTGAAAGAATCCTAGAAACGTTTTATCTAAGACCATCACTGTCTTAGTAAAGACTTATCTCCTTTTAAGGAAAACTCAACCACACGCTATCTGAAATGATACTTCTGAGACATCATAATGCCGTTTTTTTGGTGATGCTGCACAAAGTTAATCAATGGCTACTGACATTGATTAAAGCTTGATTTGGATTCAAGTTATTATTTGCTAATTAACATTAGCTGAAAACACTAATTTGTAATCAGCTATATTTTGACAGCATCAATTGTTAACTAGTACGATATTTCTATCGATTTACCGTACTTTAGTAGAATTATCTTTGCATAGAGCTTGGTACAATGCAAGACCTAGTACTTTTCGATGAGGCGAAAATATGTCAAAATTCTTGGCTAAGTCAATTCTAGCAACTGCGATCGCCGCAAATAGTCAGTCGGTAAAAACGAATGAAAAGCAGCAAATTGCCCAAGCTGTAGATAATTTGGGCGACACAGCCACATTGTTAAGTAGTCAGACAGAATTAATTACACAATGTCATTGCCAGCGAAGCGAAGCAATCGCAAGGGCTGGGATTGCTTCGCTTCGTTCGCAATGACTGTAAATATTTTTATCCGACTACTTACCTCTACTGTCTCCAGCAAGAACTACCTTCTGCCTTTCTTCGGTCAATACTTGTCTAGATTTTGAATAGTAGGATCTTCTAAATTATCTAGTTTATCAGAATTGCTCGTTGAGTTGGAGGATTTGTGATAAAAACCACCTACCTCTGCCAAAGTATAGAGGGGCCTAGCTTTAACTTCTTCGTAGATGCGCCCTATATATTCGCCTAAGATGCCAACACTGACTAACTGCACAGATCCGAGAAAGAAAATTGCCATCAATATAATCGTAAACCCGGTTAAAGGCGAATGGGGGACAAAAAGACGCCAATACAAGACTAATAAAGCCATGAAGATGGCCGCCGCCGCTGCTACTAACCCTAAGTAGGTTGATAACCGCAGTGGCACTATTGAAAAGGAGACTAGACCATTAATGGCAAGGGCTAAGGATTTGCTAAAAGTGTATTTAACTTCCCCAGCAAAGCGGGGGTTGCGCTCGAACCGAA
The DNA here is from genome assembly GCF_036917935.1 of Nostoc sp. Classification (GTDB taxonomy): domain Bacteria; phylum Cyanobacteriota; class Cyanobacteriia; order Cyanobacteriales; family Nostocaceae; genus Nostoc. The sequence continues at coordinate 210,852 of NZ_JBALEL010000028.1, read as the reverse complement.
TTGCTGTTTGCTGAAAGCCAACCCAAGAACGCAGACCACGAATATAGCGGGTGCGTTCTGGCATAGAATTGAGAATATCTACGATTTGCCGATCCATTAAACAAAAATCACCAGTATCAGTAGGAATCTCTACATCTGCAAGCTTCTTAAGGATGCGATAAAAGAAATAGGCAGTAAAACGCTTAAACCATCCTTCTTTAAGGCGTTGAGTGCGTTGAGCGTAGACGACCTGATAGCCCTGTCGCCATTTTTCAACCATGTCGGGGATTAATTCTGGTGGATCTTGTAAGTCAGCATCAAGGATGACGATAACTTGACCCCGAACAAAATTAAGACCAGCAGTAACTGCAATTTGATGACCAAAGTTACGAGCAAAGCTCAGATAGCAAATGCGTGGGTCTTTTTGATGAAGGTCTCGTAGTAATTGTAGGGAGCGATCGCGGCTACCATCATTGATTAAAATTAATTCGACCAGCCCATCCATCCGATTCATTACTGCACTCAGTCTGCGGTATAGTTCTGGAATAATTTCTTCTTCGTTATAAATTGGAACAATAAATGAGTACTTTGGTAACATCTAGAAATATTGTTTAATTTTTGAACAGCCAAGCTAATAGACTGCTTGTAATCATAAAGGTTTGCTTCACAATATACCTAGCAAGACTCAAGTCTCATTCGCATAATTTATTTATTCTTCGGATTGATGTAATCTGAAGAGTCTGATTCTTTAAGCCTTTCTACAGCTTTTTTGGGAAAAGTCCGACGATGGCGGTACCAAGTAGACCCTGCTACCAGCGTTCCAGTTAAGCCTAATGCAAGTACTAGCGGCAAAAAATCGCCTGTATTCACTGCCTTCAGACCAGAACTACCTAGTAGTACAAAAGGTAAGACACTAGGAACAGTACCAAGTGTTGTACCGAGAACATAATCTTTAAAACCGATCGAAGTCAGTCCCGCGACAAAGTTGACCAAACCATAGGGCATGATCGGTACTAATCGGATGGCAAACATATAAAAAAGCCCTCCACGTCGCACCTCAGCATCCATAGCTTGCCAGCGTCCTGCTAATCGTTTTGCAACTGTTTGGCGTCCAATAGTCCGAGTAAAAACAAAGGCAATTATTGCCGCAATCACAGCTGCTGTACTAGTCCAGACAGTACCCAGCCAAGGGCCAAAAATTGCACCTCCAGTCAAATTAAGCACTGTTGAGGGCAAAACTAACATAGTTGCCACAACGTATAAAGCAATATAAATAACAGGTGCCCAGATACCAGAAGATTTCAGCAATGCTTGGATTTGCGCTGGTTCAATGCCGCCCAGAAGATATACTGCTATACCAGTTGCAATTACGCAACTTAGTGTGAGTAGTATGATACCAGCTTTCAAGTTCCACACTATAATACTCCTACTTTTTTTGTAAACCAACCCATCTTTCTCAAATTTCCCCTTTAATTAATTCTTGAAAACTTTGGTTCTGGCAACTATTGGTTCATATCATTAATTCTGATCGGTGATGGTGGTGAGATCCCCGACTTCGTAAAAGTTGTCGGGGATCTCACAGACCCTCAAAACTAATGGGACAGACCACTATTACTCCGCTAGATTAATTTTGATAAATTCGGAGTGGGTGGCTCTAGCCCTCATCTAAGCACTAAATTGCTGACTACGAACTCCATATACTAGAGAAAATATGTGTTACCGCGCTTTTCAAGTAATTCAACTAAACCACTCCCTACTCCCCACTTACACACCTTGAAAAATACTGTAAAGAGTTTAAGCATCAGCGATCATAACCTTTATTCCAGCACAGACTAAGAAACCCCAAGGTAGTAAGGCTTCTGTCGATGAAACCGAAAGTGAACACTTTGGAGTCGCAAAAATGTGAGTAATTAACACAAAACTTGTATTCTTCACGACAACCATTGTTGCAACAAAAGTGTCATGATTATCAGGATCGTCCGTGAGAACGTCAATTTTATGGGTAGTTATTCTTTATGAATCGTTAACCTATACTGGCGTTTTAAATAATTTACTGTAAAATGCTGACTATAAACTACGGCAATTCGGTCGAGCTACCGTAGGATTTTGTCCTTATACCCTGCCTGACACAAATGCAAATTCTTTGGTTTATTCCGACTGGATCTCATGACGGACGCTATTTAGGCACAGATATTGGCTCTCGTGTTGTCACACCTGATTATTTGCAGCAAATTGCTCAAGCTGTGGATAGTTTAGGCTACACGGGCGCATTGTTACCCACAGGGAGTTCTTGTGAAGATGCTTGGATAACTGCCTCTGCTTTCATATCTGTCACCAAACGGATGAAATTTCTGGTGGCAATTCGTCCAGGAATTACTTCCCCAGGTGCTGCTGCACGGATGGCAGCAACATTTGACCGGATTTCTCAAGGAAGATTGTTGATTAATGTAGTGACAGGTGGAGATCCTCTGCAACTGGCTGGGGATGGCTTGCATCTTAGTCATGACGATCGCTATGATTTAACCGACGAATTTCTGACAGTTTGGCGGGGTATCGTCAGCGGAGAAACAGTCGATTTTCAGGGAAAATACCTGGATATCAAAGGCGGTAAGCTGTTATTCCCACCAGTTCAAAAACCCTATCCACCTTTGTGGTTTGGTGGTTCATCTGCTGCTGCCAAGCGGGTTGCTGCTAAACATATAGATGTTTACCTGACTTGGGGCGAACCTCCACAGCAAGTGGCCCAAAAGATTGCCGAAGTCCGAAAATTAGCGGCTGAACAAGGCAGAACAGTCCGTTTTGGGATTCGCTTGCACGTAATTGTGCGAGAAACCGAGTCTGCTGCTTGGGATGCAGCCAATGAGCTAATTAAGTATGTGGATGAGGATGCGATCGCTAAAGCTCAGAAAGACTTAGCTCATTCTGATTCTGAAGGACAGCGGCGCATGAGTCAACTACATAATGGTAGCCGAGAAGCCTTAGAGATTAGCCCCAACCTGTGGACAGGAATTGGATTGGTGCGGGGTGGTGCTGGTACGGCCCTAGTTGGAGATCCTGACACCGTTGCCGCTAGGATGCTGGAATATCGCAATTTGGGCATAGAAACATTCGTTTTCTCTGGATATCCCCATTTAGAAGAAGCGTATCGCACCGCTGAATTATTATTTCCCCGTCTACCTTTGCAGAGTGAACCTGCACCTTTAACGCCACCAGTTTTGAGTTCTGTTAGCGAAATCGTCGCCAATGAAAAATTTGCGAAACAACTAACGAGTGCCTCATGACCTAATAATTCGTAATTCGTAATCGGCTTCGCCCATTACGCTGACGTAGTTCAAGAGCAAATTACGAATTATGGTGACGATGCTTCTAGATTCATCTTTTGGAACAATCTAAAATCCAGAATTCCATGACTATTACCGTTAAACGCACCAAAAGCAACAATAATATATCCCTGAGCGAGGTGTTAGACAACCCGCAAATTGAGAAAATAGTTCCTTGGATTGTGCCTGTTCTAGTGCTAGTACTTTGGGAAATTTCTTCTAGAACTGGTTTACTCTCAACCAGAATTTTACCTGCCCCTAGTGGCGTAATCGCTACAGCCATTAAACTAACCTCCACCGGAGAACTGTTCCAAAATATAGCAATTAGTGCTGGACGGGCGATATCTGGTTTTATAATTGGTGGCAGTATTGGCTTCGGTTTGGGATTGCTCAATGGCTTTTCCCCTATAGCAGAAAAGTTATTGGATAGTTCCTTGCAAATGCTCCGTACTATCCCTAATTTGGCATTAATTCCGCTAGTGATTCTTTGGTTTGGTATTGGCGATCAAGCCAGATTATTTCTAGTGTCGATGGGGGTATTTTTTCCGTTATATCTCAATACATTTCATGGGATTCGCAGTGTTGACCCTGGACTGATTGAAATGGGAAAAGTCTATGGATTAAAAACACCACAACTTCTGTGGCAAATCATTTTTCCAGGAGCTTTGTCTTCGATTCTCGTTGGTGTCCGTTTTTCCTTGGGGATTATGTGGCTGACACTAATTGTAGCCGAAACGATCGCGGCAGATTCCGGTCTTGGTTATATGGCAATGAATGCCCGTGAGTTTATGCAAACCGATGTTGTGGTTTTGAGTATTCTAATCTATGCACTGCTGGGTAAATTAGCAGATGCTGTCGCTAAAGGATTAGAAACAAAATTCTTGGCTTGGAACCCCAATTACCAAAAATCATAAATGCTAAACTCACCAGAGTCAAAGGTTGAAAATTCCTGATTTTAACTTTTGACTTCTATTAATTTTGAGTGTGATTTACTTTCTTCAACGTCTCATCAAATAATTAAATTCTAGTTGTTATTGAAAAGGAGGTTTTGCAAGTGATTTCAAATATACAGGGTACACAACTAAGTATTTTGGATTTGACGAAAAATTTTGGCAATAAAACTGTTTTAAACTCGCTGAATTTAGAAGTTGAAGCAGGTGAGTTTGTCGCTATTGTCGGCCGAAGTGGTTGTGGTAAGAGTACTTTATTGCGTCTTGTGTCAGGATTAGATCGAGCAACTTCAGGCGGAATACTATTGGATGGAGAACCACTGCGTAGACTCAGCCGCTCCGTAACAGTGATGTTTCAAGACCCTCGCTTGCTGCCGTGGAAGCGCGTTGTTCAGAATGTGGGGTTGGGCTTAGAAGGTAATTGGCGTGAAAAAGCTTTGTGGGCACTCAATAAAGTCGGACTCAAAGATCGGGCTGATGAGTGGCCTTATGTGTTATCTGGTGGACAAAAGCAACGAATATCATTAGCAAGAGCGTTAGTCAGTCAGCCCCGTTTGTTGTTGTTAGATGAACCTTTGGGAGCATTGGATGCCCTAACTCGCCTAGAGATGCAGCATTTGATTGAAAACTTATGGCAAGAGCGGAGATTTACTGCCTTTTTGGTTACTCATGATGTGGAAGAGGCTGTGGCGTTGGCAGACCGAGTGATAGTGATTGATGAAGGACAGATTTATCTCGATCTACCTGTGAGACTTTCACGCCCGCGAGATCGAAGTAGCGAAGTGTTTATCAATATCAGAGAAGCAGTTCTTCAGCGAGTAATGAGCAATGAAAGTACTCAGCAAATTAATCAATTGTTGCAGTTGAGTAGTTAAGATTTAGCTTTCGTTTGCACCAAATGCAGGGGTGAATCACACTCTGACACCAACTTATTTGCAAAGAGATATTATTCTCACAAATGGGGCTGGAGTGCATGGAATTCCGATCGCAGAATTTGCGATCGCTTATATACTGGCTGATGTCAAACACCTGCCAGAATTATATGCTTTACAGGCAAAACGTCACTGGAAAAGAGGCTTTGCCATCGAAGAGTTAACAGATGCAACCTTGCTAATTATTGGCGCTGGTGGCATTGGTCAAGAAATTGCCGGCCGTGCTAAACCCTTCGGCTTAAGAATTATTGGCAGTCGCCGTCATCCCCAAGAGCTACCAAATTTTGATAAAGTAGTGGGTGCTGATGAATGGCGATCGCTCCTGCCAGAGGTAGATTATGTAGTTATTGCAACACCCCTAACTCCCGAAACGAAAGAATTTATTGATGAATCTGTATGGCGACGCTCCCAAATCATCCCTACCTAATTAATATTGCTCGCGGTGGTGTAATCGATGAATCGGCATTAATAAAAACGCAGGATATTAGGGACTGAGGACTGGGCGTGTTTTCAAACTCGAAACGTAGCAATGTAGCTTGGGTTAAGCGTTCGCGTAGCGTCCCGTAGGAAAGCGCAACCCCGCAAAGTAACGTAACTGTTGGGTTTCGTGCCTCAACCCAACCTACAATTAGGTCTAATTTGGGGTTTGAAAACACGTCCGAATGATTGGGTATTAGTTTTCCTAATTTTCCTAATCAGTAATACCCGATCCCAGTCCCCAATCCCTTTAAAAATCTAAAATGGAATCAGGGAGTAGCAAATGGTGAAACTAATTTTACCCGATCATCTAATTGCAGATATTGAGCCACACCTACCATCTAATATAGATATTGTGGAGGTGGATAGTGAAGGTAATCTCGATGGTGATGCCAGTGATGCAGAAGTTTATGTCAACGGATTTTACCTGAAAACCTCTACCCTTGACAAAGTGCTGACAGCAGCACCCGCACTGCGTTGGCAACAGTCACCGAGTGCTGGCGTAAATCATATCCTCACGCCAACTTTTTTGCAAAAAGATATTATCCTCACTAATGGCGCAGGAGTTCATGCAATTCCAATTTCGGAATTTGTACTGGCATTTATGCTCTATCACGCCAAGAATCTGCGGAAATTGCAAACTTTGCAGGATGAACACACTTGGGTAAGAGGAGTGTTTCTCGAAGAGTTGGCAGACGCGACTTTATTAATTCTCGGCACTGGAAATATCGGTCAAGCGATCGCATCTCGTGCCAAAGCCTTTGGAGTCACAGTTTGGGGTAGTCGCCGCCATCCCGAACCCCTAGCAAATTTTGACAAGGTTGTGGGTGTCGATGAGTGGCGAGCGCTCCTCCCAACAGCAGACTATGTAGTTATTGCCACACCATTAACTCCAGAAACTAAAGGCTTGATTGATGAAGCCGCCTTGCGCTCTATGCGTCAGTCTGCTTACCTAATTAATATTGCTCGTGGTGCGATCGTAGATGAAGCCGCATTGCTTACCGCATTACGTGAGGGATGGATTGCGGGTGCTGGATTAGACACTGTTGCAACCGAACCTCTGCCGCCAGAAAGTCCCTTATGGTCGCTACCTAACGCTTTTATCACACCCCATTGTTCAGCCTTGTCGCCACGCCTGAGAGAGCGTATAACACAACTGTTTATCGACAATCTTCAACGCTACCAAACTGGTCAGCCTTTGCGGAATATCGTAGACAAGCAAGCAGGATACTAAATATTGGGCATCGGGCATTGGGCATTGGGCATTGGGAATTGGAGATTGGGATGAGAGAGACAAGGTGACTCGAAGAGAACTTGCAACAAGTCTTCCCCCATGCCCCATGCCCAATCACTTGATTTTCAGCACCGATTTCCCTAATGACTGGCAAATAACATCATTTTGCGGTGTATGGATACGGCTACATAGAACATCACGGTAGTGTCGCTCTAAAGGATTTCTTTTTAATAGACCAGGATTACCAGTTAGTTCTAAGGCAATCTCCACAGCACGAATTGAGTTCGTTGTGGTGAGGTATTTAACAGCCTGTGCCTGTAATCCTACATTAGACTCATATTCGCCCTTGTCAATATCCTGAGCCAAACTATAAATCAATCTATTATTAGCAAACAGCAGTGCTTCTATCTCACCCACGGCTGTTTGGAAGCGTGGCAGAGTTGCCAGTGGCTCTTTGAGATTAGAAGGCGATCGCTCCCAAATATATTTAGCAAGCCAGTCTCGCGCACTAGTAGCAACACCGAGATATAAGGCACTTACTGTCAAACTGCCCCAACTGGAAATCAGCGGATCAAAAGATGGTGCAACTGATATGGGGTTGATATTTAGAGCATACTTTGAGGGAATTAATACATTTTCTAAAATGAGGTCATGGCTGCCCGTAGCTCTCATCCCCAAGTGATCCCAGGTTTCGACAATTCGCAAACCTGGCAGATCGCGCGGAACCAGAAAATTTCCAACTTGTGGTTCATCTTCAGTTGTCCGTGCCCAAACAATAAAGTAGCTGAGGATGGGACTGCCCGTGGTGTACTGCTTGTGACCTGTTAAACGCCAGCCCTCTGTCGTTCGTTCGGCAATTGTCGCAGGCAATCCGCCTCTAGCTGGTGTTCCTAACTCTGGTTCAACACGGGCAGCATTGAGCAGCGCAATGCCTTCGATTGATTCACGACACAGCTGCTTATATACTTCTGGATGCCAGCGACGGCTACGGGCTGCATGAGCATGTTGAAGATAGTGCATTGTCAGTACTAATGCGGTCGAAGCATCGCCACGCGCTATCCCTTCAATCACCCGGCAGATAGTTAGCAACCCCAAATCCTGGCCACCGAATTCACCTGGAATGGTGAGGTTGAGCAATCCTGCCTCATGCAAAGATGTAAAATTCTCGAAGGGAAAGGAACCATCTCTGTCGTGTGCCCCTGCACGGGTGGCAAAGTCTTTGGCCAAAGCCTCAACTCGGTCGAAAATATTGGGGAGAGTTTCTAAGCCTTTGGCTACAAAGGTGTCTGGCACTGCTTGCTCCAACTGTGACATAAATACTCCTTCACTATTCACTGTACTACTGAATCAGAGATGTTTTTCAATATGGAAGCATCTCAAGTTTGCAGGAACATTAATTTTTCGGACGACGGCAGTCTTCCCTCAATGAAGAGGCAGGGGGCAGGGCATGCGTGTCAACTTAACGTAAAAACCAGTCTAGACACAGCTTTTAAAGATTGCCTCGTTCCCAGTCTCTGACTGGGAATGCCTATAGGAGGCTCCGCCTCTTGAATTGCGGCAGAGCCGCAATGAGGTGCATTTCCAGCCCAGAGGCTGGAAACGAGGTTTTAAAGGGCTTTTATCTTAAGTTGACACTAATGGGGGCAGGGGGCAGGGGGAAATGACCCCTGACTCCTGTCGTGAAGCATATAAGGAACATGTTCTTACATCCCCCACTTCTCCACCAGTGGTTCTCGTTCAAGTGGGGTCGAATCCCCATTTGAATTTTCCCCCTTGCTAAGAACTCCCTGCTCCCTTGCCTCTTTTTCAATCGCCAATCCTCATTGCCCGATTTACCCAGTTCCTCAACGGATAATTTTCCTTACTTAAGTGAACTGTATTGGTTCTAGTGAAGCTTAAATATACTACTTAAAATCGACCGAGGTTTAGTAATTAATAATTTCCATAATTATCACACAAACAGCTTTCATAGAGCAAGCCAACCAGAGAATTCAGCGATCGCCCCACAGTTTAGGAACTGACAAATAAAAAAAATATCTTGTGGGGTGGGCCGAAAAGCCCGCCCGTAGTCAAAGGCGGGCTTTTCGGCCCAACCCGGATAATCTATTTTGTTGCAAGTCCCTTAACGAATCGCCAAATTCCCTACCCTCTTTTAAGCTAATCGTCATTCAAATTAAATCTCCGCGTTCCCGCGTCTTTCTAGCGATTTGAACTATGCAACTTACAGCGCTTTTCAAGTAATTGAACTACACTACTCCCCACTCCCTACTCCCTACTCCCCGTCTCAGTCCTAGTCTAAATACCTGAAAATTGCTGTAAAAGCGCATCAGCTTATGTCTTTGAGGAGAGAACAATAAGATGCTGACCTTGAGTCTTTTTCAAAGCCCTGCTTGATTGGCAAAGCTAAAAAATCCTTGTTTGGAACCAAGCACGCAGAAACAAGGTTTTAAATATTCTCTGTTGACAGTAATATAAAGATCCCGACATAACAGAGAGATAATTTTCTCATCAAGTAGATTTTCTAGTGGATAAATACACAGCAACCGCATGGCTGATTGCAACCAAGGTAACACTGCTTGCTTTTATAGTAGTTTCTCTGCTGGTGAAGTATAGCTATACTTCATATATAAATTTTTTAAACTTTGAAGATATACCTCATCTGATTGAGAACCGCCATAGATGATTTTCTACGTTTAGCCAAATCTATGCTGCCACACTTTGGTCAGGGCACTGACTCTAGAACCATTATTAAATTTATCCACTTATTACTTTACTTGCTCACATCGCAATCTAAGAGTTTTAAAAGACGAATTTGCGACTTATTGTCATTTTTTGAACTATAGGCTCATTTAAACATGACGGTTATTTCTCAACTTATATCAAGCTGTAATATGTATTACTGCTATATCCTTGCATGGGGAAAATGCTAAGATTGGGGGAATTGACTAGTGTGTGTGCTTGATCACAATATTAATGTGTTTTACCTCACAGCTAATTCAAACAACTTAATATCACCTTTAAGCAAACAATCGGCGCCGTTATGACTCCCACCATGCTATGCCGCCTAGCTATTTAAAGATTTAATGTATAAATGGTTTTGAAATATATTTTTTTTGTTAAAAATCATCTATTAGGTGACTTTCCAGAAAATTTACATTAAGAAAGTCCTAAAATATCCAAATTTAAAGTTAAGCAGTGTAAGCTAATTATGTAAATATCATGTTCGTATGTAAATATGATGATGATCGCAAGTCTGTTTTACTCACTTGCATTTATTACACTATAGGAGGTATAATACAAACGTTAAATAACTTGCTAGATGTTCCCTTAAAGATACTAGGCGCTGCTAGAAAAGGTTAACTCTGGAATGTCCAAGCAAACCTAAGTAATATTTGTTTAAGTGGAGTTTCGCTTAATTAGGAAAATACCACTTCAACAAAAATTAGGATGTGCTTTATAGTTTTTATCGTCTTATACTTCCTGTAGCCTATGCAAAACCAGCTTTTGATCGAGGTTGCACAGTTGAGACTGAGGCTATCCCGGAGGCTATCCCCTAGACTCGCAAAACACTAGGGGAATATGCCGGGCGCTAATTGCACATTGTGTAAATTTTTGATTAACCCTACAAGGTTAATCAGATGTGTAGTTGTGGTCTTTTTGCTGTCAGGCTTTGATCACACAACTGCCACGGATTACGTCTTCCCATAATTTACGACTCAATGCAATTTCTACAATTATGTCACACGATTCAAGTCAAGACAAGGCTGTTAAAAAGTTAGGAATGTCTGAAAACATTCTTTTAAGAATTCTTTCGATTCAGGTCTTGTTCAAAAAGGTGAAAGCTAATTTTCGGCCAGGACATTTTCCGGAATCTAGAAAAAATTTGGAGAGTTGGTGATTGATAGATGGAATAATTTCCATAGTCATCGCTGCACATACCAAATTATCAGCCAAAAAAATTCCTCTTAATCATCAATTACGGACACCGCTAATTGTCAAAATGAGCGACCCATATTTGTGTCGAGTATGTTGATGTAGTAAGTTGCGCTTGACGCTAAATGTAGGTATACAAAGGTCTAGCTCGATATTTTGGTATTTACATCAGTGATTGTCACATCAATATCTGGCTACAACAAGTGGGGTTGTCTAGCAAATAAAAATACCTTGTATGTAAAAAAGAGATGGTTTTTACCATACTCTTTCTCTCCAACATTACTCTAAAAAAGCTGAGAGTTTCCTCGGTGAAAATACGGGATTAAATAATATTTTTAATCGGATTCAGACTGATAGCTAAATTCTGTTGTGGAGATTATAAAATGCCACCAGTGCTTTCTGAGCAACATGTGGGTGAAAGACTTTTGTACACCTTGGGTACAAAACTTTCAGAAAAAGAATTAGAGAACTTCTTGGCAGAAATGGAAATTGTGGAGCCACCACTAGCAAAGCAATTCTGGCAATCTGCACAAACGAATCCTGGTATCTACATTATTCTTACAGGTAAAGTTCGACTGTTAGATAGCTCTGAGAATTTAATTACTACCTTTGGTGCATGGTCTGTTTTTGGCGAATTGACTCTGTTTCCCGAAGCTAACTTTAGTCCTTATGTAGTTAGAGCTTCGACAAGCTTAAAACTTGGCTATTTCAGGCAAGAAGCATTGCAAACGTTGATAGACAAATATCCTAACATTCGCGATCGCTTATGTGCCCGTGCAGAACTTTGGGATTTGTTGTTGTTATGTCGGCAGATATCACAATTTCCCCGCCAGACTTCACTTGTTCCAGGAATGCTCAAAGCTTTATCTCTGTTTGAGCGACACCAGTTAGAACCTGGCTCTGTAATTCCAGAAATATCCCAAGATTCACAATTGTGGCTATTGTACAGAGGTCAACTGCGGCATTCTGAAGGCCATTCTTTGACATCAGGCACAATCTTTGCTCAACCAAAACAAGGAGATTGGCAAGCAACGCAACCAACGATTGCGTACATTCTGAAAAATGACCATAAGCAAGCAGCACTAGAATACTTGCCGGAGTTGGGGGAGTGGGGATTAGGGAGTGGGGATTGGGGACTGGGGACACGAGAAAAAACTTCCCAATCTCCAAAATCTAAAATTATTCCTTTTCCCCAAAGAGAGAATCAGCCACAACAAGAGCCAAAAAAATCGCGTTTTTACTTTCCCAGTCCGAAAGTGCAAATGGGGCATTGGTGGAAACGCGTCACCAAGAGCTATCCCTTCTATGCCCAACAAAGTGCGGCTGATTGTGGCTCTGCTTGCTTGGTGATGATTGGTAACTATTGGGGCAAACACTTTAGCATGAATCGCCTGCGGGATATGACCAATATCAGCCGCAACGGTGCATCCCTGAAGGCTATGGCAGCAACAGCAGAAAGCCTGGGTTTTGCCACCCGTCCAGTCAAAGCCACTCTTGATAAATTAGCAGAACAACCTTTACCTGCAATTGTCCATTGGGAAGGTAAACATTTTATTGTTGTCTATGAAATCACCAAAAAGCGGGTGATTATATGTGACCCGGCTCTTGGTCAACGTAGCCTGACAAAAGCTGAATTTCAAGCAGGTTGGAGTGGTTATGCATTGTTATTGCAACCTACAGCCCTACTCAAAAATGCTAAAGACGAAAGTAGAAGCTTTTGGAAATTTTTTGAGTTAATCAAACCTCACTATCGAACACTGGTAGAAATTTTTATAGCTTCAGTAGTAATTCAATTATTTGGGCTGGTAACGCCAATATTTACCCAGTTGTTGCTCGACAGAGTACTTGTGCAACGCAGTGTTCCAACCTTAAACGCCATTGGCTTGGGAATGATTGTTTTTGGGTTGTTTAGTGTTGCTGTCAACGGTGTACGGCAATATCTCTTATTTCATACTGCTAATCGCATTAGTATCGCCTTACTCGTAGGCTTTATCAAACATACCTTCCGCTTACCCCTTGCTTATTTCGAGTCGCGTTACGTTGGGGATATAGTCTCGCGCATCCAAGAAAACCAGAAAATTCAGCACTTCCTTACTGGTCAGACACTCTCCATCGTGTTGGATATGCTGACATTAGTGGTTTATCTGGGCTTGATGTTCTCCTATAGCTGGCGGATGGCATTATTCGTGCTGTGTATTGTACCGCCATTTTTTATCTTGGCGCTGGCTAGCACAAGTATTTTACGCCGCATCTCCAGAGAGATTTTTAATGCAGGTACCAAAGAACAAAGCTATCTCATAGAATCCCTAAGTGGAATTCGTACCGTCCGCTCATTAGCAATTGAACAGACAGTGCGTTGGCGTTGGGAGGAACTGCTGAATGATTTAATCAAAAAAGAATTTAATGCTCAGATAATTAGCAATCGCCTGCAAATTATCAGTGGTGTCATTCAAACCTTTGTGAATACTTCATTGCTGTGGTATGGAGCAACCGAGGTAATTAATGGCGAACTGACTATTGGACAATTAATTGCTTTCAATATGTTGGTGGGTAACGTCTTGAGTCCTTTCCAGCGGCTGGCTCTGCTGTGGAATGAATTACAGGAAATCGTGATTTCTACCGAACGCATTAATGATGTGTTGGAGGCAGAACCAGAAGAAGACTTAGAAACTAAACCCCGGAAGTCGTTGGGTAAACTCCGCGGTAACATTTGTTTTCAGAATGTTACCTTTCGTTATCACTCAGAAAGTGAGACTAATGTATTAGAAAATCTTAACTTTGAAATTCAGCCAGAACAGATGGTTGCACTAGTGGGGCGCAGCGGTTCTGGAAAAACAACTCTGAGTAAATTGATTTTGGGTTTATACCCACCGACAGATGGCAAAATACTCATTGATGGTCGCGATATCACTAGTATTTCCATGCGATCGCTCCGTTCTCAAATCGGCGTTGTAGACCAAGATACTTTTCTGTTTGGTGGGACTATTCGCGAAAACATTGCGATCGCTTATCCAAATGCTTCTTTAGAAGAAATTATCCAAGTAGCAAAATATGCCGGAGCCGATGAATTTATTCAAAAACTACCGATGGGTTACGAATCCGAGATTGGTGAAAGCGGCGGTATGCTCTCTGGTGGACAGCGCCAACGCCTAGCTATTGCTCGTGCTTTGCTCGGAAATCCTCGGTTATTACTGTTTGATGAAGCCACTAGTCACCTAGATTCAGAATCAGAACGAATTATTCAAAACAACCTCAAAACAATTCTTCAAGGACGCACAAGTGTAATTATTGCCCATCGCCTCTCTACAGTCCGCAACGCTGACTTAATCCTGGTTTTAGATCAAGGCATTTTGGTAGAAAGCGGTACCCACGACGAATTAATCACTAAAAAAGGTCATTATTACTACCTGAATCAACAACAACTAGCTCAAGTTAGTTGAGATTGGGCATGGGGCATTGGGCATTGGTTATTTCTCCCTCATCTCCCCATTACCCCTTATCCCCAGAGGGGGCCCCACCTGACCCATTACCCCTTATCCCCATCTACTCTTATCGGAAATAAAACCATGCCAAATCCCAATAGATCATCCCCACTTCCCCAAGATGAGCAGGATCAGTATCAAGGTTACACACAGGAAGAAGAATCGGTAGAGTTTGACGAGCAGACAGAGGCAGAAAATGACAGTCAAGATTTGCACTACGGTACAGAAGGACTGCTCAATGCCTTACCTCGAATTTGGACTCGTGGTTTGTTGTATGTGCTCATCGGCTTTACTGGTCTATTCTTGCCTTGGGCAACTCTCTCGAAAGTAGATGAAACTGGTAGCGCCAGAGGACGTATAGAACCAAAAGGCGCAACTCAAAAATTAGACGCTCAAGCTGGTGGAAGTGTCAAAGCAGTTACGGTCAAAGAAGGAGATACAGTTAGAGCCGGCCAGGTTTTACTGGAACTGGATTCTGATTTGCTACAAACAGACCTGCAACAAGTCCAGAGCAAATTGCAAGGGCTACAAAATCGGCAATCCCAACTGGAATTGCTGAAAAATCAACTTTTAATGTCAACGAGTCTTTTAGAACAACAAAATAAATCCCAAGAATTAGAAAAAATGGCTCAACTTAACCAGGTGCAGCAAAACCTGGATGCCAAGCTGAGTAGCTATAACCTTCAAAAGTTAGACAAACAATCATTAGTTAAACAAGCAGAGCAGCAGATTGACACCACTCGCGACGATCAGGAATCGGCTAAAAAGCGTTTGAATATTGATTCTAAGCAAGTTGAACGCTTTAGCCAACTCGTTGAAGATGGTGCAGTTTCTGCAACCCAAGTTGATCAACTCAAAAAAGAAGAGCAAGAAAGCAAACGACTTTATAAAAAGTCCCTATCAGATATTAAACAAGCTCAATTGCGTTTAGCCCAAGAGCTAAATAGTTATCAGGTAACTATCAAAACCTTGGAGTCTGATATCAAACAAGCAAAACTCCGATTGCAAGAAGAACAAAGTAGCTCTAAAAGTGCCATGCAAGCCGGAGAACTAGCTGTAATGAAAAATCAGGAACAGCTAAAAGACATACAGTCACAAATAACAGCAACACAATCAGAAATCGCTCAGACTAAAAGCCAGATTATATCTACAAGACTGCAAATTCAGCAGCGAATGGTGCGATCGCCGATTAATGGGGTGATTTTTGAATTACCCACCACTAAGGCAGGAGCGGTGGTACAAGTCGGTCAAAGGATTGCCCAAATTGCACCCACGAAAACAGACTTCGTACTCAGAGCCAATATGCCTAATCAGGATAGCGGCTTCTTGAAGGTAGGAATGCCAGTAAAAGTTAAGTTTGATGCCTATCCCTTCCAAGAGTATGGCATTGTGCAAGGGAAAGTTACTTGGATCTCTCCTGACTCGAAAGTTAGCCAAACCACCCAAGGCAACATCGAAACCTATGAATTAGAAATCACCTTAGACCGGCAGTATGTCCAAAGTGGCAACAAACGTATTCTATTAGGTGCCGGACAGACAGCAAATGCTGAAGTCATCATTCGTCAACGGCGAGTAATTGACTTTGTTCTAGATCCGTTCAAAAAACTGCAAAAAGGCGGTTTGGAGATGTAGTTAAAGTAATCGCACTGGAATTAGGAAATAGGACAAGGGAGACAAGAGGAATAATCAATGCCCCATGCCCCATGCCCAATCCCCTTAATTATTGGAGATATCCTGTTATGCCCCACAATCTGAACATTTCCACTTCAGATATCATTCATAATCTCAAACTCTCCTGTAAGATCCCTGATGTTGTGGAAGCGATCGCATCGCAAAGTATTATTGCCGAAGCAGCTCAAGCAGCAGGAATTACAGTCACACCAGAAGAAGTACAGCAAGAAGGAGATGACTTACGGTTCGCCAAGAAGCTTGTTAAAGCTAAAGATACCTGGGCATGGCTAGAAAAACACCACCTGTCTGTGGATCAGTTTGATGAATTAGCCTACAACAACGTCCTTTCGCGGAAGTTAGCAAATCATCTATTTTCCAATCAACTCGAAAAGCACTTTTATGAACACCAGCTAGATTATATCGCCGCCGTTACCTACGAAGTCATCTTTGAGGATCGAGACTTGGCTTTAGAGCTTTTTTATGCCCTAGAAGAAGGCGAAATCAATTTTCCAGACATTGCTCGTCTATATATCTCAGAACCAGAACTCCGCCGTGCTTATGGATACCAAGGACTCCGATACCGCAAAGATTTTCGTCCCGAGATTGGAGCCGCTGTATTTGCTGCTGCACCACCAGAAGCTCTCAAACCGATAACGACTCCCAAGGGAGTGTATTTAATTTGGGTGGAAGAAGTCATTCAACCCCAATTAGATGAACAGTTGCGCCAAAAAATCATTACAGATTCCTTTTCTGATTGGTTAAAGCAACAAGTCAACGCTATGAAAATAGTTACTCAAATAGATTCAGACGGTTCACAGGAGGAATTACTAGATATGTTATTCACCAAGACTAAATAATTTATGAAATTTCAAATGTTTTTGTCGCGAACTATCCCCCTGGCTTAGGGTAGATGTCTCTAGTCTTCAAAAATGTCGCAGATACAGGTATTGTTTGCTTAAAACTTAATAATTTTTCTTTTTTAGTGTTTTGTGAATATATCTACAAAGTGCTACTTTAGCGTTATTAAAAAAATTAAATTAAATCGCTATAACTCTTGCTAGGCAGCAATAATTTCAATTACTGCTGAAATTCGTCATGCCATTTTTTCTAAATTCAATTAGTACCATATATGATGATTACTGAGCCTAGACACATTAGTTTTTCTAATCGAAAATTCCTCAAAAAAGCATTGACTTTTTTGAGGAATGAAGTATATTAAGTATGTAAGCAACAAACACAAGTTGGTTACACAAAACATTCCCAACAACAGTTACAAATTTTAGGAGAAACTCAAATGATTATTTCTGATCTGAACTACTTGGAAAATACCTCTGAAGAAATCACTGGTGGTGCTAACAAGGCTTATGCAGACGCACTTGCTCAAGCACTGGGCAACAACACCTACACCTATACCTCGACTTTCGCCAGCACCACTAATAATTCTTCTTATAGTGGTTCATCAAGTACTGCTATTACTTACTAAGTAGTAACTAATAATTAAACTCTACTCGCAAAAAGTATTAACTCCTGCAAGTAGAGTTAGGCTCGAAAGCCTAGTAGATTCATAAATCGCCGAAGGTTCTTTGCTCATTTGAGCCTTCGGCTTTTACCTAAACTACATCTTTTGATCTCAAAAAACTGTTTCCGCAATAAATTTTTACATTTAGTCCTCAACCCAGGTTATTGCCAGCCCTGAATTAAAACTCTGGGTTAATAGTCATAAGTGAAACACTTTCCTATAGCCATAAGCTTCTCATAGACCCCCGAAAGATAAAGAAGGGTAAAATTACTTTTAACCAAGTTTAGTAAGTAATCAAGCAGACATGATATCAGTCGATTTGAAACAAATTCAGTTATAAGTTTCAAATATTTGAGTTCCTTGCAGATATTAGGAACAAAAGACAATTAAATAAAAATGATTATATAAATTATAACCCCTAAATAAAAGGATATAAACTCCTAAATTTATTTATGGGGATTGTTAATTTTGAACTCGGAGCAAAGCGACGTGACCATAATTCCTGATGCTCTCCAACTCGCTGTTCAATATCAACGAGCCAAGCGCTTCACTCAAGCCGAAGAGGTTTATCGTCAAATTATAGACGTAAATCCCAAGCAGTCAGAGGCGTTATATGGATTAGGTATGCTGGCGCAGCAGCAGGGAAAATATCAAAATGCAGAACAATTTTTTCAAGCAGCTCTGCAATTACAGCCAGAAGCAGGGGCAATATACAACAGCTTGGGGTTTACTCTGCAACAACAAGGTAAACTAGAAGAAGCGATCGCCTGTTATGAAAAAGCACTGGAAATTCTCCCCGACTCCATAGAAGCGCAAATCAACATCAGTAATACTCTCCACATTCAAGGAAAGCTGTCAGCAGAAGAACAAGTCCGCTACGCAGACTTAACTCACGAGTTTGCTTTAGGTAGACACCAAGCAGGCGATTTCAAGTTTGCAGAGTTATATTATCGCCAAGCTATTGCATTGCAGCCAGATTTGGTAAAATCTCATAATAATTTAGGAGAGGTACTCCAAAAACAAGGGCGATTAAATGATGCCCTCAAGTCTTACGAACAAGCAATCAAAATTAAGCCCGACAATGCATATACCTATCACAACTTAGGGTATTTTTTCCAGGAACAAGGGAATTTTGAGCAAGCAACAGAAGCTTATGAAAAAGCTTTAAGCATTCAACCTGATTTGGCAGTCACCTATAACAACTTGGGAAATGTTCTGAAGGCACAAAATAAAATTGATGCCGCCATAGAATACTATCAAAAAGCTATTAAAATTCGACCTGATATTGATTACATCTATTGCAACTTAGGAACAGTATTTATACCTGCTAACCGAATAGAAGCAGCAGTCCAGGCATTTGAACAAGCCGTAAAGATAACGCCAAACTATGATATGGCTAAATTTGGTGCTTGTATCAGCCAACTGCCAATTATCTATTCTAGTGTTGATGAAATTGCATTCAGACGAAATCAGTATCAACAGAAGTTGCAAAATTTAGCTAAATATTATGAATTAGCTAATCAGGAAGAACGAGCAAAAGCATCTGAAGCTGTGGGAACATTTCAGCCTTTTTATTTGGCATATCAAGGCTTAAATGACCGAGATTTACAGCGAACTTATGGGCAAATGATTTCCCAGATTATGTCGAGTCGCTATCCCCAAGATAGTCAGCCGCTTGTTCTGCCAAATTTAGATCAAAATCAAAAGGTTCGTGTTGGTATTATCTCTGGGTTTTTCTCTAGTCATTCTAATTGGAAAATTCCGATTAAAGGTTGGGTAGAAAATCTAGATCGAAGTGAATTTGAATTATTTGGTTATCACACTGCCGTCAGAAAAGATTCTTCAACAATCAGCGCCAACAAGACTTTTGATAAATTTGTCCGAGGTGTTCGCTCAATTGAAGAATGGTGTGAGGTGATAACAAAAGATAAATTACATATCCTGATTTTCCCAGAATTTGGCATGGACTTAATGACAATCAAACTGGGTTGTCTGAGATTTGCACCAATTCAAATGACATCTTGGGGACACCCTGAGACCAGTGGACTGCCGACAATTGACTATTACTTGAGCAGTGACTTAATGGAACCAGAAAATGCTCAAGAACATTATACAGAAAAGTTAGTTAGATTACCGAATCTATCTATTAATTACATACCTTTAGCAATTCAACCCGAAGAAATTAAGAAACCAGATATAGGTTTAAAAGAGGATGATATTTTCTTCTGGTGTTGTCAGTCATTATATAAATATTTACCTAGTCATGATGATGTTTTTCCCTCCATTGCGAAAGAGTTAGGAAATTCTAAATTTGTGTTTATTAAAAACCCAACTGAAGAGCTTACAGAAGTATTTCGCCAGCGCTTAAACCATGCTTTTGCCGCATTAGGGTTGGATTATCAAAATTACTGTTTATTTTTGTCTCCCCTCAATGAAAGGAAGTTTGCTGGTACTACAGCCTTAGCAGATGTCTTTTTAGATAGCATTGGTTGGTCTGGATGTAACTCTACGCTTGAATCTATTGCTCATAATATTCCGGTTGTCACTTTACCAGGAGAACTGATGCGGGGACGGCATTCTCTGGCCATTTTGAAGATGATGGGTGTAGAAGAGACGATCGCTTCCAATAAAGCAGAATACGTACAAATCGCCATCCGTCTGGGTAAAGATGCTAAATATCGGCAATATATTTCCCAGCAAGTTGCAGAAAATAAACATAAATTATATGGCGATTTAAAGCCAGTCAGAGCGCTGGAAGATTTTCTTTTGCAGCTGGTTAATAAACCAAGACAATTTAACGTCCAAGAAGTTGCTGAACTCTTTCAACTTGCGCTTCAAGAGCATCGAGCTAATCGCCTAGATGCAGCCGAACAGCTATATCGTCAGGTGATAGAAAAACAACCAGACTATTCAGAAGCATTATACGGTTTAGGAATGCTGGCACAGCAGAAAGGTGCGTTACAGGAAGCCCAAAAGCATTTGAGTGCAGCTTCGCAAGTTCAGCCTAACTCCGTGAAAATTTGGTTTAGTTTAGGCAATTTGCTTCAAGCCCAAGGAGAGTTACCAGAAGCTGAAGCCGCTTACCAAAAAGCTATTGCTTTGCGACCAGATGCAGGGACAATTTACAACAATTTGGGGTACACCTTGCAACAACAAGGTAAGTGGGAGGAAGCGATCGCATCCTATGAAAAAGCTCTGGAATTTCAGCCCAACTGCACAGAAGCGAAAATCAATTTAGGGAATGCGCTTTTTGCCCAAGGTAAGCTGTCAACAGAGAAACAAGCCTATTATGCTGAATTGAATTATCGGTTGGGCATTGCCCGCCAACAAGCAGCTGATTGGCAAACTGCTGTTGTTTACTATCGAACTGCGATCGCACTCAAGCCTGATTTGCCAGAAGCCCATTATAACTTGGGGGTGATACTGCAAGAACAAGGACACATCGAATAAGCGTAGGCGTAGCCCGTCGTAGACATCGCTTGCTATCAAAAAGCTTTGGAGATGTCTAATGCCCAACACCAGGAAGCCAACATGAAATTAGGAGAGATTTACCAAACCCAGCACCAAGAAGTTACATAATTTGACTCACTCAAAATTTCTGGCTAAATGGATTATTTTACGCGATCGCCAACTACCATCAATCTAAACTTAAAAAAAAAACAAAAAATACATACAATCACCATAAAAACACAGCAAAAATATGTCATTAACAATTTTCGAGAAAGTTAAAGAGTTCCTAATCAGAATAGTCAAAGACGAAGCTTTTTACACTCAATTAATGAGTGATAAAATCGACGAAGTAATAAAGTTAATGCAAGAAGGTGGCTATAATTTCTCTCAAGAAGAATTTGAAACAGCCTCGATTAAAATATTGGAATTAAAAGAATTAGGTCAGTTTGACGACCTCAGTGAAGAGGAATTAGTGGGTGCCTTTGGCGGGCTTACAAGCAGCGCTGAACAAGCCTTTCAGCCATTGTATGGTGCTGTAGTCTCACCTCCCGAAAAATGTGGAAAACCACCAATTCAATGGATTCCTAGACTATGTAAAAAGCCAGGGACACTTCCTTGCAAAGCAACAATTCCACCTGTACAAGCGTTATATGGAGCAGTTAGCCCAACAGAAATACAATAACCCGATAAAACGATGAAGAAATAGAATGCGTTAGTTTATTTTGAGGGTTGAGATTGAGAGTTAACCTATGACATATCACCGCAAAAGCTACGCAGTTTGGGAAATTACCTTAAAGTGCAATCTAGCTTGTAGTCACTGTGGTTCCCGTGCAGGACATGAGCGCACCAAAGAACTTTCCCCAGACGAAGCTTTGGATCTCGTCAAACAGATGGCAGAAGTTGGAATTAAAGAAGTTACTCTCATTGGTGGTGAAGCCTTTCTGCGTCCAGACTGGCTAGAAATTGCCAAAGCTATCAATGAGGCGGGGATGTTATGTGGTATGACTACTGGCGGCTATGGCATTTCGTTAGAAACCGCCCAAAAAATGAAGGAAGCGGGAATTCGCACTGTCTCTGTTTCTATTGATGGCTTGGAAGCAACTCATGACCACCTGCGGGGAAAGAAAGGCTCTTGGAAATATGCATTTAAAACCCTGAGTCATCTGCGAGAAGTGGGAATTTCTTTTGGTTGCAACACCCAAATTAACCGCCTCTCAGCGTCAGAGTTTCCGTCCATCTATGAGTGCATTCG
Source organism: Nostoc sp. (assembly GCF_036917935.1). GTDB lineage: Bacteria > Cyanobacteriota > Cyanobacteriia > Cyanobacteriales > Nostocaceae > Nostoc. The sequence continues at coordinate 188,653 of NZ_JBALEL010000028.1, read as the reverse complement.
TGATGCAGGTGCCCGTGCTTGGCAAATTCAGCTAACTGTACCAATGGGGAATGCAGCCGATAACGCAGATATCCTCCTCCAACCCCATGAACTGTTAGATATCTATCCCATGCTTGCCCGTGTGGCCCGTCGTGCTTACCAAGAAGGTGTGCAACTTCAGGCGGGGAATAATATCGGTTACTACGGCCCTTATGAACGACTGTTACGGGGACGGGGAAAGGAGGATGAATTCTCATTTTGGCAAGGTTGCGGTGCAGGACTCTCCACCTTGGGAATTGAAGCTGACGGAGCGATTAAAGGTTGTCCCTCACTGCCGACTACTGCCTATACAGGTGGTAATATTCGAGAACATACCTTGCATGATATTATCGAAAACGCAGAAGAACTACGCTTCAATCTAGGAGCAGGAACACCTGAAGGCACAAAACACCTGTGGGGTTTCTGTAAAACCTGCGAATATGCTGAACTTTGTCGTGGGGGTTGCAGTTGGACTGCCCATGTTTTCTTTAATAAGAGAGGTAATAATCCTTACTGTCATCATCGCGCTCTTGCTCATGCAAAACAAGGTATCAGAGAGCGTGTAGTTCTCAAAGTAAAGGCCCAAGGTTTGCCATTTGATAATGGCGAATTTGAGCTAATTGTTGAGCCTACAGATGCTCTCTTGCCAGCAAACGACCAATTACACTTTACTGCTGACAGCATTCAGTGGTCAGAAAATTGGCAACAAGAACCCGAATTTTATTACTCTTTAGTGAGATAATAAATCATGGTAGAAAACTCAGAAATTACCACAATTTCAGAGAAAGAAACTGACCTGGAGTCATCACCATCTCAAGAATTAGAGAAAATTCCCCTGCTTCCACGTTCAGCTTGGAATAGTCAATTAGGCTATTTAAAAGTGCTGTTAAAAGCAAAGCAAGTTCTGGATAAAAGCTGACAGGTTCATAGGCATATCGAGAGGTTTAGCTCGTAAATTAGGAGAGAATTACTCCCCGAATATTTACGTGCAAATTCGTTAACTAACAAAATCAACAGAGGTTTTTATGGTATCAAGAGTAACACTAAGAGATACAGCTTCAAGATTACTTAGGTTCAATGGTAGAGCTAATCTCAATAACAAGCCTGAACCCAAGCCCGATCCTACTCCTAATTTTGTTACCGCTGAAGGGGATGCTACTTTTTCCAACTATAGTGAAAGTGCTTCAGGAGTTTTAACTACTACCCAGACAGACGCATTAGTTCAAGGTGGCGTGACTGCTGCTATTGCTGAGGCTCAAGCAAGTTTTGATCCAACTTTTTCATCACTTTTCACTCAGGCTGCTGTCGTTGGATTAGATGGTCAGTTTCAAGGTACTTCCAACAGCGAAGCAAAGGTGCTGGCTAGTTTTGCGGTTGGCCGTAATGAAAGCTTCTCTTTTGATTTTTCAGCAGATTTAGCACTGACAGCTAAAGAAATTGAAAATCCTGACGTTGAATATAACAAGGCTCAGTCTACAACCACTTTTTTGGTGTTAGATACCACAAATCCTAACAAAGCCAGAGTTTTAGATTATTTTGGCATCCAGGGTAAATTAGTCTCCTCTAATAAAATCGGGGATCTAAACTTTGGTCGTAGTCGCAATGTTCAGATTGACAGTCGTAATAAAAGTTCTGATATTGATGGCAACAATGGTAGTGACTTCTTGAATGGTAGTGCTGTTGGGACTTATGAGCGGAATTTTAATCGCAACACCAACCTAACTATAGTCAAAATTAATACTAGTTCTGTGGAATTGGCAGGAGATACTTTAATCGGCAACCTCGGTAGAGATGTTATCTATGGCACGATTCGGAAGGATAATCTGACCGGAACCAACGGGGCAGACAAACTTTATGCCAGCTTGGGGGATGATAAGCTATTTGGAAACAGAGGTAATGATGTCCTCGATGCAGGCCAAGGTAATGATTCGCTAAATGGTGGCGATGGCAATGATACACTCTATGGCGGTTTAGGCAATGATGTTCTGAATGGTGGTAGTGGTGATGATGTCTTAGTTGGTGGCGATGGTAATGACACATTTACTTTCAAACGTAGCGATACCTTGTTGAAAAAAGACTTTGATGTCATTCAAGATTTCCAGGTTGGTATTGATAAGATTGCATTAAATGGTTGGGGAAGTCTAGGTAACATAACAGATACCAACGATGGTGCTCTCCTCACCTTAAATCGAACTTCTTTTTCTTTCTTTAATAATCCTCAACAAGAAATACTACTTTCAGGCGTGAGCGCCAGTCAGGTGAACTCGGAAATATTATTTGCTTAAGGCTAATTGCTCTCCAGGAAAACTACTTTGCCCCTGGATGATTCCCACCTGAAAAAGCAGAGCTGTTTCATTCCCTAAAAGACTCTGATTTACAAGCATCTTAGTCAAAACAATCAGGTGAGTAAAAAATCTGATTGGACAATAAAATATCGATGCTTTTCTGGGAGAGGCTTTGCTAACGGTAACTCCTATGGTGTACGCACTGAAATTTACTTGAGTTGGTAATTTTTCGATTACTAACTTAAGGCTTATTTCTCGCCCATCCCATGCTGTTGACAAAATCTCTCCCTTCTTGAATGAAATCGCCCTGATTTTTAACAGGCAAAAACAGGTAAAATATTTTCTTGATAGTTATCACCTATCTTATAAAGCTATATTAATCCACAACAATTTAATATCAACTTATAATTTATAATATAGTTATGAAGACTACAAATATTTCCGAATCTCAAGTTAAATCTCTTATTCAAATTGCGGTGCAGAAGCATCAGTCACGTCAAAAGGATGAAGCTGAAGCGCTAGATAAAACAGAAGTGGCTGAAATCCTCCAACTAGCAGTTCAACAGCAACGAGGCAATCGTTTAGTGGAGGCGGAATTGCTATATAGTCAAGTTCTGGAAAAACAACCTGACCACCCCGAAGCTTTATATAGTTTAGGGATGTTGGCGCAGCAGATGGGGCAACCCCAAACTGCTGAACAGTGGCTAAGTGCGGCTTCGCAAATTCAACCAGATTCTGTTAAGACTTGGTTCAGTTTAGGTAATTTGCGTTTAGTTCAGGAACAGTTTTCCGAAGCAGAGAAAGCTTACCGCCAAGCTTTAGTTTTAGCACCTAATTCACTGCCAATTTACAACAACTTGGGCTATGCTCTGCAACAACAAGGATTATTTGAAGAAGCAATTAACTACTATCAGAAAGCTCTAGAGTTAAAGCCAGACTCGATAGAAACAGAGGCTAATTTGGGCAATGCGTTACACGCTCAAGGTAAGCTCTCCAGCAATCAACAAATGCACTATGCACAATTAAATAATAAATTGGGTGTTGCCCGGAAAAAAGCTCTTGATTTGAAAAATGCTGTTACTTGTTACAAGCAAGCGATCGCACTACAACCAGATTTGCTAGAAGCTCATTATAACCTGGGGTTGGCGCTGCAAGAACAAGGGGAGTTTGAAGAGGCGATCGCATCCTATAAAAAAATCTTGGAACTTAATGCCAACTATGGAGAATTTTACCTCAACGTAGGCAAAATTTACCAACAGCAAAATCAAATGCAGAAAGCAGTTTCTGCCTATCAACAAGGGTTAAAGCTGATTAATTCCCACTATGCCAAAGCATTAGCAGCTAATGAAGATGCTGAAATTCCTCAACAAGTACCAGTCACACCGACAATTCCCCAAGGGGAGGTAATTGTCGGGCAATACAGCTTTCCGACTATTCCAACCGTCGCAGATGATACAGACAAGCGGCCTTTCTGGAGTGTGGTGGTAACTGTATATAACCGCACAGACTATCTACTCGAATGCCTTGCCAGTGTGTTGGCACAATGGCCAGGAGAAGAGCAGATGGAAATCATCGTCATGGACGATGCTAGTACAACGCCAGTATTTGAACTAGTGAATAGTATTGGAAAAGGAATAATCCACTATTATCGCAATCCGCAAAATCTCGGTCTGCCAGGAAATTGGAATGCCGGAGTTGCTCTAACTCGCGGTCATTGGGTTCATTTACTGCACGACGATGATTATATTCTCCCAGGTTTTTATTCCCGGCTGCAAGAAAGTCTAGAAGGGTGTTCCGATTCTGTAGGAGCCGCTTTTACGGGTTATCAAAATATTAACGAGAAAGGGAAAGTAATTTTCAGCCAACAAGTCTATGGACAGCGAGGGATTGCCCAAAATTGGCTGCAAAACATTGGACTTGCTAACTCATTGATTATGCCTGCGGTGGTGATTCGTCGAGAAGCGCACGAACAATTGGGCGTATATCATCCCGAATTGATCTATACAAGTGATTGGGAAGTTTATAAACGCATTGCCTCTGTTTACGATTGGTGGTACGAACCAGAAACTTTAGCTTGTTACCGCGAACATGCTAACAATGTTACCACCGAACTTTTACTCTCTGGGAAGCAGATGATATCCATCCGCCGTGCAATTGAAATATCAGAGAGTTATTTATCTACTGAAGACTCCGCACAGATTACGGCCCAATCCCGGATTTATTATTTTCTTTATTGTCTAAAATTGACCCTAATTCCTCTACAGGCGGGAAATATGGCTGGAGTTTGGCAAGCCTTGGAAGAGGCTCTAAAAATAGATCGTAGCCCGGAAGCAGTGGCAAAATTATTTAGTTGGTTAACACTGCAAGAAGCAGCTCCTCTGCGTGATGAAATTGCCTCAAGGATCATCTCACTTCCTTTATGAAGGCTCGTTTAGCAAAAAGCAAAAATTTTCTAGTTTTGGACTGAAAAACTATGTCAATTACTCAGGTTGAGCATCCTACTATAAATACTTCATCTTTTGAGCCACAAAATCGACAAGACGGTATCAGTGGTCTGATGCGAGTTCGCAATGAAGAAGAATTTTTGACACCAGTGATCGAATCTTGGATTGATTATGTAGATGAATTGGTAATTGTGTTTCATCAGTGTACGGACAAGACTCCACAAATAATAGAGGCATTTGCACAAAAATATCCCCAGAAAATACGGGCTTTTCATTACTTACCGCACGTCTATTCATTTTGTACTAAAGAACAAGTTGAATTGGATGTAAACAACATTCATTCTTTTAGCTTTTATTCTAACTTTGGTCTCAGTCAGACGCGATATAAAACATGCGTTTATATTGACGGCGATCACGTGGGTATTGCGGAACCCTTAAAAATTATTTATAATTATTTGAAGCAAAATCCTCTCCAAAATACAGCCTTATTTTTTTCAGGAGTAAATTTATATCAATATCCAGATGATCCAAACTACTACACAAATTTAAAATGTCCGGCTTCTGGCGATGGAGATGTGGCATATTGGACAGTTTCACCGCAAAATATTTTCGATAAAAATCCCAACATTCCATTCTGTGAAGCGATTCAATTTCAAGGACTGACACCTTATTATTTAGGTTTTCTTTTCTGGCACACAAGTTCGTTAAAAAAGAACACATCTTCGAGGAATGGCGGCACAAAATTGGATGGAGAGCTTTTAGAAAAACTAAACAATATTGAGAACAGAAATAGAGATATAAAATTAGTTTTGTTATCTCAAAAAGTTAAGCAAGAAAATAAAGATTTTCAAAATGTTTCTGTCCAAAAGTTTCCATTGTATTTTGATTTCGGTTCTCTGCCTGATGTTATAGCCCTAGAGTCCAAGCTAGTAGCAATACATAATAACTTGGGTTACACCTTGGAACAACAGGGCAAGTTTGACGAAGCAGTTACTTGCTATCAAAAAGCCTTAGAACTTCAGCCCAACTGCGTCGAAGCAGATGTAAACTTAGGCAACGCTCTCAACGCGCAAGGTAAACTATCAAAAGATCAACAAGCGCACTACGCGGATTTGAATCACAAATTGGGACTTTCCCGCACAATAGCAGGGGATTTCAAGACAGCTATTAATTACTATCGTCAAGCGATCGCTCTTCGCCCAGAGTTGCCAGAGGTGTATTATAACTTAGGCAACATCCTGCAAGAACAAGGTCAGTGGTCAGAAGCGATCGCATCCTATGACCAATCCCTAAAACTCAATCCCCAAAACTGGGAAATCTACAACCGTTTGGGTCAGGTTTACCAAGCTCAAAACAAGATCACAGAAGCGATTTCTGTGTATCGTCAAGGGTTGACCTTACTTAACCCCTACTACGCCAAAGCGGTAGCCGCTGATCACAATGCTGCCATCACCCAAAAAATCCTCGTTACTCCCCCCATTCCCCAAGGTGAGGTTACTGTTGGCGACTATCAGTTTCCAGCGATTCCACCTGTAACAGACCCAGAGAAACCTCGACCATTTTGGACTGTGGTGATTCCGGTATATAACCGCACCGATTATCTCCTTGAATGTCTGGCTAGCGTCTTAGTGCAATGGCCTGGGGCAGAGCAGATGGAAATTCTGGTGATGGATAATGCCAGTACGCTACCGTTGTTTGATCTAGTGAATAGTATTGGAGGAGGAGTAATCCGCTACTACCGCAATCAAGAAAATATTGGAGTACTGTCAAATCACAATGTAGGCATTTCCCTCAGTCGCGGTCAGTGGATTCATATCCTGCATGATGATGACTGTGTGCTTCCAGGTTTTTATCATCGACTCCAGCAAAGTCTTCAAGGGTGTCCAGATTCCGTAGGGGCCGCTTTCGGAAATTTTGAATATTTCAATGAAAAAGGCACAGTAGTTGAAAAAGGGGAAGTGATTTCCTGGTTTGGAGACGATAAAGGTATCCCTCAGAATTTTTTGCAGGCGATTGGTGTGACATGTCCGTTACAGGTGCCTGTGGTTGTCATTCGTCGCGTTACTCATGAACGACTAGGAGGTTATTATCCGCATTTAGTTTGCGCTTCTGAATGGGAACTCTATAAACGCATTGCTGTTTCTTCTGATTGGTGGTACGAACCGGAAAGTTTGGCTCGTTACCGTATACATTCCCAGAGACTGACAGATGATGATTTATCATCTGGGATTCTGGCGGCATCCATCCGCCAGGGTATAGAAATTTCTGAGAGTTATCTTCCTGCTGAACATCGCGCAGAAATTACAACCCAAGCTCGTAGACATAACTTCAATTATTGTCTGACACGGGCGGCAATTCCTCTGAAAAGCGGCAATGTTACGGGGGCTTTGCGTATGCTCCAAGAAATTCTCAAACTCGACCGCTCAATGGAAGCAGTAGCAAAGTTATTCGCTTGGTTGACTCAAGATGAAGCAGCTCCCTTACGGAATGAGATTGCTACCAAGTTGCTTGCTATTCCTAGAGAAAATATTTCAGACAATATTCCTCCTGAATTAAAACCCCCACAAAGTGCGATCGCACGCTAGATATGAAAATACTTGTAACTGGAACTGAAGGTTATATCGGCTCCTTATTAGCTCCCCTCTTAATCCAAGAAGGTCATGAAGTTATTGGTTTAGATACTGGTTTTTATAAAGTAGGTTGGCTATATAACGGCACCAAGGTAACTGCCAAAACCCTCAACAAAGACATCCGCCACATCACAACAGAAGACCTGCAAGGCGTGGAAGCAGTAGTTCACATGGCAGAACTCTCCAACGATCCTTTAGGTCAGTTAGCCCCTGATATCACCTACGATATCAACCACAAAGGCTCAGTACATTTAGCGAAGCTGGCGAAAGCAGCTGGAATCCAACGCTTTGTCTATACTTCATCATGCAGTGTCTATGGTTTTGCCACAGAAGACTACGTTAGCGAAGAGTCTACCATCAATCCCCAAACAGCTTATGCCAAATGCAAAGCACTTGTCGAACAGGATGTGAAACTCCTTGCTGATGATGGCTTTTCTCCCACCTTTCTCCGAAATGCCACAGCTTATGGCGCCTCACCGAGAATGCGCTTTGATATTGTCTTGAATAATTTAGCAGGTTGGGCATGGACAATTAAAGAAATCAAGATGAACAGCGACGGTACACCTTGGCGTCCCCTAGTACATTTGTTGGATATCTGCAAAGCAATTAGCTGTACCTTAGAAGCTCCGCGTGATCTAATTCACAACCAAATTTTCAATGTCGGTGATACAAATAGCAACTATCAAGTCAAACAAATTGCTCAGATAGTTGCAGATGTCTTTACAGATTGTCAATTGAGCTTTGGTAAACACGATCCTGACAACCGCAGCTATCGGGTTTTATTTAATAAAATTAACCAAATTTTACCAGGATTCAAATGTGAATGGGATGCCCAGCGCGGTGCCCAACAACTCTATAATGTCTTCCAGCAAATTGATATGGATCGAGAAACATTTGAGTCTAGAGGCTTTACTCGCCTGAAACAACTGGAATATCTTATTCGCACTCAGCAAATCGATCAAGATTTCTTCTGGCGAACTGTTTAAATTAGAAATCTGATTCTTGCAAAAAAATATAAGTTATGAATTTACTAAAACCAATAACTGGTAACTGTCTGTTCTGTGAGACAGGGTTGCACCATACCTTCGTAGATTTAGGTATGTCTCCTCCCTGCGAGAGCTATCGCAGCCTCAAACAACTCAATGAAGTAGAGCCATTTTATCCTCTGCATGTCTATGTTTGTGAGGAGTGTTTTTTAGTTCAACTCCAAGAATACATTAGCCCAGAAAATATTTTTAGCGACTACGCTTATTTCTCTTCCTACTCTGATAGCTGGTTGCAACACGCCAAGAACTACGTTAATTTGGTAGTAGAACGTTTCCAATTAAATCAGGAAAGTCAGGTAATAGAAATTGCTAGTAATGATGGCTACTTACTGCAATACTTTGTTGCCAAAAACATCCCGGCGCTGGGAATAGAGCCAGCAGCAAATGTTGCGGAGGTAGCAATAAAAAAAGGGATTCCGACAGTTGTCAAATTTTTTGGACAGGAGACAGCCAAAGAACAGGTTGCTAAGGGCAAACAGGCAGATTTATTACTCGGAAATAATGTCCTTGCTCACACGCCATATCTCAATGATTTTGTCAAAGGAATGAAAATTATCCTCAAACCGCATGGTGTAATTACTATGGAGTTTCCCCACTTGATGCGGTTAATCGAGGAAAATCAGTTTGATACTATTTACCATGAGCATTTCTCTTATTTTTCCTTTCTTACCGTAGAAAAGATTTTTGCTGCTCACGGTTTGACAATTTTTGATGTTGAAGAATTAACTACTCATGGTGGTTCTTTGAGAATTTATGCCCGTCACAACGAAGACTCTTCTAAACCCGTTACCCACCAAGTATCAGAACTGAAAGATAGAGAAGAAGCGGCTGGTTTTACGCAATTAGAATACTATTTTTCCTTTGGTGAACAAGTTAAAGAAACTAAACGCAAGTTATTAGATTTCTTGATCAAAGTTAAGCGGGAGGGAAAATCGATTGTTGGTTACGGCGCTCCAGGTAAGGGAAATACTCTCTTAAACTATTGTGGTATCCGCACAGATTTTCTTGACTATACAGTAGACCGTAACCCTTACAAACAGGGTCAATTTTTACCAGGAACCCATATTCCGATTTTTCATCCAGACAAAATTGCCGAAACAAAGCCTGACTATATACTAATTTTGCCCTGGAATCTGAAAAATGAAATTATGGCACAAATAGCTTATATCCGGGATTGGGGAGGTCAATTTGTTGTACCAATTCCTGAAGTTAATGTCTACTCTTAATACAATTTCTTTATGAAGACGCATAGAAATAACCCCACCGCCTACGGCATCTCCCCGAACTCGCGGGGAGGTTGCGAGGGGTCAAAATAATGTGCAGCTTCACAGAGAATTCGTAATAAGTATATAATATTTTTTCATCACAAAAAAGGGGAAGTAACATGAAAGTAGTTTTATTTTGTGGTGGTTTAGGAACTAGAATGAGAGAGTATTCAGAAAGTATTCCTAAGCCAATGGTGAACATTGGTTATAGACCAATCTTATGGCATGTAATGAAATATTACGCTCACTATGGGCACAAAGATTTTATCTTATGTCTTGGTTACAAAGCTGACCTAATTAAAAGCTATTTTTTAAATTACAATGAATGGCTTTCTAATAACTTTAGCCTTTCCAATGGGAGCAAAATTCAGTTGTTTAATCGGGATATTCAAGATTGGAATATCACATTTGTAGATACAGGATTAACTGCCAATATTGGACAAAGATTTAAGGCAGTAGAAAAGTATCTAGAAGGAGAAGAAGTATTTTTAGCTAACTACAGTGACGGTTTGACAGACTTGCATCTACCAACGTATATTAATAATTTTTATCAGCGTGATAAAATCGGTAGTTTTTTGTGTGTCAGACCAAGCCAAAGTTTTCACCTAGTTGATATGCATGAGGATGGTTTGGTAAGGGATATCAAAGATGTCAAACAACGTGATATTTGGATTAATGGAGGATATTTTATCTTCAAAAAAGAGATTTTTAAATATATTAATCGTGGCGAAGAACTTGTACTGGAACCTTTTCAAAGACTGATTGCCAAAAAAGAACTTTTTGCGTATAAATACACTGGCTTTTTCGGGGTAATGGATACGTTTAAAGAGAAGCAACAGTTAGATGATATGTATGCTCAAGGCGAAAGACCTTGGGAAGTATGGGGAGATGAACAACTAGAAGTCAGTCATGTATGATCCAACTTAGCTTGAACAAGACAGAAGAATCTGAGTACAAAATTCTTTGTCTAGGTTCTCATTGCGATGATATCGAAATTGGTTGTGGAGGTACAATCTTAAAGCTGATAGAGAATTATCAGCATGTTGTTATCTATTGGGTTGTCTTTAGTTCCAACGAGCAAAGAGCAGAGGAAGCAACTGCAAGCGCCAATCTCTTCTTAAAAGAAATCCCGGTCAAGAAAATTATCATTAAAAATTTTCGAGATGGCTTTCTATCTTTTCAAGGGATAGAGGTGAAGGAATGCTTTGAGGAGTTGAAGCAGGAATTTTCACCAGATATAATCTTTACTCATCACCGAGACGATCGCCACCAAGATCACCGCTTAATTTCTGATTTGACTTGGAATACCTTTAGAAATCATTTAATTTTGGAATATGAAATACCAAAATACGATGGTGATTTGGGTATTCCTAATTTCTTTGTCCATTTAGATGACGCACTTTGTCGCCGAAAAATTCAATATATTTTGGATGCATTCCCTACCCAGAATAATAAGCAGTGGTTTACAGAAGAGACTTTTCGTTCCATTCTCAGAATTCGCGGGATTGAATCAAATTCACCGAGTAAATATGCTGAGGCATTTTACTGTCGAAAAATATTTTTCTAAAAAATTAGAGTTTTAATTTTGTCTCAATTTTGCAAATTCATGATATTCACTGAAACTAAAATAAAAGAAGCATTTATTGTTGATTTAGAGTTGCACCCAGATATTCGGGGCTTTTTTGCTCGGAGTTTCTGTATTCAGGAATTTGAAGCTCGTGGTTTAAAGCCTACTATTGCCCAATGCAATTTGTCTTTTAACTATAAAAAAGGAACGTTGCGGGGTATGCATTATCAAATGCCTCCTTCTCAGGAAACAAAATTGGTGCGTTGTATTAGGGGGGCTATTTATGATGTCATAATCGATTTGCGTCCAGAATCTCCTAGCTATTTAGCTCATATTGGTATAGAGTTGACTGCTGAAAATCGCCTTGGTCTCTATATTCCTGATAGATTTGCTCACGGTTTTCAAACTCTGACCGATAACGCCGAGGTGATGTATCAAATGGGTGACTTCTATGCACCAGAATATGCTGGTGGGTATCGCTACGATGACCCAGCTTTTGGTATTGAATGGCCTCTACCTGTGACTGAAATTTCGGAAAAAGATCGGGCTTGGAGTTTATTTGATGAATCGAAAAAAAATGTAAAGCCTGGGGTGACACAAGGCTTTTAAAAGCAATTTAAAAATATGTAGTTGCTGAGTGAATGTAGAATTAGTATCACGCAGAGACACAGAAAATCAGAATTTGAAAAATTTAATTTTGAGTTTTAAACTCAACACTATGTTCAAACTTTGTTATAGCAGATGAGGGGGGAAGTGAATACAATTTATTTTGATTCGACTTTTAGTGATGAAATCAGACGCAAGCATCTTTACAATGGACAAATGTTTGTCTTTTCTCCTTGCGCCAGTGCGATCGCTCTATGTGATTTTGCTCGTGGTATGCTTGAAGAAGCATTTGCCCCTTTAGATCCCAGAGAAGCACAACATAGTCTACCTGTAGAGAAATACGTTGAGATTTTAGCACAACTCAAGCCAACTTTTATCCATCATCCTAAATCTAAACAACTCATTCAAGGCATCTTGAAGGAAAGTGGATGTGACTTGAGCAAAACCTATTTCGATGTACCTCGCCTGAGAACAGCAACTAGCGATCGCTATCTGACTGCTGGCATTGCTTACGCTTTCCATCCTCATCGTGACACCTGGTACTCTGCTCCTCGCTGCCAGATCAACTGGTGGATTCCTGTCTACGATATTACTTCAGAGAATGCGATGGCATTCCATCCCCGCTACTGGAGTCAACCAGTTAAGAATAGCTCAAGGGATTATAACTATGCTGAGTGGAATAAAGAAAGTCGCAAAAATGCGGCACAGCATATTAAAACAGATACGCGCAAGCAACCCCATGCGGAAGAAACTTTAGAAATGGAGCCGCAATTGCGGTTGATTACACAAGTCGGTGGCATGATTCTCTTTTCAGGAGCCCAAATGCACTCAACTATTCCCAACACATCAGGCTATACCCGTTTCAGTATTGACTTTAGAACCGTACATTTTGATGATGCGATCGCTAAACAGGGTGCGCCAAATATTGATTCAGCTTGTACAGGAACTTCTTTAGGCGACTTCTTACGAGGCACTGACTTCTGCCCGATTACTGACACATTGTTATTGTCTACAACAAACAATCTCTTGTAGAAAAACTTTTGTTTTCTAAACTTCAGTCTGTGAGCAATAAATAGTGAACTCTGTTGAAAAATTGTGTGGACAAACAATACTGATTACAGGTGCTAGTGGATTTCTCGGATCTCATTTAGTCCGTCATCTATGCCACAATGGTGCGGAAGTCCATGCTGTTTCTCGCAGTTTTCACACTTCTGATATCAGCTGCTTGCGATGGTGGCACGGTGACATGGAAGATATTGAGTTTGTTCAAAACCTTTTCCACAGCATTAAACCTGATGTAATCTTCCATTTATCCGGTCTTGTGACAGCAGTTCCTAATTTAGAGTTGATATTGCCTACCTTTCACAGTCTACTGACCAGTACTATTAACTTATTGACGGTAGCTGCCGAAATTGGCTGTAGTCGCATTGTGTTGATAGCTTCTTTAGAAGAACCAGAACGAGATCATCCTGAAGTAGTTCCTTCTTCTCCTTACGCTATTGCTAAATTGGCTAGTAGTACTTATGGTCGCATGTTCCATCGACTCTATCAGACACCTGTAGTTCTTGTTAGACCCTTTATGACCTATGGGCCAGGGCAAAATGTGTGTAAGATCATTCCTTGTGTTATTCTTTCCTTGTTGCAAGGACAAGCTCCAAAACTTAGTAGTGGAAAACGTCAAGTTGATTGGATTTATATCGATGACGTGATTGGAGGACTTCTCGCTGCAACACAAGTTAACAGTGTAGAGGGCTGTACATTCGACTTAGGTTCGGGAGAACTAGTACCCATTCATACAGTTGTGTCCCAGCTTGTTAATCTGGTCAATCCTCAAATCCAGCCTCTATTTGGTGCTTTACCTGAACGGCCGATGGAAAAGATCAGAGTAGCCGATACCGCTTATACATACGACAAACTGGGTTGGCAACCTTCAACTCCTCTAAAGAAGGGCTTGGAATTGACTGTAAATTGGTATACAAAACATCAATAAGAGATTGGATACACCAGGTAACAAGGATTCTACTTATGGTTGCAGATAGGCTTAAGAATATTAATTTATTTGATCTAAAAAATTCTTTTAACCTAAAGGATATTAGTCTGGAACTTTACCAACTAATTTCTGATTTATATCCCATTTGCCGTAGTATTACAGGTAATGGTTTTAGAGAAACTTTAAAAATTCTCCAGCAGCATATTCCTTTGTCAGTTCATGAAGTGCCAACGGGAACTGAGGTATTTGATTGGATAGTTCCAAAAGAATGGAATATTAAAGATGCCTATATTAAAAACTCCCAAGGTAAGAAAGTTGTAGATTTTGCTAACTCGAATCTACACGTTGTTAATTATAGTATTCCAGTACATCAAAAGCTATCTCTTCAAGAACTAAAATCACATCTATTTACACTTCCTGATTATCCTGATTGGATTCCTTACCGAACTTCATATTACAAGGAAAGTTGGGGTTTTTGCCTCAGTCACAAACAGTATTTACAACTAGAAAATGAAGAATATGAAGTATGTATTGATTCTTCCCTAGAACCAGGTCATCTGAGCTATGGTGAGTATTATATTCCAGGAGACAGTACTGATGAAGTCTTAATTTCCTGCCACGCCTGTCATCCTTCACTGTGTAATGATAATCTTTCGGGAATTGCGATCGCTACTTTTATCGCTAAATATTTAAGTCAAACTACACCAAGATACTCCTATCGATTTCTCTGGATTCCCGGAACCATTGGCTCAATTACATGGTTGGCTCTCAACGAGGCTAAAGTCAATAATATTAAACATGGCTTGGTATTAACTTGTTTAGGAGATTCTGGCAAATTTACTTACAAAAAAAGCCGTAGAGGTGACACTGAAATCGATAAAGTTGCTGCTTATGTACTCCAAAACTCAAAACAAGATCACAAAATTATAGATTTTTTCCCCTATGGCTATGATGAGCGACAATATTGCTCACCTGGATTTAATTTAGCTGTCGGTTGCTTGATGCGATCGCCTCATGGTAGTTTTCCTGAATACCACACCTCAGCAGATGATTTAAATTTTGTTCAACCCCAATATCTTGCCGAGTCATTCTTTCAATGTAATTCGATGTTGTCTATCCTCAACAATAACGAAATCTACTACAACAAAAATCCCAAATGTGAGCCACAGTTAGGTAAAAGAGGAATATATCGGGCAGCTGGTGGTCACAAAGATAGCGGGCTAAATGAAATGGCAATTTTGTGGGTTTTAAATTTATCTGATGGTCAGCATACTCTACTAGATATTGCCGAAAGGTCGGGAATGTCATTTGATGTGATTAAATCTGCTGCCGATATATTACTAGCACATGACTTGTTAACAATTAAAAACAATTAAGTTTGAAAAGTATTAGGCGGATGAAATTCGTTACTACACAAACGTAGGCAAAGCCTTCTTGCAGGGTAGCCTAAGAGAAAATCAAGGGTTTTAAGGGACTGACAAATAAAAAAATATCCCAAAACTGACGCAAAAATCCTCTCTATTTCTCTTCTCTGTGTGTTCTCTGCGTCTGGAGTGGTAGCCTACGGCTTGCCGCAACTCTTGGAGACGCTACGACATCTCAAGCTTTTGAGGATAGCGATCGCAATTCGCCAACAGAGTCATTCTATTTGCCAGGGCTGCAAAATTTTTCTGTATTATTATCCTCACCTGTTATGTGAGAATACCTATTTTGTATTGACATACTTTAATCTTCCTTTTACATTCTATTTATAATTACTACCCGGAAAGTAGCTGAACTTTATAATCTAGAATATACTTGACCTCTTAACTATTGCTTGGAAAAATATCCTATCCAGCTTCATGATTACTTGAACTAAATGTCATTACATATACCATTGTAAGAGCAGTTTAGATGATTGATATTAGAGAAGTAGTTTCAAAACATCGCTTGTCTAATTCATGAATAAAAAATGGGCTGTTAAACGACTTACAATCAATCTCACATCAGGCGAGGCACAGAAGCTTGAACAATACTGTTCAACAACGGGGAGACCAGCAACTGATGTAATTCGGGAGTTAATTCGCTCTCTTTATCCTAAAGATGAAAAAGCCTCTGAAACCTCGTAAATCACACTGCAAAAAAAAATCAAATCAGGGTAAGCACATCTCAATTTTTGAGTGAAATATAGTGCTTAACAGTTATCAGCTAACAGTGAATCCCCATAAATAAAGTTAGGAGATTTAAATAAGCACACTCTCTTACAAAATCAGAGCGGAGACTTCCTCCACTCTGACTTTTGCCTTGGATTTTGTGCAATCATCTTGATACACTTGCATAATTAAAAATATCAGATTAATTGAAGAAGAATGCAGAATTCAGAATCAAGATGCTCTTGCTAGCTTGCTTCCCCGTAGCGTTAGGAGTCTGCAAGCGTCTTGAAAACCACCAAATTTTCAATTTGGTGGGGGTTCTTAAACCCGGTTATTTATCAGCTTTTTCGGTCAGCATACCCTTCTTGTATCCGGCTTTGCGCCTGACTCCGGAATTCTGGGTTGAGAAATAGTAATATTACTGAACTTTTCGGAAAAATTTTAAGTTAAACATAGTACGTACTACTTATTTACTTATACTTTCCAAGTATTAAGAATTTAATCTGTAATTTATTTAATTAAAAATAATGATTAGAAAAACCTTGGTTATAAATCAGCCAAAGGTAAGCAAGTTCGTAGGCAAACTGAGGATTTTTACTGGATTTATAAGACTCAGCTTTGCGATCGCAGCAATATTGTGCAACTATCAAGATGCAATCGCCCAAACTCTCGCTCCTCAGACATTACCCCCAGGTCGGTTAGAGGATCTTCCTAACACTCCGTTACCCTCGGATGTGCTACCCAAGCCAGCAGACGACAATCAATTGCTTCCATCCCCAAAACTCCCGAATCAGCCGATTCTGGAGCAAAATGACCCTAATACCAGATTTCGGGTTGATCGCATTGAAGTTGTTGGCAGTACAGTTTTCAAACCAGAACAGTTTGCCACTGTTACAAATCCCTTTGTGGGACGGGAATTGACGTTTACAGAGTTGTTGCAAGTTAAAGATGCCATCACGAAGCTTTACACTGATAATGGCTATGTCACCACAGGCACGTTGATTATACCGCAGACAGTAGAAGCTGGGACGATCAAAATTCAGGTGATCGAGGGTAGTGTGCAAGAAATTAAGATTATCGGTAATAGACGATTGCACAGTCAATACATTCGCGATCGCATCCAACTTGGTGCTGGCAAACCCCTAAATATACCACGCTTACTGGAAAAGCTGCAACTACTCCGCCTCGATCCGCGAATTCAAAACCTGTCAGCCGAGTTGCAGACAGGCGTACATCCGGGAAGCAATATATTGCAAGTTGAAGTTGAAGAAGCAAAAACTTTTAACCTGACGGCAAGCCTGGATAATGGGCGATCGCCCAGTGTCGGCAGTTTTCGCCGAGGAGTGGATCTGCAAGAAGCCAATTTATTGGGCTTAGGCGATACCTTGAGCGTGGGATATGCCAATACCGATGGCAGTAATACAATCAATGCCAATTACACGTTGCCGATTAATGCCCACAATGGCACTGTATTCTTTGGTTTTAGCCAGGGATGGAATCGCGTGATTGAAAAGCCATTCAGCGTCCTTGATATTCAGTCAAATACCCGATCTTACGAATTGGGCTATCGACAACCACTGCTGCAAAAACCAACCCAAGAGTTGGCAGTGGGGCTGTCATTCTCGCGTCAAGAAAGCCAAACTGAGTTAGGTATTGATAACATTGGGCCGTTTAAACTCTCCCCTGGTGCAGATGCCAACGGAAAAACCAATATTTCAGCCCTGCGCTTTTTTCAAGAATATACCCAGCGAAGCAACCAATATGTATTTGCGGCGCGATCGCAATTCAGCTTAGGCGTAGATTGGTTCGATGCTAATGTCAGCAATAATGAACCAGATAGTCGCTTTTTTGCGTGGCGGGGACAGGCGCAGTGGGTGCGGCAATTAGCACCGGACACTCTATTTTTAGTCAGGGGCGATGTCCAATTAGCGGCAGATTCCTTAGTACCTTTGGAGCAATTTGGTCTGGGTGGACAGCTAAGTGTACGGGGCTATCGCCAAGACGCATTACTCACAGATAATGGCCTGTTATTTTCCGCAGAATTTCGAGTACCCATTGTCCGCGCTGCCAAAATTGACGGGGTGCTGCAACTGGCACCCTTTATTGATATTGGCAAAGGCTGGAATGTCAACGGCGAAAATCCATCACCGAGTACGCTTGTTAGTACTGGGTTGGGGCTGTTGTGGAAACAGGGTGATCACTTCTCAGCCCGCCTAGATTGGGGTATTCCCTTAATATCAGTGGACGGTGAAAGGCGATCGCTCCAAGAAAATGGGCTGTACTTCTCGGTGCGCTATTCGCCGTTTTGATCGAGGCTATACCGTTTTGGGCATCCTAGAATACAACGTATAAATAAAGGCTTGACTATGAATGTGACGACCTTTACTTGGTTGGTTCTGTGTAGTGGAATAGTACCGTTGATGGTAATGCCACTTTGGTGCGACTCTGCGATCGCTCAGGTAACTCCTGATGGTACCCTTAACACCACTGTCTCTCAAAGTGGCAATAATTTCACCATCACCAACGGGAACCATGTTGGCAACAACCTGTTCCACAGCTTCAGCCAATTTTCAGTTTCCAGCAACGGCTCGGCTTTTTTCAACAATGCCGCAGATGTGCAAAATATCTTCAGTCGCATCACTGGCGGTACTGTTACCAACATTGATGGTTTAATTCAAGCCAATGGTAGCGCTAATCTATTTCTGCTCAATCCCAGTGGAATTATTTTTGGAGCCAATGCCAGATTAAATATTGGTGGTTCGTTTATCGGTACGACAGCCAATAGCATCAAGTTTGCCGATGGGGTTGAGTTTAGCGCCATTAATTCCCAAGCCAACCCCTTATTAAGTATCAATGTTCCGATTGGGCTGCAAATGGGCAACAATTCCGCTCCCATCAAAGCTCAAGGGGCAGGATATACAAATAGCGGGTATTTTATCACTCGACTTCCCGATTCTACAGAATTACAGGTAAAGCCTGGGAAAACCTTGGCATTAGTGGGTGGCAATCTGCAACTAAATGGGTTTATGTTGACTGCCCCACAAGGACAAGTCGAATTGGGTAGTACAAGCGGAATCGGACAAGTTAATTTAATCCCAAATTCACGAGGTTATACTTTGGGATATGACAATGGGCAAACTTTTGGCGATATTCAACTAGCGCAAAAATCGCTCTTAGATGTCAGCGGTGTCAATGCAGGTTCGGTGGAGCTTCAGGGACGAAATATTCGATTCACCGATGCTTCGCTGGTGTTAGCCCAAAATTATGGAAATCTTCCCGGTGGAGACATTCGTCTTCAAGCATCGGCTGCGATCGATATAATTGGTACGACAAGCGATGCAACATTGTCGAGCGGGGTTCGTAGTGAAGCCTTTGGTATTGGAGCTAGTGGAAACATTGGCGTTGTTACTCAAAAGCTTACCATCCAACAGGGAGGAGCTTTGAATAACATAAGCCAGGGAAATGCTCCCAGTGGTAATATCCAAATGGATGCAAAAACAATTGAAGTGTCTGGCTTTTCGCTCATAAACCCAACTGGTGTTTTTAACGGTGGTGTTAGTAACGTGAGCACTGCTACCGATGGTTCTGGAATTGCTGGTGATGTCTTCGTCAATGGTGATAGTTTACTATTATCAGACGGAGCCTCATTATCTTCGGTGACATTTGGCAGTGGCTCTAGTGGTAAAGTTACAATTCGCAATAAAAATACCACAGTTATGGGAGAAAACCCTTTTGGAGTTTATAGTTCCATTATTGTAGGTACGTTTGCCACAGGGGATACCAAAAACTTGATACTGGATACTGGTAAGTTACAAATTTTGGATGGAGGAACAGTTGGTTCATCTGCATTCTTTGTTGGTAATGGGGGAAATGTCAGCATCAATGCTAGTGAAGCGATCGCAATTAATGGTGGCAGTCGTAACCATAACAGTAGCATTAACTCGTCTACCGTCCGTTTAAATCCGCAATTGCGTCAATTCTTTGGTTTGCCAGATATACTCTCGGCAAATGCAGGTAATGTCAGCATCACTACACCAAATCTGATCCTGACGAATGGTGGTACAGTGAGTGTTACTAGTCAAGGTAGTGGTAATGGCGGCATTCTCAACATCACAGCCGATCGCATCCAATTAAAAAATCAAGGCTTAATTCAGGCACAGACAGAATCTGGTAATGGGGGCGACATCCGCTTACGAGTTGGTAACTTGTTGTTTTTGCGCGACAATAGCCAAATCACCTCAACAGCAGGCGGTAATGGGAATGGGGGTAATATTAACATCAATGCACCGATTATTGTCGGATTAAATAACAGTGATATTATTGCCAATGCAGTCCAAGGAAAGGGTGGCAATATTCAAATCACTACTCAGGGAATTATCGGGCTGAAATATCGTCCCCAACTAACTCCCGAAAACGACATCACTGCCAGTTCGCAATTTGGGGTCAACGGTATAGTTCAAGTTAATAATATTGGTGTTGATCCAAATTCTGGCTTAGTAGAACTACCAACGAATGTCACGGATTCATCGCAGCAAATTGCCACAGGTTGCGCTAATACAAATGGTAGTAGTTTTGTGGCAACGGGACGGGGTGGTGTGCCACAAAATCCCCTTCAACAGGTGGGGAGCGATGTCTACGACGGGCTACGCCTACGCACTTGGGCTGATATCCGCAATCTGACTGCATACCGTCATCCTGGCACAGTTACGGCACAAATCCCCGAATCTCCAACGGTTCTTGTCGAAGCCACTGGTTGGCGACATAACGCCCAAGGCAAAATTGAGTTAGTTGCAGATAAATCTCCTACTCAGGTGCAGCAACCATTAACCTGTGCGGCTGTTCCTCAAAGTTAACGACTCTTAACATTAATCATGCTACCAATCATACCATTGAGGGAATTATCAGTACATAAGATAAAATCGAGATAGGATAATGAAAGCAACTTCTGCTTGGTGTGGTTTAATTGGCGGAATGTTAACATTTGCCATTTGCAGCAGTTTTGCAAACGCTCAAGTTGCTCCTGACGGTACTCTCAACACCACCGTCTCCCAAAGTGGCAATGATTTCACCATCACTAACGGCGATCGCGTTGGAAATAATTTATTTCACAGCTTCAGCCAATTTTCTGTTCCCAGCAACGGTTCTGCATTTTTCAATAATGCCTCAGATATACAGAATATTTTTAGTCGCGTTACTGGTGGTAGTGTTTCCAATATTGATGGTTTAATCAAAGCCAATGGTAGCGCCAATTTGTTTTTACTCAATCCCAGTGGGATTATCTTTGGACAAAATGCCTCCTTGAATATTGGCGGGTCATTTGTTGGTAGCACAGCATCAAGTATCAAATTTGCGGATGGAGTAGAATTTAGTGCAGCAAATTCAGCGACACCACCATTATTAACTATGAGCGTACCTGTGGGATTGCAACTGGGAGCTAATGCTGGAACGATTCGCACCCAAGGTAACACACCACCCAATTTTCTGTACGGTTCCCCGCAAATCTTCAAGGCTGAAACTGTAGCCTTAGTAGGTAGTGACATTGATATAAATCAAACCTCCCTGAGTAATCCTAATGGCAGAGTAGAATTATGGGCATTACGGAACGCTGAGGTAGGTTTGAATAATCAAGCAGGATTACAACTAACTAGCCCTGCTACTGCTGATTGGGGAAATATTTTACTCAGACAATCCTCACACATCCAGACTAGCGGTATGAATGGAGGAGCAATCAACATTCGGGGACGAGGTTTAACACTTCAGGACGGTTCGCAAATAAGCTCCAGCACTGGTACGTCAGGAAAAGGGCAAGGGATCAACATCAAAACTACAGAATTTGTAAATTTATTAGGAGCATCTGCTGCAAACCAATATTCTACCCCTGGTCTATACACTAGCGTCATGGGGAATCAAGGTAAAGCCGGAGATATTACAGTCGAAACAGGGCGTTTACACCTAGAAAATGGAGCTTGGATTGAGTCTACTCTTAGCTCCCCCTTCGACTTTATATCCTTTAGCCCCATCCCAAGTAATGACTCTAGAACTGGAGATATTAATATTAAAGCTTCAGATGTGGAACTTACTGGTTACAATCCATTTCCATATTCATTTATAGGTTCTAATCTAGGTATATACTTTGCTACTGTTATTACTACTTTAATTAGCGGTGGTAACTCGAATGAAAGTGGCAAGATAACTGTTGATGCTCAAAGGGTGAGTCTAGTTGATGGTGGTTCTATTACTGCAGATTTGATTGGCTTTTATATCCCTGGTTTTTCTGAGTCTCCCACTACTGGTAAGTCTGGAGATATTGTGATTCGAGCGTCGGAGAAACTAGAAATTTCGGGAGTGACAATTAGTGGTACAACCAGTGCTGTGATTAGTTCGATGCGATCTTTTGTAAATGGTCAAGGTGGTAATATTTCTATCAATACTGGACGTTTGGCTCTTTTTAATGGTGGAGCTATCTCTAGTGCTTTAACAGGAAGTGGTAAAGCTGGAAATATAGAGATTCAGGCAAAGGATATAACAGTTAGCGACCCAATAATCGAGAGTTTTAGTAATACAGTTAGTGGTATCACTGCTGCTGTGGGTAACGATGGAATTGGTCAAGGGGGAAATATTCAACTAAGAGCAGATAATTTGTGGGTATCTAATGGTGGACAGATTATATCCTCTAGTTCTGGTCAAGGAAATGCGGGTAATGTGAACCTGCAAGTTAAAAATATTGATGTCCAAGGAATTTCACAAAATTTGATAAATGGTAGTCAATTACCCAGTGAGATTGCTGCATCTTCGACAACTCATTTTAACGCTGGAACGGTAAATATTACATCCGAGACAGTAAAAGTACGCAATGGAGCAGAAGTTAGCGTTAGCAATACAGGAACCGGGGATGCAGGTAATTTGAATATTACAGCCAATAATATTTTCCTCGATAATAAAGGTAGTATACGTTCAGAAGTCAAAGGAGGTAGTCAAGGTAACATTCATCTCCAAGCAAATGATGTTTTGCTGTTACGTCGTGGCAGTAATATTACAACTAATGCCACTGGTACTTCTAGCGGAGGTAATATCTACATTAATGCTGGAGTTGTGGTAGCACTTCCTAACGAAGATAGCGATATTGTTGCCAATGCGGTACTAGGAAGTGGTGGAAACATCGAGATTTTTACTCAAGGTATCTTAGGTTTAAAATTTCGTCCCCAACTCACAGAAAAAAGTGATATTACTGCCAGTTCACAATTTGGGCTAAGTGGCAATGTACAAGTGAATACGATTGGCGTTGACCCCAACTCAGGTTTAGTGGAATTACCCGCAAATGTCACCGATCAATCCCAGCAAATTGCTAGTGGGTGTTCTGGAAATCAAGGTAGTAGTTTTGTCGCTACAGGAAGAGGTGGGATACCGCAAAATCCCAATCAAGATGTCAGGAGCGATGTCTACGACGGGCTACGCCTACGCACTTGGTCTGATATCCGCAATCTGACTGCATACCGCAAAACCCAGAAGGTACAAGCCCAAATACCCCCAACCCCAGAGGTTCTTATCCAAGCTAGTTCTTGGCATCGCAATGCCCAAGGCAAAATTGAGTTAATTGCAGATAAATCTCCTACGCAGGTGCAACAACCATTAAACTGTGCTGCTCTTCGCAAAATTTAATCATGTTATTAATTATGCCCTTCAGGGGAACTATAACTTGAAATCCGTAAAGGAAGTTTTTGGTGATGAGAGCGATGTCTAACGACAAGCCGCGAAGCGTCTACGCTTTTCTATTTATATTAACAACTGGGTTATTTACTCCAGGGATGATGCTAAGGGCGATCGCTCAAGTCACATCTGATGGCACTACTAACACCATTGTCAACCCAAATGGTAATAATTTCACAATTCTTAACGGAATTGAAAAAGGTAATAATTTATTTCATAGTTTCAGTAATTTCTCTGTGCCAACTGGCGCTTGGGCGACATTCGATTTAATTAACACACCAAATACCACTACCATATTTAGTCGGGTGACGGGTGGAAATATTTCTAATATTGATGGATTAATTAGGACGCTAAATAGTACTAATCCGGTGAGTTTGTTTTTGATGAATCCGGCGGGGATTGTGTTTGGGAAAAATGCTTCCTTGAATATTGGCGGCTCATTTGTGGGGACGACGGCGAATAGTATTAAGTTTGCCGATGGGACGGAGTTTAGTGCAGTAAATCCGACTGGGACACCACCATTATTAACCATAAGTGTACCCATCGGTTTGCAAATGGGGCAAAATCCGGGGACGATTACAGTTCGTAATACTGGGCATCGGTTGGGTCCTAGTCGATTTTTCGCCCCAGACCGGAGCAAAAATCCCGTTGGATTAAGTGTTTCCTCTAACAATACCCTGGCATTGGTCGGGGGAGAGATCGGCCTAGATGGCGGCGTGTTAAATGCCCCCTCTGGACACATTGAACTCGCCAGTGTCAGCACTGGCACAGTTAATCTCAACACCGCCTTACCTGCGTGGGGCTTTGACTATACCAATGTCCAGCAATTGCAGGATATCCAGTTTTCGCATCAAGCCCTTGCCGATAGCAGTGGGACACCTGCTGGTTCAATTCACCTTCAAGGGCAGAACATTAGCCTCATTGAGGGTTCCGTAGCTTTGTTAGTCAATCAGGGAAATCAAGCTTCCGGCGATATCGTCGTTAATGCCAGTAAGTCATTGGAGCTACAGGGAGTCGGCACTTATGGATTTGCCAACAGTTTTTTGCAAACCAATACCATAGGCAATGGTGCTGGAGGCAATCTGCTGGTTTCTGCACCACGGATATTGTTGCAAGATGGAGCCAGAATTATTACTCAAGCCTTTGGTGCCGGAGTGGGGGGAAATCTCTCTGTAAACGCTGCCGATTCGATTCTACTTCGAGGATATTCATCGGTTGATACAGGACTTAACAGTTCAATCGCCACAATCACCAGTGGTACTGGAAGTGGAGGTGCTAACCAAGTCACAACGAAACGATTGACGGTTGAAGATGGTGCTACGCTACTCACGGCCAGTATCGGAGTTGGCACTTCAGGCAATAGCACGATCAATGCTTCTGAACTGATCGAGGTGATTGGAGAAAGCTCCTTTGTTCCAAGTTCATTGCTGGCGACAACATTAAATCGGGGAAACGCAGGTCAATTGACCATCAATACTCCCAGGCTGAACGTGCAGGATGGAGGCTCTGTCTCGACCACGACGTTAGGGGTGGGTAATGCAGGTTCTTTGTATATTAATGTACCCAATGAGATTGATGTGAGTGGCAGGGGCGCAATATCTGGAACATCTAGCCGCATTGCTGCCAGAGCTGAAATACTTTCCCCAGCTTTTCAGAAGTTATTTAAATTACCGGCTTTTCCGACTGGCAACTCAGGCAACTTGATGATCAATACCTCCCGTTTGCAAATCACGGATGGCGCTATTGTTGGAGTTGATCATCAAGGCGTGGGTAAGGCTGGAAACCTCAGCCTGTATGCGGATACTATTTTTCTCGATCGCGCTGGCAGCATCACGGCGACTACTAAATCCGGCGAGGGTGGCAGTATTAATCTACAAGCTCATACCTTAATTATGCGTCATGGTAGCAATGTGACTGCAACCGCAGGTGGTACGGGTAACGGTGGCAACATTCTCATCAATTCACCGATCATTCTGGGCTTAGAAAATAGTGACATTGTTGCTAACGCAGTACAAGGACGGGGTGGCAATATTAACATTACAACTCAGGGTATTTTCGGTCTAGAATATCGGACTCAACTGACAAGAGAAAACGACATCACGGCTAGTTCCCAATTTGGTATTAACGGTACAGTTGAAGTTAATACCATCGGCGTTGATCCAAATTCTGGCTTAGTAGAATTACCAGCAAATGTAACCGATCCATCCCAGCAAATTGCTACAGGCTGCGCGGATAATCAAGGCAGCCAACTTGTGGCAACGGGACGGGGTGGAATACCGCAAAATCCCCTTCAACAGGTGGGGAGCGATGTCTACGACGGGCTACGCCTACGCACTTGGTCTGATATCCGCGACATCTCTGCATACCGCAAAACTGCTGAGGTAACAGCCCAAATTCCCCCATCCCCAGAAGTTCTTGTCCAGGCTACAAGCTGGCATCGTAATGCTGACGGCAAAGTTGAGTTAATAACAGATAAATCTCCCGTTCAGGTGCAACAGGCATTAAACTGTGCTGCTGTTCCCAAAAGTTAATTTCCCCCAGAAATTCCAACGGCTTAATAGCGATCGCAAGTATTCCAAATACTTAAATATTGAGCTTTTGCTGATGTTAAGAGCGATCGCGACTAGGGAATAATAAAACTTAGATGAAATGAGACCAAGTGATGAAAACACGCTCTGTTGGGTTTGGTTTGGTTAATGGAATGTTGGCAAGTGTCATGCTATTGCCATTAGGAACAATATTTCTTTGGAGTGGCTCTGTCAATGCTCAAGTCACCTCAGATGGCAGCCTCAACACCAGCGTCTCCCAGAATGGCAATAATTTCACGATTACCAATGGTAGTGCCGCAGGCAGTAATCTCTTTCACAGCTTTGGGCAGTTTTCTGTTCCCACTGGTGGTTCAGCCACATTCAATTTATCTGATATCCGCGATATGTCTGCATACCGCAAAACCCAGAAGGTACAAGCACAAATACTCACTGCTCCAGAAGTTCTCGTCCAAGCTACTTCCTGGCATCGTAACGCTCAGGGCAAAATTGAGTTAGTTGCAGATAAATCTCCTGCTCAGGTGCAGCAACCATTAACCTGTGCTGCTGTTCCCAAAATTTAATCGTGTTATTAATCATGCCCTAAAAGGGAACTCTAACTTGAAATCAGCAAAGGGAGTTTTTGGTGATGAGAGCGATGTCTACGACGGGCTACGTCTACGCTTGTCTATCTACACTCACAATCGGGTTCTTGAGTTCCGCTCTGGTACTACCAGCGATCGCTCAGGTAACATCGGATGGGACTACAAACACCATTGTCAACCAAAGTGGTAATAATTTCACAATTCTTAACGGGATTGAAAAAGCTAATAATTTATTTCATAGCTTCAGTAATTTCTCTGTACCTGCTGGCGGTTCAGCAAATTTTGATTTAAGTAACACGCCAAATATTACAACTATATTTAGTCGGGTGACGGGTGGCAATGTTTCCAATATTGATGGGTTAATTCAAACTCTCAATAGCAATAACCCGGTGAGCTGGTTTTTGATAAATCCGGCGGGGATTGTGTTTGGTAAAAATGCCTCGTTGAATATTGGCGGCTCCTTTGTGGGGACGACGGCGAATAGTATTAAGTTTGCTGATGGGACAGAGTTTAGTGCAGTAAATCCAACTGAGACACCATTGTTAACAATGAGTGTACCCATCGGTTTGCAGATGGGGCAAAATCCAGGAGCGATTAGTGTGCAAAATACCGGACATCGGTTAACTAGAGGACTTGTGACACCGATAGTTCAAAGCAGCAATCCAGTCGGATTAGCGGTGCAACCCGGCAATACCCTTGCTCTCATTGGTGGAGAAATAAACTTAGTCGGTGGGGTTATTGTGGCACCTTCGGGACACATTGAACTTGGCAGTAGCAAGACAGGGATTGTAAACATCGACACGACATCCAACCAATGGAAGTTTGACTATAGCAATATCTCCCAATTTGCAAACATTCAGTTGTCCCAGCAAGCACTGGTGAATGCAAGTGGTTCACCTGCGGGATCGCTACGACTCCAAGGACAAAATATTAGCGTGTTAGAGGGGTCTGTTGCCCTTCTAGAAAATTTTGGCAGTGCCGGATTAGGCAATTTAGTGGTTAATGCGAGTGGGACATTAGCTATGCGGCAAACAGGAGTCTATGGGTTTGCAAACAGTCAATTGATTACCGACAATTTAGGGAGTGGTAACGGCAACAACATCGCGATCTCTGCCCAACAATTGCAGATTCAAGATGGTAGCGAAATTACTGCAAGAACCTTTGGTGCGGGTATTGGTGGCGACATCAGCGTAAATGTCTCAGGTCTGACAACGCTAGACGGATGGTCTGCTGTAGATCCGAGTCTGGTTAGTCTGATCGGTGTGAAAACCTTGGGATCCGGTAGGGGAGGTGATATTACAGTTTCAACCAATCAACTAAGGGCGACCAATGGCGGTGTAATTACCAATACTCCATTAGGCAAAGCGGCGGCAGGAGACGTTACAGTTCATGCCAATGACTGGATTGAGTTGATTGGGGAAAACCCTCTGGCTCGCATTCCGAGTGCGATCAGTTCTATTGCCGTTAGCCAAGGGAATGGGGGCAATCTCAATATTACGACTTCCAGGCTGACGCTGCGCGATGGCGGTGTTGTGAATGCCACTACCATTGCTGCTGGGAATAGCGGTAGAATCAGTATCACGGCGCTAGATCGCGTCGAAGTCAGTGGGGTGAATTCAATAACCGGTCGTCAGAGCAGACTTGCCTCAGCTGCTAACACTCCGAATGGAAGAATTTTTAATATTACTTTTCCTCTTACTGGGAATGCAGGAGGTGTTTTTTTGAATACACCGCTCTTGTATGTTAGCGATCGCGGCATTGTGGGAGTGGAAAATCAAGGGCGTGGGGATGCAGGACAGTTAGTCATCAATGCCGATCGTGTAATGCTTGACCGACAAGGTATAGTCACAGCTGCAACCGCGTCGGGTAAGGGAGGTGATATCACCCTGAACCTCGGAGAACTTCTTTTGCTGCGCCATCAAAGTATCATTACCACTACGGCGGGAGGAAGCGGTAAAGGTGGCAACATTACAATAAATGCACCAATCATTGTTGGCTTTGAAAATAGCGATATTGTTGCCAATGCGGTGAATGGTCAGGGGGGCAATATCCAAATCACGACGCAGGGCATCTTTGGGCTGAAATATCGCCCCCAACTGACAAGAGAGAATGACATCACCGCCAGTTCCCAGTTTGGGGTCAACGGAAATGTGCAAATTACTAGCCCCAATGTTGACCCCAACTCTGGTTTAGTGCAATTACCAGAGAATGTAACTGATCCATCCCAGCAAATTGCTACAGGTTGTTCTAATAATACTGGCAGCAGTTTTGTGGTAACGGGACGAGGTGGTATTCCTCAGAACCCAACGCAACAAGTGAGGAGCGATGTCTACGACGGGCTACGCCTACGCACTTGGTCTGATATCCGCGATATCTCTGCATACCGCAAAACCCAGAAGGTACAGGCACAAATACCTGAATCCCCAGAGATTCTTGTTCAAGCTACAAGTTGGCATCGCAACGCCCAAGGCAAAATTGAGTTAGTTGCAGATAAATCTCCTACATACTTGCAGCAACCATTAACCTGTGCTGCTGTTACCAAAATTTAATCATGTTATTAATTATGCCCTGAAAGGGGAACTCTAATTTTAAATCCGTAAAGGAAGTTTTTGGTGATGAGAGCGATGTCTAACAACAAGCCGCGAAGCGTCTACGCTTGTCTATCTACACTCACAATCGGGTTCTTGAGTTCCGCTCTGGTACTACCAGCGATACTCCTTTGGAGTCGCTGCGCGATCGCACAGGTGACATCGGATGGTACAACCAACACCATTGTCAACCCAAATGGTAATAATTTTACTATTCTTAACGGTATTCAAAAAGGTAATAATTTATTTCATAGTTTCAGTAATTTCTCTGTGCCTACGGGTGGTTCAGCCAGATTCGATTTAATTAACACACCAAATATTGCAACTATATTTAGTCGGGTGACGGGTGGAAATGTTTCCAATATTGATGGGTTAATTCAAACTCTCAACAATAATAATCCCGTAAGTTTGTTTTTAATGAATCCTGCGGGGATTGTATTTGGGCCAAATGCCAGCTTGAATATTGGTGGTTCGTTTGTGGGGACGACGGCGAATAGTATTAAGTTTGCTGATGGGACAGAATTTAGTGCTGTGAATCCAACTGAGAAACCATTGTTGACAATTAGTGTGCCAATCGGCTTGCAGATGGGGAGTAATGCTGGCTCAATCGAAGTTCAAGGGGCGCAGCCACCCAATTCAGCTTCAGGGTTGCAAGTCAAAACCGGGCAAACGCTGGCGTTGGTTGGCGGCCAAATCGACATGTCTGCAGCAAACCTCAGTTCCCCCGATGGACGTATCGAATTATGGGCATTGCAGAATGGGGAGGTGGCGATGAACGCTCAACCCTGGCAACTGACGAGTTCTGCGGCAACAGCAAACTGGGGCACCATCACACTGCAACAAACTTCATTGATCGATGCGAGTGGCATCAATGGTGGAGCCATCAACATTCGGGGAAGTGGGCTGACCTTACAGGATGGATCCAATATTAAATCTAGCACTTCGGCTAGAGTAGGCCAGAGCATCACAGTCCAGACGACAGAATTTGTCGATCTCTTGGGCATATCTGGGCCTGGGCAAGAAGTGCTCTCTGGGATTCATACATCCGTAGAGAATGTCTTGGGGGTTGGTGATCCAGCCACAGGACGCGCTGGGAACATCATCGTCGAAACCAGGCGTTTCCAGGCGCTTAATACAGGCTGGTTGCAATCCTCAACCAGCGGCAACAACTCCCAGACTGGAGATATTACTGTCAAGGCTGTGGACATTATCCTGAACGGCTATAGTCGATTCGGTATAGTATCCGCAATCACAAATTTAACTTTATTTGGAAATAATAATAAGGCCGGTCAAATCACGATTGATGCTGCGCGAATTAGTCTGATTGACGGTGGACGAATTAGTTCTGATATGATATCAGGGAGCGGAAGCACTGGGGATATCTCAATCCATGCCACCGAAAGTTTCAAGCTTCAGGGGGTAAGCTCACAGGGATTAGCCAGTGCGGTTCTCAGTTCGCTGCAAGCTGGCAGCACCGGGCAGGGAGGGCAGATTACCATTGACGCGGGAAGCCTGGTTTTGTCCAATGGGGGAGCTATTACCACGGGGCTATCGGGTCCAGGAACCAATAGGTTTGGTTCCTTCCCAGGGACAAGCGGTACGGCTGGCAATATTACGATTCGAGCCAAGGATGTGCAAGTTAGCGATCCAGTCAGTGATGGATTTAGTGGTGCTAACACTGGCATTACGGTTTCTGTGGCCAATGGAGCAACTGGCCAGGGGGGCAATATTAACCTGACCGCCGACAATCTGCGGGTATTCAATGGGGGGCAAATTACCTCTTCTAATCTGGGACAGGGGCTTGCAGGTAGCATTAACCTACAAGCCAAGAACATTGATGTCCAGGGCATATCCCCATCTCGCATCAACGGACAGTTGCTCCCCAGCGCCATCACGGCATCCTCTGACAATGCCTTTGCGGCAGGATCAGTAAATATTACGGCCAATCTCTTACAAGTTCGTGATGGCGCACAAATCACGGTCAGCAATACCGGATCTGGGGATGCTGGAAACCTCAACGTCACTGCTGGTAATCTCTTCCTCGATAAAGGAGCCAGTCTCCGCGCCGAAGTCAATGGAGGTAATCAAGGCAACATTAACTTGACCACGAACGAAGTGCTCCTTTTACGTCATGGTAGTAATATTACAACGAATGCTCAAGGGGCATCTACTGGGGGAAATATCAACATTAATGCCGCTGCGATCGTCGGATTAGCGAACGAAAATAGTGATATTGTCGCCAATGCCATTCTTGGCAGCGGTGGCAATATCAACATCACGACTCAAACGATTTTGGGATTGCAATTCCGGCCTCAACTGACACCTCAAAGTGATATTACGGCCAGTTCTCAATTTGGCTTGAGTGGCACGGTAGAAGTGAACACGATCGGAACCGATCTTAGCTCTGGCTTAGTCGAACTGCCTGCAAATATCACCGATACCTCGCAGCAAATAGCCAGTGGTTGTTCTGCAAATCAAGGTAGCAGTTTTGTGGCAACGGGACGGGGTGGAATACCCCAAAATCCAACGCAGGATGTGAGGAGCGATGTCTACGACGGGCTACGCCTACGCACCTGGGCTGATATCCGCGACATCTCTGCGTATCGCAAAACCCAGAAGGTACAAGCCCAAATACCCCCAACCCCAGAGGTTCTTGTCCAAGCCACTTTTTGGCATCGTAACGCTCAAGGAAAAATCGAGTTAGTTGCAGATAAATCTCCTACTCAGGTGCAACAACCATTAACCTGTGCTGCTCTTCGCAAAATTTAATCATGTTATTAATCATGCTCGAAAAGGGAACTCTAACTTGAAATCAGTAAAGGAAGTTTTTGGTGATGAGAGCGATGTCTACGACGGGCTACGCCTACGCTTTTCTATCTACACTCACAATCGGGTTCTTGAGTTCCGCTCTGCTACTACCAGCGATCGCTCAGGTGACATCAGATGGTACAACCAACACCATTGTCAACCCAAATGGTAATAATTTTACTATTCTTAACGGAATTCAAAAAGGTAATAATTTATTTCATAGCTTCAGTAATTTCTCTGTACCAACTAGCGGTTCAGCCAGATTCGATTTAATTAACACACCAAATATTACTACCATATTCAGTCGGGTTACAGGTGGGAATGTTTCTAATATTGATGGGTTAATTAGCACACTAAATAGTAATAATCCGGTGAGTTTGTTTTTGATGAATCCGGCGGGGATTGTGTTTGGGGCAAATGCCCGCTTGGATATTAGCGGCTCGTTTGTGGGAACGACGGCAAATAGTATTAAGTTTAGTGATGGTGTAGATTTTAGTGCTGTTAACGCGAATGCAACTCCCTTGCTGACTATGAGTGTACCTGTGGGTTTGCAAATGGGTAGCAATCCCGCCCCCATTACTGTGCAAGGCAACGGACACCAACTTACGGCACCCAATCCAACCCTCCCCCCGATCAGAAGTGCCACCCCCACAGGGTTAGAAGTCCAACCGGGTCAAACCCTGGCTTTGATTGGCGGCAACATTAGCTTAACGGGTGGAACCCTCACGGCAGAACAAGGACAGGTGGCGATCGCCAGTGTGGGGGGTGGCCGTGTGGATCTGACTGCTAGCTCTCAAGGCTGGGATTTCGACTATAGTGGGGTATCCAGCTTTCGAGATATTCAGCTTTCCCAACAGTCGATGCTAGATGCTAGCGGCATTGGCTCAGGTCGCATCCAAGTGCAAGGGGCAAATATCAGCCTGAAGGATGGCTCCACTCTGTTGATTGAAAGCTTCGGCTTGCAACCGGGTGGGGGCATTCAAGTGCGGGCAACAGAGTCATTCCAAATTCAAGGCAGTACTCCCGATGGCAGCATTGCAAGCGGGTTAGGGACGATTCTGTTGGGGGCATCTGAGGGCGGTACTATTATGATTGAGTCTCCACGATTGAGCCTACAGCAAGGGGGGTGGATCTATTCTGATACATATAGTACGGGTAGCAGTGGCATGATTACTGTCAAAGCCATAGACTCTATGGAGGTTAATGGGCTTTCGCCACAGACTTTTGGTTCTAGCGGCATTTATAGCCATACGTATGGATCGGGATCGGCAGGGGCGATCGCACTCTCAACCCGCTATCTTACGCTCGTGGATGGTGGAACGATTAACTCTACAACCTTTGATAGAGGCAACGCTGGGAATGTAACGCTCAATGTAGATGGAACGCTCTCCGTAATGGGTGTGGAACCGACTTTTCTTCAACCCAGTAACATTTCTTCCGGAACCATTGGCACTGGTAACGCTGGTAATCTCACCCTCAATACTCGACATTTGATAATCCAAGGGGGAGCCAGAATTAGTTCATCCACCTTAGCGAGAGGCAACGCGGGCAGTGCGATCGTCAATGCCACCGAATCCGTTGAGGTGCAGGGGAAAGGGCCTAGTACTCTCAGTCCCAGTACCATTGAGTCTGCTGCCACAATTGTCGATCCCGCTTTACAACAACGCTTCAACTTACCTCTTGCGCCGAGTGGGACATCGGGTAATGTCATCATTAACACGCCTCAATTAAGCATCACCGATGGCGCGTTGGTTAGTGTTAGTAACCAAGGGGTGGGAAATGCCGGCGACTTGCTCGTTAATGCCGATGCCATTCGACTAGATCGCCAAGGAGGTATTACCGCCTCTACCCAATCGGGGGAAGGTGGTAATATTAATTTGCAAGCTAATAGCTTGATTTTGCGGCACAACAGTACAATTACGGCAACTGCTAGTGGAACAGGTAACGGTGGTAATCTCACTATTAATTCACCGATTATTCTGGGATTAGAAAACAGCGATATTATTGCTAATGCCTTTCAAGGTAAAGGTGGCAATATTGACATTACATCTCAAGGTATTTTCGGTTTAAAATATCGTCCCCAACTGACAAGAGAAAACGATATTACCGCCAGTTCGCAATTTGGGGTTAGCGGTACTGTTCAAATCAATACCATTGGCGTTGATCCAAATTCTGGCTTAGTAGAACTACCTACGAATGTCACAGATTCATCGCAGCAAATAGCCAGTGGTTGTTCTGCAAACCAAGGCAGTCGATTTGTGGCAACCGGACGGGGTGGTGTGCCGCCAAATCCCAATCAACAAGTGAGGAGCGATGTCTACGACGGGCTACACCTACGCACTTGGTCTGATATCCGCAATCTGACTGCATACCGCAAAACCCAGAAGGTACAAGCCCAAATACCCCCAACCCCAGAGGTTCTTATCCAAGCTACTTCTTGGCGACGTAATGCTCAAGGCAAAATTGAGTTAGTTGCAGATAAATCTCCTACATACTTACAACAACCATTAACCTGTGCTGCTCTTCGCAAAATTTAATCATGTTATTAATCATGCAATTTCGGGAACTCTAACTTGAAATCAGCAAAGGGAGTTTTTGGTGATGAGAGCGATGTCTACGACGGGCTACGTCCACGCTTTTCTATCTACACTCACAATCGGGTTCTTGAGTTCCGCTCTGGTACTACCAGCGATACTCCTTTGGAGTCGCTGCGCGATCGCTCAGGTGACATCGGATGGGACTACCAACACCATTGTCAATCAAAATGGTAATAATTTCACAATTCTTAATGGGATTGACAAAGGTAATAATTTATTTCATAGCTTCAGTAATTTCTCTGTGCCTACAGGTGGTTCTGCGAACTTTAATTTAATCAACACGCCAAATATTACAACTATATTTAGTCGGGTTACGGGTGGAAATGTTTCTAATATTGATGGGTTAATTCAAACTCTCAATGGTAATAATCCGGTAAGTTTGTTTTTAATGAATCCTGCGGGGATTGTGTTTGGTAAAAATGCCTCGTTAAATATTGGCGGCTCGTTTGTGGGAACAACGGCGAATAGCATTAAGTTTGCTGATGGAATAGAGTTTAGTGCGACTAATCCCGGTGCGCCGCCGTTGTTGACGATGAGTGTGCCAATTGGGTTGCAAATGGGGCAAAATCCGGGAGATATTACCGTCCAAAACACCGGACACCGTTTAATTAAAATTGGTAATGCTATAGTTTCTCCTCTGGATCGAACTAACAATCCTGTAGGATTAAGCGTTACCTCTGGTAATAACTTGGCATTGATAGGGGGAGAAGTAGCCTTAGATGGTGGAGTGTTAAATGCACCTTCTGGACATATTGAACTCGGTAGCGCCAGTAATGGCACAGTTAATCTCAACACCTCTTCTCCTCATTGGAATTTTGATTATGGCAATATAAAGCAATTTGGGAATATTCATCTGTCCCATCAATCCCTTGCCGATGCCAGTGGCACCCCTGCGGGTTCTATTCATTTCCAGGGTCGAAATATTAGCTTGCAAGATGGGTCTGCTGCCCTATTAGTTAATCAAGGAAGCAATAATTCAGGCGACATTAGCGTTAATGCTAGTGAGTCATTGCAACTGGGGGGAGTTGGCAGTAATGGATTTGCACAAAGTCGATT
Organism: Nostoc sp.; assembly: GCF_036917935.1. GTDB lineage: Bacteria > Cyanobacteriota > Cyanobacteriia > Cyanobacteriales > Nostocaceae > Nostoc. The sequence goes on along the minus strand of NZ_JBALEL010000028.1, from coordinate 152,784 downwards.
GCGTGCTGATAATTTTGGCGATGGTGCTGGGGGTAATATTTTGGTTTCTGCCTCCCAAGCATTCCTCTACGATGGTGGTACTATTGATGGATTCAATTTTGGTAAAGGTTCAGGAAGTAATATTTCGATGGAAATTGGAGATTTGCTTCAAATGGTGGGATTATCACCTATTAATGGATTGACCAGTTCACTGATTACTAACACCAGCAATTCGGGGAAAAGTGGTGATATTCGAGTAGTTACCAAAAAATTGCAGATTTTAGATGGTGGTGAGATCGACAATGTTACCTTGGCAAATGGTATGGGAGGTAATACCACGATTAATGCTGCTGATTTCATCGAAGTGATGGGGCAAAATTTGAGTGATAGCCTCATACTGGTTACCACATTCAGCCAAGCAAATGCAGGCCAATTAACTATTAATACTGCCAAACTGAGAGTACGGGATGGAGGAGGTATCGTTGCCTCTACCCTAAATAGCGGCAATGGAGCGGATTTGCTAATCAATGCTGTTGACAGCGTTGAAGTCAGTGGAGTGAGTAATATTTCTCGTCTCCCAAGTCGAATTGGTGCTAGAGCCGAATTACTTGCACCACCTATTCGGCGACTACTTGGATTACCAGATGTGATCACAGGTAACACAGGGAAACTGATCTTCAATACCTCCCACTTGCTGATTACAGATGGGGCAATTGTTGGTGTTGATCATCAAGGCGTTGGCAATGCTGGAAAACTTGAAATTAATGCAGGTTCAATCCGTCTTGACAATGGTGGTACAATTACTGCCGCTACTGTTCAGGGTGAAGGCGGTAATATTTCTGTCCAGGCAAATGACTTGATCATGCGTCGTGGTAGTTCAATAGTTACTAATGCAGGTGGTATCGGCAATGGTGGCAACATCACCATTAACTCTCCCATCATCGTCGGCACAGAAAATAGCGATATCATCGCCAACGCATTCCAAGGTAATGGGGGCAACATTCAAATCAACACCCAAGGCATATTCGGGCTAAAATACCGTAACGAACTCACAAGAGAAAACGATATCACAGCCAGTTCCAAATTTGGCGTAAACGGTACGGTAGACATCAATGATTTTGGAGTTGACCCCAGTTCTGGTTTAGTAGAACTACCCGTAAACTTAACAGATCCATCCCAGCAAATTGCTACAGGTTGTTCTAATAATACTGCTAGTAGTTTTGTGGCAACGGGAAGGGGTGGAATACCACAAAATCCCCTTCAACAGGTGACGAGCGATGTCTACGACGGGCTACGCCTACGCACTTGGGCTGATATCCGCGACATCTCTGCATACCGCAAAACCCAGAAGGTACAAGCCCAAATACCCCCAACCCCAGAGGTTCTTATCCAAGCTACTTCTTGGCATCGCAATGCTCAAGGCAAAATTGAGTTAATTGCAGCTCAACCAACCCATGTCCAACCATCTTTAACCTGTGCTGCGGTGTCAAACTAATCTGTGCCAACCCTGGAAATGGTAAAGTCAAAACAAGCGGAGGTTTTGATATGGCTCAAGCTTTACCCAAACTATTTACCTTTGAAGAATTTATCGAGTGGCTGCCGGAAAACACTCTTAAGCATTACGAATTACACGATGGGATAATTGTTGAAATGCCTCAGCCGAGTGGAAAACATGAAAAAGTTACGGGATTTTTAGCGGGGGAAATTACTGTTGAGTATAAGCGGTTGAAACTGCCATATTTTATCCCCAAAACAGCGTTAGTCAAACCACCGAGAAAATCATCAGGTTACTCGCCGGATGTGGTTTTAATCAACGATGCTAATTTGCAGAATGAGGAATTCTGGGAAAAAGAATCTACTGTGACTCAAAGTGAATCCATTCCTTTGGTTATTGAGGTTGTAAGTACAAACTGGGAAGACGATTATTACACCAAATTAGGGAATTACGAGGCCATGATGATTCCCGAATATTGGATCGTTGATTATGCAGCTTTGGGGGCAAGAAAATTTATTGGTAATCCTAAACAACCAACCATTTCTATTTATCATCTTGTTGATGAAGAATATCAAGTCGCTCAATTTAGGAATTCGGAACGTATTATATCCCCTAGTTTTCCAGATTTAAACCTGACTGCTAATCAGATTTTTAATGCTGCTTTGTAGAGCCTTTTTCTATTTACACTCCAGGGAACCCCCGATAATCTGCTGATCGCTATTAATTATTTTGATTCCAGGCAATGGGTGTTACCAACACGACTATTTCGGGAATCATAAGACTATCAGTTAAAGGGGAGTATTTATGCTATGAGAGCGATGTCTAACGACAAGCCCAACTCTTGGAGAGGCTGCACCAACGGGTTCGGGGGGTCACAATCGACGGGAACCGCCATCGCTTTTAGCGTCTCCCCTTGGGAGAAGACTGCGACCCCCTCACCGCGAAGCGTCTACGCTTTTCTATTTATATTAACAAGTGGGTTATTAACTCCAGGGATGATGCTATCGGCTATAGCTCAGGTAACATCTGATGGCACAACAGGCTGCTTTGCGCGTGCTTCCAGGTAAAACATTAGCCCTCCTTGGCAACGGTATTCAATTACATGGGGGGGCTTTAATTGCAGAGAGTGGACAAATTGAACTTGGAAGCGTTGGAGTGGGAAGTGTCAATTTGAATACAAACGCTCCCAATTGGGAATTTAGCTATAACCCTGCTCAAAGTTTTTCAGATATTAACCTCAATCGCGCATCTCTGGTAGATACGAGTGGAAATCCTGGAGGATCGATTCATCTTCAAGGAAAAGATATTCGCATTCAGGACAGTTCTAATGTATTAATTCAACATCAAGGACAGCAAAACGCAGGTAGCATCACAATTAACGCAGACTCCTTAGCAATGAGTGGCGCACTGCAAAACAAAGATCCAAGTTGGATTTTGTCTGAGAATATCGGTAGTGGCAATGGAGCGAATATCGCTGTTTCAGTTAGGCAAATGATTTTGCAAGATGGCAGCCTAATTTTCTCTAATACTTACAACAATGGTGGAAATGGTGGAAATATCGCCGTGGATGCCACAGAATCAACCCAAATCCTTGGCGCTTCTCCCTACGATTTTCACAATCCTGGTATCAATACCATCACCTATCCCGGAGGAGGACTGGCGGGAAATATTTCTGTCACTACCCAAAATTTAATCAATCGAGAAGGGGGAGGAATCGTATCGCTTGTGCAGGGTGGAGCCGGCGGTGGAAATCTTGACATTACCGCAGATACGATTTCCTTAATGGATCAGAGCCGAATTGGTGGATCTGCCGCTATTTCTTCATCGACCTTTTTTGGAGGGGATGGAGGTTCGATAACCATTAATACGGGACGCTTGTTACTGAAGGGAGGTGGGTTGATTGCTGCCAGTACTTCTAATTCTGGCAATGCCGGTAGAGTAACCATTCATGCGCGTGAATCTATTGAAGTTGATGGCGTTGGTCCAGTTTCGGGGCTTTCTAGCCAAATCGCTGCATCAGGGCAAACATTTCTCCCTCCTTTTCTGAGAACCCCTGGATTGTCGGCATTCCCGACTGGAAATGCAGGTAATTTAACTATTATCTCTCCCAGTATTAAAGTTAGCAATCAGGGCTTTATCGCAGCTGAACATGTGGGCAGTGGCAATGGTGGATACTTGCAAATTCAAGCTGATTCAATCGTTTTAGAGCAAAAAGGTCAAATTAGAACTGCTGCTGCATCTGGACAAGGAGGATTTCTGGGACTTACTGTGCGAGATGTTCTCCTTATGCGCCACAATAGCCTCATCAGTGCAAAAGCCGGAGGTACGGGCAATGGTGGCAATATTAGTATTAATTCTCCCATTATTGTTGGATTAGAAAATAGCGATATTATCGCCAATGCAGTCCAAGGTCAGGGCGGTAACATTAACATTAACATTAGCACCCAAGGCTTATTTGGGCTGAAGTTCCGCGATCGCCTCACCCTAGAAAGTGACATCACCGCCAGTTCCCAATTTGGCGTTAACGGTACAGTTGATATTAATAACATTGGTATCGATCCAAATTCCGGTTTAGTAGAATTACCAGCAAATGTCACCGATCCATCGCAGCAAATAGCTACAGGCTGCGCGGGCAGTGAAGGCAGCCGCTTTGTCGCAACGGGGCGGGGTGGAATACCGCAAAATCCCCTTCCGAGCGATGTCTACGACGGGCTACGCCTACGCACTTGGGCTGATATCCGCAACATCTCTGCATACCGCAAAACCGGTGAAGTCACCCCACAAATGCCTGAATCCCCAGAAACTCTGGTTCAAGCTACTTCCTGGCATCGCAACGCCCAAGGCAAAATCGAGTTAGTTGCAGCTAAATCTCCTACTCAGGTGCAGCAACCATTAACCTGTGCTGCTGTTACCAAACTTTAATGATGTTATTAATCACGCGATTTAGGGAACTCTAACTTGAAATCAGTAAAAGAAGTTTTTGGTGATGAGAGCGATGTCTAACAACAAGCCGCGAAGCATCTACGCTTTTTTATCTCCACTCACAATCGGGTTCTTGAGTTCTGCTCTCGTACTACCAGCGATACTCGTTTGGAGTCGCTGCGCGATCGCTCAGGTGACATCCGATGGTACTACCAATACCATTGTTAACCCAAATGGCAATAATTACACAATTCTTAATGGGATTGAAAAAGGTAATAATTTATTTCACAGCTTCAGTAATTTCTCTGTCCCTACGGGTGGTTCAGCTAGTTTTGATTTAATTAACACCCCGAACATCTCCACGATTTTCAGTCGAGTCACCGGAGGTAGTGTTTCCAATATTGATGGCTTGATTCAGACTCTTAATAGCAGCAACCCAGTTAGTCTATTTCTGCTCAACCCTAGTGGGATTATCTTTGGAGCCAATGCCAAACTGAATATTGGGGGGTCATTTGTTGGTACAACTGCTGACAGCGTAGTATTTGCAGACGGGTTTAAGTTTAGTGCTACCAACACTACACCAGCCCCTTTGTTGACGATCAATGTGCCAGTTGGCTTGCAATTTGGTAGTAATCCAGGAGCCATTATCGTCAAAGGAGCAGGACACAATGCCCAATTAGGCGACTCACTTCAAGTTTCTGGACTGAACCTCGGTACAAGAGGATTACAGTTGCAACCTGGAAAAACGCTAGCATTGCTGGGTGGGAATGTTGCCTTAGATGGAGGGTTACTCTCCGCACCGGGAGGACTAATAGAACTGGGTAGCATCACTAGCGGAAGCGTCGCCCTCAATTCCGTCCCTCAAGGATTTGCCCTAAGTTATCCCAATGCTTCGAGTTTTGGCAATATTCAGATAACCCAACGAGCTTTAGCATCCACACGCGACCTCAGTGGGGTAAGTGGAGGAGCCATCCAAATTCAGGGGAAACAGGTCAGCATCCGAGATGGTTCACTGATATTAATGCAAAATCGTAGCAACCAAACTGCTGGTAATATTGCAATCAATGCCACCGAGTCCCTCCAGATCATCGGCAAGTCTGCTGATTTTAAGAGTTCCAGCAGTTTAGTTAATGAAACTATATCCTCCGGTGCGGCAGGGAATATTATCATTACCACCCCACAATTAAATATTGATCGGGGTGGGTATATCTTCAACCGTACCTTTGGCACAGCACCGGGTGGCAATATTGCAATCAATACTGATCAAATGCGGGTCAACGGTTTTGCATTTGGCGATCCTTCTCCTTTTCGAGCAGTCAGCCAGATATTAGCCGCTTCCTATGCAACTGGGAAAGGTGGAAATATTGCCATCTCCACTAAAAACCTGTCTATTTTAGCTGGCGGCAATATAGCAGCAAGACCCTACGCTTCAGGCAATGGCGGCGATGTCATCGTCAAGGCAGATACGATTCAGGTGACAAATGAGGGAGCGCCAAACGGTATTTTTTATACTAGTCTGTTGTCTACTGCCACATTCGGGTCTGGTAATGCAGGGGATTTGAAAATCGATACCCGCACTCTGTCGGTTCAAGGTGGCGCCAGAGTGTCTGCTTCTAGCATAGTTTTAGGAAATGCAGGTTCACTGACTATCAATGCGTCTGAATCGATTGATGTGAATGGTGTAAAAGATGCACAAAATCCCAGCTATATTGGTACGGCCGTTCGTCCTCTTTTTGGAGTTTCTAGAGCTAATTCAGGTAACACCACGATTAACACCCCAGTTCTTAACATCAGTAATGGTGCAACGGTTTTTGTCCAGAACCTTGGACTTGGTAAAGCTGGCACCCTGAACATTAATGCGAATATCTTACGACTCGACAATGGAGCAAGCATTTCAGCATCTACAAAAGCAGGCGAAGGTGGTAACACTAATTTGCAACTGCGGGATCTACTAGTGATGCGTCATGGCAGTTTCATTAATGCAGAAGCTGGTGGCAGGGGTAATGGCGGCAATATTACGATCAATGCTCCGATCATTGTGGGTTTAGAAAATAGTGACATTATTGCCAATGCAGTTCAAGGAAGGGGTGGCAATATTCAAATTGCAACTCAGGGGATTATTGGACTAAAATTTCGTCCCAAACTCACTCCCGAAAATGACATCACCGCCAGTTCGCAATTTGGGGTGAATGGCACGGTTCAAATCAATAACATTGGTGTTGATCCAAATTCGGGCTTAGTAGAATTACCAGCAAATGTCACCGATCCATCGCAGAAAATTGCTACAGGCTGCGCGGGTAGTGAAGGCAGTCGCTTTGTCGCAACGGGTCGGGGTGGTGTGCCACAAAATCCCCTTCCGAGCGATGTCTACGACGGGCTACGCCTACGCACTTGGTCTGATATCCGCAACATCTCTGCATACCGAAAAACTGGCAGTGTAACGGCCCAAACACCCCCATTTCCAGAAACTCTGATTCAAGCTACTTCTTGGCATCGTAATGCCGAGGGAAAAATTGAGTTAGTTGCAAATAAATCTTCTAATCAGGTGCAACAACCATTAACCTGTGCTGCTGTTCCAAGGAGTTAATTTTTTGGGCTAACGGTCTAATTTCATGCGATCGCTCATCAACTGATAGCTGGCATTAAAAGTTGGGAATTATACATATAGTCATTTCATGAACACTTGTGCTGTGACTAATCTTGAAACAAACTGTTCAATGATAAGTAAAGATTTATGGCTTTCGGAATTAAACAAACTCGTTGGCTATATGTCAGCCTCAGTATTTTAAGTTTATGTATAGCATTTACGATTACACCTGCAAAAGCATCTCCACCAGTAACAACCCCAGCTTTCTCTTCTTCCCAACCCACCAATTGGCTAGAACAGGGACGGAACCTCTACCAATTGGGGCGTTTTTCCGAAGCAGTGACGGTTTGGCAAACGGCAGCACAACAGTATCATACCCAAGGCGATCGCCTTAACGAAGCCCTAAGCTTAAGTTACCTTTCACTGGCACAACAGGAACTTAATCAATGGCAAGCAGGCCAACAGTCTATTGAGCAAAGTCTGAAACTATTGCAAACCATTCCCTCTGCTGATGCCATTCTTTGGGCGCAAGCACTCAATACTCAAGCAAATTTGCAATTGCACACTGGCAAAGCTGAAACCGCCCTCGAAAGTTGGCAACAAGCACAAAAGTTTTATGAACAAGCAGGCGACAAAATGGGCAGCCTGGGTAGTCAAATCAACCAGGCACAAGCTTTACAAACTTTAGGATTTTACCGCCGTTCCAAACAACAGTTAGAGGTGCTGACTCAAAAACTCCAAGGGATGCCGGATAATGAAATCAAAGTTAGTGGATTGCGATCGCTTGCTTTAGCCTTGGAAATGATTGGCGACTCTAGTAAAAGTCAACAGCTTTTAGAGCAAAGTTTAGCGATCGCTAACAAAATTGCAGCCAAACCCCAATTAAGTTCTATCCTGATCAGCTTGGGCCAAACTGCCGTTGACTTGCAAGATCCAAATGCCGCATTTGATTACTTTGAACAGGCTCAACTCTTAGCCACCAACCCAAGCGATCAGTTGCAAGCGCGTTTAGCTCAGTTTAAACTTTTCCTCGATTACGACAAACCTGAGTTGGCTACCCCACTTGCACCCCAACTACTCCAACAACTTCGGGAACTGCCCCCCAGTCACATCTCCCTCTACGCAGCGATCAATTTTGTTGGCATCCTCACCCTCAATCGCCAGTCAAATCCTGACCAAATCGTACCGCTCAAAGATTTGGCGCAACTGATGGCAGTCACAGTCAAGTCAGCACAGCAGATCCAAGATGCTCAATCAGAAGCTTATGCACTACATCAGTGGGCAAAACTCTATCGTCGTACACAGCAAATATCTGAAGCACAGGAATTAGCTCAGAAATCTCTTGATATTGCCCGTAAACTCCAAGCTAACGATATCATTGCTCAATCTGCTTGGCAGGTGGGACAGTTGTATAAACAACAGGGCGATCGCTCCAAAGCAATTACTACGTATACAGAAGCAGTCAATGCCTTAAAAGCACTGCGGGGGGATTTGGTGGCGATCAACCCTGATATCCAGTTCTCTTTTCGCACCAGTGTGGAGCCTGTCTACCGGGAACTGGTTGATTTACTTCTAGAAAATCAACCGAGTCAAGCAGAACTGATCCAAGCTCGTGAATTGATTGAGGCACTCCAAGTTGCCGAACTCGATAACTTTTTTCGGGAAGCCTGTTTAGATAGAACTCAACAAATTGATCAGGTTGATCCCACTGCAACCGTTATTTATCCGATCATCCTCCCAGATCGTTTAACAGTAATTCTCTCCAAAGCAGGGCAACCACTCCGTTCCTATGTCACTCACAAATCTCAAGCTGAAATTGAGCAGACTCTAGACAACTTTTTGGTTGCTCTTAACCCTGTCTCGGATTCCCAAGACCGCGATCGATTTTCCCAACAGATTTATGATTGGTTGATTCGTCCAGCCGAAGCAGAGCAAGCATTTATTGATACCAAGACATTGGTGTTTGTTTTGGATGGTCGGTTGCGGAACATTCCCATAGCAGCTTTATATGACGGTAAGCAATATTTGATCGAGAAGTATGCTGTGGCGCTCTCACCAGGATTGCAATTGATGGCGACGCGATCGCTTCATCAAAATCATCTCAGTGCGATCGTGGGTGGCATTAGTGAATCTCGTGCTGGTTTTAGTGCTTTGCCCGCTGTGGAATCAGAAGTGAAACAAATCTCCAAGGCGGTGTCGTCTAGGGTGTTGCTGAACCAGGAATTCACTAGTCAAGCCCTTGCTGAACAGGTGAAATCCAGTAGTGCAGGTATTGTCCATCTAGCAACCCACGGACAGTTTAGTTCCCGTCTCGAAGATACCTTCTTACTCACTTGGGATGGAGAAGTCAACGTTAAAGAGTTATCTGAACTCCTGAAAAATCGGGGTAGCGATCCATCGAAAGCCATCGAGTTGCTGGTACTAAGTGCCTGTGATACAGCAGCAGGAGACGATCGCGCCGTCTTGGGACTGGCGGGCTTGGCTGTCAAATCCGGCGCTCGCTCAACTATCGCCACCCTATGGCCCGTCAAAGATCGGGCAGCCGCGATGCTGATGACTCGCTTCTATGACCAACTGCGACAACCCAAAATCACTAAAGCCGAAGCACTAAGACAAGCACAAATTAGCCTAATTCGCCAAACTGATTTCCACGAGCCGTTCTTTTGGTCTGGCTTTGTTTTGATCGGCAACTGGATTTAACTACGTAATAAAACTGAGTATGTTGCGAATAATATAGCCTATTTTTTACAGTGTTTTTGCTCAGGCTCGCCTATACTGCTAATAGAAGTTCTCCGACTTTACTGTTGCTTAGACTTATTCTCTGAGCTTCTGACCATAGTCGAAAGAAACGTATTTTGTTTGTATCACATTGCAATTACATAAGGTAAAACATTATGAAACGTCGATATTTAGCTAGTACATTGAGCGTCATTGCTCTGATCGCTAGCAGTGCATGGACTAGTGCCTATGCTGTTACATTTACCCCGCCCACCACTAGTGGCTCTCCCAGACAAGCAACTGGAGGAGCTTCTCGCGGTAGTATGTTTACCCCTGCTGCCGGCAAAGGTGCGCCCAGACGGGCAACTGGAGGAGCTTCTCGCGGCAACCTCTTTACCCCTGCCGCCGGCAAAGGCGCTCCCCAACAAGCAACTGGAGGAGCTTCTCGCGGCAACCTCTTTACCCCTGCCGCCGGCAAAGGCGCTCCCCAACAAGCAACTGGAGGAGCTTCTCGCGGCAACCTCTTTACACCTGCCGCCGGCAAAGGCGCTCCTCAACAAGCAAGTGCGGGTGCTTCTCGCGTTGGTACTTACTACTTGAATCCATCGACTACAAGTACAACACAACCAGCCGCGTTAATTGCCCTCTTGCCCCAAAACTCCTATGGCACAACACTGTCTGAACGTCCCACAATATTGGTGTATCTCCCGGCTTCCAATGCCCAAGAAGCCGTGTTCAGCCTCAAGAATGAAGCTGGCAATATGCAACATCAGATGAACATTTCAGTTGCAGGGAAAACTGGGGTAATCGCGATCGAATTGCCAGCCAATGCACCTGCTTTAGCCGTTGGCAAAAACTATCAATGGTTCCTAGCACTCAAAGTAGATGGGCAACTCAGTCCGAGTACGCCTTACGTCGATGGTTGGGTTCAGCGTATCCAACCCAGCACTGAGTTGGCAACAGCAATGCAAGAGCAAGATGCTCTGAAGCGGGCTACTGTTTTGGGTAAAAACGGTGTTTGGTATGACTGTGTGGCAACACTTGCATCGGTATACACCGCCCAACCTAACAATGCAACTCTCCGCAAACAATGGGAAGAACTTCTATCTTCAGTGAGTTTGAAGGAGATTGTAACAGCGAACTTATTAGCATCTAACTAATGCCTATTTGGGCATTGGGCATTGGGTTAAGAGTAATTATTCTCTTTGTCCCCCTCTTCTTCCTTCCACCCAGTCCCCATTACCCCTTATTCCCAGAGGGGGCCCCACAATCCCCAATCCCCATTGTATGGCACAAATATGTGGCGCAGATTCCAGGCTTTTATCCAACGTACTCGCAGCGTTTTGATTATTACTCCTAGCGTTGCCTTGACGGTTATGGTTGGGCAATCGTTAGGACTTTTCAATTTACCGGAATGGAAAATTCGCGACGAATGGGTTCGTCAGCGATCGTCTGTAGCGATCGCTGACGAGATTGTGATTGTCACAATCGATGAGCGCGATATCCAATCGGTGCGTAAATGGCCAGTTCCAGACTGGGCGCTGGCACGATTACTAGAAAAAATTCGGGCGCAGCAGCCTAGAGCCATTGGATTGGATCTCTATCGAGATTTACCAGAAGGAAGTGGACATGAGCAACTTGTTCAAGTCTTTCGCAACACTCCCAATTTAATCGGAGTTGAGAAAATTACCGGTGAACGCGTCAATCCCCCACCGGAATTGAAAAAAAAGGATCAGGTAGGATTAGCAGATTTAGTGTTGGATGGCGATCGCTTTGTACGTCGTGCCCTCCTGACAGCTGAAGATGCCAAAGAGAAAAACACCATTAAAGCCGGACTAGCAACCCTTGTAGCCCTGAAGTACCTCGAAGCTGAAAAAATTAGCTTAGAAAGCATTGACCCCCAAAAACAAAAGTTTCAGTTGGGCAAGGAAATTTACTTACCACTGCAAAATCAAGAAGCAGGTTATACCGATGCCGATTTAGGAGGCTATCAAATTCTGCTCAATTGGCATGGTTCAGAAGCAGCATTTCGGACAGTTGCGATGCGCGATGTGTTAGCAGGAAAAATTCCGGCAGATTTGATGCGCGATCGCATGGTATTTATTGGGTCAATCGCCTCCAGTACCAATGATTTCTTCAGTACACCCTTCTCTTCCTGGATATCTGCTCAAAAACCGACTCCAGGTGTGGTTGTTCATGCCAATATTGCTCATCAACTAGTACGAGGGGCAAAAACCGGAAAAGCCAGTCTGCACGGTATCTCTGGCATTTCTTTATCACTCTGGATTGTTTTGTGGTCTGTCATTGGTTCTACGGGCAGTTGGTTGTTATCCAGTAGCAAGCTGCGGATTCCCGGCGGCAAAATTCTTTGGGCAACTGTAGGCATCAGTGGAGCCTGTATATGGGGTGGCTATGGGATGTTTTTGTATGGTGTTTTAATTCCGGTAACACCCACCTTAGCCACATTTATCGGTAGTGTGATTGCAACAACCAATGCTTATAAACAGCGGAAGTTAGAAGAAACAAATCGCCAACTAGAAATTGCCAACAGTCAACTATTAGATTATTCCAAAACTCTGGAGACGAAAGTCGAAGAACGGACTCATGAATTAGTTGAGGCAAAGCAAGCCGCCGATGCTGCCAATCAGGCCAAGAGTGAGTTTCTCGCCAACATGAGCCACGAACTACGCACACCTCTCAATGGCATCCTTGGTTTTGCCCAAGTACTAGAAGGATCGCCAAATATGACAGCTAAAAACCTCGAAGGAGTCAGCATTATCTACCAATGTGGATCGCACCTTTTGATGCTGATCAATGACATTCTCGATCTCTCGAAGATAGAAGCGAGGAAATTGGATTTGGTTATCACTAGTGTGCATCTGCCCAGTTTCTTACATGGTGTGACTGAGATTTGTGGTATCCGGGCTGAACAGAAAGGGATTAGATTTAATGTCTTAATTAGCGATCGCCTACCACTTGCCATTGAAGTCGATGAAAAACGGCTGCGGCAAGTGTTAATTAACTTGCTGGGCAACGCGATCAAATTTACAGATAGCGGTAGCGTAACGTTCAAAGTAGAAGTCATTGGTCAAGAGTCTGAACAAATGACGCCACTTGCTACAAACCGGGAAACCCGTCCAACGCAGTGGCTCACAAATGACGATGGACAAATTACACATCAAAAGATTCGTTTTCAGATAGAAGATACGGGTATTGGGATGTCATCAGACCAACTGGAGAAAATCTTTTTGCCCTTTGAGCAAGTGGGTGAAGCAGGGCAACGATCTGAAGGTACTGGCTTGGGATTGGCGATTAGCCAAAAAATTGCGGCATTGATGGGGAACCAAATTCAGGTGCAGAGTCACCTGGGCGAAGGAAGTCTGTTTTGGCTAGATTTGACAGTATCAGTACCACTCGATCATGACTGGCGTGAAGGAGCGATTTCTACGATGGGCTTCGCCACAACTCCCCAGAAAATTACCGGGATTCAGGGTAGTGCGCCTCAGATTCTAATTGTCGATGACGATCGCAACCACTGTTCGATGTTGACCAGTCTGCTGCAAGAAATTGGCTGTCGAACCCTAGAAGCGAGCGATGGCAAACATGGGCTACAGATGGCAATTGAACACAATCCAGATGTGATTCTGCTCGATTTAGCCATGCCCAATATGGATGGTTTTGAGCTAATGGTTCACCTGCAAGCGAATCCACAAACCCGTTCTATTCCCATCATCGTCTCTAGTGCCAGCGTCTTTGAGTCAAATCGTCAGCGGAGTTTAGAGGCAGGGGCAACAGCATTCCTACCCAAACCCCTCCAAATCGACGAACTATTTAATAGACTGCGATCGCTCTTAGGAGTGGAATGGATCTATGCCGAATCTTCATCTTCGCCTCCCAAAGGTGAGCAGATAACTGCTAGTGAATGGATTCTACCATCCCAAGATGTTTTACAACAACTCTATCATCTGGCAATGATGGGAGATATCTCGGCGATCGAGGGAATCTTAGCAGAACTAGTTGAGCAAAACAGTCAACTAGCTCCCTTCGCGGCAGAGTTAAGCAAACTCACTGCCAATTTCCAAACCGGAAAAATCCGTAAGTTACTCAAATCATTTGTCACAACGGAGTTACATCCATGATCGCTGTTCCTATCTCGAAAACCATCCATATTTTGTTAGTGGATGACAATCCAAACAATCTCAAGGTGCTATCTGAAGCGATTCAGAGGTGTGGCTGGAAAGCCCTCATGGCAACAGATGGAGAGTCAGCGATCGAACAAACAGCTTATGCTCATCCCGATCTGATTCTTTTGGATGTAATGATGGCAGGTATTGATGGATTTGAAACTTGTCGCAGGCTGAAAACCAATCCCATTACTCAGAATATTCCGGTGATTTTCATGACTGCCCTATCTGATTCTACAGACAAGGTGACGGGATTGGAAATAGGTGCAGTTGACTACATTACCAAACCCTTCCAACAGGAAGAAGTCATTGCCCGTTTAAAGTTACACCTGAAAATTTCCCATCTCACCCGCACATTAGAAGAACGTGTGCAAGAACGCACCGCGGAATTAACTCAATCTCTACACCAGTTACAGCAAACCCAACTACAAATGATCCAGAGTGAGAAAATGTCCACTTTAGGGCAGCTGGTTGCAGGTATTGGTCATGAGATTAATAATCCGGTTGGTTTTGTTAGCGGAAATTTATCCTATATTGAGGAATATGTAAATAATCTGCTTCGCTTGGTAAGCTTACAACAGCAGAAGCTAACGCAGCCAGACTCAGAAATTCAAGAGCTTGTTGAAGAAATGGACTTGGAGTATCTGACGGAGGATCTGCCGAAACTATTGGCATCAATGCACCAGGGAATTACCCGTCTTAAAGATATCAGTCTCTCTTTGAGAACTTTTACTCGCGCAGATATTTCATCTCCGGTGGAATTTCAGATTCACGAAGGAATCGATAGCACCTTAATGCTGTTGAAACATCGACTCAAAGGCAATAGCGATCGCACTAAAATCCAGGTTATAACACAATACGGTGAGTTACCTCCAATCAGTTGCTATCCCGGACAACTCAACCAGGTGTTCATGAATATCATCGCCAATGCCATTGATGCATTTGATGAACTGCATGAAAACCATTCCGCTCAAGAGATTGCTGCTTACCCGAACATCATCACCATTACGACATCGTTTGCTCCCCAGCAACAAACCGTTACAATTTGTATCCAAGATAACGGCCCCGGTATGGTTCCTGATGTGCAATCTCGAATTTTTGAGCAATCTTTCACAACCAAGCCCGTGGGCAGGGGAACCGGGCTAGGATTAGCGATCAGCCACCAAATTATTGTTGAAAAACACAATGGGCAAGTCAACTGCTTGTCAATGCCTAGTCAGGGGACAAAGTTTATTATTACTTTGCCTAATGTTACCAAATAATTATGAATTATGAATTATTTTCTAATTATTTATCCCTGACAGCTCTCCCCAATGCAGAACAGCAGGAACTCAAACACATTTAGAATGATTTTGATAGATACCTTATAGCAGGAAAGGTTGACGAAGGTTAAAACTTACTCATTAGATTCTCCTTTGGAGTACAGCGATCGCTTTTTCGACAGCTAAGAATCTAATGAGAGAGTGCGTTAGCGTAGCTAACCGTAGGTATCGCTAATTGTCAATTACGACGGAAATTTCTTTTACGTTGTTTGTGCCTTGCGACTTCTTTGCGCTTGTGTTTTTCTAAAGGCGTTTCAAAGTGACGATGTTTTCTCATGTCAGGAAAAATACCTGCTTTGGAAACTTCCCTCTTAAATCGACGTAAGGCTGACTCAATTCCTTCATTTTCGCCCACAAATACTTGGGTCATTTTGATCTCCTTACTTAATTGGTACTGGGCAATTTAAGCCATCCAGTAGACCGGAGCGCAAAAAGGGCAGATAATGATTCTGCCCTTAAGACGTTAAAACTTAATTTTTGATCTTAAAGTTTAGTAGCGTGATCTATTATATCCACCGCCGCCACCACCACTGCTGCCGCGACGATCGCCACCACCAAAAGAACCACCTCTATCTTCTTTCGGTTTAGCCTTATTCACTTTGAGGTCGCGTCCCATCCACTCAGCCCCATCAAGAGCATCAATGGCAGCTGTTTCTTCGGCTTCTGTGCCCATCTCTACAAAAGCAAAGCCGCGTGGACGTCCTGTTTCACGGTCAGTAGGCAACTGAACCCGCTTTACAGTACCGTGTTCGGCAAATACAGAATTGAGGTCGTCTTGTGTGACCTCGTAGGATAGATTACCTACATAAATTGACATGCGTTATCTCCAAAATCATAGGTGTGTAGAGATTTAGATTTCGGAGACAAGCTTGTTAAGACCAAAAGGGAAAAGCCTGTCAATACTAAAAACAAACACTGTAACCGAATTTTATTCTCACTTGACTACCTTAGCACATCATTCAGTTCTTACCCACCGTAACTAAAGATTAGGGATTAGGGATTGGAGAAAAATTTATTAGCCAGTCCCCAGTCCCTTGATAATATTGATTAGCAGAAATTCCCCAAATAATTGCAAAATAAAGGCAGTTCGTCATTGTTACTAATTGGAAATGCCGACTACACTTGCTGACGCACAAAATTTACTTTCTGACCTGATCGCCCGCTACTGTGAGCGTGTAGATTATCTGATGATTCGCCTTGAAGAAGCAGAAGGGACTGATATCTTGTTGCGTGGCGACAAGGTAGAAACCCTCAGTGAAGGCATCTCCATTGGTGGACATATTCGCGCTTGTTATAAAGGTGGATGGGGGTTGAGCTGCTTTAACCAGCTGGCGACAATCAAGGATCGCATAGAAGAAGCGATCGCTGCGGCGCGGATGGTTGGTGATGAAGAAACTTTACTTGCACCCATTGACCCAGTGCAAGCAGTATGCGTTCTACCCCTAAAAGGTACCGATCCCCGAAAAATCCCACTTTGGAAGAAAAAACAATTGTGCGATCGCTATGCCCAATTGCTCAAAAGCGTTGATCGCCGGATTACCACTACCTCGGTGCGTTATGGTGACAGCGCCCAAAAAGTGATCATTGCTACCTCAGAAGGCACTTTCATCGAGCAATCTTGGGTGGATATGGAAATGCGCTTTGCCGCCACCGCCAGAAACGGCGAAACCGTCCAAACTGGACGGGAAACTACTGGCTCTCGCAAAGCTTACGAAGATTTAACTGATTTGGATGAACAGGTAAAAGGTGCAGCTCAAAGAGCGATCGCCGCTTTATCTCTACCATCGGTTAAAGGCAATACTTACACCGTAGTCATTGACCCAATTCTCACGGGTTTATTCGTCCACGAAGCCTTCGGACATCTTTCTGAGGCTGATATGGCTTACGAAAACCCCGATCTGTTGGAAGTCATGACCATCGGACGGCGGTTTGGCCCAGAAGAACTCCAAATTTTTGATGGTGCGGCTCCAGAAGGACATCGCGGTAGCTATTTTTACGACGATGAAGGCACACCTGCCACTACTACTCAACTAATTAAAGATGGAGTTTTAGTTGGACGTTTACATTCTCGTGAAACCGCTGGCAAATTGGAAGAAGCGCCTACGGGTAACGCCCGCTGTCTCAACTATCACTTTACTCCCATTGTGCGGATGACAAATACCTGGATTGAACGGGGTAAAACACCAGTTGAAGACTTATTCACCGATATCAAAGAAGGAGTTTATGCCCGTAATTGGTTGGGTGGGATGACGAATGGGGAAATGTTCACCTTTAGTGCTGGGGAAGCGTGGATGATTAGGAACGGCAAAATTGCTGAACCTGTGCGCGATGTAACGCTTTCGGGAAATGTATTCCAAACTTTAGCGGATATTGAGGCACTTGGTGATGATTTTTATTGGGATGAATCAGGCGGTTGTGGCAAGGGAGGGCAAAATGGCTTGTCGGTGGGTTGTGGTGGCCCTAGTCTCCGAATTCGAGATGTAGTGGTTGGTGGGGAAACATGAACTACCCACTGCTATAGATAGCAATTCTGAATCATTCGTGAACAACCCGCAGATCCTCGATAACTTTTAGGAAGTCGAGGATCTGCGGGTTGAAATTCTTACAAATCAAATAGGTGGCAATTATAGGACTTACACACTTTAGACATTAGACCTCTTGCATAAATCACAAAATTTGAACCCCAAAGAGCCAAAGCATCGGGGAGGGGTCTTAGGAGCAACATCCCTCCCAAGTATGAAATTGACTCACAACTCTAGGTAGTAGCGCCAGTAGTTAAGGATAGCTAATCTAGATAAAGCTGATTCAATATCCCCTCTGGTTTGATTCACCACACTAATCCTCCGTGGCGCGTGCTGGGGATGTACTGCCTGTCTGGATAGTCCAAAATTATTCGTAATTGATAATGACGCTTGCTGACTCGCTACTGCTGCGCTCACGTAATTCGTAATTAAAGACTGTTTCAGACTCTTATTTATACCCAGACTGAAATAAAGCCACGTATAGACAAAAGGGAATTAAACCTAAAAATTACGAATTACGTAGCTTGCTTCTCGCCGGAGGCGAGTATTACGAATTACGAATTAGTAATTAGTTAAACGTTCCTTAGCACAGTGACAGATTATGAAAGCAGATCAACTCCTGAAAAACTATGCCGCAGGTGTCAGAGACTTTACTGGTGTCAACTTGAGCGAGGCAAACTTAAGGGAAGCCGATCTCAGTGGCGTAATTTTAGATAGAGCAATTTTAGATGGAGCTAATCTGAGCCACGCTAATTTAGCCCACGCCAGTTTGATTGAGGCAGACTTAAATGGAGCAGATTTGAGCAATGCTGATCTCAGTGGTAGCAACTTAAGCGGAGCTATTTTGGATGGAGCTATCTTGGATGGAGCAGCAATGGAAGGAGCTAATTTAAGTCACGCTGATTTGACGGTTGCTAAACTGATTGAAACTAACTTGAGTGAGGCGGATTTGCAGGAAGCAAGCTTAATAGCGGCGAATCTAGATGGAGCGGATTTAAGTGGTGCAGATTTAAGTGTAGCCGACTTATCCCAGGCAAATCTCACTCAAGCAGATTTGAACCAGACAAATTTGAGCGGAGCAAATTTGTCTGGAGCCAATATAGAAAGAACAATTCTGGATGAGAATGTGTGACATCTCCCACTCCGGTCTATACACAAGTCGAAAAAAGCTCGATTTCCCATTGTTCTCTCGTTCCCATGCTGTGCATGGGAACGGCTGATTAGGGACTTCCAGAAAATAAATTAGCCAATTTACTCAGATAATATTTTCTTTCTCCCCCTGCTCCTTGCTCCCCTGCCTAGATAGCGATAGCCCCACAGTTGAGAAAGCGGGTTGGTATGAGAACTTGGAATGTTGCGTGAGAGTCTATAACTTGTGTGTAGATACGAGCTGCTTGCTAAAAAAAGTAAGGTGGATATGTTTTCTACACACAAAGATACTACTGTGAAAATTTTGCTACAAGTAGTGTTAGATCATGTCCGCTTGATTACTTAATTAAACCCGGAGAAGCCCACCCCGCCAAAGCTGCGCTTTTTCTCCCCTCCCCGATGCTTTGGGGAGGGGTTAGTGACTGTGGAAATCATAAATATTTATACGGGCATAATATTATTTATGATTGTCATAATTAAAACAATTGATTCCCAACTATCAATGGTGAACTCTACCCTCGTTGTCACACTCTATGTCAACCCTATGACAGGGAATGATACCAATACTGGTTCACGGTTGAGTCCGTTTAAAAGTCTCACCCGTGCCTTAAAAGCAACTAAAATCCCGACGATAATTCATCTGGAGTCGGGGACTTACAGCGCTGCTAGTGGTGAGGTGTTTCCAGTGATCATCCCTGGAGGGGCGACAGTGGTGGGTAACGAAGCTAACAAAGGTGCAGGGATTATAATTTCCGGGAGTGGCGAGTATCAAAGTCCCAGCTTTGGTATACAAAATATGACGTTGCTCTTGGTAGATAATGCCAGTCTTTTAGGTGTAACTGTCACCAATCCCTCAGCCAAAGGTACTGGTATCTGGATTGAATCGGCTGCACCTACTTTAGGTAATAATACTCTGATAAACTGTGGGCGGGAAGGTGTGTTTACCACTGGTACTGCCAAACCCGCAATTTTAGATAACATATTTGTGCAAAATACTGCTAGCGGGTTAGTGATGGCAGGTCATAGCCAGGGGGAAGTACTGCGGAATGTATTTCAAAGAAACCCTTTAGGCATAGCAATCAGTGACTTTGCTGCTCCGACGATCGCCAATAATAAATTATCAGAAAATCGCACAGCGATCGCACTTTCTCGCAACGCCCAACCTGTGCTGCGTCAAAATCTCATTGCTAAAAATACCCAAGGTGGTCTATTAGTCAATGGCAATGCAGTCCCCGATTTAGGTAATACTCAAGATTCTGCTGATAATATTTTTCGCGATCATAGTGAATTTGATTTATACAATGCCACTACACAAAAGCTAGTTTCCGTAGGTAATCAATTAAATCCTTCTCTAGTCAAGGGCTGGGTCGAATTACTCCCAACCAATCGAGTAGCGGTTAACACCAGTTCCTCTGACGCTCTGGCAGAATCTCGATCTCCCGAACTAGATGGACATTGGGCAGAACCATTTATTCAGGCATTAATTAGCATGGATTTAACTCATGCTTTTGCCGATGGTAGCTACCAGCCAGATAAACCCATGACTCGCGCCCAGTATGCAGTTCTGGTGGCGATCGCTTTTAACCCATTTCCCAAAATTTCGGCACCTGATTTTACGGATGTACCCAAGGATTTTTGGGCTTATAGCGCGATCCAAATCGCGGCTAGCGGTGGCTTTGTTGGCGGATTTAGCGATCGCACTTTCCGCCCCGATCAAAGTGTGCAGCGGCTACAGGTGATTGTCTCCCTAGTAAACGGACTAGGACTACCGGCTGTTGATAGCGATGTTTTAGAAGTATACAGCGATCGTCATACCATTCCCGACTACGCCCGAAAAGCCGTTGCTACTAGTACACAACAGGGAATAGTTGTCAACTATCCAGATTCCAAACTGCTTGCACCTTCACGTCCGGCAACACGCGCCGAAGTTGCAGCGATGGTTTATCAAGCATTAGTCGCCATTGGGCGAACATCAGTAATTAAATCAGTCTATGTAGGGTTGCATTCTAGAAGTTGACAAGTAAAATAGGGAACACTGCCTATCGGCTTGGCAACTATTGGAAAAAAAACCATGTAGTTAAAAGCACGCTAGGCTAATATGCGATGGGTGACAAATCTTAGACCTATTGCCTAAAGCTAATAGCCCCATGTTAACAACACTTCCAGATACTTCTGCCAACTTGGCGATCGCCTTATTAATTAACTATAGTTTCGATCTCAGTGGATATAGTGCCAATGAGCTAGTTGAGCGTTGGCAAACGCAATACCCCCTTAATTGGCTACACCTGGCAGTGATTGAGGCACTATACCAAGGTCGTTATAAAGCGGTTTCCGTGCAACAAATCTTAGTATTTTGGCAGCGCCGGGATCAGGCTACATATCATTTCAACATGGAATTTGAACGGATGGTTTGTAGCAAATTTCCCCAAAGCTTAACCTCATTGGCTGCACCAGCCCTACCGCCAGCTAAGAAAAACTCTACTCTGGAGAAAGTTACCAGTCCTCAATTACCACCAGCTAAGATTCGCAATGGCTATCAACACGGCAATACTGCAACTCTTCAACTAAAAAGTTATCAACCAAAGACATCTTTGAGTGAAGAAGAGGGAAAGCAGGAAGATAGAGACAATAAAACCGTCTTAAAGTCTCCGGTTTCTGGGAAATTTGCCTCTTCGGGAACCCTTCAGCTATCGTCTGCTATCAGCCAAAGGCAAACTTCACAAGAAAGTCCAGCGCCTTCCCCATCACCAAGCCATCATGAACGACAGCCAAAGCTACTCTCACCTGCTGCTATTCATGCCCCAATCGGGCAATTTACTCCCGAAAAAAGCGATCGCTCTGAGTCTTTTACATCTAAACTCAAAGCGATGTCTGGGGAACAAAATCGAACTGTGGGGACTGGGGATTAACAATTCAAAATTCAAAATTCAAAATTCAAAATTGTACCCTTGCAGGGAAGCAAGCTACGCGCCTCGTCTCGTAGAGAAGAGAGCTTCAGGCTGTTAGACTCTTATTTAAACCCTTTTATTTACGATAATTAATTTTTGTTGGTTTTTATTCTGCAACTAACTGCTTAAAGCGCTCATCATCAGCAATATCATCAAAATCTAGGTCAGTTGCTGCATCTTCTTTATACCTGGGATTAAGTTCAATTGCTTGTTGAAGAGTTAACAGAGATCGATCAACTTGTCTTTGCAGTGCGTAACAGGCTGCTTTGTTGTAATGGGCACTGGCATAATCTGGCTTAATTTCTAAGGCTTTGTTAAAACTAGCGATCGCTTCATCATCGCGTCCCAATCTTACCAAAGTATAACCGTGTTTATCCCAGATTTTGGGAGAATTGGGTTGGAATTCCAGCGCTTGATCAAAGGACACTATTGCCTCTTCGTATTGTTCTAATGCTACTAGAGAAAGACCGCGATTTAACCAAGCAACGGCATCATCAGGTTTGATTTCTGTAGCTTTATCAAATGAGGCAAAGGCTTGCTGATGCTGTTGTAAGTTCCCAAAAGCAACGCCGCGATCGCACCAAGCTTGATGATAATCTGGCTGAATCTGAATAGCTTTATCATAGGAAGCGATCGCATCTTGGTAGCGTTTCAACCTTCCCAGAGTTAGACCACGTTTTAACCAAGTCACAGGTTCATCAGGTTGGATTTTAACCGCTTGGTTGTAAGCTGCGATCGCATCTTCATAACGCTTTTGAGAAAACAGCCCATCTGCCTGTTTTACATACTCATCAGCAGTGAATTCCGGTTGTTGCGGCTGTTCCTGTATTTCTTGCTCAACTTCAAAATTCACCACCTCTAGAATCGATTCAGGCGTAATTTCAGTTAGTTCTTGAAGAATCAGATCCTTTCTTTCTTGGGCATCCAATTGTAACTCCGAGAGTTGAGAGACAAACTCAGTTTCTAATCTTTCTAACTTCTCCAAAATCAGAATTTTTTGTTGTTGAGCATTCCATTGTAATTCTGAGAATTGCGAAGTAAACTCCGAACCAGATTTTTCTAAATTATCAATGATTAACTCTTTGCACTTTTGAGCATCAACTTGTAATTCCGATAATTGTTCGGTAAATTCTGACTGCAATGCTGTTAAAATATCAATAAGTTTATTTTTTTGCTCTTGAGCATCTACCTGTAATTCAGATAATTGAAATTTAAATTGCTGATCAAATATGCCTAAATTGTCAACTGCGATCTCTTTTTGCTTTTGAGTATCTACCTGTAATTCAGATAATTTTTGGGAAAATTCTGACTGTAATTTTGTTAAGCTTTCAAAAACTATATCTTTTTGCTTTTGAGCATCAGACTGCCATCCAGAAAGTTGAGATGTGAACTCAGACCTTGATATTTCTAAATCAGCAACGGCTAGTTCTTGCTGTTGTTGCACACCTAACTTTAACTTAGACAGTTCTTCTGCCATGACAAATGCTAATTTTCCTAAATTCTCCAGTGCTATACCTTTTTGTTGTTGAGCATCAAACTCTAACTTAGATAGCCCCGAAGCAAATTTTAACTCTAAATTTTCTATATTTTCTTGAGATTTTTTTAGTTCAGATTCTAATCTACTTAATACCTGTGCTTTAGCTAAATCTAGTTCAGATATCAGAATAGATACATTTGCTTGTTCATTTTTAATTTTTTGTTGTAAAGCAGTCGTTTCCTGTTCTAATTCATGATTTATTTTTTTAGCATCTTGAATAACATTTTCAGCCTCTTGTTTAACGGTGGTTAGCTGATTTTGTAATTTTTCCATTCCCTGTACTTGTTGCATTGCCCGATCAACAATTTCCCGGATTACCACCCGTCGCAGCAGCCATAATAAAGCAATGACTGCGACTGGAAAGAGACTTAGTATAACTAGCCAAACATCGAGTAAAATAGTTGTACGGCTAAAAGCGCTCTTAAAATCAGATTGGACTTGCTGTTGAATTCGCTTTTCTGATCGTAGTCGTGCTAATTCTTCCCGTTCTGGATTCGATAACACCTGAGTCGGAGTTAGTGCTGGGTTGGGTGATGGTGCAGATTGTCCACTGGCAATTCCAACGGATAACAGTAAGGGTAAAAAGACAATAGTGCTTTTTACAATTAAAGCGAAAACAGCTTGATTTTTGCTCTGCATAACAACCATCTCAGTCTGTTGGTCAGTTTTTGAAGCGGCGTGCCTCTCTCCAATCTATAACAGAATTAAGTAGTTAAATGTTGTAGAAGCAGTGTAAAATTCTGAACAATCCCTAACTAATGCGTTTCCTCGTCCTTAGTGTACCTACAACTTTAGTGGTGGAGTGCAGTCAAGTTTGTGACAACTTTTTTTGGTGAGGTACTATTATAACATTACTAAGTTGTAACTACTGCTAAAGATGGCAAAAATTAAGCAGCACAAATAATAATTTATCAACCTGTGGAAGACAGATTGCAAAAGCATCAACGCTTTCTGAGACCATCCACCGAAATAGTTCGGACTTTGTTCCTACAGATAGCAGGGCGTTGAAACTGGAAGTTCTACCTATATGCGAAGTGTCAGGTGTGAGAACTTCGCACTAACATAATTATTATCTAGGGTAAGCAGATGACTTACCCTAAAAATTAACTTAACAAAGGCGTAGAAAATGGGTCGCATGAATCCTTACACACTGCAATTGCAGATTACCCGAATGTTTGAGCAAGGGCAATCATTTTTTGCCACAACCAAGGTACAGGAATGGTTGAAAGAACGTAAACACAATCCCGAAGATTATGACATTATTTTCCATAAAAAACCCGCGCCTCCTGGTTCCAAAGAAGTGATGGTAGTGGAAATTGAATTACGCCGCAAAGATGGACAACCTGTAGATCGGTGGTTGCAGGAACAAGCAAATCTCCATGCCTGATTTTAGCAACTATGGCAGTCCTAAATCAGATGTGAAAAGTTCTTTTTCTTTTCTTGGCATTTCGCAGAGAAGGTGGTTCGTTTATTTTCACAATTTACAGCGGATTGCTATGTGTGAGGGCGACGCCGAATAGCCAGTCGCAGACATCGCTAAACCTTCACTAAAAGCTACCCAAAGTAGTTTTACCCGACATCCCAGGCGGTGGATAAGTCTACGTGGGTGCAGATGGTGAATGGTAAAGCGAAGGTTAGCATCTAGTTATTATTGAACAGGTGCTATGTCTACCCAATTGTCAGCGCTATGTCGGACAGAAGTTACAGCAATTTTCATGTATTTAGACCACAATTATGAGACCTAATGAAAATCAAAGCCTCTCTCCTTGTAGGAGAGAGGAATAGAAGTGAGGTCTATTTGTGGTTCATTTACCTGAAAATCGCTGTAAAATTACTGCAAAGCTTTCAACCATAAGTCTTTAGCCGAATAGCACTAAGAAAAGCCCAAAGGCTTGTGTCGCCTCGTTCCCAGTCTTAAGACTGGGAATGTATTCCGAGAGGCTCTGCCTCTGGTCAAGAAAGAGGAGGCGGAGCCTCCCAGGATGGGTTAAGAGCCTCTAGGCTGGGAACCAGTTAGGGCAAGGGCTGTATCTTAACTTAGTGCCATTCGTCTTTAGCCATTTCAGTGATGTAGCAATGTCTGCGACGGGCTACGCCTAAACTAAAAGCATAATCTGCTATAAATATTGAAATAAGTTTACACAAAATTTATATATAGCTGACAAACTTAAAGATTTAACGAAGATGATCTTTTGTTTGTTATTTCTTAACCTATATACATTGGTTGAAAGTTTATTTAAGTGAAATTACAGAATTATTCATTTTTTAGCTTCGGAGCATTTTCTGATGAAATTAGCTAAAGATATTAGCATTGCTGCTTTTGCTGTTGCTATCTCGGTTGCTGCTGTTGTTAAACCGACGCAAGCTGCCTTAGTTAATTATGGTTTCACCGTAAATGCGACATCTGGCGATAATCCCGGTCAGTATTTCGGCTCTTTTCAGTATGATGACTCGACCTTAACCGCGATGGGTGAGGAAACTTTAGGCGTTAGCAATGGATTATCTATTGTGTTTGACTACTTGGGTACTCAGTATACAGAGGCAAGTGATTTTGATTACCCATCATCTCCTGTAGTCAGCTTTACAAATGGCAACCTGTCAGGACTGAGTTATTTGGTTGAAGATCGGTTTTTCATTGGTAATGATCCAGTTAATTCAAGTACAGGGGGAACAAAATTTTATCGCATTCTGAGTGCTGACTTATTGTCTATAACAGAGGCGGGTACAGTCACTTACTCTAAGAGTACGTCAGTACCCGAACCGATGACTGTTGGTGGTATAGCGATCGCTAGTGCTATGGCGTTGGGGATGAAACGCCAGAAAAAACTATCTGGAGTGACAAATTAGTAGCCCTACCTGGAAAGTCAAGGTGAAAATTAATCTAGAGACGTTATTATCTAACGTCTCTACACCCATAGTTAAGTAAAATTGCCAGTAGGATTTTTACGTCTGATGGCAATTACAGATGGTTTGGGAACACTTCTAGATTGACCCTTTCCACCATCAGCAGTTGGGATGTTACTTGGCCAACTACTACCACGAGGCACAGTCCGAGCCTGATTGAATGTAACACCATTCAAATCCAGTAATTCAATCTCACGACTCAGGATCGTGCCATCATTAATTGGACTATCTTCGCCGGGATGCTGTACCGAAATAATCAGCGTATCTCCCACAAAAGTTGGCCCAGTCATCTCACAACGCACTGGCCCATGAGCAAACGGTATTACCTCTCCGGCATGAGTACCAGTAGTAGGAATATAGAATAGCCAGTTATTACCGAAAACTCCTGTGAAGTTGGAAACATTACCACTGGCTGTGTGGTCGATGGTAGTTACTATCCCGGCAGCACCGACATTAAAACCATTGTGAGTGGTGGTAGACATATCCGTCACACCCCAAATATTTGCCTTATTGTCGAACACTAGGTTATCTACATTGGCAAAACCAGCACCAGAAATTGATCCAGCTTCTCCACCCTGAGCAAATCTTTGCCAACGAAAGGTTAGACCTGTACCATCGGCACTATCTTCAATAATCTTGTACAATCCCCCAGATTGCTGCGTTGCGTTGACATCTTTACTCAACTTGGCAACCTGGAAAATGCGCGAATCTGGATAACCGTCACTTCCCGGCGCACCATCAGTATAGGCAATGAACACTTCTTTGGTGGTTGGATGCACTTCTATATCTTCTGGACGTGCGGTGGGCGTTCCGCCAGCCAAATTCGCTGCTAAGAAGGCATCACTGAGAATAGCACCTTGGGAAGTGTAGAAGTCAGATAGCTTTTTACCTTGATAAGCAGGTAATCTCTCTGCTTCGTTGGTGCGATCGACTGCGAGGGAACCGCCATCTGTAGTTTGACCTGCAATCCCATTGCGTTTTGGTAGGGGTAAAAGACCATTTCTTTGAGCCGAACCCAAAGCAGCAAACTCCACAGAAGAAATTACCGATGGCGAAATGGGATTGCTAGGAGTAGTTAAACGTAACGGTATCCATTGACCCGTACCATTTGGATTGTAACGGGCGACATACAATGTACCACTTTCCCATAAATTGCTGTTGGCTTTACTGGTTGGTGAAGAAATAACACCTGCACTGACAAATTTCCAGGTGTGTCCCCCGCGTCTGTCATCACCCATGTAGGCGATTAATGGTTTTCTAGCTTCGGCACGGATAGCAACGTTTTCATGGCGGAAACGACCCAATGAAGTGTGTTTGCGAGGGCGGAAATTCGGATTAACGGGGTCAATTTCTGTAATCCAACCGTATTTTTCACCAACTAAACCGAAGGTCTTACCAGTAGTACCATCGATGTAACCTGTTTGAGTACCATTAGGGTTGACTGATTCTGCGACACCAACAAAAGATCCTACACTTCCTTGAAAGTTTTCTTCAGCAGTTAAAATAGTTCCCCAAGGAGTTGTACCGCCAGAACAGTTATAGCCAGTGCCAATAATTTTGTTACCCAATCCATCGGAGGAGAGGTTAAATACTTGGGTTGCGGCTGGGCCAGTTGCGATCAGATAGTTTTGATCGCCTTTTTGGTAGCTACGACTTCCCCAAGAAGTGACATTTTTATATTCATCGCTCCTTTGGCTATTAATTCCCAACCCAGAAAGACCATGAAGGCGGCGATTTCTCGCATCACCTTTAACCACAGCATAACGGTTATTGGAATTACGTCGGGAGATGCGGACGATTGATCCGCCTAAGTTATATAGTGCTTCGCCGTCAAATTCAATACCTCTAGTGGAAGGTAAAGCCCACCCAATCACTGATTCAAAGGTGGTAGGCAATCCTTTAACATCAGCAGGAGCTTCAGGTGCTAGATCAGAAAAAGGAAAACTCACATATTCGTGATTGACCCACAAATAACCGACATCGTTGGTTCTACCCAGAGGAATAAAACCCGTATAATCGTTGTTGTAACCGAAATATTCATCTTTGTTGGGAAAGACGCGATCGCCCCAGCTGATAATTACATAACGTTCATATTCTGGTGGCACTACCAGATCATCAACTACGTTGTAGCTATTTAACTTTGCATTTGCAGATGCATTGATTACCTGTCCCTGACCGATTCCCGTAGGCAAGAAACTTTTCTGCTGTTTATAAACGGGTAAAGGATGGGGTAAGCGCACTGGTGTAAAGCTCAGTCGCCTGTTGTTTGCTCCTGCAATACTAGAAACACCATCTATAATCGTGTCTCCCAAGACAGCTGCACCAGCACTGCCAGCAAAAAATACTAAAATTTGTCTGCGACTCAATTTAGACATCAAACTCTCCTCTGTTGTGACATAAAAAATTTAGTAGAGGCAAATCTTGATTACTGACAGAAAAGCCATCAATTATTTACGTGAAATGCCATATATTTTGAATATTAAGTAACCTGTTATTAAACAAAAGGTTGTTTGCTATTTAGGTCAGCTAACTAGACAAAATTTTTCAGTTTGTCATCTAAATATAATGACCAAAAATTAACGCTAGGTTATATCTTGATTAATAGGGATTTATTCTATAGTTGGTATTACAATACAGAAGTTAGAATTTGTCTACATCGCTTAAAATTTTGTATTTAGTCTTCTTAAGAGGACTTTAGCTATTAGCCTCGGAATTTATTCCCAGGCGGGATGGCAACGAAATGGAAGATTTATAAAGATTTTGTTAAATAAACTTAAATAAATAATAACCGATTAAAAAAAACTGAACTACTTGGTTTTTAGGGATAAATCTGACTACTTCATTATTTAGTTTATTTGTCAATAATTAAGATTAGGTTATATTTTAGTTAACTAAAAACTATTTCCTCTGACATTTTCTTAACCAGAATCAGCTAAGGAACAGTGTCAGCGCCCCATCTGTCCTATCCTGAAGATGGGTAAATAGTGTTGTGGGTGAGAATGTGTTTTTCAGCGTTGTGATACCGACTTATAATCGCCAACCGATTTTAGAAAAGTGCCTCCGCGCCTTGGAGTTGCAGGAGTTGAGTCAGCCAAGTTCGGTTACTGATTACGAGATTGTCTTGATAGATGATGGTTCTACTGATGGCACATTGGAGTGGTTAGCAGCACACAAAGAAGAGTTTCCCCATGTGCGCTGGTTTCAGCAAGATCATGCTGGGCCAGCTGCGGCGCGGAATTTGGGAGTAGAGAAGGCGCAGGGAGACACAATTATCTTTATTGATAGCGATTTAGTGGTGCTGAAGAATTTCCTGCAAGCTCATGCTAACGCGTTAGTGCAGGGGAAAGAGAAATTGGGGAGCGATCGCTTTTTCACTTACGGTGCAGTTATTAATACTTGTAATTTCGACAATCCAACGGCTGAACCTTACAAAGTCACAGATTTTTCAGCAGCTTTTTTTGCTACAGGAAATGTAGCAATTCCCAAACATTGGTTAGATCAAGCGGGACTTTTTGATACTAGTTTTCAACTCTATGGCTGGGAAGATTTAGAATTAGGTGTGCGGCTAAAAAAACTAGGTTTAACACTAATTAAATGTCCAGAAGCCGTAGGATATCACTGGCATCCAGCATTTAAATTAGAGCAAATTCCCCGATTGATTGACCAAGAAATTCAACGCGGACGTATGGGAGTTTTATTTTATCAAAAGCATCCCACATGGGAAGTACGAATGATGATTCAAATGACTTGGCTGCATCGCTTACTTTGGGGGATTTTGTCACTCAATGGTTCGCTAAATGAACGGACAATGGCTCCATTATTGCAATGGCTAATTAACTTAGGTAAACCGCAATTGGCTTTAGAAATTGCTCGAATTTTTCTCAACTGGTACAACGTGAAGGGCGTTTATGAAGCCCATGCTGAAATGCAGCAAACATCTTGATTTAAAGACCTTTGGGAAGTACCACCGTGTAATCAACCTGTTAAAAGTTTGTTAGTCATGTCGCGCATCTCAACTCAATACCTGATTTTCTGATAGTGAACGAACTGGCAGGATTTACTACCGGATAAACTCAAATAGGAATGTTTAAAATATTATTATTCCTCCTGAATACAATTACAAGTCCTACCAAATTTAAACTGGGACTAAATAGAGATGAATAAGCACGATAAAAACCTGATTCAAAAGGGAATCCTAATCATAGGAGTGACTATTGCATTCAATGGGCTACCCAAAAGTGTCTATGCTCATTCACTAAAAATACTTATTGCTCAAAATAGCGGTTCTGACTTCTTAGACCAAGAAATAGACAAGGAAAGCGACTTGTTCTTCCAAGGAGTACAGAAGTTTAACCAACATGACTATAGAGGTGCTATTACAGATTTTAATCAGGCAATTCGATTAAATCCGAATAATGCCCAACCCTACTACAACCGTGGTCTTGCCCGCTCTCAGTTGGGAGATCATACTGGAGCAATTTCTGATTATAATCAAGCCCTGCGATTAAATTCTAAGTTTACCGATGCCTATAGCGACCGAGGTTGGGAATATTACGAACTGGGCAATTACAAACAAGCTATCTCCGACTACAATCAGGCTATGGAAATCGCTCCTAAGTATGGTCGTTCTTACTACCATCGGGGTATTGTCTACGCGGCACAAGGAAACTACAAGCAAAGTATTGCTGATTACAATAAAGCTATCGAATTAGGAAGCTATCCCCTCAGTTGGCCCTACTATAATCGTGGTCTTGCCCGTTCTAGGTTGGGAGACTTGAAAGGAGCGATTGAAGATTACAACCAAGCTTTACGAGAAGACCCTAACTACATCGAAGCCTATCTTAGTCGAGGTCAGACTCTTGCACATCTAGGAAAACTCCAGGCAGCGCTCATTGATATTAACCAAGTGATTCGGCTTAAATCTAACTTACCCGAAGCGTACTACAGCCGTGGTGTTCTTCGCTTTCTCTTAGAAGATAACAAAGAAGGAGCAATGGCAGATTTACAGCAAGCTGCTGACCTGTTTCTTATGCAAGGGAAGAAACAGAAGCATCAAATGGTAATAGACACAATCAAAAACCTAAAGAATATCTTTCGCAGCAGGCGCATATAAAAGTTAGGAATGCATAGTCAGTTTCTCTCTTAAACTAACTGAGATATATTATGTCAAAATCGCCCCACCCATCAATCGCTCATACCGATATTTCAACTCTTCTTTCATCAAATGCCAACGCTCTAAAGTTGCATCCATCTCTATAATTTTCTCCGCTGCTTGCCGCGCTAAAAGTAAAACTTCCTCATCCTCAACCAAACTCGCTAACGTAAAATCTGGCACTCCCGATTGACGAGTTCCCAGTACTTGCCCTGGCCCACGAAAACGCATATCCATTTCAGAAATGAAAAAGCCATCCTGAGATTGTTCTAACACCTTCAACCTTTGTTGAGCATCAGGACTTCTGGAACTGCTCATCAACAGACAATAAGACTGAGCCGCACCACGACCGACACGCCCCCGCAGTTGGTGCAGTTGTGATAAGCCAAATCGCTCGGCATTTTCAATGAGCATTACTGTAGCATTCGGTACGTCTACACCAACCTCAATAACGGTAGTCGAAACCAAAATTTGCGTTTGGTTATCACGGAATTTGGTAATCGCTTCATCCTTATCCGCTGAACTCATGCGACCATGTAGCAGCCCCACTTGAAAGTCAGGAAAAACACTTTCTTGTAGCTTTTGATGCTCCTCCACAGCCGATCGCAGATCCAGTTTTTCTGATTCTTCCACTAATGGCAAAACCACGTAAACTTGTCTACCTTGGGCAATTTCTCGGCGGATGAGGTCGTAAGCATGGTTGCGTTGCTGACCTGACAATACTGTTGTCTGAATCTTTTGCCGTCCTGGTGGTAACTCATCAATTTGGCTGACATCCAAATCTCCGTGTATCGTCAGTGCTAAGGTTCTGGGAATCGGGGTAGCTGTCATAGTTAACACATGGGGTTGTTCGCCTTTTTGCTGCAAACGCGCCCGTTGTTCTACCCCAAAACGATGCTGTTCATCTATCACCACTAACCCCAGTTGCTGGAAGTTTACAGAGTCTTGAATCAAGGCATGGGTTCCCACTAATAGAGGTAATTCACCAGTTGCTAACTGAGAATGTATTTGTCTTCGTTTCGCAGTTTTAGTAGAACCTGTCAGTAATTCCACTGGTAAATGCAGTAGATTAAACCAACTAACTAACTTGCGATAATGTTGTTCTGCCAAAACTTCTGTGGGAGCCATTAGCGCCGCTTGGTAGCCGGATTGAATTGCTGCGAGGATAGCCAGCACGGCGACAACTGTTTTACCAGAACCGACATCCCCTTGCACTAAACGATTCATCGGCACAGGTTTCTGCAAGTCGTTGAGGATGTCGTTGAGAACTCGTTGCTGTGCGCCAGTCAGTTGAAAAGGCAGTATTTCGTGGAATTTCTCCACAAGTTGACCTCGTGGGACAAGGATGGCGCTAGTTTGAATCGCTCTTGCTTGCTGTTGACGTTGCAGTAACCCAAGTTGTAGGTAGAAAAATTCGTCAAAGACTAGGCGACGACGGGCAACTTGTAGGATGGCGCTATCGCTGGGAAAATGGATATTAGCGATCGCATCTTTCAATTCCATCAAACCATACTTCTGTCGCAAACCACTTGGCAAGGGGTCTTTCATCTGAGCCGCAGCAGGCAAAGCCGCAATTACCGCCTGTCGTACTGTATTCGCCACCACACCCTCAGTCAGTCCATAAATTGGCACCACCCGCCCAATATTCAGCGACTCAATCGTATCTCCGGGATTTGCCAAAACCTCTAATTCTGGATTATCCAGTGTCAAGCCGTATTTACTTTCTTTCACCAACCCACACGCCGCCAAAATACTACCTACTGCATAACGGCGTTTTAAACTTTCTTGCCAAGCGCGACTGCTAAAGCGCGTACCTGCGTAAAAACGACCAATTTTGATTTGACCGCTGTTATCTTTGACTATCAGTTCTAAAATTGATAATTTCTGATTTTTGGGGCTAGTAAAGCAGTTGCAACGCTTGACTGTAGCCACTATTGTCACTGTCTCGCCCGCCTGTAACTCCCGGATATTTACCTGACGTGCATAATCGATGTGGTCACGGGGATAGTAGAAAAGCAAGTCGCGGACGGTGTGTAAACCAAGCCGTGCCAAATTACCAGCTTTTTTGAAGCCTATTTCTGGTAAATCACTGAGTTTTTGCTCAATGTTCGGTGCAAGCCTCCGACTTAACTCAGAGATGATTTTAGATTTTGGGTCGCACGCAACTGGGATTTTGGATTGATAAATTCTCCCTTGCTCCTCTACTCCTTTGCTTCCCTGCTCCCCTTGCTCCTCTTGCTGTAGTTGGGAGAGATATCTACGAGTCTCTGCTACTAAGTGTTGTCTTTCTTTCGCTGCTAGATGTGGATAACTAGCAAATTGCACCGCTAATCCTTGCCAACGGCGGCGTTCAGTTTGGGGTAAGCCTGTTGGGAATTTGCCCAAAGTAAGGCTCAGAAATTCACTGAAGCGGTATTGTTTACCTACCAAGTCTGTAAAGCCACGTTCGGCTTCTATTTCCAAAGCTTTCTGCAATCGTATCCAATCTGGCTTTTCATTAATCATTAGTCAGCAGAGTGAGGAGTTAGAAGTGAGAAGTGAGGAGTTAGGAGTTAGGAATAAATAACTCATAACTCATAATTCATAACTCATAACTTTATTCAAACCAACTGGCACGCCATGCAGCTTCAGCTTCAGCAATTGCCTTTTCTCGATGTTTCTTTTGATACTCTCGTCCTAGCTTGTTTAGCTGAACTAAAATACTACGGATTTGCCTGCGCTCAGAAGAGAGTGTCACATCAGCAAATTCAATTTCTCCTAGCCGTAGGTTAATAGCCATAATTTGTGTCAGTCCAGAATCTTCTGACTGCTGCTCATTTTCAATTTCAATTACTAAGTTTAATAAGTTGGGTGGCCCTGGCATTACCTCGCCAGATGCTTCTGATGCCGCCGCTGCCGCTGCTGCTAAAATCGGTTCTGGTAATTTTTTAGGTAATACCCCAGCTTTTTGTAATAAAAGATTAGCATCATGCGAAAGTTTTTTCAGTACCTCTTGCGTGACCTCTTCTAATTTCTGTTGCCATTTTGCTAGTTCTATAGGACTAGAGGTATCGGGCGTAAGAGGCTCAGGGATAGATGTGCCCAGGGTAATAGGAGATGAGGAAGCTGTTACTCTCCCATCTTCCCCATCTCCCTCATCTTCCTCATCTTCCTCATCTTCCTCATTTTCCTCATCTCCCTCATCTTCCCCTGCTTCCCCTGTTTCCTCACTTTTAATATAAATGAGCAATTGTTCAGCTGCCAGTTGACCCAACTTGCGGATGGCTTGTTGCAATTGTTGGCGCTGATTCAATGACAAATGCAGAAAGTTTTCGGGATACCCTTGGGTACAGAGGTGGTAACTCGCGAGAATCAACTGTTTTCGTACAGCTAGGCCCAAGGTGTTTAGATAACTAGCATAAGCGCTTTGTAGTTCAACTGCGATCGCGCGGATCGCTTCTTCCAGTGTTGCAATATCCCGTTCAATTCGTTCGATTGCTCTTGCCATATCTTTTCGTTCTTGCCCATCTGAACCATTACATAGTACAAATGTACAAATTTATTTTAGGATAACTTTCTAGAGGATTTTAGATTTTAAATTAAATGCGATATTTCGCGTCTTTACTAAATAAAATACAGGTCAGGCTATTTGCTTGACCTGTTTTGTAAAGAGTCATTAGTCATTTTTCCTTGGTAAAGACTAATGACCAATGACCAATATTACTTGCTGCCCATTTGTGCAGCGACTTCATCAGCAAAGCTAATTTCTTGCTTTTCAATGCCTTCGCCCAGTATATAGCGGACAAAGCGGGTAACTTGAATCTCTCCGCCTAATTGCGCCTTCACTTGCTTTATCAAGTCTTCCACGGAAATACTCTGATCGCGAATGTAAGGCTGATCGAGCAAAGTCAATTCTTTCAAACGTTTTTCAATCCGTCCCTGAACAATCTTTTCTTTGATGTTATCTGGCTTGTTCGCCAAATCATCTTTGCCCATTTCGATGTCTTTTTCCTTTTGGGCAATTTCGCTAGGGATTTGGTCTACGCTCACATACTCCACATTGGGACAAGCCGCAACTTGCATTGCAGTGTTCCGTGCCAAGGTTTGGAACTCTGGATTAGTAGCTACTGACTCAGTTTGGGAAGCTAGTTCTACCAATACACCAACTCGACCGCCAGTGTGAATGTAGCTGTCTACTATACCTTGTGTGCCTTCTGCTAAGGGAAAGTTGACAAAGCGGCGCACTTGGATGTTTTCACCAAGGGTGGCAATGCTTTGCTTGATAAATTCTTCTACAGTCGCACTTTCATTATCAGCATAGGGTTGAGCCAACAAAGACTCAACACTATCAGCAGTAGCTGCTTGCTTTGCTAGATTCTTAACTAAAGCTTTAAAAGCCTCGTTACGAGCAACAAAATCAGTTTGACAGTTGACTTCTATGAGTACACCTACTCGACCACCAGGCTGAATGTAAGTGTCTACTAGACCTTCTGCCGCAATGCGATCGCTTTTTGCCCCCGCCTTAGAGATGCCCTTTTTCCGTAGCCAGTCTGCGGCTTCTTCTACGTTGCCTTCAGTCTCTATCAGCGCCTTTTTGCAGTCCATCATGCCGGCACCAGTTTTTTGGCGTAGCTCTTGGACGAGTTTTGCAGATATTTCCGCCATGTTGCCTCAATTCCTAACTTGACCTTGAGTTGTAATCACTCACCTAATTTAGTACTGAGTGCTGAGTTTTGAGTGTTCAGTTATCAATTTTATTCTTCATTGACAAATCACAACTTACAACTTCAAAAATCAAGACTCAGCACTATCAAAATTGCTGAGTCTTTCTATCTTACTCAGCACGGGCTAAACCCTAGCTATCCGCTAACAGCACTCTTGACTCAGCACTATTGTTCTGTTTCCTCGTCGGGAATTACGGCGTCAGTATATTCGCTTTCTTCGTAGTCTTCGTCATACTCACCGCCTTCGTAATCTTCGTCATACTCTTCAGCATCCAGCTGACCGTGACGACCTTCATAAATGGCATCTGCCAATTTTCCGACTATCAGCTTAATTGACCTGATAGCATCGTCGTTTGCTGGGATGGGGATATCTACTACATCTGGGTCACAGTTTGTATCCAGCATAGACACAATCGGAATATTCAGCTTTTGGCATTCTTGAACTGCGTTATATTCCCGCCGTTGGTCTACAATTACCACGATATCGGGCACTTTCCGCATTGTTTTAATGCCACCCAAGTATTTCTGAAGCTTGGTCATTTCCCGACGCAGCATTGAGGCTTCTTTCTTCGGTAATAAATCTAGTGCGCCAGTTTCTTCACGGCGTTCTAAATCTTTCAGACGGTCTACCCGGGTTTTGATGGTTGCCCAGTTGGTCAACATTCCGCCCAACCAGCGTTGGTTAATGTAGTGGGAACCACAACGGGTGGCTTCTTGGGCAATAATTCCAGCTGCTTGCCGCTTAGTACCGACGAAAAGAAATTTCTTCCCTTGTTCTGCGTGCGATCGCATGTAGTTGTAAGCATTATCCATCAACTGGGCAGTTTGCACCAAGTCGATAATATGTACACCATTGCGGGAAGTGTAAATGTAAGGAGACATTTTTGGGTTCCAACGCCGGGTCTGATGCCCAAAGTGAACCCCTGACTCCATCATTTGAGCCAATGAAACGACTGGCATATATTTTTCAACTCCGATTCGGGTTAAACCTCCATCCAAGTGTATTTCCCAATTGAGAAACACCCGAATTCTTAGATGTGCGAGATTAGTTAACCATACTAGGTTAGCATATTCCGAAGAGTTGTAGTTGCTTGACAGAGTGAGGGCGAAAAAATAGCGTCGCCCACTCAACAATTGGGCAACGCTATGCTTGTACTAATGAAAATCTTGCTATTTTAAACATCTACTCGCGGTCTTCTTGATCTTTGGGCTTGGGTTTTTGTCGCCGTTGTTCCACCTGCTCGTCGATAGTTTCTCTCATTTTGCGATCGGCTGCGTCCATCGCAGAATACTTAAAGCGGTTGATTATGCCACTGAACAAGTTGCCAAAAAATCTTTCAATTTCTTGCATAATTTTATACCTCAGTATTTAAAGGTAAATTCTTGACTTTACATTGGTCTTGGACTTTTTAGTGGAAGTTGGAAATAAAACGCTAATCTGTCCTTGAAGTATCTGTTAGTCTCTGGGTGCTTAAAGGGCTGGCGGTTTATTTATCCTTTGATTCAGTAGACCTCTTGCAAAAGTCCCTAACACCCCACCCCTCGCCGCAAGCGCGGAGGGGAGACAAAGCATAGCTTTGGCGGGGTGAGGTTCTTATTTTTGATTTATATAACAGGTCTAGTTTTGCTTGAGAATGACTGTATAAAACAGTCTCATCAATCAAATCAGTATTGTTGAGACTTAGGAGATTGAAACGCCTTGGACGTTTATATATTGTATTCTGTCTAAGGTAATAAATGTAGCAAAGACACAGGTAACAAATTGTCTACTTGTTTGTAACAATTTTCCGATTTCACAGTCATTTACTCATTAGTGTCTTTGGTGCGATGTATACGACGAACTGTTGGGTGATGCAACTTATAGAATTACTGAATAGTATCGGGATCTACATTGAGCGATCGCAACCTTGCTTTTAACTGTTCTATCTGCAATTCTGCCTGTTCTGCTCGTTGGCGTTCTTGTTCTAGCAGTTCTTCTGCTTGTTGTCTTGCTAAAACTTCCTGCCCTAAAGCCTCTGCCAGTTCATTGGGGATCAGTAATTTTTCCCCCGTATCCTCTCGATAAAACCCAATTAACCTTCCCTCAACCACCAAACGCAGTTGTAACGGTTCACTACGTCCATCTTGTATAGATTCGTAGATTTCTCCCCGCAGGCGATAGCCACGTAACCGTTGTTGCACCCACTCGCCTTTAGGGTCAAATAGCCAGTATTCCTTGACACCTAGCTGCTCATAGAGGGTCTTTTTGAAGATTTCGTCTTGTCCCTTTGTCCCAAAGGATGTCATTTCAAAAATAACTGTGGGTACTTGACCCTCTTCCCAAACTTTATAGTTGTCCCGACCGCCAGGTGCAACATCAAAAATC
This sequence comes from Nostoc sp., assembly GCF_036917935.1. Lineage (GTDB taxonomy): Bacteria > Cyanobacteriota > Cyanobacteriia > Cyanobacteriales > Nostocaceae > Nostoc. The sequence continues at coordinate 114,297 of NZ_JBALEL010000028.1, read as the reverse complement.
ACCATCACATCTGGGGCTACCCGCAACTTGGGAAAGCCCTGTGCATAGTAAAGAAATTGATTTCCCAATACTGTTGCCTGACGATTTGCCAGATACTGTTTCAGGACTTCTAAGGTAGTTAGTAACGCATAAAGGTGGTCGTAGGTTTCTGCCACTGGTTGACCATCAGCACTGGGGTAGAAGATTTCTGATTCGACACTAACAGGTAAAGTAGCCGTCATGGTTTTAAACTCAGTGCTACGAGATTATTGTAGAACAACTCTACTTCTCTCTAACTTGAGATGTGCAAGCTTTTCAAAATATAACTAGATAACTCACAAAATCCTTCCCCTTCGGCAGCAGTGGTAATGTAAGCAGGATGATATTTCAACTGATTCACATATTCCAGCACATTCGCCACGCCTACAGAAACAGGAAAATAACGCCGATCAAATAAACTTTCGTCATTGGGACTATCGCCCACAGTCACAATTTGTTCTGATGAGTACTGGGGCAAATATTCGCGCAATACCTGCAACAATCCCACAGCTTTATCTTGCCCTTGGGGTTTAATGTGACACTGCACATTGCTATAAGTAAATCCCCAACCCATTTGTTGACAGAGATTATCTAGGGTTTGTAGTTCGTCTTCACGCAAATCAGCTACATCAAAAGTCCAGTCGGTGATGCGAAAGCAATTATCAGTAGATTCTTGAATTTGGGGAAATTTAGTTTGTAAATTCTCAAAAGTCATAGCCAAGTGCTGGCGATGTTGAGCTAAATCGGGAATGAGTGTTAAGACTACTGGTTTCTGGTTTCCAGGTGGAAAGTACAAACCACCATTTTCTGCGATCGCACCTGCCACTGGCATCAAACTACTCAATCCACTCACCCACCCAGCCGAACGTCCGGTGACAATTAGCACCTTAATGTCAGCTGCGGCTAAATCTTCTAAAGCTTGCAGCAGTGCAGGAGTAAATTTTCCTCGTCTAGTCAGGGTGCCATCCATATCTGTGGCTATCAGACGAATCTTACTCAGGCAAATAGATGAAATCTCAGACAGGGCAGAGAGGCTCAAATGTCTGGACATATACGGTTTGTAAAATGCTGTAAAAAATATCAATGATACAGCAAGATGGCACTGAATATTTGGGCATCCTAAACATCAGGAGTCAAGTTTTTCAGTTTCCCACCATGTCCACTTCAATGTTTCTTGCCCAATCCTCTGGGAAAAAGGCTACTAAAAAGGCATCCCAGGAAGTGCCAGCAAGTAATCCTCAAATACCACCATTATTGTTGGTAACTTCTGGAGGACTGGCTTTAGTGGTGATTGCTTTGATTGTGTATATTAAACTCCAGAAGGATAAGCTGGATAAAAAACTTAAGTTTGAACAATTCCGGGCGCGAGAATTAGAGAAAAAGTTTAAGCTGGCGCTGGAAACAATTCGCAAAATGGAAACTAATCCCGATTTGGTCAACTCACGGGACTTTAACCTGGATTATCTGCGAATGCGGATGTCAGAGGAGGTGTTTCATTTTGCAATTCTTAATCAAATAAAGATTCAGATTAAAGAAAAAATTTCTCAAGCCCTGCGTCCAAATCAAGCCCAACAAGGATCGGTTGGAATTGCTAATAGTGCTGGACGGCAAGTAGATGAAACTTTTGATGTCGAGTACGAAACTGGTAGTCCAGGAAATTCTGCGAAACGAGTGCTGTTTCGCATTCAAGTTCGGTTAATGAAGTTACCGACGCAAGCAACTTCTGCGACTATTAGTCAAATTATTGATTGTATAGAAACTTATTTAAGCCCTATAGAAGACGAAGATAGTTGGCAACCAATAATTCAAGGCCGGATTGCGACTATGCATTGGGATCAAAAGGCTAAACCTACGCCTCTACTGGTGCTGGAACAATCAAATGAAGGCGTAAATGTAACTTTTCGTACTACTCGCCAACCAAATACCCCAACTCCGCCAAAGTCAACTGGAATTAAAAAATCAGGTTCGGCTAGACAATAAATTATGGCTGTCATTGGTCATTGGTCATTCACAAAGGACAAATGACTAATGACTAAAATTATGACTGAATAGCTGTATTGGGGGAATTACGGGTTAAAAGACCATCTTCCATTTCTACGATGCGATCGGCTATATCTAAAATGCGGTTGTCGTGTGTGACTAATAAGATAGTAGTTCCCTGATTTTTGGCTAGACTCTGCATTATTTCCACAACATCGCGTCCTGATTGTTTGTCTAATGCGGCTGTTGGTTCGTCTGCTAGTACCAGTGGGGGATGGTTCACCAAGGCGCGGGCGATCGCAATTCTTTGTTTTTGTCCACCAGAAAGATTGTCTGGGTAGTAATCAACTCGTTCTTCTAGACCAACAGATCCTAGCATGGCTTTTGATTTAGCCACTGCTTCTGTTTGAGAAATATTATCGTTCAATTCTACCGCCATTTGCACATTTTGCTTTGCTGTCAAGAACCCTAGCAAATTGTGAGCTTGGAAAATATAACCAATGTTGCGTCGCATCTGCACTAATTTGTTTTGACTGACGCCAACGAGTTCTTCACCTAAAAATTTTAAACTTCCCTCTTGTACAGACCGCAAACCACCAATTAAGCTCAGTAATGTTGTTTTACCTGAACCTGATGGGCCGGTCATAATTACAATTTCACCAGAATAAATTTCTAGGTTGATGTCAAATAATATCTGTTTTCTCAGTGCGCCTTTGCCATAGTAGTGATTGAGATTTTTAATGGCGATTACAGGTTCTTTTTCCATCATATTTTTGTTAGTTATAAATTAGCAGTTCCCCAATTTCACTGTCGTGACTATCAGAAATTAAATTTGCTTATTTATGATTATAAGTCAAACTTATAATTAATATCTTTTAATTAATCTTGAATTAATTAAAAGATATCTGCTGGATCGGCAGAGCGTAATTTTCTAACTGCGATCGCACCGGAAATAATACACATCATTATCGTCAAAAACAACACCATTACAGCCCGATCGAAACTCATAAAAACTGGTAAAAGTGTTGCATCTCTGGCACTCTTGTACATAAATAAAGCAAAAACTATTCCAGGGAAATATCCTAAAATTGCTAACAATAAAGCCTCTTGAAGAATCACAGTTAATAAATAGTTTTGTGTATAGCCTATTGCCTTGAGGGTAGCATATTCAGCTAAGTGATCTGCAACTTCTGTATAAAGAATTTGATAAACAATCACAGTCCCGACAATGAAACCCATAACAGTCCCTAATGTGAAAATAAACCCAATTGCTGTACTATTTGCCCAATAATTCCGCTCAAAATCAATAAATTCTTGCTTAGTTAAAACATTTACTTCATTAGGTAAATACTTTCGTAATTCTTGGGCGACAACTTTAGCATCTGCTCCCGGCTTTAATCTAATTAGCCCAATATCAATTAATCCTTTTTGACGATTATTGAATATCCGCAGAAAGTTTATATCACTCGTAATTAAATTACCATCTGCGCCAAATGATGCACCTAATGTAAATAGTCCTTCTACTTTAATTCGCCGCCTTCGCACTTCTGCTGTTACGGTCTTTCCTTGCTCATAATTAGTAGCAATTGGGCCATACTCTACCCTAGAAGAACGGTCAAATAGAACTACATCAGGTAGTTTCAGTTTATCTAAATTCTCCTGAACTCCAGGTAAGTTAACTAGGTTAGTTTCTGGGTTCATTCCATATATCAGGATACTCCGAGGACGGCCTGTTACAGGATTTTTCCAGATTGTAAAGTCTAAATATATCGGATGTACTGATTGGACTGCGGGTAATTCTAAAGCTTTATATAACCGTCGTTGAGAAAAGCTTCTCATCGCCAGTACAGCGCTAGATTGACTGTTAATTAAAACAATATCGCCTTGCAAGCTGTTATGGAATCGAACGTTACTATAATAGAGAGCATCCCGAAAGCCGAGTTGCATAAACATTAAAATATCAGCGAAAGCAATTCCTGCTAAAGCCACAGCTAGGCGAGTTTTTTCTCTTGTCAGTTGTAGCCACGACAGAGGTATTTTTTGATTCATTTTAAATCCATTCAATGAGGCTCGGATCTAATTTATAGAATGTTTAAAATTGATTAAACAAACTATTTAAAAATATTCCCAATCCAAAATATCAAATTTTTAATTGGTATTGCTGCTCACCGACAACTTAATTAGTTATTAATATCGACAACAACTTTGGCGTAAGTTAAACCAGAAACTTTCGGGCTATCTTCTGGAGACAGAGCAATTTTCACTTCTACGACTCTGGCATCCACATCTGCTGCTGGATCTGTATTCAGCACATCTTTTTTACCAATTTTTCTGCCAATTTCAGTGACAGTTCCCTTTAATTCGCCGCTAAATGCGCCGTTATCACTGGTGATAGTAGCATTTTGACCAATACGCACTTTACCAATGCTGTCTTCAGCGACTTCAGCAATCACAAACATTTGGCTGGTTTGGCCAATTTCAGCAATGCCATTTGCACCGATCGCTTCGCCCGATTTGGTGTAAACTTTTAAAATCTCTCCAGCGATTGGTGCTTGAACGTAGCTTAACCTTAGTTCTGCTTCGGCTTTTCTGACATTTGCGATCGCATTACTAACTTGGGCTTGCGCTACTTGCACATCGGTAGGACTAACATCTAAAATTCTGCTTAGTTTGGCCTTTTCTTCATCGATTTGTCTTTGCAAAGTTGCTAAAGTTTTATCACGGTTAACTTTAGCTTCGATTAGCTGCTGTTGCAAAGTTGCTAAATTTTGTATTTGGGTTGCTCTGGCTTCGGCAACTTGCTGTCGTAGAGTTGCCAATGTCTGCTTTCGCGTAGCTTGGCTTTCAGCAACCTGTTGATTAGAAGTTACTGCACTCAGGCGTCTACTATCCCGCTCTTGCTGAGAAATCGCACCTTCTCGGTATAAATAATCATAGCGTCCGGCATCGACTTGGGCATTGCGCTGTTGGGCTTGAATACGTGTAAGCGTTGCTCTCAGAGCTTCTTTTTGCCCACTGAGTTCAGCTTCTAGGCGATTTACTGTTGCTTGTTGGACAAGTTTATCACCACTTAACTGAGCTGCAATCCGGGCGATCGTTGCTTGTTGACCATCCCTTTCCCCAAGTAACTGCGCTTGTAGGCGAGCAATAACTGCTCTTTGGGCTTGAATATCTCTGGGAGATCCAGCCCTGACTTGCGCTAAATTCGCACTGGCTTCTTGAACTTTCGCTTTTGCCTCTTGTAGTCCGGCTATTTGGGTATCGCGGTTGTCCAAAATTGCCACAATTTGACCTTGCTTTACCTGTTCACCCTCTCTCACCAGAAGTTGCTGAATTCGTGACGATGGTGCTAATCCTGATGATGGGGCGGACAATTTAACAACTTCGCCTCGCGGTTCCAAACGCCCGACAGCACTAATGCTATTGGTAGATGGCATTACGGGCGCGGATGTAGTTAGTTTTCTTAACTGCTCGATTTTAGCCGTACCTAGTATCCCAGCAGCGATTACTATTGGCACGGCTACAGCGATACCCCACCAAATCTTAGGTTGTTCATGATTCAGTGTCTGCTCACTTGGGTTTGGCTTTTCAGTCACCCTTGACATAGTATGTTGCCCATTTACCTGAATTGTGCTGATGGAAGTAAAAATAAAAGGGTTTTTAATCAACAGCCAGCTGTTAGGACAAACAACAGTGGTTAAAAGCTGGGTATGGCTTAAAATCCATTGTGTGATGAACGTTCAACACTATGGCTTTACAAAATGGTGTTTATTTCTATGCAATACACTTTGACCTCACTTCTATTTCTCTCTCCTAAAAGGAGAAAGACTTTGAATTTTCCCCCTTCTCGACACGGGAAGGGGCTGGGGTCAGGTCTGTATTGAAACCCAGAAGCGCTATAGTAGCTGTCTATTCAATAACTCTGAGTATCATTGAGACATGAGTGCAATGGGAGTTAGCAGAATTCACAAGCAGTATGAATCTAGATATAAAGACGCGATATATCGCGCCTCTACACAAAATCCTAAATTGGTATGATGCGGTACTTTACTGCTACATTCACTACGGCTATAGTTAGTCAACAAAATTGAAAAGAAACATCAAAAATAGACTGTTACCTTTTTTGGACACAATCTTGCTACAAAAGTTAGTCTTCCTTAAGTGAATCAACGATTAACTAACTAAAAAATGTCTGTCAACTTGAGCATTCTTAACATTAGAGTTTCCTTAACTTTCTGGTCAATGAGTTAGCTGTCTCTAGTTGCTTGCACCTACCAAGACAACAAACCATTTTGTGATATTCGCTTCAAAGACCTTGCTATTCTCCCTGTTGCTGTTTTGGGCACTCCATTAAACTCTCGTTGAATGAATTCTACATTTATCCCTTAACTGAAAACGTAACAGAGCCTACAGATGGGGGAGATGGGGGAGATCAGGGAGATCGAGGGGATGATTAAGTTGGGAGATCGAATAAAACTGTGGTCATATAATTTTCTGCCCAAGCTGGGCCAAAGGCTTTTTCTAGTACGCGGCGGGTTTTATCGTTTTGCTGCTGTTTGGTGCAGTAGTTGTGTTGTCCGGCGAGATTTTGCGTGACTTGTTCAACCGAAACAGGATGTGAAGCGATCGCTTGGGTGCAATGAATGTCTAAAAATTCTCGCACCCGCGACAGAAACATTGTTTCTTCTTCTGGGGAACTGGGGCGGACAAAGATACAAAAATCTGAAAAAATATTTCCCCATTCAGGTAACTCACGGGGTTGAGAAAAGTTAAGCACTGTTAACTGTGTCAGTGCAGAAGTATAAGATTCTGGTAAGGTGCGTTCTACTTGGATAGGAGAAAGGTCTGCGATCGCTGCACTAATTTGACCTCTACCCCCAACTAAATCACAACCAAACATCGGCAGGTTGTATTCTGGACGGGGAAACATGACACAGTGCAAAATATCCAGCATATTTCCGATTTTTGCCAGTTCCAAGTGCATTTTCCGAAACTGGGGCGTTTGATAGCAGCGGTTTTCAATCGTCAGTTTTTCGCCTTCTAATCTACCTTCCACATACCCCAACTCATTAGGCAAATGGTAGGGCGATAGATCCAGGTGCTGATGCCAAGCTGCCTCAATACAATCAGCTAGCTGACGAATTAGGGGATGTTGTTGCTCACGCAGCGAGGGCATAGAAGTAAATGACATATTCTAGTTGGGAATGCGATCTAGTGGCCAGTCTACAACCTGTCGTGCCATACCTGCTCTGGACTGCAATATAAGCAAACACTTACTGACCTGCCAGCAAGAAATATTGACCCGCGATCGCATAACATTGACCTGCAATTCAATTGTATCGACTTACAATCGCATAACATCGACCTGCAATTCAATTGCATCGACTTACAATCGCATAACATCGACCTGCAATTCAATTGCATCGACTTACAATCGCATAACATCGACCTGCAATTCAATTGTATCGACTTACAATCGCATAACATCGACCTGCAATTCAATTGTATCGACTTACAATCACATAACATCGACCTGCAATTCAATTGTATCGACTTACAATCACATAACATCGACCTGCAATTCAATTGCATCGACCTGCAAAAATTAACTCATGTTTTCCCCTTACCTATGACAAAAGACTATTGCCAGAAATCAGTAACATCATATCCCAATTCCCCTAGCATCTGCCGCAGCAGGGGTAAACTGAGTCCAATTACATTGCTATGACAGCCTGCAATTTTTTCCACGAAGAAACTACCAAAACCCTCAATGGCAAAGGCTCCAGCACACTTGAGGGGTTCACCTGTGGCAACATAAGCTGCAATGGCGCGATCGCTCATTTGGGCAAAGTAAACTCTTGTAACTTGAGACTTGACTAAAGTACGGTTTTGGTATGTATCAATTAAGGCGTGACCTGTGTACAAGTCGCCAAAGTTACCTTGCATTATCTGCCAACGGGCGATCGCTTCCGAGATATCTGCTGGTTTGCCGTAAATTTCACCATTCATCGACAAAACGGAATCACAACCCATAATCAAAGCCGATTCAAACTGCGGGGCTACAGTTTGTGCTTTGTAGTCGGCAAGAGTTTTGACTAATTCTGCTGGATCACTTAGTTCAATTTGCGACTCATCAAAGTCACTAGGTCGAACTATCGGTTCAATACCAACAGTTTGCAGCAAGCGGTGTCGAGCTGGGGAGGCTGAGGCAAGTACAAAAGGTGGAATTTTCATGAGATTTCTGACAAACTTGGTAATTGGGTATTGGCCAATTCAATTTTAGATTTTGAATTAAATTTCAATCTAAAATCCAAAATCTAAAATCTAAAATTCTTACTCCCCAATTAATAGACAGAAAAAGAATTGACAACCTCATCAATCATTCGTTTAACTCTCTGCCAGCGTTTCTCAGGAATTGAGGCGTTGAAGGTAAAAAGTTTACCACGGCTAACAGCGACACTGGCAATGTTGTGTCGTTGCTGTTGATTGGGGAGTTTAACTTCGTACTCTAAAAGGTAGTATGTTTTACCGTCTACTTCTCGCTGTCCGGCATTGACTAATTCAGCCGAACGACCAGAGTCAGGAGGCGCAAGAGCTGCTTTTCCTAATTTATATCCTACTTCTGTTGGGGTTCCCAATTCTGACAAAGTTTTGCCTTCTGGAACTGGGCTAATTACAACCGAAATATTTTCAGACACCTCAATCAAATCGTGGAAAACCACATCTGGGCCATCGGCAACTTTAACTGGCAGCCAGCCGTTAGGATATAAAAACTGATAGCCATCACTACTGTCTACAAAGCTTTTGAGTCCAGCCGCAGCCGCAACATCAGAATTACTTAGACTGAAGCTCAACACCAATAACAAAATTAATACAATTCGTTTCCACATTTATACAGATTCCTTTGGGCTGGAGATAACACCATCCAATGCATCATTTATCGTCTTTAATTCTCCCACCAACTGGGACGCTTCGGATAATGCATTAGATGGTGAGGTATAAATGCCCAAATGTCGGCAAATACTTACTGAACTACTTGGGTTCACCTCTAATCGTAATTTTGTATAGTCTTAATGGTCTGCTAGTCGCCCTAACGCTCTCCTCTTCTATTACTCTGTTAAAAAACATAGAGGCAGACAGAGAATAACTCCGTGCCCCTGGCGAAGCGCCTATGCGTAAACCTCTGCGTCCCTCTGCGTTTAAAAACAAATCTAGTAAATAGGAGAGGCAGATAATTCTACCTCTCCTATGGGGATAAACCAATTACTTAAAGCTTGCTAGCTTTAGTATTTGTTGGGTTTGTTGGGTTTGTGAACAAGAAAGCTGAGAATTTGGCACTGCTTGATGTTGTCAAAACCCACAACCCGGATATAGCTGGTGTTGAATTGAGAACGGCATCCTTGGACTTCGCTCAATACTTCTTGAGTGGATTTAGCACCGAACAAAGGCAACTTCCACATTGTCCAATATAATTCTGTTGGCTCAGAAGTTTCGTTAAACTCGATCGCTGGAATGTAACCTTGATTCAAAATGTACTGGATTTGCTTGGCAATTTGAGCATCAGTCAGAGGTGGGAGATAAGAAAGGGTTTCGTAACGACGCTCTTTTGGTAAAGTTTGCATAGCTTTTGATAATGGGTTGCGATTTTTTACTACTAGGTTGACCGAACTAATTGGATAAGTTATCCAAATTCTGATCTGAAGTTGCTTGCTGTTCTGGTTGCAGACTGGGGTTAGATGTGTCTATCCGTGTGATGCGTTCTAAATGCTGGCGACGCTGTTCCATGTTGGCTTGCTGAATGCCAGTGCGAACCATTTCCGGTAAAAATTCGGCAATTTCTTCGGCAATGTGTTCTCTGACAGTCATGATTCGCAAAGCCAAATCTGGTTTTTCTCGCAACAGTTGTTCAATGTATGACTCACCATTCTGAATTTTGCCAGACGAAAAGTTATGCAACCAAAGTTCTAATGGCGGATTCGTTTCGCCTAGCTGTGCCAATACTGTCCTTAGAGCCTGATAAGTCAGATAGCTTTGGAGAGTTTTGGCTGTGTCCTTCGCAATTTGCTTAAGATTCATGCTTGACCCCAGCCCTAAAGAGTTATGAATTATGAGTTATGAGTTATGAATTAATCCAAATCCTAACTCTTAACTCTTAACTCTTAACTGTTAACTCAGATCAGACGGTATCCATTGCTTCAAACTCGAACTTGATTTCTTTCCAGAGTTCGCAAGCTACAGCCAGTTCAGGAGACCACTTGGCAGCTTCGCGGATGATATCGTTACCTTCACGAGCCAAGTTGCGGCCTTCGTTACGAGCTTGAACAACGGCTTCCAAGGCGACGCGGTTAGCGGTTGCACCAGGAGCATTACCCCAAGGGTGTCCCAGAGTACCACCACCGAATTGTAGTACGGAGTCATCACCAAAGATTTCTACTAGCGCGGGCATGTGCCATACGTGGATACCACCAGAAGCAACTGCCATTACACCAGGTAGAGAAGCCCAGTCTTGGGTAAAGTAAATACCACGAGACTTGTCTTGCTCAATGTAGTTTTCACGCAACAGGTCAACGAAGCCCATTGTGATGCCGCGCTCACCTTCCAACTTACCAACTACTGTACCAGTGTGGATGTGATCGCCACCAGACAAACGGAGGGCTTTAGCCAATACCCGGAAGTGGATACCGTGGTTCTTTTGACGGTCAATTACAGCGTGCATCGCACGGTGAATGTGCAACAGGATACCGTTATCACGGCACCAACGAGACAATGTGGTGTTGGCGGTGAAACCTGCGGTGAGGTAGTCATGCATGATAATGGGCATTTTGAGTTCTTTGGCGTACTCAGCCCGCTTCAGCATTTCTTCACAGGTAGGAGCGGTGACGTTTAGGTAGTGACCTTTAATTTCACCGGTTTCTGCTTGAGCTTTGTTGATAGCTTCAGCTACGAACAAAAAGCGATCGCGCCATCTTTGGAATGGTGCGGAGTTGATGTTTTCGTCGTCTTTGGTGAAGTCCAAACCACCGCGTAAACACTCGTATACAGCGCGTCCGTAGTTCTTAGCGGAAAGACCCAATTTGGGCTTAATGGTACAACCCAACAAAGGACGACCGTATTTGTTTAACTTGTCGCGCTCAACTTGGATACCGTGAGGAGGCCCTTGGAAGGTCTTGATGTAAGCTACTGGAAAGCGGATGTCTTCTAAACGCAGTGCCCGCAAAGCTTTGAAACCAAATACGTTACCGACAATTGAGGTCAATACGTTGGTTACAGAGCCTTCTTCAAACAAGTCCAAAGGATAGGCAACGTAACAGATGTACTGGTTGTCTTCGCCGGGAACTGGTTCGATATCATAGCAACGACCTTTGTAGCGATCGAGGTCGGTGAGCAAATCTGTCCACACAGTTGTCCAAGTACCTGTGGAAGATTCAGCCGCAACAGCCGCACCTGCTTCTTCGGGAGGAACACCAGGCTGAGGTGTCATACGGAACGCAGCTAGAAGATCGGTATCTTTTGGTGTGTAATCCGGTGTGTAATAAGTTAGTCTGTAATCTTGAACCCCGGCTTTATACCCAGATTTGCTCTGAGTCTTCGTTTGAGCGTAAGACATAATTTTATCCTTCCCTGAAATCACTCTTTTTAATTATCAAATCACGTTTCGTGCAACTTCCCCTCACCCCGCTCTTGCCCCCTTGAGCGAGGGGAAGATCAGGAAAAATTTTTGTTAGGAGTTGCCTTTGGCAGAGGTTAGCAGTTTTTTTGCGGCGGACACAATGGTCCCGGTGGTAGCCCTCCTCACCAGTGTTTTCCCCTTCTAGGGGTACACGACCTAGCGCTTCTACTGTTCCCTCTTGCTAAAAATCAAAATTCTTTTTTACCTCTTCTTCGCACCCAACTAAACCTTCTCAATTTCACCAAAACTTCCGCGTTTTGCGGCTTGATTTAGATAATTCCCCCATAAATTGGGTATTCAAGACATTGGGCTGGCTGGCACACATTCCCGCCTTTGCACTCCTTATATCTTTCCCCTTGATGGAAAAGATACCAGAAAAGAATTTACTTGACAGAGATTTAGCAGAGTGGTGAGCGAAAGATATAAAGAATTGCACACCACGTGATTTGTAACTTATTTCACAATATATCAAGAATTCGATAAGTTATTCTTTGAAAGTTTTTAACTTATCTATTTAATTTTGTTATTACATAATGATTTAAACTTTTTGTTACAAATGCTTTACAAAGTGCCATTAATGGTATGTGGGGAGTGGGGAGTAGGTGTTAGGTAATGAGAAAGTATTCCTAAATATTTATTTCCTATTCCCCAATCCCTATTCCTCGATGTTTAAAAAATCCTAGCTAGGGGAACACTGAAATTAACCCAAAGCCAGTTTAGGTAACGGCTATGGGTACTGTCTCCAAAGGAAATGTCACCGTGGTATTGTTTTGCAAGCGTACTAGTTTATTAATTACTTCTATCCTGCTAGGGTTGATAGCTTCGCCAAATATGGGATGGGCACAAAAAACGCCTGACATTAATTCATCTGATGTAACCCCCGCTTACCCACCTTCCGCACCGCCTCCACGAGTAGAACCCTTACCCAATGAGCGAGGAGTCCAAGAACATTCGCCAGAAACTGATTATCGTGTCAGTAACTTACTGGAAGACGTTACAGGCAATCTTTGGGTAGGTTCTTGGCGCGGACTATCGCGGATTGATCCTAAAACTGGCAAGATAATTTCTCGTGTTAGTTTACCGAATGTTACCATTGGTGCTTTAGCCCAAGACAAAGTAGGACGCTTGTGGGTGGGAAGTTATGAGGGACTAATCCGAGTAGACCCCCGCACTAGCGAAATCACCGCGCAGAATTTATTTTTGCCTTCTAAACGGGTATTGTCACTGTTACTTGACAAACGGGGTTATTTGTGGACTGGAACCGATAGCGGTTTAGCTTTAATTAGTCCCGACCAAGGTTTGATTATGACAACATTAAAAAATCTGCCTGGTGTCAGCGCTAACACCCTGACTTTAGATGCTGAAGGTCAACTGTGGGTAGGCACTCTTGAGGGATTGGTGCGGGTAAATACTGCTACTGCTGCGATTATGAAGCGGATAGTCGATTTACCAGGGACGACTGTACAAGCTTTGGCTATTAGTCCAGAAGGGTTAATTTGGGCGGGAATGCCAAATAATTTGCTAGTTATTAATCCAAAAACTGGTGCAGTGTTGCGGTCTGTGACTCGCCTGCGCGGGCGTGACGTCACAGCGATACGTTTTGCGAAAGATGGTAGTGTCTGGGTTGGGACTAGTAATGGTTTGTTACGATTAAATCCAAATACAGGAGCTGTGTTAGACGCAGAAGTTGCTGGACTTCCTTCTAGTCGGGTTCTTACCCTTGCACCTGACATCGCCAATAAATTATGGATCGGCACTAGTCAAGGTCTAGCTTGGTTAATGCCCAAAACGAACAGTGCAAAACCCCATCTTGCTTTCAGTCGCGCTGTTAAATGATTAGTTAAGAGTTATGAGTTAGGAGTTATAAGTTAAAAAATTTTTAAATTCAAAACTCCTCACTCCTAATTTTTAACTTCTAACTCAGGACTCCCTACTCCCCACCGAGAAAAATGGCAATCACTACCCAGCAATTAATTCAATGGAAACAACAGGGACGTTCAATTGTGGCGTTGACCGCCTGGGATTATGCGATCGCTCAACTCCTCGACGCAGCTGGTGTAGACTTAATCCTCGTGGGTGACTCTATGGCAGTAGTTCTAGGGTATGAAACAACACTGCCAATAACTTTGGATGAAATTATCTATCACGCCAAATCGGTGCGCCGGGGGGTTAAACGCGCATTAGTAGTTGTAGATTTACCATTTTTGACGTATCAAGAAAGTCTGCAACAAGCGATGCACTCGGCTGGGCGGGTACTGAAGGAAACGGGCGCTCAAGCGGTAAAATTGGAAGGCGGTTATCCAGCGATCGCTGAAACTGTGGCTCGTTTAGTAGAAGCCGGAATTCCAGTAATGGGTCATCTGGGTTTGACACCGCAATCAGTACATCAACTGGGTTTGCGACAACAAGGAAAGACGCAAGAAGCTAGTGAGAAGATTTTACAACAAGCGATCGCTCTCGAACAAGCGGGTGTATTTTCTCTAGTGTTAGAGCATATACCCGCAGATTTGGCAATGCAGATTACACAAAAACTTACTATTCCGACAATTGGTATCGGTGCGGGAATTCACTGCGATGGACAAGTTTTAGTTACCTCAGATGTCCTGGGACTGGCAGAGAAGCATCCACCATTCGCCAAAGTTTACACAAATTTGCGCGAGACGATTACCAAAGCTGTGCAAGATTATGCTTTGGAAGTGCGAGAGAGGAAGTTTCCTTGAACAAGAATTCAGAAGTCAACCGATTTTGGATTTACTTTCTTCGTAGCTAGGACTTACGCAAAAACCTCTCAAACTCTTATTCCTCGCTGTCCTCTGCGTCCTATGTGGTTCGATTTTCCGTTGCTTATGCGTAAGTCCTGGTAGCGTTAGCGAGTCTTTGAGCGTTTTTGGATTGACCCGTAGTCAAGTCAGGGGCTTGAAGATTTTGGACTTCGGCGTGAGACGATTGATCATCTCCTTTAATCTCTATCTATTCCCTTATCCCTTGTCTGCTTAGGGGTTGTAGTGGTAGTAACCTCCAACTCATCGTACTTCTTGACTTTGTAGATCAAAGTCGAGAGTAACCAACTTAAGACAAAGATACCAATGATCAAGTAGCCAATTGCGCCAAAATTATCACTTAGTTTACTAATAAGATCCCAAAACGAACCTTTCAGTTCTAACTGATCGCCAATGATGCTCAGAGCTTCAATCCCTCCGATGATTACAGCAACCAGTACAGAAACAAAGGTGATGGTCATGTTGTAGTAGAGCTTGCGGATTGGTTTTACATAAGCCCAGCCATAAGCACCAAGCATTAAAATACCGTCTGTAGTGTCAACTAGGGACATACCTGCTGTAAACAAAGCTGGGAACAATAGGATCGACCAAATCGGCAGACCTTTAGCTGCTTGACTTGCAGAGATCCCAAGCAGTCCTACCTCAGTTGCTGTATCGAAGCCTAAACCGAAAAGAAAACCCAAAGGGTACATTTTCCAGCTACTATCTATCAGCCGAAACAAGGGACGGAAGAAGCGACCCAACAACCCACGTTGGTTTAAAAATTCGTCTAAGGACTGATCATCGTAGATTCCTCCCCGCTTTACGCTTTGGAAGGTTTTATAGACATCCCACAGCACCACCATATTAATCGCTGCAATTGCCAGTAGGAAAAGTGCCGAAACAGTAGTGCCAATTAACCCGCCAACCTTTTGAAAGTCAGGAAAGTCCTTTTGGATGGTTGCGGCGGTCAAAGCGATCGCAACAGAGGCTAAAACCACAATAGTAGAATGACCCAGTGAAAAAAAGAACCCAACAGCAACAGGTCGTTTATTCTCCTGCATCAATTTGCGGGTAACGTTGTCAATCGCCGCAATATGATCGGCATCTACAGCATGACGCAGACCAAAGCTATAAGCTAATACGGCAGTGCCAAGTAGAAGAGGGTAATTGTGAAATGCAATGAGGGCAACTACCCAAACCAAAATATTCACGCTAATCAGGAACGCATAAATGTTGATAACTTTACGTCTAACGTTTTTGGAACTATCGTTGAAAACACGCAAAAAACCTGATAACATGGATTTTCTCTTTAAAGGCAGATTTTTGTTTGCTGAAAACGAATAGGGCTGTATTAGCGGCAAAAAACAGAACCTACCTATTTCGTTTAGACTCGTGAAGATTATTTAATTGACGTAACGTTTTAATAAAACCTATTGTGATAAAAACCGCAATCCTCTAAGGGGGCATTTTAAGATTTCATTTTATATATTTGCTTTTGGTCTAAGCTCCAGGGCTAAGATAGTGGGATGAAAATGAGAAGCGATCTTTTGGAGAGTAGAAAAACTGAGCGATTAGCTGCACAAATCTGGGTAGTCGGAAATTAAGCCAGAGATTTGAGAAGCTAGCTACTAGATCACCAAAGTCTTTACAATTCCCTTGTTGACTCAAAAAGTATTTCTCGACCTATGACGAATCAAGCTCCTATCCCGGTTATTGTCAACGGTGCTGCTGGCAAAATGGGCCGTGAGGTGATTAAGGCGGTGGCTCTTGCGCCTGACTTAAACTTAGTGGGTGCAATTGACCACAGTTTGGAACATCAAGATAAAGATGCTGGAGAGTTGGCGGGTTTAAGCGAACCTCTGGAAGTGCCGATTACCAATCAATTAGAACCGATGTTGGGGTATGTGGCTGGTGACAGAAAATCGCCTCCAGGGGTGATTGTAGACTTTACCCATCCTGACTCAGTTTATGACAATATTCGCAGTGCGATCGCTTACGGTATTCGTCCTGTAGTCGGCACCACTGGCTTAAGTCCAAAACAAATTCAAGACTTGGCAGACTTTGCCGACAAAGCTAGCACCGGTTGTCTAATTATTCCTAACTTCTCCATTGGCATGGTACTGTTGCAACAAGCCGCGATCGCAGCTTCCAAATATTTTGACCATGTAGAAATTATCGAACTGCATCACAACCAAAAAGCTGATGCTCCCAGTGGTACTGCGATTCAAACAGCGCAGTTATTAGGAGAATTAGGTAAAACTTTTAATCCGGCTGTTGTAGAAGAAACGGAGAAATTGCCAGGAGCTAGAGGCAGTATAGCAGATGAAGGGATTAGAATTCATAGTGTGCGCTTGCCGGGATTGATTGCCCATCAGGAAGTTATTTTTGGCGCAGCGGGACAGATTTATACTTTACGACATGATACGAGCGATCGCGGTTGTTATATGCCAGGAGTGTTACTAGCGATTCGCAAAGTCTTAGCGCTCAAGTCGTTAGTATATGGATTAGAAAAGATACTTTAAACATACAATTGGGCACTCATGTTAGTACCACTGACTCGCCAGAAATTTGAACAAGTTGTCCCCCTAATTGCCACTGGTTTGCAATACAAGTACTACTGGGGAAAGTTCTCAAATTTTTTGCAACGGCTGTTAATTTCTGTAGTTGCCGTAGTTGCTATTTTGCTTGTAACAGTTGTTTTCAAGCTTGAGTTTGCTTCAATAGTATTTGTGCTAGGAATAATTAGCGCTTTTTTTTGGCTGTGGTATCCAGTGTTTCAAGCAAGTATGCGGAATTTACAATGCCGCCGTTATAAGTACGGCGGCTTTTTCCGTGGTCGAGTCCTAGATTGGTGGATTACAGACCAGTTGATGGGTAAAACCGAAACAGTCAACAACAAAGGCGAATTGGTGATTGTAGAAAACCGAGAAAAACAGCTAAACTTAGAGGTCGGTGATGACACAGGATTTAGTATTGAGTTTGTAGCACCATTACGTCCTGCTCACAAAGTTATTACTCGCGGTCAAATTGCAGAAATGGTAGTGATGTCAAATCGCTCAGATTTAAGCAGTATTGAAGAATTCAGCGATATATACTTTCCTAATCGTGACCTGTGGGTTAGCGATTATCCTTGTCTGCGGCGGGATTTCTTTAACGAAGTCGGTCGCCGCTTGCGTGAAGACCAACAACAAAACCCGCGTCGGCGGCGTCGTAGAGAAGAGGATTGAAGAAGTAATCAGTATAGGCTTCTCTTTCAGAAACGCGCAAGAGATATACTCACACTAATTACGAGCCGCATATCGCAAATATTTCGGTAGTTTGCTCTCAACCGCAAAGCTTGCCGACGGTCATAGGACTTACGCACTGTACAAATTAATCATGGTATGTATTCACGAAAATGGTCGTTTCAGGTCTTAATTGTTCTTTGACGATGGGTAAACCCGCGCTGTAGGGGCACAGAAAAAGCTCATTGGTGTCAACTTAACGTGAAAGCAAGTCTAGAACTAGCTTTTAGACTGCCTCGTCTGCCTCGTTCCCAGTCGGAGACTGGGAATGCTCGTCCTTGAGGCTCCGCCTCTCTTGCTGGCGGCAGAGCCGCCAGGAGCAGCATTTCTAGCCTCTGGCTAGAAACGAGGTTTTAAAGGAGTTTAAGCTTAAGTTGACACTAATGAGCATTGCTGTGCCCCTACGACAGATGTGGTTTTACAAGCCCTTCATACTTTGTATTTTGCGTCAATGCGTAAGTACTAGGTCGCCCAGGAGTTTCGAGCATTTTGATTAATTCGGGATAAATCTCTCCTGCCCTGTACCTCTTGCCTTCTTGCTAACGAGAGCATCCCACTTTGATGAGTTTCCCTTGCAAACGATAAGTCACTGTCCCACAAGCAAAAGCTGCTGACTTAGGCTCTACATAAGTCCGCGTTGGCGGATTTTGTTTATCTAGCCGCGATTTCCAATTGCCAGATATTTTTTCGAGAGTGGGATACTTGCTTAAAAACTGTGAGTCTGCAACAATATCGTGAGACCCCTTAACACTTATATTAGAACTATTAATGTAGATATTATAATCATAAATAACGTTTTTATTTTTAGTGTTAGTGTTAATATTTTTGCCAGGGAAAGCATAGAGAATGTTCCTTAAAATTCTGACATCAGATGACGTATGAGCATATATTTGACTACCTTTAATTTCTGGACTTTGATTATTTAAAACACCTGTGTTATTTAGAATATCAACATGCTCACTTAAAAATGCATGAATACCTGAGCCACCATTATTAAATGTAAGATTGTTTTGAACTAAAGTACGTCCTTTATATGCACCCAATGTTGAGTTATTCTGATCGTTTCTTGTGCTATCGATAATAATGCCATTACCGTCTGTGATTTTTCCGACCGCAATCCAAGGGATGTACATGCGATTATTGTAGGACTTGTTGTTGGTAACAAACATCTTGTATCCGCGATTGTTGTCAGAATTCCAATTGTTTAACATCGAAATGCCACTGCAACCATAAACGCTGTACCAGGCATTATCGAACACCACGTTATTACTTATTGTCACATAGTCCGATTCAATCGCTGAAATCCCTGCTCCTCCACACCCATGTACCTTGTTGTTGACAATACGTATATGGTGACTACGACCATTTTTTCGCCCATCTACATTAATGCAGTTTCCATTCGTTAGTGGGTTTACTTTGTTACTCTTTTGACTCATCGCATAATCAAGGGTTATGTTGGCATTGTTTCCTACGACCTCCAGCCCATTTATCTCAATATATGATGCTCCATTGTCAATCAAAATTCCATTCCATCCATTGTGCTGAATTTTCGGATAATGTCCAGGATATGCTTTAAACTTAATCCATGCATTTGCTGTTCCAGAGCGAGTAATAGATACCACGTTCCCACCCGGATTTGCATTCGTGTACACTCCGTTCATAATTAGTACGGTGTCCCCAGGCTTCGTAATATTTGCCGCCTTTTGAATGGTCTTAAAAGGGGATGAAGAAGAAACTCCGCTATTTTTGTCGTTTCCAGTACCACTAACATAGTATGTTTCCGGTGTCGCTTTAGTGCTGATTAGCTTGCGACTAGATAGGATAATTTCCTTGTTAGTGGATACCTGACGAACGTTTTTAATTAAAGATACTTTTATACTTTCTCCTTCAGCCAAAAGACCTAATACCAGAGGAATTGCAAGATATGCGCTTAAACTGAAACCTTGAATCACCACAAAAAAAGGCTCCTTTATCGGCACTACTTAACAAAAATATCAGGATATTCAGTGATTTTGAATACTCTTTTGGATACAAAATACAATAAAGCTGGCTTTCCTAACTCCCCCGATTTCCATCTTGTCCATAGGCTTGCCAAGCCAAGTCTACCAATCCATCAACGATCGCAGCTGCTACAACTGCATTACCTTTGCGACCGTCAATTGTAATGTGAGGCACTAGAGAGTCTTGTAAACGCTTTTTAGCTTCATCAACATTTATAAATCTCACTGGAGTTGCAATTATTAAAGCAGGTCTAATTTCCTCAACTTCAATTAAATCCACCAGTGCAGTCAGTGCCGTTTGCGCTTGGCCCACCACAAAAATACCCTCTGGATAACGCTTCGCTAAGGTTTCTATTCCCCATGCGGCGCGAGTTTTTTCTTTTTGAGGACGTGTTACAGCTTCCATGCTGCAATACACCGGATTAGCAAAGGTGTTTTGAATGTCGTAGGCAATACCTACTTGTACCATCGGGACATCTACCACAATCGTAGTACGTGCGGCTAGTGCTGCTGCTCCAGCTTGCAAGGCACGCTCAGAAAAGCGAATCAAAGACTTATACTCAAAATCAGCCGTGGCGTAGATTACCCGACGCACAATCTCATACTCTGCGGGTGAAAAGACATGATCGCCAATTTCACTATCAATGATTGCTAAACTTTGAGCATCAGTTACGTGCCATTCCATTTTTGTTGAGCTTCTCAAATATTAGCTTTCAGCTTATCAGCTTCAGAGAGTTAAGAGTTAGGAGTTATAAGTTATAAGTTAATTTTTAATTAACTCATAACTCAGCGATAAGTTTGAGCGGCAGCTTGAATCACTCAAATCTTCGCTACTCATAACTCATTATTAGAAGAAGACCGACTGAAAATAGGAGATAGGTAGGCAACCAAGACGCCAATGAGAAACCCAGAGATATTGCGAACTAAAGGTACCCAGTCGCTTGTGCGTGTCACAACTGGCCCAATACCGAAGGCAATAAACAAGATTCCCCACAAAGGTGAGAAAATTAAAGCCCATTGCCAAGCAAAAACTTGTCCTTTCTCGCGGGGTTGAGCTGCAAATCCACAAATCACCCCACCAATAACTGAGGTAATCAAGGTGAGAATCCATTGCTCTCGTGGCAGTCCGGGGACAACATTGCAACCACCTTTGAGCAAACAGCCTTTAACCGATTCTAAGGCTTGCAGAATGGCTTGGTCTTCGCCTTGTTCGCGGACAAAGTACAAATTACCGAAGCGGGTTTGCAGTTCTATCCAGAAAGTCCGGGGTAAAAGTTCATAAACAGCATCGCCGACACTAAAACTGAGGATGTTACCGCCACGAGAATCGGCAACTAGTAGAATGCTTTTGTCATCCAAACCCCAATATTTTATAACTGCCCTACCTGGGGTACGGTCATACTGGGTCAATACTCGCAGTTTCCAGCCCGTATCGGCTTCAAACTGATCTAAATCTTTGACAAGCTTTTCCTCTTGCAGCACAGGCAAAGATTTTGCTAAATCTACAACTGGGGTAAAGGTGTCAGGAAGTAACTCAGGATTGTCATAAGCCAGTGCTGGGGGAGAATGCATGACCCAAATTGACCCAGCCAGGAAAAATATTGCAATAGATACTAGAATTCGCCGCCAAAAACAAGATTGCATGGGCGTTTTTATACAAATATCAACGGTAGAACTGAACAAGTTATTTTAAAAGAGTACTAGAAAAATGATAGTTCTTTACACTTGTTTACTTTACTCTAATCTAGGGGATCAAAGCAAAAGGTTTTTGGTGAGTGGAGAGTGGGGAATGGTATTTATCAAAAATTGAGATAAAGTGCATTTTGTCAATCAGTTAAAATACTCAAGATATTCTTGCACGTTTTGACACCGCAACAAGGAAGATCAGCAATGCCTAATGCCCCAATTCAATCTTCATCATCAAAATTGTTTTCCCAGCTAGTGGCATCGTTATAACCGTCATTAACGCGGTACACTTCTGCTTTGATGCGGTGATTTTCTTGCCTCAGCACTTCTCGTTCTCGCAACGTTAGAGGTGGTTTTTCATTGATTGGGGTGCGATCGCTAGTTCGCCTCGCTGGTTTTTGGCGCGTGAAGTTTTTCCAAGCAGCTTTGGCGCCAATAAAGATACTGCGTGTACCTACTTGCAGATTTTGAGCCTGTTTTCTTGCACTATCAAGACTTTGGTCAACTTGTTTGGCGACTTGACTAGCACTTTTTACGCCTTCGCTGACATCATCAGTTAAGTCAGTGATTTCTAAGCCAGTCACGCGGATAGCTTCTAGAGTGGGCGGTAACTCCCGCGAGAGTGTATCAAATAGCTTTTCTGCACTGCGAGCCGCGCGTGCTAACTCCTGCAAAGCCGGTATTGCCGCCACTAAAACCGCAGTCAAGCTTGTGGCGACTAAAAGTAAGGAAAGTCCCAACCAAAACAGGGGTTCAATCACGGTTGTGTCATTTATGAGCGTTCTAATTGCTGGGGAAGCGAATCTGAGTCTTCAACAGATATTTGCCGCTTCAAGACTTGGCTTTCTCGCTGACTGGCATCTACACCAGCTGCTAGCGCTTCCCGTAATCTATCTAAAGTCTCATCCCAGTTTCGTAGTGCGCTAGCAGAGAGACGATCTGCCTGGATTTGCACACTCGTTGATAAATCTTCTGCCAATTCTGGGATAGCATTGGCAGATTTTTTCAAAATTTTACGCGTTTCGCGCCCTGTGCGTGGAGCCACGAGCAAACCGGTCAAAGCACCGATGGTAGCTCCCAGCATCAAACCGCCAATAAATACTCCAGAACGGTTATTAGACATCTTGTTGTTTCTCTCCTTACACCTATTTTAGGTGGGTTTTCTCCCCTTGCAAGACTCAACCGATTTTATTCAGTTAATCTATGCTGACAAAATATGAGCGAGAAATGTTGCTTTTATTGATTAATATCTAAAGCATTAATTACTTATAATTCAAAACTCCCCCTGTCTCCCAAAGTTTTCATACCTCCGGTAAGCCTTCTCGGGTGCGTCTGTTTGTATTACATCTTGGGTAGTTCCGTAGCCGATCTTGCTAGGTTACTTAAGATTAGGGTATGGAAAGGAGAAGCGATCGCTAGAAGCCAATGCACCCTGTGGGATCTTACTACGAAATTCTCTCCGTGTCCCCCCGTCAGCCCTGATCATAAATCTTCATCTGAACCTGACGTAACTCATTTTGTAACTGTTCTTTTCCCAGATGTTAACTCTAGCTTCAGAAAATAACGCTGCCAGATTTGCCGTCCTAGCAAAAGTAGACTGATAAGTTGCCGCACTTGTTGAATTTGCATTTGTAGCACTTGATTTCTCTGCCGTAAGTTATAAATATTCTGCTGGCTGAGATAAATATTTTCGGGTGCTTTATTCAGTGCTGCATGGGTACAACTTTCATAGGCGGTTAACCTATCTGCTATGTATGCTAGCTGCTGCTTAAGTTGCCACACCCGCCAAGCTACATAGAGTAGTATCAGCGAAATTAGGGTGTTAATTATGACAACTAAAATTACCATTGTTTATCTTAACCAATATTAGCTTTGAGGAATTATTCTATATACTTGATTTGGCTCTTATTTAACGATCAAAAAACTAGAGGATAAAAATTATGGCATCAAGTACAGCCTGGATTCTGGCAATAAAGAGTAGTTAGATGATGTTCTCAGGGCTATTAAAAGGCTTTACTAGGTGAAAATTAGTTTAACAAAGGCTGATGGCTAAAAAATCGCCAATTTGCCAATTTTGTCACAACGATATGTCCCCACCTCGCAAAACCACAGCTACAATTGCCTTAGATTCACGACTCGGTTTGCGAAATCAACCCGTATGATCAATAAGCCCCATCATTACTACCTCCCACTCCTTAACCTGATAATCCTAGTCAATTTGCGACCTTTGTGGGATGTAAGCACAATGGTATAACCCCTTCAACAGATGGTGAGAGACTACACTACACTCCTTGGAGACTCCCCAGCATCGCCTTTATTATTGTGCTCCTACCTCTACCAGTTTTCCAGCCCGTCGTGTGAAGTTAACTAATATTTTGCCTGTAAAAACCTCACTAGTGGTTCACCAACCAAAAATTGCTGGGTGTGGACTGGGAAAAGGGAAAGTGATAAAGGAGAAAATCTATTAATTCCTCTTCCCTTAACCTTTACCCTTTTCTTTGCCGAAGGCTTTCCCGTCAACCCTTAACCTCTTCCCTGCTAAAGACTTCCTCCTGGTATTTTACTAATACTTTACCAATAATGATTATCTTTTTTATACATCCAGTAGGAGTTGAGGATGTCAAAAAAATCACCATTGAATAATTTCTTCCAAGCTATTCTTGCTGCCTTGACGATTGGATTTGTTGGGTGTGGAAATCAAGCTGCAAGAACTACATTCACTCAGACTAGCACCCAGGTAAATGAGAATCTTCCCCAAGTTGTCGCGACTACAAGCGTACTATGTGACTTAACCAGACAGGTTGCCGGAAATACAGTTAACCTCACCTGCTTAATTTCTCCTACTGCCAACCCGCAATTTTATAAACCAAAAGCGGAAGATCGTAAAGCCATTCAGCGAGCTAATCTGATTCTTTATACTGGTTACAATTTTGAACCAAATCTGATCAAGTTAATTAAAGCGAGTAAAAACCCTGCACCGAAAATAGCCGTCGGTCAGATGGCAGTGTCTAAGCCACAAAAATTTCAGGCAGGTGGTAAGAATGTAAGCGATCCTCATCTTTGGCACAATACCAAAAATGCGATCAGAATGGTAGAGGTAATTAATAGTAATCTGAGAAAATTACAATCTAGTGATGCAGAGGCTTATACCAGTAATACCAAAAAAATTACAAATGAACTCACTCAACTAGATAGCTGGATTAAGTCAAGAATTGCCAGTATTCCTACTAAAGAACGTAAGTTAGTTACAACCTCTGATGCACTGAGTTATTACGCCAAAGCATACGGTATTTCATTGACAGGAGGATTGCAAAGTATTAGTAGTAACGAAAAACTGACAGCCGAACGAGTCAAAACTTTGGCTACAAACATTAAACGGGCTAAAGTGTCAACAATTTTTGCTGAGGTGGAAATTAATCCTAATTTAATTCAATCTGTAGCAAGAGTTGCTGAAGTGAACATTTCTGACAGAAACCTGTATGCTGAGGGACTTGGTGAACCAGGAAGCGACGGGGACACTTATCAGAAAATGATGATTGCCAATACACGCACAATTGTGGAAGGGCTAGGAGGGACGTATTTGATGTTTGAAGCGAAAGCTGCTAGATAGCTATAATATCAGGTTCGGTTCAACACTTATAATATCTGTAGGTTGGGGAGCGACTGCGCCCTTGCGGTTTCCCGACTTGTAGCAAGTGGCGTTTAAGGAACGAAACCCAACATTTGATCCTTGTTGATATTGGGTTTCACTATTGTTCAACCCAACCTACATTGATAGATATTATTATAAGTAATCACGCGAACTTGATGTTATTCAGATTTATCAAGTGTCCACCATACCAATGCTTTCTTTTCCATCTCTTTGATGAACCCATCTTTCCCATCCATATATCCGATGATATCGTTAGGATACTGTTTCGCTAACTTACGTTTTAATTCACTATATTTCTGGGCATCTTCGGGATGTGCAATCATGTAATCCCGAAATGCTAAGTGTCGTTCTACTTCCGATGATCTGGCCGTGAAGGTGTGGATATGATGCGTTCTTGTGCCTGTTTTATTATTTTTACGAAAGAAGCGGCGACCTGGTATGCCGAACTCGCCCATTACTTCATAACCTAACCCTTGCATACCCAAAGTACAATCATCTATTTTGGCGATGTTTTCAACTTCAACCAACAAATCAATAATGGGTTTCGCGTAGATATGTGGAATTGCTGTACTGCCAATATGGTGAATAGCAACTACATTTTCACCTAGTGTAAGCGCAACATTCTTTGATTCGTCCTCAAATTTGCCGCGCCATGTTAAATCATGCGGTACTACTTCTACTTTCATCAAGATTTAGGAAAAAAATTTTTGAAGCGTCAGGCGTAGACGCGCAAAACATCGCTTCACTGGCTTTGAATCCAAAATTTAAAATCGTTCGATGGTTCCTGAGCCTTGTCGTACCACTTCCCTACGGGACGCTACGCGAACGTGGAATCAAGCTACGCGTAGCGTCAGGGAAGGACTGAACGCTGACGACAAATCCAAAATCTAAAATTGATTCACCATCCCCAAGTACCAGGAGCGCCTTTAAATGGCCCAACAATATCACTGGTTATCCAACCGCCGTAGAAGTTACCTGGTTGTGGTTCCACCTCTTCGCCATTAACGTAGCATTTATCCATTAAATGAGCATAAAAAGCTACATAGTCCTTGATAGATTCAAAGGCTGGTGTGGGATTTGGGTAAAACCAAGCAGCATTATGGACTTCTTGATCACCAACTCGAATTGTATAGTAAACAGCACTTCCCTTCCACTCACAAAAGCTAGATTGCGGAGTCATCTGTAGATATTCCATTTTGATATCCGCTGGGGGAATGTAGTAAGAAGGAGGATGACTGGTTTCTAAAACACGTTTGGCGCTGTGAGTATCTACAATTACTACTCCGTTAAAGATTATTTGGATATGTTTGCTTGTGTCCTCCAAAAGAGGAGGACGGGGATAATCCCAAACTGATTCTTGTCCGGGAGCGGGTTCGATGCGTTGAGAATTAACCATTATGAAGAGTGCTGTTAGCGGTAACGGGGCGTTTAGCCCGTGCTGAGAGAGGAAAAAGTACTCAGTACTGATCTACTTGGTAAAGGAGCAACTCCCCTTGTGGAGCCACTGCGGTCTTTTAACTGAACCCTCTTCATCGTACCTCTTTAAGAGCATCAACTTGCTTGGTAAACAACTCAGTGAATAAACTAAGCACAGTCCGTTCTTCGCGCACTTTTATATTGGCACTGATGGACATACCTGATTGCAAGGTGACTTTTTTACCCTTAATCACTAAGGATTGCTTATCTAATGAGACTTTTGCCGGAAATCTGTAAAACTGATGGGTTTGGTCTGGTGGTAATGCGTCTGACCCTATCCCAAGCACTTCTCCCTTGATATCGCCAAACTCGCTGTAAGGAAAGGAGTCAATTCTGACATCTACTTTCATGCCTTTTCGCACAAATCCAATATCTTTGTTAGTGATGAAAACTTCAGCTATATAGTTTTCATTGGGGACAATTTGCAGCAGTTTTGTAGTTGGAGTTGCTACAAATCCTGGGTTTTTTGCTTGCAAATCGAAAACTGTTCCAGCTACAGGTGCGCGGAGTTCTTGATATCTAACATTTAACTGAGATTGAGATATTTTACTATTGACATCTGCCAAACGCTGCTCATTATCCAGCAAAACTTTCATGAATTGGCTATCGATTGTGGCAATCCGCTGTTTGTTGTCAGCTATCTTATCCAAAATGTTTTTATCAGAAACAGCCACCGTATTGCTTAACTCTTGTTGTCCTTTTTGTATATCAAACTGGAGGCGTTTCAGTTCCTCACCTAGTTGCCCTACTTCTGCTGTGCGGTTTTGTACTTCTTGTTGCTGGTTAAGATATTGAAGTTGAGAAATACCACCTTCTTCTGCTAATACCTTCAGCTTATTTAAAATCCCCTGTTGAATAGCTAAACTTGCTTTACTATCTTCCAGTTTAATTTGATTTTGAGTAAATTGTTTTTTGGTTTTTTCTACTTCCAATCGCGCCGATGAGGAGCGAGAGTCTAATTCCTGTTTAGCAACTCGTAGAAGTTGTTGTTCATCAATTCCGACTCCAGAATCTTGACCAGAATTTTTTAATTGAGTCCGAAATAATTCGTTTTCTGCTACTAACGCTGCCCGACTTTTCAGCAGAAAAGCAGTTTCTTGTGGCAAATTACCGCGCAAATATAACAGTTCAGATCCGCTGCCAGTACTTGCACCCATCAATCGGCGATAAATCTGGTTTTCTTTAATTAATGCAAGGCGAATTTTATTCAAAGAATTTAATTCGGCAACAGGGGCTATGGAATCAAAAGTTAGCAGTAAATCTCCTGGCTTTACTTCTTGTCCGTCTTTAACATTAACCGTTTTCACAACTCCACTAACAGGAGCCTGAACTTCTTTGACTGTTCCTTGCGGTTTTAATTGCCCTGTTGCTGGAACTACTTGCTCAATTTTTGCAAAATAAGCCCAAGCAACTCCAAAACAGGCTAGCCCCATGAGTGTAATCATGATTGTACGCGACCAAATTGGAGATTGGCGCAAGACAATGGATTGCTCAAAGTCTTGAGTGTTTGAGTTAGTTAAAGACTCTTGAGCAGCTTTCTGTTGTTTTGTCAGTACTCGTGAATCTTGCTTCACTCCATTTTTGTGATTGCCGTTTTTCTGATTGCCGTTGAGGTGATTCCCATTAAGTTGAGTCATAACGATTTTGGATTTTGGATTTTGACTTTTTTGTAAGCTGGGCAATGTTTCCCGATGCCAAAAACCTTTGCCCTCAAGAATGACTAATTACAAGTTTACATCTTGTTGCTGATACAGGTAACAATAATGACCTTTAGTAGCCATTAATTCTTGATGGCTACCTTGTTCTATAACCCTGCTATTATCCATTACAACAATCATGTCTGCATTACTCACAGTGTTCAGTCGGTGGGTAATAAAAAATACTGTATCACCCTTGAATGCTTTGGCTAAGTTGAGACATATTTGCCGTTCTGTGGGATAATCTAATGCGCTAGTTGCTTCATCTAAAACTAATAATTTTGGTCGTTGCAAAACAGAACGAGCGATCGCAATTCTTTGTCGTTGTCCACCGGAAAGTGCAGAACCCCGTTCTCCCACCCGCGAGTTGTAACCGTTGGGTAAGTTCATGATAAACTCGTGGGCGCACGCAACCTGAGCCGCTTCGATAATTTCTTCGGTTGTGGCATCGGGATTGGTTAGGGCAATATTTTCCTGAACGCTGCCGTCAAACAATAACGTTTCTTGGGGAACTACGCCAATTTGTCGTCGTAGTGAATAAAGTTCTACTTTGGCGATATCATAACCATCAATCAAAATTCTGCCGGACTCAGTTTCGTAAAGTCTCAGCAGTAATTTCATCATCGTACTTTTACCAGACCCACTTTGTCCGACAATGCCGATAAATTTACCTGGCGCAAATTCCAGGTTGACATTAGAAAGTTGCAGAGGGCCACTTGTACCAAAGCGGAAGGAAACATTTTCATATTTCACTGCTCCCTTGATCGTCGGTAAGGGTATATTGTAGCGGTCTGTTTCTCCTTCTTGTGGTGTATCGACAATATCGCTTAAACGCTCTAGAGACAAGGCAGTTTCTTGGAAGCTTTGCCAGAGTTGAGCTAAACGTAATATTGGGCTGGTGACATAACCCGATATAATCCTAAAGGCAATTAATTCGCCTAAAGTTAATTGTTGTTGTAGTACTAAATAAGCTCCTACCCACAAAACTAGTAAGCTGCTGAGTTTGTTGAGAAAGTTGCTGGTAGAGTTAGCAAGGGTAGAAGTCACAACTGTTTTAAAACCAGCGGCGACAAAGCGGGCGTAACGCTCTTGCCAGGAAAAGCGCGATCGCAATTCGATATTTTGTGCTTTTACTGTTTGAATGCCTGACATCACCTCCACTAAATAAGATTGAGTTTCGGCGTTGCGTTCGGCTTTGGCACGTAACTGTCTACTAATGGTGGGAGAAGCAATTAAGGTGATCACGATAAACACGGGAATCGTGCTTAAGCCGACTAAGGTGAGTTGCCAACTATAAATCAGCATCACACCGATATAAACCACCGAGAATAGAGCATCTAACCCCACTGTTAAGGCAGTACCCGTGAGGAATTGGCGGATATTTTCTAGTTCGTTGATGCGAGTGGAAAGTTCACCCACCGGTCGGCGTTCAAAATAGCGCAGTGGTAGACGTAGTAAGTGGTCGATGATTTCCGACCCTAAACCCATATCGATCCGGTTAGTGGTATCGACAAATAGGTAGGTTCGTAAGGTAGTCAGCACTGCTTCAAATAGCCCGACTACTAATAGCAAAACCCCCAAAATATGTAGTGTGCCAATACTATTTTGAGTGATAACTTTGTCGATAATTAACTGAACGACTAGGGGATTTGCCAAGGCTGCTAACTGCACGAAAAAGGAAGCGACAAAGACCTCTATCAAGACTCGACGGTGCTTTGACAAATAGGGCAGAAACCACCGTAAACTAAAGCGTTCTTGGGGTGTTTGGTTGGTAGCAGTCAGCAGTAATACCCTAACTTTGGGCGGAAAGTCAGTTGGATCGACATCTAATTGTTCAACCAATTGAGCGGGTTTGCAGCGCACAATTCCTTGAGATGGCACACCGACAACCATCGTATTTGCATCCGCTTCATATAAAACGGCAAAATTATCACCGTAGCGAATCAATGCCGGTGTAGGAATGCGCGTCACTGAAGCGACTGGTAGCTCTATCAACTGTGCCTTAAGTCCGATTAACTCTGCCAGGTAAGCAGTAACTTGAAACGATATAGTGCCCTGACGTTTGACTTGCTCAGTTAAGATGCGGCGAACTACCTCTCGACGAAACGGCATTTCTAAGTGCTTCGCGATCATTTGGAAGCAGGCGAAGGCTGTATTTAGTTCTCCGTTACCGCCAAAAAATGGATATTTTTGTTTTGAGGAATTTTTGGAGTTTTGGGGGGCTGTCTGTGGAACTAGTTCATCTGATGCATAGGGAATAATATCTAGGTCGTCGGCGCTATCTCTATCTAATGTGGTGTCACTTACCACAAGTTCTATCTCATGACTATCTTCTAAAATCAAATCTGACGGATGTATACCAAGCAACCGTGCGGGGTTTTGATCGATGACCTGGATCTTGTCTCTGTCATCGTCTGATTCTAAGCGATCGCCAGGTGAGAAATTCGTGACTGTACCACCGCCACTGACAAACCAAACGCTTTTGCTATCCAGTTGGTTGAATGGAGTTTTTCCGGAAGGGAGATAATGTATTTTCGCTTGGGGTAAGGCTTTTTCTGCCAGTTCTCTGAGATTTAAAGTGGCGATCGCTTGCTTTTGCCAATAGGAACTGAGAATATCGAAAACTTCGACCAAATAGCTGCGGTTCTTACGAGCTTCGGCAAAAGCTGGGTAGGAAGCCAGAAAGCTAAAATATGCTGATGCACTCAAGGTTAAACAGACTACTTCGGTGGAAGCGATCGCTGTTTCACAGGCGAGATCGCGCAACAAACCAATTTCACCAATAATTTCCCCCGGTTGCAGTAATTTTAGGGTGATTGGCATTTGCGTCTGGGGATCGTATCCCAACAGCCGCACTTGTCCCTCATAAATGATCGTGATGCGTTCCGGGAGACTTTCTTTACCGATGATTTTCTGACCTATGCGATAGCGCCAGGCTTGCAGCTGTTCTGATAGATTAGCGATCGCCCCATCTGGCAACTGCTCAAACCCCTCTAGGGTGGTGAGAAATTCGGGAAAAGTGTTCTTAATATAAGTCATATAAAACAAGTAAAAGTGAGGAATTAAGTCGAAAATATTAGGGGGTATCTCTTTTACTAACAGTGGCAGTGTTTGGTTGGATGCCGGCAGTGACAAGACTTCTGTGGAATTCAGGTGTTTAAATATGTAAAAGCACAGAGGGGAGGTTCGTCTAATTGCAGACCTGTATTTGTATCACACGGTTACGATTGTTATGCGTTTTTCAAAACAAAGCATAGTCTAAATAGATCGAGGACAAGTTATCACTTGGTTAACGCTACATAATTTATACAAACTTAAAATCAATATTTAGCATTGCAAGTATGGAAGATGGATACTCATCATCAAACTAAGACAGATCAAGGCGGTTGTTAAATTTAGCGTTGCATATTTTAATTTATGATAATCAACATGAAAGTATCACAAATGCTTTCCTAAGTAAATACCCTCATTAAGAATTATGTAATAAAAAAAACTTTAAATTTCGGAATTATTTTTTACAAATTTTTGAATATAGGGATTGAGAATATCACTAAGTAGGTGGGCGGGAAAATTTATAACTATGTCATTGCGAACGCAACGGAGTGGAGTGAAGCAATCGCAAGGTTGTCACCGCTTTTATTTTTCGTTACATAGTTAGGTTTATTTGTGCCTACCTACTTAATGGCGAAAGATAGTGAGCTTTTCTTGGTAAACAGCACCATACCTGATTTATAAAAGAATTATCCATCACTTTTTTGGGAGATTAATTTAATAAAAATTAACTGGAAAAGTAAAGGTGAAGATTTTGATCACCCTAGAGGAATCAACTATTAAATTTATGAAGTAAAGGCAAGAACTGCCTTCAGTAAATTTACTAGTTTAATTAATATCGAGTCCATCTAATCGCTATGCATAAAATAACCCCACCCCGCAACCGGGATGAGGTTGTTTGATTTTGCTAAGTAATTACTTGCATTGGATATTACGCAGCATTGACACTCAAATTTACTTGCACAATCACATCGTTGTAATCTTTGTCACCACCATTAGCTAAATCTTCAAAACCAAAAGTGTTATTTCCCAACAGTCGAATGTGATCTACCTTATCTGAGTTAGCACCCAAGAATGTGAAGTAAACATTCTTATTAACATTGCTATCGAGAATTGCATCGGGTTTACCATCTACAATAATAAATGGTGCAAACAAAGAATTAGGCCCAAAAGTGCCACTGTATTTTGCAGTACCTTGGTTGTCCACCGTCAAATCAATGCCTCCAACACGTCCACGCACAGCGGCTTCGGCGTAACCAGCCTGTCCAACGAGGATATCTGCTGTGCCATCGCCATTGGTGTCAATACCACCATTTTCATCAGCCACCTGATAGAAGCCGACAAAGTTGTTGTAAGATGCTTCTCGGTTGACTGCAAACTCAGCTGTTACTGATTGTGTCACACTCCGTAAATCAATCAGTTCGCCTTGAGATTTGCCTTGCAGACCAGTACCTAAAGATACCTCTTGATTGGTTGCTTGAATATTCACAACCAAATTCTGGAAGTTGAGAGAAAACCCTTCCTCTTCTGTGTTGGTATTGGTAGCTGAGGAAAAAACGACACTTGAGAAAGAGGTTTTTCCAGACAGTACAGCCTGAGTAGTACTGTTAGATACCATATAGAATCGGAGTTTGGTATTCGACTCAAATTCTAAGACGTTTTTCAGGTCGTCGTGCTTGAAACCCTTGGGGAGATTAGCAAGGGAGCAGAAAATCACCTTGGAGCGCAAAAGAGCAGCTTGTGTATAGCCTTCTGCACCAGGGGCTATGCCATCAATCTTACCTTCATCATCATCAACATTAAATACACACAGTTCATTCACCTCTTTAGAAGTGCTGGTTTTAATCTTGATTGAGATTTTTGCTTTATTGCCTTTAATCTTCAGCTTAGTCTTGACACTAAAGATATCGCCTGTAATTAATGTGAATAGACTAGTAGGAGCATTTTGATCGCTAACCCCAAGCGTAAATATATCACTAGCTTGCTCTCCAGTAATATCTTTAGCAGTGACTTTGATGTTTAGATTACCTACATCCTTATTTTTGGGAGTCCCACTGAAGGTAAGAGTAGTAGGATCGAATTTTAACCAAGTAGGCAGTACGCGATCATTTTCCAGAGTTGCAGTGTAAGTTAGGATGTCTTCAACATCCGCATCGCTAAAGGTGTCAACTGGAATGGTGAAGTTGAAGACACTATCTTCGGTGGTTTCTTGGTCAAGAATTTGATTTACCACCTCTGGCGCATGGTTGAAAGACGTACTAAACACCGCCACCGCCGAGTCATCATATCCAGCAGCATAGAAGTATTTTCCGTCGGGGCTGAGAGTTACAGAAATGGCACCACCAACTCCATCGACACCATTGGTACCATCTTTTTGAACTTCTACAAAACTCAGTTTGCCTGTTTGTTGATTGCGCTCAAACACCGCCACCGCCGAGTCCTGATATCCAGCAGCATAGAGGTATTTTCCATCGGGGCTGACGGTGACGGAGTAGACACCATCAAGCCCATCGACGCTGCTGATACCATCTTTTTGAACTTCCACGAAACTCAGTTGGCCTGTGGTTGTATCCCGCTCAAACACCGCTACAGCCGAGTCATTATATCCAGCAGCATAGAGGTATTTTCCATCAGGGCTAACAGTTACAGAAGCCGCACTAGCAAGCCCATCGACACCATTAGTACCATCTTTTTGAACTTCTACAAAACTCAGTTGGCCTGTGGTTGTATCCCGCTCAAACACCGCTACAGCCGAGTCATCATATCCAGCAGCATAGAGAAATTTGCCGTCGGGACTGACGATGACGGAGTTAGCACCACCAAGCCCATCGACACCATTAGTATCATCTTTTTGAACTTCTACAAAACTCAGTTGGCCTGTGGTTATATCCCGCTCAAACACCGCTACAGCCGAGTCATCATATCCAGATGCATAGAGAAATTTGCCGTCGGGACTGACGGTGATGGATTCAGCACCACCAAGCCCATCGACACCATTGGTATCATCTTTTTGAACTTCTACAAAACTCAGTTTGCCTGTTTGTTGATTGCGCTTAAACACCGCTACAGCCGAGTCATCATATCCAGACGCATAGAGAAATTTGCCATCGGGACTGACAGTGACGGAGTAGCTACTACCAAGCCCATCGACACCATTGGTATCATCTTTTTGAACTTCTACAAAACTCAGTTTGCCTGTGGTTGTATCCCGCTTAAATACCGCTACAGCCGAGTCATTATATCCAGCAGCATAGAGGAATCTGCCGTCGGGACTGACGGTGATGGAGTAGATACCACCAAGCCCATCGACACCATTGGTATCATCTTTTTGAACTTCTACGAAATTCAGGATTTTCTCGGTCACAATTTTTCTTATTAATGCTTACTATTTATTCGGCCAATTTATGAGATAAAATCAACAATTGACTTCAGCAAATTCACTAATTTAATTAATATCTAGTCCATCTAATGACCCAGGATCAAAAAATCTTACCCCTCTACCAGAATGAGGTTGTTTTATTTGGTTAAGTGATTATTTGAATTTAGTTTCTTTGTTAGCAAGGTAGAAACCACACATATTATTGTGTAAATCAGGGTAATATAGCAAAGTGCTGTTAGCGGATAGCTAGGGTTTAGCCCGTGCTGAGTATAAACCCAGTTATTTCAAGGCTTTGAGCAACCAACACTGTCCTAACATATCTGACTACAGCTATACCTCAGTAAATGAACTGAGTAAAGTCCAATTTAGGATTTATACAAAGACTAGACCTCTTGCAAAAGTCCATAACACCCCACCCCCAACCCCTGCCCGCTCTTCGGGAGGGGAGCGTTTGCTTTACTCAAATGCGGGGTGGGGTTCTTTATTTTTGATTTATGCAAGAGGTCTACTTTATTGGCGATCGCATTTACACATACAGCGTATTTCAGGTAAATGAAGTACAGGGGTAGGGGCACAACATGTTCATTGGTGTCAACTTAACGTCAAAGCAAGTCTAGAACTAGCTTTTAGATTACCTCCTTCCCTCGTTCCCAGTCTCCGACTGGGAATGCTCGTCCTTGAGGCTCCGCCTCTCTTACTGGCGGCAGAGCCGCCAGGAGCAGCATTTCTAGCCAGAGGCTAGAAACGAGGTTTTAAAGGAGTTTCAGCTTAAGTTGACACCAATGAACATCTTATGCCCCTACAATTATCTGTACCTCACGCCTGTTGTAATCTGCTGTATATAGTGGAAGTTATTAATCGCAAATAAAACAACCCCATCACGCAAGCGAGAAGAGGTTGGAAAACTATAACTATTTCTGCAAAATAGATGAATTTTAGATGTCTACAATAGCTCGATCTATACAAGCCCTCATCTTTTCAGATAGAGATCGGACATGGGGTTCTCTAAAAATAGAGTCGTGATTTCCTGGGACATTTTCAATATCCAAACCTCCTAAGACCATTTCACTCCAACCCATATTGGGATCAACCTCCCGTTTTTCCAATGCAAAGCGCTCTTCTGCTCGGAATACAGTGACTCGACCGGGATAAACTTGTAGAACGTATTCTCTGGCTGCCTGTTTATTGGCCTCTTCGATTGTTAATTTCCGGTAGTTATAAGGTACAGTTCGCCAGATTCTTAAGGAAAACTTAAACATAAATTTCCGAAAATTTTCTTGAAGTTTATACTTCAGCCAAGAGCCTTTGTTCCTGATTTGCTCAAGCACGTAATTAGGCCCAAGTTTTGCAAGGTTGTCCCAATGCTGAGAAACTCGCTTTTCTAATGGCGCTTGTTTAATATAATTTGGGCCAGTGGTATCAAATAAAGCTAACAAAGCTACTTTTTGACCTTGCCTTACTAGTTGTTGAGCCATTTCCCAAGCTACTAGTCCGCCAAAGGAGGAGCCACCCAAAAAATAAGGGCCTTCAGGTTGAATTGTTTGCATCTCTTTGATGTAATGAGCCGCCATTTCTGCAAGCTTGGTAAAGGGAGCGTCTTTCCCATTTAATCCTCGTGCTTGTAGTGCATAAAATGGCTGATTTGCACCTAAATAAAGTGATAAATCTCGGTAATAGAGGACACTTAAACCAATTGCATGGATACAAAATAGAGGTGGCTTAGAACCGTTGGGCTGCATTGGTACTAGTGATGACCAAGGTATCGATTTTACTGAGTTGATACTAGTACTACTCTCAACCTGATTATGGCTTTCTGGCAAAAACCCTTGCTGGCGAATAATATTAGTTAATTGCTCAATGGTTGAATATTGCAAGAGAATAGCTAAGGGCAGATTTAAGCCAAATGTCTTTTCAATCTGAGAAAACAGATGTACTGCAAGTAGTGAGTTTCCACCCAAATCAAAAAAGTTATCTTTTATGCCAATGGGATGAATACCTAAAATATTTTCCCAGATTTTAGCTAACTGAAGTTGTAATGGATCTTCTGCTGTGGCAAATGTTTTTTCTATTTTAGAATTAGTTGGATTCAGCGCAGATAAGGCTTGGCGATCAACTTGGTCGTTAGCATTCAATGGCAGAGAATCGACGATGAAAAAGGCAGAAGGCAACAAATGTTCAGGCAGCTTTTGCTGGAGAAAACTCAGCAGTTGCTCATTCCCAAAAGTCTCCCCTTGTTTGGGGACAACATAAGCAACTAAACGTTTATCCCCAGGAACATCTTCTTTGGCAATCACCACAGTTTTTTGCAGGCCTGGATATTGACCCAAAATTGTTTCAATTTCAGCCAACTCAATGCGAAAACCGCAAATTTTTACCTGATTGTCTAAGCGGCCCTGAAACTCAATATTGCCGTCACTTAAGTAGCGTCCTAAGTCACCAGTTCTGTAAAGGTATGCCCCAGATTCGCTGCTAAAGGGATTGGGGATAAATTTCTCAGATGTTAATTCGGGACGATTAAAGTAGCCTTGAGTAACACCGATACCGCTGATGTAGATTTCACCAGTAACGCCAATCGGGAGGAGTTGCGATCGCTGATCGAGAATGTAGATTTGGGTATTGGCGATCGCTCTTCCTATGGGAATTTCTGACTGAGTGTTACTGGCTTCGGTGGCAGTCTCCGGATCGTAAACCGTGGCGGTTAAGGTTGTTTCTAGCGATCCATAAGCATTCAACCAGCGTACTTGCTTGCCAACTTTTTCTACCCAAGTTAAATAAGTTTGGCGTGAGACTTTCTCACCACCAACTATGACTAAGCGCAAGCTGGCTGGTAAGGTTTGGGGAGATACAGATGGCTCTTTAACTAACTCATACCAAAAATAAGTAGGTAAATTGACAACGGTGATCTGTTGTTGAGCAATGAATGGGAAAAACTGCGTCGTCGAGTTTTGTAGCTCTTGAGACTGGAGAATTGCGGTAGCACCAGTAATCCAACTGGGGAAAAGTGATTCAATGAAAGTATCGCAACTGATACTAGGTATGAGTAATAGGCGATCGCTCTGGCTCAACTCCCAAGTTTCGCTAATTGCCAAACTGTGGGTGACAAGATTACGGTGGGTAATAGCTATACCGTTGGGTTTTCCCTTGCAGCCGGACACATACATCACACAGGCGAGAGTCTGATCTGTGGTATAATTATCTGGATTTTCAGTTGCGTGTAGGGCAATAACTTCCCAATCACTATCCAAACAGATAACTTGTGGCTGATGCTCAGAGAGTTTTTCAATCAATGAGCTTTGGGTTAATACCCAAGATATTTGGGTATCTTCTAAAATGAAAGCCAAATCATCTTTCCCAGATGTCGCAGCTATGGACACGTAAGTTCCCCCAGCTTTCAAAATACCCAACAGCCCCACAATCATCTCTAGGGAAGGTTCTACGTAAAGACCGACGAGTACCCCCGATTTTACCCCTAGAGTTTGCAAATAGTGGGCTAGTTGATTTGCACGCTGGTTGAGTTCCTGATAGGTTAGTTGCTGATTTTCAAAACTTACCGCAATATTATTTGGAGTTCCTTTAGCTTGAGTTTCAAACCACTGATGGATACAAATCTCCTGGGGATAGTCAGCTTGTTTGCCATTCCACTCAACTAACAATTGATGTCGTTCAGGTGCTGTTAACAGGGGTAATTCAGCAATCGACCGATCGGGATTAGCAACAATACCTTCGAGTAAAGTTTTGAAGTGTCCCAACATCCGCTCTGTGGTGCTGGCATCAAACATCTCGGCATTATAATCGAATACCATGCCCAGACCATTATCCTGTTCCCGCAAGACTAATGTCAGATCGTATTTGGTCTTGCCATGATAGATGTAGCCAAATAGAGAAGTGATAGTCAAATCAGGTAGTTGCACTGAGGCCATGCCACGACCATTCGACCAAGGAGGATTTAGGGAGAATTTTACCTGAAACAGGGGCGAGCTATTGCGACTTCGCTGTTCTGGTCTAAGTTCTTCAATTAGCTTTTCAAAGGGTAGGTCTTGATGGGTATAAGCCTCTAAACAATCCTTACGCACTCGGTCTAATAATTGTCGGAAAGTTGGGTTAAGGGCAAAGTTACTCCGCAGTACAAGAGTATTAGAAAAAAATCCAATCAGCCCCTCGGTTTCAACTTGTCCTCGACCTGCGCTTGCAAAGCTAATTAGTAGGTCTTCTTGTCCAGAATAACGGTAGAGCAATAGCTCGAATGCTGCCAGTAGAGTCATGAACAGGGTGACACCCCATTTTTGACTCATGTCTGTTAGGGCATGGTTCAGTGACTTTGATAGCAGCAGGGCCGCGCGATCGCCTCGATAAGTTTGCACGCTTTGAGGACGGGGGCGATCGTAAGGTAACTCAATGATCGGTAAATTGCCTTCTAGCTTTTGCTTCCAGTAGTTTACCTGTGACTCTAAAACCTCTCCCTGGAGCCATTGATATTGCCAATTGGTAAAATCAGCATACTGCACTGGTAAGGGAGTTAAAGGAGAAGTTTTTCCCGCCGACAATGCTTTATAGATGGTAACGAGGTCTTGATAGAACAGATCGGATGAAGCACCATCACAAACTATACAGTGCATATTCCAAATTAGCAGATGTTCGCGATCGCTAAAGCGCAGCAATAACACCCGCAAAATCGGCCCATTCGCTAAATCAAAGGGTTGATGAGCTTCTTTAGTTGCCAGTAGGTAAGCTTCCGCCTCTCGTTGTTCATCTGGTACTTGCTGCAAGTCAATTATTGGCAATGTCAAGGAGACATCGGTGGCAATTACTTGAGTAGGCTTTCCATTCACTGCTGGAAAAGTTGTCCGCAGGACTTCATGGCGACGGACGACTTCTCTTAAACTTTCTTCTAAGACAGCAACATTCAGATTCCCGGTAAAACGCACCACAACCGGCATATTATTTGAGGAACTATCAGGTTCAAACTGATGGAGGAACCATATCCGTTGCTGACCAAAGGAAAGCGGCAAGTTGCCATTCCGTTCACAAGCGACAATTGGGGGAATCTGTGAACTGGCGGCTGTGGCAATTTGTCGGAGAAAGTTGATGATTTCGGCTTTTTGAGTTTTTAACTCGGTGAGCAATTCTGGTGTGAGACTATCTTTTGCCGCCCGATAGCGTAAGCGTTCGCCCTCTAGCCAAAGTTTGACATCGCGCTGACGTAGCTCAGATAGTAGTTCATTTAATGTTTTCATAGCTCACCTTCCTCGTAATCATCAGCTGTTTCACTCTCAGCAGCCTGAACACCTTGGGTTGCCCACCGCAGAGTTTCCACTCGTTCAGCCAAATCTGCTACCGTTGGTAATTCAAATAAATTGGACATGAGAATTTCTGCTTGCAAGGCTTGGCGCAGTCGAGAAACCACTTGAATTCCTAGTAGAGAATATCCACCCAATTCAAAAAAGTTGTCGTTAATCCCAACCTGCTTGACATTAAGAACCTGCGCCCAGATATCTGCAATCTGCTGCTCAATGGGAGTGCGAGGCGCTACATAATTTGCCTCCAGTTCTGGGCGGGAAGCATCAGGCTGTGGCAATGCCTGGCGATCGACTTTGCCATTGGGGGTTAACGGCATAGCTTCCAGTGCCATAAAAATCGTTGGCACCATAAAGTCAGGAAGCTGTTGTTTCAAGAATCGACGC
Organism: Nostoc sp.; assembly: GCF_036917935.1. Classification (GTDB taxonomy): domain Bacteria; phylum Cyanobacteriota; class Cyanobacteriia; order Cyanobacteriales; family Nostocaceae; genus Nostoc. Next base: position 73,961 of record NZ_JBALEL010000028.1, on the reverse strand, counting down.
AACTGCGAAATCACTTGCAAGCTATCTTGACCAGTTTCCGCGACAATATAACCGACTAGACTAGTCTCATTAGGAATGTCTTCTCGAACAATTACAAGGGCTTCTTTTACTTCTGGATGTTGCAGGAGTGCGGTTTCAATTTCACCCAATTCTATGCGGAAACCACGCAGTTTTACCTGATAGTCGATACGACCCAAGTATTCTATATGTCCATCTGGTAAATAACGAGCCAAATCTCCAGTTTTGTATAAGCGCGATTCCGGGTTTGAACTGAAGGGATTAGAAATAAATCTCTCAGCAGTCAGTTCGGGACGATTCAGATATCCCCTTGCTAGTCCTTCGCCACCAATATACAACTCACCTGATATACCAATGGGAACGGGTTGTAAATGAGAGTCTAAAATGTAGATTTGCGTATTAGCTAGAGGGCAACCAATGCCTATTGCTTTATTTGCCGTTGTCACCTTGTAGCCTGTTGACCAAATCGTTGTTTCTGTAGGCCCGTAGAGGTTCCACAGACAAGCTCCCTTCGGTAATAATTGATTTGCGAGGTCTCTAGGTAAGGCTTCGCCCGTGGAAATCATTTTGAGTTGAGGACTACCTTGCCATCCGGCTGCCAGTAATAGCCGCCAAGTAACTGGTGTCGGTTGCATAAAGGTTGCGCCGGAGGTGATTAGCGTTTTTAACAGTTGAGTGCCATCAGCCGCAACTTCACGGCTTACCAAAACCAACTTCCCACCTACAGACAGGGGTAGAAAAATTTCTGCAACGGCAATATCAAAGGATAGGCTAGTAACAGAGAGGAGAGTATCTTCAGCGGTTAAACCGGGTTCTTGAGCGATCGCATTCAGGAGATTAACAGCACTCTGATGTTGAATTTGAACGCCTTTCGGTTGACCTGTCGAGCCAGATGTATAGATGACGTAGGCTAAGTTATGGGAAGTGACGTTATGTGTTGGGTTATCCAACCCATATTCTATGGATTGCCAGTTGCTATCAAGGCAAACAATCTCTGCTTGATGGTTGGGTAGCGCTTTCTTTAGCTTCTCCTGCGTTAGTACCACTGACACCTGAGCATCTTGCAGCATGAAAGCTAAACGTTCTTGAGGATAAGCATAATCTAACGGTACGTAGGCTCCCCCAGCTTTGAGAATGCCTAAAACTCCTACAACCATTTCCAAGCTGCGCTCGACACAAAGACCAACCAGAACCTCTGTCCCGACTCCTAAGCTTTGGAGATAATGGGCTAGTTGATTGGCTCGCTGATTCAGTTCGCGGTAGCTAATTTGTTCATCTTCAAAAACTACAGCGATCGCATCTGGAGTTTTCTCCACTTGAGTTTCAAATAACTGGTGAATGCAGATATCTTGGGGATAAGCTGTTTGAGTATTGTTCCATGTTGCTAATAACTGTTGCTCAACTGCTGGCAAAATTGGCAATTTAGCAATAATTTGATTTGGGTTAGCAACTATGCCCAATAACAAAGTTTCAAACTCTGCCATGCGGCGGCGGATAGTGTCAGCGTCAAATAAATTAGTGTTGTACTGACATTCCAGAATAAGTTCACCATGCGATTCCGTAGCATTGATAAACAGTTCAAAATTCTCGAATGCGCGGGGATTGGAGAAAAATTCTACCTCTAACCCAATAAAGGGAAGTTGATCGCTGTCTAAGGCTTGATCGACATTAAATATAATTGGTACTAAAGGAATGCGGCTAGAATCCCGTGGTAATACTAATTTTTTGACCAGACTGCCAAAGGTAAATTGTTGATGGTCATAAGCATCTAAGACAGCCGATCGCCGCATTTGCAAGTAGTCACTGAAAGATTTTTCGCCATTAATCTGGCTACGCAAGGGTAGTAAATTTACACAGTGACCTACGAGATTATATTGCCCTAAAGCAGCTTGTCCGGCGGCTGGAATACCTACAACTAAGTCGTTTTGTCCTGTGAGACGGTGCAGCCAGACCTCGAATCCTGACAAGATGGTGGTCATAAAGCTACAACCGAGTTTTATCCCTAGTTGTTTGAGATTGGCAACTAGTTCGGGATTTAAATGCCAATCTTCGCGGGTAGCGTTAAAGGTTCTGAGTGGGGGACGGGGGCGATCGCTAGGGAAATCTAGTACAGGTACGGAGTCAGCGAATTGTTGTAACCAGTATTGTTCTGTGGCGATCGCTTCTGGACTATCCGCCTCTTCTTCCTGTAAAGTCGCATATTCACTTAAATTGTCTGGTTCTTCCAGTTCAGGAACAATTCCCTGTTGTAAGCCAGAATAAAGTTTACCCAAATCTGGCATTAGCACTGCCCAAGACCAACCATCACAAATAATATGATGGGCTGTCAAAAGAACTAGATGCTCCTGCGGCTGCAATTTGACAATTTTTGCCCGAAATAGAGGCCCATGTTCCAAATCAAAAGGTTGCTCTACCTCTTGTCGCCAGATCGTAGCTAATTTTTCCTGTTGTTCCTGTGGTTCCAGGTTAGAAAGTTCAATAATCGGGATTTCAATTTGCCGATAAGCAACAATGCAGAGTGTATTGCCATCTGTGCTAAAAGTTGTTCGTAGTGCTTCATGACGTTGTACTAACTTTTTCACCGCAGATTGGAAAACTTTGACATCAAGTTCGCCTTTTAGTCGCAGAGATTGAGACTCGTTATAAGCACAATTGGCAGCATCCCCCATTTGCACAGAAGCCCAAATTTCTTTTTGTGATTCTGTCGCAGGGGCGGTTAGAAGTAATTCTCCATCTGCAAATGGATCAAAATCAACCGCAGTTAATGTGGATTGGTAATCTACAGGTGATAAGGTCATAAAAGTTTATTATTTTCTCAATTTATTGAATGTGGTTAAATCTCAATCTTTTTTTTAATCCTGACTTTAAATACCTTGTTTACCCAAGATTGTAGACTTTAAAAAATTACGTGTAGGAACTTCTACAAATCTATATGTCAATGATGCAGCCAGTAAGATAATCATAAGAAATACTCCTAAAGATGTCAATGCTTGATATTCTGTGAATCCTTTACCAAAAGCATCGTGAAATTGATAAAACCAGAAAAATTTTAACAATTCTTGAAAAAACCAATGAACCATATAAATTGAGTAAGATATAGTACCGATATATAGCATTAACTGTGAATTTAAAATTTTTGCGATCGCACTATTGTTGTTGATAGATACAGCTAAAATCAGTAGAGAGAAAGCTGGTAAAATTAGCCAATCATGAAGGTTACGAAAATGATGCCAGTAATAATGCATAATCATAGTTATCCAAGTTATAGCTATAATTGCCAGTAAATTAAGATTGAAATATTTTTTATAATTACCTCTACGATATACTTTGTAAGTTATAATACCAAGGACGCATTCTAGCCCGCATCTAGCTATCGAAGGTATGCCAATAATAGTATCTAAATTGCCACGGGTAAAGGTGATTAGTAGTAATATAGCCAAGAGAGTAAAAATATAAATTACCAAATCATTTTTGATGTTATTCCTTAATAAAAATAATAATAGAAATGGAAATATACAGTAAATAAAAAACTCTACGCTAATTGACCAAGCAGGTTCATTCCAATAGGTATCACACCAGAATAAAGGTTGGCATTTTAGGTCGAATGCTTGTAAAAGAAAAATATTGGCAAAAAGAGCAGTTAAGTTAAATTTACCAGTGAAGGCAGAAGTGTTTAGTAAGAATAACTTGACAATTTCTAATCCAATAAACAGAGAAATAATAAATATATGCAGAGGATAAATTCTAGCAAAGCGTGAGAATAAATACGCTCGATAGTGATTTAAACTTACTTTTAAATAAAAATCTTCTGCATAAACGTGGGTCATGATAAAACCACTTAGAATAAAGAAAAAATCAACCCATAAATATCCATTTTTAAAAAAATCGCTATAGGCTGATAATGTTGAACCTGTTTTCGGCAAACCGTAGTAAGAAAAATGGTGTACAACAACAACCAAGGCGGCAATACCGCGTAGAGAAGTGAGCGATTTGATGTGTTTATACATTGATATTTTTGGTTTTAATTTTTACCTATAGCAATCCGATCTGAGTTGTGAAAATTATTTTTTAACGTAGATGCGTATTTGTTTGCTGTAGGCTACCGCGAAGGATGTAACGATCGCAGACTCTTGCATAGAAACAAGCTACGCAGAGCGTCTAAAAAAGAAGATTTCACAAATGATTTAGAATTGCTATAGAACACCGATTCAGTATTTATAGCGGTTCTCAGTTGAGTGAGATACAAGAACCCCACCCCCAACCCCCTCCCCGCTCTTCGAGAGGGGGCTATGTAGGAAACGCTATAGGCTAATTAATAATTAGTCAGTTTATAAAATTTAGATTTTTTTCATAATCTTGTTGGTAAATTGCTTTAGTCTTCCCTCAATGGATTTGAGTCTTAATACACCAGAGCGCAGTATCATAAATTTACTTTTCGGTTGGCGATCGGATAGAAGATCCAGAGCAAAAATTTTGATCCGGTCTTTTAGGGCAGACTTACCTGGTGGAGTAGGTTCCAATCCCAGTCTGCGTAAATAACTGTTGACTTGATATATTCTGGCTTTGAGATCGTAAGGTCGCAGATAAAAGAGGATACTCAAAGCCACAGAGACATTATTACCATTTTTGGCCCAATGGGGTGCCAGTATTGGATGATGGAGTCCCTTACCTGGTTGCAAATGGTAAACCTTTGCTTTATTCTGATTTTCCTCTCTATAATTTGCGACATTCAGGTCGCCTACATAAAATTTTTCAATCTCCTCTTCGCTCAATACAGAACGATCGTTTTGATTGAAGAGGCTCATATCTTTTTCGCCCTGAATTTGAAACAGGAAATTCAACTCACTATCGATGTGGTAAGGTGTAATAGAATTTGGAGAACCAATAAAGATGTAAGCACCTAGCCACGTCATTTGCTTCCGAAGGGGTTTACCTGTAAGAGTTTTGAGTTCAGTTATAATCTGGTTGAGCAAGGCGGCATATTCTGGGTCTACTTGAACATCTTCAAGCATTACCCAAGAATCTGATTCTCCAATATGTGCGATCGCCTCGCTAATTTGCTTGATTCCAGGTCGATGATTCCACTTTTGCTCAACAGGGACTTTGCTGATATAAGACTGAATTTTATTTGTTCTTCCCTGACTTAAGATAGTATTTGCCAGCTCAACTAAGCGGGGGATCTCAAACAAAGGGTGTCCCGCAAGGTTATGCGAAAACATGAAGTGAGAAGAGTTGAAGTTTTCTCGGAAGTTTGAAATATCAGTTTCAATGATTTGTTCAGGAAGCTTCGGATCGGACTTAATAGAACTCGGTTCAAGTAGATTATCAACTGACATACAAAACCTGGATGGATGAGTATTTACTATTTGCAAAAATTACTGACGCAGACTATAATTTCTGTGCAATTGCTTTTTTTACAACACTTTCAGGAAACACTAGCAACTTGTAGGTATTTACCAGGTCGCTCTGTATCGGGGATATACCAAGCGGGGTTTCCTTGGGGATCTCGTCCTAATTTGGCATTAGATTGCGGAGGACGATTACGTAAACTGTTATTGGTAACTTCGCGGTTTGTTACTTCTATGGGCGGTGCAGACAAGAAGCCAGCAGACTGCATTTCGGCAATACTTTCTTTAAAGGCTGCCATTACGAAAGCTAGATCGGCTTCGGAATGGGCTGTCGTCAAGAAGCAAGGACGGTGATCCCAAGTATGCACTCCCTTATCCCGCAGCAAGTAAAACAGTAAATCTCCGTAGGGAAACTCTGGTGCAGATTTCACCATGAACAGGGAGCCGAAATTATAAGCTGTGAACGGAGCTTGAACTTGCTGGAAATAGCCCATAAGTTCCGCTACAAACTTATCGGTTCTGGCATTAAGATTTTGCTGTAAGCTGGGGCCACTCTGTTTTAAATGCTGAAGTACTGCTTTGGCGGCTGCTAGTGCTAAAGGATGGCGGACGAAAGTGCCGGCGAAGTAAGTCACGCCTACTTCAGGAACGGAGTCATCGCCAAACTGCCAAAACCCACCATCTAAAGCATCCATATATTGTGATTTGCCAGCAATGACTCCAATTGGTAGCCCACCGCCCACAATCTTACCGTAGGTTGCTATGTCCGCCTTTATACCGAAATGTGCCTGAGCGCCACCTGGATGAATTCTGAATCCGGTAACGATTTCATCAAAAATCAGGGCAATACCAGCTTTCTCCGTGAAATCACGCAATTGCTGGAGGAATTCTTTGGGCTGGTATTCAGGGCGACGGCTTTGCACAGATTCCACCATCACTGCTGCTAACTCATCAGCCCGATTTCTGAGGATTTCTAGAGACTCAGGCGAATCATAGTCCACTACCAAAATGTTCTCTACCATTTCGGGTGGGATACCAGGAGCAGCGGGAATTGACCGAAGTTTTTTTGTACCCCGAACAATTACTTCATCTAAAATACCGTGATAAGCTCCAGAAAAGATGGCGATTAAGTTACGCCCTGTGATGGTGCGTGCCATCCGCATCGCTCCCAGAACTGCTTCCGAACCTGTGTTGCAAAAGGCCGCTCGGTCAAAGTTGGTTAACTCACACATTAGCTTTGCCACTTCTCCAACTAATGGAGTCTGTGGTCCAATTTCCATACCGAGTTTCAGTTGTGCTTCAATTGCTTCGGTAATGAAAGGTGGCGACCAACCAAACAAATTCAAGCCAAAGCCATTGCTTAAATCGACATATTCATTGCCATCAACATCCCAAAGTTTAGAACCTGATGAACGAGACACCACGATGGGATAAACCATCTCTTTCATTGTCGGGTTAAAGCCAGAAACAGTTCTTGGATCTGCCAAATAAGGGCGATGAGCTTGAGTAAATTCTTTGGATTTTTGAGTCCGTTGTGTATATCTTTGAATAATTTTGTCTAGATGAGTGCGTTGTTGCGCTGTCAGAGTTTTAGTTTGGGTCTTTTCAATTCGAGCCGCCGCACCAAATGCTTTTTTGGCACCATTTGACTCTGTGTCTACCGATGCTGATTCTTTGCTGGTTTGGGTTGGGGGAATAGAAGATACAGCATTTTGTGGCTTGACACCATTATTTTGAGATGTCGCCGCAGGTACAACTGGGATTGTTAGAGATTGACTGTTATTACCCAATAGCGCCAATTGCTGGCTCATGATTTGTAGCTGCTGATTAATCACATTTTCTAGGAAACTGGATGCAGCAGGTTGGGAAGAAATCTGAGGTGCAGATCCATTTGTATGAACTTCATGCACTACCAAAGTGGGTGATGTAGTTACAGGTGTTGCTAATGGTATTTCTGGAGTTGGTTTTGCAACGGTTTCTATTAATCCTAATGCGGATAAAGTTTCGGGAGACAAGGCTGAATTGATAAAGTCAGCCAGTGTTCCTAAATTGGGGTAAATTTCTAGTAACTGCCTAAGTGTGACTTTGACTTTAAATTTTTTCTTTAACGCTAGTCCGACTTGGGTCAAAGATAAGGAATCTAATCCCATTTCTAAAAACGTTGTGGAGTCGTCAACACTAGCGATTTCCAATCCTGAAGTTTCTTCGATAACTTCTTTGAGCAGTGGAATGAGCTTTTGCTGAGGGAATGTTGTCATAGTTTGGGCCTTTTCTAATAATTGGGGATTTAAAAGTTTAGGAGTTGCTGCGCGATTGGGATGAGGTGGAGGATCAATCCAGAAGCGTTGGCGTTCAAAGGGATAAGTAGGCAGGGGAATTCGTTGTCGCGTTTCCCTTTGATAGAAGTTGCTCCAGTCAATAGATACTCCTGCTAGCCACAGTTGTCCTACTGCCTTGAGTAATGCCGTCCATTCCGTTTCGTTCTCAGCGTTATCACCCAGAGAAGGAATCGCTATCTGTTGTTTAATATCTTTTGCTTGTTGGCGGGCTAAAGTCGTAGTTGTGATTCGTGGCCCCACTTCTAACAGTAGGCGTTCTGGCTGCTGCCACAGGGTTTTTATGCCCTCCGCAAATCGCACAGTCTGACGCAGATGTGTAGCCCAATACATCGGATCGGTTGCTTGCTGGGCTGTAATCCAGTCGGCGGTAACTGTGGATACAAAGGGAATTTGGGGTGGCGATAATTTAACCTTTCCAACTACCTCAGCAAAGGGGGCAATGATACTATCCATCATTGGGGAGTGGAAAGCGTGGGAAGTGTGTAAATGGCGACAAACAACTTCTTCGCTTTCTAATTGTTTTTGCAGAGCCGCGATCGCCTCTGTGGGGCCAGAAACTACACACAGGGATGGGCCATTAATTGCGGCGATCGCTAGTTCTGCACTCAATCGCGGCTCTACCTCTTTGGCTGGTAGGCGCACTGAGAGCATTGCCCCTTCTGGTAACTCCCACATGAAGCGCCCGCGAGTTGCAACCAACATCAGCGCATCTTCTAAGGTAAATACACCCGCAATACAAGCGGCGACAAATTCGCCAATACTGTGGCCAATCATGGCTTGGGGCTTGACTCCCCAACTTTGCCACAGTTGCGCTAAAGCGTATTCAATAACGAATAATGCTGGTTGGGTAAAGCAAGTTTGCCGTAGGGAAATAGCCGCAGTTTCGCGTAGGCGTAGCCCGCCGTAGGCATCGCCTGGTGCAGGATAGATGATTTCTCGTAAATCCCTACCCAACAAAGGTTTAAGGATTTCAGCACATTCATCTACTGCCTCCTGAAACACAGGTTCGCAGTTGTAGAGATTTAGTCCCATGTTCACATATTGCGATCCTTGTCCGGGGAACATAAAAACAACGGCTGGATTGCGGATTTCTGTATGCCGGGTATTTACTTGATTTGGATCTAAAGATTGCAGCGCTGCGATCGCATCTGTGATATCGTGACAAACTATACTGCGTCGGTAGTTAAAAGCTTTGCGCCCTCGCTGTAAAGTATAGGCTACATCAGCTAAGTTAATTTCGGCATTGTACTGTAAATGTTGCTGCAAATTTGCTGTTGCAGCTTCTAAAGCTTTACTAGTTTTTGCCGAGAGTAGCAATAGCTGCTGTGGACGCGAAGATCCTGAACTTTGGATTTGTGGCGCTTCTTCTAGCACAATATGAGCATTAGTCCCACCGACACCAAAAGAACTCACACCAGATCGTCGCGGAGCTTCACCTTCTAACCACTCAGCTAGTTTGGTATTGACATAAAAGGGGCTGTTGGCAAAGTCAATTTTGGGGTTGGGAGCCTCAAAATTTAAACTAGGTGGAATCTTTTTATAATGCAGGGCAAGAGCGGTTTTAATTAACCCTGCTACTCCCGCCGCCGCAACTAAATGTCCAACATTGCTTTTAAGAGAGCCGATGGCACAAAATTGTTTAGCAGCTGTATGTACACGAAATGCTTGCGTCAGCGCTTCAATTTCAATCGGGTCGCCTAAAGGTGTAGCTGTACCGTGAGCTTCAATATAAGAGATAGTTTCGGGGTGAAAGTTGGCATCAGCTTGCGCCATTGCAACGGCCTCTGCTTGTCCGTCTACACTGGGAGCGGTAAAGCTCACCTTATCAGCGCCGTCATTATTTATACCACAACCCTTAATTACAGCATAGATGCGATCGCCATCATTGAGTGCATCTTCTAAACGCTTCAGGACAACCACCCCTGCGCCATTGTTGAACATTGTGCCCTGAGCGCTGACATCAAAGGGACGACAATGCCCATCTCCAGACAGCATACTGCCTTCTTGAGCCATATAACCGCTGTTTTGGGGTGTAGTCATAGATACACCACCAGCTAAAGCTATATCGCACTGATAGCTGCTTAAGGCTTGGCAAGCCTGAATGACTGCTACCAAAGAAGTGGAACAGGCTGTATTGACGCTGACGGCTGGGCCTTTGAGGTTGAGCTTGTAAGCAGCACGGGTTGTCAAAAAGTCTTTTTCATTGGCTAACATCGTCTGGAATTCACCGATGCGATCGACAATTTCCATGCGTCCAGAAATGTGGTTAGCAAAATAAGTATTTTGACCGCACCCAGCGTATAAACCAATCAAACCCTCAAAAGACTCTGATTCATAACCAGCATTTTCTAAAGCTTCATAAACCAACTCTAGAAAAACTCTCGCCTGTGGGTCCATCACCACAGCTTCTAGTGGATTAATGCCAAAGAAAGCAGCATCAAAAGTTTCTCCCCCAGGAATAATTCCTCTAGCTTTTACGTAGCTAGGATCTTTGCAAAGGTTTGGGTCAATACTAGGATCTAGTTCTTCATCTTGAAAAAAAGTCGTTGACTCTAATCCCTCACACAGATTGCGCCAAAACTCATCGACATTTCCAGCGCCAGGAAATCTTCCTACCATGCCAATAATGGCAACACCATCAATAGGATCTTGGTTGTCGGATGCTTGCATATTTACCATTGCTTAAACACCTTGTTGATGATTACGGCGACGAGTTCGAGCTGCTTGTTGGCGTTGGGCGCGATTTTGCAGCTTGTCAGAAGACGGTTGGCTATTCTGGTTTGAATGCAAATAGTTTGCTAAAGAGCCAATTGTTGAATATTGAAATAGTTTCACAGCAGATAGCTCAATATTAAGTTGCTGTTGCACTCGCACAGCAACTTGCAAAATTGAGATTGAAGTTGCTCCCAAATCAAAGAAATTATCATCAATCCCAACGCGATCTATTTTGATCAGTTCGGACAAAATACCTGCAAGCAGACGCTCTAAATCGCTTTGGGGAGAAATATAAGCTTGTTCGAGTTGCGGACGTTCTCTACTTGGTGCTGGCAATTTATGTCTATCTACTTTGCCATTTGCAGTCAAAGGCAGTGATTCTAAGATCACAAACGCCGATGGCACCATGTAATTAGGTAGTCGCTGCTGTAAGAAACCACGTAATTTATTGTGCGTATAACTACGGTTATAGTGAGGAACAATATAAGCTACTAACTGCTTTTCACCTATTTCGTCCTGACGAGCTAAAACGACAATTTCCCGAACGTCAGGATGTTGTGCAATTTCTCGCTCAATTTCCCCTAGTTCAATTCGGAAACCGCGAATTTTTACCTGATTGTCAATCCGACCTAAGAACTCGATATTGCCATCTGGAAGATAACGAGCTAAATCTCCAGTCTTGTAAAGGCGCGTTGTTAAATTACTATCAAAGTAGTGATAAATAAATTTTTCGGCAGTTAAATCTGGACGGTTTAAATAGCCTCTAGCTAATCCATCACCACCAATGTACAATTCGCCAGCTTCTCCAATTGATACTGATTGCAGGTTGTGATCTAATATATAAACTTGGGTATTAGCAATTGGGCGGCCAATCGGAATCGAAACATCTGGTGGTAGTGGCGCTGTTATAGAATGGCAGCAGGTAAAAGTTGTATTCTCAGTTGGCCCATAACCATTAATTAGCTGACAGTTCTCTACTGTTTGCAGAAACTTCTGCACATGGGGAACAGATAAAACATCGCCACCCGCTAAAAGTTGACGCAAGGATTTTAAAGCATCAATTTTTTCATCCACTATCAGGTGGAATAAACCGGCTGTCAGCCAAAGAGTAGTAACTTTATATTGCTGAATAATCTGCCCCAATTCTTCTAAAGATGGTGTATGAGGAGGGTAAATTACTAATCGCCCGCCGTTAAGTAAGCAACCCCAAATTTCAAAAGTGGAAGCGTCGAAGGAAATAGGAGCAAGTTGCAGAATTACTTCTTCAGCCGTGAGGTGAGCATAATTAGTTTCTTTGACTAACCTAACTACACCACGATGGATAACGCTAACACCCTTGGGTGTACCTGTAGAACCTGATGTATACATGACATAAGCCAAGTTGTCAGCAGTGACGGTAGTGCTTAGGTTCTCTTTTTTATTTTGGGCGATTGTATTCCAATCTGCATCTAGGCAAATAACAAATGCTGTATGAGTAGGTAATTTGGCAACTAGTTCTTTTTGAGTTAATAGTACTGATACCTGAGTATCTGACAGCATGAAAGCTAAACGTTCTTGTGGATACCCTGGATCTAATGGTATGTATGCTCCACCTGCTTTGAGGATAGCTAAAAGTGCTACAACCATTTCTAAGGAGCGCTCTATACAGATGCCTACAAGAGTTTCTGCGCCTACCCCCAGAGATTGCAGATGTTGTGCTAGTTGATTAGCACGAATATTCAAATCTCTATAGGTGAGATGCTGATTATTAAAGATTAATGCTACAGCATCAGGTGTTTTCTCTACTTGTGCTTCAAACAACTGATGAATACACGCTTGCTGAGGATAATCAGTTTGAGTATGATTCCACTGTAACAGTAGGTGTTTTTCGGATTTTTGCAAAATAGGTAATATTAAATTATCTCGTTCTAAGTTATTTTGTGATAATGAGGTTTGACCCTCAGTTGCCAGTAAGTCATTTTGATTTTGAGCCAATGAATTAGTTATTAGTTTCATATTGAACTGGAAGCAAAATAATATTTTTACAAAATGTGTATTTTTTAAGTATTACTGCATTTTTAACTCAACAAATTTATGGCTTATTGATGCAGTTAATGTTAATACTCAAATATACAAAACCAGAATAATTACTGACTGAGAAATATTAAAGGTTGTTCCAAACTTCACATGAAAGATACTTTTGTATGTTAATCATATAGATTTTTGGATAAACCAGTGAACCATCTAAATCAAGTACGATATTGTTCCAAGATAAATGAGTAACGAGGAATTTAGTATATTTGAGATGAGGTTGTTATTTTTCGTATCTAGAGAAACAGATAAAATGAAAAGGGAAAAAGCGCTTTTATCTGTTTACTAATTAGTGTTTTCACGTAGATTGTATAGTTGTATTTTTAACCTTTAAATTATATTAAAAGACAAATTTCGCAACAAGTTATGCCGCAATCTGACAATGTTTGTATGAAAGGGCACTAACTCTAAGATTTAGTTCTCCTATTCTGACTTATTTCCTCAAAATCGTAGTTATTTTCACTACATCTTCATTGAAAATTAAAACTTTAGAGATGTTTGCAATGGGAGTATTAACTGTACGTAAGCTTATTTGGAGATAACAAGAAGAATTAATACCTTGAGGAACAAGGTAGAGGTAAGTAATGGAACCCCTTCGAGGTAGGTTGGACTCCAGCGAAACGACAATAGGGTGGGCATTGTAATGCCCACCCCAGGATAACGAACTATTTGCTGTAGTCTACGTAATTGAAAACCGCTGTTTCAACTGATAGTTATTTCCGCCAAGCTGCACTAGGGGAACAGACTAAGCGACAACACTAGCAGAGAAAACGAAGTCATTTGCAGTCAGGTTAGTTGAGGTAATTTGCAGTAATGAAGCCAACTCTGTATTTCCGGTTTTTACAATAGTGTCAGCACCCTGTTGCAATAGGGTTAGGGCACTAAACTGAGTGACGCCAATTCCGCCCAGCCCGATTTTATCAATACCGATCGCAAAATCAGTTACAATGCTCTTGCTAATTGGCAGACTGGCGTTAGCAAGAAAGAATTGGTCAACACCAGTACCACCAGTCAAGCGATCGCCACCCTGTTGACTAGCAAATAGCACATCATCACCATCGCCACCAAATAGCGAATCATTTACACCGGAGAAGAGTTTGTCATCGCCAGAACCACCATACAGACGGTTATTGCTACCTTCGCTCTTGAGGGTGTCATTGCCTGAGCCACCGAAAGATAATTGACGAGAACCTTCAACTACTGTGAGAGTATCAGCACCCGCGCCTCCAAACAAATTATTACTACCATTAGCTTCGACTACGGTAACTTCATCATTACCATTGCCACTATCAGCACTAGTGTTGTTAGCAGGGCCATTTGCGCCAATCAAGACTTGATCGTTACCGTCTCCTGTGGACACTGAGGAGTCACTACCGACTACCACCGTGTCATCACCTTTCCCAGTTATGATTGTGTTACTTTTATTACCTTCTACAAAATCTGCTCCATCACCTGTAAATAAGGTTTGATTTGGCTTGAGAGTGAGATCATCACTACTGCTAGAACCAAATTGAAGGTCTAGTGTTGTTAGTCCAACAGTGCGACCATCAAACCCTGCGGCTGTAAAGTAATGAGTATTGCCTACACTCTGAGAATCCAGAATTGTTGCTTGACCATTAGTAGTTTTTTCTGAAGTCAAAACTTCTTTAGTAGAGGGAACTACATCCGGGCCTCCCACTAATGCTTCTGTAATGGCACGACCTTTCAAATCGCCATTACTGGGAATGTCTAACCCCAGAATACGAGCAAGTGTAGGCGTAACATCAGCATTACTGATGGGCGCATAGTCCACATAGCCTTGTTTAAAGTCAGGGCCAATAGCCTCCATGTTATTGAAGGTATCACCTCGGCCAAAGCTGCCATGCATCCCCTGCCCTTGCTGCAAAGTTGTATCAGCAATCTCTACCTGCGCTTGAGGGTTGTTTGGGTTATTTGGGTCGCTGCTAAAGGTTTTGAAGTTGATCACAATAGATGGAACTGGTGTTTGAGCATCACCTTTTAGCCCGATCGCACTCAGTGGTAAAGCGCCTGGGATGTTTCCATAAGCATCGTCTACAAAAATACCACTGATGTAGTCTTTTTGCGAAAGCAAATCCACTACCTGTTTAGCTAGGGCAGCATTGCCATTAGGCAGATAAATCAGGTCAGAACCACCATTGGCAGCTACAACTATCTTTGTACCTGAGTCAAGTTTGCCATCAATTACCTCACCTGTACCACCAATTACACCATTGCCAGAAATAGGGCGTTGACCTTGTGTGGCATCAACAGTTGTATATTGGATATGGTTGAGGTCTGGGGGAAGGGTTGTAGGGTTAGGATCGTATAAGGGTAGACCGAGATCGTGAGCCAAATCAATCGCCACAAAGCCTGCTGGTAGAAATCCCGGATTTACGCCAGCATAAGTTTGGGTAGCAGCATAACTTGTAGTTTTTGTGCCTTGGCTATCAATAGCTTGTTTGCTGATGGTAGAAAAACCGTGGTCGGAAGTAACAAAGACATCAGTAGTCTTGTCTAAGCCTGTACTTTTGAGATAGTCAAGAAGTTGCTTTAAATTATCATCAGCATTTTTGACTCCAGCTTTGGAAGTTGCACCATTGATACCTGGTGTCAAGGTGTTTAAACTATCGCCCTGATTGTGTTGACTACCGTCGGGATCTCTTGACCAGTAAACCAATGCGAATGGTTTACCGTCTTCTTGAAACTTGGGTAAAATTACTTTGGTCGTGGCATCTGCAAAGTATTGTTGTTGATTCACATTGGCATTCAGGGTGCCTGGAGTTGTATTGTTACCAGCTGGCTGGACTCGTGTTGTCGGTTTTACATCTAAACCAGCGGCTTGTAAACGATTAACAATATCTGGATCGAGTGGAACAGCAGCAGGTGAACCAGCGGCTGTAGTCGGTGGTGTTGCACCATTTGTACTGTCATCAATAATTATTGTATCGGGAGTAGGAATAGTACCTGTAGTACCACCTTCTCGGTTAACTTGTGTGACATCTTGGATGGCAACAGGCCCTAATTTTCCAACTGCTGCTGTGTTGAAACCCTGCGATCGCGCATAAGCTAAGAGTGACTCTTCATCTAAAAAGTTGTTTCCGGGAAACTTTTCATCGATATCCCCCAGAACTGCATCATTTTCGATGAATGGCGTGACACTACCATTGACATTAGGACTAGGAAAACCCGTGTAGATAGTGTTACTAAAGTCACCTGTATCACCAAGATAATGCCCCGTGGCGATCGCAGAAGCATTCGGGGTGGTAAATGTCGGAAACAGCGAATGACTATTGGCAAAAGTAACTCCCTGCTGACGGATGCTATATAAAGTTGGGGTATCAATGGGGTTTACAGAACCGTTACGCAATCCATCTGCAACAAAAATAATCACATTTCTACCGTTGCCATTTGTATCAGCCATGCCGACTACTCCTTAAGTATTATGAGCTACGAGCGATGCCTACGCCTACGCAGCAATTGTTTGTCTATAGACTGAGCGATTAATTACACTCAACCCAAGCGAAAAATTGTTGGCTAGAAAAACCTGAGTAGTATTTGGCGACAAAATGCTTAGTGTCCACACAAATTAGTGCAAACAATTAAATGAATTGAACTTTGATAACTGTCTCAAAAGATAATTGTTCAATGTTTAAGGAAGGTTATAAACAAGTTAAGACTTTAGACAAAAAGTAGAAGGATCTTGACTAACAAAAATATCCCCGACTTCTTCAATAAGTCGGGGATATGAGCCTAATTTTGAATGTTGAATCTAAGCTGTAATCATCTTTTGGCTAAACGACACTAGCAGAAAAAACGAAATCATTTGCTGTGAGGCTAGTTGATGTAATTCCTAGTAATGAAGCCAACTCTGTAGTTCCAATTTTTACTAAGGTGTCACGACCCTGTTGTAACAGTGTTAAAGCAGTAAACTGAGTAACACCAATCCCACCCAGTCCGATTTTATCAATGCCGATCGCAAAATCAGTCACAATATTCTTGCTAGTTGGCAGATTGGCGTTAGCAATCCAGAATTGATCGGCACCAGTACCACCACTGAGGCGATTACCGCCCTGTTGACCAGCAAATAGCACATCATCGCCATCGCCACCAAACAGGGAATCATTCACACTAGAGAAGAGTTTATCATCGCCAGAACCACCGTTGAGACGGTTATTGCTACCGCTACTGCTAAGGGTATCATTACCTGAGCCACCAAATAATGATTGACGAGAACCTTCAATTACTGAGAGAGTATCATCACCTGCCGCTCCAAGTAAATTATTACTACCACTGGCTTCCACTACGGTAATAAGATCATTACCATTGCCACCATCGGCAGTAGTATTTTGAACCGGGCCGTTTTGACCAATAAATATCTGATCGTTACCCTCTCCGCTGGACACTGAAGAGTCACTGCCGATTAGCACCGTGTCTTCACCGTTTCCAGTCTGGATTGTGTTACCCTTAGTACCCTCTACAAAATCTGCTCCGTCACCTGTAAATAGGGTTTGATTGGGCTGAACGGTAATATCATCGGTGCTAGTGGAGCCAAAATTAATTTCTTCAGCTTGAGGTTGACCTAAGCCAGGAGCAAGGTTAAGGGGCTTCTCCAACTTCAGTTGTAGAATTTCGTTGTTGTCTATGACTGGATTTTGAGGATCATTCCCAGGACGACCTGTAGAGAAGGGATAATTGTTGTCATTAGCTACCAAAATGGTATTTTTGTCAACAACTAGAACATTTTCAATGGTTTGGAATGGGAAGTCGAAGGTGGTCTTACCGTCCCCATTCAAGTCCTTGGGGTCTTGGATATTTAACAAGTCTGCAACTTCTTCTTTAGCTACATAGCCATTAGAATCTGTCTTAGACAAGTCTATTTTGTAAATCCTCTTAAATTTAGCCGCCGCCCCTTGATTGTTATCCCGTTCAATGACTAGGTACTCATTATCATTAATCACTGCTAAATCCCCGATGGAATTTGACGGATTATCCAATCTGTAGTAGCGTAGTTGGTCGCTGTATTTGTGGCTGGCTAAATCAAATTCGTTAATTCGCAAAGCACCGGGAGTATCGCCTTGAACCGTACCTTCTAGGAGGAAATAAAGCTTGGTTTTGCTGGCGTTAATTGCTCCACCTTCAAAACCTTTGGAACTACCCAAGTTAGCAAAAGCATCACCTGAAAGCACATCGGGATTTTGTGGCGATCGCACTACATTATACTGAGGATCATCTCTAAGTTGATCCCGTACTTTATCCGCGATATCTGGGAAATCACTAAATAGCGCGTCTACACCTAATTGATAGAATTGCTGAATTTCTAGCTCTAGCTTGCCTTTATAATCTGCCGCTAAGTATTGATCTTCCGCCCGGAAGGTGTAAGGATGAACCTGCAACCCGGCGTTATGAGCATCTTGAATTAAGGTAGTGGGAGGTAATGTTGTCTTATCAGCATCATTAACTACTCCATCCCCATTCACATCATCAGCTTTGCCATCACCATTAGCATCAGTACCTTTGACACTAACAATCATCCGTTTCCAAGGGCCAATGCCATCAGCATAAGTGGCAACTTCAGCCAAGCCTTCTGGAGTTCGCAAATCGCCATAAGTACGAGTGTCACCACTTACCTTCAGGTCATAAGGCTGACTTTCGATGATCTTGCCGTTAATATCAATGTCACTTGCATCTAGAAGTTGAACTAGGGGAATATCTACCCCTGCCGCCGGCATGATGGTATCATGCAGTTCTTTGAGGTTGCCCACTTCAAAGGACTGGATGAAGATGCGACTAGGGTCAGTGAAGTTATTTGCCTTCAGCGCATCAATTAGTAACTGACTGATGTTTCTGTTTATTTTGTCCGTGGTGCCGACATAAGTGGCTTCATCAGCCAAATAGGTCGGGTGCTTAGTTTCAGGATAGATACCAATCTTTTTACCTGTATCGGCTTCTACTTGCTTAACCAGGTTGATGATTTCCGTGAAGGTAGGAATTTCAAATTGATCGTCAAAGGAATGATCTCGGAAAGGTAGACGTTCTTCTGCGCGTAAAGTCTTGATTTCAGCTAAAGTAAAGTCTTCAGCAAACCAACCTGTAAGTTGGTTTCCATCTAAACTTACTGTTTTCTTGCGATCGGCAAACTCTGGATGCTTGTAAACATCTGTGGTTGTATTGTTAAAATTGACAGTGCCATCAGCGTTCAAAACTGCTAAAGCTGGCTCATGGCGAGCAATTAGCACACCATCTTTTGTAACTACCAAGTCAGGCTCAATAAAGTCAGCGCCTCGCTCAATTGCTTGCTTATAAGACTCTAAGGTATGTTCTGGACGATAGCCACTTGCCCCTCTGTGACCAATAACTTTAGGTGCTTCTCCATTTAAAGTTTTGAATTGGTCGGGTGTAGCAATGGGAGCCTCTAATAACTTACCAGTGGCATCAAAATGCAGCAGGTAAGGGCCAAACTCGTCTCCAACCCAGATTGTCCCGTCTTTATCAAAGACGAATGACTCGACATCAAAGTCTGCACCAGTCAGTAATCTTCCAGTAGTTTCCTCATTCACAATTTCAAAAGGAACTTTGTTGTTAGGGTCAGACAGTTGGATGTAGTCTAAAACTTTAACGCTACCGTCTCCATTCTCTGTTCCTTTAAAATTCGGGTCTAGACGATTGATTCTCAGTAGAAAGTCTGCACTATTATCTTTGCTACCGTAACCATTGTCTGACAGAAAGTACAAAGAGTTGCTGTTAGCAAATTGAACACCGCTAAAGCCTTGTATTGGCTGTCCTGGGAAAGGCCCGGTTCTGCCATTCGCTGAAACGTCTGCACCAGAAGCTGGCCCATCACTAAAGGTATCAGCAGGTAACGAGGCAAAACCGACTAACTCAACTTTTGGCACTATTGAAGCAAACATCGTTTGGTAGATGGACGCAGCAGGAGCCATTTGCCAGCCCATACCATCCCCAATCATAATCATGACGTTCTTAGCCATAAAAGAGAATCTCCCTGTGTTTAATTGTTGAGATGGTCTTCGCTCCAGTGGAATCAAAAAAGTAATATGGTGAGGAAAAACTGATAGTTTTAGGCTTCAAAGATGTAATTGACTTGTCAGATTGTTGAGTCGGAACTATTAAATATTAACCACCACTAAAATTGACATCTCACCAGAGCATTTTTGATACAAAAATAACGATGAAAATTGCATATTAATTAACATACATAGCCAAAGTTGTGAAAAAATTGTGGACTGGTTAAGAAATCTTGTATTGCCATCTTTTAGTTAATGTGTTATGTACAAAAGTATGCATATTTTTGATAATCTAAAAAAGTTTTTTCGCATCAGAAAAGAATTTTTTTCTAACCCTTATCTTTAGACGCTTTCGCAAGAATTAAGTACAGCTTCATTAACTTTGACTGTGTAATGAAGCTGTAAAAATCACGTTATACAAACAGGCTAAACCACACTAGCAGAGAAAAGGAAATCATTGGCTGTGAGGTTAGTTGATGTAATTCCAACTAATAAAGCCAATTCTGTATTTCCAGTTTTGACTAAGGTGTCACTACCCTGTTGCAATAGGGTTAAAGCAGTAAATTGAGTCACGCCAATACCACCCAGCCCGATTTTATCAATGCCGATCGCAAAATCAGTCACAATGTTCTTGCTAGTTGGCAGACTGCCGTTAGCAAGAAAGAATTGGTCAGCACCAGTACCACCACTGAGGCGTTGGCACAGCCCCCCGTAGGGATCGCCACCTCTTTGACTAGCAAATAGCACATCATCACCATCGCCACCAAACAGGGAGTCATTGACATTAGAGAAGAGTTTGTCATCTCCAGAACCACCGTAGAGACGGTTATTGCTGCCGCCATTTCTGAGGTTGTCGTTACCTGAGCCACCAAATAATGATTGACGAGAACCTTCAACTACAGAGAGAGTATCATCACCTGCCGCTCCAAACAAATTATTACTACCACTGGCTTCCACCACGGTAATAACATCATCACCATTGCCACCATCGGCACTGGTATTTTCAGCCGCGCCATTTTGACCAATTACAACTTGATCGTCACCGTTTCCCCCGGATACTGAAGAGTTACTGCCTAGAAGCACAGTGTCATCACCGTTCCCAGCCTCGATTGTGTTGCCTTCAGTACCCTCTACAAAATCTGCCCCGTCACCTGCGAAGAATGTTTGTCCTGGCTGAACTGTAACATTATCGCTGTTGCTAGAACCAAAGCGATCGCGGAAAGTAGGCTGTACAGTTGTCAGGTTATTGGGTAGTTCGAGAATACCGAGTTTTTCAGCACCCGTATTACCCGTAATGTTGAAGTCGTTGTCGTTAATCAAGGCTAGAGTGTTGGGTGCTACTAGTGCCAAACCTTCTAATTTTTCCACTCCGGTGTAGCCCAACTGAGCAGCATTAGCAATTAGGCTTTTGGTGACAGGGGTAATATTGGCAGCAGCTAACTCCGCAGAGGTAAGTTGTTCAATAGTCTTACCAACAGGCAAGGTAAAGTTAGCAGGGTTATTGATGTTGGTCGCCCCAGCTAAATCAATTTGGTAAATTAGTTTATTGCCAGCAGACGTACCATTGTCATCTCGCTCAACTACTGCAAATTTGCCGTTACCCAAAGAGACTGCATCGCCAAGCTTATCGGTTCCTGGTAGACCTTCTAGGCGATATAAATACTCTCCTGTTACCTGCTTGGTGACAATATCAAACTCCAGAATTCGGAGGTTGACAGAAGCTTTGGATGTCGCATCATTGGCGACATCTGGATTATCGATCGCACTCTGAATAAAGGCATATAATTTATTACCTTGGAGTGCTACAGCTTCAAATCCTCGGTTATTGCGGCGTTGGGCATAAACTGCTGGCAAGACCTCAGTCCCAAAAGTTCCCGCTGGTTGATCTGGGTTGGGTGCTGTGGCAGTTCCTTGAGGGATAAAGCGCTCAATCAGCTTTCCATTAGTATCAACGTGGTAAATGGAAGGACGATACTCATCTACCAGCCAGTAATCACCATTTTCCGCAACTACAATTCCTTCTAAGTCAGCACCCAAAGGATCGTTAGCTAGAACCTTGTTGTCTAAGTCAACGGCAATTTCATCTGTGTAGGCTAAACCGTTTGCTACACCTTGCAAGTTAGGCAGTCCTGTTAATGCCGTCGTTCCATCTTGGCAAAATAGTCCGGTTCTGTTGGTAATGCTGATTTCACCGGTGGTGCGGTTGAGTTCAAAGCTAACTATTTCTGGCTGGAAATCGGGTAATAAAAATGGTCTTTTGACACCATCAGGTTCTCCATTGGGGCCACGGTCTGTGTTGGTGACAAATTTCAGGTTGCCATTGGCTGCAAACCCTTGGAAATACAACCCAGAAAAACCACCCAAGAAAATATCTTGATTTTCAGAGGTTGTACCTAGTTTGGGTAGGTTTTCAAATTCATAGATAGTCAGCTTGGGTTGGGCGACTGGATTACGAGGCTCGTAACTAGTGGTGTCGATATTTAGAGAATTGGGGAAGGAATTGGCTATATTTTCCCAAGGCACCAGCTTAAAGTTAGAACTAACATTTTCGCCATCGATGGTCTTGGCAGGTTCATTAGAGCCGTCTTGGGTGACAAATAAACCAAATGGGAAGTTAGGCCCCAGTGGCACGTTAATGACATCAGCACCATCTGACTCTTGCACGCTGTCAATTGACCCATTGTTACCAATGGCAAAGTTACCCACGTATTCGTTGTTACCTTCACGTGTGTAGGCAACAAAGGTGCTATCGCCTTGGCTGGATGCTAGCAGGTAGCCTGTGCCGTTTTTGCCGTAGTAGATGGTCAACCCTTCGGCGTCGTCGGTGAGGTGAGAACCACCCTCAAAACGAACGCGATCGATCAGCTTGCCTGTTGTGCCTCCGTCCGGTTCTGCGTCGAATTTCCAGATACCTACATCTTCTTGGGCGATGTAGAGAAAGCCGGTTTCTTGGTCAACTACCATACCCTCTGTTTGGGAAGAACGCCCTGCTGTGGTGGGCGAGGGGATGGTGAACTCCCGCACTAGTTCAGATCCAATTTTGCCATTACCTTTGTCAATCAATTTGAACTGAGCTATATCTCCAGTTTGGCGGCGACTGGTAAAGACATAGTAATCATTAGTTACGGGACTACGGTATAAGGTAAGTCCGTAAGAACTGCGAGTTGATGCGGAATAGGGAGGTTCAAAAGGTGATGCTTGGAAGATTGTACCAATATTGCTATCAGTGATATCTTCCAAGTATTGTCCGGTGGGGTTGGGGTTAATTTTGAAGATTGCTAGTTGATCATTTTGGCGATCGCTAGCTACGGCAATATCAACAGATTGATCGCCTAATTTAAAACCGTATTGTAGGTCAATGTTGTTGTAGCGAATATTACCAGGATTAACTGTTTGCAACAAATTACCAGACAAGTCATAAACCCGCAGTCCGGCATTTTTGACTGAGGTTAGTACTAAACTATCGGCAGAATTTGTGCCATTAACATAGATGGCAGGGTCATCAGCATCAGCATTTTGATCTACAGCAGGTAGTGCTGGATCTTCATCGTCAAATAATTCGGGGCGGGTTTCTACTGTGGGTGCAGCAGTGGGAACTAAGTCTGCATCTAAGGTGAGGATTTGGGTAAATTGGCTTTGGTTGAAGTTGTTATCACTTACCAGCACAATCGACTGGCTACCATCTGCTAGTTTGGGGCCAAAGGTGATACCCTCGATGTTATCTGTACCGTTAGGCAAGTTTAAGTCATTTAAATTCAACAGCAGACGTTTTTGAGCAGGTTTGATCGCAGCTAGTTGTTCAGCACTCAAATTATTGAGGGAATTGTAGAAGCTAATGTCAGTTGCACCTTGCAAAGAAACTTCGTAGATTTTGATAGTGTTGCCTACACCTTGGGCAAAGGAGCGTTCCAAGGCCAGTAATGTGCCACGATTATCTATTGCTAATAAATCTGTCAAACCATTGTCAGCAGAGCCTGTGGTAGGATTGGGTGCTTGGGCGATTGCATCAGTAATATAGAGGTATTCCTTTTCTGGTTGTCCAGTAACCAGATTGTATTGCAGAATTCGAGAAGGGCTACCACTGGTGAGTGAAGCCTTTAATCCATCTTGGGACAGTGCGTTTTCGGTGGCGGTGAATAAGGTTTTCTGGTCGGGTGTGATCGTGAGGCTTTCAAAGGCTAAATTATTGTACACGCCTGATGTCTGCGTGTCACCTGCATCTACAACGCCGTTGTTATTGGTATCTTCAACTACTGGCAAAAACTTGCTGGGGACAAGTAGCGATCGCACTTCTTGCCCTGTAGTTAGCGAAAACTCTTTAATAAAGGGATCAGTAACGCGACCAGCAGTAGGATTAACTTCGCCTTCTGAAGAGATGAAGACCGTCCCATTGTTGGTTAAAGCAATACCTTCTGTGTCCAGGCTGTTGGTTGCAAAAAAGTTGCCGTTGGTATTTTTTAGGGGAGTAACATTAGTAAAAGTCACTCCAGAATCAGCAGTAAAGGTATAAAAACGGGCGGGTGCAACTTGGGAGCGATCGTCTGAGATCGCGTAGTAGCGGTTATTCGCAGCATCATAAGTGACACCAGAAAGTCCACCCACTGGAGTTTTTACGCCATTTACCGTTCCCGCTGCACCAGCAGGAATAAAGCCAGTAACGAAGGTAGTTTGTCTCAAAAATCCTACATTAGGAATGGTTTTACCTGCTTCAGTTGGCCCAGCTTGCACATCTGCGAACACCAAGCGATGGTCAGAACTGGGGAAGGGAAAAGTACCTACTGGGGAAAATGTTGGATCGCTATTCAGTGGCCAAAATACTCCTGAATTGGCAATTGTCAGGTCAGCAGAGGGTAGCACATAGTCAGTCCGCAGGTTTCCGGGAGTTGTATCAGCAAAGTCTGCGGTGTCAAAGCTAGGATTACCATTTTGACTAGCGTTTGCACCAGCTTGTAAGTCTGCTTGTTGGGGGCCACCCAGACTGCTAGGAATGACATTAGTATTGATATTGGGATTTTGCAACAGTTGGCGAATAGCGTTGTCAAAACTATCACCATCTAACGGATCTGCATTTTGATCGCCCACAATCACAAAGCTTGAACTAGCAGCAATACCACCCGTTTTCCCCTGATCATCGTAAATGTAATCACCTTTACTAGGGGTAATATAGTCTGCCCAAAAGCGGATCTCGTCATGATTGCGCTTACCGTTGCGGTCTTCCGCACCATCAAAGGTTGGGGGTGTAGGGTGGCTGGCGAGGATGTGAATTGTCTCGCCGTTTACCTGGATGGGTACATCCCAGTGACTTTTGGAAGAAAGGCGGAGAACTGCCAGTTCTTCGTCAGAATACCAATCATTTGGCTGTGGTGTTGTCGGATCATCGGGAAGCAAGGCGTTGGGCATATCCTTCCAAAGGAAGTTTTGGAAGGTGCGGACGTTGGCAGTGTCGATGGGATATTTGGACAGCAGTAATATCCCGTATTGACCAGGAAAATTCCCGAATCCCAAGGCATCATCGCCGTAACCTGCCGTACCTGGGGTTGTAACCGCTGTACCGTCGTTGTTTAAGTCAAACTCAGAGGCAATACCCGTATTGGAAGGAGCGATGTAGAAGTAAGGGTAATCAACGGGGGTTGCACCATTCTGGCTAACGGCTAAGTAATTTTGCCGGAATAGTTGAACAGCGTCCGGGGAGTAGTCAAACTCGTTAATTAGCAAGACATCCGGGTTATTACGCTGGATAATCTCAGCAACCGCCTTTGCCTGAGCATTGTCAGGGGTAGATAAGTCACTGACTAACTGACCTTCAGCATTACGATTCAAGGAAGCGTTGAACTGGGAAAAGCGAATTGTATTAGTAGTTACCATGTTTAATTCTGAGATAAATTCCAGACATGAGACTGCTTTGAAAATTGGGAGTGGGGAATAGGGAACCGCAGAGGCGCAGAGTACGCAGAGAAATCGGAGTTTGAGAAGATTTTAGGTAAGTCTTATTAAATCTGCGTTAAACAAAGACGAAACGAGTATCTGTTGCCAAATTGGTATTGCGGTTTAACCCGTTTTCTACAACAGCAATCAATTCCGCTCCATTGTTGGTGAAAATGCCTACAGCCGATCTAACTGACCCTAGTGAGTAATTGTTAGCAACTCCCTTAAGCTGAATCTGATCGTTTGCTTGGAAGTTGAGAACATCGGCGTAGTCACTGTTGCGGGAAGTCCCATAGAAAACTGAAGTGGCATCACCCAAGACGTAAACATCTGCACCCTGTTCGCCGTTGAGAAGGTCGATTTCGTTTGTACCACCTCCCCAACCAATGAGGCGGTCATTACCATGATATCTGTGGCAAAAATGCGATCGCGGTTAGGGCGATTCTTTCCATCATCGCTATTGCTTTGTGAGCCTAACCAGAAAATGCGATTGCCTACCTTGGTAGAAGCTTCGAGATCGACTTCTCGTAACACGCCAGAACCGTCAGTCTGTGTCAGTCCTAGAGAACTTGTGAAGTCAAAGCCAGTTACAGGGAGTCCCGATTTGCTGTCATCATAGAGGCGCAAAACTTGATTTTCGTCATCCGCTTCTAAGAAAAATGTCCCACCCACGGGGATAGCTGTAGAAGCATCACTCGTACCCGTTAAAAATTGAGTTGTGGCAGTACCGTCATTCGCCGATGCTGCATAAGCGATCGCATAATTTGCTGTACTAGTACCATCACTGACGGTAACAGTAATATTGGCATTACCAACACCTACAGGATTAATTTTCAGATTGCGGCTGACTCCAGTGCCAGTTAGGGTTAGATTGCCGTTAGGAACCACTGCGGCATTACTGCTAGTGACTGTAACGGTCAAATTTTCTACAGGGGTATCAGAGTCAGCGATCGCAAAGTTTACGCCCAGTGTCTTGGCCGGATCATTAACATTGCCGATCACGCCGCTAATTGCCCCAGTCCCTGTAGTGGACAAAGCACCGTTAGCGTCTAACAAGTCTGTGGTGCTGGCTGTGTCTAGTTGAATAGTTGGCGCTTGTCCCACCACTAGATCGTTATCAGTAATGGTGATGTTTTGGGTAGTAGTGCTGCCTAATATAATACCAGTGGTCGGGTTACTGATGGTTAAAGTAGCGGTTTCTGTACCTTCAACCAGAGGATCATCGACAACAGTGAAGGTGATAGAACCTGCGGTTTGTCCGTCAAGAATTGCGATCGCAGTGTTGCTGAGGTGGTAATCTCCGGCTGTGATGTTAGTTCCAGTTACACCTAAGTTAACTGTTTGATTACCAGAAACAACACTAGAAGCAGTAGCGGTGACAGTAATTTGGGTTGTCCCGGCTTCAGTTGCTGAGTTAGTGTTGACGGATAAGTTGACTGTGGGATTTCCACTGGCGATCGCAAAGTTTGTGGTATTCGGAACTGTCGTAGTATAGTCACCATTAACCGTATCGACTGTCCAATTGTTGATGTTATTAACAGGCAGTTTGTAGTTGGCAAAACTAGACTCTCCACTGCGTGCGCCATTATATACACCGTAATCAGCGCTACTATTGAGCAAAATTGAATTAGTCCCAATGGTTAAACCCGCAGCAGTTAAATCAGTTGTTCCTTGCGTATTAGTATCATTTGATATACCTGACAAGAATATAGTAGGACTATTGGCACTAGTGCCGAGATAAGCATAAATAGTCTCACCAGTTGCACTAAGACCATAGTTAGCACTACCAGAAACGCTAACCCGACTTAATGTACCGGTTGACGCCGCTAGATTAGGAACGTCAATTGCGCTGAAGCGAATTACAGTACCAGCAGTAATTGTACTAGCTCCTGAGTTCCACTGAAAATAAGACTCCCCAGTGTTAAAAGCTGTAAGGCTAGTAGCTTCGTTATCGGTGAAGTAAATGATCGTATTTGGGTCGATGTCTACAAACGTGACAATAGACCAGCCATCTTCATCGGCATTGAAAGAGATAAAAGCAATATCGCCTTGTGTCAAAGCCATTAATACGTCTCCTTCAATTTATTTTGTTTGAGAACCGCCTGAAAATCGGCTTTTCAGGAATAATTTCCCACCCTAATCAAGTCACATTGACAATCGCAATATCACATATCAAAAAAGCGATTATTATGTAGTAAAAAAAGACAAGTATTTTACTAGTATTAATCTATATTCAGCAACCTCAAGTTATCTCAGAAACGTTAAGAAACAGCTAGCAAAAGGTTAAAAAAACAAATATTTGGCATGGAGTTGGGCATCTCATCCGCCCATAAAAAAGGCGGACAAGATGCCCGCCCCACAAAAGTAGTTGGATATTTTTTATTTGAAAGTCATTTTGTATTAAAAGCCACTATTGCTTACCGGAAATTACGAGGATTTAAGCGAACAGAGTTAGGCTGAGATTGACGACGAATTGCTACTCCACTCCGCAAATTGTTTCCGGTGCCGCCATCTTTCGCATCAAGGAAAGGTTTCAAATTAATCCCACTTCTAGATGAACTAACCCGATTATTGCCACTGCCTAGAAGTGTGCGTCCTAAATTATATAATTCGTTGCCTCCACTACTGCGATCGCCATAAGTGTTAACGGCTATAGTTTGTTGTCCGCTGTCGGCAGTAGTCAAGTTCTGAAAAATGCTATTGCGGATAACAACAGGATCTTTCCCACGCGGTACTGTCAGCACAATTCTACAGGTCGAGTTCGCTTCAGTTGTGACGCAGACAGTATTTTCGTTATTTTCTACGGATGTCTGAAGTTCTTGTAAACCATCTGGGCGATAAAGTTCTAAACGACTGGCAATTGCTGCACAACGCCTTTGTGCGTCCCAACCACCACCCAAAGCCGCAGGTGCCGCCCAAGGAAAGAATTGCCCTGGTTGACTTTGTGGCTGATACATAACAGTGTACTGTCCATTGTAAGTCTGACAGGTAAACCGAGTTGTACCGTCAGATGTGGGTGAAGTTGGGATACCTGTCGATGTGTCTATTGGGACTGGTGCTGATGTGCCGTCTGATGGTAATGTTGGTACTACTACACCATCGCTAGTAGAATCATATTGCGCCATTGCTGCCGAATTGCCCAGACACAAAGATAAACCAAGAATACCCAAAGACATAAATCGCAGCATTTGTGATGACATAAATCATCCTCCAGGAGAAATAAGTAGGGAACTGATAGTTTAAGTGACGAATAATTCTAGTTTTTGATTCATCAAAAATGCAATTTTTTTTCCTATCTTGCTTTTTTCTCTGCGAGGAGCTTTTTCAGGCGTGCTTGAATTTCTGTATAAGGCTCCACTTCTTAGTAGGCGTAACGATTGTAGCTATTACGGGTAATCAGGTTTTCTAAATCACTCACTCGCTTACCACCGCTTGGGTGCGAGGAGTTCGTTTCATGCTGGGGCCACCTATGCATATATGCTAAGGCAAATTATTTGGATCGATACCTTGAGATTGTAAATAGGCAATTAGCCGTTCTTTTTGCTGGCGTTCCTGTTCAATTTGTTCCACTGCCCAAAATAACAAATTACCTCCCTCATCCCACCAGCGTAACCAGTAACCAGTTCTGGCTTCTTTTGTTCCTTGCCAAGTTCCCAGAAATAAACTCATTGAATCAATCCAATGACGTTCATCCTCTAGGTGAAAATCTGCGGGCAATGCCTCCCAAGAGATTACCCAATACGGTTCGGTTAAGGTGCATAGTCCTTAAAGATCCCCCTTAGTCCCCCTTAAAAAGGGGGAAATAGAGCTATTCTTAGCCCCCCCTTTTTAAGGGGGGTTGGGGGGATCAAGTCTTATCCGAACCGTATTGAGAGATTACCTGTTCTGTTGAAGATTTAGCTTCACCGAGTTGGGTTGCCATAAACAACCCCTTTTATTGATTTGTCTTTATTTTATGGCTGACCAGTGGTTTGTTGCTGACGGGGCGACAAAAAAGGCTAGGATGCAGATGAAATAAGTTCCATAGCCCTAAGATCGCGCTGATAATACTTACGCTTATTGCGACTCAATTAATTATGGTTGTGAATTCTGTTAGAGATTTGTGCTGAGATATTGGTCATCAATGTTGGGTTTCGTTCCTCAACCCAACCTACAACCTAGAAGCGATCGCACTCGCTATCAGTGACGCACTTGATTAACAATACAATATATCACTCGCCGTTTGGGATACATAAAACACAAAAAACCCCGGCGAAACTAGCCGAGGTAAGAGAGAGAAGTATGAATGACGATGAGATACAGCGATACTGAAATCTAAAAATCTTAGCTAACGCTAAAACCAACCAAAACTAAAGCAGTGACGATTAAAGTTGCAAAAAGACCCTGTAAAACGTATTTACGTTGTTCCCAAATTGCCGGGTACTCAGCGTAGTACATCTGAGGCTCTGCTGCGTAGTTGTTGAGAATGCCGTGTTCGTTAGTGGTGGTGTACATAGGTTTTTTCCTTTTTTGTTTATTTATGTAACCAAATATAACAGTATTGTTACAATTCGTCAACAGGACTTGACAAAAAAAGACTGATAGTAGTTATAAAACTGACTTATCAGCGATCGCAGATTCTTTTTGAACTGTGGCTGAATATTTGGGGAGAGTTCACGCTAATTGCATACGTTGAACGAAAAAATCAAGAAGCGTTATGGCTGACTTGCTATCTTGATCTACCAGGACGCCCACCAGAGTAGTTTTTTGAGATAGAACGAAGCAACACACTCTACTAAATATTGGAGAATTTATTTTTGAGGATTCCCTAAATATCTAATCCAACTACCATTAAATCAGGGGGATGTTCAACATTAAACTGGTAATATATCTCTCGTCGCTCTTGGGCTGGAAGAGTTAACAGCCATTCTAAAATCCCCATTTCACCAAGTTGAATTTGTGGGTTGCTGCGACTGAGACGTACTTTAATTTGCTCGTTGCGGCTAACTGGCAATTGTTCAGTTAGTTTCAGATTTACTTCTTTGTCGAGTAAGTTAGTAATTATCAACCGATAACTATAAGTAATCCGGCGCTGGTTGCTAATTAATTTTTTATCTACCTGACGCTCAACTAAGTCGCGCTCAATTTTTAAACCTTCGTCAATTCCTAAGTTCAGTTTGAATTCTTGCCCTGGTGCAATATTTTCTAACTGAGTTGTCCCTATAAAAACATTGTCGCGGAAAATATTCGCTTTACCTGGTAACAAAGTCGCACCGTTGGGATTATTTTTCACATTTGCTTGTAGATAAGCAAAGCTTACCAAGCGCGGCATTGCTACATAATCGAAGCTACAAGGATAATCATCATTGAAAATCGTAGTTTTATGGGGTGCGCCATCACTAGGAATGTTACCACCACTATTCAGTTTAAAGGTAACTACACTCCCTTCTTTAGATACTTCTGCTGTAACGGTTTCTGCTGCGATTAGACTATCCTCTGCAACTTCGTCTTGTTCTTGCCAATCTGCTCTGGCAGCAGAAGCAGGTGGTTCTGGTATGCTAGGCAGTAGTGGTGGCTGGACACCAAATCGTTGTCGCACTCTTCGGGGAAGTGGAGTATCAATATACCAGGGTTCAAGTTTGGGTGGAAGTGTACCTAATCCCGGTTTAGCGGTAGAAAGGGTGAGATTTGCACCAATCCAATCTTCGCCAGTGCTTTGGGTGATTTCTGCAAGGTAGCTCAGATGTACAATATCGCTGGTAGTACTAAAGCGCAAGTCATAAAGCGGATTCCAACTAGCGCGATTTACTATGTAGGACACCTCTAATTCAAATTTTCCTTCACCCGCGACTTCAACGGCGACAACTAAGCTAAAACTCTCTTTGGGATGTGGTGTTTGGATTATTTGCAATGAGGTGTGGAGTGCTTGCAGTTGTTTGTCTAATTCCTGCTGTTGAGTTTTGCACTCTCCAGATGCGATCGCATATTCACTATACTGGCTTCCAAGAAAGTTGAGGAAATCCAAAGTTTCGCTGAGGCTAAGATTTTTCCGAGACAAACTCTGTGAAAAGGGTTCTTCTGTTTTTTCACGTAAGCCGGCGATAAAACTAGATTGCAATGCTAAAGCATCCACTTGGGCTTGCAGATGGCGTTTTTCTGCTTCTAATTGCTGAATTTGCCTGGTCAAATGTGCTACTCGCTCCGCTACAGGTTCAGTAGTGTAGATGCGATCGCTACTAACTCCCACCAAGCGCACCCCTACCGTACCTGTACCGCTAACCCTTACAGACTCAGTTTCTAGAGTCATTGGCACTGGAGTAATTACTAATTCCTGTTCAATTCCTGTTAAATCAACTACACCCCGCCGTGTAACCAATGCTCTGTCAGCATACACGGTAACAGCTACAATCTCGCTTTGTACTGTTTTGCGCCAAGACGGTATTTCCGGGTTAACCACTACCAGTTTTCCCCCATTTTTAATGATTCTGCTGGTTAATTGTCAATGTTTCCCGGTCTAACCGTCAACCCCTTTAGGGAATTCTTAATTAGGAATTACGTTAGCGTCGCGGTAGCGAGTCCGCGTACCCTTTCAGGGAAGCAAGCTACGCTTTTAGCGTCTCCTAGAGAGCGTCATTACGAATTATCTTACCCGTGAATTGGTTCAAGCGTACTAGAAACAGGATCAGCATTTTGCTCGACAAAATTCTTTGCCGCAGCTAGTAGATACTCATAATAGGCACGAGCAACGATAGATAGCTGCTTGCCAGAGGGGTAAACCATGTACCAATTTCGCTGAATGGGAAAGTGTTGTACATCTAAAATGCTAAACTCTGAGGTGTCTGATAGTAAGGTATGACGGGATAAAACAGAAATTCCTAAACCACCTGCGATCGCTTGTTTAATTGCTTCGTTACTTCCCAATTCTAGCTTGACTTTTACCGTTACCCCTTGTTCTTCAAATAGCTTTTGGACGGCACGACGAGTTCCTGAACCAGGTTCCCGCATAATAAAAGGTTCGTTAGACAGGCGTTGTATCGGAATATTTTTTTCTTTGGATAACGGATGATTAGCCGGTGCAAAGACTATCAAAGGGTTTTCTAGAAATGGTTCACAAGTCACATCTATATTGTCTGGAATTTGACTCATAATATATAAGTCATCCAGATTCTGACTCATCCGTTCTAAAATTTGTTCGTGATTTGTTACTTGCAGCGAGATATCAATCCCTGGATAAAGTTCGCAAAATGGCCCTAACAAACGTGGAATAAAATATTTTGCTGTTGTAATCACTGCCAAGCGTAATTGCCCCTGTTTTAGCCCTTTTAAATCTGCCACCTTCATTTCATACTGGGCTATATTGTGAAAAATCTGCCGACAAGTGGCAAATAATTCCCGTCCTGCCTCTGTCAGATACAACCGCTTCCCCACTTGCTCAAATAATGGCAACCCTACCGATTTTGTTAGTTGCTTGATCTGCATAGAAACGGTAGGTTGGGTGAGAAACAATTCCTCAGCAGCACGAGTAAAGCTACTGTGCCGTGCCGCCGCCTCGAACACCTTTAACTGGTGCAGCGTCGCTTGGTTCAAGGGTGATTCTCCTGTATATAGCGATTAATAGATATAAAACTAGTATTGCTGAACAGTGGCAAATGATATAGCGATGCTCACAGAAAGTTACGAGTTTTATCATAGATAAAACTCTATTACTTATATTAAAATAAAGGTATTTTATTTATGGATTCAAGAAGGTATTATCAGAACAGCTAAAGCGTAAGATGCCTTCCATCACACGATGAATGCTGAATGATGATTTTCCAAAATTCATCTATCATCATTCATCATTCCATAATTCTTCTTGAACTTTTGTCGGTAGCTTGGTTAAGTCTGGTAATCTTAGTACCTCGATTTGGGCAACTTGTTCTTTAATATTCACTGGCAAGTTTAATGGTTCGCGTTCTTCTATCCAGCAGCTAGCTAATGGCAAGGTTAACTCCATTTCGTCTAACGGTCGGGGAATTACCATCACTGCATTCAATTCCCCAATGCGTTCTGCCTCAAACATTCCCGCTTCCACTGCTACCGCCACATTTGCTACGGAACCACGAATAATAGCTGTACATAAACCCGCACCAATTTTTTCATAAGCTGCCAAATGAACATCAGCAGCTTTGAGCATGGCATCACACGCTCCTACCATCGCGGGAAATCCTCGCGTTTCTACCAAACCAATTGCTTGATTACTCAGACGGCTGTAATTGCCCTCTTCCATCAATTTAGTAAAACGAGTTGTGATCGGAAGCACTATATCTAGGTTGGGATAAGGTCGGGGAATCACCAAACTAGAAACCAACTGACCAAACTGTTCAGCCGTTTGCACACCCGATTCTACCGCTAGACGCACATCAGCAATTCCACCCCGGACGATCGCAGTACAATGACCACTACCAGTTTTTTCATACCCAACGAGGTGAACTCCCGCCGATTTCAGCATCATATCCGCCGTACCAACGATCGCGGGAAAGCTGCGGGTAGAAACTAAACCCAAAGCAGTATCCTGAAAGGTTTCTTGATTACTCGCTCCCTGGATGGTACGAATAGACCGTTGATTATATGTTTCCATGATGAATTCTCCAAAATAAGGAAAAAGCCGACAACTTACAATTAACACTTACTCAGACTAATCGTCAGAGTTTGAGTCGCTCAAGGATTGTCTATGAGGAAACAGTGTAGTCAACAGTCTGCTTATGCTCCCTTGTCCATAAATTTGAGTCCCAAAACCGTTAGGGGGTTCTGTGGCGGGCTGACTGAGGTCTAAATTATGTTCTGTAGACGGTTGGGCGGCTGACTGCAAGCTGGAGTCAGCCTCATTGGTCGGTTCCTCCACGGGAGGAGACTGACTTTCTGGAGTGGCGGGAGATTTAAAATAAGAAATCGACTTGTTTTGTTTGAAATCTACAAAAGCCGAAGCTGAGAATTTAGTTGAGGAAATTACCTTTTCCTTAACTTCACCTGAGCTATTTTCCTCTGACTTCGGCGGTGGCGCACTTGTAGAGGCTGGGTTATTTGTAGATGGTTCGGGTTGCTTTGTTTGAGCAATCTGCCGACTGGTGTCTCCTAAAATGGAACCAGGCGCTACTACTTGTCCAGGTTCAACCGAATAGTTAAAAACTGTTGTCGCTGAACCAATGCAAGCATTTGCTCCAATTTTGCCCTTGCCAATCATCAAAAAACCGGCTCCCAGGTTTGCACCTGCTTCTACCTCTAGCGTGCCTTCATGGACTTGGAGTATTGCTCCCATGCCAATGCAGACCCCTGCCCCAATGATGATTTTGCTGTTTACAGCCGCTTGGAGGATCACCCCAGGTGCAAGTACCGCGCTTGGATGAATAGTCACCTCACCATTAATGTAAGAAGATTCAAAGTTATTGCTGAGGCGCAGTAGCGGCACAGACATGGAAATTTTAACCTCGCAAGCCAGATGTAGTTCTGAGTGCTGTTAGCGGATAGCT
This sequence comes from Nostoc sp., assembly GCF_036917935.1. Classification (GTDB taxonomy): domain Bacteria; phylum Cyanobacteriota; class Cyanobacteriia; order Cyanobacteriales; family Nostocaceae; genus Nostoc. The sequence continues at coordinate 39,036 of NZ_JBALEL010000028.1, read as the reverse complement.
AGGGTTTAGCCCGTGTTGAGTGCTGAGTAATTAGTATGTTCCAAAATCTGAGTTTACAGTTGGTGTGACTGGTGTCTTTAAAGTGTTAACTCAGCACTCAGCACTTTTAACTCAGCACTACTATGGTCGCTGAATAATCGTTTCTAATACCCGACGCTTGGCTTTGGGGTCAACACCAATTAAGCGCACATACTCCCCTGGATATTCGCCGAGTTGTCTTTCTACGGCTGCGATCGCTTCTCTTTCTGAGGAGGCTTGAATTTGACCGGTACTAGTCCAGGAACCAGTCCGAAACCGCCGTTGATCTACGTGTTCAATGCTAATTTTAGAGCCGCCAGCCAATAATTGCCGGAGTTGGTCTACTACTTCAGAACTCAAGCGCGTACTGGTAGCTGTTGCTGTCGCAGTAGCAGAGGGTGCATTGCTAGTAAATGATTTCTGACTGCCAGAGGAGGCTACTTGACCATTTGGACGTTGGATAATAGTCTCTAATACCCGCCGTTTGGCTTTAGGGTCAATACCAATTAAGCGTACATATTCCCCCGGATATTCGCCGAGTTGTCTTTCTACGGCTGCGATCGCTTCTCTTTCTGAAGAGGCTTGAATTTGACCGGTACTAGTCCAGGAACCAGTCCGAAACCGCCGTTCATCCACGTGTTCAATACTAATTTTAGAGCCGCCAGCCAATAATTGCCGCAGTTGCTCTACTACTTCAGGACTCAAGCGGTTACTGGTAGCTGTTTCCGTAGCAGAGGTTGCACTGTTAGTAAATGATTTCTGACTACCAGAGAAAGCTACTTGACCATTTGGACGTTGGATAATAGTCTCTAATACCCGCCGTTTGGCTTTAGTATCAATGCCGATCAAACGTACATATTCACCTTGATGGCTTGCTATACATTCTTCCAAGGCGGAGATTACTTGATTTGTGGAAGTTGCTTCAATTGGCTGGCAACTAGTCCAGGAACCAGTGCGGAAACGACGCTCATCTACGTGTTCCATGCCAATTTTGTAACCACCTGCCAAGAGTTGGCGGATTTGCTCTAGAATTTCGCCACTGACTTTGCCACTGCTAGAAGTGTTCCCGTTACCATTACTGCTGCTGTAGCTGCTATTGCCACGACTAGCCGGAGCCTTAAAACTGGTAGCTGGTTTCGCATCCCCATCTGGACGTTGGATGATGTTTTCTAGCACACGCCGTCTACCTTTGTCAATGCCAAACAGTCGGACATACTCGCCGCTATGCTCTTGTAGACAGCCTTCTAATGCTGCGATCGCTTCACCGATTGATCTCGGTTCAATTGGCTGACAACTAGTCCAAGAACCCGTGCGGAACCGTCTTTGATCCACGTGTTCCGTACCAATTTTATACCCTTGCTCCAATAGATACCGCAACTGATCTATTGTTTCTGCACCCAAGCTATTGCTCGACACTTCACTACTCCTTTCTAGCTCTAAAACAGTAATACCATTACCTGTATAAGATTTAGCCATTTCATCCCGAATGGGTGCTATACATTTGCTATCCGCAGCACAGAGATAACCAGCTCGTAATGCCTGATTAATCCCAACCACATGATGAGCAAATTCCTTATCCTGATCTTGCACATCTGACAAGCGGTCAGCTTGCTGCTGGTTGGTAATTACCGCTCCCGAAGGTACATACTTACCTGGGGGAATCTCTACGTCTTGAATTAAAGCGTGCATCATCACGATGCAACCAGCACCCACCCTGGCATTAAACACCGTCGAGCGAAAGCCAATAAAGGAATTATCCCCTACATAAGCTGGCCCGTGAATTAGAGCCATGTGGGTAATGCAAGTGTTTTTACCAATCCATACTGAGTATTTATTTTGGTCATCGCCAATTACTCGGCCTTGCTCCAACCCGTGAATGACAACACCATCTTGAATATTGGTGTTGTCACCAAGATAAAAGGGTGTGCCTTCATCCGCTCTAATCGTAGTCCCCGGAGCAACGATTACATTTGCACCTATTCGTACATCCCCAATTAGATTGGAGAATGAATGTACAAAGGAAGTTTCATGGATTTGGGGTTCAGCTAAATTCCTTGACCACGGGGTTGGGGGTGCCGCCGTGCTGCGGACTGCCATCGCGAGATTCCTCCTGTATTGTCTGCCATTAGTCATTTGTCCTTTGTCATTTGTTGAGAACTAATGACTAATGACTAATGACTAATGACCAATGACTATCGATATTGATCTTTTTTGCTGTAAATGAGGCGATCTTCAACGTAAATAGTATCTATGATCGCCACCACTGCTGCATCCAATGGACGCTGTTCATTGCCAACAACTTGACGAGCGGCACTACCACGAGTGATGAGTACCCACTCATCTACTCCTGCTCCCACAATATCTGCTGCTACTTCATACTCTGGTAGGATATTGCCGTTTTCATCTACTAATTGTAACAACAGTAGTTTCACACCTCTAAGAGTTGGATCTTTTTGGGTGCTAACTACTGTGCCGCGAACTTTGGCAATTTGCATTACAAATTACGGTCTTCTACCGAAAGGACGAATTGCATTCACATTTTCCCGGAACTGCTCTACGTCTTCGGTATAACGAATTGGGAGGACGTATTCCAAGTTTTCGTGAGGACGAGCAATGATATGAGTAGACAGCACTTGTCCACCGTTGACTCGCTTTACAGATTCAACTCCTGCGGCCACAGAAGCTTGCACTTCCGAAACGTCACCCCGAACAATTACCGTTACCCGACCACTACCAATTTTTTCATACCCTACTAAAGTGACGCGAGCCGCTTTCACCATTGCATCAGCAGCTTCTACTACTGCTGGAAAGCCTAGCGTTTCAACCATTCCGACTGCAATTGACATTAGTTTTAATCCCTATTTCAAAGTTTTTAGCCTTGGACAAAAGTGATGCTCAATCGGATAAAGAGCGTTAATTACTTTGTTTAAACAGCTTTTAAGTACGGAATTGTTCTACCGCTTCTGTGTAACGTATCGGCAAGACGTATTCCAGGTTTTCGTGAGGACGAGCAATGATATGAGTGGATAACACTTCACCACCAAAGACTCTTTTTGCCGCTTCAACCCCAGCTGCTACAGAAGCTTGCACTTCCGATACATCTCCCCGAACTATCACGGTGACACGAGCGCTACCAATTTTTTCATAGCCTACTAAAGTGACACGGGCGGCTTTCACCATCGCATCAGCAGCTTCCACCACTGCTGGAAAGCCCTTCGTTTCAATCATCCCAACTGCAATTGGCATCGCAGAACTCCTACAAAATGAATCTAATCAGTACTGTTGCTTGAAATTTTTGACGGGGAGAGCTTGATCTTAGAGCTAAGAAAACACTTCCAAATTAAGCATAGGAAAGCTTGGCGTCCCTGGCAATATAAATTACTATAATAGTTTATGATAAGAAAGTTTTAAAAAACTTAACAAAAATTTATCTGTGCTTTTGGGCAATTAAAGTTTACTGATTCCTAGAGCAGCCACTTATGCTTTATAATTTCTTTATTACATTTACAAAACGACATTCATAACCAAGGCTAATCCGATCTGGCGAGGGATAAGCATCGGCTGTATCTTTTACTGTATCTATCTTTCCTCAAAGATTGACGGATGTAGAAGGACTAGGTGAAAAATATATAATTTTTTCAAATATATCGTATAAAGTACTTTGATCAAAGTAGAAATATAAATGTAAAAAGGTCGGTGATGTTAAGGCAAGTAAATACTTTTGCTTATGTAAAGTTATATTTTACTTATATTTAATGGGGTAAGATTAGGTAAAAGTACTCGTTGTAATGTAGTTGAAACAATATTAAAAAAACATCGGTATTTTGGTAAATTAATTTTATTAAATAAATAATTGTTTTAGAGCTTTTTTTTAAATCAAGGCTGAGTCGTTAAGGGAAATTTAAATGGATCAATTTCTATTTTCAACAAGTTGGTTTGTGCCTTTTTATAGCTTATTGGGCGCAATTTTGACCTTGCCGTGGGGAATAGGAATAATTCAGCGAACAGGGCCAAGACCTGCGGCATACTTGAATTTGTTGACGACCGTTTTAGCTTTTGTCCATAGCCTGTTTGTATTTAAAAGTATATGGGATAGAGAACCAGTAAACTTACTAATCAATTGGTTCAAAGCTGCGGATTTAGATTTATCTTTTGCCTTAGAAGTGTCGCCAGTCAGTATTGGGGCAACAGTTTTAATTACAGGGTTAAGCTTACTGGCACAAGTTTACGCTCTGGGTTATATGGAAAAAGACTGGTCGTTGGCGCGTTTTTTTGCGCTGCTGGGATTTTTTGAAGCAGCGTTGAGTGGTCTAGCAATCAGTGATTCTTTGTTTCTCAGCTATGCCCTTTTGGAAGTCCTGACGCTTTCGACTTACTTGCTGGTAGGGTTCTGGTATGCTCAACCCCTAGTAGTAACGGCGGCGCGGGATGCATTTTGGACTAAACGGGTAGGGGACTTATTGCTGCTGATGGCTGTAGTAACACTTTCCACCTTAGCCGGCAGTTTGAACTTTTCCGATTTATATGAGTGGGCGCAAACAGCTAATTTAAGTCCAATGACATCGACGTTGTTGGGGTTGGCATTAATTGCTGGGCCTGCTGGTAAATGCGCCCAATTTCCCCTGCACCTGTGGTTAGATGAGGCAATGGAAGGGCCCAACCCCGCTTCGGTAATGCGAAACTCGCTGGTAGTAGCTGGTGGTGCTTATTTACTGTATAGATTTCAACCATTGTTAGCCCTATCGCCAGTTGCGTTGAATGCCTTGGTAGTGATGGGTACGGTGACAGCGATTGGGGCAACATTAGTATCCATAGCTCAAATTGACATTAAGCGATCGCTATCTCATTCCACCAGTGCATACATGGGCTTAGTGTTTTTGGCAGTGGGGTTACAGCAAGGTGGTGTAGCCTTGATGTTGCTGTTAGCTCATGCGATCGCCAAAGCATTATTATTCATGAGTTCTGGTTCAGTCATCTTGACTACCCAAAGCCAAGATTTAACAGAAATGGGCGGTTTGTGGTCACGGATGCCAGCCACTACCACTGCCTTTGTCGTCGGTTCAGCCGGGATGGTAACAGTGCTACCACTAGGAAGCTTCTGGGCAATGCTAGCATGGGCTGACGGTTTCGTGAATATTAGCCCTTGGGTAATTGGGGTTTTATTATTGGTCAATGGCTTGACAGCATTGAACTTGACCAGAGTATTTAGATTGGTCTTCTGGGGGAAACCGCAACAAAAGACCCGTCGCACCCCAGAAGTTGCTTGGCAGATGGCCTTGCCAATGGTAATTCTCACAGTCTTGACTCTGCTTCTACCCCTGATGCTACAGCAATGGTACTTGCTACCCGATTGGAAAAGTATTAATTGGTATGTGGCGTTAGCGTTGTTTGGTTCTACCGTGCTGGGGGTAGGTCTAGGGTGTACAGTTCATCTTCACAAAGCTTGGTCAAGATCCAGAATCTTGGCGTGGAGATTTGTGCAAGACTTGTTAGGTTATGATTTTTATATTGACCGAGTTTATCTTGTAACCGTGGTGAGTGCAGTAGCACTGCTATCTAAAATTTCTGCTTGGAGCGATCGCTACTTAGTTGACGGGTTAGTAAACTTGGTTGGGTTTGCGACTATTATCGGCGGACAAACCTTAAAGTACAGCATTTCTGGGCAATCTCAGGGCTATATGTTGACCATCCTAGCAGTTGTCAGCGTCCTGGGTTTTTTCATCAGCTGGTCATTGGGTTTACTAGATAAATTGCCTTTTTAACTAAGTTAGGAGTTAGGAGTTAAAAGTTTTTATTCTCCCCCTGCTTCTCCTATTCCCTATTCCCTATTCCCTATTCCCTTTTATCTATGCTTAGTGTTTTAATTCTGGTGCCGTTAATCGGCGCAGCTTTAATTGGTTTCTCGCCCTCTGGCATCAGTGGTAAATTCGCCCGTGGCGTGGCTTTGGTCTTTGCCAGTATTGCTTTCTTGTGGACAATCGTACTAGCAATTCAATTCGATCCAGGGGAAATTACTCAACAGTTTGCCGAATCTATCCCTTGGGTAGATGCTTTAGGGTTGAACTATAACCTTGGGATAGATGGTTTATCTTTGCCGTTGCTGGTTTTAAATGGATTGTTAACTGCCATTGCCATCTACAGCAGCGATGAATCCCTACAGCGTCCTAAATTTTATTACTGTTTGATACTATTATTAAGCGCTGGGGTGACAGGAGCCTTTCTAGCACAGGATTTACTGCTATTTTTCCTGTTTTACGAATTGGAACTGATTCCGCTGTATTTGTTGATAGCCATTTGGGGTGGCGCGAAGCGGGGTTATGCTGCGACCAAATTTCTCATTTATACAGCCGTTTCGGGAATCCTGATTTTAGCAAGTTTCCTCGGCATGGTTTGGCTGAGTGGTTCCTCTAACTTTGCACTAGCAACCTTGAACACGACAACTTTACCACTAGCAACACAGCTTTTATTGCTAGCAGGAATTTTGGTAGGTTTTGGAATTAAAATTCCTTTGGTTCCCTTCCATACTTGGTTGCCAGATGCTCACGTTGAAGCTTCCACACCGATTTCAGTGCTGTTGGCTGGGGTGCTGTTGAAGTTAGGAACTTACGGCTTACTGCGATTTGGCATGAACTTGTTACCAGAAGCTTGGAATTATCTGGCTCCTTGGTTGGCAACCTGGGCAGTGGTAAGTGTGCTGTATGGTTCATCCTGCGCGATCGCTCAAACCGATATGAAAAAAATGGTTGCGTATAGTTCCATTGGACACATGGGTTACGTGCTTTTAGCGGCGGCGGCGGCCACACCTTTAAGTGTATTGGGTGCTGTGATGCAAATGATTAGCCACGGCTTGATTTCCGCAATGCTGTTTTTGCTGGTAGGGGTTGTGTATAAAAAAGCCGGAAGCCGAGATTTAGAAATTATTCAAGGATTGCTGAACCCAGAACGGGGTATGCCAGTAATTGGTAGCTTGATGATTGTCGGAGTCATGGCCAGCGCTGGTATACCGGGAATGCTAGGGTTTATTTCCGAATTCGTAGTTTATCGGGGAAGTTTTCCAGTTTTCCCAGTACAAACCCTGTTATGTATGCTTGGTACTGGTTTAACAGCAGTTTACTTTCTAATACTCGTCAACCGCGCCTTTTTTGGTCGCTTGTCTGCACAAGTTACCAACTTACCGCGTGTGTATTGGAGCGATCGCATCCCGGCGGCAATTTTAGCTGTGCTGATTGTGATTTTCGGCATTCAACCTGGTTGGTTAGTGCGCTGGACTGAACCAACAATTACAGCAATGGTAAATACTCAAAACGTAGTAGCAACAGTGTCGTTGGATAAAGCAATGGGGACTGGGGACTAGGGATTGAGGACTGTGGACTGGGGAAAAGTTTTCCCAATGCTCCATGCCCAATGCCGAATGCCCAATGCCCCAATCCCTATACTTTTTGGAGAGATGGCAATGGTAACTATTAAAAAGAAAGCTACTCACAATCCCTTAGCTGAGTATATTGAACGTCTGCAAAAAGGAGATGCATTACTCCCCGATAGTCCAGAAAATGTACTGGAAGTTGTTGGGATTCTTAAAAGCTATGGCGTAGTTTTAGATGCTTACTCAAAAAATCTTAACTATATTGCCGAGCATCAGTTTTTAGTATTTTTCCCATTTTTTAAATACTTTAATGGAGAGGTTTCTTTGCAGAAATTACTCCGTCACTGGTGGCATGACCGAATTAATTTTGAATATGCCGAGTATTGCATGAAAGCCATGATGTGGCACGGTGGCGGCGGACTAGATACGTATTTAGATACACAAGAATTTCAAGAAAGAGCGCAAGCCGTTATCGCCGCAAAATTTCAAAATAATCCCTTTATTCCCGGTATTAACCAACTATTTCCAGATTTCTTAACAGAACACTTACGCGTCTCTGCTTACTACACTGGTTTAGGTCAATTCTGGCGAGTAATGGCTGATATGTTTCTCAGCTTATCAGACCGCTACGACCAAGGTGAAATCAAATCGATTCCGCAAGTTGTAGACCACATTAAAACAGCGCTAGTGGCAAATGCTTCCAACCCAATTACCTACGCCGTCAAAATTCGAGGTAAGGTCTATGAAATCATTCCCAAAAGCGTTGGTTTGACCTTCTTAGCAGATACAGCCATACCTTATGTAGAAGCAGTATTCTTCCGAGGAACTCCCTTCCACGGGACAGTTTCATACAACGCCCAAGGATATCAAATTCCCCCAGATCAAACCCGATTTCAATATGGCGCACTGTATGCCGATCCTTTGCCTATTGGCGGCGCGGGTATTCCTCCCACCTTGTTGATGCAGGATATGCGTCATTATCTTCCAGAGTATTTGCATGAAATTTATCGTCGCAGTCTTCGAGGTGAAGATGATTTGCGAGTCCAAATTTGCATAAGTTTCCAAAAATCCATGTTTTGCGTGACAACAGCAACGATTTTGGGACTGATGCCTCATCCTTTAGATACTAAAGATCCAAATGAGCAAAAAGATAATCGAGTTTATTTAGAGAAGTGGATGAGTCGGTTACAAACTTCGCGGTTGCTTGATGTGAATAAATAGTTGATTTTTGGTCAACATTATGCTTCTGGTTCAATGCCGAGCGATCGCAATTGAGCAACTAGGCGCTCATTTCTTTGACGTTCCTGTTCGGCTCTTTCCTCACCAGTCAACAACAAATTACCTTGCGAATCCCACCAGCGTAGCCAGGGTAATTCCATATTATAATACTCTCCCTGCCAAATACCTAACTCAACCCCTAAAGGTTGTATAGCATAATGCCCACGTTCATTTGCTGTTAATAACAGATATTGTCCACCAATTAGTTCATAAACTTCCACACTAGCTTTATTCACTTCATAAATGCCGTAGAAGGGAGGACGAATCACCTGCTCATAAATCCAAAATTTCCCCTTCCAAGGGGTTTTGTCTCGCTCCTCAGTACCATTCGCAGAAACAAACTCCAATGCAATCAATGGGGCAATAAACTCTCGCCAGAGTACATAAGACCTGCGCGTTTGCCCATTCAGAGTAGGTGGTACATTCCCTACATAGAACCAGTCTGGTGCTTCTGCGCCTTTTTCTGGGGGGTCAGTGATGCGCCAGTAGATACCGCTATCTTGACCAATACAGTATTGCCCATCAGGATGACGTTTTTGCAATATCGGTTTAATCGAGTCTGTTAGGAGAATGCTTTGGGGATGTTCCTGAAAGTTTTTCACGAAAGTACCGTCAGACTCTGGTAGCTGAGTATGGTCTGGGAACGGGGTGAGGGCAGTGGATGGATCGGTTGCAGAGGTCATAAGACTACCTTTGCAGGAGTAAGGGTTATTTTTTAGTTTAGCAAGCATAGACGTAAAGCAGTTGGTCGTGAGGCATCTAGGTAAGAGCGATCGCTATCTAAATATTCTCCACCCAGAGAAGATTCTTTGCGTAGCTACTGGTTTTCAGAGCATTGTAAAATTTTTCATCTGCTGTCACCATTTGGCATTTTTGTGTAATAGCCAGCGCTAAGTATAAACTGTCATACACTGCGCGATCGCTCTGGATGGCAATATCTAAAGCAAGCGGCATTAACGGTCGAGATAAGTACACTTCTAGAGGAATCGTATTTAAATCTGCCAAAGTTTGTTTTGCATTATTGGCTGTGTCTTCACCCCTACGGACTCAATACGGTTCGGTTAAGGTGCATAGTTTTTAAAGATCCCCCTTAGCCCACGCCAGTCGCTCATGGGGGAAACCCCCAGACGCTCTCTACGAGACGCTGCGCGAACGCGGACTCGCTAACGCTGCGCTATCGCTTTTAGCGTCTCCCCTTCTCCCAAAGGGAGAGGCTAGCGCCAAGGAAGAAGACCGCGCTGGCTCCCATTAAAAAGGGGGAAATAGAGACATTCTTAGCCCCCCTTTTTTAAGGGGGGTTGGGGGGATCAAGTCTTATCCGAACCGTATTGCCGACGGACTCGTTTCCACAAGACATTTGCCACTTCTGCGAAGAAAAAATCTGGAACTAAAAAAGTATAGTTACTTGTCAGCAAACGTCTAGCTTTATCAGAGTGGACTTCAAGCACGAACCATTTTATGGCAACACTGGCATCTAAAACATAGCGCCTCACCGTTCTCTATCCTCGCGGATGAGTTCAGCACTGCCACTGAAAAATTTTCCTGTATATCGAAAAATTTTCCTGTATATCTATATCTTATCTATATCTTCCTGTATATCTATCAAAAATTTTCCTGTATATCTCTCTGTATACCTGTATAACTGAAAAATTTTCCTGTATATCTACTGAAAAATTTTCCTGTATATGATATAAATGTTTACATGAAAGCTTTATATGTTACATTTTACAAGTCTCGACGCGAGAGAAGAGAAAATATTAAAATAGTGATTGTACTTTAAGTGATTCTTATAATCATACAGGTTAGCGGGTAAGTGTCCTCTCGGAAACTGAGGTATAGTATCGTATTTTATCCCTGACATCTCCCACTGCCCCGACACTCTCCACTCCACGCGATCGCCGAAGCGACAGAAAGCTTCGTATCTCAACTCGTCATCCCTCACTCTACCACCAAAGCGAACATAAACATATATCCATTTTATTGGCGCAAGAACCTTCGTAAAAGGTGAACTTGTTCGATTTCCTTCTAAGATTCCACCTACACTAAGATAAATTTCTTTCTGAACACTAAACCCAAAGTGTCCATCGCTGTAATCGACCCATAATTTATCAATAATTCTCAAGTCTTCACAGGGAAATTCCCGAATGTCATCTAGATCCAAATAGCCTTGTTTTTCCTGTCCCGCTACTTCCAGCATCACCTTAAATGTTTCCTCATCAGCCTCTTTCCACTTACCTGCTGCTAAGTAGTAGGCAAGTTGTGCATAACGAGTAGGTACTTGAAACCGCAGAAGTTTAATTTTACCATCAGCATTTTTGTCATCTGCTTGTCTGTAACAGATTCCTAGTTCAGCTAATTCTTGGTGACTTCTTAAACTCAACCAAGCACAAAAACTATTAGCATCCCAAAAACTAATATTAATTACAGACTGTTGAACTTGTCTTTTATTATTTAAGGTACTTGGCGTACTTGTTTCATTTAAAAATAGCTGATATTCTGCATAAGTTATGTAGCTATCATCAATTTTTTCAGAATTGCTAGAATTACTTTCATTTCTTAGTAAGTCATCATTTAATCGACTCAGACGGTCGGCAAGCTTGACCTCTGCTGCTAGAGTAAATTCATCTAGCTTATCAGATTCTAGACCCTGCTCAAACCTATTTTTTAGCTCTGTTTGTACGCTTGGATGTATTTGTGGTTTTTCCTCTCTCCAGCACTGGTATACCAGGGTAAGCACTGCTATTGTTGTATGACTTAGGGCATATTTAATTAACTTAGTTGCATCTGCCTGGGCAACATAAAAACGAATTGTTTCCCGCCACCAAGCCAGCTTTTTCTCATCAGATAATGCCTGTTCCAATATAATTTCTTGTTTAGTTTCTTTGATTTCAAGTGCTGCTAAATATTCTTGAAAAGTTTTGTGAGCAAATTCATAAATTCCCTCTTGCTGTCTCTGACTTAATATCTCTCGCACACCTAAATTATCTTGAGTGATGAATTCTTCTGGAGAAATTGGCTGTGCCGTTCGTGTCAATGTAGCTAACTTTTCTTGAATAAGCGTTTGAGCTTTGAATATCTCGTCATCATTTAAAGATGCGTCTAATGTAAAAGCTTGAGTATTTTCTTGCATCAATTTTAGTGCCAAAGAACGCAGAACTATCTGTTTATCTTTAGCAAGGAGAATTAGAGGTATTTGTTTTGCTTGTTGACGTTTCTCTAATAAGACTTTAAATATTTCTTCGTACAAATCTACTTTACTTGTAGACAAAATACCGTTTGACTGGTAGCTAATGGCAATCATATTTAGCAGTAGAGGATTTCTTGCCATCACTTTTAAAGATGGAGATTTCTCAATTTCTTCTATCAGCTTCTTTGCTGCCTCAGTCGCCTTTTTCTTAACATCTTTTGAGTCTGATTTCTTAGCATCTTGTTGTATGTAACTTTGATACCAATTTTCCAGAAACCTATAGCGTTCATCTTTGTTAAATGGCTGGACTTCTAACTCTAAGATGTTCTCTTGCAGTTGTGCTTTTCTATAACCTTCTGGGCGTGAAGTCAGAATAAATAGAGTATTGCGGTATTCCTTAATTTGGCTATCAACCCATCTACTGACTTTCTGTCGTTCGGTATCATTAGAAATTTCATCGAGTCCATCCAGCATCACCAAACACTTGTCTTGCTGGAGTTGTTCGGTAAACCAACCTTTAATGGGTGAGAGCTTTTCGACAGTCTTTTCAATGACTTCTGCTAATGTTGGCTGTGGTTCTTGAATGATATTTGAGTAAACTTCCCGCAGTATTAGTAAAACTGGAATTAGTTTAGGAGCTTTACGATGTAACTTACTTTGTTGGCTTGTAGCATACCTTAAAGTAATGTATCTGAGGAGAGTTGATTTTCCAGAACCAGGCGCACCTAAAATAGCAAGTCGTTTACATGCGTTATTACTTGCCAAAAATAACAAATCACCAATTTTCTGCTGCTCTAATGTGTTGAGTCGATTTTGCTGAGGCGGATTAGGATTTTGATAAATTTCTTCATCGTCTGGCTGCGCTGTCAGAATATTCTGAGACATTTTTTCCAGAGCTTTTTGCTCCATTTTGAGTGGAACAAAAACATCTTCTAACTTGAATCCGCCCTTATTTATGCCCCGATTTTCATACTCGGTGCAGTCATCCTTCAATTGCTTCTTATATTTGTATTGAAAAGGGGAGGTTTGCTTTTCCCACCAATCAACAAGCTTTGCCCATAAATCCGAAGCTATTCTATCAACATTACTGAATATCCAATCTAGTAGTTTCTCTATGCGTTGCTCGATGCGTGGAATTAGCTTTTTAGCAAACCAGACAGCGCCAGCCGCTACTATACACAACCCAGCTTTTTTCCATTCCGAGTTGCCAGCAAAATGAATTGCAAGCCCAAACAAAGCCCCAGAAATACCGAAACTAATGAGCTTAGACTTAACGAGTTGCTTAACACTTTCCACCGTTATGGCTGTGTTCTGGTCTTTTGGGTCTTCCGCCATCGATCGCAAACCTATTGCAATTTATAATAGTATAAGCGATCGCTAAAAATGAAAATATACTTAATAAATGATTTAAGCAAATTTTAATGAGATACTATAGCAGTTCTTGCTTGAGTGAAGTAGAAGAACCCCACCCCCAACCCCCTCCCCGCTCTTCGAGAGGGGGCTATGATTTACCTCATCTGATTAAGAAACGCTATAAGCTTCTGGTTCTACGCCGAGCGATCGCCCAAAAGAGAGCTAATATAATATTTATCGATTGGTTCACCACCTAACCAAGAATCTCCCGAATTTCAATCGGGAGAATGTCAGAAAACCTAAATGTATTGTCTTTATAAAGTAACAACCTCTTGCTTAAGCTTCCGCACTGGACGCTTGCGTTCGCTGCGACGAACGCCCCCTGCCATTTTGTACTCATCGCTATTCTTGCCATACTTTGCAGCTACGCTGACTAACATATGTTCTGTTAGTTCCATCAGCGACTTTTCGGCTAATTCTAAGGCTCCCTGAGTTAGATCCACAGTGGAAAGGCTGGAGTTATAAACTTCTAACTTGTCCTGTGTTTTTTTGATGGTGGTGGCAAAGGTGTCAATAGTGACTCCATTACCTAAATCTAAGGTGGGACTAATCGATTTTAAAGCCGCAATGCGACGCTGTGCTCTATCAAGTACTTTAGACCCACGTTTTGGACGTGACATAAATAACTTCCCTTTTTTTAATCATGCACTAGGATAAAAACTGACTTATATCCTTGTCTTTACACCATTAGGATAAACAAAATCTGGGTGATTAACACCCGCGATATCCAGTAGTAATTAAAATAATTAATACAAAAAATACTATATTTGCTGCGTAAATCTATTGATAGCTATCCGAATTCAATAAACAACTGCCCGAATTCAATAAATAACTACCCGAATTCAATAAACAACTGCCCGAATTCAATAAACAACTACCCGAATTCAATAAACAACTACCCGAATTCAATAAACGACTGCCCGAATTCAATAAACAACTGCCCCAATTCAATAAACGACTGCCCGCTTAATTGCAATATGGAACTCCTATTTAATTTTTGCGAAGCTCGGTGGGCCTTTATCTCGCTTCGCTCATGAAGATTCCCTGCGATCGCCTTCCGCCAAACACCTCAACTTCTGGTTCAACGCCGAGCGATCACCTCTGGAATAAAATTACTCAACGAAGCAGAAATTGAAGAAGAGGTTGCTGAACGTCGGGGCGGATACCGTGAGTTGATAACCCGTCATAGACATTGCTTATCTTGCAAGCTGGATTTCTAATGTCAAATATACCGTGCTAGTTAAACCTCTGGTTCCACGCCAAGCGATCGCAATTGAGCACTTAAGCGATCGGCTCTTTGGCTTTCTAGTTGCGCCCTTTGGCTTTCTAATTCTGCCCTTTGTCTTTCCTGTTCAGCCCGTTGGCTTTCTAATTCTGCTCTTTCATCACCAGTCAACAACAAGCTACCCTGCAAATCCCACCAACGCAACCAGGGCAATTGAGCGTTTTGATATTCTCCTTGCCACAAACCTAACTCAACTCCCAAAGGTGCAATAGTATAATGTCCGCGTTCATTTGCTGTTAATAACTGATATTTTCCACCAATTAATTCATAAACTTCTACACTGGCTTTATTTACTTCATAAATGCCGTAAAAAGCCGGATGAATCACCTGCTCATAAATCCAAAATTTACCCTTCCAAGGGGTTTTGTCTCGCTCATCACTACCATCTCCAGAAACAAATTCCAAGGCAATCAAAGGGGCAATATACTCTCGCCACAGTACATAAGACCTTCGCGTTTGCCCATTGAGCAAGGGCGGTACATTTCCTACATAAAACCAATCTGGCGCTTCTGCCCCTTTTTCTAGGGGGTCTGTCAAGCGCCAGTAAATACCTAAGTCCTGACCTATGCAATATTGCCCGTCAGGATGACGTTTTTGCAATACTGGTTTAATCGACTCGGTTAGTAAAATGCTTTGGGGATGTTCCTGGAAGTTTTTGCCTCCGGCACGCTCCGCGAACACGAAAGTACCGTCAGACTCTGGAAGCTGAGTATGATCTGGGAGTGTGATGCTAGTAGCTGGATTAGTTGCAGTCATAGGGCTACCCTCGCGTTTTTCGTGAGGTTTGTTATTTAGTCTACCAAGGGCAGGCGCAAAGAGAAATCTGAAAAAAACTAAGTCTTCTAGCCTGCGGGAACACCTGATGCCGAGCGATCGCTAAACGATAATCTCAAAGTACACGCAGTAAGCTAGGAATGCTTTCGATCGCTGACAAATTCCGAATTTCTGCCAAAGCTTGCCGAAAGTTACCTTCTGGCACATCATGGGTAACAACCACAATCTCTGCTAGTTCCCCTTGAAAGCCAGTTTGAACAATTGACTCTAAGCTAACGCCATAATTACCAAAGCAAGTACCCAATTTACCGATGACTCCAGGTTGGTCATTGGTGAGAAAACGGGCGTAAAACCGAGTTATCAGTTCTGCCATCGGCGCAATTTGGCAATATTCCTGATGCCCACAAGCTAATAAGGGATTTGCAACTGCTGTATTGGTTTTCAGGACAGCAACTAAATTCAAAATATCTGATGTGACAGCACTGGCGGTTGCACCAGCACCAGCGCCGGGGCCAAAAAACATTACCTGGCCGATGGGTTCTCCTTCGACAAGAATGGCGTTGTAAACGCCGTTGATGCTAGCCAAAGGGTGGGCTTGAGGCACTAAGGTCGGATGAACTCTGACGGAAAGGGGGGATGAGGGAGTATCACGTTTAGCGATCGCTAATAATTTAATCACAAATCCCAATTTTTCGGCGTAGGCAATATCTGTTTTACTGACTTGCCGAATCCCCTCAGTATAAACATCTTGTAAGTTAATGCGTCCACCAAAGCCTAATGATGCGAGGATGGCAATTTTATCGGCTGCGTCTAAGCCATCGACATCGGCTGTAGGGTCAGCCTCAGCATAACCCAATCGCTGGGCATCAGCTAAGACATCATTGAAGTTGCTGCCTTCTGTTTGCATCCGCGTCAGGATGTAGTTAGTTGTACCGTTCACGATGCCTGTTATGGTGTGAATACGGTTAACACTTAAAGACTGCTTTAGGGGTTGAATCACCGGAATACCACCACCCACTGCGGCTTCTAGCATGACGTATACGCCGGCTTGATTGGCAGTTGTGAAAATTTCTGCCCCAAAGCGGGCGATCGCTGCTTTGTTGGCGGTGACTACATGCTTACCATTACTTAAAGCTTTCAGGATTAGCGATCGCGCCGGCTCCAGTCCACCCATCACCTCGACAACTATATCTACCGCCGGATCGTTGACAATTGATTCTAAATCTGTAGTTAAGACTTCCCTAGACAATTCTACTGCACGGGGTTTATCTAGCGATCGGACTCCCACCCGATAAATTTCGATCTCTTGCAACAATGGGTGACGCCCAGCGCTATCTTGCAACAACTGCACTGTACCCGTTCCCACTGTGCCTAATCCCAGTATTCCTAGTTTCACACCCACAACTTTTGTACCCAATTCATTTTTAAGTGCTGAGTGCTGAGTGCTGAGTGCTGAGTAGTTATCAGTACTTAGTACTTGACCACTCAGAACTGAGAACTCTTTCCTCAGCTATTTACAATATTCATAACAAAACAATTGTAGGGTGAGCATTGCCCACCCTACTAATTCATAACTTAGAACTCAGCACGGACTAAACGCCCCGCTCCCGCTAAACAGCACTTAATAAGTTTCTACGTGCCAGCGATGGGCTTTCTTGAGTTCCTTCTGGTAAACACTCCAGGTTACGCCTTCCTTAGCAGCGGCAGTAGTTAAGGCTGCATCAATACCTTCTTCCATACCTCGCAAACCGCAGATGTAGGTGTGGGTTTTTTCATTTTTAATCAACTGCCACAATTCATCTGCATGTTCCGCTACGCGGTCTTGGATATACATTCTACCGCCTTGGGGATTTTTTTGTTCGCGGCTGATGGCAGGAGTGAGGCGGAAGTTATCAGGATATTTTTGTTGAATTTCTTCCAGTTCTTCCTTATATAAAAGGTTTGGAGTTGTCGGCACACCAAATATTAGCCAAGAGAATCCTTTAAATTGGTATTCTGGGTTTGCGGCTCTTTCTGTATCTTTAAACTGACGCCAGAGATAAGCTCGCATGGGGGCAATACCTGTTCCGGTTGCCATCATGATCACATTAGCATCAGTGTCATCGGGTAACAACATTTCCTTACCCACAGGCCCTGTAATTTTTATGTCTGCCCCTGGTTCTAGGAAACACAAGTGTGTAGAGCAAACACCGTAGACTGTTTCGCTAGTTTCTGGGTGCTTGTATTCCAATTGGCGGACGCACAATGATACTGTCTTATCATCCACATCATCGCCATGACGAGTTGAGGCGATGGAATAGAGTCTAAGTTTTTCTGGCTTGCCGTTCTTGTCTAATCCTGGTGGAATAATCCCAATACTTTGACCTTCTATATACTTCAAATCCCCGGCGGAAATGTCAAATTTGAGGTGTTGAACAATACCAATACCACCTTCTTTGACTAGGGGTTCATTAGATACTACCTTGCCAATGAACGGAGCATTGGGACGGTAAGTGTTAACAGGAACGTCACCGTGGTCTTTTTTGGCTTTCGCTTGAGTCATGGTGTTGCCTTTCTTGTCCTTGTTCTTGAGCTGTTCTTCAGCTGATGGTTTAGAGAAACCTTTGGTTTCACTATGAGCATTTACAGGTGTGGCTTTACCATTCCCTTCACTGTTAGCAGTTTCCCCAGATGTAGCTAATTCGCTGACTTCGCTTGTAGCATTCCCAAGTGAGGCTTTACCATTAACTGGCTCTAGAGCAGTTACGGACTGGATGCTAACAATTGTGCCGCCTAGACGAGTGATACGTCGCATTTCTTGATTCATGCGGTTGTAAGGCACTCTGATGAACACACTGCCACTTTTCCGAATTGGGTAGTTAGTTTGATCAGTTTCTTCGCTCTGACGCAAACCCACCACTTCATAAAGGAAGATGCGGCTACCTAATTCTGTGTTGGCAGCACCCTCAACAGCACCTTGATTGTACATTCGTTCTACCACTCCGATAATTTACTTAACCGTTTTTCAAAAAAAAACTATTCCCATCCCATGCCAGCTTTAGTTTACCGGATTTTCGTTTCACAAAACTGGAGAAAGAAGGAAAAACGGCATCATTAAATTAATGCCTTGCTAAGTACACTCACCAAAGACATGCAGGCATAGCAAAAAACACACCTGTTCACCTTCTAAGGTAAAGGATAAGTCTTGTGGAGAATGTTAATAATGAGTCAATTTAATCTTTTTTTAGTTTACTACCACCCCCATTAGGGAGATAGCTTTTTACCTTACTACCCAATGAGCAACTCACAATAGCAGATATTATCAGAGGGCTGCTTTGATTGGTGGAAGCTACCGCTGAGTTTACCTCCAAAAGCTACCGTTGTACTTGCTTACTCTAGGGGTTGAAATCACAGAATGCCAATCTCGGAAGGTTTTCTTTTGATTGGTTTTACTTTTCCAAATCTACTACTCTGGCGGAATGTTTTTAGCTATCCTCATTACCTGTCTATGGATAATTACATGACTAGGACAACTCCAGCTATAAACATAACGAGATAGAGAATCGTAATTCAAGCAACTGTAATTAGTTTCACTTGATGTGAAAAATCTGTCAACCTTGTATCAGTAGTTTGCCATAACGTCAACGCTTCTATATGAGCATATCTCTAAATTTACAGCCAAGAATTTGACTAATGCAAGTTGTTTCCTCATTCGTTGGATAGATTTTTGCTTTGAATAGATTGAGTATTGTCGAGCAGGAATTACAATTTAGGAAGATTAGAAAATTCGCGGCAATATAAATTATACCTTATAGTCTGGATTATATAGAGTCACAAGTAGCAGACTGATAAAGGTGCAACGCTGATGGGCGGTGCTGATCCCCATTTTTAAATTAACAACTAAATCAACAAAAAAATGATTGATGAACCAGGCTAATTCTTCTTGACAGCAATCTTGTATGGGATACCCCCCTTCTGTTAAAATCAAATATACCACTAGGATTAAATACTTACCGGCACCAACATTCAGGCTAGTCCGACGAGTAGCAACTTAATTACTTTGTTGCCTACCCGCTTGGTGTCTTATAGATGTGCTAGGTAGCAAGAACGCAGGATAAACCAAAGGGGTAAACTCCTGGCTTCAGAATCTGCTGTGTGAAAAATTATTGACACAACTTTAGTATTTTAGAGGAGATTTATGACAAGTAAGCCGGAACGCGTGGTACTGATTGGAGTAGCCGGAGACTCTGGGTGCGGGAAATCTACGTTTTTGCGTCGTTTGATAGATTTGTTTGGTGAAGATTTAATGACAGTCATCTGCTTGGATGACTATCACTCTCTGGATCGTAAACAGCGTAAAGAAACTGGGATAACGGCACTAGACCCCAGGGCGAACAATTTTGACCTAATGTATGAGCAAATTAAAGCGCTCAAAAGTGGTCAAGCGATTGATAAGCCGATTTACAACCACGAAACCGGCTTGATTGATCCGCCAGAGCGGGTAGAGCCGAATCACATTATAGTTGTTGAAGGGCTGCATCCTTTATATGATGAGCGGGTGCGATCGCTAATCGACTTCAGTGTTTATTTTGACATTAGCGATGAGGTCAAAATTGCCTGGAAAATCCAGCGAGATATGGCTGAACGGGGTCATCGCTACGAAGATGTCTTGGCGCAAATCAATTCCCGCAAACCTGACTTTGATAAGTTTATCGAACCACAAAGAGAATTTGCTGATGTGGTTCTCCAGGTATTGCCCACAAACTTGATCAAAAACGACACCGAGCGCAGAGTCTTAAGGGTACGTATGCTCCAACGGGAAGGTAAGGAAGGCTTTGAGCCAACCTACCTGTTTGATGAAGGCTCAACAATTAATTGGACTCCCTGTGGACGCAAGCTGACCTGTTCTTACCCTGGTATGCAACTCTACTACGGTTCAGATGTTTACTACGGCCGCTATGTCTCAGTACTAGAGGTGGATGGTCAATTTGACAACTTGGAAGAAGTAATTTATATCGAAACCCATCTCAGCAATACATCCACTAAATATCAGGGTGAATTGACTCATTTGTTACTCCAGCACCGTGAGTATCCAGGTTCCAATAATGGTACTGGTTTCTTCCAAGTGCTTACAGGTTTGAAAATGCGTGCTGCCTATGAGCGGTTGACTGCTACAGAAGCAAAGTTAGCGGTTCAGGTTTAAAGCAGCAGTGTTTGTGTCAAAGCTTGTGGGGACGCTTCCGGGTGTCCCCTTTTTTTGTATCGTTAAATACATTTTAACCAGAAAATAATCAGCATACATTTATCTTACTTACGGATATTTACCTGATAGTTAGTGGTTTTTATCAATATCAAAAAGATACTAACGACTGAAGTATAAATATTGTTATGATTTCATAAATTAGTAGTTGAACTAAATACCCACATTTAGTCAACGAAAAAACTCTCGATGGAGGAATTTCCTTTGTCTCGTCGATATCTATTTACCTCTGAGTCAGTTACCGAAGGTCATCCAGATAAAATCTGCGATCAGATTTCTGATACCATTCTGGATGCCTTACTGACACAAGACCCTAGCAGTCGTGTCGCCGCTGAAGTAGTAGTTAATACTGGTTTGGTGCTAATCACTGGTGAAATAACCACCAAAGCCAATGTAAATTTCGTCAATCTCGCCCGGAAAAAAATTGCCGAAATTGGCTATACCAATGCCGACAATGGCTTTTCTGCTAACAGCACCAGCGTTCTGCTGGCTATAGACGAACAATCACCCGATATTGCCCAAGGCGTTAACACCGCCCAAGAAACCCGCGAACAAGATAGTGACGAACAATTTGACAAAATTGGTGCGGGCGATCAAGGTATAATGTTCGGTTTTGCCAGCAACGAAACACCAGAACTGATGCCCCTACCCATCAGTCTTGCCCACCGCATTGCTCGCCGATTGGCAGCAGTCCGCAAAACAGGTGAATTGTCATACCTGCGTCCTGACGGTAAAACCCAAGTAACTGTGGTCTACGAAGATGGACGCCCCGTAGGTATTGATACGATTCTGATTTCCACCCAGCATACAGCCACTATTGGGGAAATCACGGATGAAGCGGCTGTACAAGCCAAAATTAAACAAGACCTCTGGTCAGCAGTGGTCGAACCTGTTTTTGGCGACATTGACGTTAAGCCTAATCAGGAAACACGTTTTTTAGTCAACCCCACTGGCAAATTTGTCATTGGCGGCCCTCAAGGAGATTCTGGTCTGACAGGACGGAAAATAATCGTTGACACCTATGGTGGTTATTCACGACATGGTGGCGGCGCTTTTTCTGGCAAAGACCCCACGAAGGTAGACCGTTCTGCTGCTTATGCGGCTCGCTATGTGGCGAAAAATATTGTCGCTGCCGGGTTAGCAGACAAAGTTGAAATCCAGTTATCTTATGCTATTGGTGTAGCACGACCAACAAGTATCCTAGTGGATACCTTTGGCACTGGCAAAGTGGATGAAGAAACCTTACTGGAATTAATTAACAAGCACTTTGAACTCCGTCCAGCAGGGATTATCCATACCTTCAACTTACGCAACTTACCAAGTGAACGAGGCGGACGTTTTTATCAGGACGTCGCGGCTTACGGTCATTTTGGGCGGGCTGATTTAGACTTGCCTTGGGAACAGACCGATAAAGCCGAATTGTTGAAGCAAGCAGTAAAGGAGTCACTTTCGGCAGCAGTTGCTCAGGCACTGACTTAGACTTCTACGCTACTGTAAAAACTTAGTTTATCTATGTGAGGGTATTGGTAACTTTTCAAGTTATCAATACCCTCATTTTTTAGTAACCACCTGAATATCGAACTCGGAACCCCAAAGAGCCAATAACGCCGCGACCCTTAAAACATGGAAGTTGCACTTTTTAGCCTGAAACTTTGAGTTTGATTGTTGACAAATGACCAATGACCAATGACTAAATCCAAAAATAAGCCAGGATGAGAGTCAGGACAGTTAGCGGTAGACCAAAACGTAGATGTTCCCAGAATGACAATTGATAACCAAGTTTTGCAACAGCCTCAGCAACAATTAAATTAGCAACTGAACCTAACAAAGTTAGATTACCTGCTAAGGTAGATCCTGCTGCTAATAGTAACCAGGTTTTTGTGTCTGGATGAGGAAGTAAATGTTGTAGTAACAATACTGCTGGAACATTAGAAACTAAATTTGAAAGCAGAGCAGTAATTCCTAATATGTTCAGGGGAGTATAAACTAAACCGCTAAATAAATTCAATATTCCTAATTTTTCTACTCCAGCGGTAACAATAAACAGTCCAGAAAACATCACCAGTAAATCCCAATCTACTTTATTTAAAACTCGTTGCGGTTTGATTCGCCTAGTAATGAACAGTAAAGCAGCAGCTACAAGTGTTGCTTGGGCTGGAGGTATCCCAATTAAAAATGCAATTAATAATCCTCCAGTTATCAATAGGCTTTTAGTAAGTAACGGTTTAAATATGCGGTAACGCACGGGGGTTACACTCGGACAAGACTTAGTAGAACGGACATCAGGATAAAGCCACCACAATAACGCAATTTGGATCAACAAACTTACTAATGCAATGGGAGTCAATGCTTTCGCAAAATCAAGATAGCTGATACCAGAGAAGGAACCAATCAAAATATTTTGCGGATTGCCACTTAAGGTAGCTACTGAACCCAGATTAGTTGCTCCCGCCAAGGCAAGCAAGTAAGGAATCGGATTGAGGTTCAAAGTTTGGGTTAAACCGAGAACCAAAGGAGTAAAAATTAGAGCGATGGTATCGTTCAGAAAAAAAGCAGAGAGAATTCCACTGCCGAAAGTTAAAACAATTAGCAAACCCAAAGGGCTGCGGGTAAAGTGTGTAACTGTATCAAGGGTTAATTGGAAAAAACCAGCGTAAGCTAAGTTTGTGCTGATTACCATCATGCCAAACAGGAAAATCAGCGTTTTATAGTCTATCGCTTGCCATGCTTCTTTGAGGTCTAATACCCCGAATGCCATCAGCAAAGATGCACCAACTAAAGCAATACTGGCTCGGTTCATCCGCAAACCAGGGAGATATCCTAAACCCAAACCTATATAAGTCAGACCAATGATGATGTATCTGAAAACAATCATGATTTCGCTAGATTCTTTTGATGTGATGCCTTTGACTCTAGACAATTAGGGAGAGAGGGCAAAAAACTGCTAAAGCCACAACTGCGTAGGCATAGCCCGCCGCAGGCATCGCTGCTAGAATCAAAACACCAACATTGTAACCAGCACTTTTAACCACAAACCCAGCCAAGACGTTGCTTAAACCCGCACCAAGACGAGTATCCCTTGAGTAACATTAAAGCGTCCTGTACCTTTAGTCAAATCAGCTACCATCAACACGGAAAGCACACCAAAAATCCTGCCTCCAACACCATCGCGCACATCTGCCACAAAGACATTCAAGTAATCAAGCGATCGCATCGCAAACTCTTCTCACTCGGTCTTCGCTGTTTTTGTATAAGTCTTTAGTGATATTTTGTCAGCTATGGAGAGGTAACAATACTCTTATGCAAAAATCGTGCCAAATCTACTGAGAGAGAACCGCTATATTTTCACAACTAATGTAGAGACGTTGCACTGCAACGTCTCTACAGAACGCTATTGCCATAAGAAACCCCCTCTGCTTTTGTCATAGTAAAGTGATTACAACGCAGAGGGGTTTCATTTATCTTAATATTTTTGTAGAGGCAGGTTTTAAGGATAATTCTGGCAAAAAACTAGTTTATTTGATTTAAAACCCGCCAAAACCTATGTTGTATTGATTTTAAGCTGTGTACTCAGTTGGGCCTATTTCCAATCGGGAATCTCGGCATCTTCTCCACCAATCCCGATTCCAGTGTTAAATATTTCCGCATCAGTAAGATTTAGATCGTTCATTGATGCTTGATACACATTAGAATCGTGAATCGTAGCACGAGTAAAATTTACTCCGTTGAGATTGACTTGCTTCAAATTCACATTGGTTACATAAGCAGATGTTAGGTTAGCACCTGCCAAGTTTGCACCAGTTAAGTCAGCACCTTCGAGGTTAGCTCCTACAAGGTTAGCTCCTTGGAGCTTCGAGCCTCTCAAGTCAGCACCAATTAAATGAGCGCCACTGAGGTTAGCTCCTGATAGTTCGCACTTAACACATTCCCCAGTTGAAAGCAGCTTTTGTAAATCCTGTGGATTCTCGGCTCTAACCGAGCTAGCGAAAAATAGGGGTGTTGCTAAGGCCATGGCCGCTAATAGCTGGAGTTTCATAATTTTCCCCCTTAATAATCGAGTTGCGTCCGTTCTGTCCCTCACAGCTCTATTATCTCACTAAACTTCGTGAGGTCAATGTATCTTGTGACAATCTATCTTTTGACAAGTTAGTTGTGATCTGAAACACAGATAAAAGTGATGTCAAAAATGCCATTAATTCCGAATTTTTGGCGATTTTTACCGAATAATTCCTCAAAAAGGCCCACTGTTAAATCACTATTAAATCTTTTTAAAAGTAAAAGCTGGCGCTATTCGCTATAGCTGGTTTGATGAGTATTTATACTTGATTTATCAATTGATAGTTTAGCTTAAGTCCTGAGAAATTCTTGCATATACTGATTAACCAATTCCGGCTGTTCTTGCTGCACCCAATGGCCACAATTAGGAATGTACTTAATTTGAAAATCCCTGACGTATGCTGCGGTGTCGTAGGTTAGTTCTTTGCCAAGTGCAGTGTCATTTTCTCCCCAAATCATCAGTGTTGGCACTTCCAGAACGCCCCAGTTTGGATTTAGCATTCTCTGTTGAAAAATGTTGCGGTAATAGTTCAACATTGCTGTGAGGGCACCGCGTTTTGCAGCAGCATCTTTGTACGCGTCAATATCCGCTTTAGTGAAAGCACTCTTGTTAACTGCTGTACCTTTAAAAATTGTTTCAATTGCTTGGTAGTCTGAAGATTGTAAGAATAATTCTGGCATCCAGGGTAGTTGAAAGAGGAAGATGTAGTAACTACGCTGCAACTGTTGAGGAGTGCGTAAGCCTTGGGCAAATTTGGCAGGATGAGGCAGGTTAAGAATAATTAATCGCTCTACCATTTCGGGATAAGCATAAGCAAAAGCCCAAGCGATCGCACCACCCCAATCATGTCCAACTAATACACATTTTTGGTATCCTAACGCTTTAATTACTCCCTCAACATCTTTGATAAATTCATCCATGACATAAGCTGATTGCTCCTGTGGTTTATCACTATCGTTGTAGCCACGCAAGTCAATGGCAACTACTTTAAAATCTTGGGCAAATTCTGGTATTTGATGCCGCCAAGAGTACCAAAATTCAGGAAACCCATGCAACATCAACATTAACGGGCCTTCACCTTGGGTAACGTAGTGTAGTTTTACCCCATTGGTAGTTATATATTCGTGTTTCCAAGAACTTCCTATTATAGACATAATTAATCTAAAATTAGCATTAGAAAACACTAAGTATAATATTATTTTGAGCAACCTCACATCTATTAAAAGACAGTATTCCAATAGTTATTTATGAGAACATTATTAGACAATTTGCCTTGGGATAGATGTGAATTGTAGGTAAATATTGGTAAAATGTCCAGTCAATGTTTAGATGGTGCAGTGCCGAGAATTTTAATTTATAGAAATGACAATAATAGAAACTCGTGGTATCTGGCTGACCACTACTGATAGTAAAGTTCTTAGATCGAAGGAAGGCATTGCCGAGGCGATGGATTTCCTGGCCGAGACAGGATTTAATGTGGTGTTTCCCGTTGTTTGGAATAAGGCAGTAACTTTATATCCTAGTCAAACAATGCGGCAGACTTTTGGCGTCGAAATTGATCCTATGTCTGTAGGCCGCGACCCTTTAGAAGAAGTGGTGATTGAAGCGCGGCGAGTTGGGTTGAAAGTTATTCCTTGGTTTGAATACGGTTTTGCCAGTTCCTACAATTTGAATGGTGGTGTACTTTTACAGAAAAAACCGGAATGGGCTGCGCGTGATTGTAATGGTAACTTACTGAAGAAAAACGGCTTTGAGTGGTTGAATGCACTCGACCCACAGGTGCAGGAATTTTTATTGAACTTGGTGCTGGAAGTTGCGAATAATTACGATGTTGATGGTGTTCAAGGTGACGATCGCTTGCCAGCATTACCCTCTGAAGGTGGCTATGATCAGGGTACTGTTACCCGCTATCGCCAGGAATTTGATCGCAATCCGCCACAGAACCCCAAAGATAGGCAATGGTTACAGTGGCGTGCAGATATTCTCACTGAGTTTTTGGCGCGTCTTTACCGGGAGGTGAAAGGGGTGAATCCTAATTTATTAGTTGCGATCGCACCTAATATTTATGATTGGGCATTCCAGGAATATCTGCAAGACTCCCCCGCATGGCTGAAGCGGGGAATAGTTGATATGATTCAGCCGCAGATTTATCGCCGTGACTTTAGGAGTTATTCTGCGATCGCTGATAAAATGGTAAACCAGCAGTTTACAGATGCGACACTGCCCAAGTTAGCACCGGGAATCCTGATGAAGCTTGGCTCTTACTGTATTAGTCCAGAATATCTGGTACAGGCAATTGAATACAATCGTCAACTTGGCATTCAAGGAGAGGTATTCTTTTTTTACGAAGGTTTGCGCGAGAATAACAATACCCTAGCTAAAGTTTTGCGAAATGGGCCTTATGCTAAGTCTGCATCATTTCCCACTCTGTCAGATTTGAGTGCGGGTGGTGTGGGTAACAAGAGGACATCTTCTATTTGGCCAGGAGTGAAAAATTTGTTAAAAAAGATTTTTTAAGGGAAAATGCGCGTGGAATTTAAATTGCCAGTGGAACGGGTAATTAAGACTTTAAAAGAAGATTTGCCGACACTTTTTGAAAAAGATATTTCATATCAAATTTATACACAGGATATCTATTTTAAAGACCCGGTGAATACATTCAAATACAAATTTAACTATCGCATTATCTTTTGGACTTTACGATTTCACGCTCGGCTATTTTTTACCCAAATTTACTTTGATGTGCATGAGGTTTATCAGTCAGCCGAAGACACGATTTTAGCAAAGTGGACGGTGCGGGGAGTGTTGCGCGTTCCCTGGAAAGCAGGGTTACTTTTTAATGGCTATTCAACGTATAAACTCAATCAAGATAATTTGATATACGAGCATATCGACACCTGGGATAGAAAGCCAGGAGAGATTTTACGGCAGTTTTGGCAAAGGGAAGGAGATAGCTGATTAGCTATTATATGATTAACAGACTAGTAGGGTGCGTTACGGACTTTGTCCAAACACACTCTACTACTCTATGAACAGTGCTGAGTTCCACTAGCGGTAGCGGGGCTTTAGCCTGTGCCTCCTAATAAGAATG
Organism: Nostoc sp.; assembly: GCF_036917935.1. Classification (GTDB taxonomy): domain Bacteria; phylum Cyanobacteriota; class Cyanobacteriia; order Cyanobacteriales; family Nostocaceae; genus Nostoc. Next base: position 11,331 of record NZ_JBALEL010000028.1, on the reverse strand, counting down.
ACGTACAGCTTAACCTAACTCCGATAAAGCTGTGCTTTATCTGCCCTCTCATTGAGTTCGGAGAGAAGTTTCGATATGTACTTCATGTATCTGGGAACCGCTACATCTCTTCTATGCTTTCTTGGTAGGTGCATTGATCGCTCGTCCATCTACAATGTCTTGCGATACGTTGGGGATAAACCAATTCACTTCACCGCTTTTCAATATTTTAGTACCAGCTTGATTGAATTCAATCACCCCAGTATCTGGATTTGTCTTCAAAACTAAGTTAGTTCCATTTGGAACCTTAATCACAAAGCCACCCGCCAATTCTTGCCCTTGTTTATCTCTTCCCAAAGTCATGGCTGTAGCGTCATTTGGTAGATAAACTCCCTTGCAATTCCATCTATCTTTAGTTGTCTGGCCATTACCCAGAAAATACAGTGCAGCGCCCTCGGAATATTCATCATCGTCAATATCTGGTTCTGGCCCATAGATAGCTAGAGTCTTGCCTGTTTGATTACTACACTGACCCCAATCGATTCCTGACTCAAAAGCATATTTTTGCAACTCTAACTCGTTGATTTTCTGGTCGATTTGCTCTGGTGTATAGCCCTCTAATTGAGTTTGTGTTTTTTCCGCCATTTTCAAATTATTCACTTGTTGAGTCAGTGTTATATAATCAGGATTTTTGCTATATTTCGGGCGATCTGCTAATGAAGGTTGAGCAAATACTAAACTTGCGAGTAATACAACCACTATCAAAATGTATCTGAAGCTTTTCATATTTTTTTTGTCCCAATATTTTACAAATTGCAGCTAATAGCTATTTAAACAGTATTGTCAACATTCTAACTAATGTTAAATATTGAACTTTTGTAAAAAATGCTTGCGGTAATACTTCGACTTTCTTTTGAGCATTCATTTAAGTTTTAGCGTACCATTTTAACTGCCTTTTGGAAATATTACCTTTAGGAGATTTAATTTAATACATTTAGCTTTTAAGTAACAGTGTCGCATCAAATTGTCTTTATATATTAGACATCTGAGTGACAATGACGTAGACACAATACCTTCTCCTAACGGAGATGCTACGCATAGCTTGCTTCCACTAAGTTGTACGGTAAGCCTTCGGTTATATGAATTCTGCCTACCAAGGATTTTGGACAACGCATAATTAGTTTATGAATCAGTCTATTTGCATTCAGATTGTATTTGAATAATTGCTAAATATTTAGGTGTATTAGTTTTAACTCTCTATACAGTATTTATAATGATACTCATTCATAAAAATGAATTTGAAGTGCTTCCATATATTTAATTTATTAATGCAAGTTTATCTTTGTGAATAAAAAGGAAGATCAGATTTTTAGCAATACTTGATTCTGGGAAATACATCGGTTAGTATTAAATATATCTTGAGAAATACAACCAAAGATAGATGTATTAACTTAGAGATATATCGATATCTGTCAGTAGAAGTCACAGACTGGTAAAGAGAAAATTTTAATCAAAAACTAACCCATCATTCCCTATATCTCTATCGATATATGTCCCATTGCACACATCAAAACTTGCTCAATAAAAAAAGAAAAATCATCCCATCAAAGTATTTATGCTTGAAAACCACATTGTCTTTCTTTCTCGGAAATACTGGCGCCATCTTTTCCTGTAATTGCACCTACGACAATACCAGCATCTAGTATTGATTTAATCTTTGCACTTTCAGGAAACTTAATCAGACTGAAGTTAGAATTCATCCCGGCTTCTGGCTCCTAAATACCCTTTTACGTGGGTATTGCACGCGATCATGAACAGCTATATCTGTAGTCAGTAGTAAAATTCTCAATTAAGTTTTAAATAATACAAAAAATATCCTGGCATCTTGATATACATGTAAAAAAAGAGGAATTAAATTTGACTATTTTAGAATTTTCATTATTAATTTGGATTGGATCATTTAGCGCTGGTTTATTAGGGGCGCTAACTGGATTAGGGGGTGGAGTAGTAATTGTTCCCTTATTAACTTCAGTATTTGGCGTTGATATTCGATACGCTGTTGGTGCTTCACTGGTATCTGTAATCGCCACTTCTTTGGGTGCAGCATCTACCTATATTAAAAAAGGCTATACCAATTTGCGATTGGGAATGTTTTTAGAAGTAGCGACAACCATTGGTGCGATCGCAGGAGCAATGATCGCGACTTTTGTCTCTGTGAAAGCGTTAACTATCGTGCTAGCGATCGTCCTCATTTATTCAGCATACCTTTCACAACGACCCAGAATAGAACACGCTGAAGATGAAGCAGCAGATCCGATAGCAAATTATCTAAAACTGCATAGCAGTTATCCAACTCCTGATGGAGTGATGTCTTACCAAGTTCATTCAGTACCAATGGGGTTTGGTGTGATGTTAATAGCTGGGGTGCTTTCTGGGTTGCTTGGTATTGGTTCTGGGGGATTCAAGGTATTGGCGATGGATCAAGTCATGCGTCTACCCTTCAAAGTTTCTACCACCACTAGCAATTTTATGATCGGCGTGACAGCAGCAGCATCAACCGGAGTTTACTTAGCACGAGGCTACATCGATCCGGGATTATCCATGCCGGTGATGTTGGGGGTATTACCTGGTGCTTTCTTGGGCGCACGAGTCCTTACAGGCGCTAAAACGCAGATTTTGAGAATTATTTTCAGTGTTGTGCTGGTGGTAATGGCTTTGAAGATGGTCTACAACAGTTTAATAGGGGGGCTGTAAAATGTATAAATTTAATAGTAGCTTTTATTGGGCATTACTGGCACAGCCAGATAGTGAAGTGGTTACACTAACCTTACCGCAGGAAAATCCAGACTCTAATATCAAACAATTAAAAGAGCAGCGCACTGGCACAGTAGCACAATCGCCTAATGAATGTGAAATTGATGCTAACAATAACGCCACAAAAACATCAAGTGAGCAGCAATTAGAATATTTGCTCAGTAACCTGATGAAATATGGTGTTTTGATAGCTAGTGCTGTGGTTTTGCTGGGGGGTATACTCTACTTGATTCATCACGGTAATGAACCTGCGGAATATCACTTTTTTCGGGGAGAACCATCGGAATTTCGATCACCAATAGGTGTAGTAAAAGCAGCTTTATCAGGTAGCGATCGCGGCATGATTCAACTCGGACTGTTACTACTAATCGCTACTCCAATTGTGCGCGTTTTTCTTTCCCTATTGACTTTTTTACTACAGCGAGAATTTATTTATGTGATTGTTACTTTATTAGTAATGGCTAGCCTTACTTACAGTCTTGTCGGAGCATATTATTAGTAGTATTTTCAAAGGTTAAGGGTAAAATCCACCTTTTACCCTTAACCTAAAATTATTGAGATGGGGTCAGAAATCAATTTTTTCCACTAATTACGAACCTTGCAAAAGCTCATTAATTGAACTTATACTCTGTTTTATTTGTTCTGTCAGAGAACTTCTCAATAAGTCCAGATTTACGGCTGAAAGATTGAGTAATCCCAAAGCATATAATAGGCTCGAAATACCAATAAATAGAGCCAAAAATCTCCCAAAACAACCGGGATTGATTTCAATAAAAGCTAATTTAGATTGCCCGATGACAGCAATCGTTATAAAAATAATTCCTGCTATTAGAAAGGTGCTATTTGGAGTTAAATCTGTCATTTTCCGATTAAGATGCCTCAGTAATTTTATTGTAGCTATTATTAGTTCAAATTTCTGCCGCTGCTATATGCAAAAATATAAAAGTTTTGCAACTCAACATCCACCTACCCCAACCTAATGAAGCTCTGGCTATTGCAGTATCGGTGTTGAAACTCATCGTGTGCTATCATTTAGAAGGACATATTTTGATTTTAAAACTTATTGAGTAACAAATAGCGCTGATGTGTCTCAATTGTGTATAAATTATTCTATTTTGCTCAGATATTCAAGGAAAAACCCAGATTCTGCAAGACGCGAACTAACTCATGTGTCTCTGCTAGAAATCAGATATTGTGAAGTTGCAGCTGATTTAAACCTCAATTTTGCTTTTTACTAAGTAGTCAGACAGAATTAGTTACACAATGTCATTGCCAATGGAGCGTTCGCCCTTGGCGTTCCCGCAGGGTAGCGGAATGAAGCAATCGCAAGGGCTGGGATTGCTTCTCTTCGAGACGTTCCGCGAACGCTTCGCTCCATTCGCAATGAATGTAAATATTTTTGTCCGACTAATTATTTTGCTGAGACTATGCAGTGGTAAAAATTTCAGCATCAAAAAGCCAAAATATCATCACTCGTGTACTAGACGTTGATTTAATTTATATATTAAACTACACTAAGACGAGAGGAATAGTGGGTTTTTATGGAAAACGTCCAAAACGTTAGTCAAGAGTTGAATGTAACAGGAGACACAGCACTAGAGCAATTACAACAGTCTACTCCAGAAGAGTTCAAAAAAGACATTTTCAAAAAACTCAGAGGTGGATTTTTTCTGGTACTGGGATATTTGTTGTCACCACTATGTTGGTGGAATGATCTACTATTCAATCTGCCAATAGCTTATGGTTTTGGGTATGCATGTAGTTTACTTTCTCCAAAATTACTTCTACCTTGTTCAATCATCGGATACTGGCTTTCTAATATTGTGGGAATTCTCTTGATGCAATTCGGTTCTAAGGACATTTTTCAAAAAGAACCTCAAGAACATAACCTCAAAAAAGAATTATTCACGGGTCTAATTTCTTCAACAGTTTATACCCTGTTGATTATGCTATTGATCCAGTTGAAGATTCTCGACTCTCCCATTTTATTCTCCAACAGCTAATTTAGTTTATCAGGTTTCTATAAAGGAATCGGTTGTAGGGGTGTACATCTGTGCGCCCCTACTATGTGGATGTAGCAGATATTTCGTGAAAAAGAAGATCAATTCTCGTCAAATTTTAAAAACTCACTTAAATTCAACAATTTTGGAGCCTCCTTACTTACAATTAATGGCAGCTTACCATTCCATTTTTCTATTGCTTGCCTTTGCAGAATTTCTGGAGTTAAACCATCACGTAATAATCTGTGGATCTCAGCCTCTCCTTTGGCTAAATTAACTTTTGCTTCAGCCTCTTTTGTTGCTTTCAGTGCGATAAACTCTGCTTGTTTTGCTTCTTGTTCAGCAATCTGCTTCGCCTCCACCGCCTCACCAAATCGTTCTGAAAAATGGACATGAACTAGAGAAATATCATCAACCGCAACGTGATAGCTACCCAGTCGTGTGGACAATGCATCATCTATTCCACTTTTCACTTCTCCTCGTTTAGTAATAATTTCTTCAGCAGTATACTTTGCCATTACTGCTTTTAGCACTTCTTCAACTGCTGGGTTAATAATCCGAATAACTACATTTTGTTCATCTCCAATTTCTTGAAAAATGACATTTGCTTCTTGAGGAATAATATGCCAATTGAGAGCTACATCAGCGAAAACATTTTGTAAATCTTTGGAAGAAGCCTCAGCAGAAATTTCCTGTTTTTGGACTCGAATACTCAATTTTTTCACAGTATTGACTACAGGAATAATTACGTGAAGCCCTTCTCCTAATATCTGGTTTTGTACTTCGCCAAATTTCATTAATACACCACGTTCTCCTGCATTTACAATCACACAAGGTGTGAGGAAGAGAGTTATCAAAAACAAAAGAGCAGTCAGTTTACCGGCACTGTTAAAAGTTGTAATTTTTATCATCTGTGTGAATCATGTATGCATCTTGCATAGAGACACATATTTAGGAGTTATGGGCTTCTTTCCGTCATGATTTTAGCTCGACTTTCTCCAAAATTAAGAACATTCTCGACTCAATAGCAACTGCCCATTATTCAGCCGATATACACCAGTAGGTTCGATAATCGGATCGCCTTTCTTCCAAGGACGGAATGTAGTTTCGACACCTCTCACCTCACCAGTTGTGTAGGTAGAAACCAAAACACCAGGACGATTAGTAGTCAAAGCACCAGAACCTGTGATGGTAAAAGAGTTATCTTGTCGCTTGGTGCCGCGTGAAATGCAACTATTGGCGATGAGTGCGTTGGTATCGATGACTGGGGATAATTCGGTGAAGCTGTTTTGAATGGAACTATTGTCAGGGGAATTAACCTCAACAGTTCCCGATAAACCGACTCCAGAAGTCGCTGTAATATAGTTGAAAACATCACTAGGTTGAGTACCAACAAATACGCCTTTGGCGTTGACTACAACTCGACCACCGCGAGAATTGTCTGAGTTAGCGCTGATGCGGCTATTTTCCAAAGCGATTAAGAATTTTGTTGTATATATATTGATATTGCCACCAAAGACATTTTCGCCTGTGGCATTGGTAGTAATGCTGCTACCATCACGAAGGGTTAAATTTTGGGTGTTGAGGTTGATGGTTGCTTGTTCTCGGTTGGGATCTTTATTTGGGCTACGGGTGTTAGCGTTGAGAGAAGCTTTGTTGTCTAGGTTGATGCGATCGGCGTTGATGGTCATAATACCTGCGTTACCTGTTCCTGTATTTGTTACAGAGACACTAGCCCGATCACGGAGAATTAACTGAGGGGTGTTAATGGTCAAGTCTCCTGCATTCCCAGTTGAGTTTAGATTAGCAGCAGCACCCAAGCCAGTAATAAACGGACTATCAGCAGACCTACCAATCACTTGCACGCTACGGGAAGCATTTACAGTTAGATTCCCTGCGTTTCCTTGACTCAATGTCGATGCACCAACCTGTGCCCCATCTTGCACGAGTAAATCTTGGGTTTTAATTGTCAAGTCACCTGCCTTCCCGGTTGAACCTTGGTTAGCAGAAGCACTCAAGGTACTTGAAAAACAACCATCAACAGAGATACCAGTTAGTTGCACCCGATTGGCAGCATTGATGTTCAAATTCCCTCCCTTACCAGCACCAGATGTAGCAGTGGTAACTAACGCCCCTCGCACAAGTAAATCTTGGGTTTTAATTGTCAAGTCACCCGCGTTCCCGGTTGAGCCAGAAGAAGCACTCAACTGACTAACAAAACCATTAATAGACGTACCAATCACTTCTACGCTACCATCACTATTGATGGTCAAATTTCCTCCTTTGCCTGCACCAAACGTAGAAGTGGTAACTAACGCCCCATCACTAATGCTTAAACGACCCGTATTAATAGTCATAGTTCCGACATCTTCAGACCCTAAAGTGCCAGCAGAGATAGTGCTAGGAGTATAAGTAGGTGAACGTCCTACAACCTCTACTGAGTCTTTGGCATTGACATTCAAATTACCTCCCTTACCTGCACCAAGCGTGCCAGCAGAAATAGATGCCCCACCTTGTACTAGTAAATTTTGGGTGTTAACCGTCAAATTACCTCCCTTGCCTGTACCAAATGTGCTAGCAGAAATAGATGCCCCACCTTGCACAAGTAAATTTTGGGTGTTAACTGTCAAATTACCTCCCTTGCCTGCACCAAACGTAGCTGCATCGACTTGCGCCCCATCTTGCAACAGTAAATCTTTAGTGGTAATCGTCAAATTACCCGCATCTCCAGTTTGACTACTTGCAGTGGTAATATCTCCACGATCAAGAACGCTCAGTAGTTCTGTATTAATAGTTAATGGCCCACTATTTCCAGCACCAATAACGCTGGTTCCTAGTCTACTTCCTGTAGTAAAATTTTCTCCAGTTTGTGGATTAATCAGCGTTGCTATGCCGCTCAAGCTAACGGAATCTCAAGCATTAACTAATAAATCGCCACTATTACCACTTCCTGACGATTGCGTACCAATGTTTCCACCGTTAGCAAGTGTAAGCGATCGCGTCTGAAGTTGGATGTTACCACCATTACCTTTACCAGTAGTGGAAGATGAAATGGACACGAAGCCATTTAAAGAAATCAAATCATCCGCGATAATTTGAATATTACCTGCCTTACCATCATCCAGATTTGTGGAAGTAATAAAGGTATTTGCACCACCGTCAATAGAAAGTTTTTTCGCACGAATTTCAATATCCCCACTTGATTCGCTATTAACTCCACCAAAACCGGATGCATCAGAATTACTAGTAATAGTATTCCCGTCAGAGAGCGAAATGGTATCCTCAGCTTTTAGAGTGATTTTTCAGCCTCGTCCTTGCCCTAAAGTACTAGAAGTTATAAACCCTTGGTTATTCAAGTTAATTGTTTGAGCCGTAACCGTAATATTTCCACTATTCCCCAGTCCCGCATTGCTGGTATTCACTACAGCGCCATTGGTCAAATAAACCGACCTCGCAGAGATTTGGATATCGCTACCATTGCCCACAGCCCCTGATTCTACATCGGCAAATATCCCACTATTTGTACCTGTAAAAGAAATGATGTCCTTAGCCTTGACAGACACGAGTCCCGCATTTCGCTGACCTCCAGAATAGAAACCTGCTTGCAATTGCGCCCCATCACTTAAGGAAACTGTTCTCGCTGAAATCTCAATATTACCAACATTACCCTTGGCTGGCTGTCCTTGAGGACTGCCAATATTGCTGGCAATCAAACTATTATTATTGGCGGATAAATTGTCTTGAGCCTGCATCAGTATATTACCTGCATTCCCCTGTCCCGCATTACTAGAGCTAATAATCGCTTGGTTGCTTAAGTTAATCGTTTGAGCATTAACCTTAATATCTCCAGCATTTCCATTTGAATCTGGTTTAGCAGAAGAATCTAAGCTACCACCAATTAATTGAACGCTACCAGATGCGTTGAATGTCAAATTGCCCCCATTGCCCTTACCAGATGTACTAGTACTAATAAATGCCCCATCGCGCACGAGTAAATCTTTTGTGGAAATTGTCAAGTTCCCACCATTTCCAGTCACACCTGGATAAACTTGAGCGGCCAAAGTACTTGGAGTATTGTTAAGTTCCACCGACTCAGTAGCATTTACAACTAATCCTCCACCATTATTTGCTCCCAATGTGCTAGCTTCTATTGCTGAACCATCACTCAACGTGACATGCTTACCAGTCACCTGCACCACTCGCGTCAACTGATGCTTTTTGGGTTAATTGAATATTGCCAAAATTTTGCACCCCACCATAACCTAACGAAAACCCTTTATCCGTGGGACTCAAACTAAGCAAACCTTTTTTTCAGTTGGCTTTGTCCGCGACTCGATACCGAAGATACCTCGCGAGTTAATTTCGACGTTTCCCCCATTAGCAATAGCACCAAAGTTTACGCCACTCTGAATTCTACTGCGTTGTTTGTCACTACTAATACCGTCTCTAACCAAAATGCGATCGCGAGCGTTAATAACTACATTACCTGCATTTCCTCGTCCACCAGTTATTGCTTGTATTACGCTGATATTAGTTAATGTTAGCGAGCCAGTATTAATGCGAATATCTCCACCTGCACCGTCACTCCCTTGTCTCACCTGATTTGCAATACCAGCCCTGTTATTTAAAGAAATTAGATTGCCTGCTGTCAGAAAAATATTGCCTGCATTTCCTGTAGTTCCTTGTGCAATGTTTAATATTCCGGCATCATCGAAAGAGATGCTATCTTTGGCTTCAATTTGCACATTGCCTGCATTTCCCCGTCCAAAGGTATTAACCTCCAGTAAAGCGTCATTCTTGGCGTATAGGTTTCCTGTACTAATGCGAACGTTGCCACCATTGCTATCTACTGCGAAACTATTTACCTGTGCATTACTATCTAAAGAAACTAAGTCACGAGCATCAAAAATAATATCTCCTGCGTTCCCCTTTGCAGCAGTAAAAGTATTTACCGCAGCATTATCAGTTATAAATAACGAACCTGTATTGAAGCTAATATTGCCTCCAATACCATCACCAGTATCTTGAATGCCGTTATTAACACGAACATTTTGACCTAAAGAAATGCGATCATCGCCTGCATTTATAACAATATCCCCAGCATTTCCTTTACCGTAAATACTATTGGATAGTCCAGCCCCATTTGTTGCAGAAAATGACGCTGTATTTATACGAATATTGCCACCATTGCCAGTTCCTTTAACTTCAGCAAAGATATCTGCACCCATATCTAAGGAAACGCGATCAGCTGCTTCTATTAGTAGATCGCCGCCATTACCTTGTCCAAAGGTAGTCGTCTTCAATTGTGCATTATCAGATAGAAATAGCGAAGCAGCAGTAATTCTAATATCTCCAGCATTACCTAAAGCACCAGTATCTACAACATTTGTAATCTGGCTTTCTTCTTTTACTCGCACTGTTCCTGTTGCATTGAGTATAATATCTCCAGCTTGAGTATCAGGTTTTGTTAGTAATCCTGCCAGGATACCTCCTCGAATCAGGCTGTCTCCCCTAACATCTAAATTACGAGCATAAATCGCAATATTACCACCACCGAAATCACCATTAGCGATCGCAAATATTTGTGCATTGTTTTGTAACACCACATCAGATCGTGGTACAGCTTCTGAAAAACCTAACTGTAATCCATTTCCATTGGAAATTAATTCTACGCTTCCACTACCCGATACACTTCCTATTTCAATGCTACCCCCTCTAACACCCATCTGTGTGCCATCAAGTATTACATTGCCTCCAACTAACAACAAGCTTTTACTTGGGGAAGCAAAAAGCCCCCCCCCATTTCCTAGTCTAGATTGACTAGCGATCGCCGCATTCTGATTAATCTGATTAAACAACAACGCCGAAGGATCAATAGTCAATAATGGCACGGCTTCGGGATTGATGGCACTAAAAACACCTTGATTGCCAAACTGTATCCCGTTTGCAGTTGTTCCCACAAACGAACCCTGCACATCTAAACTGGCATCTTTTCCAAGCACAATCCCATTAGGATTTATCAAAAACAAATTAGGATTAGAACTACCAAATGTGCCGAGTCTTCCCAAAATTTCTGAAGGGTTATTACCTGTAACCCTTGCCAAAATATTCTGGATATCTGCGCTAGGACTTAAGAAATATGCCCCCCGTTCCTCGCTGATATTAAATTCTCCAAAGCTGTGAAACAGATTGATTTGGCGAGTTACACCACCTGTAATAACTTCTCTCGGTTGTCCCTGAAAGTTGCCTATAACTTGAGAGGACTCAGCACCAAGTGTGTTATGTCAGGTACGATATTACTTTGCTGTGCTTGGGTTTTAACAGTGAAGATACTGACAATTAACCAGCCCAGCAAGCCTGCTAAGGGACTTCCAAAAAATAAATTAATCAACAAAAACCAAAAATATACGCTTAAACAATAATGATAATCATTTTAAGGGGGGAGAAAGATACCATAGGGAGTTACAGTTGTTTTTGGATTAAAATCATGGTCTTCAGTCTCGGTTAAAGCCCTGTTTCTACCACCCCTATCAAAAGG
>NZ_JBALEL010000027.1:0-155007 GCF_036917935.1 Nostoc sp. | reverse complement strand
TTCTAGTTTCCTCCTAGCAGTAGGTAAAAGGTTTATAGGGGCTAGACGAATCAGCATTTTGAAACAATTTGTTTCAAACGAAACAGGACTTGCACGGCAGTTGCTTCTCCCAAGGGGAGACGCTACGCGAACAAGTCGGCATAGCCGCCCAACGCACTGCCTCACTAATGCAAATAGGGTAGGGCATACCCGAATTAACGCTTAGGGAGAATCCCACCTCTGGTTTAGACGACGCAAGGAATCACTGGTTTTGTGGTTTCGTTGAACTAAGAATCCCCGTCGATTTATCGCGGGGAGTGTCAAATCTTTGCATCTCAATATTTCGGAGAATTTTTGCTTTTGCTACCTCAAAGGTGAGCTAATGGTTTTAGGACTGTTGTCCCTTGAGCGAGGTACAAGAACCCCACCCCCAACCCCTCCCCGCTCTTCGAGAGGGGAGTATGAGGTAAGTAATATTTAAGTGATCTGCAAAAAACTAGACTCTTTTTTGATACTATTTAAGTCCGGACTCTTTAAATATTGATTGACGTATGAGCAAAGGTACCCTGTTTGATAAAGTTTGGGACTTACACACCGTTGGTACACTTCCCTCAGGGCTGACGCAACTATTTATCGGGCTTCACCTAATTCATGAAGTCACCAGTCCCCAAGCTTTTGCAATGTTACGCGAGAGGGGTCTAAAAGTACTGTTTCCAGAGCGTACCGTTGCCACGGTCGATCATATTGTGCCCACAGAAAATCAGGCGCGTCCCTTTGCCGATAGCTTGGCAGAGGAAATGATTCAGGCGCTCGAACATAACTGTCAAGAAAATAACATAACTTTTTACAATATTGGTTCTGGTAGTCAGGGTATAGTTCATGTGATCGCTCCCGAACTGGGACTTACTCAACCAGGAATGACGATCGCTTGTGGAGATAGTCACACTTCCAGTCATGGGGCATTTGGTGCGATCGCATTTGGTATTGGTACTAGTCAAGTCCGGGATGTTCTCGCTTCCCAAACCCTCGCCCTCTCGAAACTGAAAGTCCGCAAAATTGAAGTTAACGGCACTCTCAACCCAGGAGTTTACGCCAAAGATGTCATTCTGCATATCATCCGCACCCTTGGCGTTAAAGGTGGTGTGGGCTATGGCTACGAATTTGCAGGTACGACATTTGAGCAAATGAATATGGAAGAAAGGATGACTGTCTGCAATATGGCGATCGAAGGCGGTGCTAGATGCGGCTACGTCAATCCCGATCAAGTCACCTACGATTACCTCAAAGGCAGAGATTTTGCCCCCAAAGATGCAGATTGGGATCAAGCAGTGGCTTGGTGGCAATCGATCAAGAGTGATGTTGATGCCCAGTACGATGATGTGGTCGTATTCGACGCTGCGGAAATTTCTCCGACTGTTACCTGGGGGATTACTCCCGGTCAAGGTATCGGTATCAACCAGTCAATACCTCAGCCAGAAGAACTGCTGGAAGAAGACCGATTTATTGCCGAAGAAGCTTACCGCTATATGGATTTATATCCTGGTCAACCCATTAAGGGCACCAAAATAGATGTCTGCTTCATTGGTAGTTGCACCAACGGCAGAATTAGTGATTTGCGAGAAGCTGCGAAAATCGCCAAAGGTCGCCATGTTGCAGAGGGAATCAAAGCCTTCGTTGTCCCTGGTTCTGAAAGGGTGAAGGAAGAGGCGGAAGCTGAAGGACTGGATAAAATCTTTCAGGAAGCTGGATTTGAATGGCGTGAACCGGGATGTTCGATGTGCCTGGCCATGAACCCCGATAAGCTACAAGGAAGACAAATCAGCGCCTCCTCTTCTAACCGCAACTTTAAAGGAAGACAGGGTTCATCCTCCGGTCGGACATTGTTAATGAGTCCGGCGATGGTCGCCACTGCTGCGATTAAAGGCGAAGTTTCTGATGTGCGCGAGTTGCTGTAACCCCTCCCTGCAAGCGAGGGGAATGGAGAAATCTCAATTATTCAAGTAAGAACTTAAGTTTATGGTGAGTGAAGTTAAAACAGTTTCAGGGCGCGGTATACCCTTAGTGGGCAATGATATAGATACCGATCGGATTATTCCCGCGCGATATTTGAAAGCCGTTACCTTTGATGGGTTAGGCGAAGGCGCGTTTATTGATGACCGGACAGCACTTAAAGGTGAACATGCCTTTGACCAACCCCAATACCAAGGCGCGAAGATTTTAATAGTTAACCGTAACTTTGGCTGTGGTTCATCACGGGAACATGCACCCCAAGCGATCGCCAAATGGGGAATCCAAGCTTTAATCGGTGAAAGCTTCGCCGAAATCTTTTTCGGTAACTGTGTGGCAATGGGCATACCTTGTCTGACAGCCGATGCTGTTACTGTTAAACAACTGCAAGAGTTAGTCGCTGCCAATCCTCAAGCTGCCGTGACGGTAAATCTGGAAACTTTGCAAGTGCAAATTGGTGATTTCACTGCCCCAGTTGCGATCGAAGAAGGTACCAGAAGCACATTTATTTCTGGAACTTGGGATGCTTGCGGTCAGTTAGTAGCTAACGCTGACCAAGTTCGGGCAACGGCTGTAAAATTACCCTACGTCGGTTGGGGCAATTTAGCCGCGAGTTAGTATTCTCTCATTCCCTGCTTGTGAGCGAGGGAATGATATTCATCTTCGGTAACTTACTTGTGATTCCTGCCTGGACTCTCCCTCAGCCGTAGCCTACTAGGCTACGGTGTACACACAAGTTATCCGATTACCCAAAATCTAAAACCTCACTCTGTCCTATCGCACATCCCTCTCCTTAAGCAGAGGGGCAGGTTTTGCTATAGACCTCTTGCAAAAGTCCATAACACCCCACCCCCAACCCCTCCCCGCTCTTCGGGAGGGGAGCGTTTGCTTTACTCAAATGCGGGGTGGGGTTCTTTATTTTTGATTTATGCAAGAGGTCTTATGCAAAACCAGGGTGAGGTTCTTTTATTATGGGCAATCCAGCAGACACGATATGAACCGTCGAATTCACCTAACTCTAGAACGGAAATATTGAATCAGATTAAAGTATTACATTTTACTCATTAGATATAGCGTTTCCTAATCACATGAGGTGCATCTTAGCCCCCTCTTCGCTTGCGGGGAGGGGTTCTTGTACCTCACTCAACCGAGAACCGCTATAAATACTTGTTTGAGAGTAAATGCAAAAATAAATGCTTCAACTTCAGTAAAACCCCTGAGTCGAGGACTAAAGGAATTTATTTTTAGTAGCTGCTGTTAGAGGATGTTTGAAAAGTCCTATTGTAGGTATCAAAACGTTCTAGATCCCCCTAAATCCACGCCACTTGCTTCACTTGGGGAGACCCCAAGACCGCAGTGGCTCCCCTTAAAAAGGGGGACTTTAATTCCGGTTCCCCCCGATAAATTGGGGGACTTTAATTCCGGTTCCCCCCTTTTTAAGGGGGGTTAGGAGGGATCGCTAAGTGTCTAAAATCACGGCGAAATACTTTTCAAACATCCTCTTAAATACTTTGGATAAAGACTCACAATATTTTACAGATAAACACTCACTTATTAATACTGCACAATGATTTAAGCAGTTGTCACTAAAGTCACAATACGAACACGGCTTAGTATTTAATATTGTCATTTATTCAACGCTACTTAGATTTATTGGAACTTTAGCGAAAATAGTTCAATCAGTTGAAAGCTAGTTTATAAAAGGCATTCGCGAGCTATTCTTTCATTTTAAGATGACGTGAAAAGTCAGAATGTAGTCAGGTCAGTCTATAAAGTTCATAGTGAAGAAATTTTACAAAAACCAATATTCTGCATAAAAGAAGAACATATCTCTGAGTAATACTTATCAGCTACAAACTATAAGTTTTCTAGTTGGTAGACAGAAACTAGTACTTTGATACTTTTCTTATAAATAAAGTATTAGTAACTGATTGTTCACTTAAAAATTAAGAATTAGGAGTATTAATCATGGCAGTAAATTGGATTCCAGGCCCAGGGCCGACTAATGGAGCAGATATAGGTACTAGTAATGCCGCTTCTGATAACTTCAATGGTTTTGGTGGAAATGACAGCCTTTATGGTGGTGCTGGTAATGATCTGTTACGAGGTGGCGATGGTATCGACTTTCTAGCCGGTGGAGACGGGGACGATACCATACTCGGAGATCGTGGCAACGACACCTTCATCGGCGGAAACGGCAACGATCGCCTGATCTGGAACAATGGTGACGGTAGCGACAGAATCAGTGGTAACGCTGGTTATGACGTGGTTGAGGTCAACGGCGCGGGTGTGGGAGACAACTTCCGCCTGGAACAAGATGCTCAAGGTAGAGCAATCTTTGATCGGCTGAACCTGGTTCCCTTCACCTTAACTGTAGACAGCGCCGAAAGGTTTGAAATCAATGGTGGTGGAGGTGATGACATCCTCGATGTCAACTACCTGTCTGGGACTGCTGTAAATGCGGTATGGTTCACAGGCGGGGCTGGAAATGACTTCCTGGATGGTAGTGGCACAGCGACACCGTTGAGAGGCTTGGGCGGTGAGGGTAATGACAGCCTGACAGGTGGTGCTGGCAATGACAACCTCTATGGTGGTGCTGGTAATGATCTGTTACGAGGTGGCGATGGTATCGACTTTCTATCTGGTGGAGACGGGGACGATACCATACTCGGAGATCGTGGCAACGACACCTTCATCGGCGGAAACGGCAACGATCGCCTGATCTGGAACAATGGTGACGGTAGCGACAGAATCAGTGGTAACGCTGGTTATGACGTGGTTGAGGTCAACGGCGCGGGTGTGGGAGACAACTTCCGCCTGGAACAAGATGCTCAAGGTAGAGCAATCTTTGATCGGCTGAACCTGGTTCCCTTCACCTTAACTGTAGACAGCGCCGAAAGGTTTGAAATCAATGGTGGTGGAGGTGATGACATCCTCGATGTCAACTACCTGTCTGGGACTGCTGTAAATGCGGTATGGTTCACAGGCGGGGCTGGAAATGACTTCCTGGATGGTAGTGGCACAGCGACACCGTTGAGAGGCTTTGGTGGTGAGGGTAATGATATCCTCTATGGTGGTGCTGGCAATGACAATCTCTATGGAGATGCTGGTAATGATACCTTACGAGGTGGTAAAGGTAATGACATCCTGACTGGTGGTGCTGGTAGCGATCGCTTTGTGTTCAACTCAGGCACTTGGTTCAATAGTGCTGATCTGGGTGTAGATAAAATTACTGACTTCAGCAGCTATAGTGATAAAATTGTCCTCGATAAGACAAATTTCGTAGGACTCAATTATCTGTCCCAAATTAAGATAGTAGCTAATGATGCAGCAGCAGCAACTAGCTCTGGACTCATTACTTACAGTGTTGGAACTGGTAACTTGTTCTACAACCAAAACTTAACATCACCAGGCTTTGGGACAGGTAGTCTGTTTGCCAACATTGATAACGATAACAATCAATTCACAGCCTCACCAGTATTAGCAACTACAAACTTTGAGATCGTTGCGTAATCACACATCTCTCAAAATCCCCAGAATCTAAGGCATGTCTGCAAGCTTGCAGCTAGATCGCAATAGCCGCGATTATCAGCATTGCTAATTAGGGATAATTGAATCCTCCCCGGACTTTAAAGTCCGGGGAGAATTATAATTTATACTCTACCAGGCAACAGGAAACAAACAGGCTTGAAAGTCTCTTGTTGTCCTTGTTTTCTCATTAGTTCAATCCAGATAGGTACGCAAGATTTAAGAATTGCTGCGTAGGCGTAGCTAGCCGTAGGCATCGCTTGGACGAAGCAGGCATAATCAAAAATCTTTTAGCAAAGTTCCTAATTGATATATTGAAACTTGAACTATGGATGGGTATTCTTAAAAAATGTAGATTTATTTATCTCTGAAAGAATTTTAATTAAAAGATAAAGTTTCTTTAAATAGCCTCTCGTAGAGAAGTTAAAATTTGCTGTATTATAATAATAATTAGGGTTTTTAAAACTAACATAGACTAATATGCGTTTACCTATCATTATCAGTGCAACACTATTGCTATCTCTAGGTCTGAACCTCCCAGCGATGTCCGAAACCAGCGCAGAGAAAGCACAATGTCAAAGGCAAACAAATAATAACTTGAATTTCAGACGCTTAAGATTTAATAGCCGTTTGTGGGATCAGGCAAATATTTCTAACTATCGCATTACGGTTAGTAACAGTTGCTTCTGTATACCAGATGCTAGAGGGCCAGTAGTTATTGAAGTACGCAATGGTCGAACAGCTTCAATCACTTCTGTAGCTACAGGTAAACCAATTAATCCACAATTCTTTGAAAAATACAACACAATTCCCAAGCTTTTTAATGTGATTCAAGATGCTATCAACCGTAAGGCATACAGCCTGGATGTACGATATAATGCTAAACTCGGCTATCCAACCCAAATTAATATCGATTACGATAGTCAAATAGCTGATGAAGAAATCTATCTAACAATTGAGAATTTTCAAGAAATTAAAATTAGATAGATACTAAGCTGATTACTTCCGCTCAATTTCGACCAAAAATAGGAGTAAATTAGCAACTCCAAAAGGAGATTTAATACTTCACTTTATCCCAAAAAGGTGATGGCGTCACTTGGCACAAAAATTAACAATTTGATGAATTTATGTTAATTTTACGCGAATAATTCTCAATTATTCAACGAATTTGTTGTGTTTGAGAGCTTGACTAAAAACAGTCACTTCTGATATTCTCAAATTACTCGATAAGATTAGCACTTCCTATAAGTTTTTGCGCTAATTGTGATAAAAGTAGCTTTACTCGATACCACACTAAAATTTAACTGGTTACAGATGGCTTGAAATTGTACACCCATTTGTGAAAATCATCATTAAGACTCATTTGCCGCTCTTGCGTCTGCCCAGTAGATGCCACGGTATTAGTGTCGTAGTACCGCATCTCACCCAAGGCACTACGAGCTTGGATGATTTTTGTGCGCTCGATGCGACGCTGTTCGTAGCTAGTCAGAGCTTCTTGGAGATTAGCAAAATCAGAAAAACACTCTCGCAGTTGGTATGCATCTTCAAAAGTGGTATTGGCTCCTTGTCCCATAGCAGGCGCCATTGGATGAGCGGCATCGCCTAAGAGAGTGACTCTGCCGTGACTCCATTGAGTTAACGGTGGGCGATCGCAAATCGGCCCTTCCCAAATTTGCTCGGCTGGTGTGGCTTTGACCACCGCCCGAAAGGATTCATCCCAGTCGGCTAATTCATGGAGAATGCGAGACTTCACCTCATCGGCGCTGTGGGAAAGGGAGTATTCAGGCGAGAACTTCCGACTAATCCAACTGGTATAGCCGCCGCCCACATTGAGAAGGTACATAAACTGTTGATTGCCTTTGACAAAAACTAGTTCATAGTCATTAAATAGCTCGTGGTGATAATTGATAACGGCACGCCAACACATACTACCGATATAATTAGGCTTACCCTCGCCAAATAAAGTTTCTCTGATCACAGAGTTGACGCCATCAGCCCCAATCAGCAAATCTGCATATACCGATTTTTCGCCATCAAAATGAATTTCCACACCGTTGTCATCTTGCTGAAAGCCGATGCAGCGATGATTGAGATGAATGATGTCAGAGGGCAATCTCGAGGCTAAGACTTGCTGTAGACGATACCACCAAACAGTCAACAACGGTTGTCCGTATTGCTCTAAATATTTAGTTGCGTTAGTTCGGATTGTTTCTGCCTGAATATTCTTTAAAACCGTGTGGTGAACCTCGCACCCTGAACTTTTGAGGGTTTCGACAATTCCCGGCGCGATCGCATCTAGAGAATTTAAGCCATTAGGAGCCAAGCCTAGTCCAGTTCCCGCCGGGCGAAATTCTTGGGCTTTTTCGTATACTTGAGCGTCTATTCCTTGACTTCTCAGTGCTATAGCAGCAGCCAAACCGCCTGGGCCAGCACCGATAATAGCAACTTTCTCTACTATGGGTTTGGATAATTTCTGAGTTAGATTAGTGTTCATAATTTAGAAGTCAATATTCAGAATATCCCTACGAATATATCCGCTTTCTCCATGCCTAAATACAGTTGCTCTGCAACCTAGATCGACAGTCGTTATTTTGACTCCTGAGTACTTTTTAGTCAATCCTCCTTAAGAGGATGTTTGAAAAGTATTTGGCTGTGATTTTAGGCACTTTGATCCCCCCTAACCCCCCTTAAAAAGGGAGGAACCGGAGTCAAAGTCCCCCAATTTATCGGGGGATTTAGGGGGATCTAAAATATTCTGATATTGCCGTTACCTTCTTGGATTCTAAATGTCAGGAAGTTAAACTAGAGCAGCCTCAGACATTTTATCGCTACTATAGTAACAGTGAAAATAAATATAGCGGTTATCGACCCAGTGAGGTACAATTTTGACCTCACTTCCATTCCTCTCTCCTAAAACGAGAGAGGCTTTGAATTGTTCCCCCTTCCCGAAGCGGGAAGGGGGTTAGGTCTATTTGCATACTTGTACCTCACCGGATTAAAAATGGCTAGATGGCAAGTATTTAACAACTGACAAATATAAAACAAATGTAGAATTACCAGAAAAATCTCTAACTTGCCTATTTACTTAAACATTATCGTTACGATAAAAGTACTGAGTAACAATTATTACTTGCAACTCAGCACTATTTTACTAAAAGTAATGATCTAATTATTATCTGCATAAAACATGAAAGAAAATTCCTTAGCCCCAATAACTTCAGACTCACTAACTCAGGAATTAAAAATATTCGGTTTAGAGGAAGTAGACTTATCGTTGAATATCAATAATGTTTCCTACACCCTAAAGCTAGAACCTCGTGTTACTTTACTGGATGCACTTCGGGAAAAGCTGGGTTTGATGGGCACTAAAAAAGCTTGCGATCGCGGTGAATGTGGTGCATGTACTGTATTAGTTAATAATCGGCGAATTAACTCTTGTATGACGCTAGCAGTAATGCACATCGATGCTGAAATTACCACAATTGAGGGATTAGCACAAGATGGCAAACTCCACCCCATGCAAACAGCTTTTATTACCCATGATGCTTTTCAATGTGGTTACTGTACATCGGGTCAAATTATCTCAGCCGTAGGGATGATATTAGAAGAATCGCCAAAATCGGAGGCAGAAATTAGAGAAAAAATGAGTGGAAACCTTTGCCGTTGTGGAGCATACCCGAATATTATTGCCGCGATTTGGAATGTATTAGAGGAAATGGAAGATGCAGCCATTTAGTTATGCTAAAGTTACCTCACAAGAAACTGCGATCGCCACAGTTGAGCAAGACAAAACTGCTGCATTTATTGCTGGTGGTACAGATTTACTCGGATTGATGAAGGATGGAGTTCAAACAGCGAATATATTAATTGATATTAATAGTTTGCCCTTAGCAGATATTGAATTTCTTGCGAATGGAATCCGCATTGGTGCTATCTCTCGCATGAGTGATGTAGCTTTTCATCCCCAAATTCAAGAATGTTATCCAGTAATTAGCCAAGCTTTATTACAAAGCGCTTCACCGCAGCTGCGAAATATGGCAACAGTGGGCGGAAATTTACTGCAAAGAGTTCGCTGTGGTTATTTTCGCGATCCGGTTTTTTCTTGTAATAAACGCACTCCCGGTCTAGGTTGTTCGGCAATTACAGGTTACAATCGAATGCACGCTATTTTCGGGGCGAGTGAACATTGTATTGCCGTTCATCCCTCAGATTTAGCTGTAGCCCTAACAGCATTAGATGCGGTAATTTGCATCCAAGGGGCAGAAAAAGCACGTCGAGTTTCAATTCATGATTTTTATCTCTTACCAGGTGAGACACCAGCAAATGAAACTCTATTACAGCCGGGAGAATTAATTGTTGCCATTGAAGTGGCTGATTTTGCACATAAGTCTCATTATTTAAAAGTAAGAGATCGAGCTGCTTACGAATTTGCTCTCGTTTCCGTAGCTGTTGCCTTAGATATAGAACAAAATATCATCAAATCAGCACGAATCGCTTTTGGGGGAGTAGCACCCAAACCTTGGCGTGCATGGGAAGCTGAGGAATTTCTTCCAGGAAAACCAATCAATGAAGCGACGTTTACAGCCGCCGCCGCAGTAGCTATCAAAGAAGCGAAACCGCAAACACACAATGAATTCAAAATTGAATTAGTCAAACGCGCTTTGGTACGCGCCCTCTCAGTTGTGGCAGAAAGATTATGAATAAAATTATCGGTAAACAACTCGATCGCGTTGATGGCAGACTGAAAGTTACGGGAGAAGCACCCTACACAGCAGACGTGCCAATAGATAATCTAGCTTATGGAGTGATTTTTCAAAGCGCGATCGCCAGCGGTAAAATTATCCAAATAGACACATCCGCAGCCGCAATCGCCCCTGGTGTGTTAGATATCGTTACTTACCAACAAACCCCATCTCTGGTAAAAATACCCTTCTTTGGCCCTCAACAACCTCAGTCAACCGAAAAAGACCATAACATCTACTACGATGGTCAACATCTGGGGGTTGTAATTGCCCAAACTTTAGAACAAGCTGAAACTGCTGCCTCTAGGGTAAAAATTATCTACCAAGAAGCCATTCCTACAGTCACAACGGCACACACAGAGATATTTGAACCCGAATCAATATTTTTTGGCATGATGCCAGGTAAAATTACCAGAGGGGATGTAGAATTAGGGAAAGCCCAGGCAGATGTGCTGGTAGAGCAAGTTTATACCACGCCAATGGAACATCATAATCCCCTAGAACCTTCTGCAACGATCGCAATGTGGGAAGGGGATAATTTGACATTGTATGAAACCACTCAAGGCATTTCTGCAACCCAAAGAGTAATTGCATCTATTCTAAATATTCCTCAAGAAAATGTCCGCGTCATCTCCAAATATTTAGGGGGAGGATTTGGTTGTAAAGTACTGCTGCGATCGCATACTATTTTAGCTGCTTTCGCATCTCGTCAAGTAAAGCGCCCTGTAAAAGTTGTGCTAACGCGATCGCAAATGTACACAGCTTGCGGACATAGATCCCAAACTCAGCAGCAGCTAACGTTAGGTGCAACCAATGAAGGCAAACTAACCGTCATCAATCACATTGGTACATCCTTAACTTCCCTGTTTGATGACTTTGTAGAACCTGTGGGTGCTGCAACAATAATGATCTACGCTTGTCCCAATTTGGAAATTAAATATCGTTTGGCACGTCTCAATACTGCCACACCAACCTTTATGCGTGGGCCGGGAGAAGCGACGGGAATGTTTGCCCTAGAATCAGCAATGGATGAACTGGCATACACTTTAAATATTGACCCAATTGAACTAAGACTGAGAAATCATGCAGATATCGATCCGCACCAAGAATTACCTTGGTCAAGTAAATCCCTGAAAGAATGTTATCAAAAAGGGGCAGAAATTTTTGGTTGGTTACAACGCAATCCAGTCCCCCGTTCCATGCGGGATGGTTATTTTCTGATAGGTTGGGGAATGGCAAGTGCAACATTTCCCACCAACGCTCAAACTGCATCAGTCAAGGTAGAAATTTTTGCCACTGGAGAAGTGAAAGTACAAAGTGGTACTCAAGACATCGGTACTGGCACGTATACAGTGATGACGCAGGTAGCCGCTGAAGTATTAGGCTTACCAGTGCAGTTTGAATTAGGTGATACCAATCTTCCTAAAGCCCCGATTGCCGGGAACTCAATTACAGTTGCGAGTGTTTCTCCGGCGGTGCATAAAGCAGCGATCGCTGCACGGGATAAGATAATTAAAATGGCGATCAAAGATCCAAATTCTCTGCTTTACGAATCTCAAGCAGAAGATATTACCTTTGAGTCAGGGCAAATATTTTTAAAACAAGATCCATCGAAGCGAGACAGCTACATCGATATTCTGCGCCGTCATGGATTAGAAAGTTTAGAAGTTACAGAGGAATCCTCACTCAGCGCAGACAGCAAACTATACGCCAAACACTCATTTGGGGCGATATTTGTGGAAGTTGCAGTCGATGAATTGTTGGGAGAAATCAAAGTCAGACGTTGCGTAGGCGTTTATGGTGCTGGGCGAATTCTCAACTTCAAGACAGCGCGGAGTCAAGTTCTCGGCGGGATTACATGGGGAATCGGTATGGCGCTAATGGAAAAAACCGTAATGGATACTAATCAGGGCAGAATAGTTGGTGCCAATCTTTCCGATTACCTGATTCCCGTTCATGCAGATATCCCCAATATGGAAGTGCAATTTATTGAAGAACACGATCCTTATGTGAATGCACTCGGAACCAAAAGCCTGGGGGAACTTCCAATTGTTGGCGTAGCCGCTGCCATATCTAATGCAGTTTATCATGCCACAGGTAAGCGGATTCGTGACCTGCCAATTACACCAGATAAATTGTTGTGAGTAAATCGGTTTGTAATTAAAAAGGCGGTTAGAAACCGCGTCTACACAAACAAAACCCACCTCCGTGGGTTTCAAACCCTAATAATATCATGTCCGGCTGATTAGTTGTCATTGCGAACGAAGTAAAGCAATCTCCGAACCCTTGTGATTGCAACTCTTGGAGAGGCTACGCGAACGTTCCACTTCGTTGCACTCGCAACGACTATCGTAAGTTATTAAGCGGACATGATATAAGCTGTTGCGCCTTTAATTTGCACTAATATTTTTCCAATATGATTGTGGGGTGGGCATCTCGCCCGCCCTGATAAGGTCTAATCAAGTTGAATATTTACCATTAATTTCTATATAACCCTCTGAAAGATCGCAACCCCATACAGTTGCAGAGGCTTCACCAATATTAAGACTAACATGAATATCTACTTGATCTTTCGACATAATTTGCCGCAACTGTTCCAGATTTTCATCAGTTAAGCTATTAGGATAAACCTTGACATTATCAAAACTAATAACAACTCGTTCTGGATTTATCTGCTGTTCCTTTTCACATTTGCCTATAGCCATAGCAACTCGTCCCCAATTCGGATCTGCTCCATAGACGGCGGTTTTTACTAATGGTGAATTCACAATTGCTTTAGCTACTGTTTTAGCTTGTGCATAGTTAATCGCTGAATCTACAGTTACCTCAATTATCTTAGTAGCACCTTCTGCATCTCGGGCGATTTTCAGCACCAATTCCTGTGCAACTTCTTGCAAT
Organism: Nostoc sp.; assembly: GCF_036917935.1. GTDB lineage: Bacteria > Cyanobacteriota > Cyanobacteriia > Cyanobacteriales > Nostocaceae > Nostoc. The sequence continues at coordinate 141,853 of NZ_JBALEL010000027.1, read as the reverse complement.
GCACTAGCAAAATCTGGTTCGGAAACTTCACCGGCTATTCCATTAGCTAGAATCACGGCGGAGTCACTAGTAGAAGTATCTGTATCTACACTCAGGCAATTAAAAGTTTTATCTATAGTAGAACGAAAAATAGAACGAAGGCTATTTGCAGAAATTGCAGCGTCAGTAAAAAAGAAAGTTAGGAGGGTAGCCATATTAGGCTCAATCATACCAACACCTTTGGCAATTCCTACCAGCTTGGCATTTCCTATTTGTCGTGTAGCCAGTTTCGCTACTGTATCAGTGGTCATAATACCACGGGCTGCGGCATGAAAATCAGCAGCAGTCAATTTTTTGCCCAATCCTAATAAACCAGCCCGGATTTTTTCAATCGGGTAACGTCTGCCAATTACACCTGTAGAAGCTATCACAATATTATGTGCAGCAATTCCAGTTTCATCTGCAACTAATTGCAAAACCTCTTGAGCGTCAGCAATGCCAACAGAACCATTAGCTACGTTTGCATTCTTAGATATAACGACAATTCCTTGTGCTTGTGAATCTTTTAAATTCTCGCGGCTAATAGTAACACTTGGCCCAGCAAAAAGACTTTGAGTGAAGACTCCATCTGCAACACAAGGAACTGATGATTGAATAAATACAAAATCATCAGTTGTATCTCGTATTCCCAAATTAGTAATGAATGCACTAAAACCTTGAGGTGTGGAAGATATAGGTAATGACATTTTTCGATATTTAATAATTTGCTTTAATTATCTCATACCATTTCCAAAAATCTTTACGACATATTAATCGGCTTAGAAGCGTATAGATAACGTTCCTAGCAATGTACCTGTAGCAAAAATTTCATGAAATTTTAATAGAAGTCAAAAACCGATGAGTCTACCAAAGCAGCTTTGCTAAGTATCCAAAAATTTCACAACATGAAACTTTTTCCCACTCCCACCCTCACCTAGCAATTTTTGGGTTGTCGAGTACTATAAATCAGTTAATCTGAGAGTGAATGTAGTCCATCCATTGCCACTTTCTACTTGAATGTTTCCTTGCAGTTGTTCGACTAATTTCTCTACTATAGATAAACCTAACCCCGAACCACCTTGATTCCAGATATCTGCATTGGGGAGGCGATAAAATCTCTCAAATATTCGTGGTAACTCTATTACCGGAATCTCTGCTGAATTACTGATAGTAATAATAGTTTTTCCGGGCGCTTCCGAGGAATTGTGAGTTACACTTAGGACAATTTCACCACCCGCAGATGTGTATTTACAGGCATTATTCAGCAATTCTACCAAGATTCGTTCCAAACTCATGCCATCTGAGAACAGCGGGGGGAGATTTGAAGGGAGATTCAGCTGTAGAGTTTGCTGATGTTTTTGAACACGGATTTGAAACGGCTCAATAACCCAAACTAACCACTGTTGTAAGAGCAACGCATCAGGTGTAATAACTGGATAGGATGAGCTTTCTAGCCGTTGTAAGTCTAGTAGATCGTTAATTAATTCTAGCTCGCGATCGCACTCACCTTCCATCACTTCTAAATAGCGTTGAGCTTCCTCAGTATTATTAGATAATTGTATCATTTGAATCATCATCTTCATATTACTCAGAGGCGATCGCAATTCGTGAGAAACTAAATTCAAAAAGTCGTTTTTGACTTGATTTATCTCCTCCCATTGCACCACAAGTTGCTCTTGCTCAATTTGCTTTTGACGCGCCTCAATCGCTCGTTTCCGCTCAGTAATATCTCGAAACACTAACACAGCACCTATAATATTATCTTTATCATCTTTAATGGGTGCAGCGCTGTCATCAATTGGTATTTCTGCACCGTCTTTAGCAATCAAAATAGTTTCTGCTGGGAGACTGAAGATAATACCATCTTGAAGAACTTTTACAAGCGGATTTTCAATAGGATTATGAGTTTCGGCATTGGCAATATTGAATACTTCTGATGAATTTCTACCAGAAGCTTCTTCTTGTTTCCATCCAGTCAGCTTTTCAGCAACCGGATTCATAAACGTTATCAATTCTTGCAAATCGCTAGCAATCACACCATCGCTGATACTTCTTAAAAGTGCATCCAGCCATTTTTTGTTAACTTTTAATTGCCTTTCTAAACTATGTTTATTCAGAGTTATTTCAATATTTATTTGTAGTTCTCTTTCTTTAAAAGGTTTGAGTAAGTAGCCAAACGGCTCAGTTATCTTAGCTCGTTCTAATGTGCTTTTATCCGCATAAGCAGTTAAGTAAATTACTGGAATATCCAAACGCTTATAGATTTCTTGAGCAGCTTCTATCCCATCCATTGCCCCTTTGAGCTTAATATCCATTAGTACTAAATCTGGGGATATTTCTATTGCTATATTAATCGCTTCTTCTCCTGAAGAAGCGATGGCAGGAACTGTATAACCAAATTTTCTAAGCCGATATTGTAAGTCTTTGGCAACAATAGCTTCATCTTCCACAACTAAAATTTTTGCGTTTGTCATTTTTTATTAATTGTGTATTTATGGTAAAGGAAATGTCAGCTGACACTCTACTCCAGTAGCGCCTGTAATACTGATATTTCCTGCTAACTGATCGGTTAAAGCATCTACTAACTCCCAGCCTAATGATGCTAGTTTTTTTAAATCAAAGTTTGGTGGTAAGCCAATACCATTATCACTAACTATTAATGTTAAATCGTGATTAATTGTTCTCTTAATTTCAATATCAATTGAACCATTACTCACTTTAGGAAATGCATGTTTTAAGGAATTAGATACAAGCTCATGGATAATTAAGCTACAAGGGATTGCTGTATCTAAGCCGAGATAAACACCATCGTCGGTATTTATTCTCAAAGCGATCGCATCTTCATTGACTTCATAAGCAGTAAATAAACTTGCTACCAAATCTCGAATATATTCACCAAAATTAATCCTTGCCAAGTCTTGAGATTGATACAATTTTTCGTGAACGAGAGCCATTGATGCAATCCGCTGCTGGCTTTGTTGAAATATTACCAAATCATCTTTGTCTTTGATATAGGCAGATTGCAGGTTTAGCAGACTGGAAATAACTTGTAAATTATTTTTGACCCGATGATAAATTTCTTTTAATAACACCTCTTTTTCTAACAGTGATGCTTTAATTTGTTCCTCCCACTGCTGGCGTTCGCGCTGCGCGGCTTGGCGATCGCTAATGTCTTCGACCACAGAAATAAAATACTTTGCCTCCCCACTAGGTTCCCGCATTAAAGACACAGTAAGATTAACCCAAACTATGGAATTATCTTTGCGGAAATAGCGCTTTTCCATCGAGTAAGTTTGAATATTATCTGCTAAAATCTGGTCAACATATTTTAGGTTAATGTTAAGATCCTCTGGGTGAGTAATATCTTGAAAAGTGAGCAACTCTAGTTCTTCGAGTGTGTAACCGAGAATATCGCAAAGCTTCTGATTAACTAATAACCAGCTTCCATCGATTGCGACATGGGCAATGCCAACAGCAGCTTGATGGAATGCAGCACGAAATCGCTGTTCGCTTTCCCGCAATGCTTCTTCTATTCGCTGGCGCTCAGTAATTTCTACCTGTAGAGATTCGTTGATTTTTGTTAACTCTGCTGTCCGTTCCTCAACCTTGCTTTCTAGTTGGTTAAGTAGGCTATTTAGTGTCTCCTCTGCTTGCTTGCGATCGGTAATGTCAGTATGTGAGCCTGCCATTCGTACTACATTACCATCTTCATCCCACAGTGCTTGCCCTCGATCTAAAATCCATTTATAGGTGCCATCTTTGCATAAAGCTCGATACTCGGTAATGTAAAATGGTGTTTTCTGAGCAAAGTGATCTTGAACCGCTTGTATCACCCAGTTGAGATCATCCGAATGCACTCGTGTCAAGCATTCATCTAAATGATTAGAAATTTCGTTGTCTTCGTAACCGAGCATTTCTTTCCAGCGAGGTGAGAAGAAAACTTCATTGGTTTTAAGATTCCAGTCCCAAATTCCATCATTATTGCCGCGCAAAGCTAATTGCCAGCGTTGTTCACTTTCCCTCAACACCTCCTCAGTTCGTATGCGTTCAGCAATTTCCTTTGCTAGTTGGTAGTTTGCAGCCTCTAGTTGGGCAGGACTCGGTAGAGCCAGCGCTTGCGGCATTAATGGCACAAGTTCTATAGCCGTCAATACCGAGACAAAAGCGGTGATAGCTTTGAGTAACCCTGATAGCCAATAGGTAGGATGCCAAAGCGTCCATACATCGATTAAATGGGTTGTGCCACAAGCAACGATGAATATGCTAAACATTAGGAATATCCGGCCGAAAGGTATATCTCGCCGTTTACGGACAAAATAAACCAACATCACTGGAATTGAATAATAAGCAAGTCCAGTCAACACATCTGAAACCAGATGCAACCACACCAATCCTGGTTTCCAGAGGTAGCAATGTCCGTGGGGAATAAACTCGCTAGTAGAGAAAAAATTATTTAAAAATTCCATCATAAAAACCTATTCTAAAGGAGAACTACGTTCGGCCTTCCTCAAAGTTTTATCGTACTAGCCATAGGCTAGAATCGAGTATTAGCTTGAGCTTCTACATTCTGTGTCCGTCATCCTTTCTGAGTTTTTTAATCTGATAATATTAAGATATATTAAAATTAAAGTACCGCGATCGCTTTGGTTATCGTTACCGTAAATCCTCTGAAATAAACCATTTACATCTATAAAAACTTTCAAAAATCACAGTAATATTTTGCTTATAGAATAATCTAATTTTCATCTAGCTGCATACGTGTATTTGCGGACTAACCCAACTCAGTTTGGGTAGGTCAGCACTATTAATCTCTCATATAGTGTCTAGTTAAAGACTTATGATTAAGACCGCAGGGAGTAGGGAAAAAAAGTCGCAATTGACACATTGTTTGTCAATGATGATAAACAATGTGTCATTGCATACAAGTGATGGACGTAACTGGATTCGAACCAGTGACCTCTACGATGTCAACGTAGCGCTCTAACCAACTGAGCTATACGTCCTTAACCACACAATTATCAATAATAGCATATACTTCTCTGACAAGGCAAGATAAAAGACCAAATCAGGCGAACTCTATCAGTCCCGAAGTAATCAAGCGGACATGAGATGAAGTGTTTGTTTGATTCCTAAAGAAGGATGCCCCACTTGCTACAAATGAAACAAACAAGTCAAATCCTCTTCCCTCCTGCCTCCAGCAAGACTGCCTGATTTCCTGAAAGCATCTTTAAATTTCTCGAATCCAAAATGCTAATCCTCCCCCACGACCGCGAGCTGCAATGAAATCTTCTGTGACTAAAAAGAAGGCAAAGAAGGGTAGTTTAGCTATAGGCTGGTTGTAGAAATCTTCTGTTTTAACTTTACCAGAACGGATTGCTCTATTGTAAACAACACGACCAAACAGACTAATAACCATCTGGTTAAAGTCAAACGCCAATAAATTTTTCTTACCTAAATATTGCACTGGCCCCGTGAGCTTCAATAAAACTGGGTTCAATTCAACCTGATTAGCAATTTCGCCTCTGTCTGAATCCTGCGACAAAGTGGCATTAAAGGAAACATAGACGGCAATAAACTTGGGTACATACAAACCCTTGCCTAATACAATTCCCCCGCGCTCTCTGACTTTCTTAGTGCCTGTGACAAAGCAAAGTTGCCATTTACCGAGAAGAAACTCAAACGGATAAGTCAACCGTTGTTGTTTGCCAGCTTTTTCTGCTTGTAGCAACGCATTTACTAATATTTCAGCACTAGGGCGTATGCCTTTTGGTTGTCGATATGCAGCCGCAGCTTGGGATAGCACGCTCACAAAGTCAAATGTTGCTGTAGGTGTTAAATTAGCCGTCATGAAGCCACTCTGGATTTAACTATTTCTTTGCTTTTCTGATAGATTGTAGCGTTCATCTTCAAGAAGACACATCTTTCATCCGTAGTATCCGGTAGGAATACGTCGCTCGATTCAAGTTACTAATAGTAATACCAATTCTGCGTCGAACTCACTTAGATGAATAGCAACAAGAAAAATCTCTTTCTCCCTCTACCTCTGCTTACTCCCGATTCCCTATCTTCACCAAGGATTGCCAACCATTGTAAATCCAGCCCAATAATAAGGATGCATAAGTGATTCATCAGCACTGTCAGCAGGTAAAGGCAAGTTCCCAACTACTCCCAAACCTTGCACTTGTCCATCCTTGACGTAAATCTGCCCTTTGGCCATAGCTACCTGAGCCTGTCTGAGGGCTTCTGCCTTAATCGGAGATGTCTTTAAGTTCTGATAAAATTTTGTCATCAACGCTGCTGTCCCAGCATCATTAACCGACCAAAGACTAGCAACACTAGTTTTCACTCCTGCCAGCACTGCTAAACCCGCAAATCCCAGTTCGGATTCTTTATCCCCTAAAGCTGTTCTACAAGCACTCAGTACCAACATTTCAACTTCAGGTTCATTCAACCGCAACTGTCGTAATTGATTCAAGCGTAATTTGTCTTCCCACAGTTGAATATAAGAATTACTCAAAGCGCCGGTAGCAAAATCAGCATGGCTTGCTATATGAATAATCCCAAAAGGTTGTTGGCGGCGGATTGTTTTGAGATTTTCTAAGGTGGCTTGCTTGTCTAACAATAATTTGCCCTGCCAGAGTTTAGACACTAGTGTTGATAACTCCAGGGGGACTGCTGGTAAAGGCTCTTGCCCCTGAGTACTCTGAGAAACCCCCAATGCTAAAATTTGAGATTTTTTAATGTCTTTATAAAGGGTGTTAGTCAAGCTCAGACTGGGCATTAAGCCAATACTGTATTTTTCTACTAGAAACCCCTTACCATCGTGAAGTGCTGCCATTGGGGTTGAACGTAACCCGATATCTGGTAAAAAAACCAGATTGTTGATTCCTCTCGCCTGTAAATCTGCCTCTAGTGGTGCAATAATCCAGCGATAAAGTTGTTGAGATGAACGCAAATAACCGGTGCGGCGACGGTTTTGGGGACTAACGATTTGATCGCGAAATTCCTGAGCTACTTGGAGAACTTTGGCTTTGCTTGTTTCTGGGATGCGCTTGCGGATCGGATCGCCTTTTCCTGTTACTACCACTATTTCTAGTTGGTCGCTATCCTGTTCTGGGATCGTATTCAATTGTTTCGTAAATTTTTGAGCTTTGCCAAAATTTACTCCTGGTAGAATCTCCACAGGGACAAAACTGATATAGATAAATGCAGGTTTAACACCAGTCGCTTCCTCAATTTTGCGAGCAATTTCTTTGGCATCATCCAGGGTTTTGATTCTAGGAGTGGGTATGCCTAAATGGTTGGCAAAATCATCTGTGAAATTGCTTTCGGGAGTGGAATCGGTATTCAGAACGGGGTGATTAATCTGAGGATTATTGTGGCCAGGGTCAATCGGTTTAACTGGATTGCACAGGAATGTGCAGATGTTTGGTGTGTTGTTTGGTGTGTTGTTTGGTGTGTCGTTTGTCGTGTCGTTTGGCCTGATATTGATTGCTACCTGTACAGGTGTTGAGGATGAAACGACATCGCTAGCTCTGACGGTGAAAGCATTAATTAGCCCTGTGCTATCAGTTGGTGGTGTGTAATTTAGTGTTTCACCTACAACTAATGTGTCTCCCACTGCTAAAACTGTATTGCCTCGTCTGAGAGTTCCTGTTTGGATAGTATCAATTAAAACGGAGGTGTTATCTAAATTGACATCGCTAGTGCTGGCAGTAAATGTAAAGGTCAAAGTTTGATTGGGTTGAGCATTGGATGAGAGAAGCGGGTTTGTCGTCACTGTCGGCGGGGTATTGACGGAAGTAATGGTGATGCCGGTTGGGGTACCGCTAGCATCTCCACCATTAGGCAAGACTGGAAAGTTACTTAAAGAGGTGATTAAACTGTCCCCTCTATTGATTGACCCTGCTGTGCCATTGACACTTGCATCACCGACGATAAAATCTACATTGTTTGGGCCACCATCGTGTTGAATTCTGATAGTACCTCCCACAAGAGGTTGAACGTTAGTACCTACTTCACTAGTAAAAAATCCGCCAGTTGCGATCGCTTCACCCGTGCCGATTCCTTGAATCAGTCCGTTGGTTAGCACTTGCACATTGCCACCTTGAACAGTGTTTCCATCAACAAAATCGTCCGCTATGGACTGTGTGTTGATGTTGGTAAAACGAATATTGCTACCAGCAGTATTGGTAGTCTGTAAAGTAACGTTGCCACTTGTAACATTTGCAGTCCCATCGACTCCAGTGGCGATCGCTGAGGCATCAATCAGGCCATTAACGGTGATATTATCTCTAGCACTTAAGCTGACCGCACCAGCCGCCCCGATAAAATCGCCACCTGCTTCTTTGACTACAGAGGAGTTAATTGCCCCTGTGGTAATACTGCTGCCTGTGGTTGTTGCGACTACATCGCCAGCCCTACCTGAGCCATTAGCTTCATTTGAAGAGGAATTAATAGTACCTGTGAAGATGTTACCTGCGGCAGTCAAACTTACTGTTCCCGCATCTGTAATAATAATGCCACCATATCCAAATCCAGAAAACCCTTGAATATTGCTAGTGTCTAGGTTATTTAGGGTAATTCCACCACTTGTACTTTCGACTGTAATATTACCTGCCGAGTAGCCTTGACCATTAGCAATAATGTTGCCCGCTGTGATATCGCCACTCGCAGACAAGGTGACATTGCCGCTATTGCTAGAAGAATTACTATTTGTATTTAGATTTCCCAGTAGTAAGCTAGCGCCGGAAATGTTGATGGCTCCTCCGGTTGTTTGGATTGTGTTGGTAGGGTCAACAAAGTTTACAGAACCGTTTTGTGAGGACAGGTTAAAGCTACCACCGCCCAAGTTTAATGTAGCAACACCAGCGGCGCTAGTTACTCCGGGTGTAGCTCCGGTGATGTCGTTGATGGTAATGTTGCCTGTGGCCTGTAAGTTGATATTTGCACCCGAAGCGGCGATCGCACCCCAAGAAACGGTGTTAGCCCCAATATCTGCATCGTTAAAGGCAATATTCCCTGCTGTGGCATCAAAATCACCCACTGCGGCATCGATAATTGTCAATGTGCTGGGGTCTAGCAATAAAGTGCCAAAGCTGCCATTGGCGGCTGAAGTATCTACCAAACCGTTGAAGGTTAAGAAATTTTTGCCTGATACTTCTACAAAACCACCATTCCCAGCATTTGCTCCTCCATGAGCCGAAATCTTACCAAAATACTGGGTTGTGTCGTTACCCCAAATAATTACCCGTCCGCCATTTCCATTCAAATTACTATCAGCATTAATGACGGAGTTTGAGTCAACATAAGTCTGCTCGGCATTGGGTAAACTTCCCTTACCTTGGTAATCGCCGCCAATTAGTACTGTGCCGCCGCCATTGGTTCCAGAGGCGTTAATTTTGGCATCAATCACCGCCACTTTTGTACCCAAAGCAGTTACCGTCCCGCCTGTTTGACTCGATACATCCACTGTCCCAGAAACAATGGTTGTACCTGGGGTTGTGGGAATTGTCACATTAGAGTTTGTTAATTTTACAGTCCCATCAGGATTGGCTGTTAACCCAGTGTTACCAACTGTGAGCAATTCGGGTATTGATGCAATCGGAATTGTCCAGTTATGGGGTTGGTTGCTACTAGAGGCGAGGGGCTGAATTTCCAAACTCAACAGATTTCCTGGTTGACTGAGACGCACCCAATTTTGTCCTGGTACTGATGTGACAGTAATCTGCCCTGCCGATGCTGAAAGTTGCCCAGTGTTGACTACAGTACCGCCCAATAAATTCAAATTCTGCCCAGCACCTACTGCCAAATTTCCAGCATTTGCGATCGCTCCCGGCTGGTTCGTACTAAAGGCAAATCCGTTGGGGTTTCCAACTAAACTGGCGTAGTCATTAACACCGATAGCGTTGAACCAATTGCTGCCAAAACCAATGCCATTAGCTGTTGTCACCGTGAAAGCACTAGGTACATTTAAGCTAGCATTGGCTCCAAAAATAAATCCGGCGGGATTCATCAAGAAAAGGTTAGCATTACCACCTGTCACCTGAATTAAACCATTGATCACTGAGGCATTCCCGCCTGTAATTCTCCCAAGAATATTTTGCAACGCTGGACTAGCTTGAAAGTTGGCGATTTGTTCTGGTGAAATCCCAAATTGTTGAAAGCTGTGGAAGAGGTTAACACCATCAAGAGAAGTTGTACCGCCGCTAATATCAAGTCGATTGCCGTTGGGTGTAACAATTGTGTTTGTCCCATCGGCAGCAGGGACAATTTGTTGTGCTTGGGCTAATCCCGCACTCATGGCTGTCACCAGAGGCACAATCGCTAATAGGGAAGCGGCGATCTTGGGCAGTAAAGATTTTTGGCGTCGCAAAATGAAGCGACCTGTAAGTAATTCTACATCGATTTGTAACTTTTCTGCTAGTCCGCGCCGCCAAAGTGCTTGAGCGATCGCTTTACCAGACCAGAGTAGTTGTTCTTTTTTTCTAGTGACAGAGATGCTTTGGGAATGATTTCGATATAAGTAGAGAGGCTGTTTAACTTGGCGCACCTCGGTTACTTCTGAAAGTCGCAGACACAAGTCGTAATCATAAGCACTGCCAGCAAAAGAGGCGTTAACACCTCCCACCCGATTGTAAACTGAACGGCGCATTAAGCGGAAGTGGAAAGTCATGAAGTTTACCAACAGACCTACTTGGGAGTAAGGAATGTCACAACGATGACCGTAGCCAATCACTTTGCCGTCTCGATCAATATTTAAGTAGTCGGTGTAAACAAATCCTGTTTCCGGGTAGCGGTTGAGGACTGTCGCGGTTTGGGCCAGGGCGGTAGGGGCTAGGATATCATCACTGTCTACGATACCAATGTAAGCGCCACTAGTTTGGCGGATCGCGGTTTTACAAGCCGCAGCAACTCCTTGATGGTGTGCTTGGACTAGGCGGACTCGTTCATCTTGTTGAACATATTTGTTTGCGATCGCCACCGATCTATCTGTAGAGCCATCATCCCAAATTAGTAGCTCAAAGTCTTGCCATGTCTGCGCTAAGACGCTAGCGATCGCTTCTTGAAGGTAAGACTCCCGGTTGTAATTGACGATGACAATGGAGATCAGTGGTGACATCGAAGTATTCCCAAGTTTTCTACCTATTACCACAATATAATGCTAGGGACTATCACGTAGAAGAAATCGCTGTTAATTATAGTTTTAGTTACAAATCTTCTGAAATCTGAATGTCAAAAATATGATATTGAAATACTCATATAGCCATAGCATTCTCAAAAATCAAAATCAGCCCAGTCGTTAGATAAGGCACTCCACTGAGGATAAATGAGAAAAGAAACAGAAACTGATGTTCAGCTTAGAGCAACGACTCAGCAAAGAATTGTCTATTTCTCTGATCAGTTAGACACTTGGCGGAGTTTGGCAACTACTAAATGGAGTCAGCACAGTTTCAGTTTTCGGTGCGGCTTGCTAATTCTACCTGCGGTCTGGATTGTAACGGCAAATGGACTTAGAGCTACAGCCAATATTTTTACACCGGACTCGGTTCAAAATAGTAGTCAGTCAGAGTTACAAATAGTACAAGAAACAGAACCAGCCCCGGCAACTAACCCCAATCAACCCGAACCGAACCCCCAACGTATTCGAGTTCGCAAAATCCAGGTTGTAGGTAGCACAGTTTTTAATGAAAATGACTTTAATCCAGTAGTGAAACCGTTTGAAGAACGGGACTTAACTTTAGAAGAAATCAGACAAGCCGCAGATGCTATTACCCAGCTTTACCTAAATAAAGGCTATATAAATTCCAGAGCAATTCCAGACACTCAACAATCTCGTACCGCCGATGGTGTTGTGGTAATTCGAGTGTTAGAAGGGCGTTTGACAGAGATTGAGATCGAGGGGACGCGGCGATTAAACCCATCTTATATTCGTAGTCGCATCCAACTAGGTGCTGGTATTCCTCTGAATACTGGTAAGCTCGAAGAACACCTGAAATTGTTGCGACTCGATCCCTTATTTACAAATGTGGAAGCGCGTCTGCGTCCAACGGGTAAGGTTGCTCAAAGTATTCTTGTTGTCAGGGTTGAAGAGGCAAACCCTTTAACTGGTAGCTTGGGTGTAGATAATTATTCGCCTCCCAGCATTGGGGCAGAAAGATTGGGTGTTGAATTGCGATCGCGCAATTTAACCGGTATGGGAGATGAGTTAGCTGGCTCCTATTACCATACACTCTCTGGTGGTTCCGATGCCTTTGATTTTAGCTATCAAGTTCCCGTGAATGCCATGAACGGCAAAGTGCAGATTCGAGCGGCATTAAATCGCAACGAAATTACTGAGCCACCCTTTAATGCCTTTGGCATTCGGGCAAACCAGGATATTTATGAAATCAATTATCGTCAACCATTAATCCGATCGCCTAAAGAAGAATTTGCCTTATCTTTAGGATTTACATATCAAGATGGTCAAACTTTCCTTTTTGATAACCTCGCAACCCCTTTTGGCATTGGGCCTGATGCCAATGGCGTTAGCCGCACCAGTGTAATTAAATTTGGTCAAGATTATATCAGGCGCCAACCCCAAGGAGCTTGGTTTTTGCGATCGCAATTTAGTTTTGGCATTGATATATTAGATGCAACGATCAACAATGACCCCATCCCTGATGGTCGCTTTTTCAGTTGGCTAGGTCAAATACAGCGCGTGCAGCAACTCAGCAACGATCATCTATTGCTCGTTCAAGCAGACTTGCAGTTAACACCAGATAGCCTTTTACCTTCTGAGCAATTTGTGATTGGCGGTGGACAATCTGTAAGGGGATATCGCCAAAATATCCGCTCTGGGGATAATGGATTTCGGGTAGCGATCGAAGATCGGATCACAGTGCAGCGCAATGAATCGGGATTATCTACAATTCAACTTGCGCCGTTTCTAGACACCGGGGCCGTCTGGAATCAGTCTAATAATCCTAATCAGTTACCCAATCAAACTTTTTTGGTGGGCGCAGGCTTAGGATTCTTGTGGAATCAGGCAATGGGAATTGATAATCTGTTTTTGCGGCTCGATTATGGATTTCCGTTTATCGATCTGAGCGATCGTGGTAATAACGCTCAGGATGATGGCTTTTACTTTAGCCTTCGCTATCAACCCTAATCAAGAGTGCTGAGTTAAATGCCATTTGACTTACTCATTTTGGTATTTTCCGCAAGCAAAATGACATTTGACTTACTCAAAATGCCATTTGCTTTCTAATTTCAGTGTTTTCCCCAGTTAATTACCTTTCCTTTATGTCTTATCATCATATCTGACAAAAATATTCACTTCTTCAGGAATTTAAACTTTTGAGTGTGTATATACACAAAGGGAAAAATATCGTCTATAAATTTAACTAAGAATTACAGAGAGCAAAATTTATGACACAACCTAATCCGCCAGACAAAAACAGCTTTCTTTACCCACGTAGTCAGTATTATGGGAAATTCCAGCCGGAAAACTTAGTGTTTAATGCTAACCTCCAAGAATTTTCCCAAAGAATTAGTTACATCACTTGCCTGGAAACCGGGGGAAAACTGTCTCAGGAAGAAGCTTACGAGCAAATTAAAACACTTTGGAAAGAGTTGAAACACAGCAAAAAGCAACTGGCTATTGGTGGAAATAAAGAAATCTGAACTAAAGGCAATGGGGCACTTGTACCAAGCTTTGCCATTGGCGCAGCCTCTCCTAGAGAAATATTGAGCATCGGGTATGGTTTTTCCCTTGTCCCCTGCCTCCCAATACTACTCGGTTAAGCCTAAAAATAAAAATGTCTTGGGTTGAGGAAGGAAACCCAAGATTCGCGGGGTTTGTTGGGTAACGCATTACCTCAAACCAACCGACAAATATTCTTAACCGAGCAGTATTGTCCTATCTCCGCTCTTGCACTAGTTAATTACCTTCTAGCAAAGTCCAGAAGTAGCCATCTGGTGCAATAAAGGAGAAACTCGTCTCACCAAATTCATTACAAATGATGTCTGTAACTTTTTCTACAGTACTCGCCTTGATGCGATCGCAATATTCCTGTATTCCCTTAACCCGATAGGTATATAAAGACATACCCAAGCTACCTGGTTGGGCTGCCTGAAAGCGCGATTCTAAATTAATAGATTCTGGGAATCGAACGACATAAAGTCTACCACTACGTGTAGCCATCAGGTCAGACTTAGAAGAACGAGGATCGTCAAAGGCAGTCACAATAAACTTTTCACCAGGATTAAGGTCAAAAATATCTTTACCTGCGGGCGAAGATTCATAACTAGTTTCGACATCATCACGCACACGCAGCAAACCCAAAACTTCTTCATAAAACTTCAGAGTTTCTTTGCTGTCATCCTGAACGATAATCCCTATATGGGTAAACTGACTAGTCTTGAGAGCCGCATTATGGTTAACTTGTCCGTAATGCGGTAGTGTATAGCCAAACCGTTGAAACAAAACCTGTCGAGCTAAAGGTTGCAGTAGCAGCATTTCTCGCACACCAACTGCTGGCTCAATAAAAGGACGGCTTTTCCTCCCTTTGTTGTAGATGACTTCCCAATAAGGGCTAGAGTACCTAATAGCCAAACCTGCGGCCTTTGCATCCTCTATATGATTTAAGATATTTAAGACATCCGCAGTTAAGCTTGTCGCCCAGCGATTTCCCTTAATTTTCATCGACGCTATTCCCAAACCTTCATTGGTGGGATTTTGCCAAACCATTAGCCGAATCAAACCATGATCTGCATTTTGGTGGTAGAGGCGAATTGAGCGTAAAGAGGAATTCACCCCATATAATTGATGGGCGACATCTGCGGTTAATTCACCCACTTCACCAATGCGATAGCCAAATTGCTCCCAATACTGAATTGCAGAAATTGGCTCTGGGATGCCGATGCAGACTTCATAGATACCTTCAATTGTCGTTTGTTGTTCGTGAGTCATAATCAGTGCTGAGTTAGGAGTTTTCCTCTTTCCTATGTCTCTGCATGGGAATGGCTGATTAGGGGCTGCTGCCTCCAGTCAGACATTGAGTCAGCAGCCCCAATGAATGCATTCCCACGCGGAGCATGAGAACGAGAGAAACCAGAGAAGAGAAAGTGTTTACAAAAGTATCTCAGAAAGAATCCGAAAAGCAACAACTTTATTTTGTAGCTTATGATGTACCTACAAAAGTGAGATGCAACTAAATATAGAGTTATTCTGATTACACGTAATCAGCGATCGCCATAAAGTTCTTTTAACAGGAGTTAAGCTATGACGCAGCGACTGACTCAAGAGCAATTATCACAAATAGTCACAGAAGTAGAAGGTCTGCAATTGCGTCGGGAAGCGGAACTAGACCAACAGCAGGTTAGAGAAATTTTACAGGAGTTGAATTTACCGCCAGAGTTACTAGATGAAGCGCTGATTCAGTTAAATCGCCGCCAAGCACTGGAGGTACAGCAACGCCGGAATCGATGGATTACCTCTGGAGTGGTGGCAGTTGTATTAGTTGTCATTGCATCGACAATATTTTTCATGCAACAGCAGAATTCTACACTCTCTCGTGTTTCTGCTCAACAAGACCGCATCACTTTGACACAAGATAATGGCGGCGACTTAAAGACAATTTCTCGCCAAACCAATCCAGAAGTGTTGTATCGTGTCACCTTAAAAGATGCACCCTTGGGTAAAAACCTGAATCTCTCTTGTAATTGGATTGACCCAAGTGGTCAAATTGTCAAGCAAAACAACTATCAAACCCGCGAGATTAAGACGTCTGTCTGGGATACCAAGTGTCAATACGCTATTAACCAGGCTGCAACTGTTGGTAATTGGAAAGTGCAGATGTTCTTGGAAGGTCGGCAGATTAGCGATGAAACCTTTGAAGTTAAATAGTCCAGATGGGTATCCCGCATCACTTTCTTGGCTATTGGGGTTACGGCGCTCAACAGGAGTTGGAAGCGCTGTTAACTAGTGTTGTGGAAAACCTCTCTCCAAACCTCTCCCCTACAAGGGAAAATTCAAAGCCTTTTCCCATCTGGAATGTTGTTTATATAGGAATTGATGGAAATTCCCGAAGGGAACAAAATCAGGACTTAGACGCTGAACACCTTAAATCTAGATCCCCCCTAGCCCCCCTTAAAAAGGGGGGAACCTTGAAAGCCCCCTTTTCAAGGGGGTTGGGGGATCTCTTCTGTGTAAGTTCTAAAAATCAAATTGCTGCCATCTCCGCATCAGGATTATTTACTTCACCCGATGCTTGGGTAAGTCTTCAGGAAAACAACTGCCTAATTTTAGGTAGAGAACCTTTCGGAATGATGCCTTTGTATTGGACTCAGCAAGGACAAATAATCTGGTTTGCATCCCAACTGCAACTACTTTTACCGATTTTGCAACAGTCAGAAGTTAGCATTCCTGGGTTATATGGCTATAGCTGTTTTTCCTACGTTCCCACACCCTTAACTCCTATTAATGGAGTGTTTGCAGTGACGGTGGGGACTGAATTAGTTTGGCAGAGTGATTGTCAATCAGGTATTCTGCAAACGCCTGAATCTAAAAAAATCCACTCGTGGCGGGAAGCGCCAGAACAGTTAACAGATGAAGCTACAGCAATTACCGAATTACAAACTCTCCTAAAAGACTCGATTGAGCGACAGATTGCCGATTTAAAAGATCAGCCTGTCGGGGTGTTTCTCTCTGGCGGACTCGATTCTTCAGTGGTAGCAGCGCTGCTGGTACAAGCCGGGGTGAAAGTCCGCGCCTACACTTTAGATTTTGGTGATATAGGCATTCCAGAATATCCATACTCTGAACAAGTCGCCCAGTTTCTCAAAATTCCGCTGATTAAAGTTGCAGTAACCCCAAGTTCGCTCAAGAATGCCTTAATTCCGACTGTGCAAGCATTAGATTTGCCCTTTGGAGATGGCGTGTGTGTGCCGTTATATCTCTTATCTCAGAGGGCGAGTCAGGAAACTCAGGTAATTTTTAATGGTGAAGGTGGAGATCAATTGTTTGCCGGTTGGACGAATAAACCTTTAATTGCCGCAGGTGTTTATCAGGCAGAAAATCCCACCGGACAGGAAACTTTTAGCCAGCAATATCTCCGCACCTTTCACCGTCTTGGGGGATACGAATCTCAAGTTTATCAGCCAGAGGTTTATGCACAGATTCAAAATTTGCATCCCGAAGATTGGCTGTTGGCAGCTCTCGATCGCGATGAGTGTCCATCTTTGCTGCATCGCCTCCGCCGTGCTAGTTTGATGCTCAAAGGGGCGCAGAATATCCATCCCCGTGCGACTGCATTGGGGTTTGCTCATAGATTATGGGTGCGATCGCCTTTTTGTGACTTACCTTTAGCTGAGTGGACATTTCGCCTATCTGGAGAACTCTGTTTACAAGGAGTCTGTGAAAAATATATCCTCAAACGGGCTGTAGAAAATTGGCTTCCATCCGAAATTGTCTGGCGACAAAAACGTGGTATGGGGGTTCCTTTAACTTCTTGGTGTTTAAATGATTTTTGGCATCAACTCGGCATTTGGCTCAATCCAGAAATACTTCGCGCTCACAATCACTTTTATCCTCACATCGCGGCCCAAATCGTTGAAGGCAATTTAGGAGCAGCTATTCAAGACCGTCGGATTGGTGAAACACTCTGGTTACTGATTATGTGGCAACTTTGGCGATCGCATGTTTTAAATGAAGAAATAAGTAAACAGTCTTGGGATCATCCCTTTTGGTTACATCCTTGGCTATGGAGAAATTACAAGATAATTCGTAATTCGTAATTTACTGTATCAGGATTCTCGGTAAATGGTATCAAATAACTTTACTCAAAATCGCCTTACTTCTCCATTTTCCAGCGAAGTTGCCCAAGAGTTAGTAAATAATTATGGTTCTCCGCTTTATGTTTATAATAGCGATCGCTTGGGCGAAACTATTGAGCGGATTAGCAAAGCAGTCAGTTATCCCCGCACGCAATTTCGTTTTGCCAGTGTTACTAATGGCAACATTGCGCTGTTAAAAATTTTTCGCTCATTTGGATGGGGACTTCACGCCAATACCCCAGGAGATATTTATTTAGGATTGCAAGCTGGTTTCGATCCTAGTGAGATTGTTTATAGCGGCAGTAATTTAAATCAGGCTGAGATGCTACAAGTCCTGAATTGGGGAATTACAACTCTCAATCTCGATAGCCTCGCTCAGTTGCAGTTGTGTTGCGAAGTTTTGCCCAAATGTAGAGAGAAATCGATTCGCCTTGGTTTACGCCTGAATTTGCCGGAAATTACCGGAGATAGCCGCATTGGTGTGCCTCCAGAGGAATTTGGTGATGCGATCGCTTTAACTGGTGAGGTGGGATTAAAGCTGAGTGGTTTACACTTCTATCGAGGTACGGGAACTAATGCCACAGAAGCATTCACCAAGGTGATTGATACGGTAATCGCCATAGCCCAAAAGTTACCTGATTGGGAATATTTAGATTTTGGTGGTGGCTTTGGCTATCCTTATCACCACAACAAAACAGCCTTTGACTGGGAAATATTTGGGGCTGAGTTAACCGAGAGAATTACTCGTTTAGGGCGCGAAATTGATTTGGTGATTGAACCGGGACGAAGTGCGATCGCTGGATGTGCCACGTTGCTTGCTCAAGTTGTTTCCGTAAAATGGCAAGGAGAAAAACAGATTGTTGGAGTTGATACCACCGTTGCTAATCTTTCAGTACCCTCTGTACACGGCGGCTACCGAGAAATTATCACTTGGAAACAAGCAGAGAATCCATTCACAACTGATATTTGTGGTAACACCACCTATTCACGAGATTATCTGGGGAAGAATTGCCAACTTCCAGTTTTAGAAATTGGTGATATCGTTGCCATTTTAGATGTCGGTGCTTATGGTTATGCCATGTCGTCTCACTTTTTACACCGCCCCAAACCTGCGGAAGTCTTGCTAGTAAATGACACACATCGGCTGATTCGTCGGCGGGAAGACTACAGTGTTCTGCTAACAAATCAGGTACTTGATAGTTCCCCCCTTTTTAAGGGGGGTTAGAGGATGTTTGAAAAGTATTTGGCTGTGATTTTAGGCACTTTGATCCCCCCTAACCCCCCTTAAAAAGGGGGGGGAACCTCTCTCAAAGTCCCCCAATTTATCGGGGGAACCGGAATCAAAGTCCCCCAATTTATCGGGGGATTTAGGGGGATCTAAAATGTTTTGATACCGACAAGAGGACTTTTCAAACAACCTCTTAGGGGGGATCAAGCCCGAACAATTAATAACTAACATCAAACAACCATTATGAAGTGTATTAACTGCGGAACTGATAATAAACTAAAAGACCGGACAGCTAATCAAGGTCGGTGTATAAAATGCAATCATCTCTTTGCCTTTGAACCGACTAGTATGAGTAATGTTCAGATTACCGATCCTTTTTTTGCAAAGGCGATCGCTGACATTTCTGCAAATAACACCTTATTTTTTACACCCAAGCAACTGCTTTATTTTCTAGATAATCGTCTAGGAAAAAGCTCAAAGTCAATTTCACGATTTGGCTGGTTACTTCCCTTTTTATGTATTAATCTTATTACATCACTAACGATTTTTATCCCGATAATAGTAAATCTTGCGTTTATTAATTTCTTTTATGCAAGTAGCAAATCAACTAAAATCAATCTTGTAAGTCGCAAACAGAATGCGAGGAATTTACAAATCATAGGAGGAATTATCCTTGTCATAGGAATTTTACTAAGTCTCGTCTCAAACTCATTCCGCCTCTTTGTTATTTTTGTTGTTATGGGAATGCTGCCCGTATATTTAGGAACCCGACAGCTAGGGCGAATTGAATTATTAACGCATGAATTTTTATTTTCTGAATCTCAAGTTAAAGATTGGCTAGCTCGTTGGCAGCAAATCAATGGTTCAATTCTCAAAATTCTTCCTTCTCCAAACCAGGAAAATACACCAGCCACGATTAATCCTGATGTAACAGCTTACAGTTTTGATAGATTAGTGGTTTGTGATAGTGCTAGTATTGCTCAACTATTAATTGCTAATAATTTTCACTTTGAAAACAACTGTGCAATTCTCAGCATTACTGGATATCCCCAAAGCATTTTTGACACTACAATGCAAATGCTACGGCGTAATGCCGATTTGAAAGTCTATGCAATACATGATTGCAATCCACGAGGAATTACTTTAGTTCATAATTTGAGAACCAATGCTAATTGGTTTCTCAATAGCGAGATTGTGATTATTGATATTGGATTAACACCACGTCAAATTATCGCTACTAAACGCGGAATGTTCATTCAATCCTCTCCAGAGTCGGCGCAAGCAGCTAAACAATTGCCTGAAGAAGTTCGTCAAAGTTTATCTGCTGAAGAATTAGTATGGTTAGAATCTGGAAAGTTTGTGGAATTGGAATCTTTCAGTCCCCAAAGAATACTTAAAGTTCTGCAAAAGGGTATTGCTGGCAGTCGAGATTTAGGAAGTGATGACAGCAGTTTGCTTTTAATCGGCGATACACGAAATGATATGTACGTTGTTGAAAGTTTTGGTTAGTATTCTCATATTGACTGTAGGGGCAATTCATGACTTGCTCCTACATCAATAAAGTGCAGTCTCATATAAGATTTGTTTAATTAATTTACAGATTGGATTTATTGAATTTGTTGGTTTAACCAAGCTTCTAAATCAGAAAAAGCTGAGAAGTCTAACAACGCCTCTCCTAACGCCTCCAATTGTTCAATAGATAATCCTTGAACTCGCTCATTAGTAGATGAATCAATCTCACCAAGACGCCGATTTAATAGACGTATAATTAAACGTTGTTCACCTTGTTGTACAGCTTGTTCCCGATCTTGTTGATAAAGTGGTTGTAACCGCATAATTAACTCCCGATCGTCTTCTTCTGAATTTTGATTAACTTGCAAGTTTTGTCGCAAGTTATAAAGTAATTCTAGCGTTGCTCTGCGAAATGGATGATTTGATGATAGTGCTTCTAATTCATCTATTGCTTGTTTTTGCACTGTTCCTCGACCGAGAATTCTTAACCACAGAGTTTCTTGGGTGCGCGGTAACTGGTGGATCGCAACGATCGCAGTCCGTAAATACTCTGCGATAAAATGTACTCCAGGTAGCCACTCTACCTTTTGAGTAGCACCGAATCCTGACAGGAGCGTTGTGGATGCTGTTGGAGTGAGTATCCATAATTTGGGAAGTTCTAATTCTGGAATGGAAGTTTTATTTCGATTTGCTTGACGTTGTAATCCACCCCTTACTTCTAATAATTTTAACAGACAATCACAAATTTCTTCTTTTGATGCAGCGTTGCGGAATGGTTCAAAAATGGCTGCTGTAGCTGCAAATCTTCCTAATAATCCTAGTGTTTCTAAATTCGTGCTTTGTTTTGTTAAAGGAGAAAATAAAACATCGATTTCTCGAACTTCTCCCGCCACACGGCTAGAACCTTGCACTTCTCCATAAGGTTTTAATAATTCTTCCAAATAATCTTTTGCAAATTGGTCATGGATAAATCTAGTCATTCAATCAAAAAAGATTTAGACAATAGTGAAGCATGGTACTTATATTACCGTCAACTTAGAAGTAAGAATATCTCTAATATGTCTAATTTGTAATTTATCTCAAACTTCTTTCCATCAGCATCTGAGGTTCGACATTCTCAACATTAGCGATCGCTTCTAACTGAGAAATCCCAGCGATCGCATCTACAATATTACCTGATTGGGCACGTAACCAAGCCGCATGAGGCGCATAAGAAAAGCTTTGCACAACTTCATAACCCGCTCGATTGATCACCTCGTGCTGCGACTCCAGATCAACGCCTTCAGCAAAGCGGATAAAAACCAGTCCAGTTGGTACTGCTAGGGAACCATTAGATTCTAGTGTATAAACCGGACTCAATATACCCTGTGCTGATTGATTGGGTTCGCCTGAAAAAACTGCGATTGCACCGTCGTTAAGTTGTAAAATTGCTCCTACTGCCACCGTGCCGGGTTGATTGTAATGTATTGCATAGTACCCAGATTTACGAGTGTAGGATACAGCAGTACGTAGGGGTAGCCCGCCGTTGGCATCGCTGCCAACGCGAATTTGTTCAGGATAATCAGAAAAATAGTCTTTTTGAAATCTCACTTCAGCAATCAGGGGTAGAGAGTGCACCTGTAGAAAATACTCAACCGGAAAATAAAACATCTTTCTCAAGTTCTAATGATGTTATAGCGTTTTTCAGTGGTGTGGAATACATTTTTGTCATCGTGATGCCCAGTTATAAAGCAACCTGATTTTAAATCCCCTCTTTTCTGGAAAGACGAATCGAAGGCTTGTATGAACATAGATAGATTAAATTCTGTATCGTAATACACATATAACACATGAAATAAGAAGTATCCAGAAACTAAACG
This sequence comes from Nostoc sp., assembly GCF_036917935.1. Taxonomy (GTDB): domain Bacteria; phylum Cyanobacteriota; class Cyanobacteriia; order Cyanobacteriales; family Nostocaceae; genus Nostoc. The sequence continues at coordinate 119,419 of NZ_JBALEL010000027.1, read as the reverse complement.
TAAGCTCACCATGTATACAGCAAACTTTAAAAGTAAGGCATAATACGGGTTTCCCAATTCTCAATTCCCAATTTTCAAAACATTTAGGAGATTAAACAATGGTTCAGGTTCGCTATGGTGGACAGAACGGCCAACAGTATGAATTTGCTATCAGTAACGAACACGTTGTAGTGCGTACCGAAAGCCGCAGCACTCTTGTCGGTGCAAGATCCTTTGAAGTCGCACCTGTATCACCCATAGCTCGTAGTATTCTCAATCAATTTGAGTTAACAACACGGTTTCGGCAAGCGGGTGTAGAAATTTTGCAAGCGAAAGTTCCGAATCAGGGTGTCGCTTTGCGCGATCGCGCCCGTGAAATTCTCAACAAAGAATCTCTTGTCCAATTTGCCGGACGTGTCCTGATCGATCCAGTATCCCAACAACCTATAGTTTACACCGAAAACCTTTTTGTTAAATTTGATAGCGAAGAAGAGTCAGGTGTTTGCCAAGAGGTTTTAAGACGTTACAGCTTAACAATTAAACGCCAACTTGAATACGCACGAAATGCTTATTTTGTGAGTGCTGCTGCAAATACTGGTATAGCCGTCTTTGACATCGCCGAGAGACTTCTGAATGAGGAATCAGTAGAACTGTGCCATCCTGAACTAGCGCGTGAGTCACGCCAACGTCAGGTTTTCCCGCAGCAGTGGCACTTAAAGCAAACAACAATTAATGGTAAATTAATCAATGCCCACGCCAACGTTGAAGCAGCTTGGAAGTTGAGCAATGGTACTGGAACAATTATTGCAATTATCGACGACGGTGTGGATCTGGATCATGAAGAGTTCCGTTCCTCTGCCAAGATTGTTGCTCCGCGTGATGTCACACGTAAAACGAACAATCCCAGACCGGGAAATGATAATAACCACGGTACATCCTGTGCAGGAGTAGCGTGTGCAAACGGCAACTTTGGGGCATCTGGTGTAGCACCGGGTGCAAAACTCATGCCGATTCGTTTAGCTTCGGCGCTGGGGTCACAAGATGAAGCAGATGCTTTTATTTGGGCGGCTCAAAATGGTGCTGATGTCATTTCTTGTAGCTGGGGCCCAGCAGATGGTACTTGGTTTGAGCCAGACGATCCTGCACACAAGCAAAAAGTACCTCTGCCTGATTCCACCCGACTGGCTATAGACTTTGCAATCAATAAAGGGCGCAACGGCAAGGGTTGTGTAATTTTATTCGCGGCTGGCAATGGTAACGAAAGCGTTGATAATGACGGCTACGCCAGCTACCAAAAGGTGATTGCGGTGGCAGCTTGTAACGACTACGGCACAAGAAGCGCTTACAGTGACTTTGGTCAGGCGGTTTGGTGTGCCTTCCCCAGCAACAATGGTGACAGTTCTCAAACCACTGGAATTTGGACAACCGATCGCTCTGGTGTACTTGGTTATAATTCGGGTAATCGGAATCTGGGTGAGGCTTTAGGCAACTATACGAACGAATTTGGCGGAACTTCTAGTTCCTGTCCAGGTGCAGCAGGTGTAGCAGCCTTGATTCTTGCCAGAAACCCAAATCTGCGTTGGGATGAAGTGCGAGACATTTTTAAACGCTCCTGCGATCGCATTGATTCAGCTGGAGGTAAATATGATGCCAATGGTCGCAGCCCTTTCTATGGTTACGGTCGAATCAATGCTCTCAAAGCTGTAGAATTGGCCAAGCCCGCGCAAACATCGCCTATCAGCATATTTAAAGCAGTCCAAGATATCCCAATTAACGACTTGCAAACATCAACATTGTCGTTGGCGATCGCTAATACTACTCTCCTAAAATCCATCAAAGTTAATGTAGACATCGAGCATACTTATATTGGGGATCTGGTAGTTACTCTCCTTCCCCCAGTGCAAATAGGCATACTTCCCATAATTCTGCACGATCGCCAAGGCGGAGTTACAGATAACATCAAAACAACTTATGACGAGGTAAACACCCCTAAACTTGCTGCCTTTAAAGGTAAAAGTCCCCAAGGAACCTGGACTCTGGAAGTTGCAGATAAAGCTAACGCAGATACAGGAAAGATTCGCAGCTTGACCATTGAAATTGGATTTTAACTTTTCCAGCAGAAGTCCCACATCTCACTTTTAGGAGTGTGGGGATGCCAGACGAGAGCGACGGGAAACCCGTCTACAGCGCTGGCTCATGAATGCGCGTGAAACACGACGACAGTTCTCCGACGGCAGTTGCTCCACTTGGGGAGACCCCAGACGCTCGCAGACTCGCTAACGCTGCGCTATCGCTTTTAGCGTCTCCCCTTGGGAGAAGACCGCACTGCCTCACCAATGCCGTAGGCGAGTGAGGAGAACATGGAGGAAACGAACAAATATGTTATAATACAATTGGTTTGCTTCACCCTCGTTGGTGTCTGAAAAGCCTCTGTCTTGTGGCATTATGATCATTAGCAAGCGACTCCGTTGCACAGCACAAAAGTAAGTAGGCACATCTTGAGTAATACAAGTAACCAATTGGTTTGTCCAATAGCGCAAAAAGATGCAGCATTCATCTAGGACAGTAAAACTTGTAAGGTTCAAGGTAGGAAATTGATAGTCTGCGGCAGGGCATGACGTGGACTTAAAACAAAGCTCAGGTAATGTCTTCAATGAAGAGTCTCTGAGAAGCCTACACTGTATGCTTGCATCAGTGTAGGTACGTCACGTCAAGGGTATTGGCTTAAGGATAATTATAGGTTGGGTAGAGCGATCGCTCTACCCAACCTATTTGCGTAAATTTCGTGATGAATTGAGGGTTGAAATTTAAACGCAAAGGTTAGCGCAGAGGAACCCAAAGGTTTAATCATCAAACTACCCACAGTTGAGTAAAACGTTCGGCCGTCCATCCAACAATATCTGATACCTGTCCATCACCAATTTCTACAATTCGCTTAGTACCATCTCTACGCTCTATTACATCCACAGAAAAAAACTGACTTTTAATCCGCTTGGCACACTCAAAAACAATCTCTGGAATTTCTTCATCTGGTAAAGCGGCAAAAGGTTTACCATATACGACAAAGTAACGCCTCTCGGTTTCAGGCACAAAATCTTCAATCCGCCGCACACAAATACCTCCCTCAATACTGCCCCGAAACCTCTGCATTTCGGCAACCACTGTTTCGATTTCCGAAGGTTTATCAATCATCGAACCAACTGAGGTTTTGAGAGACTTAACATAATCTTTGATAAAAAATCCATTCCAGGCAAGTCGATTCAACTCACTCTCTAAATCATCATCGACAGAATAAAATTTAGTCTCTGGAGTTAAATCAGTAATCAGGGGATACCAGTTTATCAGATAGTGTGTGGCTAAATACTCAGCCTTAGAAGTTAAGACGCTTGCCCCTGTACTCTCTACAACACTAACTAATAACTCATAATCTCCGGGCGAGAGCATCCAACCCCGATAGACCACTTTTGAATCAGAAGTGGGGACTGGAATAATCTTTGATGAACCAGATCCCAGCGACTCCAAAGAAATAACGGAAGTTGCAAACCCAGCATTTTGCATACAAACAACTTGCTCCAAGTATGCTGCATCCGCTTTCTTAGGATCGAAGTAATCACTAGGAAAAAGAAATCTCACAGTATTTGGATTGAATATACAGCTAATTACTAACTATAATAATACTTCCAAAAAATCAAATCACCAGTAAATCACAATGATAATCATCGCGTAGCGTAACGCACCACCTCAAATTTTAGGAAGAATATAGCGTTTCCTAATCATACAAGGTAAATCATAGCCCCCTCCTCGCTTGCGGGGAGGGGGTTGGGGGGTGGGGTTTTTGTACCTGACTCAAGCGAGAACCGCTATATCCTTAACGATTCCCAATCCAAAATCTAAAATCTAAAATCCAAAATGGTATTAGCTTTGAGTCACAGTCTCTTTCGCCAAGAATTTCTCTAATTCTGTCAGCGCATCAGCATCAACCTTGGTTTGCATTGGGCAGAACTTAGGCCCACACATTGAACAAAACTCAGCAGTTTTATAGATATCTGCCGGCAAAGTTTCATCGTGATATTCCTTAGCTCTTTCTGGATCGAGTGATAATTCAAACTGACGGTTCCAATCGAAATTGTAACGCGCCTTGGAAAGTTCATCATCTCTATCCCTTGCACCAGGGCGATGTCTAGCAATATCAGCCGCATGAGCCGCTATTTTATAGGCAATCAACCCATTCCTGACATCTTCGGCATTTGGTAGACCCAAATGTTCTTTAGGTGTTACATAGCACAGCATTGCAGTACCGTACCATCCAGCCATTGCAGCACCAATGGCTGAAGTGATGTGGTCATAACCGGGAGCAATATCTGTCACCAATGGCCCCAAAACATAGAAAGGTGCTTCCGAACACTCTTCCATCTGCTTACGCACGTTGAATTCAATTTGATCCATTGGCACGTGTCCAGGCCCTTCCACCATCACCTGTACATCATCTTCCCAGGCTTTGCGAGTTAGCTGTCCGAGGGTTTTCAATTCAGCTAATTGTGCTTCATCTGAGGCATCATGGGTGCAGCCCGGACGTAGGGAATCTCCTAAACTGAAGGAGACATCGTACTTTTTGAAAATCTCAATAATGTCTTGGAAGTGGGTATAAAGTGGGTTTTGTTTGTGGTGATGCAACATCCACCGCGCCAAAATACCGCCACCGCGAGAGACAATACCAGTGAGCCGGTTTCTCACCAAAGGCAAATGCTCAATCAAAATCCCTGCGTGGATAGTTTGATAGTCTACTCCTTGCTGGGCGTGCTTTTCGATGATATGGAGAAAATCATCAGCAGTTAGATTCTCGATTGTGCCGTGGACACTTTCTAAAGCTTGGTAAACGGGTACTGTACCAATGGGAATAGGTGAAGCCTTAATAATAGCGCTGCGAATTTCATCCAAATTACCGCCACCTGTGGATAAGTCCATTAAGGTATCAGCACCATACTTTACCGCCAGATGCAGCTTATCAACTTCTTCCTGAAGATTAGAAGAGTTGGGAGAAGCGCCGATATTAGCATTTACTTTACATTTGGAGGCGATGCCAATAGCCATCGGCTCTAAGTTAGTGTGATTAATATTAGCGGGGATAATCATTCTTCCCCGCGCTACTTCCTCACGAATGAGATCGGCCGGGAGATTTTCCCGTTGGGCGACGTAGTGCATTTCTTCGGTGATAACACCTTGGCGGGCGTAGTGCATTTGAGATACATTAACTTGCCCACGTCGTTTAGCAACCCATTCTGTCCGCATATTGTAATTCCTCAATAAACAGCTTCCCTCCGCTGGTATTACCCAGACTCAGGTGTTAAGGGTGTGATCTCAGCCTGGTTATGTAGGCACCCCTAGCATGGATGTAGTGTACCACCTTGGTTATGTCTGGGAGCAAGGGTGTTAAAAATTTATGCTGTTTTTCGGAGTCTAGCGATGTCTACGACGGGCTGCGCCTACGCTGTTTCTGTTGAATAATGTCTAATATCGCCTTGTGGATTTATTCTGGAGTCATGGATGCGGGATAAGTTGCAGAGGGAGGTTTTGCCGTCAAACGATCCGCAAATGCGTAAAAAGCCTCTTGATCGTCTCGATGTTCATAGACATAGGCGCGTAATTCTGCTTCACTCATAGCATCAAAGTTTGGTTGACTCATAGATATTCCCACTTGCCATCACGATTAATTAAAATTTCTATTTCATTGCCACCTAAGAGGATGTTTGAAAAGTGGTTGGCTGTGATTTTAGGCACTTCTAGATCCCCCCTAACCCCCCTTAAAAAAGGGGGGCAACCTCTCTCAAAGTCGCCCTTCTTTAAGGGAAGCCACTGCGCCCTTGCGGTTTCCCGACTTGTTCGCGCAGCGTCTCCCCTTGGGAGAAGCACGTGGCGGGGATTTAGGGGGATCTCAAAGTATTTGCTACCAAGAAGAGGACTTGTTCATTCATCCTCTAAGATGAATATGTTTCCTGTCCGCTCATCTAGACGAACTATGTAGATAGGCAAGTAAGCTGTGGTCACTGATTGACACAGGTAGACACACTTTAGGGCTTGTGCTGCTGTTGGAAGGATAACCGCTCCTTTGATCTAAAAGCTTATTTATATTTTATGGTAATTTAATCGAGCCAAAGCCATACCATAGTCTGTTAATTTTGCGTAGTTTACAGCCGGAGGCATCGCTGAGATTTATTGATATTGGCGTGCAAACATCTTGTGGTTTATCAAGCTGTAACTCGAACATCAGAAGAAAAAGAGTGTTCGCAATACTTTCTAATTAGGGCTTGGGCATTTTCTCGTCGGTTTCCTGTAAATAAATTGAATATTACTTCTTCATCCTGAGAGTAAAGATGCAAGAATCCAAAGTCTTTAATCCGTGAATAAAGTAAGGGAACCTCTGCAAGAGCGAGTAAAGTTGCTTTTTTGCGATCGCGCTCTCTTGCGTCAGGATAATCATGATATGAAGATTGAAATTCTACCACTAAACAAGGCTCATAGTCATTATTCGTGATTAGAGCGTCTACACTGCTGGAGCTAAATAAAAACTTTTTTAGATCCCAATTAAGGTTGCTATCTAGTTCACAGAATGAGCCTAAGCTTACCTGCGTATGAATTTTATAATTTTTATCTATACAGGTTTGCAAAAATTCCAACATCCTTTGTTCATAAGGATTGACCAGTCTTTTAAGTTTTACAGACATTACTTTTGTTCCATTAGGATTTTTGCGAAGTAACCAATAAATTCTTCTAGAACTTCATTTGAAGTAATACAGACTTGCCACATATAAGGGAAAAGTCTATCTTCACTTAGAATGAGGTAACTACTATTTTCACTTAAGTCTTCAATGCGAAAGCTATTTCTTGGAATAATTTCACTATCAGGAATAATGAAAGAAGGCTCATACTGATCGTATGTGCATTTATTTAAAGCAATTTCGCCTAATGTTTTCTCTTCATGTTGTAATATATCCCAGTATTGGGGAAAAAGTGATGCTAAGAAAATTTCTTTTTTACTAGGTAAAATCCATACTACTCCATATAAACAAAACCCAATTTCTGAAACCGAAATACCTGAATTTTTATCTGTGATAAGTGTCCAATAACCAAGTTTTAGAACTTGTTTCCATAAAATTTTTTGAGGAATAGAAATACAAAGTTCCTCTTTACGTTGAGCTAAAACAAGTTGATAACGTTTAGCTCCTTTTCCAGGATTCTTAAGTCGATATCCTACATATTGGGATGTCCGATTTTCCTCAAACTTGTTATAAAAACCAAGTTTCTCTAGCATACTGGTAGCCAAAGACATTAAATCTTCCCCGCCTTCAATCACCTGGATATTTGTTGAAACCAAACGGGGAACACCGTTTTCTACCTCAAAACGCTGGATGACATCGTATATAATTTTTGACATGAATTAAGCCCCAAAAACCTTGGCTAAGGTTCATGGGAACAGTCTAACGCTTATTCTAAAATAATCCAATAGTCTTAGATAAGATTTTTAGATTTTCTGGGAAGTGCTAATTTTCCCTATAGCTTGATGACTATACTAAAGGCGATCGCACCCCTCACATCCTTCAACCAAAGGCACTATTACAATGGCAGTTCAATACCTAAAGCTGCTTTTGCATCTGCCATTGTTACCATCAGCGTCAACGGGGCGACAGGAGAAGGGGTAAAACCGCACTTTTCGTAGAACTGCTTGGCTTCTTCGGAAATAGCATGAACCAGGATAGCGCGGACGCCGACAATCTTTGCCGCTTGCAATGTGCGAAAAACTGCATCGCGTATCAGAGCATAGCCGATTCCCTTGCCCTGCCATTGCTGATCAACAGCAAGCCGCCCAATTACCATCACCGGAATCGGATCAGGCTTATTGCGGCGGACTTTTCCCGATGCAATGCTACTCAAAACACTGCCGGTTGCCAGACAATAATACGCAATAACTCTTCCTCCAACCAGTACTACATACGTTCGGGAAGCGCCCCCACCTTCGTTTTTCAGCCCGCGCTTTTTCAACCAGTCATCCAATTGAAGGCTACCGGAATGAAAATCTTCTAGGTGATGGGTTGAATTGAGCGGTTGGGGGGCTTGCATTGGCTGATTCTGTTCGCCCGATGCCGTCACTCCCACGGTGCCTTGGTAGTCAGCACTTTGCGAAGGTTTTCATTGCCAGAAGGCGGTGCATCCAGAAGTTCCATAAACTGGTGGAATTTCTCTTCTTCCAGCATAAACAGCCGACGATCCAGCAACACTGTTTCTGCTTCCCGGCACGCTGTTTCCAGCATAAAATCAGAACGGTTCTTGCCCAGCGCCTCAGCAGCACGGTCGATCAGATCCCGTTGCGCTTGCTGCGCCCGGATGTTGATGGTTATATCACGGTTGCGATTAGCTGATTCGGCGAATGGCGGTTGCATCGATCATCTCCTTCACTGCCCTTACCATGACTATACAAGTTTTGTATATACAACGTCAACACAAAATTGCCGATATCAGCATGGCAAGTGAACACTTGTGCTATGAGAAGTGGGGAGTGAGGGAGAATAACATAATGCAATGCCATTCGCTCTATGCCCAATCATTACCGATATATTATTTTCTACAAACCATACAGCGTTCTCAGCCAGTTTACAAAAGACGCCCCCACACATAGCACCCTAAAAGATTATATTGATGTGCCTGATGTCTATCCTGTGGGACGCTTAGACTGGGATAGTGAAGGATTGCTGCTGTTAACGAACGATGGACAATTGCAACATCGCCTCGCTCATCCGCGTTTTGGTCATAAACGCACTTACTGGGTACAGGTAGAGCGAATTCCAGATGCTGATGCGATCAAAAGGTTGCAAACAGGTGTGGAAATTCAAGATTACCGCACTCAACCAGCAGAAGTTAGGCTCCTACCAGAAGAACCACAGCTACCTGAACGCACCCCACCGATTAGGTTTCGCAAAAATGTACCGACAGCTTGGCTGGAAATGACTTTGACAGAGGGAAAAAACCGCCAAGTACGGCGCATGACTGCGGCTGTCGGGTTTCCGACTTTGCGACTGGTCAGGGTCAGCATCGCTCACCTACAATTAGATGACCTACAATTGGGTCAATGGCGCGATCTCACCCCATCTGAACTGCAATTTCTGCCTAATTTCAGTAAATCGAAAAGTTTTCCCCCAAAAGTCAATGTTCCATAATAGGAATTCGACTTTCTACGTTGACTTGCCATTAACTTTGATCTAGAGCAGGTGACGTACCTACACTTCCTGAGTACAGGTCAGATGTAGGACTTCTGCTGATTTAGTTAAATGCCCCGTTTCCCTCTGCCTTCTTTAAGGATATCTTCTGCTACCTGCACCCACTACACCGATTTTGTGGCGATAGGAGAGTTCAGCACCAAACCAACCAGAAAGACTAGTCAATGTACCAACAATCAGGGAGATTAACAGTCCCCAAGGTAGTATTCGGGATTCAGCGTCGCCCAAGCGTAGGAGGAAGTTGACCAGTGATAAAACTAGTATAGAAACGTTAAGTATCAAATGTGCCCAACCAGCTGTGCGCTTGCGGACTCGTTCAATTTTAAAAAAGTCGCTCAGACCGATCGCAGATGCAAGGATGCCTCCAGCTAATCCGAGTCCGATTAACCATAACGAAGCCCTAGCCCAAAAGAAATCACTAGTTAACCAGTAACCGATATCACTTCCCAAGGCGGCGGCTAAAAAGGCTATGGGAAAGATCACACTTAGGGGATGTAGGGGATGTCCGGCGATCGCAACTGTACTAGGTACACCGCTATCAAGATACTCACTGTCGTTACTTTCAATAACTGGTGGAATATTTGGGAAAGGTGTTGAACCTGTTTGCGTTGTTTCTGTAGTTTCCATTATTATTATCCTGAATTTATGAATGTTACATTTTTAAGTTGAAAGAATTTTTTCAACATTAGATTCAGCGTGTAGGATTAGTTTGCCTACTTCTACTTTTAGTTAGTTGACTTAACTAATTTTATGCTGAAATCTAGTGCTACTTTCGCATCACCTGGTAATCGAAAATATGTTCTCCTAATCCAGGATTATCTGACATGATGAAAGTTAACTCCTAGTTTGAATACCACATCCTTGAGTAAATCTAATAAACTAACAGCAGAGTTTTATCTATCTGGCGATGGAATATAGATATAAATATTGTCTATCTAATTTCAAATTTCAATTTTACCTCTGTACCCCTTTGATCCTTTGTTACCTCTGCGCTGGGAGCGATTTGTTATAAAATTGACACAAACCCTTGATTAGGTTAAGTTCTCCTGACTCCTTTTATACAATGCTCTCAGAACGTTTTACCGCAGCCCTTACCTACGCCACCCAATTACACGCCAACCAAGTTCGTAAAGGTTCAGGTGTCCCCTACGTTGCCCATTTATTAGGTGTCGCCAGTATTGCTTTAGAATACGGCGCAAATGAAGATGAAGCGATCGCAGCCCTCTTACACGATGCGATCGAAGATCAAGGTGGCGCCACAACACGAGAAGAAATTCGCCGCCGCTTTGGTGACAATGTAACGGCAATTGTAGATGGTTGTACTGACGCTGATACAACTCCAAAACCCCCTTGGCGACAGCGCAAGGAGGCATACATTGCTCATATTCCTACTGCTTCCCCATCAGTTCTGCTTGTGTCTTCAGCAGATAAACTTTACAACGCCCAGTCTATTCTCAAAGATTATCGCATTTTGGGCGACTCACTTTGGGAACGTTTTCAGGGGCGTAAAGAAGGTACTCTTTGGTATTATCGGGCGCTTGTGGATGCCTTTAAAAAGACTGAAAATACTGTAATCATTGAGGAATTAGAACGGGTGATTTCGCAAATTGAGGTATTAGCATCTAAATAAAAATTTTGATTTACCCAGAAGTAGATAAAAGATTCATAAGAACTAGACCAATAGCCTTTTTACAGACACGATATAGTCATATCTCTCACGAATAAATTTTGGCTTTTAGGTTCTCTCTTTAGATAAAAAATCTTTCTCTCGGTAGATAGGTGTACTTACATTATTATGGCTGCTATGTTACGAATATGACGATAGTAAGACAAAAGACGCTAAATCCAACCGTAAATCCTTCAGTAAGTCCTCCAGAAAACTTGGCAGAAAAGTATATGGAAGCAGAGCGTATGCATGATGTTCTGCTTTTACTGCAAAACTTGATTAACAGTGAAGAAGCCACTGTGAAACTAATTCTGGATTGTCTTTATGATGTTGGTTCAGTCAATCTGATCAATCAAAAGCTTCGCCTAAAACCCTTAAATAGGGTGATGAAATTAATTGCCCGAATGTCCAAACCAGTTTTTAAAACCTTAGCTTTAAATTGGTTTAAAAAGAACTGTCCCCAACTGATTACTAATTGGCTACATACGCAAGTCTCTTTTGAAAATGCCCAAAAGACACCCCAACAAGTAGCTATTGAAGTTGTACAACTAGAACCATATTCTATACCACAGACAGAAAATCTCAGCCAAGAGATTAAAAATCTGCGCTCCCAGGTGAGATGGCTAGCTGGGATTTCAATAATTGCGATCGCTATTTTAGTAGTAAAAGGCACTTGGTTAAACTGAAACTGATGAATGATGAATATTATGCCTCTGCCCAAACCGATCTTGGAGGACATAGAAATACACCTCCTCTTGGAAGGTGTGTATCAGTACTATGGTTATGACTTTCGCGATTATGCTCTTTCCTCACTCAAGCGCCGCATTCAGGGCTTTATGCACTTAGAGGGGTTAGCAAATGTTTCTGCATTGCAAGAGCGGTTACTCCACAACCGTGTCTATTTGGAGCGATTTTTGCTTGCTCTGACGGTGAATGTAACATCAATGTTTCGCGATCCTAGCTTTTATAACACCTTCAGAAATCAAGTTATCCCCTTCTTACAAACTTATCCGTTTATTCGCATTTGGCACGCTGGATGCTCAACTGGCGAAGAAGTCTACTCAATGGCAATTTTACTGCAAGAAGAAGGACTTTATCACCGTTGCCGCATATATGCTACTGATACGAACGAGAAGGTATTACAAAATGCCAAAAGTGGGATTTTCTCCCTGAAACTGATGCAGGAATATACTCAGCTTTATCTAAAAGCAGGGGGCAAGAAGTCTTTTTCAGAATATTATACAGCAGCTTACGATAACGCGATTTTTCGAGCATCCCTCAGAGAAAACGTTGTTTTTGCCCAGCATAATTTAGCAACTGACAGTTCTTTTAATGAGTTTAATGTTATTCTTTGTCGTAATGTCCTCATATATTTCAATCAGATACTTCAAAAGCGGGTACATGAACTGTTTTATAATAGCCTTTGCACCTTTGGCATTTTAGGTTTAGGAAGACAAGAATCTATCAGATTCACCTCTTATGAACAGTACTATGAAGAGTTAATCAAGGGTGAGAAAATATATAAGAAAATAGCAGGTGCTTGAAGAGAATGCTTTGAGTGGAGAACTGAATTATGAATTATGAATTATCCTAAAATAATTAATGCCCAATGCCCAATGTCCGAAAAATTTATGAATAAAATTGCGCTCGTTGTCAAAAGACAGTCTGTCAAACATTTTTTATTGTGTTCAGAAGATAGATTTAGCGATCGCTTAAGGTAAATTACACATTAAAGTCTTAAAGGAGATTGTCGATGCAACTTCTCGAATGTCCTCCTGTTGCAGTCATTGCTGGAGAAAATGCGGTTCATGTTTCTCAACTACCTTCTACATGGCAAGACATTGCTAGAGGAACCACGAGTGTCGGACTTTCCCAACCCCAAAGCTATGTTGAGATGGCACAATTGTTTTTGTATAAATTAGAACATGGTGATGTTGACTTATTTAGCGATCGCCCCCAACTAGCTCACTTGATACCCTCATTTTCCCAGCTATTTGCACAACTGGCATGGGAAACCCTAGAGTTTTTTGGGCAAGACTTTCTCAAACACAGCTATCCGAACTTTGCAGAAATTCTCCGTGATCTGGAGTTAAAAGGGACAGAGTATGCTAATGAAGTAAAAGTAGCTCGCATTGGCATAGATTTGTTCAACGAGTTTGGTTATGAACTACCAGCAAGTTTCTATCATGTGCATCTAGCACCAATTTACCGCGATCATGTTTTTGAAGAACGTGCCTTGCGATTTGATCAGCGCGATATCGAACACAAACGTGCTTGGGATGCCATACTCCATGCAGGTAAGGTGTTTGCTATTCAAATGAAGGTGCAAAGTATTGCTTCTAAATACGGTTTTACTTATCAACACGGCTGTGGTTGTAACTCTCATCTATCTTCCATTGATGTATCTCGTGGGGCGTTTGAATATGAATTGAGTCCCGAAAAGCGTCAGCGATGGATTCGCAGTTTCATCTGGACTGCTTGGTATGAATATGCCTTCTTTGCGATCGTACCTAATACGAGTTATTTGGTTTAACACACCGCGCCCTGATTCGTAATTCGTAATTTTGAGGTTTGAACTCAGGAGAATAAATAATGTTTCTTATTTCCTGATATCATATCTACTTGATTACTTATTAAATCCGAAGAATCCCACACCACAGGCGGGGAGGGGTGCAATGATTCCCGAATCTATCCAGAAAGCCCAAAAATCTCTCTCATCTGCATCTCTGCCCCTCTGCGGTCTTAATGATAAGTATTTTAACCGTACATTATATAACTACTAACTCAGCACGGGCTAAACGCCCCGCTCCGCTAACAGGACTCTTCATTTACTTGCTACCACAATCATTCGGCGGCTATCAAGCGCGAACAATTCACCATCGTAACCATAGCCCTCTACTTCGCTGAAGCCTGTTTGCAACAGCCAATCGCGGATTTCGGGAAAGGTAAAATTGCGAACAAAGTATTGACCACGCCGCACTTGTCCATCACGAATGATAATCCGCTCGGTATGGGTACGATTGGTAAGTGCATCGTAGCGGCTGCGTGCGAGCATATAATTACCCTCACGCTCAGTAATTAACTCAGGCGTAAATTCTTGCAAGATGCGGCTAAAATTTTGAATATCAATTAGCAATTTGCCACCTACTTTTAGAGCGCGATACGCTTCGGTTAAGACCGATCTATTTTCATCGTCATCGAAGTAACCGAAAGCTGTGAAGCAGTTGATGACATAGTTGAAGCGATCGCTAAAGGGTAGAGAACGCATATCGCCTTGAAGGTACTCTACCTTAACCCCGTTGCTAGCCGCATCTTGATTTGCTTTTTCTAAGAAGAAAGCTGTTGCATCAAGTCCAGTCACATCATAGCCACGAGCCGCTAGCTGATTAGCAATCCGTCCATGCCCACAAGCTAAGTCTAAAATACTCATCCCTGCTTTTAAATCTAGCAATCGGCAAATGAGGTCAACTTCGTGTTGAGTACGTTCTGGTGTCAACAACGTTTCATAAAAGTAAAGATAATCTTCCTCGAACACGCTGTTACGATCAAATGTATTTGCAACCATTTTGAATCTGATTTATAAAGTGAATTTTCAATATGGATAGGATGATACTTTTGAAGAGGATTTACTGAAGTCGCGATCGCTAGTTGCCAACCCATCCACAGAAGCCTCTACGGACAACTCTGTGTCCATTGTTCTAGAGAATTTTACTATATATTGCAGCAATTATGCTTGACTGGATTTTTGATTAACGATCGCCAGTCATAGTCTTAGCTTAGGTATTTTTGGAGAAGTCTAAAGAATATGACTCGATTAACTGTTGTTCTTTGGTTACGTCAGCTAGTTTTTGGCTTCAGCTTAAGCTGTCTACTTTTACTTTCAGGTTGTATTACAGATGGTTCCACTGCTGGTAACACACTTACGGTTGCTACAGAACCTACATTTCCGCCTTTCGAGTTTCAATCTGCCAGTGGTGATTTGCAAGGCTTTGACATTGATTTGATGAATGCGATCGCTCAATCTGCTGGCTTGAAAGTTAAATATCAAAATATGCCTTTTGCTGGGATGATTCCAGCATTGCAAGCGCAAACTGTAGATGCCGCAGTTGCAGCAATGACGATTACTGCCGAACGAGCCAAGACAATTTCCTTCTCGCGTCCTTACTTCAAATCAGGGCTAGCGATCGTTACCCGCACAGATAATCAAAACATTACCAATTTCGATCATCTTCAGAACAAAACGATTGGCGTGCAAATTGGGACAACTGGCGCACAGAAGGCTAAAAGTATTCCCGGATCTGAAATTCGCACTTTTAATGATTCACCTTTAACTCTTCAAGCATTAATCAATGGTAATGTCGATGCCGTTCTTAACGATCAGGTGGTGATCTTATATGGCATAAAGAGGGGCAACCTTAACGGACTCAAAGTGGTCAGCACTCTGCTAACAGAAGAATTTTATGGCATTCCTACACCTAAAGGATCGCCCAACTTGCAAGCGATTAACCAAGGTCTAGAAACGGTGCTGAAAAATGGTATTTACGCCAAAATCTACCAAAAGTGGTTTGGTATCCAACCGCCACAACTACCAGAAAAATCACCCATCGAAAACCAGGCTGCCGAAAAAGGCATATCCCAACTATCTACCTCACTAAGCATTATTTTGAAGTCCCTACCCACCTTGCTAAGTGGAGCTTTAGTTACACTTGAACTCACAGCAATCTCAGTCTTGCTGGGTATGATCGGGGGTACACTGATTGGAATTGTTCGCCTTTTCCCCACTCCGCCTTTGCCCTGGATTGCTAGGGCGTATATAGACTTTTTCCGGGGAACGCCGTTGCTGGTGCAGATTTTTATGATTTACTTTGGGTTGCCTGCTTTCGCCCAAAGTTTTGGTTTCACCTTCACTTTAAATCGTTTAGCAGCCGCGGTGATTGCATTGAGTCTCAATAGCGCTGCCTACATTGCTGAAGTTGTCCGGGCAGGTATTCAATCAATTGAGCCTGGACAAGCAGAAGCCTCTCAATCACTGGGTTTAAGCTCAGTGCAAACGATGCGCTATGTCATCTTTCCGCAAGCCCTCCGGCGAATGCTGCCACCTCTGGGCAATGAGTTCATTAGCTTGCTCAAAGACACCAGCTTAGTCGCGATCATCGGGTTTGAAGAGTTGTTCCGCAAAGGACAGCTGATTGTCGCTGACAACTATCGTTCATTTGAGATTTACGCCACTGTCGCCTTGGTTTATTTATTCCTGACTCTGCTTTCTTCTCAAGCCTTTAGTCGCTTGGAGCGATCGCTCAATCCCATTAAGGAAAAGAGCAAATAAGTTTTAAGAAAGCGGTTCAAAAACCATTTGAGGAACTAACACTTCATCTTGTAATTGTCCAACACCCAAAAAGCGAGTCTCTTCTTCATAAACTCGCACTATCCCAGTAACATCAGAATTTAGAGAAACTCGCTGACCCTGACACCATTTTTGAGCAGATATTCTTGGTAAAGTCACAGATAACAAATGTTGTAAAGCGACATCAGGGGCGAGAGGTTGAAATGTCCCGGCTTGCAGTTTAGTTTCTAAGTCGGTCAAAGTGAGACTATCTGTTAAATCGAAACCACTGCTTTGGGTACGGATCAAAGCTGCAAGAGTGCCACCAGTTTCTAAGATTGCACCTAAGTCACGAGCGATCGCTCTAATATATGTACCAGATCCACAGGCGATCGCTACATCCAATTCCGGGAAATCTCCTTCTCTCCAGTCCAAAATTTCTGTATGAAAAATTTCCACTGTCCGCACTGGAACTTCCACTATTTCACCTTTACGTGCTAAGTCGTAGAGACGTTTCCCATCCACTTGAATTGCACTATAATTCGGTGGTATTTGCTCAATCTTGCCTGCAAATTGTGCCAGTGCAGTTTTAACCTCTGCCAAACTCAATCCAGCACAAGCTTGAGAATTAATGATTTCACCTTCTAAATCATCCGTTGTAGTCTGCACACCCAGACGAATCGTAGCCTTGTAAGCTTTGTTTTCTGGCAGATATTGCAATAATCTTGTGGCTTTACCAAGTGCGATCGGTAAGACCCCTGTTGCTGCTGGATCTAAGGTTCCCCCATGTCCTACACGTTTGAGGCGCAACAATTTTCGCACCCGTGCTACGCAGTCGTGGGAAGTCCAGCCAAATGGTTTGTTTAAGTTGAGAAAACCTTGAGATAACACAAAATTAATACTTACAGCTTCTAAATTCTATTAAATACTCATTTAATGCTCAAAGCATTAATATTTAGCAATCAAAGTTTATTTAAGCATTGTTTTATCAGGATCAAGACATTCTCTAAGCACTTTACCGAATAATATACAAAAAGTGCAGATAACACCGAGTATTTTCCGCAAATATCACGATGTCATTTATAACTTTCAACACATAAAACTGTAATAATCAATAAATATCAGAGAAAACTTCATGAAAGTTTTTATTAGAAATGAAAGATTTTACCTGTAGCGCTTTTAGCAAAACAACTATCAATAGTTTTTATGAACATAAATCAAATTAAAAAATCAATCTTCACTACTACATTGCTTTTTTGTTCTATGTTGATTGTGAGTTGTAATAACTCTGGCAATAGTGCTTCTCAACAGAATAAAGTTAATCAAGCAAATACTGCAACAGCTAACCAAGTTAATTCTGAATCTATTTCTGTAAATCAAGTAAAACTAGATAATAACAAAAATAGTAAAAAACCGATTAATTCAGCATCAACTGAAAAAATATCTCTTAAAAACAATCAATCCCAGGTGATTGAAAACGATAACCCAATTGTTGGTACTATCAAAGATATCCAAAACGGAGACTTAAAATGCTACGTTACTGTTGTCGATGAAAATGGAAAATTAGATGAAGGTGTCGGTGCAGTATTTGATGTTTGCGAACCAGAGAAATACGTCAACAAAAAAGTAAAATTGTATTATACTCTAGAGAACGTCAGTGATTGCCAAAGTTCTGAGCCTTGCGGGAAAACAATCAAAGAATGGTTGATTAGCAAGATAGAAATTCAAGATGAATAATTACAAGATGCATTTGAAAATTATATAGTTTAAGTTGATGATGGGGATAGTTGAGCAGTTGGCAATGCCTTCGGTAAGCTGACAGTAACTTGAGTTCCTTGCCCCACTTGACTGGACAAGGTAATATTACCACCATGTAACTCCACACAAGCTTTAGCGATCGCTAGCCCTAAGCCTGTACCAGGGAGCGTATCCACGTTACTTCCGCGACTGAAGGATTGAAACAAATTTTCTTGATCTGCCATCGGGATACCAATTCCCTGATCTTTGATGTAAAAGATTGCTTCTGATTCTTTGCCGATGAGGTGGAATTCTATAGTACCTCCATCTGGAGAGTACTTAATGGCATTGGACATTAAGTTAATAAAAATTTGCTGCAAAAGTCCGCGATCGCCCCAAAATCCCTGATTCTTACCAGTAATTTTCAAAATAAATTCGTGGCGATCGCCTGCTGTTTCTCGCTCCTGTTCTACAAGGTCAGAAAAAAATTGGAGTAAATCGAATAGGATTGGTTTAAATTTGGGTTTTTCCAGTTCCAATTGGTTAACCAGAAGCATATTATCCACGAGTTTGGACATATACCTTGTTTTCTGTTCAATGATTCCCAAGAACCTCTGTTGTTTAGACTCATCCAGTTGGTGGTTATGTTTTACCAAAGTTGATGCAGCAGCCAGAATTGAAGTTAGCGGCGTTCGATACTCATGGGAAACTGTTGCAATTATTTGGGACTTAAATACATTGAGTTGCTTCTCTTTGGCAAGGGCTGCTTGAGTTTGGGCTAACAATTCCGCCTGTTGAATAGCGATCGCTAATTGCACCGACACTTCATTAAGCATTTCCGTATCATTAGTTTGCCAGTGTCGTTCTCCAGAATTATGGTGAGCAATCAATAAACCCCAAAGCTTGGGATTTGGGTTCCCATTGTTGCTCAGATTAATCGGAACCACCAGATTTGCTTTAGTATTAAATTGCTCTTTTAGGCTGACACAATTACACAAGCCAAGCTCATAGATATAAGGGATTGGGTTAGGTGGGGCCCCCTCTGGGGATAAGGGGTAATGGGGATTGGGCATTGGGGATTGGGAAAACTCTTCCCTAGTCATCAGTCCCCAATCGCCAGCCCCAACGCGATCGCACAATGCGACAGTCTGGTATGACTCAACTGATGAGGCAACTATCTTACCATCTGTATCTGGGGCAAACTGATATACCATCACGCGATCGCACTTCAGAAGTTGTTGTACCTCAGCTACAGCTGTATTTAAAATTTGGTCTAGATTAAGAGACTGGCGAATTCGTAAAGCAGTCGTGGCAATTAGGCGCTGTCTCTCCTGAGTTTTCTGGAGTTGGGCTTGCAAGTACGATTGCTTGATGGCGTTGCGGACTGCTAGTTGCAGCACATCCTGTGTCAGGTGTTGCTTGACTAAATAATCTAAAGCACCCCGTTTCATTACTTGCACAGCAACCTCTTCATCGCCACGCCCTGTCAACATAATCACAGGGACAGAAGTCTTAAATATCTCCTGCTGCATCTGATCGAAGAGTTCTAACCCGCTCATATCAGGTAGGCAAAAATCCAGCAGAATCACATCACAGCGTACTTTTCGGCACAAAGTAAGTCCTTCTTCTGCACAGTCTGCCTCTAAAATTTGGTAGGACTGGTGCGGATCTTTCAAAAGATATCGGCGATAGATTTTTCGATCTGCGGCACAATCATCGATGATGAGTAGCGTCCGTGTGTCCAACATAAGGTTATGAGGATCAGGGAGCCATATAGATCCCTTTTATCCAGATTGTGTTTTTATTGCATAATTCTAAAAATAATATAAAATAAGTATGAATAAAATCTCAATTCTTTAGGAATTCTAAAGCAATTCAAGCTGTGGAACGCCGTAGGAAAAACCGGAAGATGGAGAAAACACATCTACCAGAGACAAGCAGACACAGTGACTCAAAGAGGAAAATGTCGCTGTGCCCTCTGAGCCGTCTCTTTTATGATCATTTTGTTCCTACTGCCTCATCCACAGAAAATAAACAGATTAATCCAACACAGGCGGCGTATTGGCTTCAAGCCAGTAGTCCACAAATGCCTGAATCGTCTTTTGTAGTTCCTGAGCATCCATCGGCTTTACCAGATATCCATTTGCGCCCTTTTGGTAGCACAATTCAATATCCTTGGGGTTAGATGATGTGGTAAAAACAACGATGGGGATTCCTTTGAAACTCTTGTCTTGCTTGAGCCGATCTAAAATGTCACGGCCATCAATACCTGGCAAATTCAGATCGAGCAAGATTACAGAGGGTCGTAATGCTACTTTAGAATTGGGTGGGTCTTCGCCTTTAGTGTAGGCATCGTTCCCCAGTTTATAGAGGAACTCTAAAACCTCATCCCCATTCGTACAACGGTGTATGGGATTCTGGACGGACATACGCCGCATCAGACGTTGCAGCATCCGAAAATCTTCATTGCTGTCCTCAACAACGAGCAGCGGTTCATGAAGTTTTTTTGTCATTCGTAGTCTTAAAAGAGCTTAACAAAAATACATATTTAGTCATTATCTTAAACTATTCCAGCGTAAAATAGAACATTGAGCCAACACCTACAGTAGATTTCACCCAAATTTTACCGTTATGAAGCTCAACAATCTTCTTAACAATAGCTAGTCCTGCACCTGCTCCTCCACCGTACTTTTCCTGGGAGTGAAGCCGCTTAAATAATCTAAAGATGGTTTCTAGGTGATGCTGTGGAATTCCAATACCGTTATCGCGTATATAAAAGATTAGGCATGGGGCATGGGGCAATAGTTCATCTTCCCCTGCTTCTTGAGAAAGGTAGCCAATCTCAACCCATTGCTCTGCTTTATCGTTGTATTTGAATGCATTGCCAAGCAGATTACTAAAGACTTCATTAACGAGAACTCGATCGCACAAAACAGTTGGTAAAGGGCGAGGAATGCGAATATCCACAAGTCCAAAATCTTGACGACTAGCACCAAAAACCTCAATCACTTGGTTGAGTAATTCGTTGAGGTTAGTTGTTTGCAAGCGTAGTTGTGCTTGTCCTAGCTGCGAGAGTCGCAGTAGGGCATTAATCAGAGTTTCCATACGTACAGACAAGGAGACTACTGTTTGCAAGCACTCAATTCCGTCATCATCTAATACTTGACTATAGTCTTCTAACAGCACTGTTGAGAAATTATAAATACCCCGCAAAGGTTCCTTGAGGTCATGGGAAGCGGCGTAGGCAAAGGATGCTAGTTCTTGGTTGCTGCGTTCTAATTCCAGGTTGATTTTAGCTAATTCATCCGCTTTCGAGAGTACAATACCAACGATCGCATTTCTCAGAGCGATCGCACTATCAAGTTCACAAGCTTTCCAAGGTAGAGAAGTTAATCTAACCGTTTCTTGCCATTGTTCAAAGGATTTTCGGGGAGATAAGGTCAAGCTACCATCGGCCTGAGCTTGAATGGATTCCTGTGGATTACCTGCCCAGTGTACCGTTTGGAGAACTTCAGGGCGAAACCAAAGGATGTAATAGCGCCGGACTTTAGAAATCCGCAGTAGCAACAAGCCACTGGCAGTATCTTTAAATATCAGCGCCTCTGAGTAAAGCTTCGGCAGAGAATCAGTGGAAAACAGGTTATCACTAACTTGGGTATCCGCCCATTCAATTAGCACCCGAACTTCATGAATATTCGGTGTTGTCCCCACAAGGGTAATTTCATTATCCAGACAAACCGCCGCTCCAGAGGCACTAACAAGATCAAGCAAGCGGATTTCAGGTTTAATTAAGGCATCGATAAAATTGTCTGCTTGGGAAATAGATTCTAGAAACTCAGACTGTAGCGATTTCAGCTTTACCTTATAATCCCATTCCGAGTAACTGATTTTGTGCGCTAACTCTGAAGAGACAATCTGTCCCAAAAATTCGCACATCTTACGGACTTCGTAAGAAATATACTTAGGTGTTTGATGGTGGCAGGATATTAATCCCCAAAGCTTCTGCTCTTGAATCAGTGAAATCACTAAAAGAGCCTTCACTCCCATATTTTGATGATATTCAGTACAACACCAATCAAAACTCCGTAGCAGACAGTAGCTTAAGTCAAGCTGCTGATGCGTTCTTGGATTTTCCGTTGGAACTAGTTTGATCGGTTCGACAGTTAAATCGGGGAGAAATCGGAGAAAGCAGCGCGTGTATAACTCCCTAGCCTGGGCTGGAATGTCTGTAGCGGGATAGTGGAGTCCTAAATAAGGTGATAAATCTTCCCGTTTCACTTCTGCAACAACAGAACCCGCTCCTGACTGGTCAAATTGATAGACCATCACCCGATCAAAACCGATGATTTTTTGGACTTCTTCAGCCACCAAATGCAAAAATTCTCCCAGATTGGATGTGCTTTGCATTTTTGCTATCGCTTCACTCGCCAAAGTATAGAAGCTTAAGAAACTCAGTTCAGATTCCGAGTCCGTCGGTTCTAGCTCCAGAATCACAGCCTCTTCTATACGATGAGCAATAGCATCAAAGTATCGTTCATTATTAAAAGTGTTTATTAATACTTTAAAAGCATTAGCACTGCCAATTTTTTTCACTAAGCACTGCTTGACAATTTCCACTTGCCGAAGGTCAAGTAAATCGCTCAGGGGTTGACCGAGTAAATCTTCTGGCTCTTTGCCCAAATATGCTTGGCTATTCTTGCTAACTTGCAGTATCTCTAGCTGAGTACTGAGTGCCAGTAGAACGCCATGAGCTTGAATAGTGCCAGGTCGGTGAATAGGTTTGCGATCGTAGTTAGTCAGGGCTGTTGCTTGGGCTGTAGTATATTCAGGCTGGCTCATAACTGAACTTATGTAAAGCTGACTTTTACAATAGCGCAATTAAATGTCACATTTCTTTAAAGTATATGCCGAGAAGTAGGAATGCGATCGCATATCATCTGTGCTTGTTACGGTTTTTACCGCAAGTAGACACAAATAATTAGAGATAATTAGAAGATGTTGTAACGTGTGTTGAGGCTTCCGTAACGCACCGAACACCTGAAGCGGAAGTAGTCTATATCTAACTTTTACTTAAGAGACTGGCTGTAAAAAAAAATAAACCTCAAGGGCGTGAGCAGATGCGATATCGCCCTTTTTTAGTTATGTCGCCATTCCAATACAATCGAATGGCTTCCATAGTTCTAATTTGTCCAATTACTAATCAAAAAAAAGGTCTTAACTTTGAACATAATTTTATAAAGATGCAAATAGATTTGTACAAACGTAATTAAATTACACCTGTCGAAAGTCAAATAAAAATCATCACATGCAGCAATGCAACACCAATATCCAACATCCAAAATCCGAAGCTGACTATGGTGTTGGGAACTTTTTTTTTACGGGTTTGGCTGCTTTTATATCCAACAATTGAGCTAATTCGGTTGTATTCAATGACTTGACGAGACTCAACCCAAGCGACTTACTAGAAATGCTTTGAGTGTAGGCGGCGTTCAGGTAGGGCCTGTATTGCGGCCTGACTGCAATGTATGTTTGGAAGAAAGGTAAACTTAAAACATTCATGTAACGACGCGCTTGAGAAGCATCGCCAATCATATCAGCAGGTAATGCTACTTGTTGATTTGCAGGGTTGCCATTGCCAATGGTGGAAAAGTGAGTGCCACCTACAAGCATAACGAGATACTTTTGGGAATTCGCCAACCAGGAGAAAGGTAAAATTTGCTCGGATAAAGCTGGTGCAACTGTATCATCACTACTGCTGACAATCATCACTGGAGTTTTGATTTGACTTAAACCAGCTTTACCGAAAATAGAACTAGTAATGGGATTAACTGCGATCGCAGCTTTCACTCTCTCATCCCGCAGGTTATAATCTTTGCCAGACTTGCTGATGCTCAATTCTAAAGCGCGACACTGGAGCAGTAAAGACATATTCCAGGTTTTTTGCAGTGCTGCTGGTTGACAGTCTTGTTTTAGCTGCTGAAAGTTAATTTTAGCGCCTGCCAGGGCTAAGGCTGTGTAGCCTCCCAAAGATTGACCAAATACTCCGACTTGTTGCAGATTTAACCGACCTTTAAACCGTGAATCAGATTGATTACCTTTTTGCAATTGATTCAGTATATATGTTACATCCAAAGGCCGGTCTTGAAACTCACTTGGTTCTGCTACTTCAATGGCGTGTCCTTTTAGCAGAGAACGCAATTGTTTAGCATCACTACCAGGATGATTGGGAACGACGACGGCAAATCCATAGGAAGCTAGGTGAGTGGCTAAATATTGAAAGTTACTGCTGTCTAAACCCAAGCCGTGAGAAATTACAATTACCGATGCCGGATTCTGAACATTGGGAATGTAAACATCAGTTAATAAAAGCCGATTGCGGGTTGAGTCGAAAAACTTCAGGGTGTATTTTTGCGACTTAAATTTTCCTGGAACCTGCAAATCGGGCAATTGCGATAAATTTGGTTGGGAAATGCTATCAGCTTCTATTTTAGACTTTTGGGAAACGGCTGCGATCGCTCGATGGGTTTGGTTAACAAGTTCCTCTAATTCCGTAGCTATTTCCAAAGTCTCGGCGACATCAAGGCGAATGCTGCTAGTGGGATATTTACGCAACACATTTAAAAGTGTCAAGCCTCCCGATTCACCAGAGGCTGAAATTAGCGCCGAACGCAAAGCACCAAATCCTGGTTCTGGCTGACTGGTTTGAATCACTTGCGCCAACCGATGCAGCAAAAATTCTCCTTGCGGGGTGTAGAGAAGTTGCGAAACTACTACCGGACTAACTTTCACACGATTAAGTAAAATCCGCCGCAATTCTTGAAGCTGTTGTAGAGGCAGATATTGCTGATAGGCTGCCAAATCTTCGTTAATTACACCTGTTTTGGCGTAGTTTTCTAAAGTGGTTACTGAAATGGAAAGCTCTAAAGCTGAATAAGATGCATAAATCCGCTCTGCTGCCAAGACAGAATTACTAATTCCAAATGTTGGCAGCACCATTGAAAGAACCAGCAATAAGGAATTTTTTCTTAGGGTGCTGGCCCAATTACCAAACAAACTATTCATCGCTCAACTGTTTCGGTGGTCTGGTTTTATCAGGTGTTGGCTTTGGTAGTTATTCGGGCGCCCTGCTTGGTTTACTTAAAGTTATTAGCCTCAATTTTATCAAAACAGAATTTAGGGGTCAGAAGTTATAATTACGGGTGGATTATGTATGAATTGCGAATGTAGCTGGCTTCAAATGATCGGTAATGATCGATTTTTAAATTCCTACTAAATCCTAGATTGGGTAATTTTAAAAAAGTAGTGATTCCCAATCCCCTAGTAACTTATTCTGACTCCTGAATTCTGATTTTTGAATTTTTATTCAAGGATTTTTCGGCTATAAAGTCAACAATCGAATACTACAGAGTCACACAGATGGGTAAAGTATCCGGCTGACTCCAGTAGTTTGCCTTCACTATTAAATCATAACAAATAAAAAATAGACTGCCTCAGTATTTATGTTGTAGCTTTGAGTGTGGCACGAATTCAATAGATGAAAAACCCAGTAAAAATCCTGAAAAGTATTACGATTAATCAGCTTTTCCCAGGGCGATCGCTACTGAACCTGTAACTACTAAACCCGCTCCAAATATTGCTATAAGGGTGAAGTGTTCTGGTGGTGTCCAAGCAGGTGCAATAACTGATACAACTGCGACTGATATTAATGTCACAATCGGAGCTAAGGCTAATACTGCACTTACTCGTGAAGCTTCCCAATGTTGTAATGATTCCGAAAAAGCACCGTAAGCGATTAAAGTATTCAAGGCACAAAAAATCAACATTCCTAAATGGAAAGTATCAAGTATAAAAAGTGATTTAACTTTGGCTAGAGGAGTGAATAATAAAGCACAGCCTCCATAAATGATCAACATGATGCTGGTGGAAGGTAACGATTGTAATAACTGCTTTTGTGCCAAAGCATAAATCGCCCAAGCTGTCGCTCCTAGCGCAATTAAAACACTACCTAGTATATATATGCCATGTGCTGTAATTAAATTCGTTAGTTGTTCGTGGAAAAATAAAAGATAACCACAAATCATTACACTAACACCAATCCATTGATATAGCCGATAACGTTCTTTAAAAATTACTAACCCTCCTAAACCTAAGAAAAGGCTAGATAATTGAATGAGAACTTCGGCGTTAGCAGGCGATGTTAATGCTAAACCTTGGGTAAACGAAAAGTAATTAATCCCTAAGAATATTGTCGCGATCGCTAATAATTTCCCAGAAGCAGAGTATAGTTGTTCTAACTTTGGTAATTTACCGCGTATCCCTAAATACACACCAAGCAGTATAAATGATGCCAGAAAGCGAAACCAAATAACGGTATAGACATCAAGTACTTGTAGAGTTACTGTCAGAGCAATAGGTAAAATTCCCCACAATAAAACCGTCAATAGCGATAATCCTAGCCCTAAGCGCCACCGACCAGAACTTTGATGTAATAACATTCAAATATCCTACACAAAGTAGGGCTAATAATAAGTTAAAATATATCTAATTTGCATATCTAAATTTTATCCAACTCTTGTTGAGAAAATATATTAATAGCCTAGTTAATCCAAATTCAATATCAAAATAATTGATTTCCCAGACACAATTTATTTGTAGCCCGAAAAGGGTATTTTTTTTTGTTCACGTAAAATTCGTAAATTGCGTGTTCATTTTACATGAATATTAAATTTCAAACTTGCTGGTAAATGTATACTCTATTTCGGTGTTATTTTTTATAAAACAACTATGGGGATTATACCCATAATCAGCTTAGTAATCTTTACTACTGCTTTATCAAGTTACTTGCTGCTGACCTCAAGAGGTCGATTTTTGCTCAAACCTTTGATGACAAAAATAAAGCGGCAAGAGTGGAGATTCAGATATGGCAAGCCTAACTACTTGAGATCGAGATTTTCAAGAACTATAACAATTGCTGCGATTATTCTGGTAGCAGTAATAGCTGGAAATACTGTATCAGCAGAGGTTACGGGGCCGCCTCCAGTTTCGCTCAAGAGCGTATCGGTTCCAGAACCTGACAATCTTGGGGACTTCGTAAAAGACAAAGTAGCTGCAATCAAGTTAGGAAAGACTCTTTTTTGGGATATGCAGGTTGGGAGCGATGGAAAGACTTCCTGTGCTAGTTGTCACTTCCATGCTGGAGCCGACAATAGATCCAAAAATCAGATTGCTCCTGGGCTTTTGCGGGTCAACGCCGATGGTACAGAGAATCCAGATTCAGTTTTTAATGTCGGCGGGCTACCAAACTATCAGCTAAAACCAGAAGATTTTCCCTTCCACAAGCTGTCAGACCCAAACGATCCTACGACTATTGTATCTGACAGTAACGATGTCAGTTCTTCTCAGGGGATCTTCAATACGAAGTTTGTAGATGTCACACCTGGGAATGCCGAAGACCAAGTTACAAACGAACCAGATCCGGTGTTTAACGTGGGAGGTATCAATGTGCGGCGCGTCGAGCCGCGTAACACGCCAACTGTGATTAATGCCGCATTCAACTTCCGCAACTTCTGGGACGGAAGGGCACAAAACATCTTTAATGGGGTGAATCCCTTCGGTTTAAAAGATCCTAACGCTGCTGTCGTTAAGGCAGCAACCCCAAATAATCTAGAATTTGTGAAAGTCAGCCTGAAGAATTCGTCTTTGGCATCCCAAGCTGTTGGGCCGCCACTCAGTTCTTTTGAGTCGTCCGCAGATGGTCGCACTTTTCAAGAAATTGGTGATAAGTTCGGACGAATTGATAGAAGATCCCTCAGCGTTGGTAAGGGTAAAAAGCTCCTCCGAAAACTTGGGAAAAAGTTATTACCTCTTAGACCGCTAGGTAAACAGCTTGTGCATCCACAAGACAGCGTTTTAGGTCAAGATAGTAGATCGCCTAAACTTGGAATTAAAGATAGAACCTACACTCAGATGATTCAAGATGCCTTTAAGTCGGAGTGGTGGAATTCTAATCGACTCATTCAAGTTGACGCTGAAGGTAGACGGACTTTTGTCAAGAAGCCCGATCGCTCCTTGCAGACTAATGAGTACACATTGGTAGAGTACAACTTCTCACTATTCTTTGGGCTGGCAATTCAGTTATACGAGTCTACGCTCATTGCCAGTGATACACCCTACGATCGCTTTTTAGAAGGAAACACCAGCGCCCTAACCGCCCAGCAGCAGCGAGGGAAAGGACTGTTTGAGGGCAAAGCTCTGTGTATTGGTTGCCACAGTGGATTAGAATTAACAGCTGCTTCAGTGAGTAGCGTGGCTAAAAACGGACGAATCAAACGTGCGCCGTTCGGTCCAAGATCCCCTGAAGACAATGGCTTCTTCAATATCGGTGTCAGACCTGCCACAGACGACCCCGGTTTGGGTGGTCATGACGGTTTGCAGGGTAACGGTCAAGGTAATCCGCTTTCAGAGGCACGATTGGCTCAGTTGGGCAAATTTCAGCTTCTCCTGGGCGAAAACCCTCCAACCCTTACTCCACCGTTGAATTCCAGTGAAACTGTGCTGGCAAACGGAGCCTTCAAAGCACCTGGACTTCGGAATGTGGAACTAACTGCCCCCTACTTTCACAATGGAGGTCAGGCGACTCTAGAACAAGTGATTGATTTTTATAATCGGGGTGGTGATTTTGGAGCGCTTCCGCCGCTAAATCTGTCACCAGAAGAAAAACAGGAATTGGTCGCCTTTTTAAAAGGGCTGACTGATGACCGAGTTCGGTATCAGAAAGCGCCCTTTGATCATCCACAATTGTTTATCCCTGATGGACATGTGGGTAACTCTAATTACGTTGTCAATGATGGTACTGGTAAAGCTAGAGATAACACAGTGGAAATTCCTGCTGTTGGTCAGAATGGTGGTAGTAGTACACCAAATTTCCTGAATTAATTCCATTTCACGAAATATCTGATACAGATAGATGTGTAGGGATGTACAAATGTACGTCCCTATTTTTGCGATTTGGTGCAATTACGGTAGTTACGATCGCTTGACTAACGAGTGCGTAGGCGTAGCCCGCCGGAGGCATCGCCAAATTTGGGTTCTATATTGCTAACTTTGCTTTGGTCTAGGTAATTATAAACTCTTCTCGAAACTTCACGGACAAAATCTCCAGCTTTGGGATCGTAGTTTGGTCTTTGCACCAAAACACCTGCTAAATAGCTTTTGCCGTTGGGCATTTGAATAATACCCGCATCACCAATGATAAATCTCAACGTACCAGTTTTGTGAGCGATGGTAGCTCCTTGACCGATACCTGCTGGTAGTAAACTATTCGTTTTGACATGGCGCATAATGCCTAAAACTTGATTGCGGCTAGTTGGGGATAACAAACGATTATTAGAAACTAACGCCGCCAATCTGACCAAATCTTTAGAACTAGTTGTATTTGTGCCAGCGATGTCTGGAAGTAGATTCCGAAGCGCTGTATTTTGCAATCCCCAGCTACGAAAACGTTGGCTAACTTTTGCTGCACCACCCAAGCGATCGAGAACCAGATTTGTGGCGGTATTATCGCTGATTGTCATCATCAAGGTAGCAGTTTCCAGGACACTAAATTTAGTTCCGATGGGTTTGTATTGCATAATTCCAGATTCACCAACCTTTAAATCGCGCCGCATCACTAATTTATCAGTGAGTTTAATTCTACCTGCGTCTATTTCTTGGAAAAGAGCCACTAATAAAGGAAATTTGATTGTACTGGCAGCAGCAAATCTTTTTTCGCCATTAATATCTATATAGTTTCCTGTATCTAAATCTAAGAAAAATATTCCCGAATTCAATGTTTTATAACTTGCTAACAAACTGCGAATCTCAGAAGTGATACCAACCATCTCTTGACCCAGATTCACAACTCCGGCAAATGTCGATGCATCTGTAGATTTGATGGCAATATCTTCTCTGTTTTCTCCCACAATGGGATTACTTTGGCGGTTAAATGAATTGAATTTGAAAATCCAATGAGAACGGGAATCTCCTTTAATTGATATATTTTGAGAAGTAACATCATAACCAGGAGCTAATTCGACGACAAAACGAGTGGTTTGAGAGTCTGGTTTGCCGAGGCGAATTTCTTTCACCGCCTTACCAAAACTTTGTTTGACAGTATCGGAATTAAAATTAGTTCCGGGTAAGTCAATCACCAATCGATTAGGATTATCTAATAAAAAGGCTTTTGGTTCTATTCCCGAAGTGGTAGTTAGGTCTAATTGGTTTTGGCTAGAATCATAGTACCAAGACTGTAATTGTGAGGCTTTCGCTTGTCCTGCAACTAGAAGCAAACTGGTTAAACCAATCGCCAGTAGATGTAATTTCATATTGTGATTGTGGGTGTGCAAGTAAGGAGCAACTAATCAGGTTTACTTAGATTGTTTTCTGATGACTGTGCTGAACTTCCGGAGAAAAAGTCATAAATCCCGTTGAGTTATTTTTTGAGATGAGATTTGGGATTAGATAAGCACAATAAATCATCATTACTTATTAAAAGTAAATTGCTAACAGTTTTATTTGTGGTGTGAGTTGACAACAACAGAAATTGTTAATCTAGCGTCAGGACGAGCGAAGGATTAATTATGTTTCCCACTTATGTTTTGTACAGAGAGAAAGTAAAACTCATTCACTAAAACCCTAATACATATAGATTTCGCGTCGGGGCACGGCATTGCCCATTGGTGTCAACTTAAAGTGAAAGCCAGCCTAGAACCAGCTTTTAGATATTGTCTCGTTGTCTCGTTCCCAGTCGGAGACTGGGAATGCCGTCCTAGAGGCTCCGCCTCCCTTACCTACGGTGTACACACAAGTCAGTCTCTTGACCTGCACCTTTGATGCATTGACCTGCACCTTTGATATCATGTCCGGCTGATTAGTTGTCATTGCGAACGAAGTGTTCGCGGAGCGTCTCCAAGAGTTGCAATCTCCGAACCCTTGTGATTGCTTCGTTCCACTTCGTTGCACTCGCAACGACTATCGTAAGTTATTAAGCGGACATGATATGATATATCGACCTACACCTTTGATGCATCGACCTGCAAAAATTAACCTTCTCTAAGTTACACAACAACTCTAAAAGACTTGTGTGTATACGGTAGGCCTCCCTTGCTGGCGGCAGAGCCGCCAGGAGCAGCATTTCCAGCCAGAGGCTGGAAACGAGGGTTAGGGTGGGATAAAACTGAGGCGAAAAGCCACGTGAGTAAACTATTTCAGACTTGAACTTTAGTTCAACGCAGAGAGAGGTTCCTTGACATCTCAGGTTAAAAAAAATCAGCCATCCAAGGAGAACTACCTGCAAATATTTGCGTAGCTGCTGAAATAGCGGTTTCTGTCCCATGCAGTTTTCCGGCTATTTGCAAATCGTAGGGAGAGAACAAACTTGTATATAGTGGTGCTAGTTCTCGGATATCTAGCTGCAACTCACCCTTTCCACCTTTTGTAACTTCACCGCGTCCATTGGCAACAGAAAGAATGAATTTACCATTGTTTGCATCTAGCAAATTATCTTGAATATCTAAATGCAATTCAGCTTGAATTCCCGATGGATAACCCCGCATTTCCAGCGCCTTGACTACATCTACTACCCGCAGCATCCAACGCATCGTATGTTTGAGCTTGGCAGTTTGCTCTGGTAGCAGCAATGTCAAAGAATCGCTCACAGAACTCCTCCATTGTACCTGGTCAATTTGGGAGCGATGACTGGCAAGAAAAGACCAGAATGATTGTGCAGCTGCCGCCGTGAGAATTACCCAATCTTTGATTCGCAGGATTGCGCCATCCTCTGCTGAATGTTGACTGAAGAGGATGTAGCCTTGGGGTTTCTCTTTAGTACCAATAAAATATGTGTACAATGTTTCCTTCTTATCTGGTTGGATTAAGCGCTCCCAGATTGCGGGATGTCGGTCTAAATATCCATGCGTTTGTCTCGCTTGCTGCTGATATAGTTGATGAAATACTTGATGATTGATACTCACTATTGATTGCAAAGGTAGGGGTTGCTCCCGCACTTGAATACTTTTAGTAGCAACTTCCCAATTACACCAGCTACCCCCTTGCTCATACCCGACTTTTCGATACAAAGTTTGCACAGCTGGATAAAGAGCAGAGAGTGGTATACCTCTAGCATAAAGTTCTTTGAGGGTGTGTTCCATGAGAGCGATCGCAGCTCCCGAACCGCGATACTCTGGAGCAATGCCCACTGCGGCGATTCCTGTCATTGGTACACGCTCACCACCCCACCACTGACCCATATCCAGAGTTGCCAATCCACCAACTAACTGTTCTGAAGAGCGAATAATGCGGAAATTTTCTACCCCAACCAGGTTGATATAAGCTTCCTCGCTAAGAAGTGCGCTGATAAAACACTGCTCCAAGATAGTCCCAAGCTGCTTAATATCCTGTGGATGGGCAAGAGTGCTGTATTCAAATTGAGCCGTCATCTCTCATACCATTAGTAAGACAAAACCACAATCATCCTACAGCAGGCCTTGTCCCAATGCTTCACTAATCTCATAGCCGTAAAGCCCCGGAATCAGGCTAAACTATACTACTGCACGTTTGGTTTTAACTGTCGGAACACTTGTATCGTATGTCAACAAGTTGGATTTACCTTATATTAGCAATCCTCTTTGAGGTTTCAGGCACAACTTGCATGAAATTATCGGAGGGATTTACCAAAATAGTTCCTTCAGTATTAATATTTGTCTTCTATGGATTTTGTTTTACTTTTTTGACCTTGGCTCTCAAGAGACTTGAAGTGAGTGTGGCTTATTCTGTCTGGGCTGGATTAGGAACTATTCTAATTGCTCTTATTGGTATTATTTGGTTTCGGGAATCTGCCACATTGATCAAACTTGTGTCGATCGCCTTAATAATAATTGGGGTAATTGGCATAAACGCCAGTCAATGAAGAAGAATTCAGGAGTCAGAATCAAAACGCTCTCTGCTAGACGCCCTTGCTAGCTTGCCTTTGGGCGGTAGTACGCAGACTCACTAAGGCGTTCTTATGCTATGTATGGGAATGCCTGATTAGGGCTGCCTCCAGTCAGATATTGAGTCTCTGACTGAATATATGCATTCCCAGGTGGCAGCCTGGGAACGAGGAAATGAGGACTAAAGTCCTGACTCCGAAGTAAGCTCAAAATTTATTAAACCCAGCAGAACGACGATAAAGTAACCAGATAAACAGCGGTGAACCCAGCAAGGCAGTGACGGAACCTACTGGTAGTTCTACTGCTCCTAGTCTAGAGAGTAAATCTGCAAAAGTCAGTAACCATGCTCCGGCAAGGGCGGAAAGTGGTAAAACAAAGCGATGATCTGTGCCAACGATGAGGCGGACACCGTGAGGGACAACAAGACCAACAAATCCAATCAAGCCGCTGATGCTGACTGCACCTGCGGCTAATAGAGTGGCGACACCACCAATTAACAGGCGCGATCGCGTCAACGAAACCCCCAAACTCACAGTCAAATCATCTCCCAAAGCCAGCACATTTACCGATCGCGCCAGCAAGCATCCCCCGATCAATGCAACGATGATATAAGGTGCAGGCGTAGCAATTTCTTGCCAACCCCGTCCATTGAGACTACCAACCAGGAAACTGAGCGCGATTTGAATTTGACCGTCTTCAGCTAAAAGCAGCAATGTACTTTGTACAGCACCCAATAAAGAACTCACCGCCACTCCGCCTAAAATCAACCGCTCAACAGAAATACCCGACCCCACACGACCGAGCAAAATAACGATCGCGGAAGTTACAATAGCTCCCATCCATGCTGCTAAAGGAATTGCGATCGGGAATATTTGCCACACAATCATTAGAATTACAATTAATCCTGCACCCGCTGAAATACCCAAAATAAATGGATCGGCAAGACTATTACGTAACATTCCTTGCAGTAATGCTCCTGACATTCCCAAAGCTGCGCCGACAATGAGAGCCGCCGTAATGCGTGGGAGACGCAAATCCCAGAGAATTGTCTGTTTAACCGGATCGCCTTTGTGGAGAATAGCTTGCCAAAATTCTGACATATTTAAAGGTACTGCTCCTTGAGAAAGCGACAGCGCTAGCGTTACCACCAGTGCTGCGCTAAGGAGTAAAACAGCCCAAAATACGCGGTGTTCAGTAAAAATTGTCTGAAATTGTCTAGTCAAATTCTGGTCTAGTATTTTCATTCACTATAATCCGTCCCAAAGAAAGCTGCATTTAAAAATAGCTTCTCTTCGATGAGGGAGCGGGGTTGTAAAAATTTAACCCTCAGAAGGTGAACGTTGAGCCTCAGAAGGTGGAAGTTGAGCCTCATACCATTTCTGTTTGAAGATACGCCTATAGGACTGATGCAAAACTACAGACTGTAGCGGCAATTGATGAATTGCCGCTACGCGAATAAAGTGCGGCCTCACATAGAATTGGTATCAGAAGCTCAACTTTCAAGTTTTAACTCTCTCCTCTCGCCCTGCGCCCTGGCCCTTACGTCAACTCCAGTCCACCTTGATAGCCAGTGACAATGCGGCCACCATCCTTGAGAATGTGGATTTCTATCTGATCGCTAGCCCAAGTAATCTGGTCTTGGAAAGCTGGGTTTAACACCCGAACCCGTTGATTGCTAGAAGAAACTGGAGAATTGGGAGAATTAATTGCTAGAGATTGTACAAAAGGCCCGTCAATCAGAATATCGAGTTGTTCTAACAATGCTTGGGAACCTGGCGGCGCAGATTGGGACTGTAGCTGCTTAAGAGTGAACCCAGTAAAAGACATTACATTTAAACCAGCAGCTTTTACCTTCTGGGCTAAAGATGCTAGTGCAGTTGCTTGCCAAAATGGTTCTCCACCAGAGAACGTTACACCCGTGTTGCGGGGATTGCTGAGAATATTTTCGGCCAGGGTATCAACAGCAATCAATTGGTTAGCCTCAAAAGACCAGGAGTTAGTATTAAAGCAGCCAGGACACTCACGCAGACAACCTTGTACCCAGATGACTGCACGACAACCAGGGCCATTAACTTCTGATTGATCGACGTAACCCATAATATTGAGATAGCCTGGGGGAATTTCCATGAGTGCTAGCGATGGGTCAGTTGGTTTAATTTCCATCTCTTTAACTCCTTTTAACCGTTAACTGTTAAATATAGCGAATCTCTAGTTATATAACCGTGA
Organism: Nostoc sp.; assembly: GCF_036917935.1. GTDB lineage: Bacteria > Cyanobacteriota > Cyanobacteriia > Cyanobacteriales > Nostocaceae > Nostoc. The sequence goes on along the minus strand of NZ_JBALEL010000027.1, from coordinate 84,253 downwards.
CAATGGTTATATAACTAGAGATTTAATTCATGATTAATCTCTCAAAAACTTTTGGGGGTTTGGAAAAGTCTGCTTTAACTTACTAGACTGGAAGTTAGTTGCCCAACTAATATTGATTGTTCCATAGCATAGAATAGATGACTGAACAAACTTCTAGAATTTGTATCCTTGGCGGAGGCTTTGGTGGTCTATACACAGCCCTGCGGTTAAGCCAATTACCTTGGGAATCTACGCAAAAACCGGAAATTGTTCTGGTAGATCAAAGCGATCGCTTCCTATTCTCTCCTTTACTTTACGAATTACTCACTGGCGAACTGCAAACCTGGGAAATTGCCCCACCCTTTGAAGAACTTTTACAAGGCACAGGGGTGCGTTTTTATCAAGGGGTTGTATCGGGAATTGACATTGACCAGCAACGGGTAAATATACAAGAAGGGCCGGAAATTCCTTACGATCGATTAGTGCTAGCGCTAGGAGGAGAGACACCGCTAGATTTAGTACCTGGTGCAACAGCCTACGCCTACACATTTCGCACAATCTCTGATGCCTATCGTTTAGAAGAACGCCTACGATTTTTAGAAGAATCGGATGCTGATAAAATTCGGGTAGCGATCGTTGGGGCTGGCTATAGTGGCGTAGAGTTAGCCTGTAAGTTAGCTGACAGACTAGGGGAAAAAGGACGCTTTCGGATAATTGAAATCGCTGACCAAATCTTGCGAACTTCCCCAGAGTTTAATCGGGAAGCAGCAAAAAAAGCAATAGATGCCCGTGGTGTGTTTCTTGATTTAGAAACCAAAGTAGAATCAATTGAGCAAAATAGCATTTCCTTAGAATACAAAAACCAGTTAGATACGATTCCCGTAGATTTGGTAATTTGGACTGTGGGAACTAGAGTCGCGCCCGTAGTTAAATCTCTTTCTCTCAAGCAGAATCAGCGTGGTCAAATCACCACTACATCCAATCTGCAAGTTCTCGATCATCCAGAAATCTTTGCTTTGGGAGATTTAGCAGACTGTCATGATGCTGAAGGACAGCAAGTTCCCGCTACCGCACAAGCGGCTTTTCAACAAGCTGATTATACTGCTTGGAATATCTGGGCAACTCTGACTAATCGCCCTCTCCTTCCCTTCCATTACCAACAGGTAGGAGAAATGATGGCACTAGGAATAGACAACGCCACTCTCACCGGTTTGGGAATTAAACTAGATGGGCCCTTGGCATACGTCGCCCGCCGTGTTGCTTATTTATATAGGCTGCCAACTTTAGACCATCAGCTTAAAGTTGGTTTTAATTGGCTAGTCCGTCCGATCATAGAAACACTTTCTCGGTAACTTCAGGTTGGGCATTGAGCAAAACAGTTCCTCTTTTCCGAGTCCTGAGTAAATGAGATTCCCAACTCAGCACGGGCTAAACCCTAGCTATCGGCTAACAGCACTCCTGAAGGGCGTTGGTAAAGAACCAACACATTTACGATGATTTGCTTGACTTTCGCCAACTTACTTAGTAGATGGTAGACTCTACCCACAGAAGCTCTTTAAATAAGTCAAAATCTAACATTCAACATTCAAAATTTTCAAACTTTGATGGAACAACCGAAAGTTATTTTTTTAGATGCTGTGGGTACACTCTTTGATGTCAAAGGTAGTGTGGGCGAAGTTTATAGTCAGATAGCCCAGGAATTTGGTGTTACAGTTTCAGCCGAAACATTAAATACAGCCTTCATCCAAAGCTTTAAAGCAGCGCCGCCGCCGATATTTCCAGATGCAGAACTGCAAGATATTCCCCAGCGCGAATTTGATTGGTGGCGGATAATTGCTCTGAACACTTTTGAAAGTGCAGGTGTTCTCAAGGAATTTTCTGACTTTTCGGCTTTTTTTAGCGAACTTTACATTCACTTTGGGACTGGCGAACCGTGGTTTGTCTATCCCGATGTCTTACCAGCTTTAATCAACTGGCGGCGATTGGGAGTTACTTTAGGGGTGCTGTCCAATTTCGATTCCCGAATTTACTCAGTATTGCAAAGTTTGGAATTGAGAGAGTTTTTTACCTCCGTCACCATTTCTACGCAGGTACGTGCAGCTAAACCCGATCCTCAAATTTTTGCTATTGCCTTAGACAAACATAAATGTTCCCCAGAGGCGGCATGGCATATTGGCGATAGCATCATAGAAGACTACCACGCAGCTAAAGCAGCTGGACTCAGAGGCGTTTGGATCAACCGTGGGAAATGAGGGTTCTTGACACTCCCCACGCATAAATGCGGGGGATTCCAGCGTCAGGGTGAAGTCCAAATGTCAATTTAATGCATAGAGAACTGGGCAATTTAAACTGTAATATAGCGATCGCAGTAGAGTTGATTGACGAATAGAGTTAATCGAAAAGCTTGGTAAGGCTTCTGGGAATCTTTTCGACCTACTGATTGTTACTCGCACGCTTACCAACACGGAAAGATACCACTTTCAAGGATTTTATGATGGTAATCTGACCAGAGGCTATCTAGATCATTTCCCGTTGTATACGGAGGGCAGTAATGTATTATTAGCTCAAAAAGGTATGCCAGCCCTGTAATTATCGTTAAATGCTCAAGCAAACTTTTCCTTCCCCGGAAGCACTTCGACGGTTCCCTTTTGGTCTGGCTGATATTGCTCTCATTCTTGCTACATTGGTGCTGCTGGCGCTGATTGCGCGTGTTGGTGCTGGAACATTGGTGAGCTTTGTACCACCAGATGTAGTACCGGGTATCAGCCTCGACCCGCGTAATCTACCGTATTACGCTGGGCGCTCAACCCTGCGAATGTTTATTGCCCTGTTTTACTCAACCCTGTTCACCTTAATTTATGGTTACGTTGCCGCCAAAAGCCGCCGCGCTGAAAGAGTTTTGATCCCACTGCTCGATATCTTGCAGTCGGTTCCGGTACTAGGCTTTTTATCGATCACGGTTACAGGTTTCATTGCCCTGTTTCCCGGAAGCCTATTAGGACTGGAAGCAGCATCGATTTTTGCGATTTTCACCAGCCAGGTCTGGAATATGACCTTTTCGTTCTACCACTCACTGAGAACACTGCCACCGGAACTAGATGAGGCAGTAAGGCTCTATCGGTTGTCAGGATGGCAGCGGTTCACCAAACTGGAATTGCCTACGGCGATGATTGGGCTGCTTTGGAATGCAATGATGAGTTTTGGGGGCGGCTGGTTTTTTGTAGCTGCGAGTGAAGCTATCAGCGTGCTGAAGCAGGACTACACACTACCAGGAATTGGCTCTTATGTAGCCGCCGCCGTTGCAGCTCAGAATTTACCTGCCTTGGGTTGGGCGCTATTGACGATCGCTGTGGTAATTGTCTTGGTAAATCAACTATTTTGGCGACCGTTAATCGCCTGGGCAGATAAGTTCCGGTTGGAACAAAGTGCAGCAACACTAGCACCCGAATCCTGGGTCTACGATCTGCTTTTAGCAGCCCGAATTCCTCGTCTGCTAGGGCGGGCGTTAGCTCCTTTAGGTGAAGCTCTCAACCGCATTCTCTCATTGCTAACGCCACCGCGAACTCCCTCTGCTGTGCAGACTGGTGGGCAGGAAATGGGCAATCGCCTCTACAACTTGATCCTGCTGGCTGTAATTGGTGGGCTGTTGGTTGTCGGGTTACACTTCATTTTCACAACTGTGGGACTGGGTGAAGTTTTCAAAACCTTTGGACTGGGATTACTCACTCTACTACGTGTACTGGTATTGCTGGTATTTTCAACTTTAGTTTGGACTCCTATTGGAGTAGCAATTGGGTTTAATCCCCGACTGGCAAGTTTGTTGCAGCCCTTGGTGCAATTCCTGGCCTCGTTTCCAGCAAACTTTATCTTTCCCTTCGCTACGCTCTTTTTTATCCGTTCCCATATCAGCATTGATTGGGGTAGTATTCTGTTGATGTCCTTGGGCGCACAGTGGTACATCCTCTTCAACTCCATTGCTGGAGCGATGAGTATCCCAACGGATTTGCGCGAGATGGCAACCAGCCTCGGTTTGCGTGGTTGGCGGCTATGGCGCAAGTTAATCATTCCCGGCATCTTCTCCGCCTGGGTAACAGGTGGCGTCACTGCCACCGGTGGCGCATGGAACGCCAGCATTGTCTCTGAGGTTGTCGCTTGGGGTCAAACTACCCTGACTGCCAGCGGATTGGGAGCATATATTGCTCACGCAACAGGAGCAGGTGACTGGCCTCGCATTACACTGGGGATTGGAATGATGAGCCTATTCGTTGTTGGGCTTAATAGGGTTTTTTGGCGACGACTATATGAGCTAGCGGAAACCAAGTACCATCTCTAAACCATCGCTCGCTAGAGGAGCAAGCATGACATCTACGCAAGTTACAAATAACGTCCTAATCGCTGTCGAACAGGTCAATAAAAGCTTTCCCCTGCCAGAAGGCAAAGGGGAATTTAAGGTTCTCCGCAACATCAATCTGACGGTAGGTGCAGGTGAAGTAGTAGCGTTGCTGGGGCGCAGTGGGAGTGGCAAAAGTACGTTACTGCGGATTATGGCAGGCTTAATTCCACCAAGTGAAGGCAGGGTGATCAGCAATGGTAAACACCTGCAAGGTGCTAACCCTGGTGTAGCAATGGTATTTCAAAGCTTTGCACTGCTGCCCTGGCTGACAGTACAGGAAAATGTCGAGTTAGGGCTAGACGCCCAGGGTGTTGGTCGGAATGAGCGACGACAACGAGGGCTTAAAGCCATTGACTTGGTGGGCTTGGATGGTTTTGAGAGTGCCTATCCCAAAGAGTTGTCTGGGGGAATGAGGCAGCGGGTTGGCTTTGCCAGGGCATTTGTGCTGGAGCCGCAAGTACTATTTATGGATGAGCCATTCAGCGCATTAGATGTGTTGACGGCTGAGAACCTGCGGGGTGAAATTGATGATTTATGGAATGCTGGCACATTTCCGTCCAAAAGTATTTTGATTGTCACCCACAACATCGAAGAAGCGCTGTTTCTGGCAGATCGGGTAATTATCTTGGGATCAAATCCGGGGCATATTCGCGGTGAGGTGGTGATTGATTTGCCACGGCCTCATGACCGTACCAGTATCCGCTTCAAATCGCTGATCGACTATATCTATACGGTGATGACTAACCCAGAAGTGGAAGTGACTGGGGCAGTTGCAGCAGCCACATCAGTTATAGAAGTATCGCGATCGCCTGGGGCAATCCAAGAATCGCCTTATGCAAAACTCCTGCCTCATGTCAGAGTCGGCGGTATTAGCGGTCTGCTGGAGTTAATTGTAGATCAACCAGAGGGCAAAGATGATATTCCCCGTTTAGCAGAACGAATCCGGCTAACCGTGGATGATCTCCTACCGATGCTTGATGCAACAGTGATGCTGGGCTTTGCTGAGGTTGCACAAGGGGATGTCTTCCTTACCGAGATTGGGCAAGATTTCGCAACCACAACTATTCTCCGCAGTAAAGACCTGTTCCGGCAGCAAGTGTTGTCTAATGTGCCAATTGTAGTCAGCATGGTGCAGACATTGCGGGAAAAACGGAATCGGTCAATGCGAGCGGATTTCTTTATCGATTTACTTAATGAATACTATCCCCATGAAGAAGCCGAGCGGCAATTTGCCACAGCCGTAGATTGGGGGCGTTATGCCGAACTATTTGAGTATGACGCTAGTGAAGATAGACTGTACCTGCCAGAGCTAGCAGCAACGCAAAGTAGTAAATCTGAGTCGATGGAATGAACAGCCAAAGCAGGGGGTTTTTAGCAGACTGACAAAAATTTTCCCTAAATTCGTTGTACAAACAGTACAAATGCTGGCTAATCATAACTTAAATGTTGGCAAAACTAGCGATCGCCTGATAAATTCCCCAGTCATCGTAAAACCTACCACTCCAAAATCTAAAATCCAAAATGATATGAGTTGCATTAAAAAAAAAGGAGGCAGTTACTAACTACCTCCTGACAAATTAAAGCTTGGATGGACTGAGAAATGCTTTGACAGCAGGTTAGAAACTCAGCTATCTGCTGCTCAAAAACATAGTCAAGACCACTCCCAGGATAATCGATCCACTGCCAAGGATGAATGACCAGAAGCGATGGTAACTGTTGACAATGGTGCCATTTTCACTCTGGAGTTGAATCAGATCCATCCAAGGTGCAACACCGCGACGAAACCAACCCACCGCCCCAACTTGTTCACCAATCAAGCTTTGGACTCGCTTCATCCCAAACAGGAAATTGCCGATGGGGCCAAAGCGTGAGGCGTAATGCAGATAAAGCATCCCGCTACGATCCTGAATTTTTAAATCGGAACCAAACTTATAACCAGCGTCGCCACGACCAATGAGTTGACCTTCAAGTTTTGCAGGTTGTCCACGTAAGGGACTGGCGTAAGGGTCTGACATCAGGGTGAGAATATCGGTTTCTGCTGCTTGCTTGTAGTCGGGGAACATCGCCAAGGCTTTGACCAGAATTCCGATTCCTAAGCCAATTAGTGGCGCACCCAATACTAAACCTGTGTTTGGGGAACTTGACCACAGAATCACACCCATTACCAAGCCAATGAAGAAACCAATTGTTTCAGCGCCGTACAGCACAACATCTAAAAAGAAATTGCCGTAAAGCCGACTTTTATTAAGACTTTTACCTTCTCCAATAACTCGCCCCATATCAAACTCAGTCGGTAAACCCAATTGTTCGGCATAGTTGCTTAACGCACGAACTCGTTTACCTGTCAATGGGTGAGTTGAATTTAATTCCATCCACCAGCCCCAAGGGTTAAACATATCCCACAGAAAGACGCGACCAATTTTTTGCGGATCGGATGCAATGCGGTAGGCGGTTCCTGTGGAAGCGGCGGCTTTATGGTCATAGATACCCAAGGCGCGAGTTCCTTCAATTAGACGGCTGGGTTCTTGTGTCCGCGAACCTTCTTCTAATATCCCATAAGCAATCTTCACCAAAGCGCGGGATAATGCATTGGGATTACCTGTACTTTCGGCTGCAAAGTGGTCAGCAAAGTATTCCCTGGTGCGGGAGAGGTACAGCAGTAGATAAGTACCGAAGACATAAAACACGTAGGCAACTAGGGCAGCAGTTTGCATCGCATCTTTGATTTTGCTATCGCCACCACGCCCAAATCTTCTGGCTGTGCTGTAAATCAGGTAACAAATTTGCACTAAGGTAGAAGCTACTGTCATCACTGCAAAGTCCCAATGGACTATGTGACCTAATTCGTGGGCGTAGACGGTAGCAATTTCATCGTCATCCAGGTATGTAAAAAGTCCCTGACTGACGACTAAACGGGCGCTATTCGGCAATGAGCCATAAGTAAAAGCCGTAGGGTTTTGGTCGTTAATGATTCCCAAACGAGGCATTTTCAGCTTTTTCTGCTCACAGATTTGGCGAATAACTTTAGCTGTCTCTGGAGTGAGGGTTTCAACTTCTGCCAACTCTACCCAGCGAGTTTGGTAAAGCCAGCCTTGAGTTAAATCCATAATGAATGGAGATATGAAAAAGGCGGCGATATTAAAAACTAGGGTAATACCAATAGCGATCGCTAACCCTTGGAGTGGATCGTCGCTACCCACAATAAATACTAAGCTCAAACCTAAAGCCAACACCATACCAAACAGCAAGGTCATGGTGACACCAGAAGCTAACGCCAAACTACCACCCACACCCCCCATTGCTAATTTCATCCCAGTGGTAGCGGCGCGACCAGCTTTTTGGCTAGCGTTAGTTGGCGTTTGACGGAAGGATTGACTAGCTTGTTCTGCCCAACTGCGAGCCTGTGGGTTTTCACTGATGATTAACTTTTGACAGAGAATCTTGGCTTTTTCGATTTCGCCTGTGGCTTGATAGGCTTTCATCAGCCACATCTGTGCTGAAAGATAATCTGAGGAATCGTGTTCAAGACAATTGCGGCAGAATTGTTCGAGTAATTCAACCGCTTCTTGATAACGTTTTTCTTTTAAGGCATCTAATGCCGATTGCAATGACATAGGATCTCCCTACTAAAGGAGTGGTATTTGATCTATCAATACTCAATAGCTCCAGCGATCGTCACTGCAATTTCGTAAAAATTTAATTAATGACAGTATAAAATATCTACTTAAGTAAAAGACTAGAGAAATATATATTACTATATCTCTCTAGCCTGGGGAACGCATAAATCATGTTTAAGATTTTCAAATAAAACCTGTAATAATACTTAATATATTTTTAATGCTGTAAACTTAGTACCTCTTTGCCCGTGTTTGATATTTAGAGAATAAATGTTTTAAACCCAGTCTTGCTTCACCCGATCAGAGTAATTATTGATTACCCAAATGGTTCACCCGATTGGAGGAAGACGATTGATGAACATAACCTGAGATTGATAAGATGAAGAAAAGGTAAAGATTTGTGCTATGACTATTCTTGACATTGCTTCTCCCCTAATTACGATCGCCGGACAAACCCGCCAAGCTGCAAGTAAACTAGCGATTCTCTCCACTGAGGCAAAAAATCAGGCACTTGTTGCGATCGCGCAAGCTTTAGAATCAGCTAGAGATGAAATTTTACAAGCAAATGTTGCTGATTGTAAAGCTGCTAGTGCCGAAGGAATTCCCCAACCACTTTATAAGCGCTTGCAGTTAGATGAACATAAATTAAGAGATGCGATCGCTGGGGTACGAGATGTTGGTAAGCTAGCTGATCCTATCGGTAAAGTACAGATTCACCGCGAACTTGATACTGGTTTGATTCTCAAGCGGATTACTTGTCCTTTAGGGGTTTTGGGGATTATTTTTGAAGCCCGGCCAGAGGCGGCGATTCAAATTGTTTCCTTAGCGATAAAATCGGGAAATGGTGTCATCCTCAAAGGTGGAAAGGAAGCGGTACGTTCTTGTGAAGCAATAGTTAAGGCAATTAAGCAGGGATTATCTCAAACTGCTGTTAACCCAGATGCGGTACAGTTACTCACAACTAGAGAAGAAACTTTAGAACTTTTGAAATTAGATAAATATGTAGATTTAATTATTCCTAGAGGTTCTAATTCTTTTGTCCGGTTTGTACAGGAAAATACTCGCATTCCGGTGCTAGGTCATGCTGATGGGATTTGTCATCTTTATATAGATAAAGCTGCCGATATTTATAAAGCAGTTCCGATTACCGTTGATGCTAAAGCGCAATATCCTGCTGTTTGTAATGCAATTGAAACTTTGCTAGTTCACTCGTCGATTGCTACAGAATTTTTACCAAAAGTTGCTGAGGCTTTGCAAGAACGCCATGTAGAATTAAGAGGCGATAAACGCACCTTGAAAATTTTACCTAACATTGCAACTGCAACAGAGATAGACTGGGAAACAGAATACAGCGATTTTATTTTGTCCATTAAGATTGTAGACTCTATAGAAGATGCGATCGCTCATATTAACGAATATGGTTCTCGTCATACTGATGCGATTATTACTGAAGATTCAGCATCTGTGGAAACTTTCTTTGGACTGGTAAATTCAGCCAATATATTCCACAATTGTTCTACCCGATTTGCTGATGGTTTCCGCTATGGTTTCGGCGCAGAAGTAGGGATTAGTACGCAACAAATGCCTCCTCGCGGCCCCGTTGGTTTAGAAGGATTGGTGACATACAAATATCAAATGACTGGCGATGGTCATATCGTTGCTACTTACACTGGGGTAAATGCTAAAGCTTTTACTCATCATGATTTAGTGTAAAATATCCTCAAAATTATATGCTCTAGTAATGCTAGAAATACACCGATTTATCCGGTGTATTTTTTATGTTATAGCGGTTCTCGGTTCAGTGAGGTACAATAACCCCACCCCCAACCCCCTCCCCGCAAGCGATGAGGGGGCTATGATGTACCTCATCTGGTTAGGAAACGCTATAACAGTTTATCTGAGTTGTCAAAAGTTTTAATTAGGCCATGCCATCGGTGATCATTTAAGAAAAACTAATGTTTTAAGTAAAGCCTAAAGTTTTAAGCTGCACCTCAGCAAACTCCTTGTTAGGATCGGAACCGGCCACGATACCAGCATACAATCTCGCGCGATCGCTAGATTTAAAATTTATGTAACAGCAAAATCAGTATACTTTCTTACTTCGGTAGGTTGAAAGGCTAGAACGATACGATCTTTAGGAATGCCAACACTGACGAATTCGTTAGCAATACCATCTTCGGTACCATCTCTTTGAATCCAAATTTTATCGTTGATAATATCAATGTGGATAAGGCATCCATGTACCCGTTGTTTGTTTTCCCAGCCAAGTGTAAGTAGCAGATAATGGTTTGCATTTTCGTCAATAATTAGCTGTCTTTCTAATTCTCCATGAGCGTAGGGAAGTTGGGCATATTCGGCTAATATTTTTTCAATTATTTTGCGATAATTATCTAAGGTATCCATTCTAGAATCACCTCAAGTTCTGAATCGAAAACTAGTAAACAAAGACGCTGATTTTCTATTAATATCTTACCAATTGGTTCTTGGAACAATTCTGAGTATGTTTGTTGACGAATAGCAAGATACAAGCGGCGGTCTGGTTCTAAGCGACTGAGAATATCGTAGTATAAAATATATTGTCCCAGAGCCTTTTCTAAATCGGTTACTGGAGAAGCACCGATAAAGCTTTTAACTTCTACTGCTATTTTATGTCCGCTTTTCTCTGCTGCTATTAGCTTTTGGGCACCTAAATCAATATATAAATCTCTTGCACCCCATCTTAAGATAAATGGATCGTTGGTAATATGCCAACTCTCTTTTTCAAGGGCGTTTCTAACAGAATTGTGATAAATATCTTTAGCTGGCATACAAGATTAGTAATTAACTTTAAACTAATGCTTTGAGTAACGCCTGAAGTTTAAGTTGCACCTCTGCAAACTCTTTGTCAGGATCAGATCCCGCAACGATACCAGCACCAGCATACAATCTCGCGCGATCGCCATCAATTAATGCTGAACGAATTCCCACAATAAACTCGCAGTTTCCCTGAGAATCTATCCAACCCAGAGGCGCAGCATATAAACCTCTCTCAAAGCTTTCATAACGACGAATTTCGGCACAAGCAACATCTCGTGCTGCACCAGCGACGGCTGGCGTAGGATGCAATTGTCCGACAATCTTTAATGGGTGGATGTTAGCAGGAACTCTAGCACTTATTGGTGTCCATAAATGCTGGATGTTAGATAATTGTCGCAAGCGTGGTGCTAATATTTGAGGTAATAAACCTAGCTGGCATAAGCGTTGTGTAATGAAATCAATTACCAGCAAATGTTCGTGCTTTTCTTTTTCACTATTTAGTAAGCGATTGGCATTGGCTGCATCTTCAGCAGGGGTTTTACCTCGTGGTGCAGAACCAGCTAAAGCATCCGTAATTAACTGTTGATTGTTAATACTAATTAATCGTTCTGGACTTGCACCAATAAAGTTTTGTCCTTTGCCATTACTTGTAGAAAAAATATAACAATTAGGATGAATTTGCCTAAGATTATTTAATGATTTAACTAAGTCAAAGTTGTTAGTTGATTTTACATCTAAGATATCTGCTAATACAATTTTGCTTAAGTGACTAGAACGAATTTTTTCCAATACAGATACTACTGAACTTTTAAAATGAGCAGCATTCGTGACAGATTTTTTATATAAGGTTGTAGGGAAATAATCAATATTAGCAGAGTAATTTTCTAAAGATTGGATAAATTCAATTTTATTTTGCACATTCTCCAACAATCTTTCAATATTTACATTTGCATTGATAATTATATTTGTTACTAATATACAACGCTGATTTTTTACAGCTACTTGCCAACGTGGAAGAAAGATGGTAGCAGATGGAAATGGATAATCTACTTGGGCATTTTTATCAAAAAAGCTGAAATAACAAAAAAAGTGAGGACCAGAAAAAGGTTGATTAGCGTTACCAAAATTAATTATATTTGTTAGACAAGATTTGATAAAATATTCTGCTTGACTAAAACGGTCTGCGCCATCAATCTGTAATTTTGCTACCGCATCAATTGCCGCGATCGCTTCTGCTTTACCTCTGTTCTCAAAGTAAAAATTTATTTCATTTGCTTGTGTAAGTTTATCTAATACAAGTAAAGGATCAACTAAATCGATCTCTTGAGAGACACTGACAATTTGCTTGCCATTATTTTGGAGGCACTTTTCTTGGACTGATAACAGAAATTGATATAAATCTTTGCGCTCTACAAACAAGTTGCTACGACATGGTGAAACTGTCATGGATTTAACGATAGTAAATTTTTTTTAAGTTAACTTCCTAAAGTGTAATTAACCGTGGTCGTATTTCTACAGGTAACATATTAAGTTGTCATTTTACCAGCGTAGGATTTGCCTTGATCGTGGTGTTCCTAGACCCTGACAAGCCAGTTCCAGCCTTGGACTGCGACGTGAGGGTGGAGTATTAACAAGACAAGGTTAACCACCCACAGTAAAAGTGGCAGTTATTTTTAGCTCATGAATATCTAGCGTCTCTTTAAATCATAAAATCTCAAGTGTGAGTAATATTCCGGCAATTTAATCAATCACAACTGATGACTACCAAGCAGATTTTACGTCCCAACACTAAGTTATGGATGGCAGCGATTAAACCGCCAATGTACAGCGTTGCCATTATGCCCATTTGGGTAGGAACAGCAGTAGCATTTGCCGAAACTAAAATTTTCAACGGTGTAGTATTTTCTACTTTTGTAACTGCGGCAATCTTAATTCTTGCCTGGGAAAATATCACTAATGATGTCTTTGATTCCGAAACAGGTATTGATCAAAATAAGCACCATTCTTTGGTGAACTTAACAGGCAATAAGCCATTAATATTTTGGATAGGAAATTTGTGTTTAAGTTTGGGGTTGCTGGGCATAGTAGCGATCGCCTTTTGGCAACAAGACCTAACTGTTATCGGTATAATTTTACTGTGCTGCGGTCTAGGCTATATGTACCAAGGACCTCCCTTTCGCTTAGGATATCAGGGTTTAGGCGAGATTCTTTGCTTTTTTGCCTTCGGCCCTTTAGCAGTGGAGGCAGCCTACTACAGCCAAACCCAAACTTGGTCAATAACGAGTTTAGCAGCTTCAGTGATTGTTGGGATTGCCACAACCTTAATTTTATTTTGCTCACACTTTCACCAAGTTAAAGATGACATAGCGGCAGGGAAGCGATCGCCTATCGTCCGTCTAGGAACCCAAAAAGGCGCTCAACTCCTCGTTTGGTTCACTGCTAGCATTTATCCCCTCACCTTGCTGTTTGTGCTGTGGGGAATTTCTCCAGCTTGGACATTGCTGAGTTGGGTAAGTTTACCCTTTGCCTTTAAATTATGCCGCCACGTCCAAGAAAATCACAACCAGCCGGACAAAGTTAGTAACTGTAAATTCATCGCCGTAGCCGTGCATTTCTGGGCTTGCTTGTTGTTTGGATTGGGATTTATGATTTAGTAATTACTAATTGATGCGTTATCAATTTAAATTTCGTCCTTATCAGCGAAGATTTGTGCGATCGCTTACCACAAATCATGGTAATTGGGATATTCGTGAGGGCATTATCCTCCGTCTCACCGATGAATCAGGTAAAGTCGGCTGGGGAGAAATCGCCCCCATTAGCTGGTTTGGTTCCGAAACCCTAGAACAAGCGTTAGATTTTTGTCGCCAACTTCCACGAGAAATCACAGACGAGATGATTTTTTCCATCCCAGATGAGTTACCTGCTTGTCAATTTGGCTTTGAGTCAGCGCCAGAGTGGAGAAGTGAATTCTTTTCAATGCCCCATACCCAATCTTTCAGTGCCTTACTACCATCTGGGGAAGCGGCTTTAAATCAATGGGAAACGTTGTGGCAGCAGGGATATCGCACGTTTAAATGGAAAATTGGTGTGTATGCGATCGCTGATGAACTAAAAATTTTTGAGTCACTGATACACAGCTTACCAGCCTCTACCAAACTGCGATTAGATGCCAACGGTGGACTCAGCTATGAAGAAGCTAACTTATGGCTGTGGACTTGCGACAATTTCAAAGCAAATCCAGAACTAGCCCTAGAAATTGAATTTATCGAACAACCGCTACCTGTTGAGCAATTTCAGGGGATGTTGGAATTGAGTAGGAGTTATGAAACTGCGATCGCTTTAGATGAATCTGTCGCCACACTTAGGCAACTCGCCGCCTGTCATCAACAAGGTTGGCGAGGGATTTTTGTGATCAAGCCTGGGATAGTCGGATCACCATCTCGTCTGAGAAAGTTTTGCCACCAGCATCAAATTGATACTGTATTTTCATCAGTATTTGAAACTGCGATCGCTAGACTTGCAGCACTCCAACTAGCAGCCGAATTATCCCGAAACAACAGAGCAATTGGTTTTGGCATCGACCATTTTTTTGAACAAGAAGATACGTGGCTTCAAAGTTTATGGAACGACCTTTAGACTGTCTTAATAACCTAGCTCAAAATGATTGGCTTATCGGTTACAACAGCCATCAAATTAATCAAATAGCTCAAGAATTGTATTTAGAACTAACACAGTTATCGGCGTGTGGAACACCACCAAAAATTATCTTAGCCGAACGCGAACCAGTACGGTTTCTAGCAAGTTTTATTGCCGCTTGTGCAGCTAATTGTCCAGTCTTTCTTTGTAACCCCGACTGGGGAACACAAGAATGGCAACAAGTCTTTGATTTAGTAAAACCAGATATTATTTGGGGAGAACTTCCCTACACTCCCACTCCCCCACTCCCCCACTCCCCACTCCCTACTCCCTACTCCCCACTCATAATGATTTCCACAGGTGGTTCATCGGGACAAATTAAATTTGCCATCCACACTTGGGAAACTCTCACAGCATCTGTACAAGGATTTATAGAATACTTTCAACTAAAGCGAGTTAATTCCTTTTGTGTATTGCCGCTACATCACGTTAGCGGTTTAATGCAATTTATGCGCTCTTTCACCACAGGAGGTAAACTGGCTATTCTACCATTTAAAGCAGTAGAAACAGGACAATTATTGAATCTTAAACAATCAGAATTTTTCGTATCTTTAGTACCAACGCAGTTACAACGACTCCTAGAAAATCCAGAATTAACTGAATGGTTATCTCAATTTAATACTGTACTTTTGGGAGGTGCGCCAGCGTGGAACGAACTACTAGAAAAAGCCAGATTTCATCGCATTCGGTTAGCACTTACCTATGGCATGACAGAAACCGCCTCTCAAATTGCTACCCTAAAACCAGATGATTTTCTGAGCGGTAAAATTAGCAGTGGTCAAATTCTTCCCCATGCAAAAGTAACTATTCGCAATCAGCAAGGCGAGATTTTAAATTCCAATCAAATAGGAAATATCAACATTCATGCTCAATCTTTAGCCCTTGGCTACTATCCTAAAACTATAAAAAATCAAGCGGATTTCCAAGTAGATGATTTAGGTTTTTTAGACGCTCAAGGTCATTTAAATATTATCGGACGTAACAGCGACAAAATTATTACAGGTGGAGAAAATATTTACCCAGCAGAGATTGAATCAGCTATACAAGCAACTCAAATGGTTGCCGATATTTGTGTCATCGGCATTCCCGATAAACACTGGGGACAAGTATTAACAGCAATTTACATTCCCAAAAAATCAGATACCTCTGCCTTAAAAATCCAAACCCTACTCAAAGACAAACTCAGTAAATTTAAAATTCCAAAATATTGGATTCCCCAGCAAAACTTACCCCGTAACTCCCAAGGTAAAATTAACCGTCAACAGTTACAGCAAATAGCCACAGAATTCCTCCAAAATCCCATCACATAATCTCTCTCGACTTTCTTCTCTTTGCGCCCTCCGCGTCTGGGCGGTTCGTTTCCAACCATTGGACTATCTCTTCAGGTAATTCCTGCTTACTTCTACTACTTGCATCAATACAAACATGGCGAGTAATAGCCTTAGCAACTATCACCTCAACCACTGTAATTTCGTAACTAATTTCAAACTTATCAACACCTATTTTTTCAGGTATTAAACTAATTAGCAACTTGTCCCCTACAAACACAGGGCGCAAAAAATCGACACTAGTATGAACAATAGGAAACGCCACAGATGGATTAGTAAAAAAATCTTTGAGATTAATACTTGATGTTTCTAAAGATTCTTCATAAGCTTCATGACAAATACCCAAAATATTAGCAAAATAAACTACCCCAGCAGCATCAGTATCTTGAAAGCGAACCGTGCGGTTATAAGTAAAAGGCATTTTTGACAATTGAATTACGAATTACGAATTAGTAATTATGTTGACTCCAACGCCGGAACCTCGAAGTCATTAAACGAGGAAACATTGTAAGACGAAGCGGCTAAAGCTTTCACCAGCTTACCGTCGAGAGTCAGCAAAGTAGCACTTACCTGCTGTGAAAGTGCAACATAAGAGCCATCGTAGGCGGAGATTCCATAATTTAATGCGATCGCAACTGCATCCGCCATCAAGTCAGCTGTGGAGACAACACGCAAAGGGAAAGCTTTGAGACTAGCTAAATTCCCTTGAATCAGAGAAACATTGTAACTACCTGCACGAGCATACTTCCATAAAACGTTTGCACACTCAATATAAAATAAGTCAGGTACAAAGATTTCTGTCTGGGGATAGGCAAGGTGAGCAAACAGTTGATTAACCTTGGCTGTTAGCGGATCAGGAATAAATTGCTTAATGGACACACTGGCATCCACGACGCACCTAAGAGGAATTGTCATCTGTCCCGATCTTCTCTAATCATGGCAGTGCTGTCAGGCCATTCGATATCAGTTGGTAGCTGTTCACGGCGAAGACGAATTTCCTCTAGAAGTTTTGGGACATTTTTTCGCTTTTCGTCTTCCGTTTGCTGCGCTTCAGTCTTCAAAGCTTCTTCTAACAGAGTTATAACTTGGGCGTTAATTGAACGGTGCTGAGATGCCGCTAACTCTTGCAGTTTTGCATACAAATCATCGGGTAAATTTCTTACATAAAGGGTAGCCATCACTTTACCTCAAAGTAGAATTGATTATTATGCTAGCACGATGCAAGCATAAGGGGGGAGCGATCGCACGACGCAATGAAAGATCAGTTTTATATCGAAGCAATACTCATAAAATTGGTTTTGACAAAATTATATATATGTGCATCACAGTAGAATACCTAAGACT
The DNA here is from genome assembly GCF_036917935.1 of Nostoc sp. Taxonomy (GTDB): domain Bacteria; phylum Cyanobacteriota; class Cyanobacteriia; order Cyanobacteriales; family Nostocaceae; genus Nostoc. The sequence continues at coordinate 67,100 of NZ_JBALEL010000027.1, read as the reverse complement.
CAATTGTTTCAGTCTCAGCTTCTATTTCTGAACCAACTGATGTTTTTGTAGAATTTCCTGCAATAGCTTTACGGATTTCGTCTAGCTCTTCTTTAGGAACCCAATCACTAACAGGTGTAACTCTATACTCATCTGTGCGCCCTGTACGCTTAGTTTGGGTAACAAAATTAGCCTTGATTAGGACTTTGATACCCTGTTGAGCCTTGCGTGTACTCATTTTGCAAATCTCTGCTGTTTTTCGGAGACTTGCAAAGCAAACACCTTCAGGTTTGCCTCCAGTTCTGCGAACTATATGAGCGTACAGTCGAAACTCATAAGGGTCTAATCCATACTCATCAAGGAAATTATGGACAAAAGCCACCGAAGAGGGGAGAGAGTTCTCAGCAGCAGGTGATTTAGATTGTTTGGATGAAAGCCCTTCTTTCGTTGACATACTACAATACTGCACCTGGACATAACTAGACGTAAGCTACCCATGCATGAGAAGGATATAGCTCTGTTATATATTATAGTTATTATTTATTGTAATTTTTAAAGGTATTAACTTGCACCCCAGTCAAAAAATAAAAAAGTTGTCATAACACCTGTTGTTAGACTATTCATGACAATATAGTTTATTTGTACTAATCAAAAATTTGTCTTATCCCAGGCACCATTTTCCAGACTTGTATAGTATTATGGGTAAAGTAGGTTGTCTGATCTATTACCTTAGAAAAGAAGCCTTAAAAAAAAATAACCCGGACTACCTGAGCTAGGACACCAGATTCTCTCAGATGTCAAAGCTCTTAGGGTCGCCGAGCTAGTTAATTTATTTCTATATTCTTAGTTTATCATAATCTGAGAATTTGGTGTGTTGGCTGGGTACGACGGGTTCAGTTATCCAATTAAATAATTGAAAAAAACAAAATGCCAAGTATCCACCAGTTTGACGAAGCTGATCGCGGTTTAAACCAAGAAAACTCACACTTTTTTGCTACTGAGGAACCTGTAGAAGAAGAGATAGTTTATCGAGAACATAACGACAGCAGTCTAGTTCTAAGATTCGATTTAGACAGTGAAGACTTGCAGCTTGCTAACAGACTGAAATCGAGCGAAGAAACGCAAATCGAGTACCCAGAACAAAGCAACAATAATAGATTACCAATACTTAAACAAAATTGGTTAGAGCAATGGATGAAGCCGATTCTCCCATTCTTAAAACCAGGAGGTAAAACTGTTGCCTTGATTTTGGCACTGGGTATTGTTTCCATTCCACTTCTGATGATAAGCGGTAGTGTCTGGGTAGCTACCATCCTTGCCGTCGGATGTACAACTGTTGCTATTTTTAAATAGTTCTATCCCATTAACCACCCTGTAAACTTTAGCTTAGGGTGGTTTTTTTTAACAAACAAGGCATTTTTTTAGTCTGATTTGTGATAATGTGCTGGCGATTGCATGACCCGACAACCACACGACCAATTTGCTAAACAATATTTAGAAGAGTTACTTTCCCCTTCTGGAAAGGTAGAAGTAAATCCGGATGTGACAGATGAAGTTCGCCAAGTAGATATCTTGTTTTCTCCTACACCTTGTGGCAACTTACTGAAAAAGGTCAAAAATGCGGTCGAGTTTATTTAGTTACCAATGCTAATGGTAATTGGAGTAGGAATCAAATTAAGTGGAGTGAAGAAGTCATTAATCTTCTGCAAAAATAACCCCCTTGGTTGACTGCTTAAAGCAATCGCCAGATCAAGTTTTGGTAATATCACAGGCAATAAATATTTTGCCTGTGATTTTTACCAGCAACTAGCAGATATTTAGTTATTCAACGGAGAGGGGGAGATTCGAACTCCCGGAGGTTTTAGCCTCATCCGATTTCAAGTCGGACGCAATCGACCACTCTGCCACCTCTCCAGTAAATCTGTCAAACTGGTGTATACCCTACTTTCAGACGCTATTCAGGCGCTTTTGTTGGTTAGCACTAAACTTGACAGATAATACTATACCCTATTATCTACGCAGATTGCACTACTGGATTTGATCGCTCATACAAAATTTCCTCCTTAGCCACCTGGAAGTCATTCCCCACCCAAGTTAGGGAAACTTGCGAAACCACACCCGCCTCTAGGGAGACAATGGAAAAATTACGCAACTTCTCGCCACCATCTTCCACAATCCTGGGGACACTAGCCGCATTCAAGTAAATTGTTCCCTCTGGACTTCTAAAGACAGGTTTGCGCTGCACCTTCTTGGTATGGCGTAAATCTCGGTGCATGTGACCAAATGTCACCAGGGGAATGGTTTTACCAGCAGTCAAGGCTTGAGAAATCGCCTCGCCAAAATCTGGATCGCCAAAGTCGCCGCCAATTGGGTGCCAGTCTTTGCCGCAGGGGTCTTCGGGGCGATCGCCTAACCCACTAGGCCCATTGTGACCCAAAAATATAATCGTCTCGTAAGCGGCACTTTTCACCGCTTTCACGATGCGATCGGCAGATTCTTCCAAACTCGTCACACCGTAACGTTCTTTACAGATTTCCGCGAATTTCCACTCTGGGCCACCCCAGGTAAAGGGACGACCCCCCACTACAGTTAAATTCCAAGCGGGAAAATCCAACTTACCGTAACCGACATGGGACGCGCCTAATAAATCGAGTTGTTCCTGTACCCAGTCTTCCTTAGAGCGGTCATAAGGAGCCTTTTTACGTCCCCATTCGGTGGCGGTGTACCAAGCATCGTGGTTGCCCATTACGGCTGCTTTGGGAATATCGAGAGAGGCGATCGCTCTCACCACTTCCACCGATTCATTGCCAAAATCCCCGACAAACAGCGCTAAGTCAACACCCAGATGCTTGAGTGCAATACCATCTTCCACTTCCCATTGGTCGTGAACATCTCCAATTACAGCAACTTTGAGGTTTATCGATTGAGTTTTCTGACTGGTCATGCCACTTTCCTTGCCGTCTATCTCCAGGATATGAAACTCAGCCCGATTTGGACACAACCCCAAAATATCAACCGTCCACTATTTTTGGTAAAAACTACTATAATTGATTCCACAGGACATAAATTTGCAACTTAAAGCACCCCATAACTGTGTTTACCACTGCACTAGCTCAACGAGAAAAAACCCAACTGGGTGAACTACCACTAGATTTGTTTGCCGCCATTGAGAGTCTCAAAAAAGACCTCAACGCAGTTATCCTGGCACATTATTATCAAGAGCCAGATATTCAGGATATTGCCGACTTTATTGGGGATTCATTACAACTGGCGAAAGCCGCCGAAAAAACCAATGCGGATGTGATCGTCTTTGCTGGTGTTCACTTCATGGCAGAAACAGCAAAGATACTTAATCCCGATAAATTAGTGCTTTTACCAGATTTGAATGCTGGTTGTTCTTTAGCAGACAGTTGTCCACCAGAAGCGTTTGCAGCTTTTAAAGCAGCGCATCCCGATCATCTAGTGGTGTCTTACATCAACTGCTCTGCTGATATTAAGGCGATGAGCGATATTATTTGTACTAGTTCCAACGCTGTCAAAATTGTCCAGCAGATACCAAAGGAACAGCCGATTATTTTTGCCCCAGATCGGAATTTGGGTCGGTATGTCATGGAACAGACTGGACGAGATTTGGTGCTATGGCAAGGTAGCTGTGTTGTCCATGAAACCTTTTCGGAAAAGAAAATTGTCCAGTTAAAAATTGCCCATCCAGAAGCAGAGGCGATCGCACACCCAGAATGTGAAAGTAGTGTATTGCGCCACGCCAGCTTTATTGGCTCCACAGCCGCTTTACTCAAGTATTGTCAAAATAGCCCCACTAAACAATTTATCGTTGCTACGGAGCCGGGAATCATTCACCAAATGCAAAAACTAGCTCCTGACAAGCACTTCATCCCTGCCCCGCCGATGAATAACTGTGCTTGTAACGAATGTCCGTTTATGCGGTTAAACACCCTAGAAAAGCTCTACTGGGCAATGAAAAATCGTACTCCCGAAATTACCATGTCAGAGGATATTCGTCTGGCTGCACTGCGACCAATGCAACGAATGCTTGAAATGAGCCTGTAACTAGTATTTTTTATACGTATGGTAGAGACGCAACTAAACTACGTCTCTACCCATAAGTTATTTTTTCTAAACACTTGCTATTTATAAAACATGGTGCTAATATCATTAATCGTGAGACAAATCGGGTCGGTGTCCGAGTGGTTAATGGAGACGGACTGTAAATCCGTTGGCTAGCGCCTACGCTGGTTCAAATCCAGCCCGGCCCACCACTTACGAAGTTATAGGTTATAATGGCTGGGTAAAGAGCAAAGCTCCCAGCATTGTAACTTACAACTGAAAAATCAAAGTTATATTTTGCCCGTGTGGCTCAGTGGTAGAGCACACCCTTGGTAAGGGTGAGGTCACGAGTTCAATCCTCGTCACGGGCTTTTTAAAATGATAAAATAATCTACGTAAAATCAAGGGTTTCAGCCTTATTAAGAGATTTAGATGTTCAAAAGCTAAGTCTCTTACCTCCACTGGTGGCTATTCTGACTATGATTTTGACTATGATTTGGCTATCAGGACAGAATTTTGGGTATCAGCTTGTTTTTTGGCTATGATTTGGCTATGATTTTGTAGAGTATATTATCTTCATAGCTAAAATTTCGAGCATGAACACTACACAGAAAGCCTCTAAGGGATCAGTAGGCGTTGAATATTTCCAAGAGAGATTACGCCTGAGACTACCAAGGCAAGTATGTGCTAGTAACAAAAGGTATATATCGCTGAATTTAGCTGATACACCAGAAAATCGTCAGCTAGCAGAAGAGAAAGCACATCAGATAGAGTTAGACATTGCATCTGGTAGCTTCGATGAAACACTAGTTAAATACAAGCCACAGAGACATTTATCTATAGTTACTCCTGGCGAACAACAGAAGGTATTAACAATTTCAGACCTATGGGATAGGTACATTGATTACAAACGTCAATCTCTAAAACCTAGAACACTGGATAAATTGGCTGTATTAGAAAAACATATTAAACGCTGTCCATATCAAGATTTGGATGAGGGTATAAAAATCAGACTTGCATTGTTGCAACAAACAACTAACTCACAAGCTAAAGATGTACTCATGTATCTTTCAGCAGCTTGTAAATGGGGAATGAAACATGGTTTAGTAACTTTCAATCCTTTTCAAGGGATGTACAATGAGCTTCCCAAGCATAAGTGGCAGGATAATTCACAACCTAACGCCTTCAGTGAAGAAGAGAAGGAAAAAATAATTCAGGCTTTTAAAAATCACAAACCATCTAAAGGTATAGGCTACAGTCATTACTCATCATTTGTGGAGTTTTTGTTTTTAACAGGATGCCGACCATCAGAAGCTATCGGTTTGCAATGGAAGCATATTACGCCTGATTGTTCTCAAATTACTTTTGAAGGCGCATTAGTTCAAGTAGGAAATGGTGAAAGGGTAAGGGTTAATGGCTCTAAGAACAATAAAAAGCGTGTTTTTAACTGTAACCAACGACTACAAGAATTAATTTTAAAAATCAAACCAGAACATCTTGAGCCGGAATCTTTAATGTTTCCATCACCAGAAGGAGTATCAATACATTACAGAAACTTTTCACGTCGAGCTTGGGATAAAATTGTAGACCCATTAGTAGAACGTCAAACCACACCATATTCGTGTCGTGATACTTTCATATCTGAGCAAATTGCCAAAGGTGTTCCTACTGCCGTAGTTGCAAAATGGTGTGATAATTCGGTAGATGTTATAGAACAAAAATATCTTTATACTAAACTTTTAGAGCAACTTAAACCGCTTTAGTATATTCAATGTTCATCAACTCATATCCTTACTCAAGATATTACCACGAGTTAAATCTTCGTCATCGATTGTTAACTGTCTTTCTACTTTTCCATAAGCTTTCTTCACCCAATACCCTCTAGGTGGCTTTTCTACCCCATAAGCCTTACACCACTTTTCTACAGCCTTATCAGACACGCCAAAATCTCTCCCAATTTGCGCTGTTGGTTTTTCCCAAACTAGTTTTCCTAGTTCTTCTTTTGATGGCCTTTCAACTTTCCTAGTATGAATCCTAGAGTCTGGATTAACCTTTCTGGTTGTTAAATCAACGCCAAACTCCTTGTAAGTTCGCTTAGATGCTGCTTCAGTTAAGTCTGTAAAATCCTCCCACCAATAAAAGGGTGTAGCTGAATTAGGTATCTGGGTAGTTATGTAGCAACCCTTAAAGTTAATTGATGGATAAACAACTTTATCTATATCAGGCAGATAAACAGCATAAAAGTCAAAATCATTTACTTTATACTTTTTCTGATGAGTACCATTCTTATCTACCCAAATAGTTTTATTGACTACTCTATTATCTCCCGCGTATTTAGCTTGTATTTTATAAAATTTATCGTCTTTGTACGCAACGAAATCAAAAGGTAAATGCTCACAAACGACTGGCGTGAAAATCAAGTATCCTTTGAAAGTTAAATCAGCGATCGCTTTCGTAGCAGCAATATCGCCCTTGTTCTTGGTATCATGCAGCAACAACGAACCCTCAAATGTGAAAATCATCATATCACTTCACAGTGCTTGAGGGTTCGTATTAAGTTAAAACGAGCGCGGCAGGGTTCGAACCTGCGACCGATTGCTTAGAAGGCAATTGCTCTATCCACTGAGCTACGCGCCCAAAACAAAATAATGGCTCCTGAAGGAGTCACCTACACTATTATATCGTCTTCACCTACCAAGAAGCAATCAAAAATTGCAGATTTACCACTAGCAAGGCTAAGATGCTAGTCGCTAGTTAGTGCAATCTACACCGAAAACAAAACAGATGGGGTATTGGTTTAGATATATTGTGTTGTCAAGGGGTTATTTGCCCGTTAGCGCTAACGTCCTCTGGGCGGCTACCTTCGGGAAGGATTTGGCGATCGCTAGGCTCATTTCCACAGTATGCTAGGTAATTTCAGCCTTGGCGATGCTGCCAAATGCCATTATATATTCCATATTAAGAGTGCCCCTGTGAGGAGTTATTTGCTAGTGCCATGTTTATTCTCAAACGGCAGGATGTTGAAATATCAAGCATTCAGCACCCAAAAAAGGATCAGCAGGTGCCGATCCTCAATTATCAAGGGCAGACTTTTCGCTTGATTAGTGTCTTCAAAGCTAGTCAAGAGGAAGAAGCTAGAGCCTTATGGAGAGAATTAACGGATAACCGGGGTAAAGCCTGTGTTTTGTTGGAGGAACCGGAACGCTTTAGCGTTTGGGGTAAAATCCGTTTAGAGCAGCTAGATAGTGACACAGGTGGTCATGGCAAAACGGCGATTTTAATCCAAGCCAGTATTTTGCTGTTGCAGGGTGTTTCTATCGACATTGAAGAGTTTTTAGGTGCTAGGCAAGGTGCATTATTTGAAAAAGATATTGCCGAAGTATTACAGCAGAAGCAATTTCCCCAAGCATCCTCCTTAGAAGCGGTTAAATATTTGGTATCTACTAATCCTTTGCCGAGTGCCAAAATACCTGATTGGCAAGAAAATCATGTAGTTATTCTGTTACAAGAACTGCATCGATTAGGAAAAGCTTATTTTGGCAACGCTAATTTTACCAAACAAGTGATTTATAAGCTAGAAGATATGCCAGAAGCCGAGCGATCGCTGTTTATCACTTGGCTAAATCAATCGCCACTGGGTAAACTGTGGCAGTAGCATGGAAATTATTTCACAAAATTCCTGCCACTGGCACTTGCTTTTGGTGTCCGATTGTGTATTGTTTAGCAGACACACTACTAGATATACAGTCATTTAACTCAAAATACTGCCAGAGTGCATCTACATAAGTCTTGCTCTATGAATAACTCTTACGAGAATTCGTTCCTTTCTAAATCAATTTTCACTACTCAGAACATTGTCTTAGCTAATATTGGCTGGGCCGTACTGGCACTGCTATACTTTTTGTTATTTAGTGCCAAAGTTCCCGGAGCCGATGGCATAGAAAGCCGGGCCGAGTGGTATGTGATTGGCACAAATATTTTTGAAGCTTTAGCTTATTTGGCTGCCAGTATCTTATGCTTGAGGAACTGGCTGAGTCCGCAAATCGTCAGTGGCCGGAATGTTTGGCTCTTAATTGGCTTAGGTATGCTTTCCTATTTCGTTGGGGGGATAATTTTTGGCTATACCGAAATAGTTTTAAAAGATGAACCGGATGTGTCTTTAGGGGATATATTTTTTGTACTGACTTATCTATTACTTGGCGCAGGCATGATTTTAGCTGTGGCTTCCAGGCGAATCAACCTGGAAAAATGGCAGTGGCTAATTGTATTAGCAATTGCAGTGTTCGGTAGTTTGTTGGCATGGTGGATTTCTATGCAACAGGAAATACCCTCAGAACTGCTAGTCGCTATTTTGAATTGGTTTTACGTAGTTAGCGACGTGGTTTTGTTAATTATTGCTACTACTCTGCTACTAGCCTTTTGGGGGGGAAGAGTTTCCCAGTCTTGGCGAATGATTGCAGCGGCGGCCTTTTCGCTCTACATTGCAGATATGTGGTTTAAATACGCCCAAGGCCCCAATTATCAAAGTGGGGAGATATTAGAAGTGTTTTGGGTGTTTAGTGGAGTGTTATTTGGCATGGGCGCTGTCTTAGAATATGACGCATCACTAAGACGAACGCGGCGTACCAGCGGACGGAAACGAGCTTAGTAAAGATTTTTGGTATCTACCGTGAGAAAATTAACAGACTCTGACAAGCAAGAAATTCTGAAGTTATATCGAGAGACTGCCGAAACAACCTCAACTTTGGCAGACCGCTATGGTGTGAGTAACTCGACAATTAGTCGTCTGCTCAAAAGCACTTTGCCAGAGGATGAGTATGAATACTTAGTCTCTTTAAAGCGGGCTGCGAGAACTCCTGAAGGAAGGGCACAGGTAAGCTATGAGCAGTTACCGCTGCTGATTCAACCAGAGCCAGAGATAGAAGTTCCACCCAGCGAAAGCCCACCATTGGAAGTGCCAAAGGTTGAGCCACTACCGCGTCGGGTCATTCATGTAGAGCAGGAACTTTACTCAGAGGAAACGGCGGAGTCAATTGCTGCTAGTAGACGAGTGCGGCGACGCCCCTCGGCGTCGGAAAAACCGAAGCTTCGAGTCACAGAGAAATTAGAAACTCCAGAGCCAAAGCCGCCAGAAATAGTCAGCATTCCTATCCCACCGCTAAAGAATGAACATCCAGGAGCAGCTGTCATCGCGCAGATGCTGGGCGAAGATTTGCTAGACGAATCGGAGGATTTGGATGATTTAGAAGATGATGATTTAGAAGATGACGACTTTGAGGAAGAAGACTTTGATGATGATGACCTGGATGAGCAAAGACCCTTAGTCACAAAAAGAAAACCAGGTGAAGCATCAGTTCAAGTTTTACCTCTGTCGGTAGCCAATTTGCCCAAAACTTGCTATTTGGTTATTGACCGTTCCTCGGAATTAATTACCCGACCTCTGAAGGACTTTGGTGACTTGGGGCAAATTCCCAGCCTGGAAACCCAGCAAAGAACTCTGCCGGTGTTTGATAACCATCGCGTCGCCAAGCGTTTTTCTACGAAGCGCGATCGCGTTATTAAAGTTCCTGATAGTAAAATGCTCCATAAGGCTCGGATTCATTTGCAAGCTAAGGGCATCACACGATTGCTAATTGATGGTCAGGTCTATTCCTTGTCTACGACGGTTTAGAAGTCATGGAGACACCTGCTGGCTATGGTGTGGTATTGGTGACAGCTGGCAACATCCAGGAGGCAGAAGCAATTGCAAATGCCCTTGTGGAAGCTAAACTCGCTGCTTGTGTGAGTCTGTTACCAATCCACTCAATTTACATTTGGCAAGGGGAACTGCATAAAGAGCAAGAATGGCAATTACTGATTAAAACTGATTTGGCGCAATTTCCGGCAATGGAGGCCAAAATTAAGGAACTGCATTCCTATGAAGTGCCAGAAATTATTGCTTTACCAATTGTTGCTAGTTCCCAAGCCTACTTGCAGTGGATTTCTCAGCAAGTTAAAAGTAAAGAGTGAAGATTTAGGATTTTCATAAGTCCTCACTCTTTACTCTCAACTACTAACTCTAAGGGATTTCTAAGAAATAAATTAAACGAACCACTCCAGACACAGAGAAGCCAGTGCGCCCTTGCGGTTAAGAGACTTGTTCGCGCAGCGTCTCCGACAGGAGAAGCAACTGGCGCGACACAGAGGAATGAGGAAGAGAGAGTTTTTTGTCAGTTTTTTGGATATTCCTAAGCGTAAACAGCTGCTTCAAAACGAGTTGCCAAGTTAATAATGTCTTGTTTACGAGCAATTTGGTTGAACCATTGTTGAGGAATATTTTCCACCCCATAGTAAATTCCCGCTAACCCACCGGTGACGGCGGCGGTAGTATCGGTATCTCCACCTAAGTTGACAGCTTTCAGTACCGCCTCAGAATAAGACGAGCTATTTAATAAACACCACAGGGACGACTCTAAGGTATCAATCACATAGCCACCAGAATTAATCTCTTCTACTGGTAACTTGGCAATCTCACCACTGAAAATTCTGCCAAAATGCGGCTTCTCTAACAAAAATTCTCGGACAGAATAAATTGTTTGGATGTCTTGTAATGCTTGTAGATAAGCTGTTTCGAGGTCAGCCCCTTCCAAGAGCGCCACTGCAATACTAATATAAATGCCACAGGCCATTTGCGATCGCGCATGAGCATGGGTAATCGCTGAAACATCATGCACCCGCTCTAGTAATTCATCCAGAGTTAAACTTTTGTGACAATAAGCCAGTGGCAATATTCTCATCAAAGAACCATTGCCATTACTATTCTCACTACTACCACCTGCTTTCACGGGTGGAGTTCCTTGTTTCCAGTTCACAATTGCTAAAAATGTGGTGTTACCGATATCAAATACTTCGCCTTGAGCAGTCCAGTAACTTTCGTGATACCAGCGCCAGAAGGAATTAGCAATCGCATCCAGTGAAAATCCCTCACAAAGACATTCTGCCAAACAAAAGGTCAGCGAACTGTCATCTGACCACGTACCAGCAGGAACATCCCAAGTTCCATAACCCAGCATAGACGTGACTGGAGATTTTACTCGTTCAGCGCGGCTGGTGAACTCCACTGGTACACCCAAGGCATCACCAACACATAAACCCATCAAACCAGACAACGTTTTTGCAGCGGTTAGCATTGTTCAACCAGCATGAAACTTTTCTACAACTGATTTTACTTGCAAAAAGCCGCTTATCAAACGCTTGGTATAATTTCTAATTCCAAACTAGCTATAGACAGCCCTTGTAAAACGCTCTGCTAAGTAAATAATGTCTTGTCTACGAGCAATTTGGTTCATCCATTTTTGAGGAATATTTTCCACCCCATAGTAAATTCCCGCTAACCCACCAGTGACGGCGGCGGTAGTATCCGTATCTCCGCCTAAGTTGACAGCCTTCAGTACCGCCTCAGAATAAGACGAGCTATTTAATAAACACCACAGGGACGACTCTAAGGTATCAATCACATAGCCACCAGAATTAATCTCTTCTACTGGTAACTTGGCAATCTCACCACTGAAAATTCTGCCAAAATGCGGCTTCTCTAACAAAAATTCTCGGACAGAATAAATTGTTTGGATGTCTTGTAATGCTTGTAGATAAGCTGTTTCGAGGTCAGCCCCTTCCAAGAGCGCCACTGCAATACTAATATAAATGCCGCAGGCCATTTGCGATCGCGCATGAGCATGGGTAATCGCTGAAACATCATGCACCCGCGCCAGCAATTCACCCAAAGTTAAGCTTCTGTGACAATAAGCCATCGGCAAGATTCTCATCAACGAACCATTGCCATTACTATTTTCAACCTTACCACCCGCCTGATGAGGAACAACTCCCTGTTTCAGGCGCATAATTGCTGTATGGGTAGTTTGACCAATATCAAAGACATCGCCACGGGGAGTCCAGTAAGCCTCCTTGTACCAGCGCCAGAAGGAATTGGCTATAGCATCCAAAGAATACCCCCTACAAAGGCATTCTGCCAAGCAAAAGCTTAACGAACTGTCATCTGACCAAGTTCCTGGTGGTTGATTCCATGTGCCATAACCCTGCATTGTTGTCACTGGAGATTTTACTCGTTCAGCGCGGCTAGTAAACTCCACCGGCACACCCAACGCATCACCGACACATAAACCCATCAAACCAGACAACGTTTTTGCAGCGGTTAGCATTATTCAATCTCCACAAAAATTGCTCAAAATTAACTTTATAGATTCCCTCGATAGCTTGTTGCAACAGATGTTACAGCCTACTTTTTCATCCTCTGTGAAAAGCTCGGCAAAAAATTCTTATTCGGGTATTTTATTTACCATATCCCGACTTAGTTTTAGTTCCAAATATTGTGCCAGTTTTAAAAGCGTCTATTTTTGGAACAAAGAACTCAGATGAGAAGACATTGAATGTAATTATAACAGCTTATTTATTATTCTCAGGGATAATTAACCTGCAAGTATTATGCATTAATAGCAACATTCATTTAATAAAATCTAGAAATTATTTGGAACATTATCAGACGATTTTCGACTGGGAATATACAAGTAAAAAATACAAAATTTGGTAAAAATTATGAAACGCTTACTCAAGTCTTTCATGACAATTTCTGCATTGTCTTCCTTAATAATTGCTCCTCTTGTTCTATCAGCTGGTCAAGCTTCTGCTGAAACCAAAAAGGGTACTGATGCTAGCTATGTTGGTGCTGGCGTTGCAGCTGGCGTTACCAGCGGCGGACAAGGTATCAACGATGATGCCACTTTTGGTGGTAATGTCACCGGCCGCGTCAAGTTGGGAAATACGCCGTTTTCTGCACGCGGTAATGTCCTTTGGAGTGATAAGACAAGTGCCATTATCCCAGAACTTTCTGTGGATGTGCCCATCGCTAATAAAACTAATGCCTATTTAACTGGTGGTTATTCTTTTGTAGAGAAAGATGGCTCACCAACTCCTATAGGTAATCGGGATTCAGTAGTGGTAGGTGCTGGTGTTGAATCGGAAGTTGCTAACAACTTCCTCGTCTACACTAATGCCAAAGTCGGACTTGGTGCCTACCAAAATAGCGATGCTTCTGCTGTTAGCATCAATGGTGGTATTGGCTATCGCTTCAAATAAAAGATTATTGAGTCCTCTGTCGCTCTATACTTTACTTAAGTACTCAGGACGGGCTAAACCATAGCTATCCGCTAACAGCACTCAAAACTCACTACTCTAAAAAGCTGGTTTTGTTAAGTGTTAGATCACTGATAAAGCCGGCTTTTGCCGTGGTAAAATTAAAATATTCCTCATTATTCCGGCCGGATTACCGGGGATCAAGTAGCCGAAGGGTACTGATTCGGCGTCTACTAATGCTTTATTGAGAATACTATACAAGTCTAATGGTTAAATCTGCCCCTTCCCCCATCGCTAGCCGTAAGCCTTCCAAAGTAGAAGGGATCAAGGAAAATAGTAATTTTTTGCGTGAACCTGTAGCAACTGAGATCCTTCAAGACACTACCCATTTTACTGAAAATGCGGTACAGCTTTTGAAGTTTCACGGTTCTTACCAGCAGGATAACCGCGACAACCGCACCAAGGGACAGGAAAAAGATTACCAGTTTATGCTGCGGACAAAAAATCCGGGTGGTTTGGTACCGCCGCAGCTGTATCTGGCTTTAGATAAAATAGCTGATGAGTATGGCAACCACACGTTACGAGCAACTACCCGTCAAGGTTTCCAACTGCACGGTATTTTAAAGAAGAATCTTAAATCAGCAATTGCCACGATTGTCAAGAACCTGGGTTCGACTTTGGGAGCTTGCGGTGATATCAACCGCAACGTGATGGCACCACCAGCCCCTTTTAAGAATCGCCCAGAGTATCAGTATGCTTGGGAGTATGCCCAGAATATTGCTGATTTGTTGTCAGCACAAACGGGTGCTTATTACGAAATTTGGTTAGATGGCGAAAAAGCAATTAGTGCTGTTCGCGCAGCGTCTCGAAGAGAAGAAGACCCAGAGGTGAAGGCAGCACGACAGCGCAACGGGAATGGCACAATCATCCATGACAACGAAGAACCGATTTATGGCACGTACTATATGCCGCGCAAGTTCAAAATTTGCGTGACTGTGCCAGGGGATAATTCGGTAGATTTGTATTCCCAAGACCTGACGTTGGTAGTAATTACCAATAAAAAGAAACAACTGGAAGGATTTAATATTTTTGCTGGTGGTGGTTTAGGTAGAACCCACGGTAAAGAAGAAACTTTCGCTAGGTTAGCAGATCCCATTGGTTATGTGGCGAAGGATGACGTTTACGACATAGTGAAAGCGATTGTTGCTACTCAGAGAGATTATGGCGATCGCACCGATCGTCGTCATGCCAGATTAAAATATCTAATCAACGATTGGGGTGTAGATAAATTCCGTACCCAAGTTGAAGAATATTTCGGTAAACCAGTCGAAGCCTTCAAACCACTACCAGACTTTAAATATCACGACTTCCTCGGCTGGAATGAACAAGGTGATGGCAAGCTATTCTTAGGAATTTCCATTGACAATGGTCGAATCAAGGATGAAGGTTCGTTTCAACTGAAAACCGCCTTGCGGGAAATTGTCGAGCAGTTTAACTTACCCATCCGCCTGACATCCAACCATAACGTGATTTTTTACGATATCGAACCAGATAGCAAAGAAGGCATTCAAGACATTCTCAGCCGTCACGGTGTCGGAGACGACCCTACTAAAATCGAACCTTTAGTGCGGTATGCAATGGCTTGTCCGGCTTTACCCACTTGCGGTTTAGCAATCACGGAATCAGAACGGGCAATACCAGGCATTTTGGAGCGGATTCGCGCTCTGCTAGATAAATTAGGTTTACAAAAAGAGCATTTTGTGGTAAGGATGACAGGATGCCCCAATGGTTGCGCTCGTCCCTACTTAGCAGAATTGGCCTTTGTTGGTAGCGCTCCAGAATCTTACCAATTATGGTTAGGGGGTTCGCCAAATCAGACTCGACTGGCGCAACCTTACACAGAAAAGCTGCACCATAATGACTTGGAAAGCTTCTTAGAGCCGATTTTTGTTTACTTTAAGAAATCTCGGAAATCGAAGGAAAGCTTTGGTGATTTTTGCGATCGCGTTGGTTTTGATGCCATCCGCGAATTTGTTAGCACTTACGAACCCCAAACAGCCAATGGTGCAAACAAATCGCGCCATCGGGTCAATTTGAAAGAAGAGGTTTATAGCAAGTTGAAGGAAGTAGCAGAAAGTCAAGGTAAGCCGATGACTCAGTTGGTAACTGAAGCGCTAGAGGCTTACTTCCAGAATCTTTCGTAAGCTGAATAAATAATTAAACCGTGAATGGACACAGATGGATTTATCTGTGTCCATCTTTGATTTGATATTCTTGAAATTCCAAAATCCCATGTCTCAACTGCAAAGAATTGCGATCGCACCTGACCAACTCCAGCAAGGTCAAATTTTACTCACAAAAGAACAACAGCATTATTTAGGGCGGGTGTTGCGCTTGCGTGAAGGCGATCGCTTTATTGCAATGGATGGTATGGGGAAATGGTGGTTAGCGCAGCTTGCAGGGGGACAAGCCCAGGTTTTAGAACCGCTTTTAGTAGAAACTGAATTACCTGTATCGATTACGCTGATGGTGGCGTTGCCTAAAGGCAATGGATTTGATGAAGTGGTGCGGTGTTGTACAGAGTTGGGAGTAAGTTGTATTGCACCAGTGTTGAGCGATCGCACTTTGCTTTATCCTAGTCCTCAAAAACTCGAACGCTGGCGGCGCATCGCTGCGGAAGCCGCCGAGCAATCAGAGCGCTCATTCGTGCCGACAATTTTAGAACCTGTTGCTTTTAATACTGCTGTCACCGCTAATCAGACAAGTCACCGTTACATTTGTGAGGCTCGTGGAGAGTATCCCCATTTAAACAAAGTGCTGAATAGCATCTCTAAGGAGATTGTCATTGCTACTGGGCCAGAAGGGGGATGGACAACAGCAGAAATTGAGAATGCGAAGTCAGTTGGATTTCAACCTGTTTCCCTTGGTCGCCGCATTCTGAGAGCAGTTACAGCCCCAGTAGTAGCATTATCCTTGATTACCGCAAGTTGTGAAGTATAAATGATTTATAGCTCACGCAAAATAACTTTTGCGTGAGACATCACTCCAGCGTGTATTGAAAGTAAGTGATGATTGAGCAAGTTGCGATCGCTTTTGAGCATAAAGACTATCAAACAGCTGCTAAATTACTCAAACAGCTACAAAAAGAATCGCCCGAAAATCCTTGGGTACAATATTATGTTGGTCGGTTACATGAAGTATCTGAAAAGCGCCAAGATGCAGAAAAAATTTATCGGCAACTGCTGCGAGATACAAGAAGTACCAAAATAGTGACGCTCGCACGTCAAGGTTTACGACGCCTACAAGAAATGGAGCTAGAAGAAAGACAAAGAGCTATTTCCCAAGCAACGGCCCAACCGAATAACACCGAACTTGGCGTACTAGTTTTAGAGCCACTCAGTAACGAACTGAAAACAGAAGCGTCTCGAAAATTCGCCCAGATTATGCAGCTAGACCCCTATACTGCAAGGCTGATACTCCCAAGTCGTGGCTGGAGGTTGTACCGCACTGGCCAAGTAGGAGAACTAAAATTTTATGGCAAACAGCTACAGCAGGCTGGTATTCCTTGCTTTTGGGCAACAATAGTTCAAATTCAGCAAATTCAAGTTTATCAAGTCAAATATTTCCAAGCATCTACCCCACAAGCTACTATTGTTTGTCGTAACCAGGTAAATCAACTAGGTTCTCTCACCTTTGACTGGTCAGAAGTCACAGCAAGAGTAGTGGGACTTTTGCCCATTTTTGAAAAAGTTGTAGATGTTGATGCCCGCCGTAAACTTGAATGGAAAACTCAAACACAAGACTATGCTCAGTTTTGTGATTTACACATACCTGGTAGACGTTGCATTCTCCGATTTTATGATAACGGCTATGAATTCCGGCAAGGTTTAGAAATTATTACCCAAGCTAGCCAAAATACAATCAGAATTAATTGGAATAGTTTATCGAGTTGGATTGACCAGCAACTGCCTCAAGTCAAAATCTGGTCAGATTTCACGTCTTTTGCAGATACAACATTAGATCAAACAGAAATGCTAAGTCATATCAAGTCTCACATTGATTTGTTTCGTAGGGAACAGACTAATTGGGACTCAGCTTTTCATTTATATAGTGGACTGGTGTTTGTTAAATAATTCATATTTAATTTTTGAAAAAATCTCAGCATCTTTAGTCTAGGTTGATATTCCACACAAAGCAAGCTATCAAATCTATGAATACAGTAAGTGCTAAAAACCAACAGCTAGGGGGTTTGTACGTCCAATCCCCTCAAGGAGAACAACTAGTTTTTCCGCTCAAGCATACGGAAGTTATCGCAAAAATTGCAGGTAACTTGTCACGAGTTGAGGTGATCCAAAGCTTTGAAAATCCCTTTACGCAGCCTTTAGAAGCAGTCTATATCTTTCCATTACCTGATGAGGCGGCGGTGGATGACATGGAAATCAAAATAGGCGATCGCATTATCAAAGGGAATATTAAAAAACGTGAAGAAGCGCAACAAATCTATGAAAAAGCAAAACAAGAAGGACGCACCGCCGCACTTCTAGAACAGCAACGAGACAACATTTTTACCCAATCTCTGGCTAACATCAAACCTGGTGAACAAATTGATGTCACAATTCGTTACACCGAAAGTTTAAAATTTGAGGCGGGAAACTACGAATTTGTTTTCCCAATGGTTGTAGGGCCAAGATATATTCCGGGAACGCCAATAGATGGTAGCGGTGACACAGACAGAGTTCCTGATGCTTCTCGCATTACACCGCCTGTAGTGTTGGAGGGAACGCGATCGCGTCACAATATTAATGTCACAGTCGAAATTGATGCAGGTTTGCCAATTTCTGAAGTGCGTTCTCCTTCTCATCAATTAAAAATTGAACACTCAGGTCAAATTGTGCGGATTCAATTAGCCGGAGAAGATACAATTCCCAACAAAGATTTAATTCTCCGCTATCAAGTTTCTGGTAAAGAAACTCAATCCACAGTATTAACCCAAGCCGACGATCGCGGCGGACATTTTGCAATATACCTGATTCCAGCTTTGGAATATTCCACTGATGAGATTGTCCCCAAAGATGTCGTATTTTTGGTGGATACTTCCGGTTCCCAATCTGGCGATCCGTTGCAAAAGTGTCAGGAATTGATGCGGCGATTTATCAATGCGTTGAATCCCAACGATACTTTCACAATTATCGATTTTTCCGATAGAGTCAGACAGTTATCGCCAACACCTCTGCCGAATACATCAGAAAATCGTGCCCAAGCGATCGCTTATATTAATAATTTACGAGCTGATGGCAGTACAGAAATGCTCAGTGGCATTCGTACAGCCATAAATTTCCCCACACCAACCGGAAGATTACGCAGCGTTGTACTCTTAACCGATGGCTATATCGGCAACGAAAATGAGATTTTGGCAGAGGTACAACAGCACCTACAACCAGGAAATCGCCTTTACAGTTTCGGTGCTGGTAGTTCAGTTAACCGTTTTTTACTGAATCGCATCGCCGAAATTGGCCGGGGAATATCCAAAATTATTCGTCATGATGAACCCACAGAAGAAGTT
Source organism: Nostoc sp. (assembly GCF_036917935.1). Taxonomy (GTDB): domain Bacteria; phylum Cyanobacteriota; class Cyanobacteriia; order Cyanobacteriales; family Nostocaceae; genus Nostoc. The sequence continues at coordinate 48,364 of NZ_JBALEL010000027.1, read as the reverse complement.
GCCGAAAAGTTTTACAGGCAAATCAACAATCCCGTCCTCACAAATATTCAAATCTCTTGGCATGGTGACACAGAATCGCCTGTGATTTACCCAGCCATAGCGCCTGATTTATTCACCGCACAACCATTAGTTTTATTTGGTCGCAAACAGGATAGAGTCGGCGGTAATCTGCAAATCTCCGGCATTGCTGCGGGCGGTAAACACTACGAAAAAACGTTTAACCTCATATTTGAGGAAACAGGAAATCTTGCTGTAGCGCAGTTATGGGGACGTGCTTGCATCAAAGATTTGATGAATCAAATGGTGAGCTTTGAAACAAAAGCTGGTGTAGAAGCAGTTACAGAAACCGCCTTAACTTATCAACTGCTTTCTCAATACACCGCTTTTGTTGCTGTCAGCGATGACGTGCGAGTTGAACCAGGAAGCGAATACTTGTCTATGCAAGTGCCAGTGGAAATGCCTGAAGCAGTTAGTTACCAAGGAGTGTTTGGCAATGCTCCGGCTGGTGGTTTTGCGCCTCAAATGAAATTATCAAAGTTATCAGCGCCAGCCTCAGAAAACGTTCCAGATTTTCTCCGGCAAAGGCGATCGCCACAATCTCCAGTAGCCAAAGAAGTCGAGATATCTTTGAGCTTTGATTCCGAGTCGATGCAAGAAGGTGAAATATTAGACGCAGCCATCAACCATCAGTTAGAGGTGATCAGCGCTACTGGCTTGGATGAAACAGAAATTGCTGACTTAACCCAACACCTTCAACAACTAAACTTTCCTTCCGGCTTCAATGGTGAAATCGTCTTTGAGTTCACCGTCAACAAAGGTCGGGTAGAACGGGTAGTTTTGGATGAGGAAACCTCAACCCTAAAAGATGCAGTTGTAGTGGAGAAAATTAAGCGATCGCTCCTACTTTGGAGAGTTCCCCCATCTACAACTGGCAAAGTTATCTTAACCTTGCATCTTCAGGCTTAACTTGTAGAGACCGTAAATTTACGGTCTCTACAAATTAATTAATTCTTAGGGGTTTTAATCTGACGTGCCATATCTAGATAAGCACTCATATTCGCTCCTGGACGGCGACGACCATTAGAGCTAGTAGTCGAAGGAGCAAGATATTTTGGCGCAAAGGTTGTTTCAGTTGGCTGCTCTTTGAGTACTTTGGCTGCTGCGGCTTTTGCATTTTTGCCCGGTTCAACTCTAAGACCCTCAGCAGTCTGGACTAGTTGAACGTCGGCTGGTTTGGGATTTTTACCTGATTTTTCCTTAGCCTTAGCCTTAGCAGCAGCGGTTTTTGTTCCATTCAACGAATCTGATTTAGATGGAGTTGGTGCTTCTGATGTAATTGTCTGTGCTACTTTCTTAGCATTCGATGCAACTGTCGATGTAACTGTCTCTGCTACTTTCTTCGCGTTCGATGCTACCTCTTTAGCAGCATCTTTAGCAGCATCTTTGGCTTCGTCCAATTCTAAGAAGTAGCCGTTGCTTTTCTTCTTCCCTGGTAACAGTCCGGTAACAAAACCTAGAATACCGCCAAGAAAACCCTGAATACCCGAAATTAACTTTTTGATAAAATCCATTACAATTACTCCTGCCTTTTACCTTTTATATTTGAAACTCGACCGTAATTGTTAAAAATTACGTCAAAATGTTACATTTTCTGCTTTGCGCCACCCCATTCTGGTGACAACCCTTATAGGTTTGTGCTTAATTAACATTGTAGTAAAACTACAGGACAAATGTTCTATTGCAAGCATTTGCAACCTGAATACACCGAGAACTAATTATTAAATTTTACTGTAACTAAGAGCAAGATTCTGAAAGCAAGCTTTATAATAATTAACATTTCTTTGTTTAGTAAATATTTAATTGAAATTAAGCAAGCAGTTTACTCTCAACCAGTGGGAGTAGTGTCATAGCCTATTGGCAGATAACGAGATTAATTAGTTAAATTTTATACAAACTATTTTTGGAAGCATTTCCGTTTTGTTTGCAAAAATATCTTTTAAAGAATCTGAAAAGCAATAACTTCAGTTTGTAGAGCAGTATGTACCTACAAAAGTGAAATACATCCTTTAATTCAGCCAGATTTTGTAAATGAACATTGAAAATCAACAACGCAATCCCGTTTTGTTAATACACGGCATTGACGACACAGAGGCAGTTTTCCATAGAATGAGGGCATACCTCATACAACAGGGTTGGTCTGTATATAGCCTGAATCTAGTTCCTAATAATGGTGATGTGGGTCTTGATGAATTGGCAAAACAAGTAGCCGATTATGTTACAGCCACCTTTGCACCAGAACAACGCCTAGATTTAATCGGCTTTAGCATGGGAGGAATTGTCAGCCGTTACTATGTTCAGCGATTGGGAGGAATTAACCGCGTGCAGCGGTTTATCACGATCTCTTCGCCCCATTATGGAACTGTGGTTGCTTATGGTTCCTGGCGTCCTGGTTGCCTACAAATGCGCCCTGACAACATTTTTCTCAAGGATTTAAATTCAGATGTTGTAATGTTGGGGCAGCTAGATTTTACGTCTATCTGGACACCTTATGATTTAATGATTGTCCCAGCGAATAGTTCACAAATGGCCGTAGGAAGCCAAGTAATAGTACCAGTTGCTCTACACCCTTGGATGCTGACAGACCCCAGGAGTTTAACGGTAGTCACAGCAGCTTTAGCAAAGCCTATTAAGCTACCCTTGCTGAATAAAAAATCCAGTCAGTAACCAGGATGCTTCTTACGCTTGCATTACTTGATTTTTAATTTTTAATTTTTTAAGTTCTATCCCCAATTTGTGTATGTTCGTAACTCCCAAAAATCGCCTCTGGGTGACGATAATACTTGAACTCCATGAGGTTATAAAAAGGATCTTCTAAAAAGAAAGTGCGATGCTCAAGAGGAGAACCTACAAAGCGATTTTTGGTTCCTTCCCGAAAAAGTAGTTGTTGCTGTTGTGCCCTTTCTAGTAAGTCTTGCCAGTCACGTTCTTGGGTAAAAATTAGCCCAAAGTGTCTGGGATAGATAGTGTGTTGCGGTGTCAAGAGTTCTTTGGTGACGTGAGCCACTAGTTGATGACCGTAGAGATTGAGAATCAGGGCATGGTGGTTTTCACGACCAGGAATGCAGCCCAAGCCATCTACGTAATACGCTTTTGTTTGGGCAATGTCAGTCACAGGGAAAGCCAGATGGAATAAAGTTTGGCTCATAGCTTGTGTGAAAAAGACTAGTAGTTGATGCTATCTACAATTTATGCTGTTAAGTTTTGATTGTGGTTAACTTAAACACAGTTTTTATTGACATTAACTTATATCCTTTATCGGAAGAGTCCACCCAACTAAACAGAAGTTTTGCATTTTGTTTAATCCACCTTCTTTAGTCAATATTGCAGTGTATATCTAAGAGGATGTTTGTAGTTTTATACTCAGCTTTCAGGGCGATGCCTAAGAGGATGTTTGAAAAGTATTTGGCTGTGATTTTAGGCACTTTGATCCCCCCTAACCCCCCTTAAAAAGGGGGGCAACCTCTCTCAAAGTCCCCCAATTTCTCGGGGGATTTAGGGGGATCTAAAATGTTTTGATACCGACAAGAGGACTTTTCAAACAACCTCTAAGCTATTCATTTAATAATACAAACATATTACTTGAATTGGAGAAATTTCAGAAATAAAGCACTAAGCATGACAAATTCGTTATTCTGTTGATATTCAGACAAAATTACTCATGATTAATTGCTGATGTCATCCTTAATTGATTCTGTAAATCCCTGGTTAGTAGCAGTAGGATTAAACACAATTTTATTGGGTTTAGCTTGGATTGCACCGAAAAAGCTACTTACCCCTGCTGGATTATTCCATGCCTGGTTCCTGGCCATCTTAATTTGGGTAACTCTAGGCTGGCAAGGATATGCAGTAGTAATGTTCTATTTTTTGGTTGGTTCTGGCGTTACCCGCATCGGTATGGCGCAGAAGGAAGCAGAAGGAATTGCCGAAAAGCGTTCTGGTGCAAGAGGCCCAGAAAATGTTTGGGGTTCGGCTTTAACTGGGGCGCTGTGTGCCTTGGGAGTAGGAATCATAAATTCGGGATTCCTTGTACCTATTCCCCAGTCCCTATTATTGTTAGCCTATGTAGCGAGTTTCAGTACCAAGTTGGCTGACACCACTGCCAGCGAAGTCGGTAAAGCTTATGGTAAAAGCACCTTTTTGATTACCACATTCCAACCAGTGCCACGGGGTACAGAAGGGGCGGTAAGCTTGGAGGGAACTTTAGCTGGGATTGTGGCTTCTGTTGCGATCGCATTTGTTGGTTGGGGAGTTGGTTTAATTGATCTATTAGGAGTCGCTTGGTGTGTGCTGGCAGCATTTATTGCCACCAACTTAGAAAGTGTGATTGGGGCAACACTGCAATCTAAGTATACCTGGCTGACCAATGAAGTGGTAAACATTTTTAATACATTAATCGGTGCGATCGCATCTGTGCTACTTGCCTGGACATGGATAAGTTTCATTAAGTAGACTGATGAGAATAAACAATTACTCATTTAAGTGGGGCATTGAGCAAAACAATTGGGCTAACAGCACGGGCTAAACCCTAGCTATCCGCTAACACCACTCCTGAAGGGCATTAAGAGAAAATAAGCAATCTGCCTTACTACTGCACTACCGCTGATATTTTCAATCCTGTTTTGTCCCCACTAGACTGTAAAAGTGATTATGGCAAATTATATTATTTACTAGCTATATAATTTTTTGACCATTTAGATGTAATTAATTCATGGAATCTTTATCATATTTATCCATCAACAACCAGATGATTTCTATATGATTTAATTTAAAAGTCCTAATAAGTGTTTAACCATTTTCACATAATTAGTTCATGGAATCTTTATCATTTTTGACAATTGATGACCAAATAATCTCTATTGAGTCAGCAGTAAAATACCTGCAAGCCTCTGGAAAATTGGGACAGTTCATTGGGGATATTCTCCGCCAGTACGTAATTGAGGCGGAAATCCAAAACCGAGACGATATTGAAATTGGCACCGCAATAACTGAACAGTCAATTATTGACTTTCGGCTGAAAAATCAACTGACTGATCCCCAAAGTTTTCAAGAATGGTTAAAGACAAATAACACAGATTACGCGACCTTTCACACATCGGTTACTTTTGGTTACAAGTTAGAAAAACTGAAAGCTGTAGTGACGGAAACAAAACTCCAAGAATATTTTATTGAGCGCAAACTTTTTTTGGATCGGGTAGTACTTTCCCGGATTGTTGTTGATAATCGAGAATTGGCAGATGAACTCCAAACCCAAATAGAAGAAGGAGGTAGTTTTGAGCAACTAGCTAAAGAGTATTCACTTTCAGATGACCGAATTGTGAACGGCATGATGGGAATCGTCAGCCGAGGCACTATGCCGGATATATTACGGGCAGCTATTGATGTGGCTAGTCCCGGACAATTGGTAGGACCAATAGAAATCGTTGGCAAAGACTCTCCCCAGGGAGAAGGACCTTATGGTTTGTTTCGAGTAGAACAATTTCTGCCAGCGTCTTTAGAAGATACTCAACTACAGCAAGCACTACAAAATGAGTTGTTTGAGAAATGGCTAGCAGAGAAAATTCAAAAACTGACAGTCAAGTTACAAGTGAGTTAAAAATTCTGGATAATGAATCTTTACGATTAAAAGTGCTAGCTTCTTTGCCTTGGAATCAACCACCACTATGCTGGTTGACTCCCGAACAACAATCCCGATTGGAAAATGAGTGCCAAACCCGTCAGTATCGTCTTGGAGAAAAAATCTGGTCAAACGATGTCGGCGGTTATCAATTCTTAATTGTGGCTGGGAAAGTCCGCTTGCGAGAAGAAGGGATTGGCAAACCAATAGCAGCCCTAGATGCGGGGGATTGGTTTGGCGACTTCCAAAAGCTGTCTGCGGATTTTAAAGCTGTAGCTGCTAGTAAAGAAGTGGTAGTAGTTTGTTGGGATACTGCACTGTGGAAAGAATTTTCTCACCCACAAATTCAGGAATTTTGGCAAGTGTTACCAGTGGATATGGAGGAACAAAGGGAGACATTTTCCTTCTCTGCCAGTCCTTCAGTAACATCAGCCTCAGACGGGACTTCCAGCCCCCACAGCCTCCAACCCCAAAGAGGACTCCCAGCCGCCAATCTAATCATTTCAAATTATCCGTTTGTTGCCAGCTGGAACACTGCTGCTGCCTGTTTAACAATGGTGGCGCAACAGTTAGAAAATTCTGTGCAACTGGAATGGGTGCAGCGCCAACTCCGAGGACAACGCCCAAAACAGGTTGTAGAAGCAGCAGAAAAGTTAGGGTTAGTGTTGCGGCGGTTACGAGTGAGTTGGGGTGAATTGCGACAGCTGTCATTTCCAGCTTTATTGCTGTGGAATTCTGACTCACCCCAGAGTCCATCCTGGGTGGTGGCTTATGGAGTTAAAGGCGATCGCTTAATTATCGCTAACCCTCTCAATCCCGAACGGAGTTGTGAAACCTTGCCGCAGTCGATAGTTGAGGCATCTTGGGATGGACAACTATGGCAAGTAGAACTCATATCCCAGCAAGAAAAATTTAACCTCAGTTGGTTTACCCCAGCGGTTTGGAAGTATAAGGGATTGCTCACAGAAGTATTGTTAGCATCTTTTACCTTGCAGCTTTTGGGGTTAACAACACCGCTAATTACGCAAGTCGTCATTGATAAAGTGATGGTGCAGGGGAGTTTGCCGACTCTTGATGTCATGGCGATCGCACTTTTATGCGTAGCCATATTTGAGTCCATACTAGGCATTCTGCGCCTATTCATCTTTACCCATACAGCTCGTCGTCTGGATTTAAGTTTATCAGCACAGCTATTTCGCCATCTGATGCGTCTGCCATTAGCTTATTTTGAGTCGCGGCGCGTTGGAGACACAATCGCACGAGTCCAAGAACTCGAACAAATTCGTCAGTTTCTCACAGGTACAGCATTAACTGTAATTCTAGATAGCATCTTTGCTGTGGTTTACCTGGCATTGATGTTTTACTATAATGTCCCACTCACCTTTGTCGCCTTAGCAGTACTGCCGCTATTTGCCACATTGACGATAGTTGCAACCCCAATTCTGCGTAACTGGCTCAACGAAACTTTTAATCGGAGTGCCGATAGTCAATCGTTTTTAGTCGAGACAATTACAGGAATTCACTCCGTTAAAGCCCATGCAGCCGAACCAGTAGCCCGCGATCGCTGGGAAGGCTTATTTGCTCGCTTCATTCGCACAGGTTTTAAAGCTTCTACCACCTCCAATATCAGCAGCAACATCGGTGACTTTCTCACCAATTTGTCCACCATGCTGATTCTCTGGTTTGGTGCCAAGTTAGTCATCGACCAAAAGCTCACAATCGGGCAGCTAGTTGCATTTCAAATGCTGTCTGGTAGAGTCACAGGCCCGCTTTTGCGCTTAGTACAGTTGTGGCAAAACCTTCAACAAGTGCTACTTTCTGTAGATCGCATTGGTGATATTCTCAACGTCTCCCCAGAAGCTGAACTAGGAACTGGTTTAGTTTTACCACCGCTTAAAGGACAAGTCACCTTCGAGCAAGTATTTTTCCGCTACCGGCCAAACTTTGAAGCAATTCTGCGGGGAATCTCTTTTAATGCCGAACCAGGGCAATTTGTTGGCATTGTCGGACGCAGTGGTTCTGGTAAAAGTACCCTGTCTAAACTATTGCAACGCCTTTATCAAATTGAATCAGGACGCATTCTTATTGATGGTTTTGATATAAAAAGTGCAGATTTAGCCTCACTGCGGCAACAAGTTAGTGTAGTTCTCCAAGAAGACTTTTTATTTAACGGTTCTATTTTGGAAAATATCACTCTCGGTACTCCCGACATTACCGCAGAGCAAGTAGTAGAGGCGGCAAGACTAGCAGTAGCACACGACTTCATCAGTCAATTACCTTACGGTTACGAAACCAATGTTGGTGAACGCGGTACAGCTTTATCTGGTGGACAGAGACAACGTATCGCCCTAGCAAGGCTATTTCTTTCCCAAGCGCCGATTTTAGTTTTGGATGAAGCTACCAGCGCTTTGGATAGTGAAACTGAACAACAAGTATTGCAAAACCTGCAAAAAATTTCTGCTAACCGTACCGTCTTCTTGATTGCTCACCGCTTTGCTCCTCTTAAACGTGCTGATTTGATTTTGGTATTGGAGCAAGGTGTGATTGCCGAACGTGGTACTCACTCAGAGTTGTTGCAACAAAAGGGTTTGTATTGGTCACTATATCAACGGCAGCAAGCAAACATTTAATAGATTTAACTAGCTTTTAGCTTGTGCCTACTTGATATCTGGAGAGTGGCTTAAGAATAGTCTTTGGCGAATGGAGTCATACACCATTCGTCATTTGAATTTGGTTACAAACTTGTCATGCAACAGGATGATAACAATTCAAAATTATTGCATTAAAGACATTTTCAGACGGGGATTTAAACCCCGACTGTAGCAAGATCCCGCAGGGGTAACTTCGCAAAGGCGGAGTGGCTCCGACTCCGCGCTACCTGTATTGTTGGGGTCTTAAACCCTTTGATTTATGATAAATTTTGCGATCGCAATGTTTTGGAATCAGGTATTTGTCGTCTTTTTCTTGCACCACTCGAACTGTACTAGTACCGCTACGCAAAAATCAAAAGGCTTTTATGTTGCGCTTTCCGGCTCTTTTGAATGGTAGCTTTATTTCCGCCGTCATCTACTGGGAATAATTATTTTTAACGTCAGGATTCAGGTTGTTAAGCGCGTAATTGACTCAGGTCGCTAATAAACCGCCATCCACAACCAAAGACTGTCCCGTTATGTAAGCAGCTGCGTCAGAACACAGGAACAATACTGTAGACGCAATTTCTTCTGAACTGCCCATGCGTCCCATTGGAACAGAATTTATTAGTTGTTGCGTGGCAGCATCGGCATCTTCTCCTAAGTTAGCTGAGAAACGCTCAACCATAGCAGTAGTAATGAAGCCAGGATTGACGGCATTAATCCGAATCCCCTGTTTAGCGTAATCCAGCGCCGCAGATTTGGTTAAGCCCATGACAGCATGTTTACTAGCATGGTACGGAGCAATACCCGGAAAAGCTATCAGTCCGGCGATGGATGAGGTGTTGACGATTACGCCACTTCCTTGTTGAAGCATTTGAATGATTTCGTACTTCATTGAGAGAAACACGCCGCGAACGTTGATTGCCATCAGTTGATCAAATTTATCAAGCGATTGCTCGTGCAGTGGAGTTACCGGTGACTCAATTCCTGCATTGTTAAAAGCGTAATCGAGTCTTCCATAAGTCTCAATTGTCTTTTCAATAGTTAGCTTAATATCCTCTTCCTGCGAGACATCGGCTCGGAAAAAAGTTGCTTCACCGCCTGTTTGTTTAATAATGTCAACGACCTTTTGTCCTTCTTCCTCTCGGCGACCTGTCAAGACTACCTTTGCGCTTTCGTTAGCAAAGGCGATCGCAGTAGCCCGACCAATGCCTGAAGTCCCACCTGTTACAAGTGACACTTGGCCATCAAATTTACCTGCCATAATTTCCTCTCAGTAAAGTTTTTATAGTATTAGGTTGAGCTAACAACTGATGCTCTCCCATGATGTTACTTCTGTCAACTACCACCGACCTCAATCCTTACTTTTTAACGTATAAAAATAGGTGCGTTACACTCCGTTAACGCACCCTATTGCTGTGACACATCTTAGAGGATGTTTTAAAAGTATTGTTGTTAACAGCAAAACCTCCCAAATCTAACCCCCTTAGGGCGTGTTTTCAAACTATAACCACAATATATATAATGGAGGCGATCGCAATCATAGCTGTATAATTTACAGCCAGTTTTTAATACTCAGTATCAATACGCCGAAATTGCTTGAGCCGGTTGATAGCGCGTTCGACAACGTTGGGTTGACGGTAGATTTCAAAGGCTTCGCTCTAGCCCTCCTTCCCTATGAGGTAATGGGGGTTTTAAAGCCTCTTAGAAGTGGGAGATAGGGGTTTATAGTATACTTTGCGACTTTTAAAACATCCTCTAAGGTAATGTTAAAAACCTATGGAAATTCTAAGTTTAGAAGCATAACGTAATTAATTTTTATTCTACCAATTTATACTTAGATTACTAAAAACTTAATATTTATTTTATCAATTATTGTGTTAATAAGAATTCCACTATTTATTCTGATTTTTAGTAGTAAAATTAGCATTTTGTTATGAATTTTCATAGTAATTGTTGAGAATGGAGCTTATTCACACCTTAAAATCTTTTTGTTGTAAAGGTTTTAACGCTTCAAACTGTCAAAAAACGATTGATATCTTTGAGAAAAAATACTTATGCTCCGTGATGATGTTAATCACAATCTGTTGTCAAATAAACAGCTAAATGTCTCTTCAATCTCTTCATTAGATACCTTTAATACGAAGAATGACTATAGCCTCAACCTCAACGGACGTAGTAGCTACAACTCAGCCGATTCTGATGTGCAGTTGCAAAATAGCAGTAACACTACTGCTAATGCTTTTAGCACTGGGAATTATAATTCCACCAATGGCTATGGCTTAATTAATGGAGCAGCAGCAGTGGCTAGAGCTGCTGGCCAAAATACCTTTGCTGATGTTCCCGATCTTGGGGGCAATAATTGGGGAGCAGACCTGGTTAAAGCACCGGAAGTTTGGGCACATGGATACACAGGTAAGGGCGTTGTTGTCGCTGTTGTAGATACTGGAGTTGACCATAACCATGAAGATTTAACAAATAATATCTGGACGAATACCAAGGAAATTGCGGGTAACGGTATAGATGATGATGGTAATGGCTATATTGATGATAATTACGGCTGGAACTTCGCTGATAAAAACAACAACACCCTAGATGACAACGGTCATGGTACTCATGTTTCCGGCACGATCGCAGGAGAAAATAATAACTACGGTGTCACTGGTATTGCTTATGATGCCAAGATTATGCCTGTCAAAGCTTTAGATAGCTCTGGCTCTGGTTCCTATAGTTCCATATCTAAAGGTATTCGCTACGCTGTGGATAATGGAGCTAATGTGATTAACCTCAGTTTAGGAGGCGGATCTTCTAATCGTACTTTAGAGTCAGCCATTGACTATGCCAGCAGCAAAGGAGTCATTGTCGTCATGGCAGCAGGTAATGATGGTGACTCATCACCAGACTATCCCGCCCGCTATGCATCCAAGTCGGGAATTGCGGTAGGGGCAGTAGATAAAAATAATAATATGCCCGACTTCTCTAATCGCTCTGGAACGAATCAAATCGCTTACGTCACAGCCCCAGGAGTCAAGGTTTATTCATCAGTTCCGAATAATCAGTATGACACTTATAGCGGCACATCTATGGCTGCTCCCCACGTTGCTGGTATCGTTGCCCTGATGCTTAGTGCTAACTCCAAGCTGACTGATGCCCAAGTCCGTCAGATTGTCACAGAAACCGCCGGAAATAGTACACAAACTACAAGCTCTAGTTTGAATCTTTCTAATGTCAGTTCTCTAGCAAGTCAGGTGATTGCAGACACAGCAGTAAATAAGACACAAGCTACAAGCTCTAGTTTTAATAGTTCCAATTTTAGTTCTCTAATCGGTCAGGCAATTACAGAAACAGCAAAATCTCTAACACCAGAAACTATCGCTAGTTGGAATAATTCTGATTTTAGCCCTGCGATCGGTCAAACAACCTCTGAGACGGGCTACGCCTACGCAGAAACTACAAAATATCTGACATCAGCCGAAGGTAATAATGGATTAACAAATCCAGAATTATGGTCGCAATTCCAAAACTATGAGAATATTCTGGGCAGCACCAATATGGATAGCAATGAGGATGAGAATAATCTTGATTTTGGCAAACAACTAGAGGGAAGGCAAAAACAAATAGATCAGTATAGAAAATTATCGGGTATGGCTTGAAACTTATAGTGATTAGCAGTTGAGTCCAATACTGCTCGGTTAAAAAAATCAACCAACCCGCTCATCTCTGGTGAATGAATGTAGGGGTTTAGCAATGCTCGTTGGTGTCAACTTAAGCCAAAACCCTTTTAAAAATCTCGTTTCCAGCCTCTGGCTGGAAATGCTGCTCATTATAGCCCCTCTTCGCTTGCTCTTAGGGGGTTGGGGGTGGGGTTCAGTACCTACTAAACCGAGAACCGCTATAACCAAACCCAGGTATCGCTTTTGAACTGGAATCAAAACAGCAGAGGCTACAAACTTACCTAACGGAAAATGCCTCATTGAACCGCCGTGTCACAGGCTCAGTGATGAATGTCAAAATTGACTTTTTACGAGTGACAATTTCACCTGTAGCAGCCATTCCTGGTGTAAATTCTACTTCTTGACCCCGCACATTCACTGCGTGTTTATTTAGCTTAATTCTCGTCGGAAAAACTAAACCCAATTCTTTATCAATAATTGCATTCGGACTGACTTGCATGACTTCACCATCCACAATGCCAAATTCTTGGAAGGGGAAAGTCGCCATTTTCACTTTTGCCTTCATTCCTTGACGAATAAACCCAATATCGCGGTTGAGAACTTTCACCTCTAGGAGCATTTCTTCTCCTTCTGGCAAAATTGACAGCAATTCTTCACCCGATTGTACTGGCCCCTTGGTGGCTTTGACTCTATAAATCGTACCGGCAACGGGAGCCTCAATTGTTTCTAAAGCTTGCTGTTTTCTCGCTTGCTCTAATTGACCTTGAACAGTTGTTAGTTCTTCTTTACGCTTATTAAACTGGGTCAAAATTTCGCTTTGCCGTTCTGATGCGACACGCTGGGACTGACTGCGTGCAGCGTTGTAAGCTTGTTCTGCTTGGCGAATTTCCTGGACTTGAGCCGCAATATCTTTTTCTAATGATGTGGCTTTATCTTGAGCCTCTGTGATTCTATTCTGGGCGTTGGTAACTTCATCTTGTGCTTTGGTGATTTCTGTCTTTGCACGAGTTAATCGTTCTTGGGCATCCAGATAATCAACACGAGGTATAGCGCCAGGAGTAATTAGGGTGCGTAGACTTTTTTCCCTTTCTTCAGCAATGGCTAAATTACTTTCAATTTTAATTCGGATGCTATCTGCATTGGCAAGGTTAGTTTGAGAATTCGCAAAGCTGCTTTTAGCATTAACTAAGTTGTCTTGCAATCGAGTCAAGCGGACTTTGGCTTGATCGATGAGTGCTATTTGGCGATTTGCTTCTGCTTCCGCCGCTGCTTGACGCGCTTGGTAGTCTTGCAGACGGGAGTTTAAAAGTTCATCTTGCAGTTTTGTCCCAGTAGTTTTACCTCCAGTGCGTTCTGCATCCAAACGTTGCAAATCGTCTTGAATCAATCTGGTAGATTTAGCTAGGCGGGAAACATCGGTTATTTGCAAGTCTGGATCTTTTTGAATCAGAACTTCACCTTTAGTAACGCGATCGCCTTCTTGCACTTTAACAGCGACAATTGACCCTCCACCCAAGGATGTCACCGGTCTTACCTGTGCGGAAGCAATTAATTCCCCTGGTGCTGTTGCTACTTCATCTATTTGCGAGAAGTATGCCCAGGCGATCGCTCCAAATACGATGGCGCTCATCGTTCCCGCTAATAATCTAGTGTACAGGGGCGGCAATTCCTGTACTGCCTTCCCTAACTCATAAGTGAGTTGTTCCTCTGGTTGGGCGAATCGCTGTTTTGTCTGACGTGCTTGAGCAGCATTTGCAGCTAGGGAAGATTTCATAGAATTTTAGATTTTAGATTTTGGATTTTAGATTATCGGTAATTGGGTATTGGGAAAACTCTTCCCAGTCCCCAGTCCCCAGTCAAACTGCTAGATAGCGCCGCAAAAAATTTTCTAATGTCTCCAATTGGAAGTCAAAAATCGCCTCTAAATTGGCAATTTCATCTTTTGTACAGAAAAATTCATTTGCTAGCAATGTGCGATAAGTTCCCAAAGCTTTTTGGATTTGGGGATTAAATAAACCCAATGCACCCTGCAACCCATCAATGACAAATAGTGGTGAGTTAATTATTACTGGTTCTTTGGTGAAAATCCGACCAAAAATCCGGGGAATATCTTCTCGTAATAAAATCTCCGGCCCTCCGACGGGGAAAATCTGGTTGCGAGCGCCTTCAACTGTCACAGAATCCACAACTATCCTTGCCAAATCATCAGTACTGACAATTGAGGTACGATTTTTGCGATCGCCAATGAGCAGATACAATCCTGTTTCCCGAAATCGTTCTACTAGTGGCAGCAAGTTAGATGCTAATCCAGATGGGCGCAAAATAGTGTAATTTAAGCCACTAGCTGCCAAATATCGCTCTACTGCTCGTTTGGCTTTGAAAACAGGAGCATCTTCATAACCGCGATCGGCTCCCAGTACGGAAATGAAGACAAAATGCTCTACGCCATTGGCTTTCGCCTGGTCAATAAGTTCAATATTGGCACGGTAATCTAAAGATAGGGCATCGCTATCAGAACCGTGGGCGCTGATAATATACTTGACACCCCCACTAGCTTTCTGGATATCTTTTTCATCTAGCAAGTCACCGATGAAGATTTCTGCACCCCGGTGTTCTAACTCGCTGTAGCGCGAATTAAGGCGGACAAATACCCGCACAGACTGTTCTCGTTGTCGTAGGAGTCGCACAACTCTGCGACCAATTCCTCCCGTTGCTCCAGTTACCAGAAACATATAAATACCTAAATTGAATAGTTACAGCGTTTATAGTTGTCAAAATGCTCGATATATGCTCAAAATCCATTGAGCAATACTTAAATAGAGATATGAGCATATTTTATACTTTGTTACCATGCTCAAGATATTCTCATGCCAATAAATCACACCTTATTCATTTTAATACTCTAAAAATTATTCCCCATATCTTTGTAGATGCAGGGGATAGAGTGATGGGATTAGTTTTACTGACTCAACAAGTTAATCGCTTGTTCAAGCGACATCTTAGCCTTGTGCAAGTTCAGCCTAGCAGCGCATTCATCAGACTGTTGGCGAATTCATGTAAACCGCAATTTCTGGGGTGAGACGCTACGACATCTTAAGCTTTTGAGGATAGCGATCGCAATTCGCCAACAGAGTCATTCATTTGCAAGAGTCCTTTTTAACTGACTTTTCACGTTATGTGGAAAAGCCCACGAAAAATCTAACCCCTTTCCCCTTGGGAAGAATTCTAAATCTCTCTCCTTCCAGGAGAGAGATTTAGAGAGAGGTTTTCCAGATACCTTGAAAAGTCAGCTTTTTAATTGTCGCTTGTAGGACAGGGAACAGACTTTTTCCCTGACCAATCTGTAAGAGTATTTTCATCTTTATAATGCCGGGGAGTTTTCAGCAGCAAATCCCAAGCCTCTCCAGCATCCAATAAATTAAAGTTTTCAGAATAGTGAGTTTCTAGCAAGTCCCTAACCATCACATAATAGTCAGAGTTCATTCCTGGAAAAATATGATGTTCAGTGTGGTGAGAAAAATTTAAATGCAACAGATCAAATATTTTATAAACCCGGAGAGACATACTATTAATCAGTGGATCGTTAACACTGGTCATTCTACAAAGTAAATGATTTGTATAAATATAAAACATTACTCCAGTATAACCAATTGCAATCGGTAAAAAGTAACCAAGTATGAGCTTTATGGGTTCAAATTGGAGATAGATTAGGATACTCAGATGAATCATGCTCATGATCAATAACTCCCCTGCGATCGCTCCACGATCTTTAGGACTGACTGTAAATGCAGCCGGAACATAATCGACGGATTCATGATTGAAAAATAGCACAGATGTCAGATTACGAAAAGCATATACTCCCCAAGCAGAAGTCATTCCCACTATGAACCATAAAGGATTGACTTCAGTTGAAGGTACAAATAAATCTTGAATCCATTTTCCCCAGGTTGAAGATTGTTCATATAAGTAATTACGATCCGGGTCGCCCAAATCATTAGTGTGATTATGATGTACTCGGTTATGAACTGCTTTCCATAACGTTGGTGGCATCCACAATATTGTTAGCCCTATAAAGCTAATAATATAGGTTAATCGGGGGTTTTTAATTACGCTACCATGCATCAAATCGTGGGTGCTAAATAGTAAGACAACCACGCTATTGCCCATAATTATGCTTAAAGGTAGATAAAGCCATAAAAGGTATGGCGACCAACAATCTAACCGCGCCGCTATCATCCAGCCTAGTATCAAAATTGCCAGATTAATAAACAAGATAATTAACTTACTTGGATCGGGGATAAATGCTTCAGGTGGCATCAGAGAACGTAATTCTTTCGCATATATTTTCTGATGAATTAATTTTGGCTCGGTACTAACATTCATAAATAATTGTCACGTAGAGAATTTAGCTGAGTGAAGTTTTGCGGTAAATCGTAGCGTTTTTAAAATCGAACGATTCAATTCACAATAGGTAAAAGTCTAAATATACCACACAATATTTTTACAACAGACCTATTGCAGAATTTTGGCATTGCCCACACGTCCGCCTCAGAATATAAATTATTGTTATAACCGCATTTCCAGCCAGAGGCAAGAAAAGAGTCGTAAAAAATTTGATTAATTTGCAATCCCCCCACATCTTTGTAGATGCAGAGGGATAAGATAACCCACTATTTGGATTATTGATCAATTTTGGGGTGATTTTCACCGATGAATCTTACTTACCGCAGGTGCGATTGCACTATTTATACTTTGTGTAAGCAGCCCACCTCAAAACTATTCAGATGCTTTGTTGTTAGCTCTATTGGCACGCGCCTCAGCTGAAGCCATCACCTCATCCATATTTTCTAAGACTTCGCCAGGGAAGTTTTCCAATACTCTGGTAGAAAGAGCAACCCGCCCTTTACCCTCATCCAAGTCAATAATTACAGCTTTAATTGGCTGACCAACTTGAAATACTTTTTCGAGAGATTCAATGAATTTTTGGCTTACCTGCTTGATATGAAGTAAGGCGCTCATCCCACTTAAATCGACAAACACACCAAAAGGTTTGATGCCAGTAACTTTGCCTTCCACCAGTTGCCCTAGTTCTAATAAGCTGAAGTTGCTAGAACGAGTTGCTAAACGCTGGGAAAGGATGAGTTTGTTAGTGTTGCGATTAATTTCCAAAAAACCCACAGTCAGATTTTGACCTTTGAGTGCTTCTAAATTATCACGCTCGGCCAGGTGCGATCGCGGAATAAATCCCCGCAAAGAAAGAATATCTACGGTGACACCACCTTTATTCACACCCATAACCCGTACTTGCACAGTCTGAGCATTTTCCTGCATTTCAGTCAGTCTTTCCCAGATGTGCTGAATTTCCAACTGCTTTCGAGAAAGGGTGACTTGACCTTCTGCATCCTGATCTCGGATAATCAAAAACTGCATTTCCTCTTGCAATGGCAGCACCTCCGATAAATCGGTAACTGCTCTCAAAGAAGCCTCATCGCGCGGCAGAAAAGCTGACGACTTGCCACCAATATCGACATAAGCTCCATCATGGTCAAGTTGGAACACTTTGCCATGTACAACCTGTCCCTTTTGAAACTGGTAGTCGTGTTTTTCTAGTGCTTTGGCAAAATCGTCCATTGTAAAGGGCGAATTGGCTGTTTGAGAAAGTTTCGATTCGGAATTCATGACTTTTGAAGATTAATTGTTATTTGATATGGTGCAACTGAAGTTTAAATTGTTATTTGTCCTTTGTCTGTAGTTACGCAATGTAAAACTTAATATTCTGACCTCACTTCTAAAAGGAGAGAGGCTGTGAGTTTTCCCCATTCCCTACTATAGAAGGGGTCTGGGGATTAGATTTGAGTAAAAGTTGTACACAGTGTTGTGGTTATTACTAATGACAAATGACAAATAACTAACTTGGCTGTGTATGCTTCAGTTCAGTTGACTAAAGAGTTGTTTCACTTGCTCCCAAGCATCAGCCGCAGCTTTAGGATTATAACTGGCACGATGGTCACAGAAAAATCCGTGATCAGCTCCATCGTAGCGAAACACACGATGAGGAATTTTATATTTTTCTAACTCTGCTTCAATTTCATCTACTTGTTCGCCTGGGATGCTAGCATCTTCTGTACCAAAGAAGGTATAGAGACTACCTGTTATTTCTCTGGTACGGGTGACAGTAGGAGCGCCACCTCCTGGTGTGCGGGTAGTAACTCCAGCACCGTAGAAGGAAGCCGTAGCTTTAATATCTGGCAAGGTGGCTGCAAGATATGCGACATGACCGCCAAAGCAGAAGCCAATACAGCCAAAGCCATCTTTTTTCACTTGAGGTAGATTTTTGAGGTAGTCAATTGCTAGTTGAACATCGCTCAATAACTCTGAGGCTTGAGTTTGCATAGCGTAGTTTCTGCCCGTTTCAATATCTTCGGGTGTGTATCCGGTTTCAAAACCAGGAGCAATACGTTGAAAAAGTGCAGGTGCAATCGCTACATACCCAAGTTTGGCAATCCGTTCTGTAACTTCCCGAATGTGAACGTTGACACCAAAAATCTCTTGTAATACTACGACTCCTGGGTAAGCTCCAGATTCTTTTGGTTCTGCAAGATTTGCCGACACTTGAATATTATCTTGCAAAAGATTAACCGTTGTGGTAATTGTTGCTTGCTCTGTCATAATAATTTTTACCAGTGCTGTGTGATTAGCTGTGTGTTTATTTGATATAACTATGCCAGTATGTCCAGCTTTTTTCTAATTAAATTATCAATTACCAATAGTGAGCGCATTAGAAATTTGTATCAGAAAAATTTTATATGTAAATAACATATTTGAGATGTAGCAAATGCAGCAGGTCACAAAAAGAGGGCTGAGTTAAAAGTGCTGAGTATAAAAGCAACACTTAATACTCAAACCTCAGCACTCAAAACTCAGCACTCAGCACTCAGCACTTAGTATTCAGGAGGTTTGGTGATGATTCAATTCCGTATTCAGCCAGACAGCGAAATTCCCGCATCAACCCAGCTGTTTAATCAAATCCGATTTGCGATCGCTTCTCGGCAATATCCCCCTGCTTACAAATTACCAAGCACAAGGGCGCTGGCAATGCAAACAGGGTTACACCGTAATACCATAAGTAAGGTTTACCGTCAACTGGAAGAAGACGGATTTGTTGAAAGTATGGCTGGTTCGGGTATTTATGTTCGTGCCCAAGGTCATGAGGGCGGTAGCAGGCTACAATCACCAATTCTCAAACAAAATCCTGATGCATATCAAGTTGTCCAGCAAGCACTTGACGAGTTGCTCTCCCAAGGATGCTCACTGAATCAAGCTAGAGAGCTATTTTTAGCGGAAATTGACTGGCGCTTGCGTTGTAGTGCGCGGGTACTGGTTGCAGTTCCATCTTATGACATGGGTGCTGGTGAGTTGATGGTGTATGAATTAGAACGATCGCTAAAAATCCCAGTCCAGTTGGTAGCAATGGAAGAATTAACAGCTGTCTTAGATAAAACTACCTCTGCGACAGTAGTCACCAGTCGGTATTTTATCAGTAATGTGGAAGCGATCGCAGCTCCAAAAGCTGCACGAGTAATTCCTCTCGATATCTACGACTACAGCAAAGAACTCAGCCTCTTAAAAACCTTACCAAAAGAAAACTGTGTTGGCATAGTTAGCCTCAGTTCCGGGATTGCACGAGCCGCAGAAGTCATTCTCCACGGTCTGCGAGGGGATGAGCTACTAGTGATGACTTCGCAACCAAAAGATGCTTATAAACTCCAGGCTATGGTTAAACGGGCTGAGGTAATCATAAGCGATCAAGCTAGTTTTGCGGCAGTGCAAGCAGCCGTGCAAGCATCTGATGAAGATATTATTCGTCCACCAAAGCTGATTAAGGTTGAAAATTATATCGGCGCTAACTCGATTAACTTGCTAAAACGAGAACTGGGTTTGAGTTAATCCAAAGGGTACTGAAGAGAGTTGACACTCCCCCCTTTTCTAAAGGGGGGATTCTTGGGTCAAAAGGGAGCTACTGCTTAACCCCTCTCCCAAAGGGAGACGCGAAACGCGAACGCCAAGCATCTTCACCGTATGCCCTACGGCTGCAAGTCCACGTTGCATCACCACCATAGCGGCGGCAACATCGCGGTCTAACCATGACGCAAAAGCAGGTAACGAGTATCTCAATCAAAAACTCAAACTTACAACACGCTACCCCACCTGTGGTTTTGGCGTGTTAATTTGCAAAAACTCTTGTACCCGTTGCAGATAAGTTGGTACATCTTCCAACATTGGGAAATGCGCTGTGTTGGGAATCATCACAAATTCTACTTTATCACTCAGTGCCGCTGCTTGACGACCCATCTCAGCTGGAATAATCTTGTCATACTCCCCCGCCACGAGTAGAGTCGGCACTGTCAGCTTGGCAAACTCTTGCGGCATCACTTCAGCTTGAGCCTTGCTAACTGAAGTAAAAATTGTCCCTATAGCTGCATCGTAATCTGCTTCGAGAAAATCTTCTAAAAAAGCTTGCCGCTCAGAATGTGGTATGGAACTATATAAAAATCTAGCCATAAACATCCGGTCAACAAATGGAATTTTGCTTAACCATTTGGGACGAAATTTAACTACATAGCCACCAAATTTATGAAAGGCACTAAAGGATTTTTCGTCGTACTCGAAAATGCCGCTACAAGTTAAAATTCCTCGTTCAACTCGTTGGGGGTAGCGGTTAAAAAATAAAGTGGCAACAGATGCGCCCATTGAGTGAGCATGGATATAAACACGCTGAATACGCAACCCATCTAGCAAAGCTGCCAAATCATCAGCGTATTCCTCTAATTCATAGGTTAACTCTCTGATTGCCTCTGATTCTTCCTGTGGGGACTCAGATTCAGCAACAGCTTCACTTGCTTGGGCTATAGTTGGCTTCCCACGAGAACGGCCAAATCCTCGCAAATCGTAGAGTAAACAATCAAATTGTTCTGATAAAGCATCAGCAGTATTTTGCCAATACCTAGCCGAACCAGCCCAACCGTGCATGAAAACCATCACTGGTTTTGCCAGAGAACCGGATGATTTTTTCACCCATTCGTAGTAATGCTCAACGCCACGAACATTAATATAAGGCATTAGTCATTTATCCTTTGTCAGTTGTCATTAGTCATTTGTCCCTGGTACATGGTTATTATTCCTTAGTTTTTGAGCAATTACCAATGACTAATGACTAATGACTATTAAGCAGATTCTGGCTTGGGTAGTGAAGATGGATGTATTATCAGTTCGGCAGTTGATCGCTTCTCGACCATTTCCCTTGTAACTGTACAGCGTGTCACATCCTTACGGGACGGTAACTCATACATTACATCCAACATCAGTTCTTCGACAATACCACGTAATGCTCTAGCACCAGTTTTACGACGGTAAGCTTCTTGAGCGATCGCTCGCAAAGCATCTGCTTTAAAATCTAACTGGACATTATCCATCTTCAGCAGCTTTTGGTACTGCTTCACTAGGGCGCTGCGTGGTTGGGTGAGAATCGCCATGAGCGCTTCTTCATCTAGCGGATCTACTACTGCTACCATTGGCACGCGCCCAATAAATTCTGGAATCATGCCAAATTTTACTAAATCATCCGGTTCTAGATGGCGAAGAGTATCTGCTGCTCGTTTCTCCTTCGATTGGCCTTCTCCCGGTTGCACAAAACCTATTGCTTTTTTGCCAACTCTCTGATCTACAATCTTTTCTAAGCCCACGAAGGCACCACCACAGACGAACAAAATATTACTTGTATCAATCTGGATGCAGTCTTGATAGGGATGCTTCCGCCCTCCTTGGGGTGGTACATTGGCGATCGTTCCCTCTAACATTTTCAGCAAAGCTTGCTGCACGCCTTCGCCAGAAACATCGCGGGTAATTGACGTGTTCTCACTCTTACGAGCAATTTTGTCAATTTCGTCAATGTAAATAATTCCCCGTTGCGCTTCCTCTATATCCAAATCTGCCACCTGCAACAGTCGCAGCAAAATATTTTCTACATCTTCTCCCACATACCCCGCTTCTGTCAGCGTCGTCGCATCGGCGACGGCAAAGGGTACATCCAAGATTTTTGCTAGGGTTTGCGCTAAGAGAGTTTTGCCGCAACCAGTCGGGCCAATTAACAAGATGTTGGACTTTTGCAGTTCTATTGCATCATCCGCTCCAGGTTTGCCACTGGCTTTAGACTGAATGACTGCCAGCCGCTTGTAGTGATTATAAACAGCTACTGACAGCACTTTCTTCGCTTCGTCTTGACCAATGACGTGTTCGTCTAAATACTTTTTAATCTCTGTTGGCTTGGGTATTTGATTAAATGAAATACTAGAAGAGTGGGTACGCCGTTTTTGAGGTGGCTCTGCTCTTGGTGCTGGTTGTGCTGCCGCACCATTAGTATCGAGTAACTCCTCGTCTAGTATTTCATTACACAAGTCAACGCATTCATCGCAGATGTAGACTCCCGGCCCTGCGATTAATTTACGCACCTGCTCTTGAGACTTGCCACAAAATGAACATTTTAAATGGGAGTCGTACTTAGACATACCAGCCTCTTATTTCAGAATGGTGACGTTTTCCCCTGCTACGGGAAGATTTTGCCTGGAAATGACCTGATCAATCAAACCGTAGTTTTTCGCTTCTTCTGCCGACATAAAAAAGTCGCGCTCAGTATCTGCTTCAAGTCTTTCTAAGGGTTGACCAGTATGGTGAGCCATTAACTGATTCAACTTAGCCTTAACATAAAGAATTTCTCTGGCTTGAATTTCAATGTCAATGGCTTGACCTTGAGCGCCACCAAGTGGTTGGTGAATCATAATCCGAGAGTCGGGCAGAGACATTCGCTTACCGGCAGCCCCTGCTGTCAACAAAAATGCCCCCATACTCGCGGCTAATCCAAAACAGATGGTAACAACATCAGGGCGAATTTGCTGTATTGTATCATAGATTGCCATCCCTGCGTACACCGAACCGCCAGGAGAATTAACATACAGTTGGATGTCTTTTTCTGAGTCTTCGGCGTCTAGGAATAACAATTGAGCCACAATTGAGTTGGCTACGGCATCGTCTATTGGCGTTCCTAAAAAGATAATCCGCTCTCGCAGCAGGCGGGAGTAGATGTCGAAAGCCCTTTCTCCCATACCAGATTGCTCTATCACCATCGGCACGATGTTGCTAGGGCTGCTCAACTGGGAGTTAATGTTTATTCGACTTAAGTTGCTGATAGGGGAATTTCCCGACTGCGATTCAAGCATACAAGCTTTCTTTGACGATAATTTAGGACAAATGTTTCAGCAGCAGATGCTGCCTTTTCAAGGAATGGAATTTTTATAAGCTACGTGTTAACCATTATGCCTCATATAATTTCCTCTCGTGTAACACAGTATCAAGCTCAGGCAATAACAGGTGTCACTATTTGCCAAAAATTCATTAATTCTTTAATTATTTTGACTTCATCCCTGAGTTTCAGGAGTTAAGAGGTATGGGGCATTGGGCATCGGGGATTGATCATTGGTTATTTATCCCCCTGCTCCCTGCTCCCCTCGTTTCCTCATCTCCTTTACCTTACCCATTTCACCAGTACTTTAACTCAGAACTGGTGAACTCATGGTTGTAGGATTTTTTATTATCCTTCTGTGACTTCTGTAGAAGTTTCGCTGTTTCCTTCCTCAGTCTGAGGTGCATCAGCATTTGATTCTGCGTCTTCCGTTTCCTCTGCGGGACTCAAGGAACCTTCGGGTACAAGTTCAACTGAGGAGTGATCTAAGAGCCAATCGATGATTTTTTCGGTTAACAGTTCGTTTTCCACGATTGAACGCAGTTTATCTTCATCAACCTCTTGTTCCTCCGGGTATTGCTGCAAAAGTTCTGTGACTCTGGCTGCGATTTCTTCTGGTGTTACCTCGATAGATTCGCGTTTGCCGATTTCCCGCAAGGACAAGGAGCGTTTGATGCGTTCAATTGCTTCAGTACGCGATCGCTCCCGCAATTGAGGAATAATATCTTGAGTAAACAACTTCCTCACATCTAATCCTTGCTGAGACAGCCGCATTGCTGTTTGCGTTAGCATTGCGTCCACTTCTTGCTCAATCAATGTTGCTGGTAAGTCAACTTCTACGTGCTTGAGCAGTTCCGTTAACAAGGCTTCCTGCTTATTTGTTTTTGTTTTGTCGTCCGCCTCTTTTTGATATCGCTCTACCAAAGAAGCGCGTAACTCCTCTAAGGTTTCAAAATCGCTGATTTCTTGAGCGAAATCGTCATTTACTTCTGGTAGCTCCTTTTCCTTCAGTTCTTTAAGTGTCACGGTGAACGTTGCCGCTTTTCCAGCTAATTCTTCATTAGCATACGGATCTGGGAACTGCGCCGCAATTTCTTTGGTTTCTTCCGGATTCATCCCCACTATTCCCGAAATAAAGCCTGGAATAAACTTATCTTCCTGCAACTCAACTTGAAAATCAGTTGCTTCGGCTCCGGGAATCGGTTCTAGTTCAGCTGTTTCGTCCTCGCCCTCAACTCTGGCGAATGAACCTTTAAAATCGACTACGGCAATATCGCCGATTTGGGCTGAACGTCCTTCCACAGGAATCAATGTCGCCAATTCTTGACGTTCCTTATCCAGCGTGTTCTCTACTCGCTCTGAATCGAACTTAACTTCTTCGGCCTTAGCTTGCAAATCAGTGTATTGCACTAGATTCACTTCTGGTTCTACATCGACAGCAGCCGAAATCGTCAGAGGTTTTCCCGGTTCATAATTCTTAATCAAATCCTCAAAGTCAGAGCGCAATTGCGGCTGGCCGATTGCTGTAATCGCTTCTTGTTTGACTGCTTGCTCAATGCCATCTTGAATTAGTTCTTCCAGCGCTGCTGCCTTGATTCGAGTTGTACCCAACCGTTGTAGTAATATCGGTCGAGGCACCTTGCCTTTACGAAACCCAGGAATATTGGCAGTACTCGCTAAGTTTTTAATTACCTTTTCGTAAGTTTGCTTGGTAATTTCCGGTGTAATCTCTATTTCCAGGCCAATTTGGCTGGCGGGAAGTTTTTCCTGGGTGACTTTCATGCTTCGTCTCTAGTTTTCTGGTATTTTATACTCCGAGTACACACAAGACGCAATAAAATAATTGTTTGCATTTATGGCTTGATGTCTCTTAGGGGCAATGGGAGTTTGCCAAAAGGTCTGATGACATCCAAGGATGGATGTTTGTCCTGGGGCAAAGATCCAGTTTACTGCCAATGACCAAAGACTTGACATTTTACCTTCATAACAATTTGCGGATTGGGCATTGGGCATTGGGCATTGGAAAACTCTTCTCCAGTATCGAGTCCCCACTCCCCCTAAAACTTAGGAATTAATTATTCAGTGGGCTAACGTCGTGATATCCTGGTTCTCAACGAGTGGTTAGTACCCCAAGTTAAAGTTATAGTATTGAGTCTAACTATTATTAAGTTGTGGTACGAGAGCGCATCTGCTACCTAAGCGCATAGCTCAGTTTTATGATGTGCTGGTTTTATGCATTTCGATCTTAGTATATTCCTCATCTTGGTAAGCAACTTTGCAATCAAGACGTTTGTTGCCCTATATGTAGGATGGCTGTTAAACGTCTAAGTGCAGATATCTCCATTTTTCTGGTAAATGGCGGTTTGTTGTATAATAATATATAGTTAAACATCGATGAAAAAATTGGATAGCCATTATTGTAAAATGCAACATCACTTAACTTATTAAAGAACCAAGAAAATAAATGTATTAGATATATAAATATCAACTAAATTAGAGAAAAATCTAAATCTATTCAAAATGTATTTCAAAACTGCGATCGCTATTTATATATTAAGTAAATTGTCAAGTGTTCCAAGAAATTGCAGATAAGTCTCTTAAAGGAGGAAGCAAATTTGTCGAAATCCTATCGTTTAGCCATTTTGGGAGCGACTGGTGCAGTCGGCACAGAGTTGCTGGAATTATTAGAAAGTCGTAATTTTCCGGTTGGTGACTTGAAATTATTGGCATCAGAGCGGAGTGTGGGGCGATCGCTACGGTTTAAGGGTGAAAATATACCAGTAGAGCCAGTGAGCGATCGCGCCTTTGAAAATGTCGATATAGTACTCGCTAGTGCAGGGGGTTCCACATCCAAAACTTGGGCAGCAATTGCCGTCAAAAAGGGCGCAGTGGTAATTGACAACTCCAGTGCCTTTCGGATGAACCCGGAAGTCCCCTTAATAGTCCCAGAGGTGAATCCACTAGCCGCAGCTAATCACCAAGGCATTATTGCTAACCCCAACTGCACAACAATTTTAATGGCTGTGGCAGTCTGGCCATTGCATAAAGTTAAACCAGTGCAACGCATCGTCGCTGCAACCTACCAATCTGCTAGTGGTGCTGGTGCTAGAGCAATGGCAGAAGTCAAAACCCAAACAAGCGCTATACTACAAGGACAGCCACCGATTGCCGAAATATTGCCTTACCCATTGGCATTTAATTTATTCCCGCATAACTCCCCATTAAACAATTTGGGTTATTGTGAGGAAGAAATGAAAATGGTTAACGAAACCCGAAAAATATTTGGCACGCAGCAAATCAGAATCACTGCAACCTGTATACGGGTTCCCGTACTCCGCGCCCACTCAGAAGCCATTAATTTAGAATTTGAGACTCCCTTTAGTGCAAAGGAAGCCAGAGATATTTTAAATTCCTCCCCTGGAGTAAAATTGGTAGAAGATTGGGGAACGAATCATTTTCCGATGCCAATTGAAGCAACAGGTCGAGATGAAGTTTTAGTGGGAAGAATTCGTCAGGATATTTCTCATCCTTGTGGCTTGGAATTATGGTTATGTGGCGACCAAATTCGCAAAGGCGCAGCATTGAATGCAGTACAAATCGCCGAGTTGTTGGTAGAGAAAAATCTACTCAAACCATTAGCTATTAGTCATTAGTCATTAGTCATTGGTCATTGGTCATTGGTAAAGTGACAAAGGACAAATGACAAAGGAAAAATGACACTTGAAAGCAATTTGCAGATAGGTTATTACAATAGAGAACCACCAAAGATATAAAAAAATGGGTAATCAGGAGTGAAAAAAGGGTGGGAGATTTTGGCAATGTTTTAACCGCTATGATTACGCCATTTAAAGCAGATGGTGGTGTCAACTATGATGTAGCGGCAGAACTGGCGGCGCATCTAGCTAACAACGGTACAGATACACTGGTGATGTGCGGCACAACAGGAGAATCTCCGACACTAAGTTGGGATGAAGAATACCAGTTGTTTGTCGAGGTATTGCAGTCCGTGGCAGGAAAAGCCAAGGTAATCGCAGGTTGTGGATCAAATTCTACCAAAGAAGCGATCGCAGCCACCCAAAAAGCATCTAAAATAGGAGTACATGGTTCCTTACAAGTTGTTCCTTATTACAACAAACCGCCACAAGCGGGATTGGAAGCGCACTTTAAGGCGATAGCACAAGCCTGTCCCGACCTACCATTGTTGTTATATAATGTTCCTGGTCGTACCGGACAAAACCTTCAGCCAGAAACAGTTGCCCGGTTAGCTGAGGTTAGCAATATTGTCGGGATTAAAGAATCCACTGGTAATATAGATCAAGCAAGCGAAATTCGTCGCTTGACACCAAAAGAATTCCACATCTATTCTGGTGATGATTACATGACTTTGCCCTTGTTAGCGATCGGGGCAAAGGGTGTGGTAAGTGTGGCTTCTCATCTGGTAGGAAACCAACTACAGCAGATGATCCAAGCTTTTAATGCGGGAAAAATTGAAGTAGCCAGCGAGATTCATCTCCAACTGTTCCCGTTGTTTAAAGCTTTATTTCTCACTTCAAATCCCATTCCAGTGAAAAAAGCACTAAAACTTCAAGGTTGGGAGGTTGGTTCAACTCGTCCGCCGCTATGTGAAGCTGATTTAGAAGTCACTCAAAAGTTAGAAGCGGTTCTGAAAGAACTTAGTTTAATCTAGCCACCAGCTAGTTAAGCCTTGGTAATCTACTCCTTACCAAAGATACATATAAACAACGATCATAATTGTTCATAAGTTGCAATTTAAAAACCTGTGCTAGGACTGATAGACATACTATGAATCCTTGAGCGTAGAGTCGATTTTATTGAATAAAAAATTGAAATCTTCAATTAAAACTTGATTGCTTTCAGACTGACTTAACAGACAGATGATGTCTTAAATGCAAGTTCGTTAACTATCAACTTAATTAACCACAAGTAACAATCTAAGGAGAAAATGGCTAAAAACGAAGCTAATAATTCCGCCTTGAAAATTATTCCTTTGGGCGGTTTGCATGAAATTGGGAAAAATACCTGTCTTTTCGAGTATGACGATGAAATTATCCTGTTAGATGCAGGATTGGCTTTTCCTACAGAGGCGATGCATGGAGTCAATATTGTTCTGCCAGATACGACCTATCTGCGGGAAAATCGCCACAAAATTAAAGGGATGATTGTTACTCACGGTCATGAAGACCATATCGGCGGGATTGCTTTTCATCTCAAGCAATTTGATATCCCGGTGATTTATGGGCCAAGACTAGCAATGGCAATGCTAGAAGGTAAATTGGAAGAAGCAGGAGTCCGCGATCGCACAGAAATCAGAACAGTTTTACCACGTGATGTGGTGCGGATTGGCAAAAACTTTTTAGTTGAATATATCCGCAACACCCACTCCATCGCTGATAGCTTTACTGTTGCCATTCATACTCCGCTGGGTGTAGTCATTCACACAGGGGATTTTAAAATTGACCATACCCCAGTGGATGGGGAAAAGTTTGATTTGCAACGCCTAGCAGAACATGGGGAAAAAGGCGTTCTTTGCTTGCTAAGTGATTCCACTAACGCCGAGATACCAGGATTTACGCCTTCAGAACGTTCAGTTTATCCCAATCTTGAGAGAGTATTTAGTCAAGCCACTGGGCGATTATTTGTCACTACCTTTGCTTCTAGCGTCCATCGCATCAATATGATTTTGGATATCGCCAAGAAGCAAAACCGTGTAGTGACGGTTGTGGGGCGTTCGATGCTGAATTTGATTGCTCATGCCCGCAATTTAGGTTACATCAAGTGTGACGATAATCTGCTGCAACCATTGCACGCAGTCCGCAATCTACCCGATGAAAGAGTACTGGTTTTAACTACAGGTTCTCAAGGGGAATTGATGGCAGCAATGACCCGCATTGCCAACAAAGAACATCCTCACATTAAAATCCGCCAAGGAGATACGGTAGTATTCTCTGCTAACCCAATTCCCGGAAATACGATCGCTGTAGTCAACACCATCGATAAGTTGATGATTCAGGGGGCGAAAGTGATCTACGGTCGGGATAAAGGGATTCACGTCTCCGGTCACGGCTGTCAGGAAGAACAAAAACTGATGATTGCCTTAACTCGACCCAAATTCTTTGTGCCATTTCA
Organism: Nostoc sp.; assembly: GCF_036917935.1. Lineage (GTDB taxonomy): Bacteria > Cyanobacteriota > Cyanobacteriia > Cyanobacteriales > Nostocaceae > Nostoc. The sequence goes on along the minus strand of NZ_JBALEL010000027.1, from coordinate 18,940 downwards.
CGGCGAACATCGGATGCTAGTGAAGCACGCAGAAACGGCTCAGAGTATGGGCATTCCCGCAGAAAACATGATCATTATCCAGAATGGTGATGTTGTGGAATTGACTGAAGATGCCATTCGCGTCGCTGGGAAAGTGCCATCTGGTATCGAATTGGTGGATACTACTAGTTCGGGTATGGTCAGTGCCAAAGTTTTACAAGAACGGCAACGCATGGCTTCAGAAGGCATTATCACGATCGCAGCTGCCATTGATTGGAATGGTAAACTGTTGGCAAAACCAGAAACTCACCTCCGGGGTGTAGTGACAAGTGTAGAGAGATCGCTGTTACAAACCTGGGTAAAACAACGCATTGAAGAAATCCTCACTGTGCGCTGGACAGAATTTGCTCCTAGCGAAGGTGAAGCAGCAGATATAGACTGGGGTGGATTGCAAGGTACTTTAGAACGAGAATTGCAACGTTCCATCCGTCGAGAATTGCAATGTCAGCCATCTGTGACTTTGTTGATGCAAATTCCTGATGAGCCACCTGTGAAAGTTGCTGATGGGAGAAGACGGCGGACTCGGACTGCTGCTCAGGTAGCATCCTAAAGAATTGTAAGAGAAAAATCTCATACAGAGAGAAGTTTGAGCGGCGGCTTTCACCACTCAAATTTCGATTGGCGCAAAGACACAGAATTTTTCTGAACGTCTTTGCGCTTTCTTTTATCATGGGTATAGAACTTGCCTATAGTTCAATACGCTTGGGTTAGCGGCAAAAACCTTAAACTGTGTAGGTTGGGTTAAGCAAAGCGCAACCCAACAAAGCAATTTTTCACAAAGCCAAGCGGATTGGCCTATAGTTCTTGGAGGCGATCGCCTAAATCTTGCAATGTTAAACTCGGCAGAGCGATCTAACTTGTGAGGTTGCTGTCGCCTCAAGCAACTCCAAGCAATATCTCCTCATTTTTCTCGGCTGCTGAAAGATACAAATTTCTCCACCGCTCTAAGTGGTTAAGACACCATCCTTCCCAACCTTCATCTCTTGCAAACAGTGTTTCAGGATCTAAGTGTCCCAAAATGCTGGCTCCTTCACTGACTAGCTCACGGGATATAAGTCCCAATGACTCCTCTGTTGACAACAGAGTTGGAGCAAGGGTTTGATCTCCAAACATCAGCTTTTCAACAATCTCATCGGCATTCGCAAACCTTCTTCTTGATAGCTCTTGCGACAAACGTTCCCCGATCTCAGCAGATGATTTTTCTAGTGATACTCTTCTATCTTCAATCCCCGGATAGGCTTGACGAGCAAGCCTTAACTCAGACCGCAATTCAGCGATTACCCGATCTGCTTCTAGCTCAGATCCAAAAGTCTCTTGGTGTGTTTCGATCACATCTTCAAGGATTTCATTAATCTCTTCAGGCTCAATCTCAAAAAAGCGGAAAATACCGCAACCATAGGGGAAAAGAGAAACTACAAGGATGCTGAGTGCCTTTTCACGTTGAAGGCGTGCGTACAGCGTACTGCAAGGAGGAATTGCGCTGTAGAGTACAGAAACACCCATAAGCAAGCTCATCTGATTTAACGTTTCAGACTATATCATTCTCAAATCGCCACTGCCAACCTAAGTTTTGTCAAATGCAATCGATTTTACTCGCTCAAAATCAGTGCTTCTACGGCATTCAGCCAGCAATAAACAGGACGTACTTACGTGGGGAAGTGGGAATACGGAAAGGAAAAACCCCTGCTAGGCTATTACCAATATTTATACTTAGCAAAAATACTTTTAGGAAGACCTTGTATTAAGGTTTGTAAATGTTACACTAAAACCTATCCAATGACAGATGTCTTTACTAAAATCTTAAGTGTGTCAAGTTATGAACAAGATCGTAATATTACACTACCGATCCCCAGAAAATTGCGATTAACTTGACATAGTAATAAATTAAGTTCTGACTTAAGTGGCCATTCAGGTATTGTATTATATCGCAGTCAGGACGCGATTCTTCCGGTAAAGGTCGTAGCCACGTTGTATATATTCATCAAAAAGGTGAATAGCCTCAATTACGCAGAGGATTAACCATGAAGGTATTCGACATTACCACAAAAAAGATTTTTCTGGCAAGCTGGGTATCAATCAATCAAGCAGAGACTAGTGACCAGAAAGTAACCCAGCTAAACCATTCTGCTTCCAAGCCTTACTGGGATATTCTCCAACCCCTACGGCAACGGGTAGAAAACATTCAAGTCCGCGATCGCCAACTAGCTCACCGTTTGTGCAAACTGATTCCATCTCAGTGCCCCTTTGAGCGCGATGTCAAATTATTTGGGAAAACCTTGTTTCACATTCCACCCATGTGCAAGCTTAACCCCTTATATGAAGAAGTGGTTGGTTTACGTTTCCGAGCGATGTGCTATCTAGCCGACGAATGTGGTGAAGATGTGTCGCAATATTGCTGAGTACTGTTAGCGATAGCGGGGCGTTTAGCCCGTGCTGAGGGACAAGTGAGGAGTGAGAAGTGATGAGTGAAGAATTAAAACTTCTAACTCCTAACTTCTAACTTCTAACTCCTAATTATTTTTTTACTATATTTTTTTGCCATTTTTGGATGGCATCCTGAGCATCTTCGTAAGCGCCTGTCTCCTCTGGCACTAAAGCAGCGGTCGCAATTGCGGCATTACGTTCTCCTTCGGTGGCGCGACGCTTGGCCAGGTCTAAAATTTTCTCACTCCATTTATTGATCGATTTTTGGGCAGTATCGAAGCCTGGTTGACCGACTGGTACTTTCTTGGCAACTTCGATCGCCCGATTGTAGGTAGATGCCTGTTCAGACTTAATTAAGGCATTCGCTGCATCTAAAAGAGTTTTGTTACTCACATACTGCTTACCCTCTAACCGCCACAGGTTAATTGCTGCTTGTGCTTTCGCGTAGGGGGCTTCATCTTTGGTGATTAATCGAGCGGCAGCAATAGCGCTTGCATACTGTCTTTGTTTAGCACGACCCTCTGCTAAATCTAAAATCATCTGGCTCCAAATCTTAATATTCTCCTGAGCTTGTTCGTACAGTGGTTCACCGGGTTGAATTTTCCGGGCTGTAGCGATCGCCATGCTCAAATCACTCGCCTGAGTTTGTCTGAGCGACATTTTCGCCAGGTCTAATACTGCTTGATTCCGCTTTTTTGACTCGTAACTAGAGACTATTTGGGCGTTAGATTGGTTTTTAAGTCTAACTGGTGGAGTGCGAGCGCTTGGTAAACTCTCGACAACCTGGCGATCGCTAACAGTAGCATTAGGTGATGTACTTGATATTTGCTTAATTCTAAAAGTTTCTTGATTACGGAGAAAAACTACGGCGATTAAACCTGCTACCAGCAAGCTGCCTCCGCCCCATAAGATAAACTGTTTCCAAAAAGGGATGCTTGGCTGATTGGCTGGCAATCGAGATACGTAACCTTTAGAGGAATTGGGGATAAATCTTCCTCTGGTATTCACTCCCAAGGAAGTTTCCGGCATTGGCTGCGAAACTAAGCCACTACCTGACTCCTGGACTTTTTGAACCTTCATCTGTTGGGAGGAGTTCATACTAGCTTCTCCCCGTCTGCCCCGATCTGCTGAAGTTCTAGAGGAATCGTCAAGGGGAGGAGCCGCAAGGGCAACAGCAAAAGATTCTTCGGGATAAATCATCGGTTCTAGTTGAAAGTCGTTTTCCACTGCCAATTTTGGCAAGATTACTTGCTGCCTTGATGGGATGATAGTGGCAGGGTTTTGGACAGGACGCCAGTGGTGATGACATAATTTTGGCATGATCAAGCTTAGGTAGCTTTCTAAATCTGCCAAGTTGCTGCCATTACCAGAACGCAAAGCTTCTAACAAAGCTGCTGTAAAGAATCCGTGACCTAGTTCGCTACTCTCATGAGAAAATTGCTCTGGTTGGCAAGACAGAATTGTCGCGAGTTGTAGTTCTTGGGCTAATTCTATTGTTTCTTCACCAACGGGAGCATCTGCTTGAGTGCCAAAAGCGCGGTTGATATCGAGTAGTAGCAATACATTTAGATCAGCAAGTTGCAGACTTTGCATTAGCGATCGCAATTCTATGCCAGTCTCTTGCACCAGTTCGGGGTTGCCCTCTGCTGGCATTAAGTAATCTTTGCCCTTGTAGTTGACTCCATAACCGCTAAAGAATAACCACAGATAGTCTTCCGGTTGCCAACTTGTTGCTGCCAAATTCTCAAGTAGCAGCAAAATATTCTGCTTCGTTGGGTAAGTTGATTTATCCCCAATCGGCGGTGAAGTATCTGTCATAACTAGACAGTGTTTAGGGAGAAAATCTGCCTCTGTCACCAAAAAATCTTCTAGTGCCTCAGCATCTGCTTGGGCACAACTTAAAGGTTGAAATAACTGATATTGATTGATGCCAATCGCGATCGCCCAGTAATTTGCCATCCCGCTCTTTGTCAGTTATTGTTTGCTGGTCTTAAAATTGCGGTTGGCTTTGCCCAAAAAACAAAGCTAACCTATGTCTGATACTCTAGGTGATTCTGGTCGAATCTTAAGTTAGAATGTAGTTTTTATTACGTTATTTACTCGGAAAATACCTTTTACCTAATTTCCATAACAGATCATCAATAAGGAGATAGAAGGTCATGAGCAAGATTTCTGCTCACCTACCATCATCGATCACTCCCTTTTCAGTTATTAGCCAAATTGCCAGAAGAATCCGGATAATTCCTTTAGTAGTTTTGCTCATATCTACTGTTCCTGCGTGGTTTTTGATGGAAGCGATCGCACCCCAGGTTGTGCGAGCTTACACCGCTAGAGTTGATCTAGCTATTGACCGCCTGCCAGATGAAAACTATGAAACCGTTCTCAGGAGAGCAGAAGCGGCCGCTAGGGCATCTGCTCAACGGAGCTTTGACCAAGATATCTTGGTGACAGATGTTTCAATCATTGTGTCCGTACAAAATTATGGAGCGATCGCACCAGTTCTGACATTAGATGTCAGTCGTCCTCAATGGCGATCGCGTCCCGATGCTCAAATTTGGGCTACTTACTTCAAAACTGCGCGATCTTTACTTTTCTTTGAAAATAACTCTAATAAAGTTCCAACAGCTAGCGCTGTGTCAACACCAAAATGACGAGTTGAGCTAGAAGTCCGAGCCAAAGCTTTCTTGGCTCGGAACCTTGGGGGGTTTAAAGAAAGTCATTGTTTCTGTCCCCGCCTCCTTGCGTCAGTCTTAACCCAACTTACTTATTGCTGACTCAACTGTTGTCCTTGGGGTCAGTGGATGGCCTAGAATAAGAAGGTTGTCAAGAATCGCGATATCTGCTGACATGGCTGTTCCTAAGAAGAAAACTTCAAAATCAAAACGAGATAAACGTCGAGCTACCTGGAGGCACAAAGCCGTCGTCGAAGCTCAGAAAGCCCTCTCTCTAGGCAAATCAATTTTGACTGGACGTTCTACATTTGTTTATCCAACTGCTGAAGAAGAAGAAGAAGAATCTTAACAATTCAAAATTCAAAATGAAAGACATTTTCAGACGGGGATTTAAACCCCGACTGAAACTCACAAGCTCATTAGATCGAAAAAATTGGTAGTGAGTAATTGGAAACATCCATTACCCATTACCGATCATTCATGAGTCACGATCAAGTAATCATATAAAGAGCAAAACATCTGATGCTGTTGGTAATTCAGCAAAAAAGCTTGTAAATATTTTGAGAAAACTTATTTTTCTCCAACTATGCTAGGAAAATTTTTTCATAAACCAGGGAAGGAAGAGGGCGAACGCGTCCCTCCTGGTCAACACTTAGCTAAAGGTTTCCCCGTCTTAACTTACGGCGAAACTCCCCAAGTCAGCACTGAGGAATGGGAGTTTCGAGTTTGGGGTTTAGCAAAATCTGCTACCTTTAGTTGGTCAGACTTTATGGCGCTACCTCAACACGAATTCACAGCTGACTTCCACTGTGTAACGCGCTGGTCTAAACTCGATGTCAAATGGACTGGCATTAAAGTTACAGAGTTCATGGGTCTGATTGAACTAGACCCCAAGGTAGCCCACATTATGGAACACTGCTATGGCGGCTACACCACCAATATTTCTATAGAAGATTTTATGCGCGAAGAAAACTTCTTTGCTTTTAAAGTCTTTGGTGAAGACCTTCCATCTGAACACGGTGGCCCAATGCGGCTAGTTGTACCCCACCTCTACGCTTGGAAAAGTGCTAAGTGGATCAATGGTTTGCAATTTTTAGCTGCTGAAGAACTTGGTTTTTGGGAGCGCAATGGCTACCATCGCCGTGGTGAACCTTGGGCTGAGGAGCGTTACAGCAACGCTTTTGGGATTTAATAGTTAGAAGTTATTCAATTTTGGATTGAAGAAAAAATCTAAAATTGGCAGGGTTAAGAGTTATAGATTTTTATTTCTTACTTATAACTCCTAACTCATAACTTTTTTTAACCTAGAAGTTTCTTTATGAAGGGCAATTTACTCTGATATGGAGCGTATCGCCATTTTAAATCCAGCCAGAAAGAGTTTTGCAATACACTTTTTTCATGGGAAAAGGTGTCAAAACTAGCTTTGCCGTGATAGTTGCCGATACCGCTATCTCCCACTCCACCAAAGGGTAAAGATGAGACACCAACCTGCATAACTGTGTCGTTAATACAGACTCCACCAGATGAAGTTTCCTGTAAAACTCGCTTTTGCAGGTTTTTGTTTTGAGAAAATAAATATAACGCCAAGGGTTTGGGTCTAGAGTTAATCAAGGCGATCGCTTCTGCAATGTCAGTATATTCAATGATGGGTAAAATTGGCCCAAAAATTTCTTCCTGCATTACAGAATCATCTAAGGAAACATTATCAATCAGTGTTGGGGCGATATAACGCTCTGAAGCTTGGGTTTCACCACCAATGATAACTTCACCATCTTTGAGAAAGTTAACCAACCTATCAAAGTGTTTTTCACTGATAATCCTGGCATAATCAGGACTGTTTACGGGATTCTCGCCATAAAATTCTTTTAAGGATTTTTCCAACCCATCTATTAAATCTTTTTTGATTTTTTTATTAACTAAAAGATAGTCGGGGGCGATGCAAGTTTGTCCAGCATTAATAAATTTGCCCCAAGTGATTCGTCTGACACTGTGTTCAAGATTAATGTCAGTATCTACGATACAAGGACTTTTACCACCCAATTCTAAAGTCACTGGTGTGAGATATTTTGCCGCTGCTGCCATGATGATTTTGCCGACGGCTGTGCCACCAGTAAAAAAGATATGGTCAAACTTTTCTGCAAGTAGTTTTTGACTTGCTTCCACGCCTCCTTCAATCACTGCAATATAAGCGGGGTCAAAAATTTTGGCGACAATTTCAGTGATGATCCGGGAGGTATGAGAAGCAATTTCTGAAGGTTTGATAATTGCACAATTGCCGGCTGCGATCGCACCTATTAAAGGTGAGATAATTAACTGAAATGGATAGTTCCAAGGGCCAATAATTAAAACAACCCCTAACGGTTCTGGATAAATTCTCGCTGAGTAGGAAAAAAAATCCCAGGAAACCGCTGCTTTTTTGGGCTTAGTCCAGTTTTTCAGATGTTTTATGGCATAATCGATATCCTTAATTACGCTGATTTCTGTAAGGTAAGTTTCCACTTCTGGTTTATGTAAATCCGCTTGTAATGCTTCGACTATTGACTGTTCATGCTCAATGATTGCTTGCTTAAGCTTTTTCAGTTGTTCAATGCGAAAAGTTACATCTTTAGTTTTGCCAGTTTGAAAAAACTCTCGCTGATTCTGGATAATATCGCCAATCTTAGATAATTCAGTGGTAATCATTATTGTGTCCTATCAAAAACTATTTATTTAATGCTAATGCTGTTATCTCAGCATATTTGATTCGTCAATTTTTAATGTTTGATTTTCCAAGTGGAAGATTTGCTTTAAATTATCGGTAGATAGTAGTAAGGTTATAAATTATGAATTATCAGGATAAAAAACTCTATAATTCATAATTTATAATTACTAATTTTCTCATGTTTTCGTGGGTAGAAGCACAATAAATAGACTACCTTTGCCCAACTCGGAATTAAGTAGAATAATGCCTTGATGTGCCTCGGCAATTCGACGAGCAAGGTACAGTCCTAAGCCACTACCAGAACTCTTGTGGCTGCCTTGGCGAAATCGTTCAAATATGGTGGCTTGTTCTTCAGGGGGAATACCTGGGCCAGTATCCGCTATCTCAATTCTAATATAGTCAACGGAATTGGATTTTTCAGAGAACTTAGATTGATTACTTTTGTCGAACTGGGGTTGAGAAGTAAAACGAATAGTAACAGACCCAGAGTCGGTAAATTTGATCGCATTGCCTATGAGGTTGGTGAATAGACGATGCAGTTCCAAGCGATCGCCCATCACTGTGTTTGTGCTAGACTCCTCAGTAATGTCCAAATTTAGGGACAGTGTTTTGTCTTGAGCTAGAGGTGCCAATTCTCCAGTCACTTCATCTAGCAATCGGTTCAGATTAACTGGTTGAAATGCCAAACTTTTGCGACCCGCTTCAAAACGATAAACTTCCAATAAGGTATTGACCATAGAAAGCAGGTTGATATTGCTACGAGCCATGATGGTGATTACTTCCTGCATTTGCGCTGATAATGTTCCCAACGCACCTTGCTGAAATAGCATTAACATGCGATCGGCGGCTACCAAGGGAGTGCGTAAGTCGTGGGTGAGGCGGGAGACAAAATCTTCTCGCTGGCGGGCAATTTCATCACGTTCGTCCATACTATGCTTCAAACGCAGGAGCGATCGCACTCGTGCCAGCAATTCATCTACTGTTACAGGTTTGCGGATAAAATCATCAGCACCCAAGTCTAAACCGTGGGCGACATTGGGCGCATCGTGGGCAGTGATCAGCAATATGGGGATATATTGCGGCAATTTCATCTCTCTACGAATGTGCTTAGTGACTTCGTAACCATCCATACCTGGCATCATCAGATCCAGCAGAACCAAATCACAAGGAGAAGCTTTCAATTCTGCCAAGGCCGAAATCCCGTTTTCTGCGGTGCTAATCGTGTAACCTTCTTCCTCCAAAATAGTTTTGATCAAAAACACATTATCAGGAGAGTCATCGACAACCAGAATTTTGTCTGCGGGAGAAGATTGTGAAGTCATATAGATGCAAGGTACGGGGTAAAAGTAAATTTTTATAAGACTAGCTGTATTTATAACAATTTGTCTGCCAATTTTTTTAGTAATCCTCCCTACCTAAGAAGTATTTTTTACTAGTAATTTTGTATTTACTGAAGTTGAGCATTTTCTTCTAAGTTTAACTGGGCTGGTTTTTTTGCCAAAAGTTATTTATTTGACTTGTAGTGATTTAGATTGACTTGTCTTTACATATCTTTACTAGCCGCCAATCTCTGCAAATGCAAGCTAGGGTTTACCTACAATTTATCATGATTTTTTCGCCAAAATTACATAATCATCTAATGTATAGTGTGACAGATGCTTTTGACCAAAATACTGTTGGAGTATTGGACTCATATACAGTTGTTTTGGTAATTTTTCTCGAGCAAATTTACCAAAGTTAGCACCGGACAAAGCTGTTCTTGAACCTGTTGAAGTTAGATATTTATACCAGACTAACTCTAATCCCAGTTCTGCCAGAAATTTATGTACTACATTTTTTTCCTGCTCTTGGTTTTCAACTTGATGAACATCGTAAACTTTGAATAATTTTTTGTCTTGCACAATTAGCAAAACATAACCTGAATTTTTTAAGCTAGTGGCAAATATTTGCTTATAAGTATTATTAGCTTCAAGCCTCTTAGCTGGATCTGCGAAGAAGCAGTGCGAAATTACGATAAAGTCGAAAAAGTCTTTGGGTAGATTATTCGATTGAGTTTTCCAAGTAAAAATATCAGTCGTAACAAAGCGGAAGAAAGTATTCACTGGCGTTAGACGCGACTCTATATATCGTCGCCAAAACTGAAGTCCACGGAACTGGAAGGCATCTTGTTTTTCTAAAGAGTAGTAAGATATGTGCATTTGCGGGATATGAAAAAAACCGCTACTACTTTGCATAAATAAAGCTAAACCATAAGCAACTGTTCCTGGCCCTGCTGCAATATCAAGGATATTAACCTTATTTGGTAGTAAAGCATCTTGGTAAATGAGAAACCAAGCTAAATATGTGCAATATACATTTTCTAAAAAATACTTCATAAAGTACACATGAGGAGTTAGACTAAAACGGTAGTCTGGGTCTTGTCCAATTTTTAAGTTATTAATATCCTCAATAGCATCTTGTAACTTAATAAATAACTGTTTCTCAGGAATCTTACTAAATTCTTCTTTGAGATATTCAACTAGCCTTGATTCAAAATCATCAAATATCCGTTCATCAATACCAGTAGATTGCAGTTTATATTCATCGTGCTGGATTAAATTAAAAACTTTATAGATATATCTAACAAATTCCTCATCCGGCATTAATATGAGATTAGCCTTTTCCTGGGATGCTTCTGTTAGTTGTTTAGTTAAAGTTTCTGTTTGTCGTTTGTATTCTTGGGAATAACGTTCAAGTTGAAGTTTATCCCTAAATAGTTTTTCTAACCATGAGAATGTTGCACCTGATTTTTGAATCTCTTGCAAGAGTTGGACTGCACGTCGGATATCGCCGCGTTTTAAAGATAATTTTAAGTGCTGACTTCGCCACCAATTTACAATAGGATTATTCATAACCAAATCCCTCTTTACCTTCCATAATTTCTACACCTGGGAGCCGATAAACTAACTTTTCCTTAAATTTCACATAGCTTAATTTCTCATCCTCATACCACCAAGCGTATTTTTGCTTAATTTCTTCAGCTTCTTGGCGAGTTGATGCTATAAGAGAACGACTCTGGTTAGGATGAAAAGCTTGAATTACAACCCTATCGGCGATAGTTAATTTGTCAATAAAAGCAACTTCATCAGTTGGCAAAGTAGGAAGTAGAGGGGTAATAGTGATAGAAAATTTAGGAATAAAACCTTTGAAATAATCAATACTTTGTTTAATTTTAGTGATCGCATTTAGTCTGGCTTTAATACTTGGCGATCGCGGTTCAAAATCTTTTCTCACTAATTCACTACCAGTCGGAATACTCATATTAATTCGCAATCGCTTAAATCGTTGTAAATAATCAATATCTCTAGTAATAATTGGGCTACGAGTTTGAATCACCAAAGTTGGAGTTGGATAACCGTCAGCACTTACATCTAGCATTACCTCTAACAACCGACGAGTCAGTTGATGTTTAGACTCAAGTGGTTGATAAGGATCAGTAACGCTACTCATGTATATACTAGGAGGAGTCTGGGGATTTTTTTCATACCATTTTTTTAATTCTTTCGCTAAAATCTCAGCAGCATTTTCCTTAAAAATTACCCATTTGCCCCAGTCTTGGCGCATTTGAGCATTAGGGCTAAATGCAGCAGCATAGCAATAACTACAACCGTATTGACATCCCCTATAAGGATTTAGAGTAAAATCATAATCACCAATAAAACCAGTAGCTTTTGTTAAGAGTGATTTTGCATTTTGTGCATAAACATTAACATCTCCAAACTTTTCTCTGACTAATTGGGTAGGAGTGCATTCGCAATAACCTTCATATTTTAGTTGTGCCATGTGAATCCTGATATTTATAGAGAGTGAATTAACGCACCCTACTTCTTATGATTCCCATTTTTATTTTTAAATTACTTCGCCAAGGTGTACGCTAGTGCGATAGACCATATACACAAAACCACTTTCATCACGAAAGCGCTGATATAATTCTTGAAATCTATCAATAAGCTGTTCATATCCCAAGCCTTCACGCGGGAGGTAAGAAACACTCATTGCTCGTCCAATAAGCCCAGTTAAATCTAACTGTTGCCTATAATTAAAATTATATTCACGGATGTTAATAAAATGGGGAGTTACTAACAGTGGCTCTACCGACTGCATTCGAGATTCTGCTGGGTGATTATTAGATCCTTCGCGGACTAGTCGGCTATATTCTGTAGTTAACGCATCTTCTTGATCTCGATTATTCCACACGACAGCCAAGCGTGCTGATGGTTTTAAAATGCGGTGAAATTCCAATAAAGTTGGTTCGGGATTGAACCAGTGGAAAGCTTGAAAACAAGTAACTAAATCAACTGAATTATCAGGTAGTTGGGTAAATTCTGCTGTTCCATCACGAAACTCTATCAAAGGATGTGCTTGGGCAGCTTCTCGCATCGCTGCGTTTGGTTCTATCGCTATGACATTAACCCCCTGTTCAGCTAACAATATTGAAGCAATTCCTGTACCTGCACCAATATCTGCTGCTACGAGTTGTGAATTTTCACCTAATCCTTCCAAGATAATATCAATTGCATCTGCGGGATAACTTGGTCGATATTTTACATAATCCTCTGCTCTGTCAGAAAATCGGTTGAGTGGGTTTAAGGTGTGTAAGGGGGTTGTTTCAGGATTAATTTGGTTCATGGGTTTTTATGTATCTTGCATCCAGAGACTTTTAGCCAGATGACAGAAGTAGTGCAATAAGCCTAACGGCATAGCTTCTTCTGCTTTTGAGGAATCACCTGTACTGAAAACTTTCATAGCCGATGCCGAAGCAGCTATCTCATAACGATATTGGCTCTCAGAAAGATTAATTTTTGAGAGCGATCGCATATTCAGCACTTGAAATACATATAATGTTTCTTTCAGCAAGTCTATAGCAATCCCAGTTTTTCTGAAAAACCATGATGCCATGCTATATCCTTACTGTTCCTCAACTCGGTTTCAATTGGGTTACTAAGGGTGAGATAAGGTTCAGCAGCAAATCTAAAAGGCGATGCCCTGAACATTTGCAGATATTACCGCAGACACTGATTATGTTGCGGCGGTTAAAATACTTAAGTATGAGTAGTATGATCAAACTACCCAGGTAAAAATTGTCTACTTGGTAACACAAGACCATCAGAAAATTGTAGAAAAGTGTATTTCCTTGTCTCGATAGTGGTGCTAACCTCAATTTAAAGAATGTTATCAGCCTTTATCTGCTAGAGTTTCTGACTTTCAGCAAATTAGATAATTTCTTAACAATAAAATCGCTAGGAGTGCGATGATGATGTCACAGTCCCATATCACAAGGCCAGAAATAGCTGCTGGAACTCTAATCGATAACCGCTATATTATCCAAAAACTTCTAGGACAGGGAGGATTGGGACGGACTTACTTGGCATTTGACACTCGTCGGTTTAATGAAGCCTGTGTTCTCAAAGAATTTGCACCCATTGGCACAGGGGAAAGTGGACTGGAACAATATCGTAACTTATTTAAAAGAGAGGCAAAAATTCTTCATCAATTGCAACATCCTCAAATTCCCAAGTTTTTGGCTTGCTTTGAAGGAGATGGTCGGTTATTCCTAGTACAAGAGTATGTTGACGGTAAAACATATTCGAGACTGCTAGGAGAACTTCAACGTCAAGGAAGAAATTTTTCTGAAGACGAAGTTATACAGTGGCTAAAGAATCTGCTACCTGTTTTGGAATATGTCCACCAGCACAACATCATCCATCGAGATATTTCTCCTGATAACATCATGTTACCCGATGGCAAGGATCTGCCAGTGCTGATTGACTTCGGTGTAGGCAAGCAAATTGCTGACATGAACGAGGGGAGAAGTTCCAATCACCAGGTAACGTTTGTTGGCAAAATGTCCCTTGTAGGCAAAGTGGGATATGCTCCCCGCGAACAGATTAGTTTGGGTTTATGTTCACCCTCTAGTGACCTTTATGCTTTGGGTGTAACCGCTATTGTATTACTCACAGGTAGAGATCCATCTTTACTAATGGATCAATACTCACTTGAATGGAACTGGCGTTATTATACATATATTACTGATGGCTTTGCTCAAGTACTTGATTGCATGTTGGCAGATAGACCTAACAAGCGATACCAAACAGCCAGCGAAGTTCTTAGAGATTTAGAGCGGATTGGAGAACCAGAAGTGGCAATGTCTTCTGCAATCATGGTTGATGATTTGCCAGCCACGGTATTTAACCCTGAATTTCAGGCTATGTCAGCCATATCGGAGTCATATAACCAATCTGAACAAACAATTTTTAGTTCACCTACTAGTCCACAAACTGGGCGACGAGTTGAACAACAGCAATCTTCACTCCAACCAGCATTTATCAAACATTGTCAGCAAGAGTTAGCCTACCACATCGGCCCAATGGCAAATCTGATTATAGAAGAAATACTAGATCAAAATCCTTATATTTCACCTGACCAATTTATTGAACTCGTAACTAAGGAAATTCCTAACTTTCAAGCAGCTTTTGAATTCAAAAAAAGCTTATTCTCATAGAGATTTAGACATCACGAATTGAAAATGATTTTTAATTTTTTAACCAATTAATTCTGTGGGTTGAAGTCAAGAGAGCTAATAAAAGTAGCAAGGTTTTTTAGCAGGGTCTAAATACCCGTTACAAAAATTAATTGCGTTAGCATGACGCAAAGCGAGTCTGCATACTTCTACAGAAAAGCAAGCTACATAAAACGTCTTGTACAGAGCGTTATTACGTTAGCGTCACGCAAAGCGAGTCCGCGTACTCTGTAAGAGTTGCAAGCTAGCAAGAGCGTCTGTTTGCGACAGGCTGTTCGCGTTCGTAGAGAGCGTCATTACGAATTATTGTAATCGCCTGTACCTCCTTGAGTACGTTTGATTCTTTTCATCGCCATTTCTAAACTTAACTGCATCCGTTTAAAGGCTTTAGCTAAATTACCGATTTCATCATTAGACATCTGCTCAAATTCAACTTCCATATGTCCTGTACTAACTTCTTCGGCTATGCGAGTCATGCGTTTGAGAGGCATCACAACTTGTCGATTCAAGAACAAGTTAACTAACAGGATAGTCGCTATAAATATAGCTGATACAATTAAGATAATTAGTAAAGAAGACTGATTTGCTTTGCTGATGACATTCTTTGCAGGTACTGATATAATCTGAGCGCCGACAATTTCATTAAGCTTCCACCCAAATCCATTAGCAGCACCATAAAGACTAATCATACTTTGAGGTGCAGCTTCAGGTACACTATGACAGACCAGACAACTTTGTTCAGAAACTGCTAAGGGACGAGCAATATAAAAGATATCCCCACCAGGAATTGAGCGAAATCCACTAACTTCTTTAAGGTCTGATTTATTTCTGAACTGTTCTACAATTTCCGTCTCAAAACCGTCAGCCTTATCCCGAAGATTTGTCGGATTAAGAGTTGCTTCTTTATAAAAGAAATCACGGTAGTCTGTTGTTTTCCGTAAAATCTCAAATACCTCCCGTGCTGAATATCCAGGCACAGTTTGCGGCAAAAACTCAGTAGCCAATTTATCAACTAGCTCTGGATTCACTTGAGTACTGGTATATTTACGAACAGAACTCATTGTTTGGATGAGCATGAGACCAGTTGAGCTAATATCTTGTTTAGCATTCTCCCTCAGTAGAGAAGAAAGAGTAAATCCACTCAAGCTCAGACCAAATGTCAAAATTACCAGTAGCAGAATTGTAAATTTTTGTTTCAAATTTAGATTTTTTAGCATAATTTTAGATTACCTACAAGTCAAATTATTATGAACAAATATGGCTAAAGTTACTGTTTACTCTAACATGAGCAATCAACTTTCATATTTTGGTGTAAAGGCATAGTTTAGATAAAACTATGAGGGTATATCCAAACTTTATACTATTAGTAATTATTGAGGTTAATGAAAATGTTCTCTAAGTAACTAAATTCCAAAAAGCTACAACAGCAATTCAAATGGAATTCCCAAAAATTCGTGTTGGCTGAACTGAATACCGTGCCAAAATAAATACCAGCAATTGTCAAATATTACTAATGGTGTGGAATGCAGGAAAGTCTTTATTCGGGGGACGCTACATTATTGAAAGCCAACTAGGTGAAGGCGGAATTGGCATTACTTATCTTGCCAGAAATCAACGAAATCAACAGCGAGTGATTAAAACCCTCAAAGAAGAAATCCTGAATCACCCCGCTTGGATACTGCACCGAAACAAGTTACGGCAAGACTTTCGTGATGAAGCAGTTCGGCTGGCTGTCTGCCACCATCCTCATATAGTACAGATAGAAACCATCTTTGATGAGGGGAATTTGCCCTGTATGGTGATGGATTACATCGAGGGGGAAGACTTAGGACAACGCTTAAGACGAATAGGGGTGCTATCAGAGGCAGAAGCGCTACTCTACATCCGGCAAATTGGCGATGCTTTGACCCTAATCCATTCTAAAGGACTGTTGCATCGGGATCTCAAACCACGCAACATCATGATCCGCATTGATAAATTAGAAGCAGTGCTAATAGACTTTGGCATCGCTAGAGAATTTGTTCCTAATATGATCCAAAGGCATACAGTGTATCGTACTCCTGGTTTTGCGCCACCTGAACAGTATGAATCAGAAGCGCCGCGAGGAGAATACATTGACATCTACGCCCTAGCCGCTACTTTGTATAATTTGCTTACCGCAGTTGTACCAACAAGTGCAGATGATAGACGTCACAATATTAATTTAGAACCACCACAATATTTTAATCCCAACATCAGCAACAGAGTAAATCAGGCTATTATGTGCGGCATGGATCTGGAGTCAACCTATCGTCCCCAGTCTGTGCAGGAGTGGTTAGATTTATTGGGTTCTGATACTGGGCAAAATGTAACCAAAATATCATCTACCTTAGTGATAACGCCTAGACTGCAAGTACCTCCACCTGTTGTATTAGATCGGCAGAACTGGCAATGTGTACAGACCCTCAAAGGTCATTCTAGTATGGTTCATGCGATCGCCATTAGCCCAAATGGGCAATTTATTGCTAGTGGCAGTAATGACAAGACTATCAAACTTTGGCAAGTTGCTACTGGCAAGCTAGTGCGTCAGCTGGGTCGTTGGTCTTCTAGTCATTCCAGTATGGTTCATTCCGTCGCCTTTAGCCCAATCGCTCCAAACCGTTCTTATCAAGGGGAGTCCGGCAAATCTGCGGGAGTTGCAGACCTGAACCGGGGAATCTTAGCTAGTGGGAGTTGGGATAATACAATCAAATTGTGGCATGTCAACACAGGTAAAGAGATTCGTACTCTTACTGGTCATGCTAATTGGGTGAATTCCGTTGCTTTTAGTCCAGATGGCAAGTTTCTGGCTAGTGGCAGTGCTGACTGCACAATCAAAGTCTGGCAGGTACACACAGGCATAGAAGTCCAAACTCTCACAGGTCATTCCGACCCAGTTTCGTCAGTTGCCTACTCTCCGAGAACGCCTGCAACCAATAGCCAGGATAGACAGCTGGTGGCTAGTGGTAGTAATGATTACACCATTAAAATGTGGCAAGTATACACAGGCAGAAACATCTACACACTCACAGGTCATTCCTTCTTCGTCAACTGTATCGCCTTCAGCAAGGATGGAGAAATTATCGCCAGTGGCAGTGCTGACAACACGATTAAACTGTGGCATGTAAATACAGGCAGAGAAATTTGTACTCTGATTGGTCATTCTGATTCAGTTTGGTCAGTCGCCTTTAGCCAGGATGGACAATTTATCGCTAGTGGTAGTTGGGACAACACTATCAAACTGTGGCACATACACACTGGTAGAGAAATCAGCACACTTGCAGGGCATTCCAACTATGTTAGATGCGTCGCCTTCAGTCCCGATGGCCAAACCCTAGTTAGTGGTGGTGATGACGACACTATCAAAATTTGGCGAAGGGGGTAGTAAATAATTCGTAATTCATCATTTTTCTATAAACCTACAGATAGAACTGCGATCGCCCCAAATTTGTGACAATAATGACGGCAACCGTTATTTTTGAACAATAAAAAATTATATGGGCTTTGGTATTGGTGATTTATTCTGGATTTTCCTCCTTCTGACTTCTTTGCAACCCCTTTGGCAAAAACGTCAAATAGAATATCGGCGCTTGCGTGCTTTACAAGAATTCCAGCAGGAACGCAAAAGTCGGGTGATTTTACTGATTCACCGCCAAGAGTCCATTAGCTTTTTGGGAATTCCCATATCTCGCTACATTACTATCGAAGACTCAGAACAAATATTGCGAGCAATTCGCCTCACACCCCCAGATGTACCGATTGACTTAATTTTGCACACTCCTGGTGGTTTGGTTTTGGCTACAGAACAAATCGCCAGAGCATTAATTCGCCACCAAGCAAAAGTCACAGTCTTTGTACCCCACTACGCCATGAGTGGCGGTACAATGCTTGCGATCGCCTCTGATGAAATTATTATGGATGCTAACGCTGTCTTAGGACCGGTTGATCCCCAATTGGGTAATTACCCCGCAGCCAGTATTCTAAAAGTAGTTGAAGATAAACCCATCAGTGAGATTGATGACCAAACCCTAATTATGGCCGATCTCTCACGCAAAGCAATTCAGCAGGTACAGCGGTTTGTGCGAACTTTGCTAAAAGACAGTATACCTAAACAAAAAGTTCTGCCAGAAAATATCGAACCGATTATCGAAGCCTTGACAACTGGGCGTGTCACCCACGACTATCCCATCACTATTGAAGAAGCAACAGAAATGGGGCTGCCCGTAACCGTCGGACTGCCCCATTCTATTTATGATCTCATGGATCTTTACCCACAGTCACAAGGAGGGCGACCCAGCGTACAGTACATTCCTATGCCTTACAATGACCGCCGTCCAATTCTACCTACACCCAAGGGCAGACCCTTAGAAGAACCAAATCAGATGACTTGAGGGGCTTTGGGGTAGGAGTTTTTCGTGGCGACTAGGGTGTAGCTGTCGGTGTAGCCATCGGTGTCGCTGTCGGTGTAGCCATCGGTGTCGCTGTCGGTGTAGCCATCGGTGTCGCTGTCGGTGTAGCCATCGGTGT
>NZ_JBALEL010000026.1:0-100829 GCF_036917935.1 Nostoc sp. | reverse complement strand
AAAGCGTCGCGGGTTCTGACAGTTAAAGCAGCAGTAAAAGCAGCGATCGCATTTTCTAAATTGTCAGCTTTATCTCCCCTAATCCTGTTAATGTAAGCAGTTCCCAAAGCATTTTGTGTAGCTGCCCATTCAATGGGAAAAGCGTCGCGGGTTCTGACAGTTAAAGCAGCAGTAAAAGCAGCGATCGCATTTTCTAAATTGTCAGCTTTATCTCCCCTAATCCTGTTAATGTACGCAATTCCTAGATTAATTTGTGTGCCTGCCCAATCTAGGGGAAAATCAGCGCGGGTAAGGATTTGGAGCGCAGCCAAACAAGATGCAATTGCCTGTTCTAAATTCTCCGCTTTATTTCCTAGAATTCTGCTAATGTAAGCTTCCCCCAAACAAATCTGTGCCAAAGCCCAATCTTGCGGATAATCAGTGCGGGTGAAGATTTGAAGTGCAGCTAAGAAAGATGCAATTGCCTGTTCTAAATTCTCCGCTTTATTTCCCAGAATTCTGTCTCTAAAAGCATTCCCTAAGAGTGCCTGTATGCCTGCCCAATTTTTAGAAAACACCTCGCGGGTAAAGACAGTCAGCACTATTTTATAACCCGTAATAGCAATTTCTATATTTCTGGCTCTAGAACCTAAAGGAAACCGAGTCAGTAATCTACTAAAATTACTGATATCTGTAGCTAGTAATTGCGCTTCACCTGGCTGCAATTCTGTCAATTTATTTGTTGCCCAAAGCCGCAATACTTCTGCTAAATGTTCATTCAGTTTTCCTACATTTTCTGCTAAAAATGGGTAAACTACTTGTTCATCAGCGTTACTTTCCGAAATAATTTGCAACAATCTTTGCAAGAAAGCTAATTCTACTTCAAATAGAGGAACTTCATCAGGAATCGACAAATTGACTCCAACAATATCAACTTGACGTTCTCGCCTTTGCAGTTTACTAAATTCTTCTGCCGCACCTTCTAAATCCCCAGTAGTGTAATTCAACATTCCACGAGCATAAGTAATCAATGGTGCTTCAAATTCCACCAAGGCTTCTGGAACAGCTTCTATAAATGACGCTAAACGAAACAGTTCTTTCCAATTTTTCTGTTTCAACCTTGACTCAATAGCTTTTGCTAATTCACGACTCAGATGTTTTGACTTAGTAGAAGCAAGTGCTATCCAATATTGAGGCTGGGTTAAATCTTCTACCTGTCCTTCTTCCCTGCCAAACTGCTGGTTTAAATAATGGGTATAAAATGCAGCTAATTTATCTATTTGCTGCTTGCCAAAACGTTCATCTTCTTTAAGTTCTGTTAGCAACAAATTTCGTACAGCAACATCCATTTCGTAAAGCTCATAACCCACCTCACGACACAAACGAGACAGAAGTATGTGAGCAACTGCTGTCCAGGGAGCTTGGGGTACAAAGCGCAGCCAAATTTGGTAAACTAAGTCTGGTGTGAGTGTCTGTGGAAATGCTGCATGACAAGCTAAATCAAAGTGCGCTTGATCAAATTTTTGGGCAAATCCTAAGATTCGCTCCATAGCTATGTCCAAATTTGTTGCTCTAGCTTCACTCATAGTAACTATCATTACATCCACTCGTAGGGATGCTCCCAGTAAACGTAGCGACCGCGTAAAGTATTAATAGCTGCACTAAGTCCCTCACGACTCATTTCAAACATTGGCACAAAACGAGCAATTTTATCAGCAGTGGTATACTGCCAAGTATGGTTGGGCATGGGATTGAGCCAAGCATAATAATTTACTGATTGGTGAAGTTGCTCAACAAACTTTTGCGTATACTCAACTCGTTCTGGATTATAGTTACCTCGCGCAGCACCAGCATCGCTAACAATTAGTACGGATGTTTTTTTATCAATAGATTCCAGAAAATTTGTAATTCGTTGAGCTTCCAGTCTAGTTGGGTCACTATAAAGATATTTTTCAGGATAGTTCTGGAAGTAATAAACACTGGTTTGCTTAATGTTTCCACCCCGTTTAGCTTTGTCTATTAATTGACGGGAGAGATGATGAAAAGGCACCATTGAGCCACCTTGATCAACCAGTAATACCAGTTTAACTTGATTGGTATAGCGTGGCATCATCACTGGTTCAGGTAAAATCCCGTAGCTACAATTTTTTTCTACCGTACCCGCTACATCTAAATCTTTCAATGTACCTTCACGCACGCGGCGACGTAAAAAACGCCAACCTTGCTTCATCTCTCTGCTAGTTACTGGTAGGTATTGTGCTGATAAATCTGTGGGGTAGTAACTTGTTTCAAAGCTACTAGGCTGATTGCTGCGAAGTGCTTGAATTACCTGTTCTGGTTCAATTTCTTGCACTATATCAGCAGTTGAACTTGCTTCAGTAACGGGTTTTTGAGGTTGAGTTAGTTGATTTTCAAGTGGTGGCTGATTAGGTTCTTCGGAAATAGGTGTTGATCTAGAAGAACCAACAGTTTCTTCTGGCTTTGTGAATGAATTTACAGGTTGAGGCGTTTCGGTTTTTTGATCCGTTTCGACCGCAGGTTTTACTGGTTCGGTAGTGGAAGATTGATTTATATGAGTTTGGGGTTGAGCTAGCACTTCATCAAAAAGCCGATTGAGTAAACGGGCTTCTTGCTCAGATTTTGTCCATAGTGTACAGCACAATCGCTCTAATTTTTGGCGATCGCCCATACCAAATCCTGCTTGCAACGCCTGTAGTGCCAACATATAATCTTCAACACCCAAGGGAAAACCGTATGACCGCAATTTATTAAATAAAATTAACAAAGCATTGAGTAAAGGAATTTCAACGGGATTCATTTTTCTCCTCCCGTGACGGAAGCAAGTAGTCCCGATAATCCTTCCAATACTTTAATAAAACTCCAGCAAATGGAAGTTCTCCTTGGAGTTTACTCAAAGCCTCATCTTCGGGATATTCTCGCAAGATTGTAAACCAGTCAATTAACTCACTGGTACTGACTTTTTTACCAGTTTTACCAATATTTTCTTCCATCTTGTTTCGCAGTAGTTGAAAGCGTCTAACAGCTGCTCCTATAACTGCTGGTTGTGAGTTCGGGAAGTGGGCGTTAATAATGTTGATTAGTTCAGATTCTTTAGGAAATTTAATATAGTGGAATAAGCAACGACGTAAGAAAGCATCAGGTAAATCTTTTTCATCATTGCTAGTAATAAATATAATTGGAGGCTGCTTTGGGTTTGCTTTGATTTCCTCTCCTGTTTCCTGAATAGGAAAACACGCCTCATCTAATGCTTGAAGTAAATCATTGGGAAAATCAATATCGGCTTTATCAATTTCATCGATAAGAACTACAGTCCGTTGCGATTTTAAGAGCGAATTTTCAAATTTACGTTGCGATTTTTCCAGGGAGTTTTCAAACGCACGACCTAAAGGGCCAAGCTTGATATAATTTTTAGGGTCATTCACTTTTGAGCGTTTCTGCTCATCATGCTGTGCTAATTGGGCATCCTGAAGACGAGCGATCGCATCGTAAGTGTAAAAACCATCTTTTGCCCTAGTTGTAGATTGGATATACCAAGACTCATAAGGTAATTTTAGTTCATCAGCCACAGCACGAGCCAAGCGAGTTTTACCACAACCTGGTTCTCCTTTGAGCAACAAAGGACGTTTTTGTAAAAAAATTGTCAGATTTACTGCTTCAATCAACTCAGGCGCGGGTATATAAGGCTCACGCCCATCAAATTCGGATTTACCTGTATAAATGCAGGGTATTACTGAATCAACCATTGTGTTAATTTTCCTTTTCAACTAGAACACCTGAATCAACTTATGTGCTAATTCTCTTTCCCAACTGGTATTACAGTACTGACAAATTCTTTCGTAAACAAGCTCAGGAACACCTTCTTGAGAATCTGTCAGTAATATATCAACACATAAACTTTCAGGTACTACCTTGTCTCTAACTGCTACTCGCAGCCAACTAGCTATCTTTGTACGGGGAAATTGTGTGCTGGGGGGTAAGCTTAAGGGAATTTTGGGGTATTGTGGGTGATTAACTTCCTCAGCCAAAGAAACCCCTGATTTACAGACTCCTCCTTTATTATCAATTAAAAACATTACCAAATATGTTTCTTTGTGATTAGCTTTTTCTACAATAGGTTGCCAAAAATCTTGAATTAATTCATCCAAAAAACTCAATCTATCACTTTGATAGACTTCATAAAATATAAAAATTAAATTTTGAGATTGCAACGCTTGAAAAATTTTCTCCTTTATTTGTTCTGGCGATAACCCAGTAGGCTGGTTGCCATGAACAAACCTTCGTGCAACTTCCTCCCAGACATCATAAATGTTCTTCTGATTGCTAAGTTTAACAAGAATTTCTCTGCGTTCACCATTTTTTAGTTCTTGTAATTGCAACAGTCGAGTAACCAAAGGGAATTGCCCAAATTGATGATTACCATGAACTAAAAAAGCTGCTGTTTTGTGAGGAAAATTTTGCCAGTCTAGAGCTGTTATTACTTTATCTTCCTGCTCGTCAAAGTCAATATCGAGAATCGAGTGAAAAAGTTTTTGCTTATCTAGAAAAAATTGTGTATCTAATGCTTGAGCTTGAACTATGATTTTTTCAATTTTGACACATAAATCATTAATGTCGCCCCATCTGGCATTATCTGGATGACAATTATCTCGTAAGGATTGCACAAACCTGGGAAATATCCAACCATACAGTGCATGTTTACTTTTGAGAAGTATAGATAGATTATTCATCACTAGATATAATCGACTTTTTTCTTCTACTAGCTCGTCTACTAAAAAACAGAATTCCTGCTGTGCTTCGCAAAATGCACAAAGACTTTCATAACTTTTAAATTGCGGACAGTTCTTAAAAACTGTTTGGCATTGCGAATACAGATCAGATGGTAGTTTCACCAATCAATCTCCCAACAGTTTATACTGCTCCAGCAATTGCTGGGATATCTCCAAGGCATCCTGATAATCTCTCACTAACTCTTGCAGTTCTCCTTCAGTCTCCACACCCAATATATCCTGCAAATCATCAGGTAATTCATCACCAAGACCAGCCGCTTCTGCTGTGCTACCTGGTTGTAATTTTGTTTCTACCTCTATTTGAGCAGCAGCAATAATTTCTTGTATTTCTGATAATAAAAACTCGTGCCGCTTGAGAGCTAATTCTTTTACACGTTTGAGAACGAAAAGCCATTCACCTATTTTTTGTCGGCGTTCTAGTTCAGTAGTAAGAACAGAGTCAAGTATATGTTCTTTGACTGTTTGCAATAGTAGCCACCAAGGTTCATCACGGAACTCTTCTTGACGTAATCTCTTAATTCCTAATACTTGAATGACGGCATAAGAAAGACGAGAAAGCAAACTTCCGCTACTTTTATCTCTTAAACGTTTATCTGCATCAATTTGCAGAAATTGAGGTGAAGGCCAATCTTCATCACTATGGGAACCGTAGACAAGATAGTAGCCAGTTTTTAAATCCGCTACGTTGAAATCCATGACTAAGGTAAATAGGTTTTGTTGGCTCCCTTCCTGCGCTAGATAACTCAATAATCTGCCAACAATATCAGTAACCTTGACAGCTACAGCCCAATCTGGTCGTAATGACAACTTCGCTACCAAATCGGCTTGTTTGATATGATCTACGAATTTTTGTATAGGTTTTCCCTGCAACACTGTGTATTTGATGTTAATTCGCAATGAATCACTAGAGCCAGCAGGCAGCCATTCAGTTAAATTAGTGCTAAGACCCAAACGACAAGGAGTGTTTCTTTGAATCGTAGATATTTGATGCAGGCTTTGGGTAGAAGAATTGGGTTGAAAAGAACTTGTCACAGAAGAACTAAATGTCACTAAATCAGCCTTACCTAAGAAATTCGCTTGAAAAAATGCCTGAGCATCGTGCAGCTTCACCAGGAAGTAACTGTCGTCTAATTTCAGGTCGAATCGAGGGGAAGGTTGGTCTTGTAGGTAAAAAGGTTGACTAGCACCCGTTGGCATGATTTACTCCTGATTTTAGCTTTGTGCGGCTATGATTTCATCGTACAGTTTAGGACGATTGTGCTGCAAATCACTCAAGATAGCTTTAATTTTGGTGGCTTCCCGCAATTTTTGAGCTTCATTTTCGCCGTTGTGCAGTGCCACTACCTGAAAGTTAGTTACATTCAACACAGGTGCGCCTGATGTTCCCTCTTCGGTAGGGGCACTATGGAGAATACGGTTGCTATCCAAATCAGAGTTGTAAAATCCACCAGAACGCTGCTGCGGTTGTCCTTTGGGATGCTGAATTACATAAAGCTGCGTCCCTAGTGTGAAAGGTATATCTGCATCCAATCTCAGAAATCTTCGGTGTTGTAGGGGAGAATCCTGGCGATCGTGCAACCGTACAACAGCATAATCTAATTCCAGATTGTCGTGTTCCATCTGCACCAAGCCATATTCAATGCCAACGCCTGCTTGGGTAAAGTCAAAAGTGAATAGGCTATTGGCTATTTGCTTTTGCAAATCAGATGCACTAATTCGTGGCTCCCTTTTGGGATCTCTAGCTTCCATAACATGCCAACAAGTTAATGCCAGTTCAGAAGTCACCAGCCACCCCGTACCTGTAGGTATTTTCTTCATGTTCCCATTGACAATTTTGGGGACACTCACACGAGCAACTGCACGAGCGCAATTCAGCAGTTTCTCATCTGCTGCAATGTAAGGCATCGGCTCGCCTTTGGGGTTGGCTTCTGCTTTACGTGAATCATTTATACTATGATTATTGTGTAAAACTACGAGAGTAGGCTTATTATTAGACTTAGGTGCAAGTATAGGCTCAAGTTCTTGTATTAGTTTAGACAAATCTTGGTACAAATAATTTACTGTTTTTATCTGATCATTTAATAAACGTAGCAGTATCAATAACACGTTCTCTCCGGTATCTCTGTGATATTCACCCACTAGATAACCAATTACTTTCTCCGCTTGTTCACCTCGGCTACTAGCCCTTTTCAGCTCATCAGACCAAGGTTTGAGTTCATAGTTACCATCAAAGAAATCAAGGAGTCGGTCATAATCCCTAAACTGAGGGCAATCCGACAGCGCTTCCTTGAGTCGGGGATAGATTTCACGCGGTATCCCAGGCATATCATTTGTTATAGCTACATATTCATGATAATGTGAGTTTTGGGAGAAACTAGTAACACCAGGTTGCTCCCATGAGTTACCGTTAAACCTGGATTGACTCTCAACTGGTGCAGTAGCAATACTCTCTTGGACAGTAACTTTGAGAAGTTGCAAGCGATCGCGTCCTCGTTCTAAAAATCTCAAGTCTGTTTGAATTTGTTGTTCCAATTTGTTCTGGCTGTAGCGTAAAAACTGATGCCATAAAGCTAAGTTAGTCTCCGGTAAAGACTCCAATTTTTCTAGCTTATTCCTGTAATTTTTTTCATTTATAGCTATAGTATTTTCGTGATCTGCCAGTTCCCCCAAGTAGCGAGCATACTCCAAGCCTATGTTCGATAAGTCTACCTGCAACTGCCTTAACTGCCATTGCGGATTTGCAACTTGAGTAATTTGATGAAAGCGTCGTTCGTACTCTGGCAATTTGCCGTAAAGTTTTTTGGTTTGGCGATCGCACCACCGCGATTGATAATAAACATACTGAATTTTATGACGACACCACAGCAGATATAGTAGAATTTCAGCTACTTTATCCATGTGGTTTTGGTTCATATCTTGGCATTTAAACCAAACTAAAATATGCAGTTTTTGAGCAGGATCTGTATGGGCGCTTTCATATTCAAAAATGGGATTTCCTAGCAGATAACCTGTACCAATTAACTCGGTTGAGTTTCTTTCTAAAAGTATTTTTTTAACACAAGCATCAGCTAAATTTTGATAATTTTCTTGTGGTGCTATTGGTTGACCAAAAAGCAATAATGTTTGTCCTAGAGAAGCTTGAATTTGTGGAGCTAGCAGCAGATTTTCGGAATTAAGATTACTTAATTGTGGTATACTGAAAGTCTCTTGAGAATACAGAGTTAAATCAATTGCATAAGAATCATGTAATCGAAAAGGGCAAAGTAAACCTTGAAGCTCTAACCCACCAGTTCGCGGAATTAACCGAAAATTTAAACTTTGTTCTTGATTACGCAGTAGATTGCTATATTCAAGCCCCAGACTATCTTCTGCTTGGGGAAAATATTGATTATCTTGGTAACAAATAAGTTTTTGTTTTAGAGTTTGTAGTTCTGGTATGTGGAGCTTATTACCCAAATCAATTAACTGTTCCCACAACTGTGGTGCTTCTACTACAGTCGGTTCTTCCCCCTGGTTGATACTGTTTCGCAGATGGTAAGCATAAAGAGTAATACTAGGACTACACAGTCCCAAACTTTGGGTAATTTCATTCATAATTTGGGCAAATTCTATCAATAATCTTAGGTGTATATTATCGGTATTTCGTCATTACTGACCAATCGCACAAAATGCCGCCCAGTGAAACGGTTGTTGAAATGGCTTTTGGTCATCTTGCAACTTGTATAGCCTTTTATTAAGATTCTGCCGCATTGTGGGATCAAGTGGCAGTGAATTAGCTGTTATCCAAGCTTTTAATTCAGCTTTTGTGATATCCCGCAACCAAAGTTGAGCTTGGTTGAGAGCAACTGCAACTGACTGCGTGGTTTGCAGATTTTGATAAAACTGAATCATTAAAAAAGCTGTAGATAAGTCATTAACTGTCCAAAGAGAACTAACGACACTAGAAGCACCTGCATAAAGAAAACCACTGGGTAAACCAATGTATTCATCGCTGATATTGCGGAAATCAATCAATCCCGTTTCGCAAGCAGATAGAGTGACTAGGGGAGATTGGTTTAAGTTGAGAGTGAATATTTTCTCCAAAGTTAGGCATTTATCCAAATCCAGCAGTTTTCCATCTGGCAAAGTGAGGTACTGTTCTGAGTTAGTTTCAGTGGATGCCGTGTCAAGATATGCATCTGTGAGGATAAGGCTAGATTGGCGAGGCTGGTTTGGATGAAAATAGCCATGACAGCTAAAGTGGGTGCAGTGGGCAGTAGTAAAGGAAATATCATCAATCGCTTCTCTGGTTGCCATCCCTTCTTTGAGAACATTGGTTGTACTAAAATAACGTTGAATTGTTTCTACTTCAAGATTGGTATAGCCGAGGTCTTTTGTAGGGTTTTGAACAGCAAAGAAGCTTGTGAAGTCAGGAAGTTTTCTCATCTGAGCAAGTTGGAGCATTTGGCAGCTAGGAGCATAATTCACCCCTTGAGGAAATAAATCAAGGAGACTAGATTTCTCTGTAACTGGCAACGCATGAAGGGGAAATAAATGTAAATACTGATGGGGAATTAAAATTAGCCTCTCACAACTATCGGGAATCAGCTTAATAATTTCCTCAAGGTGCAGAATCTTACCTAGTAAATGGAGACGGGTACTTAAGCGGCGCTGCCAATGGGATTTTTTCTCATAATAAGCTCCCATATATGCAGCTACCCAATACATCAATTTTTTTAGGTCTTTTGGCTCGGATTGCCAAACAATAGGCTGTTGGGTTTGACAGGTGAAAATAAAAACAAGAAACTTGTTTCTGGCAACATACAACTGGACAATAGCAGTACGCCGATCCAAACTTACCCTAAATTGGTCAAATTTAAACCCTGAACCAACGGGGAGGTATTGGTTTTGCAGTTTATTGCGTTGCAGCCTTAACTGTGAAAGATGTTGTGTCAGAGCAGTGCTTGCTTGAGCTATAGCATTTTGCAGTTGGTACTGACTGGTAGAGATTTCGTCTTGGAGTTCTTCTAATTGTCTAACGATTTCTCTGGGGAAAATCGCCTGGAGGTTGCGATTGAGGATAAGTTCTACCAAGTTACGAGTTTTGCTGCGCTCGACATATTCTATTGCTTTGGTAGGGTTATCCAACTCCAGGCAAACTTCTACCGCAAATTCATAGACCTTGTTCCATTTTTCAGCTAGTTTTTGTTTATCTTCTTCTTTTGCAGAACCAAAGACTATCTCCCCTCGCAAAGACTCTAAGGTATCAATAGCACCCGTAAAAGCATGGTCAGCATCACTAAACTGTTCAGCATCTTGATAGGCAAGACCTAGATTGAATTGAGTTTCTACATATAATATAGGAAAAGCTTCGCGAGTCCGTACCTCTAAGGCTGCCTTTAAATGTCGAATTGCGATTTCTAAGTTCTCTAGCTTTTCCCCATTAATGCGTTTGCGGTAGGTATCGCCCAGATTGTTCTGGGTTGTAGCCCATTCCTGTGAAAAAAGTCTACGGGTGCGTATTTCCAAGGCATCTGTGAAACAACGAATAGCTGTTTCTAGGTTCTCTGCCTTTTCCCCACAAATACGATTACTATAGGCATTGCCCAAATTGTTGTACAGCATAGCCCATTTCTGGGCTGATGCTTCACAAGTGTATACTTCCAAGGCAGCCTGAAAACAGCGAATAGCTGCTTCCAAATTCTCTGCCTTTTCTCCCTCGATACGTTCGTAGTAAGCAATTCCCAAATTGTTCTGAGTCATTGCCCACTCTTGGGAATTGATTTCGCGGGTACTTTCTTCCAAGGCAGTCTGAAAACAACGAATGGCTGCTTCTAAATTTTCCGATTTCTCCCCCCGAATGCGTCTACTGTAGGCAATTCCCAGATTTTGTTGGGTCATCGCCCAGTCTTGAGGAAAGGCTTGGCGAGTACGTACTTTTAATGCCGCTTCAAAGCAGTGAATTGCTGCTTCTATGTTTTCTGCTTGTTCTCCCCGAATGCGATTTTGATAGACAATACCTAAATTTTGTTGGGTCATACTCCAGTCATAGGGACACAGTTCACAAGTACATACCCTCAAGGCAGCCAAATAATAGCCAATCGCTTGTTCTAAATTCTCTGCTTTTTCTCCTCTGATACGGTTACGATAGGCAATCCCCAGATTGTTTTGTATTGAAGCCCATTCTTGAGGAAAAGCTTCCCTGGTAAATACCGTAGCAGCAACTTGATACCCTGCTATGGCAATTTCTATGTTACTGGCTTGATTCCCTAGGGGAAACTTACGTATGAGAATACTGAAATTGACTATATCTGCGGTCAACTTCTGGGCTTGTTCTGGTACTATACTTGGCAAGCTAGTAGTTGCCCAATTGTGCAAAACACTGGCAAAGTTATCATTAAGTAGGTCTAAGTTATCTTGTAACAGCGAGTACAAAACTTTCAAGTTGTTGTTGCTGTAGTGGATTGCTTGCAATGACTGTAAGAGTAAGTCAAGTTGAGAGTTAGGGTTTTGGAGTTGAGAAACAGTGGTGGTTGATGATAATCCCAATACTTCAGATAGTTGACAGACAACATCTTTTAAAAAATTAGCAGCATTTTCGTTACCTTTTTCTGCTAATTCCTCGCTTACCTGTTGCATAATCTGCAATAACTCAG
Source organism: Nostoc sp. (assembly GCF_036917935.1). Lineage (GTDB taxonomy): Bacteria > Cyanobacteriota > Cyanobacteriia > Cyanobacteriales > Nostocaceae > Nostoc. The sequence goes on along the minus strand of NZ_JBALEL010000026.1, from coordinate 89,407 downwards.
CATTGAGCAAATGCTGACTGCTATTCAAAATCTCATTGATTTCCTGGCTACTACCACATTGGAGCAGTGCCTCAATTAATTTCCTATAAATTTCTTGATTTTGTTCGTTCATTATTGACCGATCGCACAAAATGCTGCCCAGTAAAAAGGCGATTTAAAGAGTTGAGCATCATCAGACATTTTCTTGAATCGACGATTTAAGCTCATTTTAACTGCTGGAGGTAAATTTAACTGGCTTTGAGCCATCCATGTTTTCAATTCCTTCTTGGTAAGATTTCTGAGCCAGAGTTGAGCTTGATTGAGGGCGATCGCTACACTGGGATACTGCTGGGAATCCTGCAAATTCTTATAGAACTGAATGGTTAAAAAAGCTGTAGATAGGTCGTCCACTGTCCAAAGACTGCTAACCACGCTGGGGCTGCCTGCATAGAGAAAGCCACTGGGCAGACCGATATATTCATCACCAAGGGAATTAAAATCCGTCAGACCCGTTTCACAGGCAGAGAGGGTGGTGAGACGGCATTGGCGCAGGTCTAAGGCAAAGATATCACCCAGAGTCAGGCATTTTTCTAAGTTAATCACCCCTCCATCCCGACTCTCCCAAAAGCGTGTTTGTTCAGCAGGTGTGATTGTCGTTGCATTTTTGCTTCCTGCTAATAGTAGGGCAGATTGGCTAGGGGTTTCAAAGTTGAAGTAACCGTGACAAGAGAAATGAGCCACATTGGTTTGAGCCAGACGTTCCTGGGTTAGAGCTGTAATGCTTGCAAATTGTTTTTCCAATACGTCATCGTGAGGATGAAAATAACGACGGATAGCGTTAACCTCTATATCGGCAAAACTGAGGTCTTCGGTGGGGTTCTTGACACTGAAAAAATGTTTGAGTGAGGGACGGCTCCAGGTTTTACTTAGTTGTAGCAGTTGGATACTGGGAGCATAGCTGAGACCTTGGGGAAAGCGCTCCATCAATAAATCTCCATTTGCTAAAGGCATAGCATGGAGGGGAAAAAGGTGTAGGAAACGATGGGGAATGAGGATGAGGCGATCGCATTTCTCTCCTTGCTGGTTAAAAATCTCGTTAATCTTGGTGAGGACGCGATCGATATTGAGTATCTCAGCTAACTTTTCAAGGTTAGAATCTAAATTTGCTTTCCATTGCTTCTTTTCCTTTTGCAAGTATGCCTGAAAATAATCATTACTCCAATTTCCGAAAGCCTCTAGTGTTTCAAAGGAAGCTTCTTCGACAAGAGGATGTAGGCTATTGGCAGTCAGAATAAAGGTAAGAATTTTATCTTCCGTAACATACCACTCAATGGCGGCAGTGCGATCGTCAAGAAGACTTTGGATCTCGCTAAAGGCAATCTGTTCCACTCTCTGAGTCAGGCTGAAACTGGAGTCTATGGGTTTGATGCGATCGAGTACCTCATCTAATTGCTGCCGCGAGGTTTGTAATTCTTGCTGTAATCGTTTCTTTGACTCTTCTAGGGAGTATCGCTGTGCTTGTTCTTGTTCGCTCGTAGTTTTAGATAGTTGTTCTATTAATACTTGTAACTGTCTTTCCAATGAGGGAATGCTGCGTCGCAATTGATCTAATTGGGAGATTATTTCTTGGGGAACATCACCTTTGGGATAGAGGTCGCGGTTGGCGAGCAGTTCGACTAGGTTGCGAGTTTTGCTGCGTTCGACTGTTTCGATTGCTTTATCCCATTGTTCTGTATTGATATAAGATTGCACCAGTTTTTGATAAACTTCAATTGCCTCTGCTAAGACTTTTTGGCGGCGATCATCGGTGATTGCCCAACTGCGACTGAGTTCAACTGCGGTTATGGATTTTTCGTAGGCATTGATAGCTGGTTGCCAGTTGCTTTGAGTAAAGTGGAGGTTGCCGAGGTTGCGGGAAGTGTTGAGAGAGTTAATCGGATCGGCTTCCGGAGTGTAAACTTGCAAGACCTCCTGTAATGCAGCGATCGCTGTATCCGTGTTTTTTGCCCTATTTCCTAGTATTCTGTTGCTATAAGCATTACCTAAGTTATTCTGAGTCATTGCCCAGTCAGTGGGAAATGCTTCTTTTGTGTAAACTTGCAACGCCTGTTCGTAGGCAGCGATAGCTAATTCCAGATTCTCTGTGGCGTTTTTTTCCTTGACTCTGTTTCTGTCGGCAGCATTTCTGTAGACAACACCCAAGTTATTCTGAATCATTGCCCAGTCGGTAGGAAATGTTTCTTTTGTGCGAACGGATAATGCTTGTTGAAAGGCAGCGATAGCTAATTCCAGATTTTCTACTTTATCCCCTAGTATTCTGTCTCTATAAGCAGCGCCCAAATTATTCTGAGTCATCGCCCAGTTAGTGGGAAATGCTTCTTTTGTGTAAATGGATAATGCCTGTTCAAAAGCAGCGATAGCCAATTCCATGTTTTCTGCTTTATCTCCTAGTATTTTGTCTCTATAAGCAGCGCCCAAGTTATTCTGAGTCATTGCCCAGTCGGTAGGAAATGTTTCTTTTGTGCGAACGGATAATGCTTGTTGAAAGGCAGCGATGGCTAATTCCATATTTTCTGCCTTGTCTCCTAGTATTCTGCTCCAGTAGACACCACCCAACCCATTCTGAGTCATGGCCCAGTCAGTGGGGAATGCTTCTTTTGTGTAAATGGATAATGCATGCTGATAGGCAGCGAGCGACATTTCCAGATTTTCTAAAGTGTTTCCTTGAACTCTGTAAAGGTAAACAGTACCCAAGTTATTCTGAGCCTCGGCCCAGTCGATGGGGAATGCTTCTTTTGTGTAAATGGATAATGCCTGCTGATAGGCAACGAGCGCCAATTCCAGATTTTCTACTTTATCCCCTAGTATTCTGTCTCTGTAAACAGTACCCAAGTTATTCTGAGCCTCGGCCCAGTCGATGGGGAATGCTTCTTTTGTGTAAATGGATAATGCCTGCTGATAGGCAACAAGCGCTTGCTCTAAATTATTGACCCTCTTTCCTAGTATTCTGTAAAGATAAGTATTGCCCAAGTTATTTTGAATAGCTGCCCAACTTTCCCCATTACTCTCACGGTTAAAGACTTTTAGCATCGCTTCGTAACCAATAATGGCAATTTCTATGTTACTTGCTTGATTGCCCAGGGTAAACTGTGCAATAAGATTACTGAAGTTGCCAATAACTGTAGCGATTTTTTCTGCTATTTCTGCTTCCGCTTCTGAGAATTGAATACTTACCCATCTTTCCAAGATATGGATAAAGTTATTATCGAGTTTGTCTAGATTTTTTTGCAGTAATGGATACAGTACTTTGGAATCGCTATTACTGTCGGCAGTTGCCTGCAATACTTTCTCTAAGAATTGCACATAATCTTGGCATGAGGGATTAACTGAATTAGGGATTTCGTCTCTGCCCAGAGCTTCTGTAAGCTGACTGCTGAGGTGGCGTAAAAAGCTAGCGGCATCTTGTTCTCCATCGGCTTCAAGTTCTTCTGCCACTTGTGCCATTACCTGCAATAACCCTGCATCTACTAACTCGCTATTGGCACTCAGGATTTCGGTTTCCTCCCCATCTGAGCAGTTTAACAGTTCCTCAATTAGTTTGATGTATTCTTGAAGTCTTTGTTTTTCATCCATCACTGACCAATCCCACAAAACGCCGCCCAGTAAAAAGGCGATGCAAAAGGTTTAGCACCATCCTCCAATTTATGAAGACGACGACGCAGATTCATCCTAACTGCTGGTTTCAATGGTAACGAATTTTCCTTAATCCATGTTTCCAAGTCCCCCTTCGTCAAATCCCTTAACCACAGTTGAGCTTGATTGAGCGCCAATGCCCCAGCTAAACCTTCTTTGAGATTTTGATAGAACCGAATCATCAAAAATGCCGTGGATAAGTCATTCACCGTCCACAGAGAACTAACCACAATCGCAGCACCTGCATACAGGAAACCACTAGGTAAACCAATATATTCGTCACTGGTATTCCGAAAATCAATCAATCCCGTTTCACAAGCAGATAAGGTAACGAGGCGACATTTATCTAAACTCAGAGTGAAAATCTTATCTAAGGTAAGACACTGATTGAGGTCAAGTACGCCACCATTGGCCAAACTGAGATAGTTTTCCGTATCTGGTTCTGTAGGTGCAGCACTTAACCGGGCATTGGCTAAGATGAGGGCAGATTGGCGAGGTTGGCTGGCGTTAAAGTAGCCGTGACAGCTAAAGTGGGCGCAGTGGACGGTATTGAGGGAAGTCTCATCAATCGCTTCTTTAGTTGCTAGTTGTTGTTTGAGCAGATTATTGGTGTTGAAATAGCTTTTGATAGTTTCCACTTCAATATCGGTATAAGAGAGGTCGCCTGTGGGATTCTGAACGGCAAATAGACGAGTAAATTCGGGGCGTTTTCGAGTTTGAGCCAGCTGGAGAAGTTGACAGCTAGGGGCATAGCTTACTCCTCCAGGAAATCTCTCAAAAAGACTGGAGTTCTCCGCCAGCGGTAAGGCATGAAGTGGCAGTAAATGTAGAAAGCGATGGGGAATTAGGGTTAACTGGTCGCATTCTGAGGGAATTTGCTCAATAATTTCATCAAAGTGCAGAAGTTTCGCCAGCAGATTTAAACGGGTAGTGAGGCGGCGCTGCCAGTGGTCTTTTTTACTGCTATAAGCCTTCAGATAGCTATTGGTCCAAGTCTCTAATTTTTTCAGGTCTACCAAATCGGGGGATAAAACAATCGGTTGTGGAGATTGCTGGGTAATAATGAAAACCAGTAGCTTATCCGTTATAACATAAAACTCAATAATTGCCCTGCGATCGCCCACTTTTGAACGGAATGGCTCAAACTGAAAACTCGAACCGATAGCGAGGTGCTGGTCTTGTAATTTGTTACGCTCTTGTCGAAGTTGTTGGAGATGTTGAGCTAAAGCTGTAGGGTCTTCTGCCGTAGCATTTTGGAGTTCGTATTGACCACTGGCGATTTCATCTCGGAGTCGATCTAGTTGAGCGACTACTTCTGCTGGGAAAATAGTGTGGCGATCGCGGGTGAGAATAAGCTCAACTAAGTTACGGGTTTTGCTGCGCTCGACATATTCTATAGCTTGGTTGCAATAGTCCAGATATAAGCAAACTTCAACTGCACCTTGATAAAGTTTATTCCATTCTTCAGCTAGTTTTTGTTTATCTGCTTCTATTCCAGAACCAGAAACTATCTCTGCACGCAGATAATTTTCTAGGGTATCAATAGCCGCAGCAAAAGCAGTGTAGGCATTGTGGAACTGCTGATAATCTTTGTAGGAAAGACCCAAGTTCCATTGGGTTTCAACATGGTACTGGGAAAAAGCTTCACGGGTGCGTACCTCTAAGGCTGCTGATAGACAAGCGATCGCTTTTTGTAAATTTTCAGTTTTTTTGCCAACAATTCGGTTGCGGTAGGTGTTACCAAGATTATTTTGCGTTCCTGCCCATCTTTCAGAGAAAGCTTCACGGGTGCGTACTTCTAAGGCTGCTTCATAACAACTAATTGCTAATTCCAAATTGTCTGCTCTTTTTCCCCTAATACGAGCGTCATAAGCGGTACCAAGATTGTTTTGGGTTTCTGCCCACTCTTCGGGGAGAGCTTCGCGAGTACGTACCTTCAAAGCATCTAAGTGATGCTTGATCGATATTTCCACATTTTCTGCCCTGTTCCCTCGCACTCGGTAAAGATACACTTCTCCCAAGTTATGTTTAGTCATAGACCAATCCAGAGGGCGAGTTTCACGAGTATATACTGCCAAGGCACAATCATAGTAATAAATTGCAGCTTCTAGATTTTCTTCTCTTTTTCCCCGAATGCGTTGAAGGTAGGTGACACCTAAATTATTTTTTGTTTCTGCCCATTGATCGGGTACAGTTTCACGGGTACGTACCTTCAAAGCGGCTTCATAATATTTAATTGCGTCTTCCAAATTTTCAGATCTCTCTCCGCGAAGGCGGTAAAGGAAAGCAGTACCTAGATTATGCTGAATTGCTGACCAAGTTTCGGAGGCAGTTTCGCAGTTAAGTATCTCCTGTGAAGCTAGTAAATGACGAATTGCTAGTTCTAAATTCTCAACCCTATCTTCACAAAGGCGGTTAAAGTAAGCAATGCCTAGATTAGACTTTGTTTCTGCCCATTTTTCAGGAAATACTTCGCGAGTGCGTATTTCTAGAGCTGATAAGTAGTACCTAATTGCTATTTCTATATTCTCTGCACGTTGTCCTCTGATGCGTTTGTCATAGGCAATGCCTAGATTATCTTGGATTGTTGCCCATTGTTGAGGAAAAGCATTGCGTGTAAAAACAGTAGCAGCAACGTTATAGCCTGTAATAGCAATTTCCACATTAATAGCTGAGTTCCCCAGAGAGAAATCAGAAACCAGGATACTGAAGTTCACAAGATCTGCGGCGATGAGCTGGGCTTGCTCTATCTCTATTTCCGGCAAACCCATTCCCCAGTTATGCAATAACTCAACTAAATTATCATTCAGCAAGTTTAAATTCGCATTCAAAAGCGAGTAGACAATTTCTGGGTTGTCCTTACTATCTGCTGTTAAATTTAATATTTCTTCTAAAAAGCTAGAATACTCTCCAAGGTTAGTTGTCAGCAGTAAATCAAGTTGGTTACTTGACCCCTCTACAGGATTTTCGGACATTAACAATGCTTGAGAGAGTTCATGAGCCATGCGATCTAGGAAATCAGCATTATTGTTGTCACCTCTGTGAGATAAAACCTTTACCACCTGTTTTATTATCTCCACCAAGTTTTCATCAATCAACTCTGGGTTAGCTTGTAAAATCTCTATTTCCTCGCCGCTGGCACAACTCAGCAGTTCATTTATTAAATTAAGATAAGCTTCTTTGCGTTGTTCATCCATAATCACTGCCCTATCGCACAAAATGCTGCCCAATAAAAAGGCTCTTGAAACGGCTGTCGATTCTGCCTGAACCGCCGTTGCAGCGACATCTTCAGCGTTGAGTTCAACGGCAACTGTTGTTCCTCCATCCACTGTTGTAACTCATCCCCAGTCGCATCTCGCAACCAACGTTGAGCCTGATTGAGTGCTACCGCGACAGATGACCCCTGTTGCAAATTCTGGTAAAACTTGGCTACCAAGAATGCCGTAGATATATCGCTAATCGTCCAGAGCGAACTGACGACGCTGGGGCTTCCTGCATATAGAAAACTGCTGGGCAAACCGATGTACTCATCGCTGAGGGAAGTTGGATCGGTCAAACCTGTCTCGCAAGCCGAAAGCGCCACCAAACGGCACTGACTCAGATTTAATCCAAAAATTTCCCCCAGCGTCAGACAACGTTCCAACTCAAGAGCCTTTAGATCGACACCTGCCAGCACCAGGGCAGAGCGTAGAGGAGATTCTAGATCGAAAATGCCATGACAGGCAAAGTGGACGCAATGAGCAGCTTGCAAACGCTGGTTGCCGATCGCCTCTTTGCGTGCCTCTGCTTTTACCAAAATCTCCGCGTGGGGATGAAAAGCCTGTCGGATAATTGCCATCTCGATATCGCTGTATGTCAAATCCAGGGTGGGGTTTTGCACCCCAAACAGATGGCTAAAGTTGGTTCGGTTCCAGCTTTGAGTTAACTGCAATAGCTGACAACTAGGAGCATAGCGCACGCCGCCGGAAAATTTATCCAGCAAGCAGAGAGCATCAGAAGGTTGCGTCTCACTTGGCAGTCGCGATCGCCCCTCGCCCACAGGCAAGACATGAAGCGGAAACAGGTGCAAAAATCGGTGGGGGATGAGAATGAGTTGAGAACAGTCCGAGGGGATAACAGAGAGGAGATAATCCAAGTGCAGGATGGTAGCAAGTTGCTGAAGTTGCTCATTTAGAGTGCTTTGCCACTGCTGCTTGTTATCGTAGTATGTCGTAAGATAGGTGCTAATCCACGCCATCAGTGCTTGGTAGTCTTGGGTGGATGACTGCCAGACGAAGGGTGTTTGACTGTGCGGCGCGACAATGAAAGCAAGAAATGTCTCCTCAGCGATATACCACTCAATCAGTGCAGTTTTGGAATTGGGGAGCAAATCTCGCATCTGCTCAAAGGTGACAAGTTCAACTCTTTGAGTCAGGCTGAAGGTGGAGTCGTAGGGTTGGATGTCCTGCCGAATCAATTCGTCCAGTTCTTGTTGGAGTTGGTTCAGGTAGGTGCGAGACTCCTGAAACGCAGCTAGAGCGGGTAACGTCTCCAGATTGGCTATCTCACCGACTCCCGATCGCATTTCAATCCGGCGTTGTTCCGTAACAATTTCTCGCCGCAGCCGATCCAATTCCTCGATGACTGTTTGCGGAACGTTACCTCTAGGGTAAAGGTCGCGTGCAGCTAGAAGTTCAACTAAATTGCGGGCTTTGCTGCGCTCGACATATTCCAAAGCCCGATCGGTCTGGTCGGTATTGATGCACGCTTGCACCATCTTGGCATAAACATCGATCGCCGCCGACAGAATTTCCTGCCTGCGTTTGTCGGTATTCGCCCAACTGCGACTTTGTTCTACAGCCTCAATAGCAGGACTATAACCTGCGATCGCTTCCTGCCATCGGTTCGCCCTAAACGCCAAATTGCCCAAATTACGCCCCGCTGTCAAACACTCAACAGGAAAATCACCAGGTTGATAAACTTCCAGAACTTGCCCAAAGCAGTGAATCGCCTCGTCAACCTTACCCAAATCTCGATAAGCAGCCCCCAGATTATTTTGAGTCATTGCCCAGTCTTTGAGAGATGCTTCTGGAGTGCGAATTCGGAGAGCTTGTTGAAAGCAATGGATGGCTCGCTCTAGGTTTTCGGTTAAATTCCCCTCGGAGTTACAGAGATAAGCGATGCCTAGATTGTTATAGGCAAGTGCCCAACCCAAAGGAAAATCCTCTTCCGTGTAAACAGTTAAAGCTTGCTCGTAGCACCGAATCGCTTTTGGCAAATCTTGCGTGTAGTGTTCGCGAACGCTGTAGAGGTAAGCATTTCCCAGATTATTTTGAACCATCGCCCAATCTTGAGGCGCGGTTTCTCGGGTAAACACCTGTAAGGCGTGCTGGAAGCATTGTATTGCTTGAGCGAGGTTTTCTTCCAGGTTGCCTAAGATGCGGTTGCGATAGGCATTTCCCAAATTATTTTGAGCGGTTGCCCAGTCCAGGGGAAATTCCTCTAAAGTAATGACTTGCAAGGCAGATTGAAAAGCCGCGATCGCCACTTCCAAGTTTTCTGCAGGATCGCCTAGAATACGATTGCGGTAAGCTTCGCCTAAATTGTTTTGAGTGATTGCCCACTCTTTGGGGAATGCCTCTCGAGTGCGGACTTGCAGCGCCCTGCGAAAATAAGCGATCGCCATCTCTAAGTTCTCAGCGTGATCGCCGTGGATACGGTAGAGGTAGGCGTTACCGAGATTGTTTTGAGCAATTCCCCAATCGTGGGGAAATTCCCTGCGGGTAAAGACATTACTCGCAATTTCGTGTCCAGTAATGATAATCTCTAGGTGGCTGGCTTTGTCACCTAGCGGAAACTGCCTGAGCAAAATACAAAAGCTGACGATTATTTCAGCAATGCCCCTAGCAACTTCTGGCTCTGCTTGAGGCAAAGTTGACAGTGCCCAAGCTTGCATAATGTGGGCTAAAAACTCATCCAACTTATCCAGGTTAGCCTGCAAAACGGAGTAGACAATTTGGAGGTTGTCCTTGCTCTGGGCAACAGTTTTAAGAATCAAATGGAGTAAGTCGAGGTAGGCTTTGGAATTATAGGGGAGTTGGAAGTTCATTACTGACCTACGGCAGAGAAACCTGCCCAGTGAAAAGGTGATTGAAAAGGTTTATCATCATCTAATAAATTGTGTAATCTCCTACGTAAACTCATACTCAGTGTGGCATCCAGTTGAATTTGGTTTTCTGCTATCCATATTTGCAGTTCTTTTTTGCTAATATTCCGCAGCCAGATTTGAGCTTGATTTAATGCGACTGCTACTGATAAAACAGTACGCAAGTTTTGATAAAACTTAATCATCAAGAAAGCTGTTGATACATCCTGGACTGTCCATAAACTGCTGACAACACTAGGACTACCTGCGTAGATAAAGCTACTCGGAATACCTATGTATTCATCACTTAGGATTTTATAGTTCGTTAAACCAGTTTCGCAAGCAGAAAGGGTGACAAGACAACATTGGGAGAGGTCAAGGTCAAAAATTTCGCCAAGCGTGATACGTTCTTTATTTGCTAATAATAATGCTGATTCTAAAGGAGATTCAAAATTAAATTCTGCATGACAAGAAAAGTGAACGCAGTTTGTCAAGCTAAGTTGCGAATTTTGTATAACTTCTCTCGTGCCATCATCTTGATTTTTGACTTCTATAAGTGCTGCTTTTGTGGCAGCATCTTCAATCAAAGTGTCAGCCTGTGCAAAGCAATTTTGAATGCTTTTCACCTCAACAGTAGAGTGACCCAAATTTTTTGTAGGGTTTTGAATTGCTAAGAGGCGATTAAAATCTGAACATAACTGTTTTCCAGTGAGTTGTAGTAACTGGCATGAAGGAGCATAACGCATACCTCGGCTGAAGTGGTCTAGAAGATGAGTATTTGGGGATAGAGGTAAAGCATGAAGGGGAATTAAGTGTAAGAAACGATGAGGAATTAAAATTAGCTGGTCACAGTTGTTTGGTAGGTAATTAATAATCTCATGAATATGCAGAATGCTTGTGAGGTTTTGCAGGTTATCTGTAAGTTTTTCAATCCACTGTTTGCGGTTTTGTTGGTAGTCTTGCAAATACTCATTTTGCCAATCCATCAAAGCTTGCATTTCTTCAGCAGAGGATGACCAAACTAGAGGAAGTTCTGATGAGTGGGTGATAATGAAAGTGTGGAAGTTATCATTGCAGATATACCACTCAACTATAGCAGTGCGGTCATCTATAAGAGTTTTAATTTCGCTGTAGGGAATAGGTTTAACTTGCTGAGTTGCCCTGAAGCTGGGGTCTATGGGGTCGATTTCGTTTTTAATTAGATGATCCAGTTGTTGAAATAATTCATTCAGGCGGGTGCGGTCTTTTAGCCAACTATCTGAATTTCCTATTAATTGACCCATGCTGCTTGAGCGATTTTGCTCAATAATATCTAAGCGACGCTGTTCTGCCACAATTTCTTGCCGCGATCGCTTCAGTTCATTGATAATAGTTTCTGAAATATTGCCTTTAGGGTATATGTCACGTGTGGAGAGCGTGTCAACCAAATTTCGGGCTTTGCTGCGTTCAACGTATTCAAGTGCTTGATCTGGGTGATTGGTTTTGATGTAAGCTTTTACTATGTTGGCGTAAACATCAATTGCTCCTGACAGAATCTCTTGACGCCTAGTATCAGTGATAGCCCAAGTGCGACTTTGTTCGACAGCTTCAATAGCAACGTGATAGCCTTCAATAGCATCTGCCCACTGCTGAGATGCTCTAGCAGTATTACCAAAGTTTTGTCCAGTGCCAAAGCACTCTAAGGGAAAAGCACTAGGTGTGTAAATTTCTAGGGCTGACCGGAAAGAGCTAATTGCTGCCGGAATTTGTTCTAGTTCCAAGTAAACTGCGCCCAGATTATTTTGAATCGTTGCCCAGTATTGGGGAAAAGCTGTTTGGGTATAAACTTGTAAAGCTGCCTGAAAATGCGCGATCGCTGCTTCTAAATTTACCCGTTGCTCACCCTGAATTCTATCCCGATAAGCCACGCCCAGGTTGTTTTGGGTTCTAGCCCAATCTTCAGGAAAGTCTTGTTGGGTGTAAACCTGTAGCGCCGCTTGAAAAGCTGCAATCGCTAACTCTAAGTTTTGTGCCCGTTCGCCCTCAATTCTATTCCAATAGGCAGCAGCTAAATTATTTTGGGTGGTAGCCCATTCGTAGGGAAATGCTTCTTGAGTGCGGACTTGCAAGGCTGCTAGGTAGCAGCGAATCGCTTGCTCTAAATTCTGAGTGCGATCGCTGCGTATGCGATCGCTGTAAGCATTACCCAAGTTGCTTTGGGTTCTAGCCCATTCACTAGGAAACTGGCTTTGAGTATAGACTTGCAAAGCTTCTTCGTGAGCTGCAATTGCCCGTTCTAAATTTTCTTCGCGATCACCCCGCACCCTTTTAGTATATGCGGCTGCCAGATTATTGCGGTTCGTTGCCCAATCCTTTGGGTAAACATCACGAGTAAAAACTGTGGCGGAAACTTCAGCACCAGCAATAGCAATCTCCAAATTACTAGCTCTGTCACCTTGGGGAAACTCACGCATCAGGTCGCTGAAATTTCCAATTACTGCTGCAATGCTTTGGGCTTGTTCTGGTTCCACTTGGGCTAGGGTGTCAATTATAACTTGACGTAACAGAACAGCAAAATCATCGTTCAGCTTCTCCAGATTCTCTGTAAGTAACGGGTACACCACTTGCGGGTTACTATTGCTTTGTGCAGTTGCCTGATATAACCGATCTAGAAAAATCAGGTATTCTTCATGTTTGGTTTTTGCTAACGACTCGCCCTGAGTCACTGCCCGATCAGTAACATTTCTGGACGAAGTAATTATTTCAGACAGTTGGCAAGCAACATCGATTAAAAAATCAGCAGCATTCTGATAGCCTTGCTCTGCCATTACAGATGCCACATGTTCCATTGTTTGCACCAGACCAGCATCAACTAATAGCTGGTTAGCATTCAAAATCGAATTTACTTGGTTGCTGGAAGAGTTGAGCAAGGAGTTAATTAAAGTTAAATAGGCTTTTTTTTTGGCGTTCTTCATCCATTACTGACCTATAGCGCAAAACCCTGCCCAGTGAAAAGGTTCCCGAAAAGACTGGGCATCATCCGGTAAATTATGAAAACGACGACGTAGATTTATATTAACAGTCGCACTCAGTGGTAACTGTGATTTCCGGTATCTTTATGATAATTGTTTCCAGTAGCTTACGGTTATGTCTCCACCACTCTTTCTTGGTTCTGCCCATCAATATTTAGATGCGTTGCCCCGGCTTCAGCAAATTTAGCTGGAAATTCCTGAGAAGAGTTGGAATGTTTTAGAGTATTGACCATTAGATACCCATGCGTAGCAAGTAATTGGTGCTGTAGCATCCAAGCGATGTCCCAGAAAAAGAGCGAGATGAGCAGGCCCAGCAAAAAATAAATGGATTTCTTTACCGCCTATGCACACTAAGTTATTGACAATTAATTTTTTAATGCCTCCAACGGCATTGTTGGCATGTTGTGGAGAAATAATAGGATGCTCTCCTCTAATGTGAAGCAGTGGCTCACCTGTGAGTCCATACTTCTCCAGATTGACTTCGACTTCAGGAATAATATCTCGAAGAATACCTATGCTAACAACCAAGCGGGTTCCTGTTCCGCCTATCATCTGATGAGCCAAAGGATAAACGGGGGTTTCTTGAGTGGGATGAGCATCTGTTGCCCATACCTCTTCACGGTATTCCATTTCAATTGCGTAGCCCCTAACAGCTGAGAAGACAGATCCTATTGCAAGACATGCTGCCAGACGACGATTGCCAGCAAGCCTGATTCGCTTAGTATTTCTATACTTTTCAATCCAGCTTCGAGTATCCTGTAGTTCAATGAGTAAGCGATTCCACTGTTGGGATGGGGCAATCGCACGAGTTTCACCACCAGAAAAAGGGGCCCAATCGAAACACAATCCATGATGCTCTGGGTTATTTTCAGAGGCAATGGCTGTGTAAATCAGGATGGGACTAAGGGCTGGTAGTTGACTGGGAGGAATTTTTTCCCGTAATTTTGTCTCTAACTCTTTGCGGGTAATATTTTGATTCTTGCGCTGTCGTATAAATGTACCTAAGTGATTATAAATATTATCAAAAGTTCTAAAAGATAAATCTTCATATTCACTCAGATTGTCAGCCAAAGACTGCTTAAAAAGAGCTTCGCCATGAGATTTTGCAGTGTTCCAATCTGCCTCTACTATCACCTTTTCAAAAATGAAAAAGGCGTCTTGTTCTGTACCGCCAATTTTTTTGACTAGGCGGGTATACTCTTTAAAAGAATTTTCTTTGACTGTAGAGTTTTCTTCATAAAAATCTTGAGGATTACGAACGCGGCGCAATCCATTTACCAAAGGCTCTAAGTCTCTGGAAACTCCTGCTGCTACAAGTATAAACTGCTGATAGGTGTTTGGACTACCAGCATCTACTTCTCGGAACCGTTGAATTTCATTTAAAAACTTAGATGGTTGGAGTGTATGGTCTTTAACTTCAAGAAATTCTATCGCAAACCCACGACCGGGTACAAAAAACTTTGCCTCTACATCTCCAATCCCTTCTCGGATCATAGCTGTGAAGCCATCTTGTGCTAGCCAAGCAGGGATGCGAGCAAGCATGACTTGTTCCTGAAAGGAAAAGCCACCTTCAGCAATATCACCACCACGAGACTGTGGTTCTAGGAGTGAGGGAGTCAAATGTTCGCTCTCTGTCATGCGGTTTGCTGCTCAGTCAGTTTTTCCAAAATAGAATTCCCTTCAACGGGATTGGAACTCCAACTTTGGAGTTTTGAATCTGAGGCGTGTGATGATGGTCCGAGCCATTTTCCAGTATCTAGCCACAGTTCATAGTAATATAACCATAATGCAGTCCACGGGATGATAGTCTTTGCAAGCAGCATATCTTTCTGCCACGGTTTTTCTTTGGGGTAGTAGAGGCATAAAGTTCCGTCTTTCCAAACATGGGGAGGTCGTGATGCCAGAGTGGGAGATATGACATTAACGGTTGGGTAAGAGCTGAGTTTGTAGCGGATTGCTACTCGATATTTTGGGGAAAACTGACGGGGTTGAAGCGTGCCTCGCCATACAGCTACCCCACACTCTCGCCTGTAAGCGAACCCAGGAAATCGGTGCAATATGTGCAGGTTTTGCAGCCCCAGGTTGATAGTGGGTTTCAGTTGAGAATATTCAGCCTAGGTCAATCCCATGAAACTTGGTTGCAATGGTTGAAGTGTATAAACCAGAAGCAGGTTGGCTGGGCAGAATTAAACCAGTAGAGCTGACGTAAGATTTGCCAGGTAAACCCGCTTTAGCCAATTGAGACGCAGCGGTTTCTACCTCTGATGGAAAATATTCTTCTCCAAAGATTTTTTGCCAGTATTTAATCGCCTTCTCTCGATCATCAGTCTCTAAAGCTTTGGCTGCCCAATTCCGTCCCTCATTAATCCGTCTCATGAAGGTTTCAAAGTGGGTGCGACTCCAGTTCCAAGAGATGTTATGACCAAGGATCGGATCGGGGAGGTTTGGGGTTGCAACATTGCTAGTATATAGCAGGTGATCGTATTGGCAGTAAATAGCATTCAAAAGCTCGTAAAATAGGACTGCCAATGGCTGTGTCATATCTAAAGTGTTCTGTTGGATGTGATAAACCAGCAGAGCACCAAGCCAATAACTCTTGGGTTTGCGGCTTTTCATTTGGCAGTCACGGAAGTGCTTCAGAAGCTTGCCAAGTGGTTTAACTTTGCGATCGTGTTTTTCCTGTAGCTCATTGAGTAAGTTGAGATACCCGATGGGGTGCGATGCAATCCACTTGTTGAATCCTCGATCTGGAACGTAAAGCACACTCTCGAATCCATCTGGTGCAATGCAAGGAACAAAGTCTAGGTGGAAGTCTTTGCCTTTGAAGTAGACATGGACGGATCGGCGTGCCCGCTCTACCTCTATTTCCGCTTCTGCATATCCCTCAAAGCCCAAAGCTTTTGGCAAGCCATCAAGCAACTTTTTCATGTCTTGAATTAATCGTTTAGCCTCTGGTTCATTTGCCTTTGGATCGCCAGGGACACGTATTAGGGTATCTACATCTTTAACATCACCTACTGCCATTTTTTGGGCGTATGAGCCTGCAAGTCGAGAGTGAGGGTAGACAGTGGGAAAATCTTTACTTTTGGCGATGTACTCACGCACTAAGGGTGGCAAATCGCGTGCTGCATCAAGGCGTTCTTGAGGAGGTTGAATGTTCTTGAGCAGTTCTTCAAAGTGTGTAATCAACGGAAACATCTATATTTTTTACCTTTACTGAATTGGGTTATTCATAGCGCAGTGCTATGGTAATTTCTTTTCATATGCCACCACCATCAATATCTGAATCAAAATCTATCTTCCAGAAAAAACTCACTGGTATTACCTATAGTTCGTAACCAAATTCATCTGAATTTAGCGGATATTGACTTACAATAGGTTATTATGTAGCACTTTATTACATTGTATTTTAATCATATTTGATTAAAAAGAACAATTGTACTTGTAGTAAAAACCGAACTAAAGTTAGTAGTAATTTTACGGTTTATCGTTCAGTCTGGTGATTAACTCAAAGTAAGGGGAGCGATCGCTCTCCTCTCAATTCATGTACACTTCGTCATAGAGTTGTTGCTCCGCAAATAATTCATGCAATGGGAATATTGCTTACCCAGGAGTAAGTAAGAAGTGGATTTTTCTGCTAAACGAGACTATAAGGTTTATTTCTGTCCTGAATCAGCGCACCATTCAACAACTCCCTGACGCACCCAAAAGTGGCAGTGGCATTCATTAAGCTGCCTAACAGAAGGATTAAGTGTTGGTCGTCCCAACGAATCAATGGCGATCGCCCAGCAAGGATGCCGCTTTTGATTCAAAGACAGCAAAATATTTTCACCACATCCTCCAGGGCAACGAAAACAAGCCCATTTCTGATATTCAGCATCACCAACGACTAAAATCTCCCCTGGTTTTATATTCTCAGGTGCAGGATGTGTTGGAACTATCCGTGCTGATAAGTCTGGCTGACGAATAAAACGCAGCCAGATTAATAACTGTCTAACTACACCGCGAAGAAACATCCCTTACTCCACCAGATTAAGGAAAGGCGTAACATCCCCTCTGCCCCACCACTGGGCACCGGCTGTCCCGCAAACTGGGCAATTGGGATTAGGGATTGCTGCTGGTTTACGGTCAGTCGTCAGATGGAATTTACGAACCCTGTGAGCTGCTGCACCATCCTCACCACGGAAACCCTGAAGGCGGTGGACAAGTTCCTGCATCGCCATAATTGCTACCTCCGTTGTAAATAAAACAACGGCAGGGCTGGGGTTTCCTTCTCCAATAACGTAGGCTTCTGCCTTGCGGCGTTCGTACTCATCAGGATTACTGCGTTTCAACGCTTCATCCCTTGCAGCAACAGGATTTATAACTTCACGACACAATAGACAAGTGTGTCCTGGTGCAGGTGCAAGCACCGTGACGCGACCATCCAAAGCCTGAAAATTGGGCGTTTCCCCTTGAGAAACCTCAATTGCTAAACCCATATCAAACACAGGTGTTGCATAGTAGTAGGCAAACCTATTCAGCATTAGGCGACCCGTGTGGTCATCAGTGCAACAAAAAATTACGTCGCACGCTTTCAGGGGATCGCGGCAGTCTGCTTCTCCAATCCAAGCTTGATATGTTCTCACTTGAACACCAAGTCCAAGCTCCACAAGTGACTTGGCAACAACTTCAACTTTGGAACTCATAGCATCAGCATCTGGCTGACGCGCACCATGTAGCCGATTTAAATTTGTGTCCTCAACAATGTCTTTATCGAAAAGTGCAATGTTGCGAAAACCCATCTTTGGCAGCAACATGGCGATTGCACTTCCTGTACCGCCGCAACCAATGACCCCAACACGCAACATCGATAAGTCTTGATTGAGGGCTTCCCCAAAAGCTAAAGCCTGTCGCTGGAATGCTGGAAGAGAAACCCCCAGCCCCCGGTTTGGATAATACAAACGGATTTTCTGCCCAATCACACGAATCATCCGCAAGGAGATAACTTCCTCCGAACTAACCCACAGGCGACCAATCAAATTTCCATCCGGCATTAGGATAACACTCAAAATCTGTGTATCTGAGCCGTTGCGGTTTTGTGCTAGTTGAATCAAGTCTGGTTCGTTAGTATCATCCTGAATAGAGAATTCTCTCAAGCCTTCTCGATGACTGTGGAAAATGGCTAGTGTCAGGTTTTTTGCTTGTGCCGCTTGCAATGCCCGAACAAAAGAATCCGTTTTCCAGGTAATGTGTTTGGCAGAGAAAGAAACAATTTCATCCTCTGGCACTGGTATTACTTCATAAGAAATGAATTTTTGGTGCGGCTGCCCATCCCAGGGATCGGCATTGATAACGGCCTGTCCACACAAGACATAGGCCGCTCGCTCTTTACCATCTATGGTTAATAGCAATTCGTGCAGGTAATTTGAGTGTTGCTCTTGCAATGTCAAGCTTACAGTATTCAAGCAGCCACCTCCAGAGCATTTTCAATCCGTTTGAGCATTGTCCATATGCCATCTGTACCAGGTCGCCACTCATTGTTATGTCTCGACCATCGCTGCCATTTCTGACCATTAAATTGGTGTGGTTGATCGGCTGCCTTTGGGTATTTTGCACCCTGTACCAGCTTTACCCACGGCAGCAGGTAAAACATATCGGGGGGTGCATCTGGGTATCCGCTCGGCAATAGAATTAGGATATCTGCCTGTTTAGTATCAAAACGGCCAAGTGGTAACTGAAATTCGCGTAAAATAACGCCCTTTTGACTGGCATCTACCACTTCTTCAAAAGGTAAACCCCTGTTTTCCAGGTATTGGCGATCGTTTGAGGGTAAAAAGCTCATTACTTAACCCTCCGTTGTAGTCTTTTTACCAGTGAAGAATCGCTCGACTCCTGGTGCTTGTAAATCGACAGATTCGTTATCGGCAATTGGGCGGTCTTCTGCACCACGTAGTTCAAGCCAAACTCCATAGGATGCAAGGTCAACGCCAGCAAGTTCCTTCAGCTTTAACCCTGTGATAATTGGCGCTCCCCATTCAAATCGCCGACCGTCGATGACAAAACGGAAGGAGCGATCGCTGCGCCAAGTAATGAATCGCTCGATACCAGGCTTTCTGAGTTCAACGGTTTCATCAAGGCGGATTTCTTCTAACTGACCGTTGTTTAGCACTTGGAAGATGAGGTACTCATCCACAGGTCTCTTGCTTGCTTCATCAAGCAGCTGCCCTCCCGTAATCACGGGGTCGTCTACTTTATAACTTCGGTCATCAATCCGCACTAAGTAGTGTTTTGCAAGCGGTGGTTGTACAGCCCCGTGCTGCTTGACCCACGCTTCCAGTTCAATCTGCTCAACCACGATATTGTTCGTCATATTGTTGTTGCATAAGTGACTTTTGATTTCACTTGTAAAATTTTATCCATTATATTGCACACATGATTTAAAATTGCAAGAGTGAAATTGGAGATGAAATGGCAAAAGGACAGTTTGATGTTGAAGCTTTTTATGCAGCATTGGACAGCCAACGGCTGTCTAAGCGTATGACATGGAAACAAGTTGCCGAAAAATCTGGTGTTAGTGCGTCCACCTTGACTCGGATCGCGCAAGGTAGACGACCAGATGTAGACAGTATGGCGGCTTTGTTAACATGGTCTGGGCTGAACGCAGACTCCTTCATCAAGCGCGAACAGGATACTCTAACCGAATCCGAACCACTCGCTAAAATTACGGCGTATTTGCGTGCAGATCCCCATTTAACGCCAGAAGCTGCATCTGCAATGGAAGCTGTCATCAAAGCTGCTTACGAGAAACTTCGCAAGGATCAATGAGATGACATTACGCTGTGGTTTTAGTCAGGAGGCAAATGCTTATGCCAGGTAAGGCGAAGTTCCGTCGTGGCTTTAAGAAGGAGGCAAGTGCTTATGCCAGGGAGTTTCGAGCAGAGCTTGGTCTAAAACCACACGCTCCCTTATGCCCTTGGCAGCTTGCTGAACATTTAGCAATTCCTATTGTTCCACTGTCGGAATTTCAAAATGAAATTTCTGAAGAGGTTCGCTATTTTACAGAAAAAGACATAAAAAGTTTTTCTGCGATAACAGTGTTTTATGGTACACAAAGAATAATTGTTCACAATGACGCTCACAGCCGTCTACGTCAGGCTTCTAATGTTTCTCACGAAATAAGTCATGGTATCCTTCAACACCAGCCAGATGAAGTTTTTAACGAATGCGGATGCCGGAATTTTAACCAAGAATATGAAGATGAAGCAAACTGGTTAGGTCCGGCACTTTTAATTTCAGAAGAAGCTGCCCTCCATATCGTTCAAACTGGAATGACAATAGATGAGGCTGTTGAATATTACCGCGCTAGCAAGGAAGTTATCAATATGCGTATTAATGTTACTGGAGCGCGAAAACGAATTTTATCTCGTTAGAGGGCTAATTGAATCAGTTTAACTGCAAAAATTAATAAAATCCTGGCAATCATCAATCAAAAATTTTATATGAAATCAAAAATTAATAATACTGTCATCTATATTCATAAACTTGGTCAAGTAAGTCTTTTTCGTTTTTAGCCTGCCATATTTGACAGGCTATAGTAGATTCAGATTATAGCTGATTTTAACTAGCAACAGACGCTATTTCTGGTGAGAATAATTTGTGATTTTCGATGGCATATTTATAACTAAATAGTCCATTGTTTGACAAGAAAAAATTTTCTTCACTACCCGATATCTTGAGTACTGTGATAACACATGGTGGTTGAATATTGTTATTACGAATGAATTTACTTGCAGTTGTACAGGTTTTTTATTGATGGTTATGTTGATAGCAACTAAAGCTTGTAACCTTTGATAACAAAACTTTTCCACGTAATCTACGTCTTAAATGGTATCTACCTAGTTTTTGTCGAATTCGTTTTGGCATTTTGCACTCTCCTTAATAATTGTGCGTGGTTTTTATATCGCTTAAGTTGAATTTCAAGCTGACGGGCTTCTTGTTTACTTGAGGTCTTCCATACGTAAACAATTTTGAATTCGATGCCGCGTTTTATCGCAGCACGAGTAAATGCTGCTCCAGATCCTTGTAGATGCTGCTGAAATCTTTTCTTGAGATTCGCGCATGAACCTAAGTAGTAACGAGCTTGATGTTTCTCATTTCCAAGCGGACGAGATAGCTCAATCATGTAGCAGCAAGGAATTGAAGGTATTTTTCCTGACAATCCCATTTATGCTTCTTTGAGATTATTTTTAAGACTGAAGCGTTAGCTGATTGTGGTAGTTTACTTCGTTACACAGTCGAGCTTTTCTTGCTCTTGTACCCAACTAATTACATTTTATTTACTAACGCTCACAGGCTTATCCTCACCTGCAATAAATACTTGAAAGCAGCCAGTTTATAACTCATAGTAGTCAATCATTAAACCTGATTCTCTGGCTGTTTTTAGAGATAATATTTCCTGGGGCAACAATCTTGAAATTCTTAACTGCTCTTCTGGAGAAAGCTGCTTCCAAGCTTCATTTTTAACAGCCAGATGCCTGTATATAGCAATTCTAATTTGATAGTAACTGGTAGCTGATTTGAGTTTTTCTGCCAGCATTAACACTTCTTCTCCAACTGGCTGCCGTTCTGTAGCGTTACTAGTGCTGGTTTGTTCATTTTGTTTTAGTCTGGAGTTAACTTCTATAGTTTTTTCGCTCTCTGTTGGGGATGTTTCTACTTGTGGAAGCATACTCGACTCAACCACAACCACTTCAGATTCAGCAGTCTCTTCTTGGGACTGCTCTTTTTCTTGGGATTTGATTTTGGTGTGATAGTCAGCGATCGCATCACAAAGAATTTTTGGGGGGGTAGCCCATATCCGTCAATCAATTCCTGTGTGAGTACGCCTGTTTGATGGTCTTCTTGCCCAGAGTGACGCACACAATTCGCGGTTAAAATAATCAATCATTTATTATCCGCCAGACCTAAAGGCAAGTAACCAAATTTTGCTTTCTTCCAGACGTGGAGGGGGTCGCTCTTTGCTGATTTTGCTTAACCCGCTTAAAGACAACATTTCATTGACAAAAACGAATAGATTCTTAAAATTGCAAGAAATTGGTAAAAATAGGCAGTTTTGCCAATTTTGGCACTTAATTTGATAAGTGGTATTGCATTCTAGATGTTCCCTAACTTGCATTCCCACAGCGTATGCAAGCAATGGAGGCACCGAATTTCCGATTTCTTTTTGGGCGTGGAGTATTGCCTCGCTGAAATTAAACCAATCGGGGTAGCTGTGCAAGCGAGCAGCTTCTCTTACAGATATAACCCGTGGCTGTTCTGGATGAAGGGGACGTAATGCAGTGCGGTTGCCACTCCCCGCTCTTAACGTCACGCAGAATCCATCCCATTGCAGCTTCTTTGATTTGGATTTAGCTTCCCTTGCACCTGGGGGAGTGTTGATGAATTGCTGAATTACTTCTGGTGCGTGTGTTGTCGCTGCGAATCCCGTCCAAATGTTGGTTACTATACCAAGATTTGGGAATATTTTTTCAAGATACTTAGCATATTCTCCCTTCACCCAATCTAGATGCCATTCTTGAGTGTTTTGCTTGGGGAGTAGGGGGACTGGCAACAAGTCCGCGATCGCATCTCTAACTGTATGTTGAGGTTGATGCTCCGGCGGTATAATTTCTCCAAACTTAGATGCAACAAAAAACACCCTTTTTCTAGCTTGCGGAACCCCGTAATCTGAAGCGTTCAGGTTCCACTTTGAGAGAAAATAATGTTCTTCTAGCACTGCTTGGAGGTTCGCAGTAATGCAGCCAAACTTCTGATTTTCAATCCCCGGCACATTCTCCATGATTGCTGCAAGAGGATTGAGTTCCAACACCAGCCGAACAAACTCCCCTACCAATGAGTTTCTCTCATCTTCAACATTTTGCAGTCCGGCAACACTAAATCCTTGGCATGGTGGCCCACCAAAAACTGTATGAATTTCCCCGTCCCAATTTATGTACTTCG
Source organism: Nostoc sp. (assembly GCF_036917935.1). Lineage (GTDB taxonomy): Bacteria > Cyanobacteriota > Cyanobacteriia > Cyanobacteriales > Nostocaceae > Nostoc. The sequence continues at coordinate 66,619 of NZ_JBALEL010000026.1, read as the reverse complement.
CCTGAATACAGGCGCGTATTTCTTCCCCTGTCACCTCCCGAATGTCTTTGCATAAGACTGTGGCGTGCGGGAAATTATGTTGATATGTTGCTAGGGCGATGGGATTATTATCAATGGCGATCGCTATTTCAAATCCTGCTGCTTTAAATCCCAAATCAAATCCACCCACCCCGGAGAATAGGCTAACAGCTATTTTTTTGTTTGCTGCTGTTGAGTTCATTGAGATTCTAATTAATGTTAATTAATGTTAACTTCTTGCACTTGGCTATGAACTACCCAGACCTACTACGCCCTCGGTCTGGGTTTCTGAAACCAGACCAGTAGATTTGGATTTTTGACGCTTCTTTGCCCCTAGTTGCCGCATACTTCCCGCTTTTTTACGGGTGTTTGCGGTAGAGCTTGGCGACTCAGCGTCTACGAAGCTAGTTCCTAACTCCGTCAGATTACCTTTTGCCCAATAAAGCATAACTTCGGCAGCAGCAATATCACGGTCTTGGGTATACCCACAAACAGTACAGTTATGCACTCTAATATCAAGAGTTTTCTTGTGCTGATGACCACATCTAGGGCAAGTTTGACTAGGCTTTACTTTCTTGGTTGGGACTTCCACAAACACACCACCAATTTGCTCTACTTTGTATTTGATGGTACTGCGTAACATTCCAAAACCAACGTCTAGTATTGATTTGTTCAAACCCGCTTTTTGTTTTTTGCGCTTACCTTTTTTAGCCTTACTGGTCATGTTCTTGACTTCTAGTTTTTCGGTGGCAACGAGGCTATTACTGCTGACTATTTCTGCTGTCACCTGATGAACCCAATTTTGGCGTTGGTTAGCAACTTTACGAGTTATTTTACTAACTTCAGCCTGGGCTTTCTTCCATCTTCTAGAAGCTTTTATTTTCTTTTTTCTATTTGGTGCTTGTTTTCGTCTTTTATTCTTAGATGCTTTTTTGATTAGCTGTTCAGCATTTCTCAAAAAATTTGGAGCTTCAATCTGTTGGTGATTCTCCCCATCAGTAATTGATAGTGCTGAATTACAACCTAAATCTATACCAATAGCACCAGTTGGTAAAATATTTGGTTTAAGAACCTGTTCTAAAACATCTACAGTAATAGATGCGTACCATTTATTTTTTCTAAAAACAATGGTGCAAGTGGTTGGAGTTCCCCAATATTTAGCCTTGCCTCTCATCTGAACCCGCCCAATTTTAGACAGATTCAAATACCCATTTTCACCGTCAGATTCTACAGAATAACCAGATTTTGCTGGATATGTCCAACCAGAGTAGTGACGTATTGACTTATATTTAGGGCGTTTACCTAAACCTTTGAACCAACGTTCAAAAGCGTAATCAACACGCTTCAACGTGGCTTGCAGAGCTTGAGAATTGATTTTTTTATACTCTGTCCAAACTTCCTTGAATGCAGGTAAACAGTTCTGTTGCTCAAAATAGCTAACAGAATGATTGAATTTTTGATATTGAGTAAATCGGTTATTTATAGCAGCATTGTACAAGTCTTTGTGGAGCTTTCGGTGATACCGCAAGGACTGCTCTATTTGCTTATTTGGGTATAACCTGAAAGTCATCCGTCTTGTAGCCACTGATTTATTTGCCTCCTTTTAGATTTATTATATGACATTAAAGTTGATATCTAGGCTTGTCAAGTGGTTAGTAGAAAAGCTTCTCATTCTGTTTTTTCTGTTCACCTACATTTTGTATTTGTAACCAAGTACAGACGCAAAACAATAACCACGCAAATATTGGAACGGCTGCAAGAAATATTTGCTAATTTCTGCATAAGAACCAAATGTAGACTAATTGAGTTTTCTGGTGAAATAGACCATGTTCATTTGCTAATTGATTTTCACCAAGATAATAACTTATCTGTTCTTGTAGGTAGTCTAAAATCAGAATCTAGCCGAATTATTCAGAAAGAATTTTCAGAGCATTTATCTACTTTTTATGGGAAAACTGTCTTTTGGTCTAGTTCATATTATGTTGCTTCTACTGGTGGCGCACCAATTGAAAAAATCAAGCAATACATACAAGCTCAAGAAGTACCAAACGAATAATTGGAAATTGCTCAAATCCTCTCTGTACTGTTTGAACTAAGTACCTTACGGGAAGCAAGCTACAAAAATGTTTGAGAAGTTTTCGTAATTTCCCGCTATTAATCCCTACCAAGATCCGCTGAAGGTAGAGACTTTCGCGTTACGTTAAACACATATCAATTAGAATCGGAGTTCTGCCTAACTTTCAAGTCTGCCAACCATCTGTCTAACCGACTATTACTAACTGTTTCTTCTATTAGTGGGTAATCTGTAGTGAAGACTTTATATACTCCTCCTGACTCCATCTCATAAAAATTGACAATCAACCCTTCACGCTTGGCATTACTAAGCTTTTTGATTGCCTCTGGAAGCATCTGCCATACAGATTTCCTTTCCGAATCCGAGAGGATCTTCCAAGCTTCTTCTTTAGCTTGTTGATATTGCCATAGCCCCCGGCGCACTGAGGAATAATCTGAAGCTTTCCGCAATATGTCTGCGAGGACTTCTGCATCATTTACTGGGACTTCATTTGTACCGAACATCCCAGCCAATGTACTTTCTACTGCCTGAATCTCATCTTCTTCAAAGTCAATGTTTGACTCTTCAGGTTCTTCCAGGTATTCTTCGCAGTCATATTCTTCTGTATCCCTTTGCCACAAGGTTTCAAGTTCTCGCTGCATTACCTCAAGGTTTGTTGGGTTGACGACACTTTCATCGTTGGCAGGAATCAATTCTTCTATGGTGTCAGTGAGTTGTTCACAAGGGATTAGTTCTTCAAAGGAGCCGATTTCATTCTTGGCTATCTCAGCTTGATGCTTTTCATATAAGTCAGCGATCGCCTTTCTGACAATTCGCTGTGGTGACAGTCCCAATTCCTCTATTAACTTCTCAGTAAACACCCCTGTTTGGTGGTCATCCTCCATAATTTTGCCGAAGGTGTAATATCTATTTCCATCTGGTGTTGCTCGCCAGTTGCCATCTTTTTTTTCTTGATTCATGGCTCTGAGAAATAATCTTCTTTTCTCAATCAGTTCTAACACTAATCCACAAGTCAATCCACCAATAGGAATATCTTTAAATTCATCAATTAGGATTTTGTAGTTATGGGAACATAACCGAAGTAATACCGATATTGGTAAAACCGCCAAGTGTTCTGGGCAACTGATAAATGCTTGAAAATTCTCGGCAATTCGGAGCGATCGCCTTTCCTCAGAACTGCCTTTGTCCCAGCCGTACTCTTCTAACAGTGCGCGATATTCTTTTTTGGTGTAAGTCTGCTTGTACTCGTAGAGTAGGAAAGCCGTATGGAGGTACTCTAGGGTACTTTGCTCTATGTGGGTGGTAGGATTGGAGTCTACCTGATGCTGCTCGATGTATGAATTATTTGCAAAAGTTGTTGTAGTCATGATATTGCATACGCGGTCTTAATCTCTAAGACCAAGTTTCCTAATTCGACTAGTTAAATAAGTCAGGCGGCTTTTTCCCAATTTTTTGATGACGATTTGGAGATAGCAGCCAAGGCATAGCCCAAGGTGTGCTTGTGAATTTTGGGCATTTTGTGAAACGACATATCTTGACCCCAATCTTGGACTGACTTGGTGCCAATATGTAATACTTGCGTGAGAGTTTTGACACAAGTTGCGCGAAAATTGGCGTGAGAGACAGTTTGTAATACTTGTTGTTCGCTTAACCCTTGGAGGAGTATTTTTTCGAGAAACGTTTGAGCATTTACTTCCGGTGCGTTGTATTCTCCTCTCAAGATGCTCTTTAGCTGTTTTGGCACGATTTCGGCGGCATGAATGTAAGCAAGTGAAACTTTGCAGTAGTTGGGCATCCCGTCAAAGTTGAGGTCGCTTCCCCACTTGCGAACTGTTGGTCTTTGTACACCTAAGACTGCACATAGTACAGTGATACATTTTTTGCGGTATTGTGAGTCCGTTTCTTCTTCCAGCAGTTCTCTGGGAGTGAGTTCAGCGATATCAAAACAGTGGCGTAGAAATTGCCTTGGTTCTAGTCCTTGTTTTGGTAGTACTTCTAGTATTTTGTAGTTCTTTTGCATCTTTATTAGCTCTTGGATGATTTTTACCGAGTTAGCTCGATTTATCTCAAGCCCTTCTTTTGTGCTTTTTAGGTAAAGTTTACCGATTTGCCGAGTTAGTGATGCATTAAATTAATATTATTTAACATTTAGTGATGCGCTAAATGACATTAGTGCATCACTAAAATTACAAGGTTTATTGATGGTGAAGTGTTTATTTGTTCTAGCGATATAGGTTTTGATATAAAACTTAAGGTTTGTAACTAAAACCCCTGTTGTTTCTATAAACTGAAGAGAAATCTCGATAAACCAAGTTCAAAAAACGTGTGTCAAATCAGCGCGAACGCTTTTCTGGAGGGGATACTGACCGAGTATCTTTTACCCTTGCGCCCGGTGTGCGGCAAAAGGTAGATGATTTACTGCCGATATTGGGTGGCACTTTGGCGAAAGCTTTAAGGCGTTTAGTTGATTTGGGTTTAGATTTAGTTGACCTAGCTCAAAAAAGTGGTAAGCCGGTTCCTCAACCGGGTAGTTTGGAGCAGATGTTTTCTGGTTATACCTCTTTGGGCATAGAACTGATATTTGCGTGCGAATCCTTGGGTTTATCAGTACCAGAAGTAGGCCAGGTAGGGGTTTGGTTTGTAGATAATCTCTCCCTTGGCTTGGGTGATATTGAGGGTATTAAGAAAGACAATGATTTTCAGGCATCACGTATATTTCGCTTAAGTCGAGAAATTCAAAAGTTTTTTCAGCAGCAGCTTAATGTCTTATCGGAAGACGAGTATGCTGCATTTCTGAAAAATTTGCATAGGGAAGCTGTTATTGGACAAGAGTTTGTAGCTGCTTGTCAGACGCTGGGTTGGCAACTGCCAGAGACAGGAAAGCTACAGGAGTGGTTGCAGGATTTGGTGGAGCGATCGCACAGCGTCTCCGCAGTAGAATCACAATTATCAAACGAGTTATTAGAAGAATGCGATCGACTGGGGATAGAGCCGCCAAAACCTGGTGAGGTTGTAGCGTGGCTACAAAATACCCGCCCTGCGGTGTTTGAGCAGTCAATGCACGAACATAGATTACCTTTTACGGATGATGGTTTGCCTTTAGGGGGGTCGCAACCTTTTTTGGAGCATTTACTTACACTAAATGCACCGCCAACTGAAGATGAGGAGTATGACATTGCTCATAGGTTTGGTGTAGACCCAGCCCATCTTAAGGATTTGATATCCCGCATGAGGTTTGACAAAAACGGAAAGACCAATAATTGTCATTAATAAGCTTGGGGCATAAATGCATGGATGCCATTGAAGATTCTTCTGCGTTATGGGCTTTACTATGCAAGCCTGGATGGGAAATTAAACCCAATCCAGTAAAGCATCTACTCAAAATTAAAGCTCCTGACTATCAGGAAGCATTAATGCTTTATACCAACTATCGAAAATTTCTCGCAATGTGGGCGGCATCCCTCAATTGTACCTGTGCTTTGATTGGAATTCAGGGAATGCGAGGGTCTGCATTCAAAATTCTTGCAGCAACGCCAGCATCGCAGCAGAAGTTATATGAAGACTTGATTTTTGCAAGCTTACGAAAGTCAGTTAGTTGTGACTGCGAAAGACTAGTTGATCGGGAATTTGAGAATGATATCAGCAAGTATTCAGGGTTTTACATTGCCGAAACTTGTTTGCACCCTGAGCTTAGACCAATTGTTGATGAAATATTCTCAAACCCAGACAAGAAACTTGCTTTAACGCGAATGTCTGACAATTTGCAATTGATCGTGTCCGCATCAGCAGCACGGGCAATGAGTTCTGACTCACAAGATGTTGTGCGTCGCCGAACGACTGATTTTTGGCACGCTAGAGACTACGAATGTTTTTTGCGAATGTTCAAGGAAGATGGGGGAACGGGGTTTGAAATTACTTACCAAGCAACAACCAATCTCCCAAAAATTAATCCTTTGGCACCGTGGGCGCGGTTTACTACAAGCTATCGGTTTTTTGAAATTGATGTTGGCGATCGCACAGAAGTGTACCGTTTGGGCGAAGGTAAAGATATCACCCTAATCAGTCGTCCCAAGGTTGTTTCATAATATAGCGAGGTTTTATGGCAGTAAGATTCCTAGAAAACAAGGGCAGTGGCAATATCTTAGAAATTAGTCGAGCTAGGCTTTTAGAACTTACCCCCAATGTTTATCCCCTCACCTGGGAAGCGATTTTTTCAGGTAATGGTGATAGTGCAGCTATCTTGGGTGCAGGTTTTGCCGAGCGTGAAGTTTTTTTTGGTTTTGAGGGAGTTGACTTAACGCGCTACCAACTTCCGACAATCGACTGTTACGACCTTGCTACTGAGCCGCCAGAAAAGTTTTTAGCTTTACGCAGCCAATACCCAAACCTACAGTTAAATTATTTTTGCGATCGCAATCTAGCAGAACTAGAACTGACAAAACTTTACACTCCAAATAGCCTGCGGCTAGTTTCGGTTCATGGAGTATTAGATTACTTACAACCAGATGCAGTTACAACAACATTACTCGATATTGTGAAAGTACAGCCAGAGACAATATCGATAAGGCTATTTTTAATGGGCAACCCGTGGTCGCAGAATTTTGCGAGTATAGAGCAACTGGCGATGGAATTAGATTCAATAGAAATTACTACAAGTGGCTTAGTTGAGCCAATTGATTTTGATATATTTTGTCGTACAGGTGTTGTGCAATTAAATATTTTAGACCAGGATAAAATTGAACATAATTTGTTACCAAGTTACGGTGCATCTCATGTCATGCCTGATAAACTAGTTGGTTATTTCAATACTCAAGGATATCAGCTTGCTGCAACTGATGTGTACTCACTTTCAAGTCAAGATTTACAAGGGTATGAATCGGGAAATCACAATAGTAATAAAGAGATATCTTTAGAAAATTCACATGGGATGTTGTTATTTTTTAAACGATAAAATACTCATTTGAATGGAGCTAATCAACGAATCTGCGTTAGCCAAGCTCCTCCCAAAGGGAGGTTCGCATAAATTCCCGCCTTACGATTCAGATTTTCAAATCAGCATTCCATCACCAGAAGCTATATCTTTTACATAGCAGAGGATTTAAATATATCTGCAAAATTTTTGTAAATAATTCTACTTGCAGTTAACAAAATTAGGACTTACGCACTGTACAAATTGTCCATAGCATGAGTTACGGTTTTTGGTCGTTTCAGGCGCTTCGCATAACCCCGATTTATTCCCATATTTGCGTAGGCGTAGCCCGTCGTAGACATCGCTGAGTGCTAAACACGGCTGAAATACCCAAATTGCGTGTAGTACTTATGTACGATGCGTAAGTCCTAAAAATAAGAATAATTCATATGGACTATCTTGCGTATTATTACGCAGGGCATTCGAGACGCTTCAAGTTAATGTGTATTGAATAATTTAGTGGATATTACTTATTAATAAATTGAAAGTTTTTAGATATTTAACACTATTTTGACTTTAATATCAAGACTCTCAACAAATAATGTTGTCAAACTCGGTGAAGAAGCTTATGTCTAAATAGTCTCAAGCAAAACAGTAAAAATTTAAACTTTTATAATTCTAATGCTAGCTAATAAAGTTACTAAAGATACACTGGACAATATTTTGGCACTTCAAATAATAGTCGCTTGGGCTGGAGAAGGAGTTTGTGACCCTAAGCGTCTCGACTGGTGGCGTACAGACTTAATTGATGAAAATGGTGGTGGTGACTTATTTGGGCGGCTCTTTCCCAAGACGCATCAGTGGGCATCCTTGCAAGCGGTACGACAGGCTGCAATCCAGCAAGATCGGCGTAAGCGTTTAGATATGGCGAAGCCTGATGCTGTAAGAACGCTGTTTTTTTGGGGATTTACCGTTGATGAACAGTTGACAGAACGACTAGCTTTCCACAAGCAGAGCGGGGTCAAACCGGTAGATGTTTTACCTTTATCTCTGGATATCTATCAGCCTTTTTCTGCGGCTGACTTCGAGGAAGCCATCAGTATTCCGCACCAAAAGGTGGATTTTAAAGTGGTTCCTAGTGGACGGGAAATTTTTGGTGAAATGCTCAAGGCATTAGACGAATGTGCTAAGAAGCTAGCGTTTGCACTTTTGCCAATTGTAGAGAGCTACCCCATGCCGTTTTACCGTTTGGAGGAGCGCTAAATTCGATGGCTACTAAAGTAATTCAGCGGCAACTCCTCCATCCAGTAGCAGCCCAATCTATGTTGTTTCATGGCAAAGAAGTCAGTCAATTCCATACCAGATTGCTACGTACATCTTTAGCGCTAGAAGAAAGCCGCGCCTACTGGGAACACTTCAGGATAGATATACCTAGAGAACAACGGGCAGTTGTTGCTTTTGAAGAACGTTGGTTTGGTAGTAAAAGCATGGCACGTGTTCGCAGCCTGCTATTAGAATTCAGCCATCGCTTTGAAGCCTATCCAATGTCCTTAGCAGTTCTTAAACATTGGCGACCTAACGATCCCACAACTCGCCAAAATATCTGCCACTGGCATATGCAATTGAGCGATCCCATCTACCGGAATTTTACTGGTGTTTTTTTAGAACAGCGCCGTCTACAACCTAATTCTGGCATTGATCGGGACATAGTGGCACGTTGGGTAACTCAGCAGCTAGAAAGTGAGTGGTCTGCTGCAACAACCTTTCGTATGGCGACTGGCTTGATAGCCGCCTCTGCTGCTGCGGGACTTTGCTCGGAAAATTCAGGGATGCGTAGCCTCAAATATCCCAAGGTGACTGATGAAGCTCTAGCCTACTGGTTGTATTTTTTACGTGATTTATACTTTGAAGGTTCGCTCCTTAGTAATCCTTATTTCAACTCTGTTGGCCTATTTGACAGCTTTTTAGAACAGAGGTTGAGCCGTCTACCAGGGTTATCATTTACCCGCATGGGTGATCTTTATGATTTTGGCTGGCATTATGTTGACCTGAAATCTTGGGCGATGCAAATCCTCTCTGCGAGAGACTACGCCAATGAAGCGAAGTGGGAGGAACAAGCATGATTGGATCTTTGCTTGACCTTCAAATGTCTGCGGTGCAGGCACTACGCAGCGACTTGCTCGATGAAGGTGGCCCCAAAATTAGCACAATGCGGAACTACCGATTTGCCATTCTACTTTACGATCCCCGTGAAGAATTTAAACTTCGCGCTCAAATTCGGGTACTAACAGATGACCTGAAGGGACAAGGTTGGAATGTTCTAGCAATCTCTCTTCAGTGCTTGTTTTTAGACAGACTCAAGCGAGAAGAACCAAGGGTTTTAGAAAGTATTATTCGCACAGAGCATCGTCTCTATGCCAAAGACCCAAACCGGGCGCTGAATCATTTAAAAGACAAAATTGCACTTTACATTGAAGGGGCTGAGGGGATTGCCAAAGATGTTATTGCCTTAATCGATGATTTTTCAGATAAACACCCAGGTGAAACCAACCGCACGTTGATTTTTTTGGGACGTGCTGGAGGGCTGTATCCATTTTTTCGCTCATCAGCACTTCTTAAGCATATCGATGGTAAGACAAGCAACTTGCCTGTTGTTCTCCTTTATCCAGGGGAGCGAAGGGATTTGAACGCTCTGTCTTTTATGGACGAACTGCCCTCTGACCGGGACTATCGACCTCGAATTTATTCATAGCCCTTTCGGGGTGGGAATGGGGAATGGGGAATGGGGAATGGGGAATGGGGAATTGGGAATGGGGAATTGGGAATTGAGAATTGGGAATGGGGAATATTACTGGAAGTATTAGAGAGGTGATGGGATGTTAATTAAGGAAATTTTTGCTGCTGATGTCACCCGTAATATTGCTCCAGTCATTTATTTTCATGAGCAAAAGCCTGCCAAGGTCTTAGAAGAAGTCTCTGAATACATCATTACAGGCGGTTATCCCGAAACTGACCCCCGCCACAAGCGTGTACAGTCGGGAATTCACGAGCAGTTTGTGAAGCTGCTCAATTCTATGGCAGAAGAATTACAAAAACCGGGTGGGGCTGAACTTCCAGCATCCTGGATATCAGGTTTTTATGGATCTGGGAAGTCGAGTTTTGCCAAGCTTTTAGGGCTGGCTCTCAATGATATGGTTTTACCCGATAATCGGACGGTGGCAAGTGCCTTGCTAGCGCGGGATGATTCTCCCAAAACCCAAGAGTTTCAAGATGCTTGGAATCGAGTTCGTAGTCAGATTGATCCCTTAGCCGTGGTCTTTGATATTGGTGCAGTAGCACGAGATGACGAGCATATCCATTCAGCAGTCAAGCGGGAAGTACAAGCACATTTGGGCTACTGCACTATTAGTAATTATGTTGCCGAGCTAGAACTGAAGCTAGAACTGGATGGGAAATGGCAAGAGTTTTTAATCTGTGTAGAGCAGACTTTGGGACAACCTTGGTCAAAAGCGAAGAGCGATCAGTTGGCTGAGGAAGCTTTCTCTGAAGTTATGCACGCTATGTATCCTAGCCGTTATACTGACCCAATGAGTTGGTTTGATAGTCGTGCTGGTGCCCAAACGGGAATGGGAACCTCGCCCTCGGAAACGACTAAAGCCATCATTAATATGCTCAATCACCGCGCCTCTGGTAAAACCTTGTTCGTTGTAGTAGATGAGGTAAGCCAGTATATACACCAGAATACGGAGCGGATGCTCAAGCTTCAGTCGTTTGTTTCTGATTTGGGGCAGAAACTCAAAGGACAAGTATGGTTATTGGCCACAGGGCAGCAAAAGCTGGAAGACAGTGAGGATGAAAGCAACATTGGTAAGCTCAAGGATCGTTTTCCACCCAAGCTGAGGGTTCACCTTGCACCTACCAACATTCGAGATGTTGTGCATAAGCGGCTTTTGAAAAAAGCTTCCTCGAAAGAAGCGCAGTTGCGATCGCTTTTTGCCCAGCACCGTAGCGACCTCAAACTCTACGGCTATAAGTGCGATTCCATCACTGAAGAGGATTTTATTGAAGTTTATCCTATGCTGCCCGGTTACGTAGATTTACTGATGCAAATCACATCAAATCTGCGTACCCGTTCCAGCCGCGCTAAGGGAGATGACCATGCCATTCGAGGGCTACTACAACTGTTGGGGGAATTGTTCCGTGAACAGAAACTAGGAGAACAGGAACTAGGCGCGTTAGTTACTATCGATAGCATTTATGAAGTGCAACAGTCGGCTTTAGACGCTGATGTGCAAACTACGCTAGCACGTTTGTTCAGCCATGAAGAAGTGATTAAAGACGAGATGGCGATAAAAGTTGCAAAAGCCGTGGCACTTTTGGAGTTGATTCAAGAACAAGAACCAACAACTGTTACTTTGGTTAGCCAATGTCTTTATTCTCAGTTGGGAATGGGCAACAATGAGCCATCAAGTACAGCAGCCTTAGAGAAGTTGCGGGGATTAGGGCTACTTTCTTATTCTGATAAACTTGGCTATAAAATTCAAAGTTCTGCTGGGCAAGAATGGCAGCGAGAGCGAGATAATCACAGCGTGATTACTGATGCTATTAGTTTGATTGTGTCAGACAAGTTGAAGTCATTGTTAGGCACTGTAGAACGCCCTCGCTACAAAAACAAGTCGTTTCCTTGGTTAGCTATTTATAGTGATGGTCGTCAACGACAGGATGAGCGTATTCAAGGTTCAAACGACCCAGCTGTGCTGACTATTGATTTTCGCTATCTCACTAATAAAGAAGAGCGAAACCCTACAACTTGGATACAAACTAGCGATCGCTCAAATTTCCGCGATCGCCTAATTTGGGTAGTAGGTACTTGCGATAATGTTGCAGCCCAAGTACGAGAACTTGCTAAATCCCAGCACATCATCAGTAAGTATGAAAGTCGCAAGCAATCTCTTACCAAAGATAAGAGAAACTTACTTGGAGAAGAAGAAAGTCGCCGTGACGTGTTAGAGAAAGAAGTGCAAAAAGCGATCGCTCAATCCTTTATGGATGGTGAAATCTTCTTCCGAGGGCGACAAATCGACAAGCAGCAACACGGTACAACTTTTACTACTGTGCTTGGACGCATAGGGGAAAACATTCTGCCGGAGCTTTACAGCCATTATGTAGATGTGGCAGTTACTCCACTTGAATTAGCGCAACTTTTAGAGCCGAACTTATCTGGCCCATCCCACAAGTTTATGAAAGATGGGCTGGGCATACTCGAACTAGATGCAGGTAAATATATGCCCACCTGTAGCGGTGAAGTTCCTTCCCGAATTGGTCAGTACATTCAAGACCAAAACGGAGTTTCTGGCAATGTGCTGCTAACTCACTTTGGTGGGCCGCCCTACGGCTATCCCGCAGATGTGGTTAAGGCTTGCTTGGTAGGTTTACTTCGGGCTACTAAGGTGCGGATTCGACCCGAAACTGGCCCAGAAATTACATCGGTGCGTGACCCTGGCGCTAAAGATATGTTCACTAAAGACCGGGACATCAAACGTGCCGATTTGCTACCTCCCAATGAAACCAGTATTACCCCGCGTGACAAAATTGCCATTTGTAAGTTCTTCAAAGACTCATTAGATGTTGAACTGGATCGGGAAAATGATGCGATCGCTGATGCAGTTTTCCAACAGTTCCCCGGTCAGGTCAAACGATTACAAGAATTAGAACGACGGTACAATCGACTACCAAACCGACCAAATTTACCCCCAGCTTTAGTCAAGTTACGCGAGTCCCTGGAAAAGTGTACCCGTTCTCGCCAAGTTGAAGACACTGTGATTGCAGTTAAGAAAAATCTCGATGCACTGCGAGATGGGATTCAAGAACTTGGTATTTCCTTGACAGATTTGACCGATAGTGCTGTGGATGCAGTAACTAAGGCAATTAATATTCGGGATAACCAAGTAGTTCAACTCAAGCAGATTGAGCGTTGGACAGAAATTACTGAAGCGATCGCAGCTTTAGAAGAACAGCTAAATAGCGATCGCTCTTGGCGGGATATTAGCAGCTTGGAACCTCACCTACAAGCAATTGAACAGCACTACAAAGCTGTGCGGTTGAACTTGATTGAGAGTCAAGAAAAGCAAGCCAAAGCAATTCAAGGACGACTCAAACAGCGCCAAAACTTTATCAAATTAAACGAAAAGCAAGGAGAATATGTGTTCCGTTCCGTTCAAGAAGCGACCTATGACACAACTCAGGATGCACTCTATCCCAGTTTGTTAGAACTCAAAGATTCAGCACTAATTAAGCTCCAGAAGGCTGAGACTACTGCTAATAACAGGCTTGATGATGTGTTGTCCGAAGTCACTGAAGATCAAGTGGTGCAGCTACCGCTAAATCTTAGTGGTCGTGAAGTCAGCACAGAAGCAGAAATTGATGCACTAGTTAACCAGTTAAAAGAGCGGCTATTAGCTCAACTCAAACCCAATACTCGCATTCGCTTATCTTAAATGGGGAATTGGGAATGGGGAATTGGGAATTGGGGAATGGGGAATGGGGAATTGGGAATAAGAAGCATAAATACTCAACCCCTAACTCCTAACTCCCAATCCCTAACTCCCAATCCCTAACTCCCAACCCCTAACTCCCAACCTTTAACCCCCAACTCCCAACCCCTAACCCCTAACCCCTAACTCCCAATCTCTAACCCCCAACTCCCAATCCCTAACTTCCAACTCCCAACTGCCAACCTCTAACCCCCAACTCCCAATTCCCAATTCCCAATTCCCAATTCCCAATTCCCAATTCCCAATTCCCAATTCCCAATTCCCAATTCCCAATTCCCAATTCCCCATTCCCTATTCCCCAATGTCCTATCTCACCCCTGAAGCTAAATCCAAATTATCAAATACAATTCGTGCTTTAAGAGAACGTTTGCTCACTGATTTGCAAAACGCCATAGAAAGCACCTATCGATTATCAATTAAAACCTTAAATAAGGCGGGATTAGCAGAAGAGCAACAGGTGAAACGACAGCGCTTAGAACAATGGCTAGATGAGCAATCCCGTAGTCAGGGTAAAAGTAAGAAACAAGAGTCGGAGATACGCGATCGCTATTTGAAAACGGCTGTCAAACTCGCAGCTGCAACCTTGCTCAATCGGCTGATAGTAATTAAGCAGATGGAAGCACACGGATTAATTAAACCTGCTGTATTAACCGGAGGTTGGCAGAGTCGGGGTTATCGGGAGTTTCGAGATTTTGCACCGGATTTGTGCAAGGATGAAACCGAGGGATACGGAACACTACTGCAATTACTCTACGATGAACTGGCTCAGGAATTGCCAGGTTTGTTTGGTAATGTCGGAGTTACAGCATTATTCCCAATTCCAGCCAGTACCTTGAGAGCAGCAATTGAGGCTTTGGATACTGCTGAATTAAAGGATGTTTGGCTGGACGATACAACTTTGGGGTGGGTTTATCAATACTGGAACGATCCAGAACGAGAAGCCCTAGATGCCAAATTAAATGGGGGCGGGAAGGTAGAGCCCCATGAAATTGCTAGCAAAACCCAAATGTTTACAGAGCGTTACATGGTGGAGTGGTTACTCCATAACAGTTTGGGGCAGATGTGGCTGGCGATGTGCAAAAAGCACGGTTGGACGGCTGAGGTTGAGGCAGATGGAACTTTAGCTCGTTTGGAAGCAAGGCGTAAAGAGTGGCGAGAAAAGCGCGAACGAACAGAGGTGACTTTAGACGCATTAATGCCAATTGAACCGGGAATTGAAGAAAATTGGAAATATTGGGTTCCCCAACCATTAACCGCAGATGCAGTCACTCATGCACCAGAGAGTGTGCGATCGCTAAAAATTTTAGATCCTGCCACTGGCTCGGCTCATTTCCTGGTAATTGCCTTTGGATTGTTATTTACACTTTATCAGGAAGAGGCAAGGCATCGGGGAGAAAATTGGAGCGATCGCCAAATTGTTGAGTCGATTTTAGAGAACAATTTATATGGTGTTGATATTGACCCCAGAGCAATACAAATTGCGGCGGCGGCGTTGATACTGAAGGCGCGGCTGCTTTCTCGTGAAGCAAGTCCTAAACATCTGAATTTAGTTGCATCTAATCTCCAGTTGGCTTCCTTACCAGCAGATGATCCGGCGTTGGTGGAGTTGCGGCGAGAGGTGACAGATGCGACGGGGATTCCTGAAAAGTTGACAAATCAGATTGTATATGCTTTACAGGGAGCAGATTATTTAGGAACCCTGTTGAAGGTAGATACGGCAGTGGATGCAGCAATTAGTGAGTATGAAAGTCAGTTTCAGCAGGTGATTCAAGGGGATATTTTTGCAGGCTTTGGTGAGCAAAAACCAGATTTCAACTTTCAGGAGACGAAAGCTTCTTTACTTGATAAGCTTGAGCAATTTCTTTCTCGGTGTACCAGTGGCGATGATTTGGGCTTGCGGTTGCGGGGTGAGCAGTTGGCAGCAGGTATCAGATTTATCCGCATTGTGCGTGAAAATAGTTATGATTTGGTGATTGGTAATCCGCCGTATCAGGGGACGAGTAAGATGGCGGATGCTGGGTATATTACGAAGAATTACCCAAAAGGAAAGGCGGATTTGTATGCAGCGTTTTTGGAACGGGGTTTGCAATTAGCAAAAGTTGGGGGTGTGTCTGCGTTGTTGACAATGCGGAATTGGATGTTTATTCAGCAATTTACACAGATTCGTGAATATTTAATCAGCAATTTTGATTTGAGATTATTAGGAGATGTAGATCGGGGTGCATTTGAGGAAGTAGTTGATGAAGTAGTTGCAACAGTTATGAGTCTGTTTCAAAAAGCAACACCAAACAAAGGATTTAGTATAGCAATCCAGCCAACTCCATTAGATGATAATTCACGAGATAGCGGACGAACAAAGCGAAAGCGTGCAGCAGTTTTGGCGCAAGTGGGGCGATTTGAATTTTGGAGCGATCGCTTTGAGGTTATCAAAGAAAAACCTCTCGTTTATTGGTGGGATAAAGATTTTCTCAAAATATATGCTGAAACACCAAAAGTGAGAGATAAAACTGATGTTCGGCAAGGAATGGTTACAGCAAATAATACTCGTTTCCTGCGGCAATTTTGGGAAATACAGCTTTATCATCTATTTATATGTTCAATCAATCAGCCTCTTATTAATTTACCAAATAACAAGTGGGTTCCATATATTAAGGGTGCTGCTGGAAAAGTTTGGTTTGAACCTCTTACAGATGTTTTATGTTGGGAGCCAAATGGATTAGCTGTTAAGTTAATGGAGCGTGACGGTAAACAAACTTCACGACCTCAAAATGAGCGATATTATTTTCAACTAGGTGTTGCTTTTTCAATGATAGGAGCAGCCTTCACAGCACGGGTACATAGATTCAGAAGTGTTATAGGGGATAAAGGCTCATCACTTTTTCCAGAGAATTTAGCTGACATTACTTGCCTATTGAACAGTCACGTAAGCCGCCTTGTTATGGCTTCTCTCAATCCCTCAGTTAGCTTTCAAGTTGGTGATGTTAACCGTCTTCCCCTATTCCCTATAGAATCATCTGAAGAAATCTTCACACAACTAGATGCAGCCTTCACCGAACATGAAGCCGCCCGTGAAACATCTGTAGAATTCAAAAAACCAGTTGCATCTGTTTGGAACTATGCCCAAGAATGGGCACAAACAGCAGTAGACCGTAAACCCGGCACACCACTACCAAAGTACGAACCCGTCTACGAAAATCCACCCCCAACCAATTTTGTATCCTATGCCATCGGCGTAGCATTAGGACGATTTAGTGCAAATGGCGAAGGTATCCTCAATCAAGCTCCCGCTACTGCACTCCCCCACGGTATTCTTTATCTCTCCGCCTACTCTGAAAAAGACAGCTTAGAACACCCAAACTGTAAACTCATTCAAGAAACTTGGCACGAATACGGCTCAATTATTGCCAAAGGAACCCAACTTCGCAAATGGTTGCGATTATCCTTCTTTAAAGAAGTTCACTTGGGGATGTACGAAAGCCGTCCAATTTACTTTCCCCTTTCATCCCCGCGTAAAAACTTCGTTGCCTTTGTCAGCATTCATCGTTGGGCTGACAACACATTGCAAACTTTATTAGCAGACTACCTCATCCCCGAACTCAGTCAACTAGAAGGCGAACTCAACGACCTGACCACAGCAAGACATCAAAGCGATAAAAAAACTCAAGCAAAAGCCGAAGAACGTTACAGCGAAGTACAAAAACTCCACGAAGAACTTAAAGCATTTATAGACCTAGTGAGACAGTGCGCTGAACAAGGGCCACCCCCAGCCAATACCAGAGATATTTCCCGCGAAGTTGATGCCCGTTTCAAAATGGATTTGGACGACGGTGTGATGGTCAATAGTGCAGCCCTCTGGCCCTTACTCGAACCCCAGTGGAACCAACCCAAAAAATGGTGGTCAGAACTCTGCAACGCCGAAGGTAAAAAAGATTATGACTGGTCACATTTAGCCGCCCGTTATTTTCCCAAACGAGTTGATGGTAAATGCAAACAAGATCCTTCCCTCGCCGTAGCCCACGGCTGCTTTTGGAAATATCACCCAGCTAAAGCTTACGAATGGGAACTGCGCTTGCAAGATGAAATTTCCGAAGATTTTACTATTGAGGAAACAAATTCTGATACTTTGCGCCTAGCCTTTGCTAGAGAAAATCCCCACCTAGTGCAGGAAATTATAGAGAAAGAAGAGAAGCGACGGGAACGCAAACGCAAAAAAGAAGAAACCCAAGAGGAAGATTACGGCCCTCTGTTTGAGCAAGAAGAGGAGGCTGCATGAGTCAATTAAGTCCAATTACCGCAGTTTTGGAAGCAGAACTGAAGCGAGAACTGCGTCAACGCGGTATCGTTATTTGGCTAGATAAAGACGGGTACTACAACAGTTATGTTGATGAGTTAATCGCCCGCTATAACCGTGGTGACTTTTTTGCCCCAGTCGTTGGCTTTCGCGGCAGTTACTTAGAGATGGTACTTGCCCTGGAAACTTATGGCAATGGACTTGACCCGGAACCGTTGTTAATTCACATGCCCGGTCATACGGAAGAAACCATCCGCAAAACTCCTATTCTGGAACTTTACCGCGCCGGCTACCGTTTCCGCAAAGCCTTTGACACATTAATTCGGGAAGCAGTCACAGGGCGCATTAACCCTGCTAGTATCGAAAACTACCTTAACAATGGCATCACTGACTTACCATCTGCCGAGGTGTGGCTGCAAAATAACCTTTCCCAACCCCAGGACGGACTAGGGGCTTATTTAACAAGTCTCAGTTTGGAGTGGATTGTAGACGGTATCCTGGGCGAAGACAAAGTACTACAATCGAGAATCAGCGACCAAACAGCCCTCAACACCTTAACAGAACATCTCTACCGTCACACAGGGATGAACACAGCCTTTGTGTGCTTCTTTCACGGCGACACACCCCTATCTTTCCTCGACCTGGGCGAAACATTTGCCGCTTGGCTGATGTGCGTTGAATATGTCCATGACCTCACTCGCCCTCCTCATCTTGAAGCACTGCAACCCCTGACCCAACTTTCTCTACCCTTGCGAAAGACCTGCAAGCAACTCGTCGAATATCTGCGAAAACGCCATCCAGATATTTATGCAGCCAAAGCAGCAATTGTAGAATCCCATCTAGAACAAGAACTTAATCAAATTAGCCCCGAAGACTTGGGACAATTTGAAACCTTCCAGTGGGAAGAAACCGCCATTTTACAGGGTGCTGTACAAGCGCTGCTGACTGGGGAATTTCAGAAAGCCTTACAATGGTCACAATCTCACACCGAGTCTGCTTCATTTTGGCTAGAACGCGATCGCACTCGTAGATTAGAATGGTCATTAATCAAAGATGCAGCCACTTTGGGTTACATTATTCAAGGTTCAGGGCAGCTTAAGGGCAAACAAACCCTCAGAGAAGCTTTAGAATACTATACACAAACTGGCTCTGAAGTAGACAAAGCACATCGTCGCTTTGAGCAGCAGAGGTTAAAACTCCTAGAACCCACCTTACCCCACTTCGCCCAACTCCTAGAAGCTGCCGATAAACTTCGTTTTCAGTACCGCAATTGGGCTGATACGCTGGCACAAGATTTTGCTGGTATCTGCACCACAGAAAGCTTTTTACCCGATGATGGCCTCCAGCAACGCACTCTCTACGAGCAAGTAGTACATCCCCTCACTCAAGGTAATAAAAAAGTTGCTTACTTTCTGATTGATGCCTTCCGCTACGAAATGGCAACAGAACTTATCCAAGAATTTGAAGGGGCTGGTACTACCGTAACGTTGAAAGGGAGATATGCCGAATTACCCAGCATCACTGCTGTCGGGATGAACATCCTTGCCCCCGTTAACCAAAATGGTCGGGTAGTATTAGCGGGTAGTGATGGTTTCAAAGGTTTTAAAACAGGTGAGTATACTGTGCGAAAGCCTGATGAGCGAATCCGGGCAATGAGTGAGAAAAGTGTTGATAATATCAGTGCAGGTCGTAGACGAGTTCGGGGTCTGACTCTGGCAGAGGTCTGCAATTGGTCAACCACCAGCCTCAAACAAAGCTGTGCTAATACCAATCTTGTTGTTGTTCACAGTAGGGAAATTGACGATGCAGGCGAAGCTAATGTGGGTTTAGCAACCTTTGAAACCTGGCTTCAACAAATCAAGTCAGCCTGGAACCACCTCAAAAGTATTGGTATAAATGAGTTTGTATTCACTGCTGACCACGGATTTCTCCTCCAAGACCAAACCACCCAAGAAAAACCTTATCGTGACTCCAATCGCCGTTATATTCTTGCCAAAGAACCTCGCTCCGAAGAAGAAATGGTAACAGTTTCTTTAAATGCTCTCAAATATGAAGGACAAGAAGGTTACTTACTATTCCGTAAAGATACTGCTGTTTTTGCTACTGGCAATCCTGGTGCTACCTTTGTACATGGTGGGAATAGTCTTCAAGAGCGAGTTATTCCTGTACTAACAGTATCCCATCGTCATCAGTCTCATTTGGCAATGGTGAAATATCTCATCGAAGCCAAACCAGAGCCAAGTATTCTAGACTGTAGCCGGATTCGGGTTAGGGTTAAGCCCGCACCTGTTGCCCAAGGCGTTCTCAGTTTTGTAGGAGCCAGGGAAATTAATGTCGCTTTGCGCGTGCCAGAGCGACCTGATATCCAAGTTACGATTAAGGATGCTCCTGGCGCAGAAGTAAAAAATCAGCAACTCCAAATTGCCGTCGAAGGAGACTGGATTGAGGTGCTTTTTGACCTCAAGGGACAGCGAGATGAACGTGTCCGTCTGGAAATTTATCACCCAGATAATGTTGAAGATGTAGAGCCAATAGTTCCTCAAACTTATTTCAATGTCTCTGGATCATTGATCCAGGGTGAGGTTTCTGCGGCTACCGAATTACCCAAAAATACTGACTGGCAAGATAGTTTCGAGGATGAAACCGTTCGGCGTGTGTTCTTCCACCTCCAGCAACACGGTTCAATCACAGAACCGGAACTAAACCAAATCCTTGGTTCAGCTAGACTGGTGCGGCGTTTCTCCTTAGATTTTGAGGAACATCTGAAGAAGGTTCCTTTCTCAGTCAGGATTGAAACAACCAGCAACGGGAAACGCTATGTCAAGCAAAATTAGGGTGGGGAATTGGGAATGGGGAATGGGGAATGGGGAATGGGGAATGGGGAGTTGGGAGTTGGGAGTTAGGGATTGGGAGTTAGGGATTGGGAATTGGGGTGGTGAGGATGGGGCGACCAGATTTTGAAGAGTTGGAGGTTTACAAGTTATCAGAGAAACTAGCAAATGAAATTTGGCATATTGTCAAACAATGGGATAAATTTGCTCAAGACACTATTGGTAAACAAATTGTACGTTCAGCAGATAGTATTTGTGCGAATATTGCCGAAGGCAGAGGACGTTATAACTATCAAGATAATAAACGGTTTATCAAAATAGCCAGAGGTTCATTATATGAAACAATTAGTTGGCTGAGATTAGCTTATACCCGTCAACTTTTAAGTAAAGAACAAGTAGAAAAACTCAAACCAATAATCAATGAATTACCACCAAAACTTAACGCCTATTTAAAATCACGCCACAATTAATAAATCTTACCCCCCATTCCCCATTCCCAATTCCCAATTCCCAATTCCCAATTCCCCATTCCCAATTCCCAATTCCCCATTCCCAATTCCCCATTCCCAATTCCCAATTCCCAATTCCCCTATGGCAATCAGTGAACGAGATATTGAGCATATTTTTGAACGTCTTCGCTCCGGCGTTGTTCCAGAACGAGGGTTAGAAGCCTTTGCTGTCGGTATTGACAAACAGCGAACAGAAATTCATCGTCAATTTCAACTAGCAGCTAATAGCGAAGGTGTCTTCAAGTTCTTACGCGGTGGTTACGGCTGTGGTAAAACTTTTATGTCCCGTCTAGCCATCCTTGATGCCCAAGCTCAAGGCTTTGCTACCAGCTTTGTTGTCGTTTCTGATAACGATTTGCACTTTTACAAATTCGATGATGTTTATCGCAAAGTCGTTCAGGAATTGGGAACTAGTTCTTGTCCTAGAGGTGCTTTAAGCGATATTATCGATCGCTGGATTGCGCGTGTAGAAGATGCACTGATTGCTGGTGGGGCAGATGAAAACAGCAACGAGTTCGATACTTTAGTACAGCAACGCATAGAAGAAGAACTTGCTTCTCTTACAGGCGGTAAAGCTCCAGAAGATATGGCACGAGTTCTCCGTGCTATTTTTACTTTTAAGCAGAAAGGTGAAATTGCTGAAGCCAGCGCCTTGCTTTCTTGGCTTTCTGGTAGTGAAAATGTAGCTGCTACCGCTAAAAAAGCCGCAGGCATTAAGGGAGATATTGCTAGCCGAGATGCCCTAGACTACCTGCACGGTATTCTCGAAATTGTCAAAGCCGCAGGCTACAAGGGACTGGTTATTGTCATTGATGAAGTAGAAACAGTACTGCGAATGCGGCATGATAGCCGAGGTAAATCTTTAAATGGAATTCGCCAAATCTGTGATGCCGCCGACCGTTACAGAGGATTATTATGGATTTATACGGGTACGCCTGAATTTTTTGATACCAAGCGTGGTGTAGCTGGACTAGAACCTCTGCATGACCGTATCCAATTTCTGACTCTTGCTGGCTTTGCTAACCCCCGCCAACCCCAGTTAGAACTCAAACCCTTTGATGCACGCCGTCTAAAAGAGGTGGCACTCAAATTGCGAGAAATTTACCCCACAGCCAATCGGACTGGAATTGTCAATAAAGTCACTTCAGAATTTATTGAACGGCTAGTTACCAAAGTTACTGCTGGCTTTAAGGGAGACGTGGGAGTGGTTCCTCGACAATTTCTGCGCCAGTTTGTCAACATCCTTGATTTAGCAGCAGAAAACGATGAATTTGACCCGATGAGCGCAGAAGGTTTTGAACCCACAGATTTAAATGAAGTAGAATTGCTCATCCGTGAAGGTCGTACTTATTTTGACGAAGAACCTGCGGATATTCAAGGTTACGCAGCCGTGGAGTTCTAGCCATGACTTCAGCCTTTGCTCGTTTTCCTCCCCGTTTGCAAGCCGCTATTGTCTCCAATTTAGGGTGGTCTTCTCTGCGTCCTGTCCAAGAACTGGCAGGACATACACTGCTCGACGGTAATAATGCAATTGTTCTAGCCCCTACAGCTGGTGGCAAAACGGAAGCTTCTATATTTCCATTATTAGCAACGTTAATGGAACGCGAGCCTGAAGGAGTTGGACTCATATACATTGCACCGATTAAAGCTTTGTTGAATAATCAAGCCGAACGTTTGGGGCATTACACCGAAATGGTAGGTCTAAGGCGCTTTCTTTGGCATGGGGATATTAAAGATAAGGAAAAGCGTGCCTTTATTAAAGAGCCGACAGCACTATTGATGACCACTCCTGAGTCATTAGAGGTGATGCTGCTATCCGCCAAAGTCCCTCACACAAAAATCTTTGGCGATATGCGTGCTTTAGTAATTGATGAAGTTCATGCCCTAGCTGGTACAGACCGAGGGGCCCATCTCATGTCCGTTGTGGAACGGCTAGTTCGTTACACCAATAACGACGTGCAGCGCGTTGGACTTAGTGCCACTGTTGGTAATCCGGTAGATATTTTGCATTGGCTCCAAGGTACATCAAAACGTCCAGGTTGCGTTGTCGATCCGCCCAAAGTTCCCTCGAAAAAGGATTTGCGCGTTTATCTGCGTGATACACTAGGCGCGATCGCTCAAGATGCCAGTCAGATAACGCAGAGCAAGAAAAGCCTGTTTTTTTGCCAAAGTCGCTCTTTGGCTGAAGAAATTGCCGAACGGATGCGTAACCGAGGTACAGATGTCTTTGTCCACCATAGTTCTGTCTCCCTCGAAGAACGAACAGCCGCAGAAGAGCGTTTTCATAGAGGGACAAATGCCAGCATTATTTGTACCTCCACTCTAGAGTTGGGCATCGATGTTGGCGACCTCGATTTAGTATTACAAGCTAATGCTCCTTCTACTGTCTCATCCTTCCTTCAAAGGTTGGGGCGTACTGGCCGAAGGACGGGGCAACAAGCTAATACTACATTTTTTTGTGAAAATATAGAGACAGTTTTGCAAGCGATCGCCATCATTGAACTAGCTAGGAAAGGCTGGGTCGAATCTATACCGAATCAGACACGCGCATGGCCCGTACTTGTACATCAGCTACTAGCACTTACTCTCCAATTTGGTGGCATTAGCCCAGAACTCTGCTGGGGGCAACTTTCAGTAGTTCCTGATTTTTCAGGCATAACCCACTCAGAATTTGAAATACTGATCAAACACATGATTCAGGAAGATTACCTGTTTCTAGCTGGTGGACTACTATCAATGGGAGAAAAAGCAGAACGAGTATTTGGGCGCAAAAACTTTATGGAACTCTACGCCGTCTTCAGCAGCCCAGTAATGTATAAAGTACAAACACCTGTAGGTTACACTGTAGGCTCCCTAGAGCAATCGTTCGTTGATAAATTAGTCGCAGACATGAGTTCATTCCTGCTCAGTGGTCGAGCTTGGACAGTTATGCACATTAACCATGAGGAACGCACAGTTCGAGTTGTTCCTGCTCCTCGTGGTAAAAAACCAAGCTGGGGTGGCTTTGCCCCACAGCTACTAGGCTTTGAACTCTGTCAGCAAATTGCGGAAATATTGCAATCAGAAAGTACTATTCCTTACATTGATGCTAAGACACAAGCTGTGTTAGATGAGTACCGTTCTGATCTCAGGCCATTAATAACAGAAGTTCAATCAAGCATACAATTAGAACCAGATCGGGCGCTGTGGTGGACTTTCGCAGGTGGACAAATTAATCACACCCTTAAATACGGTCTGCAATTTCACCATGATTGGAAGATTACCTCTGACAACTTCAAGTTAAAAATTGAAGGCGATAGTGTTGGTTATGCAACTTTAAGTTTAGCGATCGCTCAGATGAGTACTTCTGCCTTTTGGAAAGCTCCAGCTACCCAGCGCTTTATCCTTTCGCAATTACCAGAATATCGCCTGAGTAAGTTTCAGAGGGCGTTGCCAGAAGTGTATTCTCTAGAGATGGTTAGCAATTATTTGCTAGATATGCCAGGAGTAATTAAATTTTTGAATTTAAATAAACTTGAATAATTTTATCTCAGTAACAAAGCCACTTTGAGCGAGATACCTTAGATTGAACTAAAATCAAGTCAAAGTTTAAAAGACTGTGGGTTGCGCTCATCATCACCTACGCTTGTTATCAAAATTCCCTGTCTGCAAAAAATCCTTTCCAGTTTGATTTTGGGAATCAATGGTTCCTATAAGGCTAAAGAGTGCCCAAAACATCTGTGTAAAATATTGTGGCATCTGCGCGAAAAAGAAATTTGTATCTATATCTAATTGATAAATTCCTCAGCAAGGGACTCGTATTTTCTATAGATTTGCTGTATCTTGTTTATTCTGTGCAATTATTAACACCCAATTTCTCACAACTTTGCTGTCATCCAGATTTTCAGCCAATGCCTTTGGGGAGCAGTGAATGAAAACTTTTAATAGATAGATATGAAGATCATCAAAAAATCCGACAAGCTGACTCTGAAGAAAATGATGGAAATCCAACACGCTGAAGACCAAAATCTTCTCTTCTGTACCGTCAATTCTTCAGCCCCTGTAGTTGATGAGCAACCAGCAGCAATTCTTCTTCCAAGAGAACCTGACTATATTCCATTCCTTGACAATCCTCCAGTACAGTCTGTTGGCAACTCTGGCTGGCAGATTTCTGACATTTGGCGGGATATCCGGGTGGATGATTTTTGTGGGTGATACTCCTGATAAACATAGGTAAAAATAATACGTTGGTCTTGTGGTGTACGTACTGTCACAAACAGGAGTTGCTCTTTGGTAAAGAAGCCTACCAAATAATCAACGGTAGCATTAAAGTTGAGTGCGTAGACATTTAGGCGGCAAGGCGATAGACATTGCAATGGCTCAATGGGTAAACGAAAGAGAAAACATTACAATACATCCTTCCCGAAGCAAAGAGTTCCATTTCCTCTGGGCTTTTCCTCCACTCAACGAGCAGGAGTGCAAAAACTATATCAATCGTTGCCAAAATGAGGACTTTGAAGGCTTACTAATTTGTCACGCAGATAGCGCTGAAATTATTGGAGTCGCAAATTTCAGTCAAATCTTCTACCGAGCGTTTCAAAATGCTTATCTCGGTTATTACGTTGACGTAAATTTTTCAGGTCAGGGGTTGATGTCAGAGGGTGTGCGTTTAGCGATTGATTACGCTTTTTGTACACTCGGTTTGCATCGTATTCAGCCCCAAAACAGGGCATCCATTCATTTGGTAGAGCGACTCGGTTTCACGAAGGAGGGCTTCTCTCGACGATACCTCAAAATCAATGGAGAATGGCGTGACCATGAACGCTGGGCTTTAACGGTTGAAGATTGGGTATAGGTATGCCAGCAGCCCAACTTCGTAGCAGACGGACGAAAGGCGTTAGTTGGTTTCCGAGGTTAATCGTTATTCATTCTTACAGCAGGAGTCATCGAATCATGAGTGAAGTCACTCCCCAAAATATCAACTCAACTTTTGTTGTCCTGGATGATGCTAACAATGCAATTCCGATCGCTGTTAGCGATCGCTTCTACGAAAAGCTAGAGCAGCAATTTGGAGACTTTAAGGGAAAACGGTTGATTTCCCACTACACATTCGAGCAAGACTGGGATAGTTGGGAAAGACACCCTGCCGGAGAGGAATTTGTCTGCCTTTTATCTGGACAGATTGATTTCGTGCTGGAGCAGAACGAAGGTGAAAAAATCGTGTCTCTCAACACCCCCGGTCAGTACATTTTGGTGCCACGCGGAGTCTGGCATACAGCAAAGGTTCGTACTCCCAGTTCAGTGTTATTTATCACGCCTGGTGAAGGAACCCAGAGTCGATCGCTTTCCTAAAACATGGCTATGGACATTACCACCAAACGATTTCTTCTCCGTGACTTTGTTCAGGAGGATGAGCCTGCATTCCTTGCTTATCACGCTGATCCTCGTTATGCCGAGTTCTGTTCACCGGAAGAAGTGACCCCGGACTTTACTTATCAACTGTTTCAACGGTTCATACAATGGGAAACCGAAGTTCCTCGATGCAATTACCAGTTGGCGATCGTCGATCGCCGCAATCTGGAGTTAATTGGCTGTGGTGGATTGCGGCAGGATGGCTATGCTGCCGGGCAGGCAGAACTTGGAATTGAGCTAGCACCCCAGCACTGGGGGCGTTATGCCTATGCAATCGAAGTTGGGAAAGCTCTGATTGATTTTGGGTTCCGCGATTTGGGACTAAAGGAAATTATTGGTCTTTCTGTGAGTGCTAACCTGAGAGTATCCCGGCTAGCAGAACGTTACGGATTCCAGGCGATCGGTACACAACCTGGTTCCGGCTGGATGAGTATGCAAGGGTGGAGCCAGATTAAGTGGCAGCTTACCAGAGAATCATGGGAGCATTTATTTCCTTTGACCAGTTCGGTTAATTGAGCTTTTTGGAAGAAGGAGCAACGTAATTCAAGGAGTGTCGCGATGTCAATCCATTCCAAAGGCTATGGCAAAGCGGACGCTCAGCAACCTATCACCCCACAAACTCAATTTCCGCTCGCTTCACTGAGTAAATCTTTTACAGCGATCGCAGCGCTGCAATTGGTAGAAGCTGGAAAAATTAACCTGGATGTCTGTGCTTTGAATCATAATTTGGTTCTTGTCAGATTTTGGTGATGATGAAAGGTTACGCACTTTAAGGCAGAAGGCAGGAGGCAGATGGCAGAAGGTTTTAAAACGTTTTCTTAACCGGGCGTGGGATTTGTGACTTCAAGGGGCGATCGCTTACGGCTTTCTTGTGATGCAGATGTTCTATAATCCTTGCATTGCTTTAATTGTGGAAATTTTTCCTTCGTCTTGCTTCTGCCCTCTGCCATCTGCCCTCTGCCTTCCCCCAACCAGGATCACCAAAAGTTGCCAAGAACCCATATCTTGAGCTAAAAGTTCATTTTATGATTCAAATCACAATGTCCTGGATGTCTCTGTAAAACAATATCTACCAGACTTCACTCTGGCTGATACCCAAACGGCTGATCAGATCACGAATCATTGTGAGGTCTGATTGAGACTTGCAAGTGCAGCTGCGATTCGCCCAGATGCCTTTGGTCGTTTGTACATTCGTTCCATGTAGTCCACCAGCGTGGGGAAAGTGGCGAGTAGCTGAACTTCGTTCGCCCAATCCAGTGTGTAAGCAAGCACAAAATCAGCCACTGTGACGTGTTCACCCACTAAAAACTGCCGATCCAACAGATGGTTCTCTAAAACGACAGCCATACTGGTGAAGTCTTGCCGAGCGAGAGGTATTTCAGCAGGCAATCTCAACTCTTCTGGGTATATAAACGTGTGGCGAGCGATACGCCATAGCGGCTGTTCCAATTCGGTGGCAGTAAAGAGGAGCCAACGATAAAGCTGTGCTCGCAGAAGCAAGTCTGTCGGTACTAAGTTAGATTCTGGGTACTTCTCACCGAGGTACAAAGCAATGGCTACGGATTCAGTGATGATATGTTCGCCATCGATGAGCACAGGGAGCTTGCCAGTGGGATTAATGGTGAGAAAATCGGGTGTACGGTGTTCACCTGCCCGCATGTTGATGGAGATTGCTTCAAATTCCACCCCAAGTTCCTGGAGAACCCAGCGAACCCGAATTGATCGTGTGGGAGCAAATTCATAGAGTTTCATCTAACACCCCCAGGAGACTCCCGCCACAACGCAGTTTGGCGGTGAGAGGAATGGGGACGAGCGAGAAGCCTCACCCCTGAGTCGAGTTGTGGAGTGCGAACGACAGACGACGGGGTGAGCGACGAGTGAGTAAATGAACTTTGGTGCATGGGGGGTTGTACGTATTTCACAAATTTAATGGTAAAATGTGAGGTATGGAAAAAGCCTACCGCTACCGTTTTTACCCAACCACCGAGCAAGAACAGATATTGCGCCGGACAATTGGTTGTGTGCGGTTGGTTTTCAACAAAGCTTTGGCTTCCCGAACCGAGGCTTGGTACGAGAGACAACAGAAGGTTGATTACATTCAGTCTTCTGCTATGTTGACGCAGTGGAAAAAACTTGATGACCTCCAGTTTTTGAATGAGGTTAGCTGCGTACCACTGCAACAAGGTTTGAGACATCTGCAAACTGCTTTCACTAACTTCTTTGCTGGTAGAGCAAGATACCCCAACTTCAAAAAGAAGCAAAGTGGTGGCAGCGCGGAATTTACCAAGTCTGCTTTCCGGTGGAAAGATGGACAGGTTTACTTGGCTAAATGCTCTCAAAGTTTGCCAATTAAATGGTCTAGGCAGCTTCCCGAAGGATGTGAACCTAGCACCATCACAGTTAGACTTGAACCTTCTGGACGCTGGTTTGTTAGTTTGCGGATTGACGATCTGACCGACCAAGCCATGCAACCAGTTGATAGTGCTGTAGGCTTGGATGTTGGCATTAGTAGCCTTGTCACCCTGAGTACGGGTGAAAAGATTGCGAATCCAAAAGCGTTTGACAAGCACTATCAAAAGTTGAGGAAAGTCCAAAAGTCTTTGAGTCGCAAACAAAAAACTTCTCGCAATCGTGATAAAGCTAGACTCAAAGTTGCTCGGATTCAAGCTAAAATTTCTGACGGACGTAAAGACCATCTGCATAAACTGACAATCCGACTGATTCGTGAAAACCAAACGATAGTAGTTGAGGATTTGGCAGTTAAAAACATGGTCAAAAATCCCAAACTTGCCCGTGTTATTAGTGATGCTGCATGGGGCGAGATGGTGAGGCAACTGGAATATAAAGCCAAGTGGTACGGTCGAACCTTGGTGAAGATTGACCGATGGTTTCCCAGTTCTAAACGCTGTGGTAACTGCGGACATATCGTTGATAAATTGCCGTTGAGTATCAGAGAGTGGGATTGTCCAAACTGCGGAACACACCACGACCGTGATATCAACGCCAGCCGGAATATCTTGGCGGTGGGACACACCGTTGCAGTCTGTGGAGCGAACATAAGACCTGATAGGCATAAGTCTAAAGGGCAGTTGCGAAAATCCAGTAATGGAAAGAAACAGAAACCCAAATCGTGAGTTTTGGGAATCTCCCGCTACACCGCAAGGTTAGCGGGAGAGGATGTCAAGAATCAACCTCAGTGATGTGCAAATATCTTTCATCTTCTTGTATGAATGTGTGTGCTCATATTTCGATGAGTTCGCTTTCTTTGTGTTCCACTGGTTGTTCTGTTATGGTTTACACTCCTGCTCCTTCCCTTTCAGCCTCAACTGGATGGGTTGCTTCGGGTTCCATGTAAATCAGTTCCCAAATGTGACCATCTAAATCCTGAAATCCATGCGCGTACATAAATCCGTGGTCTTGAGGTTCGTTGTAGGTTGTGCCACCAGCAGCAACGGCTTCACGAACCAGCTGATCCACTTTTTCTCGGCTCTCAACTGATAAGCACGTCAACACTTCGGTACTTTTTGTGGCATCGCAAATCGGGTTCGGCGTGAATGTTTTGAATTTCTCATGCGTCAAAAGCATCACAAAGATGGTTTCGGACACAATCATGCAGGTGGCCGTTTCATCGGTAAATTGGGGGTTGAACTGAAAGCCAAGTTTTGTGAAAAACTCGATGGATTGCTGGAGATATTTGACGGGTAGGTTGACGAAAATTTGAGTACTCATGGTTTCTCCTAGTGTAGTTAGTTGTTGGTCAGTGGTCAGTGGCTATTTACAAAGGACAAAGGACGAATGGCACGCTTGATTAAGCTGAAGGGTAGGCAGCGTAAGGATGCTCCAGGGGCAGGGGTGCAGGGGTGCGGAGGGAATTTTTAAATATCCGAACGTAATGCCTTAAACTTCTTCTTTCTCCCCTGCACAAGAGCTCAAGAGCTGCCTCAACGATTTTCCCTTTTCAAGCGTGCCATTCGCTCAGATGGTTTGTTCGCAGTTGATCATCCACGGTGTCCCAAACTGATCGGTCAACATACCAAAGCGCGATGACCAGAACGTTTGCGCGATCGCCATCTTCACCTTGCCGTTTTCTGCTAGAGCGTGAAAAAGCCGTTCTGCCTCAGCGATTTCAGGAACGCTAATTTGTACGTAGAAACCTTGCGGGGTTTCAAAGTATCCTGGTGGGCAGTCAGATCCCATCAGGAGGCGATCGTCTAGTTCAAGGCAAGCGTGCATGATTTTGTCCTGCCATTCCGGTGAGACATTTTCGGCAGAAGGTGCTTCCTTGTGTGTCATCATCATAGTCATCTTGCCACCCAGACATTGTTCATAGAACTTGAACGCTGCCTCACAGTTGCCGTTGAACATCAGGTAAGAATTGAGTTTCATTGATTTCTCCTTTTGTAATCGATTCTGCGTTTTGATGAGCGGATGGTTCGCACATGAACATCATTTGCGCGGTTGCTGATGACCAAAGAGGCAGGGGAGCAGGGAGCAGGGAGCAAGGGAGAAAGATACTGGAGTTCCCCTGCCACAAGGGTTTCAGAGCAACTAAATTTATTTATGGGGTTCTCCCCCCTGCCCCCTGCCCCCTGCCCCCTGCCCCCTGCCCCCTGCCCCCTGCCCCCTGCCCCCCGCCCCCTGCCCCCTGCCCCCCGCCCCCTGCCCCTTGTCCTCTTCGATGACGTTACTCTTGCTGCTGCGTTTCAAGTTGAGCGCGAATGCGGTCTTCCTGCTCCCTTAAGGCGGGTGTCAGGACTTCATCAAAATCCTCTGCCTCGAATACGGGACGAATCTCAATCTCGGAGTCTCCTGGCATAGGGTTAGGGCAGCGCTTTACCCAAGCAACTGCCTCTTCCATTGAGTTCACCTGCCACAGCCAGTACCCTGCCACTAGCTCCGGCGCTGGAGTGAAAGGTCCCTGGGTGACGGTGCGATCGCTTCCTGAAAAGTGAACTCGCACCCCTTTTGAGCTAGGATGAAACCCCTCAGCGGCGAGCAAGATACCTGCCCTAGCTAATTCTTCGTTGTACTGCCCCATTTCAGTTAAAAGCTGTTCGCTCGGCATGACCCCAGTTTCAGAGTCTTGGGTTGCTTTGACAAAGACCATGACTTTCATTGTGAAATCTCCTGTTGAATGGTTTTGAGTTAGATTGCGAGGGGTTGGGTATCAATACTGCACGCTTTGTGCATTTTCAACTCGGCATTGGGTTTGGGGTAAAGGTTAAAGGGTAAAGGTTTTTTCTTTCCCCTTCCCCCCTTCCCCCTTCCCCTTTTCCCCAAAACCCGACAAGTATTGGGTTGGGTGTGCTGATTAGCGCAAAGCGCAAGTCCGAAGGAACCGCTAATCAGCAGCGACACGTTTGAGTTCATCAATTTCGATCTTCTTCATTTGCAGCATGGTAGTGGTTACTTTTTGAGAGGTTGCCGCGTCGGGGTGGTTGAGTAACTCAATCAGAATGCGAGGAATAATTTGCCAGGAGACGCCGTATTTGTCTTTGAGCCAGCCGCATTGCTGTGCGGTTTCATCCCCATCGGCAGACAATTTTTGCCAGTAATCGTCCACGTCCGCCTGGGTATCACAAAAGATTTGGAAGGAAATCGCCTCGTTAAATTTGAAGGTCGGACCACCGTTGAGTGCTGTGAACGGCTGACCATCAAGTTCAAAGCTGACAGTCATGACGGCTCCGGCTGGTTTTCCGTGAATTTCCTGTCCAGCGTCTCCATATCGACTGACGTGGACAATTCTGGAATTGCGAAAAATCGATGTATAAAACTGAGCGGCGGCTTCGGCTTGATCATCAAACCATAAACAGGGAGTGATTTTGGAATTGTTTTGCATGAGGGTTCTCCTTGAGTTCAATTGGTTAAGGAGGGTCAGGGCTGTGCTGGTAGTCCCGCAACTTCGATGACAGGACGGATTTCGACGGTGCCGACTTTTGCACCTGGGATGCGGGTGGCGATCGCAATGGCTTCATCCAAATCCTGAGCATTAACGAGGAAAAATCCACCCAATTGTTCGCGGGTTTCGGCAAATGGCCCATCGGTCACGAGTGATTTGCCATCACGGACTTGGACACTGGTTGCGGTTGCAACAGGATGAAGTGGAGCCGTCGCCAGAAATTGTCCTTGAGTATGCAAGTCCTGGGCGAGTTGGGCAGATTCCCCATAGCAATGCTCCCGCTCAGTTTCACTCATGGCGTTTTCGTCCATATAAATCAGCAGCAAATATTTCATTCGGTTGCCTCCTTTGTGATTAAGTCGAACGGGAATTGTCCAAATCGACACCTGAGTGCAAAAATTTTGTCTAGTACAATTGAACTTATCTCCCTTTATCAGTTAGTCGAACGGGAATTGCTCAAATCGACACCTTGCCCAAAATTCTTTATGTATTTTTGTCAAAGGTATGGCTTTAATCCCAAAAACAGATGTGGCTCAAGCAATTGCTGCCCTTTATCGAACTGAATGGGGGCGCATTGTCGCTATTCTGATTCGGCTGGTCGGAGATTTTGATGTAGCTGAAGAAGCTGCACAGGCAGCATTTACAGCGGCAGTGAATCAGTGGGAAAGCGACGGTATTCCCGATCGTCCCCGTGCCTGGATTATCCGAACTGCCCGGTACAAGGCGATCGATCGCCTCCGACGACGCACGAAACTGACCGAAAAACTGGAGTGGTATGCGGCATCTGGCTTAATTCCATCCACTGAAGAACCAACCTATGACAGTGATGAAATTGAAGACGATCGCCTGCGATTAATCTTTACCTGCTGTCACCCGGCACTGGCAACGGAAACTCAAGTAGCGTTGACCCTCCGAATGTTGGGTGGACTGGAAACCGACGAAATTGCCCGCGCCTTTCTTATACCGACTGCAACAATGGCACAGCGGTTAGTTCGTGCTAAACGCAAAATTCGAGACGCAGGCATTCCTTACAAAGTACCTGAGACGACTGATCTCGCTCCCCGGATAGAGGCAGTCCTGACAGTCATCTATCTCATCTTCAACGAAGGCTATGCCGCAACCAAAGGAGATGCGCTCGTGCGGGCTGACCTCTGCATCAAAGCGATTCGCTTGGGGCAACTGGTGCGGCAATTGCTGGCACCCCAACCCCCATCTGAAGTCACAGCAATGGTGGCGCTGATGTTATTGCACGATTCGCGGCGCAATGCGCGTCTAGATGAGGCAGGCGATTTGATTTTGCTAGAAGATCAGGATCGCAGTCGTTGGAACCATCTACAGATTGCTGAGGCGTTACCTCTGGTAGAGGAAGTGTTGCTCTTTGGAACCGGAGTGTATGCCCTGCAAGCGGCGATCGCCGCCCTCCATTGTCAGGCAACCCGCGCCGAAGAAACAGACTGGGCGCAGATCGTGCGGCTCTATGAGGTGTTGGAACGCTTGCAGCCCTCACCCATTGTGACCTTGAACCGAGCAGTGGCGATCGCAATGGCAGACAGTCCTCAAGCCGCATTTGGACTGATTGATCGCCTTGCTCCAGAACTGGACAGCTATCATTTGTTTCATGCCACCCGTGCAGATTTATTCCGGCGTGTTGGAGCATTAGATGAAGCGACCCAGAGCTATACACGGGCACTAGAATTAGTGACAAATGACAGTGAGCGTCGTTTTCTGGAACGTCGATTGCGCGAAGTTCAACCTAACATTTAGTCCGGCTAAGGGTTTACAACTCGGTTAAAGGGGAAAGGGAAAAGGGAAAGAAAAAACCCTTAACCTTTACCCTTTAACCTTTTCCCCAAACCCGATTCCGAGTTAAAAATGCTTTACCCGAGCAGTATTGACATCCACCTCAACTGATAGAGGATTCCGACATGGATAACAATCCCAGCATTCTCTCGCATGTTTCGATTGGTACTAATGATTTTGAACGAGCGATCGCCTTCTATGATGCTGTGTTGCCAACATTGGGCTGTAAGCGATTTATGGAGCATCCAGGGGCGATCGCCTATGGCAAACAGTATCCCGAATTTTGGGTGGGAACTCCCTTCGACGGGCAACCTGCAACGGTTGGTAATGGAACTCACATTGGTTTTATTGCTCCTACAAAAGAAGCAGTCCACGCCTTCTATGAGGCAGCATTAGCCGCAGGAGGTAAAGGCGATGGTGCCCCCGGTGGCAGACCCGACTGTAGTGAGCCGTATTACGGCTGCTTTGTGCGCGATCCAGATGGACACAAAATAGAAGCCGCCTTCTGGGATGAGCAGCTTGAGCAGCAACTTAACCAGAACAATGGTTGACCAGAGAATGACTCATTTTTAGAGGCAAGATAACACTATGGAATTTCATCGAGGTTGCCTGATTGACCATGTTCATTTACGGGTTGCTGATGTTGCTGCCAGCAAACGGTTTTACCGGGCAGTGTTGCGAAATAAATGTACTCCTGGCTCCTGCTCATCGCCCCACTAATTCTGTTAAAATCGCGTCTTCCAGCACGTAAATTTTGAGGCAGTGCCATGTGTGCAAAGGGATTTGGGCAATCTCAACCTACTAAAATCGATAAACTTATTGAATCTGCGGTGCGTTATTGCCACAAGCGACACCCAGAAGCCTTAGACAGCATCTTTGATTATTTACCTGTCAACTTCAACCAACGAGTAGTAACGGGTATTTTGGCAGCATTGCAGAAAGATATTGACACTTTGAGTTGGTTTTGCGGTTACATGGCATCAGAAATCAACCGCAGTGAGGACAACCAAAAGCCTCATCATCCCATCGCGGAACTTAGCAAAACTCTGATTGAATCGGGGATGGAACCCTTTACTGATTTTATGCCTTACCCAGGTTGCCGCATCGTTATACTCAATTCGGAAAAATTTGAATCATTGCCAGAGTCAGTTCAAGCTGTGGTGCAGCAGGCTTTTGACATCAAGGAAAGTACTGGAAAAGAGGCACAAAGGATAAATGATGCCTTACTGCAAGAGTTGGTGGTTCAGGAATAAAAAATTGAATCACAGGAATTGTGGTAAGCGCCAGCCATGTCGCTCTTGCTTATCGCTCTTCATTCAAGCGCTCGCGTTCAGCGTCTTGTAGAGAGGAAAAAAGAGCGAAAAGAGCGATGCCTGCGGCGGGCTATTCGGTGTCGCCCCCATATTTTTAGTTTTGTAGTCAGGCGATCGCACCTACAAATGATTAACTGTGATGCATAAGTTGTTAGATTATTTCAGTTAAATATATATATTCAATAACCAACACAGAATCACCTATGAAACTCGCTAATTCACTCAATTTGGCAAATTTTGTTGGTTCTATTTTACTACCTAGAATCGCTAACAATCAAACAGCTACTTCTAACAAGAGTGAAAGATCAATTACTTTACCCAGTAATTCCATAAATATCAATTCTCTGCAACCCTTTGATACTGCTGTTATTGCTTATCACATGATGGGTATTGGCAACTTTGAATAAAGCATAGTTTCAGTACAGCCTTTGAAAAGCTACTTTATCTCTCCAACCTTGGAGGGGTTTTTAACTGGTGCATTAATTCTTAAAATCAACATTATATTACTCCAGAAGATAGAGACATATTAGAAAAGTTAAAGCACACTAGTAAGAGCAGTTTTAACTATTCAGTAATAGTGTGGCAATGTGGCTAAAATATGGTGTAGATGAAAAAGGTTTATTGATATGTATTGAAGATATCAACAGAGGTAAGACTTCACTTAAGTGTCCTTACTGTAATAGCAGTCTAACTGCTAAAAAAGGCAAGGTGAAAGAGCATCATTTTGCTCATAATGAAGAAACCTGCCGCCCCATAGCTAACCGAGAATTCCCTACTCTCCCACTCTATGACAATTTCAATGTTCAATTATCTGGCAAAGATTTGGCACAGTTAAAACTACTTTGGCAAGAGTACGGAGCCAAAAATTACCCTATTAGTTCCTACTTAATTACTTCTGGTTTACTCAAAGCAGGAGTGTTAAGAAAAAACCTATACTTAACCCCACCTGAGTATGAATTTAGTGATTTGGGTAAAATTCCCGTTGGAACGCTAGAGTTTGCGCGATTCAATGATGTACAGGAGCCACTATTACTTAGAAAACTGCTGAAACTTGAGCTAGCTTTTAAACACGCCGAATACAAAAATGCTCCAGATTTAGCATATCGATTTACTGATTTGAAGCTGTATCGCGCTCAACTTCAACGTATTCTATCCTCTAGCCTATATTTTTTAGAGATTGAAACGAATATTGGCATTTTGTACAAGATAGGAGTAACTCAAAGACCCGTTGTCAAGCGAGTAGCAGAAGTAAAAATTGATTTGCTTGCTCATTATTCCAGTGTTGTTATTAGAGTATTAGGAACTTGGGAGCATAGAGGTAATGTTGAACTGTATTTCAAACACCGCTATCAGGGCTTTAATTATCCTATCGGCAGTTTAACTGAGTATTATAAGTTTAATGCTGAGGATACCGAAATGGTACTGCGTGACCTACAACAAATGCAACCTAAAATACTATCTCAAGATGAAATATATATTTTTGAGGATAATTATAGCTGGGAGCAAATTGCTGTGTAGTATTCTCATAATCCCGTAGGAAAATATAATTAATTACCAAGCAAAAATAATTATTTTATTCCTATACCTCTAAATACTTTACTACTGATGATAAGGCAACTGCTAACTCTTGATACAGCAGTATTTACCGAGGAGCGATGGCGTAACTGATCGCAGTGGTCAAGTGCATTACTTGAGACTATGCACTCAACGATTTAAGAAGCCAGCAAACCCGACATCTCCAATACTCGCTGTGACCAAGTAGACGCAACAGATGCAATATCTGTAATTTCCATTGATTTGTCCCAAACATTGATCCAGTTTTGTAATAAGTCTTGGAGTTGATTTAATTCAACATTATTTATTTCACTTTTTTGTTGTATTAAAGACACGTACAACAAACTTTCTGACAACAATATTGGAACTAATTCACGAATTGCACTCTTTTGTGACCAAGAGTTAAGGCGTGCCAAACTAGCTGCCAATTCTCCTAATTGTTGCGCGTGGGATTGACGTAAAAAACTCGCTTCAATTGCACTCCAGTTAGGCATTACAATCCTCCTAGCAATTGCTTGGTAATTTGGCTAACTTGTTCTCGAATTTGGTTAGACTGTATTATCATACTACGGTTATTCTGGCTTGGGCGAATGTTGATGATTGACTCAAACACGATTTCCTGAGTCAAAGGAGACCAATCCACACCCCAAATATCTTGTTGTCTGCTACCGTTTTTGAGTAACTCTTGTTCGCATTCATAATGGCGAACGCCACCACCTGCAAGAATTTTGCGTTCGATGTCTACTGCTATTTTAATGAATACATCCCAAGTTTTCGCCATTTCGTCTATTTCTTCACGGCTAGCAGGCTCACGGATTATTAAAATCAATTGAATTTAGTCCCAAGTAGCAATCAACAAGATCATTCCATAGATTAGTGAATCACGGCAAACAATTGAACACTGATGAATAAATTCAGGAAAGTTCGCTTATATCCCCCGAATTTAGCAAAGCGCATTCGGGGGCTTTACGCATCACCCATCGTCAAGCTATTTACTTCGATCAAGGATAAAAATGATAGAGGCTGACTCATATTAGCAGCAAAGCCCAGAATTCCTGGATCTCGATGAGAGTAAAGTAACTGGCCTTTGCTATCAAACAAAAAAGTTCCACCACGCTGAGTTAAGTAGGCAGAATTTGGTACATAAGTGTGCCAATTTCTCAGAACTTCCACCATATTACGTACCCGTAGAGTAGCTAATTCAAAGGGACGTTGAAAACCATTTGGGCCAGCTAATCGGAAAAATGAGCCTTTAAAAGCAGGTAGAGGAGTACCTTGAATAATTTCATCATCATCAATGAGTTGAGGGGCTTGACGATCTCCCCTGTATCCCCGAAAAACTTCTCTTAGCGTTCCTGGACTTCCAAACCCTGCACACATTAACATTAGATTTAGCCAAGCTTGATGAGACACAGAAAGTCCAGGTAGAGTCAGATTCAGACCTGAATAAAGTTTAAGTTGGTGATGTAATTCTGCATTGGGTTCAACAAATAAATTTTCCGGTGAAAATCCTGTATATTGACAGAATCTTGTTCCAGAGGTGCGTGAGCCAATTCCCACTGCACGAATAGCGACTTTTTCAGGAGGCAATTTGTTAGCTTTGCGCTGTAACCACCATGCATATTCAATACTATCAAAATCCCCAAGTTGTGGCCAGACTAAAATCAGGATATGTGAGGCAGTCTCGCAATTTTCTAGTAGGGGTCGGGTCATGCCATCACTAACACGCTGAAGTTCAGTCTGATTAAGGATGTTGTAGGGATTCATTAAAAATGATTAACTACTATTGAGCTATCCAATTTTAATTTATCAGAAGTAAGTTGATCAATATAAATTTGTGTATGAGAGCCAAATGTTAAAAGAACTTCACCTCCAGCAAGTTGGTCCTGCTGCCCATTTTGATGTGGCATTTGCCGATAGGCTCAATATATTTACGGGTGATAATGGTTTAGGTAAAAGTTTTTTACTCGATATCGCTTGGTGGGTGATGACTACAAATTGGGCGGAGCAACCAGCGTACCCACAGCGAGTCAGAGGTGAAAATCCACAAATTACAGCCGTAGTTAGCAATAAAAAAAATATAAGAGAGTATCAGAGCCAGTTTGATTTTTCTGAACAGCAATGGCGTAATTTACAAATGCCTCCTTTATTAAAAGAGGTAGTTATTTATGTGCGGGTTGATGGTAGTTTTTCCATTTTTGACCCAGCTCGCCAACGCGATATTCCTTTTGACTTTAATCCAAATACACTTTGGAATGGATTAAAGTCAAAAGATAAAGTTATTTGTAATGGTCTAATTCAAGATTGGGTTACATGGCAGAATCAACCCAATAAATATCCATTTGAACTCTTTTCTAATGTCATTAAAAAACTTGCACCTCACCCTTCCGAATGGATAGAAGTGGGAGAAACAACGCGAGTTTCTATTGAAGACGTGCGCGATATTCCTACAGTTAACCTACCTTACGGGAATGTTCCTGTTACTCAAACATCAGCCGGAATGAAGCGTATTTTGGGACTGGCTTATTTACTAGTGTGGACTTGGTACGAACATAAAAAAGCTTCGGAATTGCGACAACAAAAGCCAGTAAATCAGATAGTTTTACTAATTGATGAAATTGAATCTCATTTGCATCCTCGTTGGCAGAGGGTGATTTTACCAGCTATTTTATCTGTGGTTACAGAATTACAACCCAGGATGAAGATACAGGCTTTAGTAACTACTCATTCCCCACTTATTCTTGCTTCCTTAGAGCCAAATTTTCATGAGCAAGAAGATAAACTATTTTTATTCAAATTACAAGATAGAGAGGTTAGCCTTGACGAAGTACCTTGGTCAAAACAAGGGGACATAGTTGGATGGTTAACCTCAGACATTTTTGGACTCAAACAAGCCCGTTCCAAAGAAGCAGAAATCGCAATTGAAGCAGCAGAGGCTTGGATGCGTGATGATGAGATGAATACGTTTCCAGAAAATCTGAGAATACCAACACAAATTCATCAGGAACTTCAAAGAGTTTTACCAGGACATGACCCATTTTGGCCCCGTTGGATAGTTACAACAGAGAAAAGAAATTCTGGGTTATCAGGGGTATAACACAGATGATGCCATTTAATCCTCCTCCAGAACCGCCTGATTTTGATAAAAAAGTGCGACAACCAGGAAATGCTTGGTTGGCAAAAAATCCAAACCCTAAAAAAGGAACCAGAGATTATTGGTCGCCTTTCAAAAGTGATTTAGCTGATGGATTTAATAATCTGTGTGGCTATAGCGTTATGTATGAACCAGTTGGTACAGTAGATCATTATCGCAGCCGGGAAAATTATCGTAATTTAGCTTATGACTGGAGCAATTTACGCTTTGCTTCTGCTTGGATAAATAGTAGTAAAGGTACGCTTGATGACCAGGTACTTGACCCTTTTGATTTGGGAGAAGATTGGTTTGAAATTTTGCTTCCTTCTCTACAATTAGTATTAACAAATAAAGTTCCTCCGCAACAACGTCAAAAGGCAGAATTTACTTTGAAACGGTTGCGATTACGGGATGATGAAAGAGTCTTGCGCCAGCGTCAACAATGGTATCAACTTTATTTGGATGGGGATTTGACTCTACAAGGATTAGAAAAAAAAGCTCCTCTGATAGCGCGTGCGATAAAGAAACAGCAGCAGGCTATTTCTCAACAAGAATAAGCTTTGCAATCATCAGATTGTGAAGGCACTTGAGCCACTCTCCGCACTATAAGTGGGGAGAATCGGGCAGAGGTCAAATTAGCTTTTCGCCCTTATTGGCTATCTGGCTAATAGATTTGTCCTCGACAGAGATCCGCTCTGAGGGTGAATAACTGGGTTATCTGCCTCGATTTTTGCGTTTAGTTTGAGTTTTCCCCAAACCAGTTGATTGTTTACCCATCGAATTCCTTGCTTGTTGGTTTTACCTTCTATACTTCTGAATCTGGAAGATACTTTAAAACGTACCTTCTTGGATTTACCTAGCAAAATTTGTTCGCTTGCATTAAATGCTCTTGTCACTAATTTCTGGACTGCTTGAGCATCTATTTTCTCGGCTATCCATTTTGAATTTTTAGCTATTTGTGCAGCGTAAGTGTGTAAATCATAACACGATACGGCAAGATAGTTCGATCAACTTGTCACAGGCTATTAAGGCGCATATCGCGTTATGTATTTCTGTTAGAGTAATTTCTTACCAAAAGAGTAATTTCTCTATTTTTTTACTCATATATAGGAACGTGCTTGCATTCTCAACAAGCAGTATGTAACTTGGCAAGTGTGCAGTTTATTTGGAGATAGGTTGAAATATAGGTGTATTTGAGTTGAGCTATACCTGTACTAAACTGGCATAATGTGTAAATTATTTTCTAATTTACAAACAGGTTAGTAATGTGCTAGTTTAATTCATTTTCAATTGATGTTGTCTTTCACTTGGAATTGAGTTTGATGATATGTGAAAACGTTATCTATACCCAAAAAACACTTGCCGAAAGATACGGGATTTCAATCTCCGCTTTACAAAAGTGGTATCCCTATGCCGGTATAGTAAAACCGCGAAAGCGGGGAGGATATTTTGATGCAGCAACAGTTGAGATTGCTGATGTTTTCTACGTTGCTACCAAAATTCGGCGGTTGACGTATAAGGAATATTTACAGCAAGTAATTCCTGCTGGTGGCTTAGATGCTTATTTACAAAAAGTCAATGGTTTAACCCTTTATAACTTTTTGACTAAGCATATATCTAATGAAGAAAAAAACAACCCGATTGTGCAGGCAGTAATTAGGAGAATTGAGCGCAATGAAGCATATCAACAAAGTGGCAGAGACTTTGCAGGTGTCGCCTGATGTAGTACGTACCTGCTGTCGGTTGTTAGATTTAGCTTTGCAGTCAAATGATACGCTTGACGAAACTGTTGAGCAGCAATTAGTTCAACTTAAAGAGACAGCCTCTCGTGAAGGTATGTCCCTTGAAGAAGCAGCCCAACACTTGATTGCAATGCGCGATCGCAAATCAGAAGTAGGCGAACATAAGTTCGATAAACGCGAGTACATCAAACAGCGATTTGGAGTAGATCCAGAGCAAGCTTCGCCCGACAGCTTTGTAGGAATACTTTACCGAGATGCAGATAGGGGTATTCAGTTAGGAGAATTACGCCATAAAGTGGTGCTTGAATCTTCCACACTTGCTCTAGAAGAATTTGTTTTTCATGGCAGCAGTTTACTTGGTGAAGGTAATACTTCCGTTCCGCCTGGTTACGATGAAGCGCAAGAGCGAATTAACTCGCGCATTGATAACGATTTTTTCGGCAAGGTGAACTGGGGGGAAGAGATTCATCCACTGTTGGTCGGTACATCGACACCGCAGCCGAGACAGTTGAAGTCCTCGCAGCCGAAAACCGGGCAATCTCCGAAGAAATAGTAGCTCAAATGCTACCCATCTGCTATCAAATACGGGATGAGAGTTTACTCAACTTGAGAAAAACATCTACTCAGGCAGTTGGTATAAATTTACTTTCAGTAGTAGCTGGTACTGTTATTGGGACATGGGTAGCAGTTCCCCCAACTCAA
The DNA here is from genome assembly GCF_036917935.1 of Nostoc sp. GTDB lineage: Bacteria > Cyanobacteriota > Cyanobacteriia > Cyanobacteriales > Nostocaceae > Nostoc. Next base: position 23,899 of record NZ_JBALEL010000026.1, on the reverse strand, counting down.
GAGAGACAGGAAATTCCGAGTATTCAACCAATTTTGATTGGTGTGGGTATAGGCGAATTAGTTGGTTTAATTTCGGCACTAGTAATAATTTGGTTTACCAGGGACGAACAAAAAACCTAATTAACTTTTCAAAATCAAGGGAATTACTCATTTTAGTCGCATTATTGCTAGGGAGCAGGTATGAGCGCAGCATTTGACTTTTTGGTTAACACAGCTGGTGGTTTGTTGATGAACCTGGGTGTTTCCGGGATGGTGGGACAGCTATTGGGAGTGGGGGCGACCCTTGCCTTGCATCCTCTGTTACTACTTACTGGGATAGTTGTGGGTGGTGCGGGAATTGCGATCGCCCGCGAGTTAAACAAGCGCCCTCAGTTGCAGTTGGTTGTTGATAATACGTGAGGAGTAGATGATGTTTACTCCTACACCTGTGCGAAATAAACAACCGAGTCAAAGAAGGAAAAAGGTAAATGTTACCTTGTGGACGGTCTGTTCGACCGTTAGTGCGCTGTCTGTTATTGGGGCGGTTGCATTGATGGTCGGGTGGAAGCAACAAGTTCCGAGTAATCAGATATCGGAGGTACAACAGGTAAAGGCGCAAGTTGCCCAAATTCGGGAGGTGTACTTAGAGAAGCTGTCCCGTACTGACTACAATATAGACTATCTTTCCAGTTACTCCTCAGTAGAAGGTGCGCCTACTCTTACGGGCTGGCGACAGTTGGCGGCGGCATTGTGGGGACAGCAATTGCGAGGTGAAATATCCAGAATGCAAGCTAATGAGAAATCTGGGTTTTACCGCCTTCATTATATGCCGGCACTGGAGATAGTTAAGTTCAACTCGCTGGATGTTTTACTAGAAGCGGCTTCTGGAAATAATACTTTTTACTGGGGGTATCGCAAAACCGATGGTACGAAAGTTGAAGAGAAGATACCAACTGGGGCGGCCGCTGTTTTGATTTTGGGTAAATTAGAGGCGATTGATTACGCTCAAAATTTGGAATCTCAACCATCGGTTGATCTGAATCAAATGCTAATTCAGATTAAGAATGCTCAAGAACCATACTCTCTTGCACAGGCGCAACTATTACGGGCGCGGGGGTATTTAGACCCAGTAGAGCAGATGGCACAGGTGGCAGACATCCGCGAGAGAATACACCAGAAGGAGGAGCAAAGGCGAATATATCTCCAACAAATGAAGAAGCAATTACCTAAGCCAATTCCTAATAGACAGCCTGTTAATAAATCAGGGGGGTGATGTCATGTATGCCAAGTTTGCTGCTGCGATAGTTTGCATAGCTTTGTGTTCGCTCAATGTTGTAGCGGCAGTCAAACGTACCCCTATTCGTACTACCCTTGAAAGTTCAACTCGCACGACAGTTGAGATGATGCCATCTCCCAATTCAGGAGTGCATTGGATGAGTGCAGTTATATTTATGGCTGGGTTTGCTTGTTTTTTGGGTTGGGGAATTTCTGACTATAACAATGCAGTTGAAGAAAGAGATGAAGTTTCTGATAACTTGCCTAATCCCGGCAATCAACAACTTCATGTTGGTGTTTCTGGTAATGATATTCAGCCTTCTTTAGTGCCTCCGGTTTCACCTTCTCCTGGGATGAGATTCAATAGCGAATTCTCTGCTAAAAATGTAGTTCAATTTTCTCCTCGTTCTACTGTTTCTGGATTAGGGCGAGTACATAGTAGTCAGTTTGTTGAAGATGGAGTGCAAAACCAACCTGGAATATTATCTCCAGAAGAGTTTTATGCCCAACTTCAGGATGAAGATTTCTGGGAAGATACTAACTCCCAGGTAAATGATAAACCTGCCAGCTAGTTACTTAATTTGAGGTCATATTATGAGCAGAAATCAGCGCCGCAACTTTGATGTTGATTATTCTGAAGGTGGAGCAATTGTGCCTGTAAACCGGTTGCAAAATATGTTGCAGCAGGTACAGCAACAAGGAGGGATCGTAAATCAGCAACCTAACATTTCTCCTATGACCACTTATGATCCTCAACCCGTAGAAGTTAGGTATATTAATGCACCTACTTCCTATAAGCCAAGGGTTCCTCAGATAGAGATTCCCTATATCGAGACTTGGAAAGCACATCGGCTGCACCCACAAAATCCCTGGAGATTTGGTTGGTATCCAGTATATTTTTTATCGGATGTAATTAAATCTCCTGTGGGTGTAGCTGGCGTGGGAATTTGGTTGTTAATAATGCTGTTGAATTTTTTCCTAAATGGCAGTTATACCGGGCCGGGGTATGCGTCTGGGAAGAAGATTGAAGTTGTACCCAAGGAAATTCCCTCTTTTGCCCTGCCTGTGGTTAAGCAATTGGAATAATGTCGGTAAAGGCAATTTTTTGGTTCGTATTGCTGGTATGGATTGCAGATATTTTGCAACCGGGATATTTGCAGTTTTATAACTGGCGTAATGCCGTGGCGTTGGCACAAAAGCTTCAATTTCTATCGCCATCTGTTGTTTCTACTGCTGCACCTGGCGTGAATATGTCTTCTACTCGTGTCTCTACGCGCTATTCCCCTAAAGTTAGGGAATCTGCAACATCTGAGGATGGACTAAATTCTCCTGATTGTCGTGTAGCTAGGAATGATTTTGAGGAAGTATTGAGTACTGCAAAGATTGGTTGTTGGCAGGTTTCTCCTGCTAATGCAAAAAGGCGTTGAGACAATGCGAATAATCTTTGAAACTGACGGTGACAAGGAGGTTAGGAATTCAACTGTAACTAGTTTGGATGAGACAGTCGATACTAATTCGAGTGCAAATTGGAGATATGCGATCGCAACCTCAGTTGTAATTGCAGCTATGGTCATTCCCCAGGTTTCTGGATGGGTTGAATCTCAGCTGTTAGTTAAATCTCTTCAGGGTCTAGTACTACCTAGAACTATCGGTAGCAATAAGGTTTTAAATAACGGTCGAATTGCCTTTCCAACTGCGCCTGGTACTCCTATTACCTCAGAGTTTGGTTGGCGGATACACCCCATTACAGGCGATCGCAAGTTTCATACGGGGATTGATTTTGGTGCAGCGAAGGGTACGCCAATTTATGCGGTTGATGCTGGTCGAGTAGCTTTTGCTGGCGACAAGGGTGGTTATGGTAAAGCAGTTGTTATTCAGCATCAAAAAAGTTTGTCTACTCTCTACGGTCATGCCAGTCAGCTGTATGTACAGCAGGGACAACAAGTTGTGCGTGGGCAGATGATTGCAGCAGTAGGTAGTACGGGCTTTTCAACGGGGCCGCATTTGCATTTTGAAGTTCACGTTAATGGTGTACCGCAGAACCCCCGTCCTTATTTACACGAATATTTAGCAACCCGTTGAAAGTTATGAGTCGTGATACCTAAAATCCTGAATAAATCCGGTGCATATAAGCATATAGCCAAATTTATTTGGTTTTCTTAAATCAGTCGAGATAAATCAGGTTGAGCCATGATAATCTATGAGTTCAAAGTCAAAGGAAAAGACAAGCAGTATCGTGCTATTGACGAAGCCATTCGCACCAGTCAATTCATCCAAAACAAATGTTTACGTTACTGGATGGATAATAAAAATGTAGGCAAGTATGACCTCAGCAAATACTGTGCGATACTAGCTGCTGAATTTCCCTTTGCTGCTCAACTAAATTCAATGGCTCGGCAGTCGGCGGCGGAACGTTCTTGGAGCGCAATTAGCCGATTTTACGATAACTGCAAGAAAAAGATTAATGGTAAAAAGGGTTTCCCAAAGTTTAAGAAAAATTGCCGCTCAGTGGAGTACAAAACCTCTGGGTGGAAGCTTTCTAAAACTCGTAAAGCCATTAGTTTTTCAGATAAGAAAGGCATAGGAACACTCAATTTGAAGGGAACTTATGATCTTAATTACTACGACATTAAACAAATTAAGCGTGTCCGTTTAGTACGTCGCGCTGACGGTTACTACGCTCAGTTCGTACTTGATGTTGATGTTAAGGTTAAAACGCAGCCAACAAATCAAGTAGTTGGTATCGACTTAGGATTAAAGTATTTCATTGCTGATAGTAGAGGTAATGTAGAACCCTCGCCCCAGTTTTACCGCAAGTCGGAAAAGCAGTTGAATCGAGCTAATCGCAAAAAATCTAAGAAATTCAATCAAGCTAAAAATAAAGCCAAGCTTCGTCAGTCTAATAATTACTACAAAGCTAGAAATAGGTATGCGCGTAAGCATTTAAGAGTAAGTAGGCAGCGAAAAGAGTATTGCAAGAGATTGGCGTACTCCGTCATCCAATCTAATGATTTGGTAGCCTATGAAGATTTAAATGTGAAAGGCATGGTCAAGAACCAACATCTAGCTAAATCAATCAGTGATGCTGGTTGGTCAACTTTTCGCAGTTGGGTTGAGTATTTTGGTCATAAATATGGGAAGGTAACGGTTGCTGTCTCTCCTCACAACACAAGCCAAAATTGCTCTAACTGCGGCAAGAAAGTGAATAAATCTCTATCTACTAGAACCCATATTTGCACACATTGCGGATATGTAGAAGACAGAGATGTCAATGCCAGTATAAATATCCTGAACCTAGGATTAAGTACCGTGGGGCACACGGGAAATTACGCTTGGGGAGATTTGCCCTCTTGGGGAATTGGTGTAAACCAATTGTCTAACGGCGAGTCACTGAACCAAGAATCCCTTTCTCTTTAGAGCAGGGAGTGTCAAGGAGTAGCTTCACTGCCATGTCAGTTGCCATCATGTTATGTGCATAGTTTTGGTAAGGCAATTGATAGTTGGCAATTTGGGTTTATTGTTGATAGTTTAGTTGAGTTAATGCAGAATACTCGCCGTCAATTTATATTACGTTTTCAACCCATTCATTTGTCCACTGCTTCCTTAATTACTTTGGGCATTTATTTTTCAATTTCTCAAAGCACTAGTGTTGCTCCAACATCATCCAGTAGTTTAAAAGGAAGAGTTAGAACAAGTGATTACTCACCACGGTTGAGTGCTTTTTTAGCAACAATTCGTTGGGCAGAAACAGGAACCAGTGAGGTAGAAAGTTATCGCAAGTTAGTATTTAATGGAACTTTTAATAATTTTTCTACACACCCGTTAAAGAAACAGTGCGCTCCTATTAATGGTAAAAATATTTGTTCAACTGCGGCTGGTGCTTATCAAATGTTGGATAAAAGCTGGTATGACATTCAGCCCAAGTTAAACTTGAAGGATTTTAGTCCAGCTTCTCAGGACAAGATGGCAATTGAATATATTCGTCGTAATAATGCCTTAAGTGATATTGAAGCAGGAAGGTTTGATACTGCTGTGTGTAAAGTAGGTAGAATTTGGGCTTCGTTTCCTTGTAATAATTACGCACAGCCACAAAAATCACTTGCAGAACTTAGAAGTGTTTATCAGAAAAATTTAGAGAAATATAGGAGCATTAACTAAAATATGGTATTGGTTTATCCCATTTACGTTTTAATTTCGGTACTTTTACTTGATAAAGCATTTTCCATAGTTTAATACCTCGACTTCCAGCAACATGATATCTATATGCTTTTGAATTAGTTCTCTTAGTATTGGCACATTTATAGTGTGTATTTGGAACCCAAATATCAAACCAGTATTTTACCCAATCCAGTATTTCTTTTGTTCCTGTGAGGTCAATTTCTATGCTATTAACTTCTCCTTTCACTTTAAATAAATTTACTCCACCATCGCCATCTATCAATCCGATAATGAATGCTTTGATTAATTGCTCATCTTCTAGCGGTGGTGGACATAGTGTTAGTGATTTTTTAGGTGTAATATTGAATATACTGATTAAATCTTCACATATATCTTTGCTGTTAAATCTGAGTTTAAAAGTGTTTCCACAAATATATTTATTACCAGATGGAAATTTTTTTAATTTTCCTGAGTTAGACATTTTACATATCTTATGGCTACATTCTAGGTCTACACGAAGCGTTTCCAAGTGTTCTACATCTACTTCATTTAGAGCAATTTCTATAATATACCCATGATTTGAATATTTTATGCATCCATCCGCTGCTAAAAATCCAGCCCAATAGCAACTTTTTAAATTAGGACTGTTAAAATATTTGTGATTAACTGTATATGATTCAAGCTTTCTGAGTTTCATTTGTTGAGCTTTCGCTCTTACTGCGGGTTCATCTTTTCCAAGTTTTTGTCCTATTTTTTCATAGGTTTGAGTTAAGTAATTATCCTTGAGGTATCTTTCTTCTTCTCGTGTCCATATATGGCGTTGTTTTAGGTTAAGTCTTTGTGCTTTAGCGTGAATTGCAGGAAGACTTCTATGAGGCATAAACTGAGATTGTATCAACTTTGGTGATAGCTCAGAGTAAAGTTGGTGTAATATTTCTTCTTCCTCGACAGTCCATTGTGGTTCAAGTGTTAATCCTAGTAAGCCCAGCTTTCCTTTTACTGATTTTCTACTTCTATATGGAAAATATTCCTGATGTATTTCATCAATATTTGAGCATTTTATAACTGCTTTGGCAAGAATTTCTTCTTCTTCTGCATTCCATCTATTCCAACTTTTCATAGTCAATTTTTTATTTACTAACTCAATTTTATCATTCTAATAATTGAAAAAATAATGCTAGATTTATATAATATTGGCAAGAATATTGAATTTCAAAAACAACAGCTTTGGACTGCAATTGTACAGGCCAAACAAGATAGTTTGAGCAATGAAGAGATTATAGAGAATGTACGAGAAGCTTTACCTGACGCAATGGTTTCTTATGCTGAAACTGTTTTAAAGCAGATTGATTTTAGAGCAAAATTATCACGTCAGGTTATAGAATTTAACTTAGAATTTTTATTTCAGGTAATATACGAATCAGTAATTGCAGGTACAAATGATGAAGAAATATTATCAATATGTGCAGAACACTGTACTTTAAACCAGTACGAGTTTGTACGTTATGCACTTGAGTATATTCATCTCAATCGAATGCCATCACAGTGGGAGCAAAATAACGTATATCAAAAAATGATTGAGATAGTTAATATATCACCTATTGAATCTTTATTTGAATATATTGAGTCAATCAAAAATATTTATCTTAAGCAGATTGGATATGAAGTAGTTCAAGAGAAACTTTATAATTTATTTTTAAACAATAAACCAATTAGTTACTTTACTGATTTAGCTAATAAATCTAGAGATAACTGCATTAAAAACTATTGCTGTCGAACGGCAGTGCTTGTTGCGCGTGCCACGGATAAGCCGATAGCTTTAAAGCAGGCGGTAGATGGTTCAATTATTTTAAGAGAACCTAAATATTTAGATAGTGATATTGCTACTAATGAGATTGTTGGTTCAAGTATTTTAACTATGGGGCAAGCAGGAAAACTATTAGTTGATACCTTAGAGGATTTTAATATTAATGCTAAGTATGTTGATGCCAAAAATGGCCCTACTTTTAACCGTATTAGGGTAAAATTAGGACGGGGTGTTAGTTACAAGAAAGTAGAAGACATCGGTAATGACTTAGTACAGCAGCTTGGTGAAGAGTTAAGCTTGAAAGTTGCGCCAATGGTGAGTGTAGTACCTGGGGGAGTTGTATTTGACATACCCCGGTTAGACAGACAATTTGCTTATTTCCGCCATTATTTTACTTTTGAGGGCGAACCTGACATTCATTCGGTATCCATCCCCGGTGGTGTTGATGTTGATGGCACTTATGTCGAAATTCCTCTTTATAGCGATAACGTAACCCATATCCTGGGTGGTGGGCGGACGCGGGGTGGAAAGTCGCAGTTTGAGAAAGCAGCAATCTTGTATTTAGTGCGGCGATATCCCCCTTCTGTTGTTCGGTTGGCGCTTTCGGATGTTAAGCGCGTGACTTTTGGTAAATTTGACGGGCTACCTCATCTTGTTGCCCCAGTTGCACGTGATGCAGAGTCTACCGCTAACTTGCTTGATTACTTGGTTGAAGAAATGGAATTGCGCTACCAGGAATTTGAGCGCCACAGCAGTATTGAAACGATCGCACAGTACAATCTGCGGTTTGCACCTGATTTTGTCATGCCGCGAGTGATTTGTCTGATTGACGAGTGTTTTGATCTACTTTCCGATGATAACTACTGCGATCGCATTGAGACTGCGCTGATGAAGTTGCTTGCAAAAGCGGGTGGTGCAGGGATTCATGTACTGTTGTACACGCAACGGCCTGATAAAAACGTGATTGATCCGTTGATTCGCTCAAACTTTCCAGCCAAGACAGCCTTTGTTACGACTCGCCCTGAAGACAGTTGTATCATCCTTGGAGACGATAAAGACAAACGCGCAGTTTATTTACTGGGATACGGAGATTTCTTGTACAAAACGACTGAAGTGCTGCGACTCCAGGCGCTTTATGTAGCTGACGATGAAGACCCTGAATACTTCCAGCAGTTACTCCTAGAAGCTAAAAATCAAAACGACCCCTACACAGCTTGGCAGTCTGGGTTAGACTTTGATGAATTTGTCGCTAGTTTGTACGGCGAGCGCAATAGTAAGGACATAGGTAAATCTAAAACTACTGCAGCCTACTGTTTGCCAAAACGGATTACGCTTCCGCAATTTGGCAATATGTGACTGAAGTTTTGCACAATTTAAATGCTTACCCCACATCCGGTAGTACCGACGATGAAGTGCAATGCAATGGTTATAAATCACCCCGGCAGCGTTAATTGTGCGCTTAAGGTGTCTATTCCGTTTGTGCTGATATAACTTAAACTTCAGTGTTTTCATGCTACTATCATACAAAAAAAACGACGGCATTATGACGGCATGAAAAAATTAACTGTACGATGCTCTGATGAGGAATACAAGATACTTGTAGAACACTGCGAAGATGCAGATCGTACCCAAAATGATGTACTCAGAGAACTGATTAGGAAGTTAAAGAAAAGCCGCTCCTTTAGGAGCGGCTTTAAACCCATCTTTTCGGTAAAAACTGGGATTTCAAAACTACTTTCTTGATATAGGATGGTACTTGCTTGATAATTACTTCTATTAAGTTTGGGCTTCTAAGATGCGTCCTATACTTCTTGGCGATAATGTCGGTAATCCCCTCCGAGTGGCTTCCTCAGCTACCTGCGTATGGTAATGATGCTTTGAACGACTGGGTTTTCGGTTTTTGCTCCATTGGCTGATTTCGACAATTTTGCTTGCCTCTGTACTTTTGCACTTCTTAGGTCTACCTACGTTGACACCTAGCACCTCATTAGCTTTTGCGATCGCCGCCTCCTGGGTTTCTGACAAGATGGTACTTGATGTCCATCTTTTTTTCCACTTTGCTATTGAGTTTTCGGTTACGCCAATCTCTTGGGCTAAAGCTACATATTTTTTGCCTTCGTTTAGACCTAGCAAAATTTTCGCTCTTTTGCTAACTTCATCGCTGCTGCTTCCTGCTATGTGTTCTAGTGCTTGACTTTAATCTCCACCGGCAAGGTGGGAAGACTCATTACCAGAAATTTCACAAGGGGCAGTACTGGGAGAGCGTACTTCGTCCCCAAGCGAAAGAAAGACAGAGGGAAAGCGCTCGTCGTTTGAATGAATCGAATGATTCAAATTTGAATAATTCGATAAATGAGAGTAATTATCAATTAGATAAGGGTAAGCGAGTGATTCAGGAGGTCTCGGAGAATCTAAATATAAGTGTTGGCAGTTATCACAAGGGTAAGAAAGTTTTTGAATTAATTTCTCAATTACGAGAACTGGAAAAATTTAAGGCAGTTGTTGCACTGGAGATGGAATTTAAGCGGAGTATTGATGCAGCGTAAAAGTTTGTTTGCAATCAAGATATCTGTTACCAGGTAATAGACCTGATTGAAGCAGATGAGATAGGTAGTATAGGCGATGGTATTGCTTGGATACGGAGTGGCGATCGCAACCCATTTAGGCGTTTCCAGCTTAACCAAGTATATCAATACTCATCTTTTGGAAGCTTTGTAGGGGCTTCCAGCTCTTGGTGCGCCATCGTGTCGCACCCAAAACGGTTTTTTTGTACGTTAACCCTCAAATTAAGATGGGGTAAACTTTTCAGTAATGAAATAACCATAAAATTGGTAAAAAATTATTGGCATTAATCTTCGTCAATTTAAAGCTGTGTAGTCGCCATAAAGATTAAATCCTGCCCATAAGAAAAGGCTATCAGTATTTACATTGCAGTTAGGCAGACAGTTATTTAGGCAATCTAACTGAGTCCGATGCAAAGCTTCATCTCGTGGGAATTTATCTAAATAGTTGTAAAAACGGGTCATAAAAGATACTGCGATTTTATCGTCTACCTTCCAAAGACAACCAAGAATGCTTTGAGTTCCAGACCGCCAGAGTGTTTCCGGTAAGCTGATAATCCAGCGACCAGGGAGGATAAAGTGATCTGCTGACCAACAGGAAGAGAGGGTTGCATGGCGCAAATTCGTTAAGTTCATTTCTGATAATTCTCTGAGGCTGAGAATCTCTTGTTCTTTAGAATCAGAGATAAATACCAGTCCTGACTGGTCTGGTTGATTTAACTCAAAAGTGCCATGACAAGCAATATGAAGTAAGGTTACTTGAGATAAATTTTCAACAACAGTAGTTTTGGAACTATTTACAAAAGAAAAGCGATGAATGTGATTGCGGTCTAGCCAGTCTTCTACCTGTTTTAGTTCGGGTTTAACCCCTTTGAGGAATGAAAACTGCTTGTTACCGTTAGATACGCCTACTACTAACGCTTTTTGTTTGGAAATAATTGAAGTAGGAGGTGATCGCCTACCTTTGGACTCGTAAGCTATAGAAATGGCATAATGCTCAATTAAATACTTTTCTTTGTAGCGTATGGCGGCAAAAGGAAAGCCATGCAAAATATCATCAGGTACAATTGTCAATGCCCGAATGTCTTTGGGTAAACCTTCTAGTAGCTTGGGAATTGCTAACATTTCTGCAAGAGTTTTAGCTACTTCCTGCCCCACATTTGCTACCTCTGCCATCTCTTCTTCATATTCGCCCTGCCAATTCACATTTATATCTCGATGATAATTAATATCACCGTTGCTATCGATACTGTTGATTGGTTTGTCATCGATATCTCGACCATCGTTAATATTCTTGATAAGTTTATACCAGTGTTGTACCTGATTACGCACTTCCAAACGATTGGTAAGAATAACATGAAAATCAAATAAAAATCGCCCTGTTTTCACAACTAAAACACGATCTGGCAGAATCAAAAATGAAAGAGTAATTCTGTCTTTTGGGTGAGTCAACAGCCGTAGCCACAATGATGCAGGAGGTAAAAATGGAACTTTTATTCTGTCGCCTTTAATTGTGCGTTTGACTAATACATCCTTGTATCTGTCGATATGTTCTACTAAAGCATTCAGTCGTTGTATTAGCTGCAAGCGTTGCCAAAGAAAGAGCCAAAAAGCTCCCGTACTAACTTTTAGTTGCAAACGTTGCAACTGATTAATTTGTGCAGCAATGTATTCCTCATCTGCTGTCCATTTATTCAACAGATAAAATACCTGGTCTTCTGGCGCAAGGGATGAGGTAATTTGTTCTAGTAAATAATTTGTTGATGCTGTTAAAGCTTCTATTTCCGGGAGTGGATAATTTAATCTAGTGCGACACCAAACTAATATCCTCTGTACCTGCCAGAGTTCTGGTCTTAAACCTATGTTCTCTAATTGAGGATGAATTTCCTCCAAAATCTGATGTGCTTGATAAATTTTGGTCAAGTCACTGTTCTCTGTGCCTTCATAGTAAGCAAAAGTTCCTTCCAATATCCGTATTTGTATTTTGATCAGGACCGAATCAGTACAATTGAATACCTTTTTTATGTGCTGGAGTAAATCGCCCGCAGTTTTCAGATTGAGGTTGCTCAACTGCCATTGAAAGGCTAATGCGCGGTCTTCAAACCAAGTTAGATAATTGGAAGATTGAGTTGATAAGTCTAGTCTTGCCTGTACTTCTGCTACAGCTTTTTTATTATTTATTTTTTTATTCATTCCAAATACTGAGAGTTCCACAGGACTATTAACCACAAGGGAACGACTACGGGCATAGCATAGTTGCAATAATAAGTCTGCCCTTGCTGCTAAAGCTGCATCATCAATAGTAGAGGCATCGCTTTGGGTGTCTATTAAATAACTCTGAGCGGCACTGGTTTGGTTGAGAGAAATTAAGATATGGGCAAGACTGAGGTTGGAACGCAACACCGCGCGTTGTGAACGAAGTTGACGGCATCTTTCTTGAACTTGTCGAAATTGTTTTAAACCAGTACCTAAATTTCCCAAAAGCAGATTGAGTTTGCCAGATAGCTCTAACCAACGGATAAAATGTTCTGGATGCTGGGGTTGATTGAGTTGGCTTTCTAAATCGGAAAGATAAGTCTGTGCATCCTCAAAATGTCCCTTTTCCTGGAGTGCAGAGGCGATCGCCAACTTTAGTGGTAGTATCGTTTGCTGTGCTAAAGAAGATACTTTCTCTCCCTCAGCATGAAACAAACCCCGTTGCAAAGCAACAAGAGCCTCTCCGTATTGTCCCAAAGCAGCTAGCAATCGCCCCATCGCTAGGTATAATTCAGTAAATAAAACAGTTCGATCTTCTAAGTCGGTATCATGCCAAAAACAACCCGCCTCCCACTGCAATAATCCTGGTAACACAAATTGAATATTATTAATGTCCCCAATGCGTGGAGCCATTTCTTGCAGTAAGTCTTGTGCTTGATCTAAAGTTCCTCTGTCTATGCACAGTTGAATACGTCTTAAACAAGTATAATCAGCTAAACATTCATTCTTTGACTCCTTATATAAACCAACAGCTCCACAAAGCAAGTCATCAGCCGCTTGGAATTCACCCAATAAACCAGCTAAGTCTGCCAAGGACTGAATAACTTTCAAATCTGCATCAACCAACCGGGAATATAAAAGGCGATGAGTAAAAATTTTGCATAAATCATCGTAAGCCCCTAGTAAATTGCCTTGAAGCCATTTTGTTTGGGCTAATTCAAAAGCCGTGTTTAGTTCAACAAAAGTATCGTATGGCAAACTACGACCCCCCTTAGATTTGAAATTTTAGATGAAAAATTTAACATTCTGTGAGACACTGACATATAACGTTTATACCAAAATTTGGTTAGACAAGAGGTGAATGGAAAATCAAAATATTCACCAAATTAAACAGTTACTCAATTTTTTTCTGATGTGGTCACAACATAAACAGGTTTTTCTAGAGGACATTTGTTTGTATTCTGATTTTTATCTGATTCATCATTTTCCTGGCATTCATTGTTAGTAACAAAGCGTTGGGGAGAATTTTGAAATTGGAATCTTAAGGAATCTCCAACGTTAGAACCTGTAGTTTTAGTGGAAGGATTACTAGATACGCTCACATCTCCCAACCCACTCTGACGGATTTTAACTCTGCCTATTTCTCCAGATTGGAGTTTATAGAATCTAGCTCCTGAACCAAAAGGAACACTTTGTGAAATTGACTGTTTAAATTGTAAATTGTTTAAGCCAGGAGAATCTTGCACATAAATAAATTCTGTGTTGTTCTCTATGACTTTGAAGTTGCGGTTATTAATTTCATCAAAGAAATTTTGCTTAAACGGTTTCACTCCTTCAGGAGTAATTCTTTCTACTTTCAGTCTACCTTCATGCACATTCACTGCTGCTTTACGCAACATCAGGTTCGATTCTGAACCATGCAATTTGATTGATTCGTTAATTGATTTGGCAGCTTTGGTATAATCCCCAGCTTTCAGCGACGCATCAATATTTTGAATTCGCAATTTTAAGTCTAGTTTCTGTTTTAGAAGATACTGAACTGGCTCTGCGGCAAGTTTTTGGGCTTCTTTGCGGTAATTATACGAACTTTTATAATTTGCTCTTTTACCAGAAAATTGTTTAAAACCCTGTGTTTGTTGTGAAACCTGCGCTTCATTTAAAGATTCAAAATTAAAATTACGCGCACCCTCCTCTGGTTCACCTACTGACATTATCCGTTTTGAAGGTGGTTTTGCACCACCTCCACTACCATCTGCTAAAGGCTGTTCACTAAATTTTAGCCATTTATTATTGGACTTAGAAAGTTGAACAAAATAATCGTTAGGTTGGGACGGAGAATACTTGATAAGCACAACATCATCCATTTGCCTCAAAGCATCAAGAACACTCACTTTTTTCAGATTGAGGCGTGAAGTTTCTGTGCTAAGACGCGAAGCTAGGGAATATCCAGTATCTATATCACGACTCTCAAAACCTACCTTAAAACCATTTGCAGTTTTGGTGATGTTCAGATTAGCAAATTCAGTATCGCCGATGGCATTTTCTAGCTTTAGTCCATCGGGTATCTGCGTTACTTTGCTGCTAAATGGCTGATTTGTTAGTTCAGCATTTGGACTGCGAAGTTTAGCTTCTGGTTTGGCTTCTACTATGGTTTCGCTAACAGTTTTGCTTAAAGCTTTTACTCTGTATTTAGTACCATCTAAGGTTTTAAATTCGAGTTTACCTTTTTGGGATCTTACCGACTTAGGGTCAATATTAGACCTATGAATATTGCCTATTTTACTATCTTTAGGTAAAGAAATACGACGTTCAAAAGTTTTTCCTCCAGCTAAAGAAACTCCTCCATAAATATACGCATAAGGTTTACCATAGCGATTATTAATTTCTTCTGACCGTAAAAAACTCAATTTTTCTGTTTTTCTACCTTTGTAGTTGTAGCCTTGAGGGAAAAATGTAATTGCGCCCCATTTTTTAAATTTCAAGCGTTCCCCTTGAGTTATAACCCAATCTGGGAACCAGTTGTCTCGTTTAACTTTGACTGCTTGTAAAAAGCTTAAAGGATTACTTTGTTCATACTGAAGGGAGAGTTCGTTTGGTTGGTGCTGATTGAGCCAATTAATCACCAAACTCCACTTCATAATTTGATTGAGCCGTTCATATTGTGGCTCATGGCGAGCAACTTCTTCATAATGGTTGTTCCACCAGTTCAGAAAGGCAGTGGTGTCTGGAGGTGCATTTGTTTCTTTGTCTGATTGAGGGCGGTCAGAAGAAGCTGCTTTAATCTGTGTAGCATTAGGAGCAAAAATAATATCCTTATTTTCATTTGCTATTTGAAATCCCTTATCGTTTGGTTCAAGCCAGAGACGGGTAAAGTTGACTTTTTGTAAGTCTGATTTATAAATTGATGAGATAGCGATTCTGGTTTCTGGGTGGAAATCTTCAATCCCAGTTTCCAATGTAGCGTTTTTAAAGTTGAACCAGAATATTTTCATCAGCAGGTCTGTATAGAACAGAGTCATTCCGACTTCAGTTCCTTGTAAACCCGCTTTTTTCTCTTGCAAATTACCCTCATATCTAGCGATCTGGAAACCTTTTTCTTGTTGTGCAGCTAATAAATTATTAATTACTTGTTTTTTACTTAAAATTATTTCCTCTTTTTTTCGGGATATCTCTTGTTTTAGATACTTTTCCCATTCGGTCTCCAACTTTTTTTGAACATTGTCTATCGCAAGAATTTTTGCATTTATTTCTTCTGAAGATAAGTTAGATTCAAATAATAGCTGTATTTCTTTTTGAGATTGTTCTTGTGACTGCTTAATGCTCTGTTGACTTGCTTTATACTCTTTATCTCTAGAAATCTTTAATTCTTTTTCAACTTCTGCTGCAAGTTTCCCTTCGTTAAATACTTGATTTACAAGTTTTTTGGAATTCCAAAAGGCTTCTAATTTAACAATTAAATTGAAATAAGGTTTTTTGTCTTGGCGTGATAAACCCTGCTTTGCTTCTTGAATATCTTGGTCACTAATTATGGGGTAACCATCTAATTTAAGTTTTTGAAGTAAAGGTTTCGCTTTATCTAAAGTTTGGGCAAGACGAGGATAGTCAAATTCCCAATCTAGAGAAAAGAGACTACCATTGATATTATTAAAGTCTGATTGCCAAAGTGCTGCGATATCTTCTACATGCAGGCTTTGATCTTTACGGTTATCTTTGTCTTTATAAATCTTACGACCGCCCACAGTCAAATTGGAACCATTAACTTGGGCAAAGGTAATATCGTCTACTTGATTGAGAAAACTTTGAAGTTCATTCTGGTTATTTATGGTAATTTCAGAGTAGCCATAAGCACTACTAAAGAGTTGTTCACCGTTTATCGTCTCTTTTCTGGTAATAAAAGATGACTGCTTGTCGGGAGCAATTTCGTACTCAAACACCTCAATGATTTTAGGCTTTTCTCCTTGGTCTTTGCGGTGACGGTCAGCAATATGGGCAAGGTCGTCCATGCGCTGTTCTTTGGAAGTAGTGTTAGGCACTAGGACAACTATTTTCCCATCGCCAACATAGCGAGAGCGAGTGCTACCATACTCAAAATTGGCGACGGGACTTATAAAGTCATAGCGCACTGCTGGGAGGTCATAGACACCCTGGCTGATTTGTTCACTGGAAAGCCCCTTACCTGAAAGAGCAGTCATTAGTAACCAATCTCTTAATTGATCATCCTTTTGGCGTTTAGTCAACTTATCAAAGCCCTCATTCGGCTCAAAATTGACCGCCTGAGGTCGATTCAGGGGAAAGTTTTTGTCGGTTATAACTTCTATTGGTTGTACTACAGCTTGAGAAGCGCTGGTTTGGGCGTACACCATCCCCAAAGCTACAGGAGATGCAACAAGAACAGTGATACTCAACAAATCAATAATTTTTCTCATGACTGATTCCTCTTTGCGTTTATGGTTTTTGTAATTGGCGATAGAGTTCTAAATAGTCCTCGTTGTCTTTTTTGAGTTGCTCCCCTGGTTGTCCAGCAACATATCGCACCAAGGATTCTTCATAGAGTTCCATCACTCGTGACATCCGTTCATCTTTGCCAAGAATAGGTGCGTTATTAAAAAATTCTTTAGATGCTTTTAGCACTGCTTCATCATTCTGAACTTGCTTCGCCATCAGAATCATGTCATAAGCCTTTTGTCGTACTGCAAGCGCCGTCTGTTCTCGTATGACAATATAACCAGTCACAACTATCAATACACTAGCAACTATCGCTTGTAGCTTGATGCGCTTGTCTTGAGCACTGAAAAGCCACGGTAACAAAGGTTCTGTGCTGAGTCGAGGTTTTATAGATGCAGGTGTGAGGATAGGAGATGATTCTGAGTGTCCTGTAGGGGGTGTTACCAAGACGCGATGTCTGGTGACAAACCCTTCCCCTCTAGTTTCATCTTCAAACAAACTATTTTCTAGATAGCCGCAGATAGGTGCAAAATCTAGTTCTGCCAAGTCTGGACTACTATCAACTACTACTTTCCAAACACTTGGTACATCTGCTTTTGTCTTAGGTGGATGTTGTAATACACTGTTAACTGCCTCCCATAACTGGACTGCGATTTTGGTCGATTTGCTGGTAGATTTGATTGGCTTTGTTTTACTATTAGGGGACTCCATCCAACCTTCACGAGGTTCTGATAGCCCAATGCTGTACCAAAGTTGAATTGCTTCTGCAATATAAAACGCCCTTGTTATTTCCTTGGCTTCATCTGAATCAATGTATCCATTCATCCATGCAAAACCTTTGTTAGCTCCTATAAGCAGGGGATATCCATCCCAAGCAGATGGTACACCAGATTCCATCTCATCTTGCAATCTGTTTTTCAAGTCCAGCAGTTCATTACGTGCTTTATAGGCTTTTGCCAGATTGGGATTATAAGTAATTGCTTTTTGGACAGAGATGAAAGCATTAAACAATTGATGGCTACGTACCAAACTCACTGAATGCAAATGATATAAACTACCCAAAAGGTTAAAAATTGTTAAGTTATAAGGATACTTTTTTAAAAATTTCCTTAACTCCCTAATTCCAGGTTGCAAATTCTTGGCGTTTTGGGCATACTGGTCTTTGGTTTCTGCATCCCAACACTTTGACAAAGTTTTTAAGTAGTAAATCTCTACTAGTTCACCTTGAAACTCAATATTATTTGGTAACCATTTCAGCCGTTGCTGACAGCAATTAATCGCTTTGTGCCATTTTTTAGCTTCTTTATACACAGTAATTCGTGTCTGCCAAGCTTCTCCTAATAAATTTTTTACTTCCTGAGCAGATACAGGAGATAATTTCAATAGCTGCTGAATATAGTCGATGTGAACAAATGCACGCTCTTTCCAAGACAGTTTTATAGACTTTAATATCAATCCGTTGTAGAAAGCACAGTGAGTGTTAATAAATAATTCATTCATTAAGTGCTGACGCAGTTTTATAGGATCGTTCATTATCTTAACACCAGGCTTATTGGCTACAATTAACGCAATTTTCTGCCAATTTTCTGGGTGTCTTAATAAAGCCTTTAATTCAATTTGCATCTGATTCCAGAAAAAATCAGCCCTTTGCCACTTTGCAGCAAGTTCTGCTTCTATTGCTAGTTTATGCTGAACTAATAAATGGCCTAATTGACCTTTTATATTTAACCCCCATCCAGTCAAATTCTGCCAAGTAGAGAAATCTTGGTTTGCAAGCTGCAACAGATTTTTCCCAGCTTGTTGGTCAGCAGTTAATTCTGTTTCCTCGGAACTCAGGTTATAAATATTTGCTGAGATAACAGGGAATACTCGCTCTTGAGTACGACATAAAAGTGCTATCATCATAAAAAACTCTGGTAGATAATTATGTGTTTGCTATCAAAAATCTAAATTTGAAAGAATAATTTTTTACCAATCGACTTTGTAAGTCAATACATTAGCTAATACCAAAAATAAATTATTAGTGCAATACAGTAAAGTGCAATTTTACAAGTGGCACAATGTTAAGTAAAGTTATTACAGTGCATTTCAAGTTGATGGAGTACAGAATTTAGGTCTACTAGCCAGACATAAAAGCTGTTTAACTCCTGAATTTTCCTCTATGTAAGATCATTATCATATGTAACTGGATTTAAATTTTTATTAAGATCGGTTTTAGATTTTTCTAACAAGGCAGAAAAATTATAATAGGATGTTTTTTGTTTTTGTAATTCATATCGCTGCAATTTTTGCCAGACTATCCAGCTTAAAAATATCGCCACCAAAGTAAATATAAAAATTACTAATTTTTCATTCTTATATACTGCATTAGATTCTAAATTGAGAACTGGCTTTGTAATTGGCTGTCCTATCTCAGGCTTTTGTAATTTTATTTTCTTAGGAATTACAGTCATAATTAGAATTTCACTAGTCATCCAGTCATCCCATATTTTAGGTTCTTCAGAATCTGGAGGATAGGGAACTATGGCGCGAGATAATAGTTTTTCTATCAACCGATCAGAAATAGAGTTTTGTCCATTAATATCATTGGGGGAGCGAGTATTAGACATTTCAATATTGCCTTGTTCCAACAAACTACCATCAAATTCACTTGTACTAACAATCAATTTAAGAATATCCTTATATTCTGTCACTCCTTTATTCCAAAGATTTTGGGGAATAAGGATAGAAATATCTCTTCCTTCTAAAGCCCAAATTTCTTGCCCTGGTTGCAACAATATTCCAGTCCTAACTCCTGCAAAAGAAATTACTGTGACTGCAAAGAGTTCGGTTAAATTCAGTAAAACGCAGTAGAGAGCCTTTTCACTTTTATTGGTCAGTTTTATCCTGACTACTGGAGGTTGTAACTTTCCATTATTGGTTTGATATTCCAAATAAATCTGATAATCGTGAATTTCTGATTCCTGTTGATAAACTTGCATTTGTACCGCATCAGTTGTAATGAAACTGTTTGCAGGACTCGTAATGGTAGCTATATTTATCCATCGGGCAATATGTTCTAAAGCATGAATTGCTTGTAATGCACTTTCTGGAGCAAACCCCGCAATTGATGATCTTAATTGGCGCTTATCGCTAATGCGTATAATGAAATATTCATCATCTAAAGCTTGCAAGCAAACATCTGCTTCGTTGAAATTATCTACTTCACCAATATAAAGTGAATGGCTTTCACCAAAGCTAGCTGTTTTAATAGCTTGACGTGCATAGTTAACTCCAGACTCTTCTCCTTTCAGATAAACTTTCAAAAAAGATGCAGGTAAACTGGTAATGACAGCTTTGTAAATTAACTCTGGATCTAATATTTCTCTTTCTCCAGAGATATTAATTCGGCTCAATTGTGGTAAAACTTCTGTAATTTCTGCTACAGCGATCGCCTTTTGTAGTTGGCTAATATCTTCTACATTTATGGGAAAGATAGCTAACCTTGTTTTTTCATTTTTATTACTACTATAAATAATACCATGAACTGCTCCTGCATCAATATTCCAACCATTGAGTCCATCATAAATAACGGTAAAGTATATTTGTCGTTGACCAACTATACCTCCTAAAAAAGGCTGGTCTAAGTAATCGGTATTTGTCGCTTCAATTTGCGGCGATTGGTTGGGGTATAAACTGCGAACTAAGGCATTAGTACGCTTAAATAAATCACGATAATTTAAACTGCCATTTCGTTGTAGACTGTCAATCAAAAAGTAGGAAAATACTCCTCTTCTTTGGCTACGATGTTCTTTTGCCTCTTCATTATCTCGACAAGCGGCTAAAAGTATATATTCCCCCTGTGGTAGAAAAAAGCTATTTGATTGGTTGTCATTCAAATCAGATTTAGAAAAGAAACTATTGATTTCTTTATCTGACAATATGAAGCTAGAAAGTGGTCTTTCTCTCGATTCAGTATCGACTGAACGTATACCTGTATATTCTAATTGTTGCAAATTAGAGTCAGATAAAGGCACATTATTCTTTTGGGTTCGCGTACCTCCACCAGAATGACAACAATCCAGAATTATAACAATATGTGGGTGATTTTGAGAAACCTCTGCAATTAATTTCGCAATTTCTTTATCAGCTAAATCCCAAATATCATCTGTGCGACTATCCCAACAAACCAAAGTTTCATTCAAAAGGTCTGGTTTTAAATGCCCAAATTCCTGTGCAGCGCATTCTTGAGAGCCATGACCGCTGAAGTAAAATAGCGCAACATCATTACTTTTAGCCTGACATAGATGTTCCCGAAAACCGTCAATAATCGCTTGACGAGTCGCTTCATGATTTATTAGTTTCTTGATATATAATTTATCCTCATTATTCGTTAAGCGTTTTCTTAAAAATTCATCAATCACTCTGATATCGTTAACGCATCCTTTTAAAGGAGGAATCGTAGGGGATTTATAATTATTAATCCCAACAATTAAAGCATAAACACTGCGATTCATCGTTTTATCCCTTATTAGTATTTGTCAAAGTTTCAGAAAACCAGCATCCTCTACATTTATATGCAATACTTCAATATTAAGAAGCACAACACTCGATAATTTAACTAAATAATAAATTTTGTAATGACGCTATCTTCTCTGAAACTAATTCTTAAACTAAATTCATCTCCAACATTTCCTTTAAATCTAAGTTGCAACCAGTTACTTCCCTTTGCCTGCTTTTCAAGCTGACGAATAGGGTTATCTTTATCATCTAGTAATGTCATCTTTATTCCATCTAATAAGAATATTGATTCACTAGCTGGATAAAGACGTAAGATAATTTCAATCTCATCTGGACTTAATCGTGTCTGGCGGAGAATTAAAAGCACTGGTTCAGAAAGATGCATGAGATGAATAATTCTTGCACCACCTACTTCTTCTTTGTCAGTAACATTAACAGGAGAAATATCTTTGGCAACAGGTAATAAATTAGGAATATCTCTGGCAATAGCTAATTCAGATTGCCATCCACTGTCTAATAATCCTTCAAACCATTTGCTTAGTTTAACTATGCTTTCGTTAATGGGATTCGCAGTAATTTTAGGAATGTTTGCTGTAGAATTTGCATCATTTGCAAGTTTTTGTAATTTTTGTAGATAAACTAAAAAATCTTGAAGAGAGCTTAATTTTGTTAAAGGCAATTTTTCATTTGTAACCAATTCTACGAAGCCTAATATTCTTGCTTGTCTGTCAATCTCATCAATTTCTACTACCATATAACCAATACGATCTGATAAAATTTCTGGTGGAATCTCACAAAAATCTTCTCTAGGAAGTACAGGACGACACTCCAATAAACCTTTATCTTTGATAAATATGCTGGCAGTATTCATTAAAGATAGTACAACACTATCCAAACCATAACTTTTGCTAAATTCTGTTTCAATTTCCATACATTGACAGAAAAATTCAACTACCAATAAAGCCAAAGTATTGAGGTAAACCTCACGAGTTTTTTGTTCGTTGTGCTGTTGCTGGCTCAATGTCTCAGCAATTTGACTCATTTTTCCATCGATAGGTATTGTAAAAGCCAATTGATTAGAATTCATTGCTTTTTCTCCTGATAAGCTCTTATACATTTAATTCACACATACAATTTAGTCAGATGAATCTGAAGGATAACTGTTCTTCTTTTTTAGATTGACTTCTAAATTTAGATATTTTCTAAAATAAGGAGCAAATTTTTCACAACATCTTCTATAAAATGTGAAAACAGGCCCGTGGGTTTTCCCTAATTTTAATTCTTCAACTATCTCTTTCCACGACTTACCCTCTTCACCTCTTTTAAGTAAGATAATTTGAAAGCTGGCTTTCGGGTTTTTATTGAACAGTGTATTTGCGAATAATCCTTCTGGATCTTCTTTAATAAAAGCTATTAGTTTTTCAGATGGAAGAGGATTATTAACTTCTGGAGGGCAATAAACGTCGAGAATATTTATCTCAGATTCATCACTATCTTTATATATAGATGTAATTTTCCCTTTCCAGTTTATCCAATTAAAATTATTTATTTTTCTCTTGAAGAATAGAAAAATAAACCATCTCATGAAAGGATTTTTTTTTGGTTCATCCTTATCTATTTTTTTTACATTAATCCTTTCCGGGTCAAATTTTTCTATATTTTTACAAACATACAACAAGGTATTTTGGAGCGTTTCTTCATAAAGATATGATAAATCGATGCTTTTTGGTTTGGGTAACTCAATTTTTATCTGCTCCATTAATACACTCATTAGTTCTGTGAGTAAAATCTGTTTTTCTAATAATGCTTGCTGTCTCACTTCACAACTGTGCGAGTCATCTTTAGCTCGTATTGCTGCTGTTTTAGCTCTCACAGCTAGTTCTTCTAAAGAAGGCTGTGGTCGATTTTGAACCATCGCAAGATACCCCTTATTTGTGCATTTGCTATTTATTTTTAGTTATTCATTTAACTTTGATTGACAAAACTTTAACTATAAGTGTCTTCAAGACAATGACTATCCAAGCTGATTACTCCTCGCTTTTTTAGATTCCTATATCAGTCTCCAAAGATAGAGTGTAGTTTTATGCATATTGGAAAAAAAATCTGAATATTTTTTCAGGTGGGAAAGACACTTACCTTCTCATACCGCATCCAAGCCACTTTTTCATTCAAAGTGGAAAGCTTAAGGAAGCAGTTGGCGAGGCTATTTGCTGATATCTAACTTTTCCCGTTACTTTTGAGAGGATGCGATCGCTCCTGGAAGGGCTATCTCAAAGTCCTATTCTCTCGTCGTTTATTGTCATTAACTCTCATGTATTGATAATATATGAGAGCTTAAAATCCTTACTATCTCAACCTTTTACGACTTAACGGGAAAAGTCAGTTGCTGATATGGCGGTTTTCAATAGGCGCAATACACTTTTTTTTACATCACCCCAGCCTTAGCAAGTAAGGTTACTGCTGGCGAATGGTAGCTTTAACCATTTATCCAAAAGATTTATATGCTTTTTGACACAACGCCAAGGGCGAGTAGGCCTAGCCTGTTGTAGACATCGCGTCCTGGAATAGCCTTAAAAAAGTTAATTTATCATCAACGATGGGTATAACCAGTAAACCAAAAAGTTTTTTCCCAAGAGCGATCGCTAATCAAGTTTACGTACTTCAAAGTACTATATACTACTAAATATATAATTAATGC
>NZ_JBALEL010000025.1:0-25421 GCF_036917935.1 Nostoc sp. | reverse complement strand
GCATTAATTATATATTTAGTAGTATATAGTACTTTGAAGTACGTAAACTTGATTAGCGATCGCTCTTGGGAAAAAACTTTTTGGTTTACTGATTATTCCGTTGAGAATTTTTCACTTAGTCTGCGAACCGACAGAGGATTGTCATAATTTTTCTAATCTCAAAGATGAACCTGAATGCTTATTCTTAAAGGGGGAAACTGGAGCAGGTAAAACGACTATTTTTAAAAGCTACGCTCAAAAATACCCCAGGATTGAAACAGATTCAGGTACTATTGTAAAATTATTGTCTGTGACCATTCCATCTCCAGCAACCGTCAAAAGTGTTGTGAGTAAGCTGTTATGGGAATTGGGAGACCCTGCTTATGAAAAAGGTACCATCAGCAATCAAACAATCCGACTAATTGGATTAATGAAAGATTGTGGAGTTTATTTAGTTTTTTTAGACGAATTTCAACACTTTATTGATAGGGATTCAGCCAAGGTTCTCAGAACAGTATCAGATTGGCTGAAAAATTTAATACTCGACACAAAAGTACCGATGGTACTTATTGGATTATCCGAAGCTGAAGCAGTTTTTAAATTTAATCCTCAATTAAGCCGAAGATTTGCTAATAGACATAATCTTAGCCCTTTTTCTTGGACAGAGGATTGCGGAAAATAATTTCGGACTTTTTTACACGCAATAGAATCGCAGCTTCCCCTTGAATTAGAATCAAATTTAGCTAGTGAGGAGATGGCTTTTCGTTTTTACTATGCTTCTGATGGAATTATAGCTTATGTAATGAAGCTAGTTCGTTATGGAACTTACTTGACATTAACAGAAGGTTTAAACAAACTTGATTACCCGGTACTGGCTAGGGCTTTTGAAAAATATGTAAGAGCTGATAAGCCTTACAAGAAAAACCCTTTCCTTAACGATGATTGTTTAGTAAATCTAGAAAATAAAATATCTTTAAACGAATCTCTAGTTAATATAGGAAGTACTAACCAAAGAATTAAAACTAAAAAGAGAAATCAAAAGGCATCGGATGTTCTGCATAAATAATAAGATTAAACGTGTGTGCCAATAAAAAAACTTTTGCGCCGACCTCGCCCGTACATAGATGAGAGTCTCATTGGTTATATTGCTAGACTTGCAGATACTAATTATTACCCTTCTCCAAATTATATTTTAAGAATTTCCCAACTGAGAGTCACAGGAATATATAGTAATATTTTTATCTCTAAAATTGATGATTTATGCCTCCTTAGTCAGATCACTGAAGTAGAAGAGAGTATTCTTTGGTCAATGGCATTCTCTTCAACTAATCCTTGTAACTCTGCATACATCTTAACAAGCGTAGTCAAAGCATTTGGCGAAAATATTTCTACCTCCTTACTTAATAAAACTGGAGCCAGATTTTGCCCTATCTGTTGGCAGACTAAAGCTTATTATTCTCAGGTTTGGCATCTATCTCGTGTTACAGTATGTCCATTTCATAAATGTGTTTTGATTGATACTTGCTATAACTGTAATAATAAAATCAAGTTTTTAAGACCGAGATTGTTCAAATGTCAATGTGGCTTTAATTTACGTGATTATCAAATAAATATCGCCAATGTTGAAGAATTTGCTTTGTCTTTCCAGATTTACAGACTGTGCCAAGTACCTGAGATAGAATCTATTAATTACAATAGTCAAATTCAAGATTTAGAAACTGCAAAATTGAACAAATTAAATAGCTTTCCCGATTACAATTATGATTTATTTGAAGGTTTGATAGCAAAAGAGCCAACCGTTAGGAATGATACATTTTTCCCTTTTTTTTGGTTAGAAAAATTACTTAATTTACCGACACAGATGTTGGAATAAATCACTAAGACTAAGTACACGTCATCGTAAAAAAGGGTCGGAAATGAAAATTGAGATACCTTTGGCAAGCGAAGATATCACACTAGACACTACTCATTCCAAAAGTGAATTCCGTACCTCATTTAAGTGGAGTGTACTAAGGTAAAGATATAAATACTACAGTTTACTTGCGTATGAAGTCCAAAGAAATTTTCAAATAGTCTGCGAATTTGGTAGGAAATTTTCAAATAGTCTGCGACAATTTTTCACTTAGTCTGCGACAACACAAGCCAGAAACCTTATTATTCTGTTGAGATTTTTTCAACTAGTCTGCGAACCGACACGGTGTAGGTTTGCAGACTAAACGAAATTCGTGCGGACTAAGTGAAATTTGTGCGGACTAAATGAAATTTTGTTGCAGACTAAGTGAAATGCGTTTCATATCGCATAATCTTTAAGAATACCGGACTTCAAGCCGCTCAAGTCTGGAAAGAGCAGGTTCAGCTTGTCTAACCCAGCTAGAAAAATAACTAACTCCAACAGCAAAAAAAACATTGGTCTGTTTTCCAGCCTGAAAATGCAGACAGGTATATGGTATGAGTCCCTAATTGAGAGGGACTATATGTACCTGCTGGAAACTGACCCAGATGTGCTGTCGTACCACAGCCAGCCATTGAGCATCTTTTACACGTTTAATCACCGTCAACGACGGTATACTCCTGACTTTTTGGTTGAAGGCAGGCATAAAAAGTTACTTGTCGAGGTCAAACCAGCAAGCAAAGTAAATTCTGATAAAAATCTCAGCTTATTCCGAGCGATCGCGCCCATCTGTCAAGAGAAAGGTTGGGAATTCGTTGTAGTTACGGATGCAATGATTCGAGTTCAGCCGCAGTTAAATAATCTTAAACTTATTTACAAAAGTACAGAGTAGGTATGTGTTCTGGTTTATGCATACAGAACCTATAATTACAAACGAACGAGTGGATGATATCCCTGTACTGCTAGCACAATTAGAGCGTATAGGTGTAAGGCAACTACTTGATAAGCATTTCCCGACACATGGAAATTGGGAAGGTGAAAGCTTAGGAAGTGTAGCAGTAATTTGGCTAACGCAAAATATATGTTTTTAACAACGGAGAAAAGCGAAAGTTACTTCAAATAAAGAAAAAACAAACCTAATTTTTACATCTAAGTTTGTACATAGGCACTTACCCACATAATTGTCCGTATTCGCATGTCCCTTGTTATCCGTAAAGTGCTTTATCGTACTCTTGATACTGATGTGTAATTTCTGTCTTTACGCGTTTGCTCCCCTTTTATCTAACTCCTAAAAAAATGGGCGAACCGGGAGTGCTAATTTCTGCGATCGCTTATGCAATTACGGTATTGTCATTAAAATTGAGCCTCAAGTTTTTCGGTTGCGTGCCAACTTGATTGCAAGTCATGTCGAAGGTCTAAAGCAAGAGCGATCGCACCATCACTCAACTCAAACCAGGCAAATTCGAGCCTGCAAAAAAAAACAACCTAGTTATTGCGTTCCTGAGATCGTCCATCGCTACTCATAGTAGGCACTTCGTTTTGTTCGGTGTACTCAGTGATGAGCCGTGCTATCACGTCTGTCATCTCTTCACCCTTCAGCGCACAGGTAGCTTCGAGCTTATCACGCAGTACCTTACTGATTTTAAGCCGTTGCTGTTTTTGTAACGTCATCTGGGATGCTACTACACTGCCGCTAGTAACCACCAATGCCAACGCTGACGGAATTAGTGGCACCCATCCGGCTTGAAAAAATAAACTAATGCAGATTCCCACTAAAGCGATGAGAACTGTACCTCCTGCTATCACAAGCAGCAAAGGATTTTGTAACCGCCATGCCAGTACACCTCCCGCCAAAGACCAGCCCCAGATCCATAAAAATTCACCCCATACAGGCCAATACCAAATCAAGGGTCGCCCATCCAACACTGTACTGATGAGTTGACTTGCTATCTGTGCATGAATAAACAGAGCAGGCATTCTGGCTGATTGATCTGCCAAAGCGCTGTAGGGCGTATAAAAGCCACCTGGAGGGAGATTAGCTGCTGTGGTGCCAATAATCACCAGACGGTCTTTAAATAAACTGGGATTGACTCGACCACTCAGAACATCTGTGAGGGTTACTTTATCGGCGAGGCTGTTGGGGTGACGGTAATTTAATAATATTTGATAGCCATCTGCATCCAGATGTCGGTAGCCAGCAGAATTAGGTTGTAAACGCAAAAACAGGGTTTTACCTAATAGAAAATCTCCTTTTTTAGTGAAATCGTATTCAATGCCTTGTTTTGCCAGATAATTAATTGCTATTTAGGCACCAAATGCAAATGATGTTGTACATTTCTTGTCTGTAGAGTTAGCAAATAACAAACTGCGGCGGAGAATTTGGTCGTTTTCACTATCAGCAACCACATCGCTAAACCCAACATTATCTATAGGAAAATTAGGCGGTGGTGGAATTTCATCTCTACCCAAGCTGCTGAACAAACAGGTGCTGACAATGTTATCTTGATTTGGGAGATTAGCCGCCAAATTATTGTGTTCTGGTTGGAAAAGATATAAACCAACAATTCGCGGTTGATAGGACTCTATTTTCTTTAATAGCTGATTGATTGTCCGATCTGATAGAGGCCATTTCTCTCGTTTGAGATCCTCATCAGTGATTGTTACTAGTAAAATCCGCCGATCGGGTGCTTCTGTGGGACGCGATCGCAACATCTGGTCATAAACTCTTAACTCCCAAGGCTGTAACACTCCTAGCTGCCGCATACCTAGAGTCAAAAGCGCTATAACTACACTTGTAAGAAGCACCATCTGAGCTGTCAATGCTTTTAAGGGAACTGGCAGATGTTCTTGAAGCCACCTGTTATCAAAGACTTTCTTATAGATAAAATTGCGTACACACAAGGTATCATGTTCTCGGCGCACGATACCTGAGAGTTTGAGGTGGGACTTGGCCGACGACTGCTCCTCATCAAAGACAATACGCTTTCCACGGAGGATCTCGCGGTAAGTGTTTAAGACAGCGAACAGATCAGGTGCCCGTTTGGTAAGCATATCCCGCACGAATTGCAAGTTATTGTCTTGCTTGCTCATTGCGCCAAAGAATGTGCTATTTACAACGCCGTCAACTTCGGCTTTAGACCAATTGCTTTTGCGTTGCTCTGTTATAACGTGGCAGAGACGCTGGGTTAAATAGGGGTGTCCACCTGTCCACTTCAGTCCCCACTTGAGTATCTGCTCTGATTGTTCAGGTGGTAAACCTAGTCCATCAGCAAAAGGTAGTGCTTCCTCCAACGTAAAATCGGTTAACTCTACGCGCTGTCCAATATTAAAGGGTGTCCGCTTGGAGTCGCGGATCAGATCGCCTGGTGTTGCCACGCCAATCAACACGAAGGAAAGACGCTGAAATTCAGGTATGCGGGCACGGGCAACGTAAAATTATCGAATAGCTGCAAAAAAGTCATCGGTAAAGTCGAGGCTGAGAGTGGTGTCAATTTCATCAATAAAAATCACCACAGATACCGTAATTTCAACCAGCAAAATTTCCTCAAAAAATGTGGTTAACCGTTGAGTAATGCCCAAATGCTTAAGAGACTGCCACCACTAAAGAACATCGGTATCCAGCATAAGTTGATCGGCAATGATGGTGAGCAAACCTAAATACCATTCTTCAGCAGTAACCTGTACCCCCAGCTGAGTCAGATCGATAATTACGGGAGCAATGCGATTTTGTGAGGTTGGGGAAAAACGGTGCGATCGCTAAAAATTATATTTAAGTACAGGGTGATTTTATTTGCAAATAAAATGCTGGCTTACACAAAAATTCATCTTGATGAAATATTTCAAAAAGATTGCTAGCAAGTCATTTGACGATTATTTATAAAAATATCAGCAATCAGTCTTTTATACTTAGTATGAATTGTGTCAAAAAGTAAAGACAGGATTAAAGTATAAAATTTATCAAGCAGTTTGGGGTTTGATAAAATCAATAGCACCACTGCCAATAGGTAGTTTTTGAGTTATGGCTTTAGCGTAATTTAAACGCCTTTCACGATAGGCACGTAAAAGGTAATTTCTCTGTAGCATCATAGTTTTACAACGCTCTCCCGTGGCTTCAGAGATAAATTCATCCATCTGCCTAATTATGGTCATGGCATTACTTGTTTTTAAAGTTCTCCGTGCTTTTTTAAACCAATTATTCCGCTCCTTATCATCACTAAACACTACATCAGCAAATTTCTGTAGCCGCTCAGGAACATGGGAAAAATCAAATAATTGATAAGTCGCATCGGGAGATTTCAATTTATTTAAAAGAGGGGGAATATGCTTCCAAATCCATTCAGCACCGTCAGCAACTAATAAAACTTGTTTTGCTTGACTAATTCCCAAACTAATCAGATGCATTTCTAAAATTGGTAAAAAGCCTTTATAGTCTTCATAAGTGCCATCATTTACAATCTTTATTTCGCCATTTTTAACTTTTTTACCCTGTTCATCAACCACATAAATTGTTAATAATTTTGGCTCAACCCATTCCCCTGTAAAGCCATGCTTGTTTGTTTTGAGATTTTTTCTACCTTTTCGCTCAGAATTACTATCTGGTCGTGAGGCGATCGTCCAGTTCTTAATATGTAAGTGGCTTAAAGAATTGGAATACCGTCTGATCAAAGAGCTTTGGGCTTTTCAAGACAATCGAATTGCTGTCCGGTTTGCTTACGAATGGCATGATGATGCTGGCAATTGGTTCCGTTCCTATGGCAATGAGAATTGGGAGTTTGACGAACACGGATTCATGCGATGGCGTATTGCCAGCATCAACGACCTGCCAATTCACCAGAGCGAACGTAAATACCACTGGATACTAGGTCGTCGTCCTGACGATCATCCCGGATTGTCAGACCTCAATCTTTGAAAAGCCTGTTTTAACCAGGCTGATGGCGCTAGCGATCTATTCATACTTGCATTCAGCTTTTGAATCACTGGGAAAACGCTGCATATCGCGGGTGGTTTTTAAGAAAGAGAACGGTGAAAATCAACAAGTAAGGAGAAAAACCATGAACATCAGCAAGAATGACACCGCAATAGTCGTCATTGATCCGCAAAATGATGTCTTGAGCGAAAAAGGCGTTTCCTGGGATTTGGTGGCTGAGAGTGTTAAGGATAACAAGACTATCGAAAATATTGAGCGAATCTTCAAAGCCTCGAAGCAGAATGAATTCGAGGTTTTTATCTCCCCTCACTATTACTACCCCACCGACCATAATTGGAAATTTGCCGGAAACCTAGAGCAAATGATGCTTGAGGTTAAGGAGTTCGATCGCCGTGGCGCGTTGAGCCTCGATAGATTCCTGGGATCGGGTGCTGACTGCCTTGATCGCTATAAACCCTTCATTGAGGATGGCAAGACGATTGTGGCCAGTCCTCACAAAGTCTATGGGCCACAAACTAACGACCTCGTTTTGCAACTACGTAAACGCAACATCAGCAAAGTCATTCTACTGGGAATGTTGGCAAATCTTTGTGTTGAAGCTCACCTACGCGAATTGCTCGAACAGGGATTTGAGGTTCTTGCCGTCAAGGATGCAACAGCAGCCCCTCGGCATCCGCAACTGGGTGACGGCTACAAGGCAGCACTGATCAACTTTGGGTATATAGCTAATGCACTTCTTTCTACAGATGAAGTTGTAGCAGCAATGCAGTAATGTCAAACTCATCAATTTTACAAAACTCATGAAAAAATTTGCGTTATTTCTAGCTCTGCCAATCAGTCTCTTAGCTAATTTTTCCTTACCTGCTTCTGCTGACTCTACTGCTGGCATCGTCCTGAGTACGAAATGCCGGGGCGGCTACAACGTAAATATTTGGCAGAATCATACTTCAGGTGAACTGCTTTATCGCGCCACTAGTCCCAACGGTAATTTAAGTTTGAGCAAAGGAACTAGCCAAGCGACAGAAGGTGTTCGAGTGTATAAGTTTCGGAGTGGAATTTATCAATACTGGGTGTGGGATGGCACGTTAGATAACCCGCAGTCTGGAACTTTAGAGGTGTATAAAAACAACCGTATCTTGATGAAGCAAGCTTGTAGAAAAAGTTGAATCTTCTAGGGGGTGTTAGCACTTTTTGGAACCCCAGCTAGTAGTCTGTCAAATTCATTTTGACGGTTAAAGAGACGCGATAAATCGCCGTCTCTACAGGGAATTTATCCATTAATTATTTATTGACACACTACTACGTTATCGCTAAAAGCCTCTTATTCAGCCAGTTTTTCTGAAATTCATAACACATTCTAGAAATCTTATTCACCTTATCAAACTCAAAGGATATGGAAGTGGACACTCAACACTATGACGATATTATTATCGGCGGCGGCAAAGCGGGTAAAACACTGGCACCAGCGCTAGTTGCTGACGGACATAAAACCGCTCTGGTTGAACGCAGCTTAAACATGATTGGTGGCGGGTGCATCAATATCGCCTGCATTCCTACTAAAACGATGGTGGCGAGTGCCAGTGTTGCAAACACAGTGCGAAACAGTGCCGCTTATGGTGTTAAAGCCAATACACCCATCGTTAATTTAGCAGAGGTGATCCAACGAAAACGATCGGTTGTGCAATCTGCGCGTGAAATGAACTTGCACAATTTAGAAACGGCTCTCGATAACAACTTGATTATTGGCGAAGCAAGGTTTGTTGCTCCTAAAATGATCGCAGTAACAACTGAGGGGAACACTCGTGTACTTACCGCCGAACGATTGTTTATTAATACAGGCACACGACCGTTAATTCCATCCATTCCCGGACTCGCTGAAGTTGAGTTTTTAACCAGTGAGTCGATTATGGAGCTAGAACACCTACCTGAACACCTGATCGTTCTCGGTAGTGGCTATATTGGTTTAGAGTTTGCCCAGATGTTTCGGCGCTTTGGCTCTGGCGTTACTGTTATTGGGCAAAGTGAGCAAATCCTGTCACAGCAAGATTCAGATACAGCACTTCCGGCAGCTATGAGGTACATCATCAAAGCTGAAAGCTATGCTAGGAGAGGGGCAAGAAGAAAAACTGTATTGCATAATAGCGGGAAGCGCTGTATAGCGATCGCAGTTCAAACATTACTGGAACAAGATGGTATTGAATTCTTGTTGAAGGCGAAGGTGTTGAGGGTTGATCCCACTGGTAATGAAACCATCCTCCAAATCCAAGTTGGCGATCGTGAAATCACCCTCCAGGGGTCGCATTTGCTCGTCGCCGTTGGTCGTGCGCCCAATACCGAGAGCTTAAATTTAGCTGCTGCCGGTGTGGCAACCGATACACGCGGATTTATTCAAGTTAACGATCGCTTAGAGACGAACATTCCGGGGATTTGGGCGTTAGGCGACATCAACGGCGGCCCGCAATACACTCATATATCGCTCGATGATTATCGCATTATCAAAGCTAATTTAATTCATGGGGGCAACCGTAGTATACGGGATCGATTGGTTCCATCCTGTCTGTTCATCGATCCCGAACTGGCTCATGTGGGTTTGACTGAAACGGAAGCACAGCAACAAGGATATGCGATCCGCGTAGCGAAGGTGGATGCGTCAGCCGTTCCTAGAGCCGAAAACACTCGGTAAAATCGATGGACTTCTGAAGGCGATTGTGGATACAGATACAGGTCGTATTCTGGGGTGTTCCTTGTGGGAGCAACGCGAAAAAGTGAGATCGGGGTTTGGTTCTCAATTACACCCCTATATTCTCAACAAAACCTGGTTTTTTAGTTGCGATCGCATCCTGAAACAAGCTATATATGTCCCAGGTTTCAGCACCTCACAAAATCGCATTGCTCCCGTTCCTTGTTGTGTCATGAAGCAGGTGAAGTGATTTCAACGGTGCAGATGGTGATGCAAGCTCAGATGCCCTACACCGTTCTGCGCGATGGTATTTTGACTCATCCCACGATGACCGAAGGGTTAAATATATTGTTTTCCAAGTTGTAAAAAGACAGCAATTGCAGACCCAAGGACTTACCAAACAAACGACACTTTACTCTTGAAAAAAGTAGATATAGCATGATTAGTAAAACATCTAAAATCGGTATTATTGGTGCAGGTAATGTAGGTGCAAACGTTGCAAATGGTTTAGTCCTACTCGGTAAATGTGTAAGGGTCGTCCTTTTTGATCGAACCTTATCAAAAGCTGAGGGGCAAGCATGGGATATTGAAGACAGCATTCCCTTACTTAAAGAGATGGAGATTATACCATCAAATCAGTATGAAGACTTAGCTGATTCAGATATTATTATTGTGACTGTTGGGGTGCAACAAAAACAAGGACAGACGCGATTAGATACATTGAGCGACAATGCAGAGATTATACGTTCGACAATCAAAGAATTGGATCGAGTTGCACCGAATTCAATCGTACTTATCGTTAGCAATCAAGTGGATGTACTCACGCGGATTGCAATCGCTACTTCCACCAGAGCAGAAAACCTAATTTTAGGTTCGGGAACCGTTCTTGATACTGGTGACTGAGATATCAACTTGGAAAGCGATTGAATGTTGCAAAACTTGACGTTCATTCTTATGTGATTGGAGAGCATGGAGACAGTCAATTTGTCGTTTGGTCTAGTGCATTTATTGGGGGAATTCTGTTAACTGAATTTCTTATACCACAAGGAACAACGCTAGAACAAATTCAGCAAGAGTACGCACAGTTAACTCGTAAACGAGGCCATAACATTTTTGAACGCAAAGGAAATACAAGCTATGGTATATCAATAGTAGTTTGTCAGTTAGTTGATACCATCCTGCGAGATGAAAAGCAGATATTTCCAGTGTCAGTGAGAGCAGATTCTCACTATGGAGTTGGCAGTGAAGTTGTTCTTGGACTTCCATGTATCATTGGCTCAACAGGTATTGAGCGCCAACTACTGTTATCAAGAAATGCTCATGAACAACGCTTATTAGAAGAATCAGCCAACAAACTCAATGAAGCCTATAATTTTTTGCATAATTAAAATTAATTGGGTGCGGCTATGCTTGAAAATACAGTATCCTGAACAATAGCTTTGCCAAAATAAGAGCCTACAAAAATTTGGGCAAAAATATCAAAATGAGCCATACATAAGCGTTTAAGTTAAATATCAGTAGAGATTACTCAGGAAATAAATCGCTTTAGTTTTACTATTTGATAGACTTAAACTTAACATTGAGTGCTTTTTAGTACAAATAGTAACTAAAAATAGCTAAATATACTTTCGTTCTAAAGTTTGAAAATATTGTCAATAAGGAACCTTGTAATGATTAAGATTTTAGTACGTGCGCTGTTTGCTACATTATGGATAACTGTATTTTTGAACTTGTCCACTTCTGTTGCCCTTGCACAAAGAACTTATGAACCAACAACTGAATCCCTATCAAAGCATGAAGTTCCAGACTGGTTCAAGGATGCAAAACTTGGAATTTTTATTCACTGGGGGGTCTACTCTGTACCTGGCTATGCACCACTAACTGGAGAATTGAACAAAGTCGTTGCAGAGCGTGGTTGGGAATACTGGTTTGAAAACAACCCTTACTCGGAATGGTATTACAACTCCATGAAACTTGAGGGCAGCCCTACTTATAACTACCATCGTACAACCTATGGTGAAGGCTTCACCTATGATGACTTTATTCCCAGATTTAATGCAGCCATAACAAATTGCAACCCCTCGAAATGGGCAAAATTATTCTCTAAAGTCGGTGCACGGTACGTTGTACTAACAACGAAGCATCATGATGGCTTTTTGTTGTGGCCTAGTAAAACTAGAAACCAGTCAGGGCGAGTGGCAACACGCGATATTGTAGGCGAACTAACACAAGCTGTTCGCAAAGAAGGTATGCGGATGGGTGTGTATTATTCTGGTGGTATTGATTGGTCTTTCAAAGATACAACAATCACAGATTTCAATACGCTAGTGGGAGCAATTATTCAGGAAAAAGCCTATGCAGATTATGCGAATGCTCATTGGCGCGAGTTGATTGACCGCTATCAGCCATCTATATTATGGAATGATCTTGGCTACCCTATTGGGCAAGCGAATGAAATTATGGCCTACTTTTACAATCGCGTACCCGATGGTGTGATGAATGACCGTTTTGATTTAGGTGGTCAGTTAGGGTTGCACTTTGACTTTTCCTGGCATTGAATCATGTCAATGTCGTAAAGCCCGGCTTCAAAGAAATCATATTGCTTGCGCTATGTTAGTTTGGCTAAGACTGAAAAATTTAGCTTATCAAACAGGTCAAACTATTTACAAGCTCAAGCACAATTTGCTTTCTAATTATTTACAGCAAATTGCTATCAATTGTGCCACAGATGGAAATAATCAAAGCCAGTGATATAATTCATTCTGCGATTTATTTTGTGGCGGGTTTGGTCAAAAACTGCTGTAATTGAGCAACTAAAACGTCCAGATATTGCTATGTCTTTTGTGTAGTTTTTGGGCGCTCGGTGCGCGAAGCGCACCATTGCTTGTGCGAGTTGCGTAAGTCCTGGTATTGTCGAACGAATCGGTGCCAGAAGTACCGAGATTCGTACCCTTGACCACGTTTCAATTATTGTACCCAACTCTCGCTTCTTGGAAAAAGAAGTAATCAACTGGAGCCATAGCAACCCGATTTCTCGCCTTCATCTTCCCGTTGGCGTTGCCTATAGCTCAGATCCCAAAGCAGTGCAATCTGCTCTCTTAGAGGCTGCTTCTAAGCATCCCAATGTATTGTATTGCAGACTCCTTTCCCTCTAGTACTGTTTAAAGAGTTTGGCAACAACACCTTAAATTTTGAGTTATTAGTCTGGACTGCGGAACCTAATAAACAGTTTTTGCTCAAAAGTGATTTATATTACATTATTTACGAAGTATTAAAGCAACGAAAAATTGAAATTCCTTTTGCTCAGTTAGATTTACATCTGCGTTCTGGTAAGTTGGAATTTACGCCAGAAATGCAGTTAGCTTTAATACAGATGGTTGAACGATTATCAAATCAGAAGGGGAGCAATGCGATTTTGTGAGGTTTGGTCAAAAACAAGTGATCGCTAATCATCTTTTCCGTATAAATTAAATATTTAATACAATAATCTGAGTAGTATTCGTTAGAAGACACAAGATGTTCTAAAAACGAGGTTTCGTTTCTGTACATTGTTGCGACTATAAAAAAGGTAAAATTTCCTTTCAAGAATAGTTTTGAAATAGGAAGTATCTACTTTTATGAAGAAAAACATATATGCAAATCTAAATTTTGCCGATTCATTATCAGATTTTCAAGAGGATGTGACGAAACTTTTAGAGTTGAAAAATATCGAGGAATGGTCTGGAAGAATAGTTAAACAAAGAGAAGAAACAATTAGACAGGCTGCGTTAGTTTTAGCGGGTCAATCAAAATTGACCTTGGATAGCAGCCGCTTCAGCCGCTTCAGCCGCACGTTGAGCATGAGAATGAATCTCTATCTGTGGAAAATGACGGAAGATGAAGCATAAATAATTCTCCCCCAAAGAAACACTAAGCTGTCGTCCAATGACTTTAATCAGCCTGTAAACGTCCGCATTTTGAGAACATTCATAGTCCCCATACATAACCAGCACTACTGTGGCATTCAGCACACCTTTTATGCGATCTTGTATTGAAGGTGGGACGAATAACAAACTGCGATCGCGGTCAAAACTCACTGAGACCTCCAAAGAAGAAAATGCTCATCGTCAGTGATCTCTTCTGAAATCCTTGTACTACCTGAGCTAAAATCTAGTTTTTGGAAAGGTCTAAGTCATTCAGAAGAAAATTAGATGGTGCGTTAACGAAATGTAATAAAGTATACTAGAAACCCCACTTGCATTCCTCTCCCCGTTCGCGTCAGCCTGCCGTTAGGCAAGGGTCGAGAGGCTTTGAAATTCCCATTCCCTTGTAGGGAAAGGGGGTTTAGGTTTCCAAGCCTCAGAAGTTACCAAAAATACTTTTCAAACATCCTCTAAGGCTTAAAAACACGCCCGCCATCCCCAGCAGCCTGCTAGGAAAGTTTTTTTCTTATCTAGAGCGTATGAAATAAAAAAGCTAATAAATTCAAAGACAATAATAACTCGCACAAATGATTTTCACCATGACCAAAGTTATGCTCTAAATTATAACCGTGATTTTTCAGAACGTTAATTTACCTTGAACTACCACCCTGCTCTAAAAACTCTATTTTTACGCGATCGCGCAAAGTCGGCGTAATAGTACATTTATATTATCAACTGGAAGCCCTATTAAACCGTTCAGCTTTTTTCTAACTCGATTGAAAATGAGCGAACCGGGAGTAATAAATTCAAGTTAATTAAAAGACTTGGGTATGGCTTTCGTAACTTTAGCAATTTTCGCTTACGCAGTTTATTAAACTGGCACTTTTCTATTAATTCTCCATAAAAGTAGCTGAAGAACCAGAATTTTTTAGTGAGCAAGGCTTTAAAGCAGGGAAAAATTAAAACGGTGTTAGTCGTTTAAATGCAATACTCTAGGTGCTTTTTGGTTCATGTCGGGAAAGGTACATAGGACTCCGATTTGATTTTTGAAAACATACTGAGGCTGAAAAGCCCACTTTCCCAGGATTTTATCTAAAATCCTGTTCAGAAATCAGACATAAGTCCTATATTTTCCGAAATTTTCACCCACAGGTGACATAATAAAAAAGCTGCCTAAATCACAACCAGCTTTTTTATTAGGTTGAAATAAAAAAGCTTATCCACAGCAACACACCGGTAAGCAGGCTATTATTAACGGTTTTTTCTTATCTACAGCATATCTATTTTGAAATTGAGTTTGTTTGATGCTGTAATTAATTTTCTGTGCATCGTCTCCTAATGTATTGTGCTTTTTAATCGCTGTGTTTAAGATAGGCACATTGAGATTATTATCTAGAGCTACATCCTGATTGATTTTAGCAATAGCAGAGTTTCCAGACAAAGCTATTGCACATGTATTGTGCTTTTTAATCGCTGTGTTTAAGGTAGGCACATTGAGATTATTATCTAGAGCTACATCCTGATTGATTTTGGCAATAGCAGAGTTTCCAGACAAAGCTATTGCACCAACGATTGCAACTCCTAATTTAGCTAAATTCCAAACATCCATAATTGTATTCCGCCTTTTTTACCAATTCTAAATATTCTTTGACATCAATTAACTAGAGGATTTTGCCACCAGTGAGCAACTAAACGTTTACATACTTTTGTTGAAGCTTTGGAGGCTTTGTCTATAAATATATGCAATTAACCCTAACTTGTCGTCCCCTAAAAGTTGAAACTTTTGCTCAATAGAGTGATTGATAAATCAGTCCATCTCAAAATGGAATGTTGGCTCCAACTAAAGTTGGAATCTAAATTTGAATTTTAGTACAACTTACTTACAAATTGACAATCCCTCGTTTAACAGCAATAATCACGGCTTGAGTGCGATCGCTCACTCCCAGTTTGCTCAAAATGTGATTCACATGCGATTTGACGGTACTTTCACCAATACTCAAAGCAGTCCCAATTTCCTGATTACCCATTCCTTGTGCCATCAAACGCAGCACTTCCAACTCTCGTTCACTCAGTTCTGGATTGCTAATTCGCTGCAATAATTTTGCGCCCACTTCTGGCGGAATGTATTTCTGACCATTATGAATGGCGCGAATCGCATTCAAAAGCTCGCCAAGTTTAGAATCCTTAAGCAGATAGCCTTGAGCGCCCGCCTGTAAACCGCGATAGATATCTTCATCGCCATCGTAGGTTGTGAGTACCGCGATTCGAGCCTGCTTAAATTCAGCACAAATCGCTATAATGGCTTCAACACCTCCCATTTTGGGCATTCGTAAATCCATTAGTGTGACATCAGGTTGGTATTCTCGAAACGCGTCGATCGCCTGCTGCCCATCTTCAGCTTGAGCAATCACTGTCATTTCTGGATCGCGGTTAATGATAGTTGCTAGACCTTTTCTGACTATGGCATGGTCGTCAACAATCAGCACCCGAATCGTAGTGGATTGGCTCATTTTGACACTCACTCTCGATTGATAGTGACAAGAATTTCTGTTCCTTGACCAGGTTGGCTTTGAATCGTTAGTTGTGCGCCAATGCGCTCTGCCCGTTCGCTCATTCCTAATAAGCCAAACCCACCGCTCAAAGGAATGCTACCTACTCCAAAGCCCCTGCCATCGTCTTTAACCTGTAAGATACACTGTGTCTCGTTGTACACCAACTCAACCAGAATTTCGCCAGCACTTGCGTATTTAATCGCATTGGTTAATGCTTCCTGCCCAATTCTGAGTAAGTTATTCTCCACTTCGCTTGGTAAGGAATAGGCTGTACCCTGAGTTCCGCAAATCAGAGCCGTGTCGGTCGTCGAGCGCATTTGAGCCACTATACGATGCAGGGCACTCTCTAAATTACCTTCTTCTAGTAGCTGCGGACGGAGTGCTGATACAGATCGCCGTGCCCCTGCTAGTCCAGCGCGTGCTAGTTCCTCAATCATTTCCAGATGTACTTGGGTTGCTTCCAGGTCATCCGCCAGCACTTGTGTTGCTGCACCAACTTGAAGCAGAATACCTGTGAAAGATTGAGCTAGTGTATCATGAATTTCTCGCGCCATCCGGTTGCGTTCTTCTAAGATAGAAGTGTGTTCAGCTCGTTTACGATCGCTAATGTCTGTCATGAGACTGTAGAAACCTCTTACCTGAGCATTGTCATCGAAATCAGGAATAAAGGTCGCGCTGATGCACCGCTTATCATCCGGAAAAGGGATTTCTGCTTCTAGAGGGACAGTTTGCCCTGCAAACACCTGATTAATATACGGCTCAACCCGTTCATAAACCGCCTCACCGAGCAGTTGACGAACAGGGTTGCCCAAAATTTCATCACGGCTACGGTTGAACCAAACCTCATAGGTACGGTTGATAAATTGAAAGCAGCAATTGGCATCGACGTAGCTAATCAGAACGGGTAGAGCGTCGGCAATCAGTCGTAATTCCTGCTCCTGTAAACGAAGGTCGTCGTAGACACCGCGTAGCTCTGCTTCGTTTGCCTGCAATGCTGTCGTTCGTTCTGCAACTTCTTGCTCTAGGGTGCGATTGTATTCTGCTAAAAGCTTCTCTGCTTGTTTACGTTCGGTGATATCTTGAAAAGCTGCGATCGCATAAACCACATTGCCCTGTTCGTCAAAGACTGGAGTTCCGCATCCCTCAACTGAAATAGTTGCGTTGTTTTGGTGAATATCTATATCATCAACCCTGGTACATTCGCCACTCAACGCCCGGATGATTGGCAGTCTCTCTGATGGATAGATTTGATCCGTTCCCGTCACATAAAATTGATAAACCTCTGAAATTTGCTCCGGTGTTGCGGCAGGATCAACGCCTTTGCCCATGAGTTCAATTCCCCGCAGATTGACATAGTAAGGGCGACCCGTCGCGTCAATAATGCCAATTCCCACTGGAATTGCCTCAAGAAATTGGGTCATCTGACTTTCGCTGGTGCGTAGCTTTGAATAGAGTTTGGCATTTTCGATTGCAATGGCTGCCTGAGTGGAGAGCAGATTTAAGACTTGCGATCGCGTAGCGTCTCCGTTGGCGCAGCCTCCCGCAGGGAAGGAGACTCGCTCTGGTGTAAATGCCCCAGCCGCTAACCGATTTTCCAGATATAACACACCAACAAGCCGATTTTGATTCAGCAGTGGTAAACACAAAATGGATTGAGGCTGATAGTGTTGAATATATGGCTCATTAATAAAATTACCTTCACGAGTAGCATCATTTAAAATGACACATTCATGAGTACGAATAACATAACTAACAATTGATTCAGGTAGATGATTTACAGTTGGGATAGATTGCAGTAGTTGTGTAGCATAGACATTCTCACCCTCGTTGAGTTCACCAGATGCTTCAATCACCCATTTTCCTGAGTTTTCCAAAATCAAAAATCCTGTTTGTGCGCCAGCATTTTCGATTAATATCTTCATCAAGGAATTGAGTAACTTATCCAATTCAATTTCACTAGAAATCGCAAGGGAAGCTTTCATCACTGCTGCTAAGTCGAAAGCGATGGGTGAGTGATTAGAGGTGGTGACAGAAGTTTTGTGGATTGGCACATAAGCCATACCCGACGATTGAGGAAATAGCTGGGGATAGCGAGTTTCTAAATCTTTCACTTTCGCAGATGCTCCCCATCGTTCATAGCAGTAATGTGCTTCCTTCATATAAGTTTGGGCAATTTTTTCTCTACCTCTTGCCAAATAATGTTTAGCAGCTAATTCATAAGCTAATGCTTCTTCTTGCAAATACTCGTTGTCTCTAGCTCCTTGAATTGCTTGTTCATAGAACTCTTCTGCCTCAAGCAACTGACCCAAAACTCGTGCAGTCTCTGCTTCCATCAAATAATATTTATGCAAATAATTCATTGGCGCATAATCTGCCCATTGCTTCATTTGCTCCTGGCTAACAGCAACGTTTTTGAGAATTTCCTCTTGCGCTTGAGCGCTGCTTCCAGGAAATATTGCAAGTCTTGCCAGAGAGCTATAGAAGTAATACAAAGGAACGAGGGGTGTTGCAATGACGCGGATTACATGACTTTCCGCTATGGCTGCGTTCTCAGATGCCTGAGCATACTCAGAAAATAGATAGCATAGAATAAGTTTGTTGAGATGTACCAGGAAGAGTATAACTGCATCTATTTCATGGTGTGGCAGTCTATTTTCCTCGTTGTAGGATTCGCCAACAAGACGGAATGGATTGACCGAGTATCCCATCAAATTTAAAACAGACTGCTGAAATATTTGAGTCCAAGTGAGTGATGTTGTCTGTTTAATTTGATAGATTGCTTCACAGTATGTTGCCATCTCGTGTTCAACCTCTACAAGTTCCTTTCCAACAATGAAGAGTTGGAGGCAGTAAGTGAAAGCGCAATAGGCAGCGAACTCTAAATCTCCAGTTTCCAAGCCACTTTGATAAGCTTCCAGGAATGGCTTCGATGTTTCCCTAATATGCTCTTTCCAATGGATGATGAAATTATTCACCATGAACAATGTTCTAGCTTTAAGTGAATGGATTTTCAGATGGGGTAACAGCCTTAATGCAAGCTGCCCAAACTCGTAGCCAGTCTCAATTTTTCCGACCATCCCACAAAGAATTAACCCAAAGTTGGCGTATGCAAAAGGAGACACAAACGTATTGCCATACTGGATTGATAAATTGACCTGTTTAAACACAAGTATAAGCACCAGATCGGGAGCTGCATGATAGGCAGCAAGGGTTATTCTTGATAGGATTCGCATTGCTGCTAGCTTCTCTGGTTGAGCCATTTCTGGCAATTGGAGCAAGTCCTGGATCGGTTTCTTGTCAAAGCGGGATATGATTGTATCTAGTTCAAGCTGAATATCTGACTGACAGAGTTTTTCGGGAAAACTGATCCCTAGTTGCTGCAAAACTTGCAATCCAGTCTTGATTGCTTCTAATAGCTGGTTCTGTGCGATATAGGTTTGAATTTTGACTTCGTAAATTTTTATGATATCGAGAACAGTTTTAGCTGATTGCAGAACGATCGCCGCCCAGGATTCTACCTGCTCAAAATCGCCACACAAATACGCGACTTCTGTTGTTTCTAAATATAAATCTAATGTCAAGTCATAGTTTTTTTGCCAGCTAGAAGCTGCTAGCCAAACTCTTGCTGTGGCTAAATAGTTTTGAGCCATACTATAGGCGATCGCAGCTTTTGCTTTCTTTCCTGCGATTAAATTTAATCTAGCAATTTCATTGCGTTCTGGTTGATCTGTAACAAGCTCAATTCCATGATTAAGATGATCGACA
Source organism: Nostoc sp. (assembly GCF_036917935.1). GTDB lineage: Bacteria > Cyanobacteriota > Cyanobacteriia > Cyanobacteriales > Nostocaceae > Nostoc. Next base: position 5,725 of record NZ_JBALEL010000025.1, on the reverse strand, counting down.
ATTTCAAACAGTCGGTCTGATAGTCTCTCTGGCAAAATTTTTCCGAGGAGATTGCGACCAATTTGTAAATGAACAATTTGTTTTTGCGACTCATCGATTAATGTGTATGAGGCTTGCTGCACGCGATCGTGCAGAAACTTATACTTTTGAATTAACAAGTTTTCATCTAATTCAGATAGTGATTGAATTAATCCAACTTGTATGGCTGTTAGTAAATCTTGAAAAATCGTTTCGGGTGGCTTCTCACAAACAATCGATAGAGTATCTAAATTAAATTCAGCACCAATGCAAGCAGCTAACCGGAGAATTTGCTGTGTATTCTCTGGCAGTTTCTTCAACTTGTAAAGCATCAACTCGACAACATTATCAGTGATATCTTGGGCTTGGATCTGAGCTATGTTCCACTCCCAGCTTAAGTTTTCAGCATCAAAGGTCAATAAATTTTCGCTATACAGCATTTTCAAAAATTCATTCACAAAAAAAGGATTGCCTTCAGTTTTACGCAACACCAACTCAGCTAATGGACAAACTGTGTCTGCATTCCGATGTAGCGTCTCGGCAATTAACTGACTCAACGGCTTAAACGTTAATGGTGTTAGGGTAATTTCCTGAAGCACTGCCCCTTGTTTTCGCAGTCTCTCTAGCATTAATGCTAATGGATGCGTTGGATTTACTTCATTATCTCGATAAGCTCCAATTAAAAATAATGATTGGGCTTGCTCATCCAGCAGCATCAACTCAATTAAATTCAGCGTTGCTGAGTCTATCCATTGCAAATCATCTAAGAATATCACCAGGGGATGTGATTCTGAACAAAATACCCGCACGAACTGCCCAAAGATTCGATGAAAGCGATTTTGAGCTTCAGTTGCTCCAATTTCTGGTACGGGCGACTGCTTGCCGATAATTAATTCAACTTCCGGGATCACATCAATGATGATTTGTGCGTTGTTTCCTAAAGCTGTAAGTAAGAGCGATCGCCACTGTTGCACTTGTTCGTCTGGTTCACTGAGCAATTGCTGCACCAATTTTTGCAGAGCATCTGCGATCGCGCTGTAGGGAATATTGCGCTGAAATTGCTCAAATTTACCAGAGATAAAATAACCACGCTTTTGGGTAATTGGTTTATAGATTTCCTGCACTAACGCAGATTTACCAATGCCAGCATAGCCAGAGACCAGCATCATTTCAACTTGGAATTTTGGATTGCTCGTTTGTTCCCTTTCTGAAGTCGTTTCTGAATTGTTTGGTAAAGCAGCGACACGATTGTTTTCTGGACACGCTACACGATTGTCCTTCCCTGCGGGAGGCTGCGCCAACGGACACGCTATGCGAACAAAAGCTGCCACTAACATTGCAACTTCCTTGTTCCGTCCATACAGTTTTTGGGGAATTTGAAACTGACCCGAAACGTCTTGAAGCGCCAGTTGAATGCTAGAGATTTGACCGATTTCTTCTAATTGTTCAGCACAGATTTCTAAATCCGCTTTGATTCCCCAGGCACTCTGATAGCGATCTTCTGCATTTTTTGCCATCAGTTTGAGAATGATGTCTGAAACTGGTTTGGGAATCTTTGTATTTATTTCATGAGGTGAAGGCGGTTGTTTGGCAATATGACAATGGACTAGTTCAAGGATGTCTGTTGTGGAAAACGGCAGATGTCCAGTTAGCAGCTCGTAGAAAGTTACACCCAGCGAGTAAAAATCTGTGCGGTAATCGAGCCAACGGTTCATCCGCCCAGTTTGCTCTGGAGACAGGTAGGCGAGGGTTCCTTCTAAAATATAAGGGTTCTTAAAAGTCGGATTCGTGCGGTTAAATTGAGTAGCAATCCCAAAATCAATAATTTTGACAACGCCACTATCCAGATTAAAGACTATGTTTCCAGGATTGATATCTTTATGAATGATATTGGCTGTATGAATTCTGCCCAGAATGTCGCAAACAGCGATCGCAAGATTAAGAAAAGTGGATAAGGGCATAGGGCAGAAGATATCTGGGCGCTTGTGCATCCATTTCTCTAAGGACTCTGCCCCAAAATCTTCTAAGAGAATTACCAGAGTGCGTTGATAGTCCTGTTGGCTGTATGCTTTGATAACTCCTTCTAATTTTAGGGAGCGGGTAATTTTATATTCCTGTCTGTAGCGAGTCAGTTCTTGGGGAGAAGGATAATCAAGCTTTAGCATTTTGACTACCACCCCTACTCCATCGTCTCTGATACCCCGATACACTACAGAATTAGAACTCTCGTATATTTTCTTTTGGATAGCAATACCAGGTAGAGCAATCATAGAGCAACTCTTGAGAGGATAATCTGGCAATACCTCAAACTATACAGCAATTCTTATTCTGAGAATAATTGGGTTTGTTTTAGCCCAAGATTCAATCTGAACCAACTTCCCACTGATGTTTGAGCAATTCTTGGTAAGTCGCTTCCCTAACTATCATCTGCTTATAGAGCATCAGCAAGAACAATGCAAGCTTGTTCACGGGACATCTGCTGCACAAGGTCTGCGAAAGTTCTCAGGCTAAATTCTTGTTCTAAAGATAATTCAATGGGTTGATTCATCCTTTTATTACCTACTCTTTTATTTGAGTTTGCTTATGTAAGCAAATATTGCTTTATATAAATAAATCTTATAATAACTTTACAAAAATTAAAGGTCTTGATTGTTACATAATAAACACAAATAGCGTAGACATAGCCCTTAAAGGATTAAGGTTGAATTTGCACCGCATCAGATCATCTATCTTCAGGTAGATTTTAGAAAAATCAAAAAGCAAATATGGTGTTAGTAGAAATCTAGTTCCGGTTTACTCAGTTGTAACTAGTACGTATGGAAACTAAACCACCCCTACCACCCAAAACATTAGAGACTGCTCTCATCAAAGTCTTGTAGCAGAAGATGCTTGGAATACCCGTGATTCCGAACGAGTTGCCGCAGTGGCACGCGATCACAGTCACTTGTCAATACGAGGCTATTTAATTAATGAAAAGCTTTTTGACCCTAGCTCCAGCGCAGATAGCGCCTAGTTTAGCACTCTGTGCGACTTCTATCATTGCTTCTACTAATCTGGCTCAAGCTGTTGATTTAACATTTAACTGGAAGGGTGATGCTGGTTATTCGGCTTCAGGTTCGTTTAGCTACGATCAAACCACTACCCCTGCCATAATTTCCGAAAGTGGTGCGGGAGCTACAAAAGCCTTGAAGTCACTCAGTGTTTCTTTTTTCAATCCATCACAGGAGTTGATTGGAACTAAAGACGAAGTTGTTAATGGTGTATCAAGCAATCAGTTTTTCGAGTTTAACTTTGACACGACTACAGGCAATTTATTTGGGGCAATTGATGTTGGCACTGGTAGTGGCATAGGTGATATTTTTCTCAGCAATGTTGAGGCTCCGGGTCGTGTCTTCATCTCTCCGGGAGCGACCTCTTATCTTTACCAAAATATTACAGCAGACTATAGTCAATTATTCGATTCGAGTACGAATCAGATTAAAGCATCTGCGGTTCCTGAACCGACAACTGTTTTGGCAACCCTGCTAGAAGGCATGTTGGGTATAGCACTCAGCAGCAACAAAATTACATTCTTCTCAACGAAGCTAAAGAAAATCTACAGGACTTACGCATCTAAAGTATAAGAATTCTTTAATGACCCTATCACACTAATATTTTGTGAATCCAGATGTGGATAGTAGCGAGGTCAACAAATACCTCAAAATAATTTGTGGCTACGCAATTTTCTCTGAGAGTGCAACGGAACTAATAGTAGTCTCACGCTGGAATGGCTGTTGATAGATGTTTGTAAAATTTATTACCATTACAAAAGGCTCTGGAAGGCGATTATTTAAGGCACAGGGATAGCATAAATAATAAAATGGCTAAAAGCTCTCTACAAAAAAATGCCTGAATTGATTGAAGAGTATGGATTCCAAGCCGTGTAAGGCTTAATTAATCCTTATCAGTTAAAAATATCCCTCTTCCGCTATTGAGATTGAAGATTTCTGCTTGACATTGGAGTATGCTCCATCGTTTAAGTTTGACATAGGTTTTCAATTTACAGGCTGAACATGATGTAAACTCCAATTAAAGCTAGTAAAACGGTGATCATTACAGGGGGTAATAGTGGTCTGGGATACTATTGCGCCCAAGCAAGCGATCGCACAATCTAAACAAGACTGGCACATTATCATCGCCAGTCGAAATCTGCCCAGAGTTGAAGAAGCGGTTCTACAATTGACTGCTGAAACGAACTATTCTTTTATTGAAGGGATGACCCTTGATTTGGCATCTCTGGCATCCGTGCGTCAGTTCGTGCAAGATTTCCAAGCCAGAGAACATCCCCCTTTACACGCGATCGTGTGTAATGCAGGAGTTCAAATCGTTTCAGGCACACGCTACACAGAAAATGGATTCGAGATGACCTTTGGCGTACACCATCTAGAACACTTTCTACTTGTCAATTTGCTGCTACCACAGTTAAGCGATCGGTCCCGGATTGTATTTGTCAGTAGTGATACCCACAATCCAGAAGCAAATACTGGAATGCCTCACCCAAACTATCAGGATGCAAACGCCCTAGCATTTCCGACGGGTGATGATAATCAGATGGACATTAGAACGCTTGGGCGGGTGCGCTATACCACTTCCAAACTCTGCAACCTGCTCTGTACTTACAGCAATTTGAGATCAAGTCCGCTACAAAAGTGGTAAATTTTAAAGATATAAAAAAGAAGATTATTTAGAAATGGCAGCATACTCTATTGACTTACGACAGAAGATACTAAGTGCATGGCAAAACAAAGAAGGCACACAAAGAGATTTAGCAAAACGATTTAAAGTTAGTTTGTCGTTCATTCGTGACTTTTTGCGTCGGTATCGAGAGACGTTGGAGATCGCTGCCAAGCCTCAAGGTGGAGATCGCCGCTCGAAGATTAAAGGTAAAGACCAAGAACTGTTAAAGATAATGGTGGCAGAGAAAAATGATATATATTTGCGAGAAATTCAAGAATCATTGAGCGACCAAACAGGAATAGATGTAAGGATATCAAGTTTATCTCGCACTCTGAAGCGATTAAAATTAAAGCGGAAAAAAAAGTTTAGTAGCAACTGAGCAAACTACAGAACGAGTACAAAAATTGCCCTATGAGTTTCGGCATTGGCTAGATACTATAGATATCAAAAACCTTGTGTTCATTGATGAAACAGGTGTAAATATAGCTATGACACGACACTATGGTAGAGGTGAAAACGGAGTCAGAGTCTATGATGACCGCCCAGGAAATAAAGGAAAAACATCACTTTAATTGGAGCTATGAGCGATGAAGGCTTAATTGCTACTATGACTTTCCCCGGTAGCTTAAACAGCGATAGTTTTTTAGTTTTCCTTGAGCAAATATTACTAACTCAGTTGTGGATTGGAGCAATTGTAGTCATGGATAACTTACCTGTCCATTATGCCCAAACTGCAAAAGCTCTCATTGAATCTGTTGGAGGTAAGGTTAAGTTTTTGCCTCCATACTCACCTGATTTATCACCAATTGAGTTATGTTGGTCAAAGTTGAAACAAACTCTTCGTTCTGCCAAGGCTCGAACATCCGACGCTCTTGATCAAGCAATCACTATAGCTATTACAGCACTTCCGTCTGTTATAAGGTACACTAGATTAAAATATAAATACTTTTAAATGAAGTCATACTCTGTCGAGCTTCGAGAAAAAATAGTT
>NZ_JBALEL010000024.1:0-52742 GCF_036917935.1 Nostoc sp. | reverse complement strand
GGCAGAACTGGCAATTACTGTTGTGCCAGATGAAGGGAACTTAGAATATACTGCTCCAGCAGAACCCGCAATTACCTTAGATAATGCGATCGCTGCTGTTTCCGCAGAACTGCCAATTACTAAAGACAGCAACCTTACTACTACTGTTCTGCTCGATGAAACGGAAGAAGATATAGTTATTGATGAGCCGGTGAGTCCTGTGTGGCTCAAAGGAGAGACGGCAGAGCAGATTTTACAAAATTTAATAGATTTAGCTTTACCCGCCTCTGAACTGCTGTCCAAAGATGAAAAGGTTATAGATTCTCCAGCAACACAACTAGCGCCACCATTACTGCTAACTTTAGATCAAGATACTTACATTGCTCGTTGGGGACAAGCTCTTATAATCAACGGGCATATAGAACTCAAAGAAAAGACAAATCTAGATCAGGATGAAACATTATCTCCAAAAAGCCTACGGGCGCTTGAACTAGGAATTGAACTGCGATCGCCCCTAGAGTCAGAAATCTTAACCCAGGTACGGCAACCCTTACCAGACCAAGAGTTGCCCTTCACCATCAATACCTCAATTAATATTCCTGCTGACTGTGAATCTAAGTTAATTTTGGCAGATATCAGTTTGTATGGTAAATTCGCCGATGCTGGTGAAGTCATCCGGTTAGCTAGCCAGTCCTTCACCATTACAGCAGATGTAACCGAATTACTGGCAATCACAGCCGCAGCAAAACCTAGTACATCCTTAAATGACCTCATAGCACGATCAGATTTATCTGCTGCTTTCACAGAACCAGAGACACCTGTTAAGCTCGATTTAAAACTATTAAATCTGGTCAAGGTTCCAAAAACAGACCAGCCACAGATACTCAATCCATCCCCAAACACACCTCTACCACCGCAAATTAACCTGCAAGTTCTGCGAGAAGCTACCCTGCGAACATCTAAGCTCAAGAATTCAAGTATTTCGTTACCTCAATTACCGAAACTGCCCCCTATTCAAAGTGATGCCAACATTCCCGCAGATGTTGTTACAGAACCACCTACACAGGAGGAGTTTCTAGAAAAGGATGCTACTATAGCCACCATCAACTTGGAGCAGTTGGTCATCAGGCAACGTCGAATGCCAATACTCGTCACTACTTTGCCATACTTGAAACGGCTACAAGCTTTGCCGAGTGATGCAGAAGAAGTAAAAAACAATGTCTTGCCAGATGCATTGGAAGTTCAAGGGGCTGAAGACTTGCCGCTGTTGGACGCAATTGTAGCTGAAGATGAAAATACACCTGAATTAGTAATAGATGATGCACAATTCCAGGAAGAATCTTTTGCTGAAGTAGAAGCCGAACCAAATGCACAATTCCAGGAAGAATATTTTGCTGAAGTAGAAGCCGAACCAAATGCACAATTCCAGGAAGAATCTTTTACTGAAGTAGAAGCCGAACCAAATGCACAATTTATTACAACAGGCAACCTTTACTCATCTCCCCTGCTCAGGAAGTGGATGCAGAGCCAAGGATACTCTTTGCCTGAATCCATCAATGATCCGCAACTTCAAGATTACGATAACTATGTTCCAGCGCAGCAGACGCCCCTTTCTCTGAGTGCAGAAAATGCGAATGTTGATGTCCACTTGCCGTTAAACCTAGATGCCAACATGGAGAATAATCTGAGCGAAGGTTGGAGCAGCTCACAACTTCTCCTGACGGAGACGCGCAACGGACAGGGTACATGGGAAGAAGTCGAAGGGTTAGCTTCCGAACTGGGGAACTTTGGGGAAGATATAGACACAGCGCAGGAAGCGGATCTGGGGATAGGAGAAAATACGGAACTAGAAAAAGTATTAGAACCAACACTCTCATCGGCTTTGGTAACACAAATACCGCCGCCCCCTCCTCCAATAAAAATAAATATAGCGTCAGCTTGGTTAGCGCAAGAAATCGTCGTAGATGATACATATAGTGAACTGGAAGCCGATGCAGCTACGAGTTACCCGTTTGAAGAAGAGGAGCAGGAGCAACCACTGTTAGATTCATCCCCTTCCTTACCTATAATTGCGGCAGCCACTGGGCCTTTGCCAATTCCACACCTGCATATACCAGAAGGCGAACTAATTGCTGGCAAGTCTGTAATAGTGCGCGTAGTACTGCCTGAAGTACCTCCGCAAGTTGTTGTCAAGTTATGGCTTGAAGATTATCAAACTCGCTGCTTACTAGATAGGCCCCATTTATTGACAAATTTACTACCTAATGCATGGGGGGAAGTGGAAGTGATGACGCAATTAAACATTCCCTTTGGCTGTTTGGAAATTCGCTTAGAAGCGATCGCACTCGATCTGACAACTCAACAGGAGAGTCACAAAGTCACAATATTGCGAACTGTGATTCCTCCAGACTTGCCAAAGTTGCAGCTAGATGAACTCCTGGGTATGTGATCGCGAGTAGCGAGTAACTCAGAGATGAGGGAGACAAGGGGGAATTATTCAGCAAATCTGTCCCTAGTCCCCATTACCGCTTATCCCCAGAGGGGGCCCCACCTTCCCCAGTCCCAATATTGCCTGTGTTAAAAATATGAAAGAATTTCAAAAATCTGGCAGAATTTGCAGTAAGCTCATTTTGAATTGTAGTGTGATTTGATAGGAACCTTTACTATGGCAGTTTCTTTTTTGCCTTCTATCTTGGCTAGTACTTCGTACTTGTCTCCCATCTTCATTTCCATAATTGGTTGGGTTTTACCAGGTATTGTCTTCGCATTTCTGTTTTTATACATTGAAAGCGACGATATCAGCGATATTAAGTGATACTGATGTAGTCATTAGTCATTAGTCATTTGCAAAAAACAAATGACATAGACGCGCCAGGGGCTACTCTACGAGTTCTCCGAAGGAGTACCCGCAGGGGTAGGACAAAGGACAAATGACTACTGACCAAAATTAATACCGCCTATCTCATAAAGACAGGCGGTTTTTTTAACGTTGATTTCTCAACAAATGCTGGAAAATTCTAACTTATAGTGTTCGGTTCAAACTAACTAATGTTAAATCGAAGAACCGAGTCCGGCGTAGGCACCATAAAAGAAAATGCCCAAGACTGTAATTATACCTAAACCTGCGATCGTAGCGACGACCCACAGGGGAATTCTCCCACTTCCAGACACAGCTTTTCTCCTCCCTTAACAACAAATCAACACATGTTCAATAAACAAAGATTAACAACAGTAGTTCCAATTAGTTAAAGAAGTAACTGGAAAAGAGAATACCCAGAACGAAAACTAGTAGTAGTCCCAGGTATAGCGAAGTCCGGTTTAGTTCAACCGGCTGATTATTGGGATTGGGCGATCTTTCTACCATAATTGCTCCTAACGGTGAATAAATTGCATTGCGGCGATCGCGCCTAAAAAGAATACAGTAGGTACACCTAAAGTGTGAACTGCCAGCCATCTAACGGTAAAAATTGGATAGGTAACTGGTTGATTGATGTTATTGCCGCTAGTCATAATCTCAAACTATTTTCCGATAAATTGTTCAACTTGTTTTTTAGCTTCAAAACGGTTCTTCACAATGGGCACTTCTTGCCGCGCTGGTGTGAAATACTCATTGGGACGAGGTGTGCCAAAAGCATCATAAGCCAGTCCAGTTTGCACAAATAGCCAACCAGCAATAAACAAAGCTGGGATGGTGATGCTGTGAATTACCCAGTAACGAACGCTAGTAATGATGTCCGAAAACGGACGTTCTCCAGTGGTACCTGACATTTAGATTCCTACCTTCACAAAGAATGTTATAGAGTTTATTATCCTACAAAGTTAAGAAAGAGTTACAAGTTGCAACGTTCTTCTCAGAAATAGGGCATTGGGTATTGGTTATTGGGCATTGGGAAACTCTTACCTAGTACCTAGTCCCTAGTCCCTAGTCCCCAGTTTCCATTAAGCTGCTTCTGGAGAAGTTGTTTCAGGTTTTGGTAGATATTTGAGCAAAACGCCGCGATCGCCAATTATAAATCCCCGTTCTGGCTCTAAGAACACAATCTTGTACAAATTAGCAGCAACTTCTTCCACTGCACGGTCTTTTTCCCAGGTTTTGCCACCGTCGCCACTGCGTAGTAAATTACCGCTACCCCCACCTATCCAAATTTCATCGGGTGTGCGATATGCCAAATCCAGTAAACCCCAACTGGTGGATAACTCTGGATATTTTGCATCTTGCCATTCTTCAGGTTTAGTTGGGTCACTAAACTGAATTTGCCCTCCTCTAGCTAGCAACCACAATTGGCCATTGTCAGCAAAGCCCATATTTTCTACCCGCCGAGAACTATTGCGGTTATGGGGAACCCAAGCATCTTGGCCTGGTTCCCAAGTCGAGTAGAAGCTACCCTTAGCAGAAACAGCAACATATTTACCATCAGCAGAACGTTCCAAGTTACGTACCACACCGACTGCTGATTCCACCTGCGCTTTCCAGTTTTTGCCGCCGTCTGTGGTCTTATAGATGGCTCCGACATCAGTAGCCATTTCAGCTGTCTTGTCTGCCAGTGCCTTAATTGCGATCGGGCTACCTGGTAGCTTTTCACTCAGGGGAATACGCGACCAAGCACCACCTTCATCGGTAGTATGCAGCAACAGTCCAGGCTCTCCGGCAATCCAGCCTTCTTTACCTGCAAAACTTACTGAATCAAAGCGATACTTTTGCTCATCCAGTTGCAGTATTATTGGTTTCCAGGTATTACCACCGTCATTGGTTTCCAATAAGGTGGCATTGCTACCTACTAAGTAGCCATGCTCAGGGTTATTAGTAAAAGCAATATCCAATAGATTCGAGTCTGTGGGCACAGAAATTACTTTCCAAGGGTTGTAGCTAACAGAGGGAATTTTGCTACAACCTATGCATATCAGGATTACTATTAACAAGGCAAATATTCGTTGCCAACTTTTTACAATTGAATGCATCAGTATTTCTTAATTGTTTCTAAATTTCTGTAGGAGTTGGCAGTCAGAATGCTGGACAATCCTGGGTTTTTCATTTTGAATTTTGAATTGCTTAAAAGCTTTCATTGTAAGCCGTAAAGACTAATAAAAAACAAGAAGCCAAGAGCCAAAGCACCAAAAATTAGGATATTCTTTTGGGTTGGCGTTAGGTTGTTGACACCCAAACCGTAACCGAGATTTTCTTTGAAGCCGGATGCAGTACCCGCAGGGCCGATGTTGGCAAAAGCGGTCTTCTTAGCAGCACAAACTGGACAGCGCCAATTTATGGGTAGTTCTGCAAAGGTTGTCCCTGAAGGAATATCATCCTTGTCGTCTCCCTTCTCAGGTTCGTAAACATAACCGCAGGCGCGACACTCGTAGCGGTCTAACACCGGAGTCTCAACAGCTGGTTCGCTCATGGCTAAGGCCTCACAGAGGAGAATTCTTAAATATACGTTAAAAATTATGACATAATTGTTAGACTTTTCTATCACTACCAAAAACGAATCAAATACCTGAAGTGCGTCTGTTTCGCAGATTTCAGAAAAACCAAACAGATATAATGTAAAAGAAAGTTACGCGGTTTGGGGATTGCTTGGGAATTTGGGATTGCTTACTGGGTACTGGGTACTGGGCATTGCTTATCCCCCTTGTCCTTCTTATCTCCCTTATCCCCAGAGGGGGCCCCACCTTCCCCAGTCCCCAGTCACTACTTAAAATACTCCATAAGCGGTAGATACTCATTGTGTTTGTCCTCAGCGGTTACGAGTACCTTCTAGGCTTCTTCATCATCTGTAGCCTAGTGCCAGCCTTAGCGCTCTCAGCATCCAAGCTTCTACGACCCAGTGGTTACAGCCCAGAACGGCGCACCACCTACGAATCTGGTATGGAACCCATCGGGGGAGCCTGGATTCAGTTCAACATCCGCTACTATATGTTTGCTCTGGTCTTCGTCGTCTTTGATGTGGAGACTGTTTTCTTGTATCCTTGGGCGGTAGCTTTCCACCGTTTGGGGCTATTGGCATTTATTGAAGCGCTAGTGTTTATTGCAATTCTTGTAGTCGCTTTAGTTTACGCATGGCGTAAAGGAGCTTTGGAATGGTCTTGAATTCTAACTTAACAACCCAGGGCAAAGAGCGAATCATCAACCCCATTGAGCGGACTACAATCACTCAAGACCTTTCAGAAAACGTCATTTTGACGACGGTTGATGATCTCTACGACTGGGCGCGGCTTTCTAGTCTGTGGCCGTTGCTGTTTGGTACTGCTTGCTGCTTTATTGAGTTTGCAGCTTTAATTGGTTCCCGATTTGACTTTGACCGTTTTGGACTAATTCCCCGTTCTAGCCCCCGCCAAGCCGATTTAATTATTACGGCAGGGACTATTACGATGAAGATGGCTCCCCAACTGGTGCGTCTTTATGAACAAATGCCAGAGCCGAAGTATGTAATTGCGATGGGAGCTTGCACAATTACTGGCGGGATGTTCAGTGTTGATTCCCCCACGGCAGTGCGCGGAGTCGATAAACTGATTCCTGTGGATGTCTACTTACCTGGTTGTCCTCCCCGTCCAGAAGCAATTATCGACGCAATCATTAAGCTGCGGAAGAAAATCGCCAATGAATCGATGCAAGAGCGGGATAAAATTAAGCAAACTCACCGCTACTACAGCACGACTCATAATTTGAAGCCAGTAGAGGAAATTTTAACTGGTAAGTATTTGCAGTCAGAAACTCGCTATGCACCACCGAAGGAATTGGCGGAAGCGATCGGTATGCCAATACCACCTGCACTGCTGAAAGAATTGGCGCAAAAGGAGGAACAAACCCGTGGCTGAAGAAGAATCTAAACCAGTACCAGCAGCCAAAGAAGAATCATTGGTACAAGCCGGTAAAGTTTCCCAGTGGTTGACGGAAAATGGCTTTGACCATGAGTTTTTAGCACCAGACAAGAATGGTGTAGAGATAATTAAGGTGGCGGCAGATTTCTTGCTTCCTACGGCTACAGCCCTTTATGCTTATGGGTTTAATTATCTCCAGTTTCAAGGTGGTGTTGACCTTGGGCCAGGACAGGAATTGGTGAGTGTGTATCACTTGATTAAAGTGGGTGATAATAGCGATCGCCCCGAAGAAGTACGAGTTAAGGTGTTCTTACCACGGGAAAACCCCGTAGTGCCTTCTGTGTACTGGATTTGGAAGACCGCAGATTGGCAAGAGCGCGAGTCTTACGATATGTTGGGCATTGTCTACGAAGGACACCCAAATCTCAAGCGGATTTTGATGCCGGAAGATTGGGTAGGTTGGCCTTTGCGGAAGGATTATATCTCGCCTGATTTTTATGAATTGCAGGACGCTTATTAGAGATTACTGAGTTTCGGCAGTGATTAACCCCTTTCCGGTGGCGGAGAGGGGTTATGTTTTTGGTGTTTCATGTAAAGTTGATTAGTATTCTAAAAATATAAATTTAATTCATACCGCAAAATCTAAAATTAAGTCAGCATCCATCTAACCGAGAATTTGTAGTTATTGCTTTCCCATGATGATCTATCTTGCTACATTTTAACTGTGATTCTAAAGCATCAATTTTTCGTAAAAGCGATACTCCCCACATTATAGAAATCACCAACTTGATTGTCATGCCCACGAGCAAAAGTGTCACTATTGTGGCAGCTTTCTTTTGTTGAGCCAGCCTTTTTTGTTGCTCTGCAAGTCGTGCTTCAACTTCTTTAGCCCGTTCAGCCTCTAATGCCTGCTGCACTTCTCGGCGATCTAATTCTTCACTAGCAGCTAAAAATCGATAATCTAAGTTGCTCAAACTTTTACCATTTGCCCAAGTTTGGGCATCAATCAAGGCTTGTCCACGCAATAAGCGAGATTCATCTTTTTGCTTTGAGGCTACCCATGCATTGAAGTTTTCGTAGTAGGGGCGCAAGTAAGCTAATTTTTTTCCAACCCATTCTAAATTGAAAACTTCTTGATAAATTCGGTTTTTTATTTCAAGAAAACCTTGCTTTTTGATCGCTAAACCAGAGAGCAACAGTTCTACCTGTTCTCGACTATCGTCGGCTGCTACTTTCGCTCCTTGGAGAAGTTGCTGATAAATTCCTAGCAATCTGGCGGCAATTTGTTCGTTTCTGAGGATGCGATCGCGAATTGTCCTGAGATGCTCCGGTTCATCTTGTGATTCCCATTTCTCGATGATGTGCGATCGCACCACATTTTCTATCCAAAATTCTTCTGTGCCAGGGGGAATTTTGAGCTTTCTACCCATATCATCTTGAGATAAGTTTACAAACAGCCGACACAGCTTTTGAGTCAGAAATGGTTGCCCTTCTGTCCAAGCTAATACTTCTTTCAAAACTTTCTGGGGATGATTGTCTTTAATATCTAGTCCTAAAGATAGTGGTTGAGCTTCTTCAAAGGTGAAACCATTTACTTGTATGGTTTTACCAAGATTAAACGGGGTAGTATAATTTCGATCTAGAATTAAGTCTGAAGGTGTCGCCACACCAAAAATTGCAAATGTAATCCGATGATACTCTGGATCAATTGCTCGTTGGTTATAACAGAACCGAATCAAGTTAAAAAAGTCATCAACAGAGAAATCGAGGCTAAGAATACTATCAATTTCATCAATAAAAATAAATAATCTTTCGTTAGGAAACTGAGCTAACAAATTTTCCGAAATAAACCGACTAAGTTTATGAACCAAAGAAATATCATTTTGTTCTTGCCACCAGCTTTTTAAATTGACTTTTCCTAACAGTTTAAAACTCAACCAAATATCGCCAACAACTCCCTTATACCACTGTTCTGGAGTTATATTTTCACAACCAATATTAGTCATATCAACGGTGGCACATCTAAAGCCCTCTTTTTGCAAGCGGTTCTTTGTTTTGACCATGAGTGAGGATTTACCCATTTGCCTACAGCTTAGAACGTAGCAAAATTCACCCTGTTTCAAAGCTTCGTAAAGTTCCACATCTGCTCTGCGCTCAACATAGCTAGGAGCATCACTGGTAAGCGTTCCACCCACTTGGTATCGATAATTGCTCATTTAATTGGTTTTAAATTCGTTCTATATCTAAATCAAAAAATTTGTATCGCAACAGTTAAAAAAATTCATCATAATATTGATGGGTATGCAAGTTTGTAGTCGGAATTTTAGTCATTAATACAAATCCTCAAAACTAATTTGATCCAGTACTAGAAGCATTAGAACTATTTTGCTTTCCAAACTGTTGGCTAAAATAAAGACGATATAACTCACACATGGTGCTAGCTTGATTGCCGTTTAATTGAACCAAACCCATGCTTTCTAGCTTGTAAGCAGCGATCGCGTCTAACTCCACTTTTTCATCTGTTGCAATTACCTGTTGCATAGCTGACATTAATTCTGGTTCTTCTTGCAGTAGTGTCAACAGTTCTCGTAAATGCTGACCGTAAATTCCTACTGGTGTAGATGCGGTTTCTAACAACACCTCCAGCGTCATTTCCCCATGACATAGATGATAAAATGCAAGGCTCACCAGATAGGGATGTCCTCCTACCATTGCTTGTAGGCGTGCAAGGCGTTTTGCCCCTTCTGAATCTGCTGCACAATCTAGTCCATAACGTAATGCTAAATTCTGTACCTGCTTAAGGGTAAATGGTGGCAGTGTAATTGTTATCCCTACATTAAAAGGCGATTGGTTGAGCTTGAGCGGAATATAAATTTCTGTTGTGTGAACCACTACCATCCGCAGTTTTTGCCAAGTCTGATCTTGCTTTGCTTGTTCATGCCAAAATCGCAGCATTGGCAGAAAGTCTTGGGCAATATTGGGATGTTCAAAAACCCGATGGACTTCATTCAAAGCCAAAACTACAGGACTATCATGAATGTATTGCAACAGATATGCTTCAAAATAAATTTTACAGCTTACCTTGCTGCCCATTTCCGTATCCCAAAAATCGTCTAGACAAGAAAGGAGATTTAACTGCCTACTGACATTCACACAAAACCAACGCAAAAATTTATCCAGTGAAGCAAAAACATCTTGGTCAGCTTCTTGAAAGTCTAAATAGACAATTTGATAATCTTGCTCTTTAGCATAAGCAATCATCCGATTCAGCAGGGAACTTTTTCCCATCTTTCTAGGTGCTTTGATCCGGATTAAGCAACCAGGGTATAAAATCTCGTTACAAACAAGTTCTTCCAGGGGCGGGCGATTGATGTAAAGAGGAGAACCCAGTGCTACAGGGCCGCTAGGAAATTCTATCTTGCTTGCTGAAAAAAAGTCTGGAGAAACCATTTCTAAGCTAGATTCTTCACCGAACTTTTGTTGAATCTGATTTTCGCGATCATCTATCTCGTCTTGCAGGTGTTTTTCTAAGGCTAAATGCAGATTTTTTTTTGTTACTCTTTTTCCAAGTGCGATGGAAAGGTCTTGCCACAACTCAGATCCAACTTCCTTGATGTAATTGTTGCAGTAGCCTGATACCTCTGCCATTTCACCGTAAGTTTTGCCCAACCACGATTGATATAGCACAAACCACTGAATTGAGCCGAGAGGCTTGTCTTGCAGAATTTTTGTTACAGATTGTAGAAGCTTATCCACAGCGTATAAATTGTGAAACAGCTAGGAAATTTACTTATACTTTTCAGCCTAGTAATAATATACATCTGAATATCTCTGAAAAAATACTTGAAAACAGAAAAAGTCAAGATTGCATTGATACGATTTTAAACTCTATCAGTACACCAAAAATATGATTATAATTATAGTTATTTGGGTATTTTTTCTGTATAAAAATATACTTTTTGGCGATTAGTCCCTATTACTTGGAGTACGAGGTTAGTTCAGCTTAATACAGCCCGGAAAAACCTGGTGACAATCATGGCTCACTGGTGTGAGATCCTAGAGATAGTCAATTGAGTGCGAACGCAATGGAACAACATCAGAAGCCAACGGTTGTAATTACGGGTGCCTCTTCGGGGGTGGGTTTGTATGCTGCAAAAGCTCTTGCTGAAAAGGGATGGTATGTGGTACTGGCATGTCGGGATTTAGCGAAAGCACAAAAAGCTGCCCAAGCTGTGGAAATCCCCTACAACAGTTATACCAGCATACATATTGACCTTGGCTCCTTGGAAAGTGTTCGACAGTTTGTGAAGAACTTCCGAGCCAGTGGAAAGTCCTTAGACGCTTTAGTGTGCAACGCCGCAATTTATATGCCCTTGATCAAGGAGCCATTACGCAGTCCAGAAGGTTACGAGTTAACTGTCACCACCAATCATCTGGGTCATTTCCTCTTGTGCAACCTGATGCTAGAGGATCTGAAGAAGTCATCTTTAGAGCCAAGGCTCGTAATTTTAGGAACCGTCACGCACAATCCAGACGAACTGGGTGGGAAGATACCACCACGTCCCGATTTGGGCGAACTAAATGGCTTTGCAGAAGGGTTTAAAGAGCCGATCGCAATGATTGATGGCAAGAAATTTGAGCCAGTCAAAGCTTACAAAGATAGCAAGGTTTGTAACGTACTGACTATGCGGGAACTGCATGAGCGCTATCATGAGTCCACCGGTATCGTCTTCAATTCTCTCTATCCGGGATGTGTTGCAGAAACGCCGCTATTTAGAAACCACTATCCGCTATTTCAGAAAATCTTCCCATTATTCCAGAAGTACATCACTGGGGGATACGTGTCTCAGGAGTTGGCGGGAGAACGGGTGGCTGCGGTGGTTGCCGATCCTGACTATAATCAATCCGGTGTTTATTGGAGTTGGGGAAATCGTCAGAAGAAAGATGGCAAGTCTTTTGTGCAAAAAGTCTCTCCTCAAGCCCGCGATGACGACAAAGCCGATCGCGTATGGGAACTAAGCGCCAAGTTGGTTGGACTTGCGTAATCAGCCAGGAGGTGGCGTTACCCTTGTGCATGATTCATAGATTCATTTTTTTGAATGAGTATGGCATTATGTGCAGGTAAGTAATAGTTGAGGTGATTATTACCGAAAAATTGGGTAAAAGCCCCGTCCTTCCAGGACGGCTTTATATTATATTTTGTTGCTATTTATCTTAGTCTTATGAAGAGCGTATTATCATAAGACTAAGATAAATAGAAAATTCCATGTTAATTTTTGAGTTCAAAACCTACGGCAAGGCAAAACAATTTCAAGCAATCGATGAAGCTATCCGAACAACCCAGTTTATTCGGAATAAAGCAATTAGATTGTGGATGGAAGGTCTTGCTAAATCTTGGGTTGAACTCTCGCGGCATTGTACATTATTGGCGAAAGAGTTTCCTTTTGCAGATAAGTTAAACTCAATGGCTAGACAAGCCGCAGCCGAACGAGCATGGGCTGCTATATCTCGCTTCTACGACAACTGCAAGAAAAAGACATCGGGTAAAAAGGGGTATCCAGCTTTTCAAAAAGATTGTAGAAGTGTAGAGTATAAATCAACTGGCTGGAAGTTATCTGAAAACAGAAAATTTATTTTCTTTAGCGATAAAAATGGAATCGGCAAACTAAAAATGAAAGGTACTCGTGACCTAAATTTTTATCAGCCCGACCAAATTAAACGAGTCAGGTTAGTGAAGCGTGCGGATGGTTATTATATCCAACTGTGCATATCGATAGACCGCACAGAAGTGATTAAACCCACTCATCAGACAATTGGACTAGATGTAGGGATAGAAAGCTTCTATACCGATTCCCTTGGTAAAAAGATTGAAAATCCTCGGTTCTATAGAACTGGGGAACAGAAAATGAAACGGTCACAAAGGCTTGTTTCTAGAAAAGTTAAAGGTTCTGGTAACAGGCGTCAAGCCAGAACCAGATTAGGTCGGGTTCACCTCAAAATAAGTAGACAACGTAAAGACCATGCTGTGAAATTAGCACGGTACGTAATCACATCAAACGATGTTGTAGTCTATGAAGATTTGAGGATTAAGAACATGGTCAAAAATCATTGTTTGGCAAAATCAATCAATGATGCTGGATGGTATCAATTTAGAGTTTGGTTGGAGTATTTTGGAAGGGTATTTAAACGGATTACTATTGCGGTAAATCCTTCATATACAAGTCAAGAATGTTCTAAGTGTGGCTCGATTGTGAGAAAGTCACTATCTACTCGTACACACGTTTGTCAATGCGGTTGCAAACTAGATAGAGATCATAATGCCGGGATAAACATTCTGAACTTAGGATTGGGTACGGTAGGGCATACCGGAACCTTTGCGGCAATCGCTTGCAACGCTTCTGGAGAATCGACCTCTACTTTAGCTGGAGCAATCCTGTTAGAGCAAGCCGTCTCGTAGATAGAAGAATCCCCGTGCGTTCACGCCGGGGAGTGTCAAGTCACCTCTGACTTTAGTAAAGTTGTAGACAAAGGAAATGAACTGGCGCTTAACGATTTCAGAGCAGTATTTCTTCCTTATTGCATTGAAAAACAACCTGATGGAAGATACGTAGTGCTTAATAGAAAATACAAGCCAGTTGGTTTTAAAACCAGGGAAGACATTAAGTATGAAGAGTATCCTATTTGCGTTAAATTGAAAGGTATAGGTTCAGCAACAGCAGCCAAACTTTCTTAAAAGGTGATTCAAATACAGACACAATTTATCTGTACAATGATGGTTGTGTTCCAACACACAGTGCTGAACACATGAAGAATTATCTGAAACGCCTAGAGATATTGGCAAAGCTTAAAGTTGATTAGTTAGACAATTGGCAATTACTTGAGTCGGTAGGGTGCGTTACATTTTCACGCACTGATGTTAATTGTAAAGATATGTGAGATATTATCTAAACATTTCCTATGGAAACTGCCATGTCTTCCCTAGAGGCGCATTCCCAAACGCTATATGAGGCTGATTACTTGCAATGGATAGAAACGACTGTAGAAAAATTGCAAAGTCAGGATTACGCAAACGTTGAATGGGAGAACCTAATTGAAGAAATTGCCGATATGGGAAGGGGTGAGCGCCGGAGTCTCAAGAGTAATCTGATTATAATTCTGGTGCATTTGCTCAAATGGCAGTTTCAGCCGGACAAAAGAAGCGGTAGCTGGGAAGGAAGCATAATTGAACATCGTAGACGTGTCAAAGAAGCTCTAGATGATTCACCAAGTCTCAAATCCTATCTTGAGATAGTTTTTGCTGAGTGTTATGCACAAGCGGTTAAGCAAGCAAAAGCTGAAACTGGCTTGTTAATGGAATCCTTTCCTCAGAACTGTCCATACCAGCTAGCAGAAGTCATAGATGATGAGTTTTTACCTCAGTAAGCACTGAATCGGTCTGTATAGCAAAAGTTGCTGCCCAGATACCCGACTTCTTCAAGAAGTCGGGGATCTAAATCTAGGTTAAGTAAGTGCTATTCCTCCCTAAACTTGACTGATACCTGAAAAAGATGTATGCTAAGAATTGCATAGAAGGGGAGTAGCTGCTGGCTAGAAATAAAAAGCCAGTACATCTGAATCAACATACTGGCGATGAGCCTGGTTCAGGTGGCAAATAATCAATATTTGAAAGCGAGACCTTCACTAAGTTCACACCGAAAAGTGTAAACTTGGTGAGGTCTTTTGGCTCTCATCAAGCTTCACATCGGTAAACGATTCTTCAGGAGCTTGAGAGAGTGTTAACAGCTTTTACCGCAGCTTTATTATTAATTACAGTTTCAGAACTAGGCGATAAAACATTTTTTATTGCTGTGATTTTGGCAATGCACCATCCGCGGCGGCTGGTATTTATAGGTGTGACAGCTGCTCTAGCCGCGATGACAATCCTTTCGGTGCTATTTGGACAAGCAGTATCTTTGTTGCCAAAAGTTTATATTCATTACGCTGAAATAGCTTTATTTATAGCCTTTGGTATCAAGCTGCTGTATGACGCTAGTAAGATGTCTCGTGCTGCTTGTGATACACAAGTTGTCGAAGAAGCCCAAGCTGCGGTGAAACAAGCAGATTTGCAGTTACCAAAGCAAAAGACTTCCTTAGCAATTGTCATAGAAGCCTTTGCGTTGACATTTATGGCAGAGTGGGGCGATCGCACCCAAATTGCCACTATTGCCCTAGCCGCAGGTAATAATCCAATTGGAGTCACAATAGGTGCAATTTTAGGACATTCCATTTGTGCTGCGATCGCAGTTATCGGCGGCAAAATGATTGCCGGGCGCATTTCTGAACGTCAACTCACCTTTATTGGTGGATGCTTGTTTCTAGTCTTTGGTGTCGTTGCTGCCATTGAAGGAGCGTGAGGGGACAAGGAGACAAGGAAGAGACTTATTCAATAATTCCTCTTTGTCCCAATTCCCAATCCCAATTCCCAATTCCCAGTTCCCACTCCCTATTACTTGGGCGTCAAAATATTATTTTCCGGTGAAGGCGCGGGAGATGGAGCAGATTTAGGAATGGGGGAAACCGTTGCTGCCTTCTTAATTTCGTCTCTGTACCGAGCCGGTGCTAAAGCTGCGGCACTATCAAACAAAGGTTTTGCATCTGCGTCTTTGCCCTGTTGTTTCAGGAGCATCGCTTTTGCCACGACGGGGCGAAAATCCTTGGGATCTTTCTTAATTGCCTGATCATAAACAGAGCTAGCTTGAGCGTAGCGTTTCTGGGAAGCATGAACAGAACCTAACAACACCTGCACGGCAACTGTATCTACACTTCCAGGCTGAATTGTATTTGCTTGGGCTGCGTTAGAGAGGGTTTCTCGCAACAAACCAATGGCTGCTTCGGGGCGTTGCTGACTGATCAACAGAGCCACCATTCCTTGCAAAGCCTTCAAATCGCCTGGTTTTGTAGACAAAATCGAGCGATAAGCTTGAGCGGCCCCTTCGCGATCGCCTATTTGCTGTTTGGCTTGAGCCAGTAACACTGAATATTCAGACTGTTCGGGATTCAGCTTGGCTAGCTTTTCTAGGGGTTCAATCACAACTTGGATATCAGCTGGTTTAACCTCACTTTTTTCTTTTTGACTCAGTAGTTGCAGCCGCGCCTGTAACAAGCCTTTAAGCGCACTCTGATTTTCTGGTTCCCTTTGCAAAACCTGTTCATAACCCCGTACTTCGTCTTCCAGTTTTGATTTTTGGTCAGCGGAGGATAAACTGCTTCTGGTGCTAGCGGTATTCTGGTTTGAGGGTGGCGTATTATTAAATGCTCCAATTATGGGAATCACCGAAACACCCACAAAAGCAAGAATTGCCAGTGCCAAGACGACTCGAACTATCCAACGATTGCGCGGTTGAGACACAGTTTTGTCTTTCTCCTAAATTTTAATGACATTATCCTTTACACAAATCGTAAAGTTAAAAATTTCCAAAACTTTGCGGAATACTGCCAATTGCCTGTGAATTTTATAACAATTAACTATTTACACTGCTAAAGTAAGTGATGACTTTAGGAGGAGCCGTCAGAATTGTCGCTATGATATGCTTCCGAAACTAGTGTAAAGGCCTTAAATTACACATTTAGTGTTTATACACTAAATTTAGCGCCTTTAGGATTGTGTAGAGTACCCTAGTGTGATTTTGTAAAAAGCCAATATACTTTCATCAGTCGCACAAATGCTCTTTCCAGCTGCCTTTGTAAAATCCCACAATGGGATGTGTCTCCGCCGCAAGGAGTTTTTATGAATTCCGACCTGATGCCGTTGCCTGAATCCTCCAATTCTTCTGCCTCTAACCAGGGCCCAACTAACGTAGAGGCATCCGCTAATGTTCATATAGCAGCCCAGTCCTCTAAAGAAGTTGAAAATTTGCCTGTCAACCCCAACGAGACTGACTCAAATGGGAACTTGATTAATCGACAGCAACCGATTCCGCCTCCCAGCGAACCGATGCAGTATCGAGCGATCGGATTAGTCCGGGGTCGCTATCATGCTAGTAGTGAACAATTTACTCAAGGTACGCTGCTGACCGCAGATGGTGTAGAACTCAATGCCGTCCTCCTAGGTCGGATTATGAGCTTAGTCAAGAATCATCTAGACTTAGAAAAAGAACACCTGTGGGTAGTATATCCACGTACAAGACAAGAAAATGATACCTTGCACATCCAAATCGTCGGAGTTTGGGAGCCAGAAAATCTGGCTAAAAACTCAACAGATGAGGACGAATCAGATTTGGAGTTGCAAGAGTTACAGACACTCGATGATGGCTTATCCGAGAACTCTGAACTAAATACAACTGCCCCCAGACCCTCATCAGAAGTTGCAGATGGTGGTTTTTCTGTTCGTGGTGA
Organism: Nostoc sp.; assembly: GCF_036917935.1. Classification (GTDB taxonomy): domain Bacteria; phylum Cyanobacteriota; class Cyanobacteriia; order Cyanobacteriales; family Nostocaceae; genus Nostoc. The sequence continues at coordinate 35,573 of NZ_JBALEL010000024.1, read as the reverse complement.
AGTAGTATACCAGTCTTTTGATGCTAAAAGCTTGGTAGTCAAAATTAGGCAGGCTCCACGCAAATCAACTGACAAACCCAAATATTTTAAGTTGAAATTGAGGGGTGTGCTGACCACCAAAGCAGTGGGAAAATTCTGGGACTTCCAAGCCAAGCGGGAAGCAGACGTTTTGGTAGTAGAAAAAGCTCAGGCGATCGCTGACTTGCCCAAAAAACGCAGACCACCATTCAAAGGTGGGCCTCGTGCTGGCGGTGTTGCTGGTGGTGCTGGTGGTAGAAAACCATTCCCCCCTAGACGCAGTGGCGAAACTCCTCGTCCCATCAAGAAAACAGGCGTAAGCAGCGACCCCTCTGTAGTGTCAAAACCTATACCAAAAACACCCGCTCCTAAACCCATCAAGCGACCGAAACCGACTCAAGAGTAGGGTATGGGGATTGGGCAATTCAATTTTGGATTTTGGATTTTAGATTTTGGATTAAATTTCAATCTAAAATCCAAAATCTAAAATCTAAAATTCTTACTCCCCAGCCCCCAGCGTCAAAAATCCGTCCGACGGTCTTGGGGTAGAAAAGATCGCTCCATCGGAATTGGAGAAACTGGTTCTGTGAGGGTAAACGTACCTGCTTCGATCCACTTTTTCAACTCTAGGGCGACTTGCCTAGAAAAAAACAAACTCGCTAAGGGGGCAGAGCGTACCGCTTTGCCCTCGATGGTAATCCGCCCAGATTTGAGTTGGGCGTAACTCACTAAACCAAAGGTGGGACGGACACGGCGAGGAATAGAAAAATCCACTATTGGGGCTACTAAGTCTTGATCTTGCACTGCACAGTGTTCAACTACTTGTTCATTTAGTACAGGCAGTGGTACACCAACGCCTAACATTAATGAGGGGCCATAACTTTTGAAGTAACACCCCCGCACCCAATGAGCATCCATTTGCTTGGCATCACCAATTAAAGCTAAAGTGGCGGAAGGCCCAATCGGTGTACGATTAGCTAAACGCTTTTGTAAGGGGAAGTGCTGAGTGCCTTCCCAGGCGACATATCCAATACCACCTCCTAAAAAAATTCGAGTACCTATACCAACGAGTTGCAAATCGGGGTCGTTGAGTAAAGGGGAAATAGCACCGGGGTTAGAATAAACAGCATTCCCCAGACGCGGTTGTAAAGGGCCGAGATAGGTGAAGAGGGGGCGATCGCCACCATTGACACCAACAATAAAATTTTGATAAAGATTGCGCGGATTGAATAAATAAAACTGATTAATTGTGTCACTGGTAATTGTAGTTTCAAAAGCTGCTCTGGGGTAACAATCTGTTACTTGTCCTTGCGCTTTTACATGTATAGGTTTACCAGCGATCAAATCTTCGATTACATGACCGCCGCCGCGTTCTCGGACTTCTTCCCCGTCTGTAGTCTCCACAGCAGAACTCGCACCCAAATATAAATCTACTGCCCCAAAACCAGAGTATGCTGGCACGCCATCTAACCAACAACGGCGAATTTTTATCGGGGGGTCAGTGTGTCCCAGATTGATAATTGCACCACTTGATTCCATCGGCTCAAAAGTGCCAGTGGTAATTACATCAACTTCTTTAGCAGCTTTAGTAACACCGATTTCTACAACTCGTGCTTTTAATTCTTCAGTTGTCAACACTACTGCACGTTGGCGGCTGATTTTCTCGTTAATTTCTGCAATTGTTCGCATCTTATCAGTGCTTGCGCTTCCTGGTGAATGGGGAATAGGGAAAAGAAATTTTCATTGCTCCTTGTGAGCCCAGATTATCGAGACTCTTGTATAAGTTCATCTTGAAATAGGTGTAGCCAATCTCTGCGCGACAGCTTAACACCCAGGATAAAGATAAAATTCCAAAAAACAATTCAACTATTGCAAAGTCCAAATGATATATTTTTTGGGGCAAGCAAGCTACCTACCTATATCAAAAATATTTTTGTAATACGTAAAATTACTTGATAAAAACCCTTGCATTATTAATCAAATGTATGTATGGTTAGGATTAAGTAGACTTACTGGACTTAAATGATTTTACGCCAACCGAAAGAAATATTTCTGGTTTTTGTAAAGCATTCTAAGAGGGTGTTTGAAAAGTATTTGGCTGTGATTTTAGGCACTTTGATCCCCCCTAACCCACGCCAGTCGCTCCACTTGGGGAGACCCCAGACGCTCGATGACTCGCTACCGCTTCGCTATCGCTTTTAGCGTCTCCCCTTGGGAGAAGACCGCGCTGGCTCCCCTTAAAAAGGGGGGAACCGGAATCAAAGTCCCCCAATTTATCGGGGGATTTAGGGGGATCTAAAATGTTTTGATACCGACAAGAGGACTTTTCAAACAACCTCTAAGCTAACTAGTCAATGGCAAAGTGGAAGCTAATAGCAGATGCTAGAAAGTTTTGGGAAGGGAGAAATTCTTTAAGAACGGTAATAGAAGAGATGTCTAAGCAAAAAGAAGTTGCTCTCTAGGGAACTTATGCTGACTTCTATCCCCCTGAAAATAGTTCTACTTGTTGCTATTGATTTTATTGCTATATTTCACCCAATAACGAATTGAGTAAGAGGCAATGACTACTTCCGAATTAACTAATCTTGAGCAAAGAAACCAAAGTAAGATTTCCGATAGGATTGAAAATTTATCCTCCCCATCAGATAAAAAAAGGTTGTTTAATTTGAAGGTAATAGAGTACTTATTACTTGCAGCTTTTGTCTCTGCTGGATTAGTTATTATTTTTCTTTCAGATAATAAAACATTTGTAATTTCTGGAGCGGTATCTCTAACTTTTTTGTTTTTTTTGTTGCTCATCAATAGACAAGTATTTCAGAACTATAAGCAGGCCGATGACATTTATTTTCTCATTGAAAAATAAAGCCTGGGATGCACCCCTCAAAAGTATGAGATTCCCGAATTTTTAAAAATTCGGGAATCTCATTGTTCTATTTTTGGTAAATCAGTATTATCAGACACACGACTGTGGGCGAGATATTTGCCCATATTCTGATTTACTAGTTTTGTAAAAGTGCGATCGCCTATTCTAAAACCCAAAAGCGATCGCCTAATTAATTAATCCAAAATCGAGTAACCAATCTTCTTATTTCAAGATATCATCATCAATCGAGGGATTCTCATTTATATCTGGATTTTCTACCGTCCAATTATCATCTGCTTCAGGAGATTTAGAAACTATCACAAACTCAGTCTCTTTTCTCTGATTAATTCCCCATTCATCTAAAACATCTTTAATTAACACTTCTTGCAACCAAATCTTAGCAACAACAGTTAGGGGTAGCGCTAGAAATAATCCTAAAAAGCCAAAGAAAGTCACGAAAAATAGCTGGGCAATTAAGGTTATGGCGGGTAGCAATGAGACTTGATGCGCCATCACAACGGGCGTGATAAAATTACTCTCAATCTGTTGAATGATAAAGTAGAGAATCAAGACAGCGACGGCTTTCCAAGGTTCATCCAAGAAGGCGATCGCCATTGCTGGGATTACACTCATCGTTGGCCCCAGATTGGGAATCAAGTTAAAAAATCCCGCTAAAACCGCTAAAGCTAGTGCTGCCTTAACATGCAAAATTGATAAGCCAATCAGACTCATCACCCCCACTACACAGATGGCAATGAAAGCGCCTGTAATCCATCCCTCCAAAGAGACTTCACATTTATCTAAAATTCCATCTACCCGACGCCGATAAAATGAGGGAAAAAGCCGCACAAATACTTTGCGATAAGCTATGGGGTCAGCTAATAGCATTCCTGTTAAAACCAACACTAGCAAAATCTTCAGGATAACTTCCAAAGAGCCAGATACAAAGGCGAAAGAGTTTCCCAGTAGCCGATTGACAAAGGGCTGTACTTGTTGGATGAGACTATTGATATCTGGGATGTAAGGAACTAACTGGTTGGGAATATGAGTTCTCAGGGCATCAAGCCAACCATTAAAGCGCTCAAATCCTTTAGGAACCTGATTGGTTAGTTCTTGAAACTGCTGTGCAAATGGCGGCACAATTAGCCAGAAAAAACCCGCGATACCTGCAAAAAAGATAGCTACTGCTAGGAGGACGGCGAATCCACGCTTCATCCCAAAGCTTTGGAAGCGTTTCGCTAGCCGATTTAAGGTGGTGGCTAACACAACTGCGGCAAACATTAGCAAAAGCACTTCCCGAATTTGCCACAGGATGTATAAAGAAAGAAGTATGGCGATTAAGCCGATCCATTGACCGAGGTTCACAGGCTGACTCCCAACGGTTGGCGAGATGCAATTTTCTGGTAATTCAGCTAGGTTAGCTGATTTTAGTAACTTGTGCGTAGATAGTTTGAGTTAATTTTGTTTCTGTGCTTGGAATCGCCAGAGTAGCGCGATCGCTATGATCGCAATCGGTAACAATACTATAATCAGCGCGTTGGTTGCTGTCGCCGGAATTGATAGACTTGGCCCTGCAGACTTAATCAATACCGATAACAAAGCCGAGAGTAAAAGCAGTTTCAGAACTAATCCTAGTTGATTTTCCATAAAAGTACGGCAATACAAATTTTTATGGTACACACGAATTTGCGCTGTACCGTCTAGTTTCTAGAATAAACCTACAGATATAATCTTTGTAGGTTTCACAAAAATATAATTTCTAGTAGCTGTCAGGAGTGAAGGATGCAAGGCGATCGCTAATACACTTTGTGAGTGCTGCCTGAAGCGCAGACAGCACATTATATACGATTAAAGCTATGCAGAAAGAAACTAAGGCAGCCCTTGAGTAATTTAGAGGATGTTTGAAAAGTATTTGGCTGTGATTTTAGGCACTTTGATCCCCCCTAACCCACGCCAGTCGCTCATGGGGGAAACCCCCAAGACCGCGCTGGCTCCCCTTAAAAAGGGGGGAACCGGAATCAAAGTCCCCCAATTTATCGGGGGATTTAGGGGGATCTAAAATGTTTTGATACCGACAAGAGGACTTTTCAAACAACCTCTTAAACTAAGCACAAAGAGATGCAGAGTTTTACCAAACTTTATTTGCTCTGAACTGGCTCAATTCTATATTTAGTTTTAATCAACTCAGGCAATTGTCTCAAAAGTTTTGCCAATCTAGCTTGAATATATTTAGGATTTTTAGGTACACGTTTAGCTATATACCTTAATAAAGCAATCTGATAGCCAAACTTATATTGAATTACAGAAAATATATTAGACTTTATCTGGTTAGCTGCACCTTTGTCTAGGTTTTTTAACTTTGATACTTCACGATGATATACGGGATGCTCTCCCCAAACGCAGGCAAAGTGTACAAGAGCAGGAGACACCACCTGATTGTATTTTTGAAAAGTAGATTGACCTGTAATAGCATCTATATTAAAAGAACCACGAAGACCGATAGGTGTTCGCATCATCTGACCATGATCTTCAAACATACTTTGATTGTGTAGCATCATCGCTAGACCAAAAATACGTTCATCATTAGGGCCATCACCACGAAATTCACTAATACCTAACTTTTTCCAGTCCCTTGAAAATTCTAGTGCTGTTTCAAAAAAGGCCTTAGTAGTATCGTTTTTCTCAAAATAATAGAGACCTCCATTAAATCTAGGTAATTTTGTCAGATTAAATCGTTTGAGTGTGTCATCTACATCAATGAACGTATCTTTATCACCTGCTTGAAGATATACATTACCTGCCACACTAAAACTTCTACCTTTAAAATCATCAAAAATAAAGTTAATATCCCTCACTGCTATGCAATCACTATCAATACAAAGTGTATATTCAAATGGAGAATAATCATAGACATGAAGCTTTTGTTTTACGTTAGAACCGTATTCATTTCTAAGATTTATAACGTAATCATAAAGTTCGAGTAACTCTTGATCATTTTGATGGTCAGTAACAATAGCACGCGGAACATTTGGTGAATGAAGACGCAGAGAACGCGCCAATGACTTTGCCATTTCCAGATAGTAAGATGCTCCATAAGCATAAGTGATAATACCACGTTGTGAAATAACCATTGTTTTTTCCTTAATTAACAGTATCCGAACTTTGGTCTTCTACTTGGATTATAATAACTTACACATACAAGGAAATCTACTGAGATACTTCTATGTGAAGTATATGTAAAGCGTTCCGTATAGTATGGTGTAAATTTTTTCACATATTTAAATAGACCTAGTTGGTTGCCTTTAAGAGGTTGTTTGAAAAGTAGTTAACTGTGATTTAAGACATTTATTGATCCACCCTTCTTAAAAAGGGGGAACCAGAATCAAAGTCACCCTTTTTAAGGGGATTATGTTTAGAGTAAAAATACTCCTAGCCCTGGCGAATGGAATTCGCGCGCCAGTTGCTTCTCCCTTGGCGCTAGCCTCTCCCTTTGGGAGAAGGGGAGACGCTGCGCGAACAAGTCGGCAGAGCCGCCCAACGCACTGGCTTGGCTATACAGACAAAACCCACCTCCGTGGGTTGAAAATTCCTTGAGTCCGCGTAGCCGCGATTTCTAATCGCCAGGTATATTTGCTACCATTAACTGCGTTGCCAGATTTTAATTGTCTTATCCAAACTTCCGCTAACCAACATTTCACCGGAAGCTGTGAAGGCTAATGCTGTGACTATATTCCCATGACCTGTAAACGTACCCAGCAATTCCCCAGTTTGTAAATGCCACAACTTGATGGTTTTATCAGCACTACCGCTAGCAATAATTTGTCCATCAGGACTTAAGGCGATCGCATATACTCTATCTCTATGTCCTTTAAGAGTATGAAGTAATTCCCCAGTCTCCAATTGCCAAACTTTAATCGTTTGATCCCAGCTACCACTCACCAGCAGTTTACCATCTGCACTGATTGCTAAGGAACAAACGATGTGAGAATGACCCATGAGGGTATGTAGCGGTTGTGCATCTTTTAAACTTTTGATCTCCGTCGGGGGTAAGGTGCGCCAAACTTTAATTTTGCGGTAGCTACCTGTCACCAGAGTTTCGCCGTCTCGACTCAAAACCAGGGAATGAGCAGCTGTATCATCTAAAGAAAGTGCGATCGCTACCTGACGTTGCATCAAATCCCAAAACAGAATTTTTCTGTCATCTCCGCCTGTAGCTAACATTCTGCCATCTGGGGTGAAGGCAGCACACCGCACTACCCCATTATGTTTGTGCAAAATATCTATCAAGTCTAAAGCGCCTACATGCCAAAGCTTAATTGTCGAATCTGCACCGCAACTCACTAAAGTCTGTCCATCTGAACTAAAAGCTAGAGAATTCACTTCATCCACTAGCCCAGATATCACCCAAGGATACTCTGATAATGTATCTATTAATTCACCCTTGCTTAAATCCCAGAGTTTCGTCTCTCCCCGACTACCACTTGCCAATATGGGTAAGGCTTTGCCATTCTTACACCCGGAACTGAAAGCTAGGCAATTAATGCCTCTGGTGTGTCCTTGCAAAGTCTGCCAGCATTCCCAGTCACCGACTATATCCTTGAGGCAATGTTCTGATGGTAGAGTCTGTATTGTATCTGCGATCGCTCTCTCATTAATTACTGGCGACGCGTCTTTTTTGCCAATAAGTGATTCTAAATACCAACTCAACCCCCCTGCGTACAACAAATTACTCGGAGTTACATACAGTTTTGGTTCAGTAAATTCAAGTTGATTTGTAGGTAAAAACCCTGTTATTATACTTTGCTTTTCGTCACCTAAATTACCTGTAGATGGATAAAATAAACACAGAAAAATTAATATTTGGTGATTTTTCAAATCTTCTTGAGTAACCGACCATTTAATTTTGTCTTTCTTAATACCATTAAAACTTTCTCCATCAGCAACGTAAACTTGAACACTTAGCTGAGGATGATCTTTGAGTATATAAGAAAATTTACTTTCGCCACCCAAATTTCCCTCATCATCTAAATTCATGTTTTGTAAGGTATCTTGTGACACCTTTTTTACTAATTTTCCCAACCGTTCAGTCATTACCCGATCAACAATATGCTCCCGTAAAAGATAATCTTGGGCTTGTTGTTGGAAGTATTTAGGAAAAGGTGTCGTCCACTCAGGAGGCTCAGGATATTCAGGCGGAGTCGGCGGCGGATTTTTCGCCAGAACTTCTGCTTGTTGGCGAGAAAGTTCTTGGAGTCTAGCCAATGGCTCGCCCCAAAAAGCCATAACTTCAGTGTGACAACCTTTAACTTGACTTTCCAGCAAAGATAAGTCATAAGTTTTAGGTTTTTTCACACGTTGAAGAAAGTCAGTTTGTTGAGCTTTGAGTAAGCTAATCCAATCCATCTGCATTCCTGCGGCAAACTATTGCATACCTACGGTAAGCTATACCAATACAATTACTCAAGTTTATAACCTTAATTAATTAAAAATTCAGTAATGTTAACAGTCTAATAAAACACAGCCATTAGCAGACGTTTCCGGGAAAGAGATAGATGGATAGCACTTAGACATTTCATCAACTAATGCAGTTGAAGTATATAGAATTAGATGATGTCAGTCAATTCTAACGGAGATGGAGAACGAGAAACTGTTTCTCTAGAAACAGTTATAGCCGCAAAGGAAAGTTTAATGTGAGACGGATTTCAAAGGTTGCCGTCACGTTAAGTCAACAAATACTTACACAAAACTAACCTAGTACAGCACGGCGAAAGTAAAGCACCGATTCCAAATCAATGAAACCCTTGCGGTATAATTATTCCGAATTACGTTAGCGTCGCCGGGGGGTAGCCCATTAGGAATGACGAATTATTTTAACCTTTGCGTTTTGGTTGTCTGGGTGTAGTACTTATATCAGAGGAGTCGCCAAAAGTATCTCTTGCCTCAATCTGTTTAATTTTCATTTGCAAGTTCAAGTCATCACTGCTAACAATTGTTTCTAAATTCGCTAATCTCTGCTCTAGCAGTTCTATTTGCTGCTGTTGCAAATAGTTAGTTTGTGATTTTTGCTGATCAGAACGCCAAACAGCAACTGTACCAACAGCTGCGCCACCAATAGCAACTAAAGGAAGAATAGCACCGCTTCTAGTAATGGCTGACAGTGGGACGCAAACTCCGAGAATAGCGACTGTAATTACCCAAATTCTTGTAGTGGCAGATAATCTGACATCTGGGTAGTGTTCTAGATTGGATTGAGATTTTTTAGCCATAATTAAATCCATTGATAAAGTTATTTGCTAGAGTTGCACAATTGTTTATTAAAATACTTCCTGCGTTTGGGTTAGGTATAATTGCTATTGTAATATTTTTGTAATTATAGTTACGCCGTTATTTGCGATCGCTAGATTGGGATTGCTAGGAGCAGCTGTACCTGGGCAGTAGAAAAATTTTCAATGATATCAGGAAGAACCAGATGACAGTTCGTGCTTTTTTCCAAGCTGCTAAAGTCGAGGGTTTCCAGTCTCCTTACGATACCATTCACCTGAAAATTTTCTATCCAGCACAGATGTCGAGGCGTAAAGTACAAACAAATAGAGAAACTTTACCAGTTGATTTAGAAAAAGCACCTTTTCCAGTAGTGATTTTCTTCAACGGCTTTAACTGTGATGCTCAACAATATCAATGGTTGGCGGTTAAACTCGCTGAACGTGGACTAGTGGTGATTCTCTTTAACTGGATTGCGGAAAATATACCAGGAATAATCAGTCTGACTCCAGGAGTTGATTTTGAAAAAATGAAACCAACAATTTATCGTACTGTTCCCACTGCTTCAGCTTTGCCAACACTGCTAGCGAAAGTGGAACAGTTACAGTCTGAGGGTATTTTAGCTGGAATGCTTGATCTGCAACGAATAATTTTAGGTGGACACTCCGCAGGTGGTAGAGCAGCAATCGAAAATGCTGATCCCCACTTTTTCCCTCAAATTGCAGCATCTTTCGGCTATGGTGTACACACTATGGCAACGTTATTATTGGGGTACGAAGCAGGTACTATTTTACCCTTATCAGACTCCCTACCACTTCTACTGATGGGAGGAACCTGCGATGGAGTAATTGCGAACAACAGCGATCGCTATGGTGTAAGTCCTGGAAATACTACCACCCCAGTCATCCGTACATTCCAAGAAGCAATTACTGGCGGACGAAATGATAGCTATCTAGTACTTTTGGATGGGGCAAATCACTTTTCGATAGTTGATCAGCTAGACTCCACCCTAGATACACCCTTGTTGGACTTTCCCGCCACCCAACCCCAAGAAACCTTTCGTTTGCTGATGGGTGAAATCATTAGTTTGTTTATTGACGCTCATGTTCGCCACCAACCAGAAGCATCTCAGGGGCTTGAGCAATTATTAAATACTGCCAATCCTCTGATAAAATCCTTTGAGCGTAAATAGTTAAGCTGATTATGACAAGTGCATCTTATATTTTTCTCGCTGGAGCAAGTCGCGGTGTTGGTCGAGAAATTGCTCAATATCTCACAGCGCAACAGCTAAAGGTAAAAGCCCTCCTGAGAACAGCAGCAGTTGCTACTGAACTAGAAGGAATCGGTATTGAGGTAGTTCTGGGAGATGCCTTGAATGTTGGCGATGTAGAACGTGCAATGCTGACAGATGAACCTATTCACACCGTTATCAGTACAATTGGCGGTTTACCATCAGATGTAGAAAGACCGGATTACCCTGGTAATAGAAATCTGATCGATGCAGCAGTTAAAGCTGGAGTGCAAAAGTTTATTCTTGTATCTTCCATTGGTGCTGGCAATAGTGTTGTTGCTGCCTCACCCCAAGTTTTAGAGGTACTGGGAAAAGTTTTAGCTGAGAAAGACAAAGCTGAACAACACTTAATTGCCAGTGGACTTACCTATACAATCATCCGTCCTGGTGGACTAAAGTCAGAGCCAGCAACGGGTAATGGCGTTTTAACCGAAGATCCGCACATTATTGGTAGCATCAATCGTGCAGATGTCGCGCAGTTAGTTGGTCGCAGTTTAAATAGCCAACACACCAATAATAAAATCTTGTCAGCCTTAGACCGAAATATGCTGTTTGGACAAAGAGAATTTGCCGAATTTACTTTGGATTGACATCCTCCCACCGCTAAACCCTCGTACCTGATATAGCGGGGGATTCCAAAGATCGCTCTTTGGGTTTCCTCTTTCCACGACCCGACTTACTTAGAGGAGTTTCCCCACCCATGCAGAGGTCGATGTCTCCAGAGGCGTTAGTTCCGACGTGACCCGCCGTACTCAATCCTTTTTCTAATATGTTCCGCGCTGCGTTCCAATCACGGTCTTGGATATGTCCACAGTGAGGACAAGAATGGGTTCTAGTACTAAGAGATTTCTTCACAACTTGCCCACAATTAGAGCAGTTCTGTGAGGTGAAGTGGGGTGACACTGCAACTGTCACCACGCCAAACACTTTACCAAAATACTCAACCCATTCACGGAACAATGACCAGGAAACATCACTAATAGATTTAGCCAAGCGATGATTCTTGACCATATTCCGCACCATCAAATCTTCATACGCCACAAGGTCGTTAGACCTCACCACGCACCTTGCTGTTTTTACAGCAAAGTCTTTACGCTGGCGACTTACTTTGAGGTGTTTACGCGCAAGTTTATTTCTAAACTTAATTCTGTTTTGAGAACCCTTTTTAGTCTTAGACATCCGGCGTTGCAGTCGTCTCAAAGACTTTTCACTTTGCCGATTATATCTAGGATTAGCAACCGTCTCCCCGTTACTATCTGTATAAAAGTGGTTCAATCCCACGTCGATACCAATAGTTTTACCCGTTGCTTCTCGCTTCTCAACTCGTTCGTGGTCAATGCAAAATTGGCAATAATAACCATCTGCACGACGCACAACCCGCACTCTTTTAAACTGTTTAAGTTGGTAGAAATGCAGGTCACGAGTTCCCCAGAGCTTGAAGGTTCCCGCTTTAAATCCATCCGAGAAAGTGATATGCCTGCGTTCCGGTGAAAGTCGCCACCCACAGGTTTTGTATTCTACAGATCCGTGAGTCTGTTCTTTCTTAAACTTTGGAAATCCTTTTTTTCCTGGTTTAGCTTTTTTGCAGTTATCAAAAAACCGAGCAATGGCAGACCACGCCCTTTCAGCACTAGCTTGTCTTGCCATCGAATTAAGCTTGGACACCCAAGGAAACTCTGTGTTGGCGGCAAGGACAGCGCAGAACTTACTAAGGTCGTATCGCCCAACACCCTTATTGTCCATCCAGTATCTAAGGCTTGCATTGCGAACAAAGCGAGCAGTACGAATGGCTTCATCAAGCGCTTGATACTGTCCGTCTTCTCCCTCAAGTTTGGCCTCGAATACCAGCATATTTACGTCACATACATTAACGCAAAGCAGAACATAGATTTGCGAAAAACTCAACTGTTCCCTCTCCCTCGCTGGCTTGTAGCCAGCTATGGTCGGAGAACGTTTCGTTTTTCCCCCTCGATTCATCTCGCCGCCAAATCATTCGCGCAGCGTCTCGTAGAGAAGATTATGGCGGGAGCCTTCTCTCCGATTTAGGTAATTTAAGCACGCCAGCGGAGTATTTGACCCTTGACAGGATTCACAAATTCTCGTCTTTCAGCGACAGATCGAGCATACTCTCGCTTTAACTGGTAATACCACTGCGCCTGCATATCTGAGTCCTTAATCAGCCGCAGCACAGGATTATATTTCAGACCAAGCTGCTGTTTTTCCACAACCGTTCGGTCTTGGCCAATGAAAGTCCGTGCCAGCAGATGTAACAGTGGCTTGAAAAAGCCCACCCAAGAAAGTGTCCAGTAAAGAGCAAAAGTTACCTCAGTTTCTGTCTCTGAAATCGGTGTAACTGCTGTCAAATTAACGACTCGATGATTGCCAATGGTGGTTTCTTCGATTCTGACTCCAGGTAAGCGAAAGGAAATCTCCGTTTCTGGCACACCACCGCCAATCAGCCAGTATAATCGACCCCCATTCGCTGGTAATCGGTGTCGTCGCATCGTAAAGCCGTATGGCGAAGCATCAAACTGCTTTACTTCCTCATGCAGTTGCTCATTTCGCCACCACCAGGCGCGATGAACATAAGGTGAATGAGCCGGGTCCATCAAACCTACTACTGCATGATCTATAAAACAGGGGAATTTCACGACCTTTACGAACTGGTGTGAACGCTCATCAAACCCTGGAATTACCGGAATCTCCATCTCAGAAGCCGGTTGAGGGTTATCGGGATCAGTCATATATATCCAGATATTCCCTTGGGCTTCACGAACACTATATGACTGCACGTCAAAGCGACTCAAATCCATTTGCTGCTCCTCTACAAGAGAAGGTATCGCAGTACAGCGCCCACCAGAGTTAAAGCGCCAACCGTGGTAACAGCATTCCACTTCTTGCCCATCGAATTTACCACAACTTAAGGGGACACCACGATGCGGACAAATGTCTGTCATCGCAGACACTTTGCCATCCCGATCGCGAATTAACAGGACTGGTTCTCCCAAGAAAATGCGGCTGATCATCATACCTGGCTTGATTTGACCGCTAGGCAAAGCATAGTACCAAGTATTACGTAATACAAAATTATCGTTATTTTTCATAACTAATACCAAATTGAGATAGATAGTATGTTGGACATTCCTGGAACAGACTTTTGGTAAAGATGTTTAATCTAAAATCCAAAATCTAAAATCCAAAATTGGTATAACTGCGTCTGTCTTTGACACAACGAAAGTCCTGGTTTGTGGAAAGGAAGGTGATGCTGGAAAACATTCTTTCAGGTTTTTAATTGCTGTAGGGAAATTCAACTGATACACTTGTTGATCGTGTTCGTAATTCTCTCAGATTTAGGTTTTCCTGGGAGGATTGCGGGTTTTAAATTGCATTATTCGCCAGAAATTTGTACAAATACCGTTCTTTTGGGCGGGCCATCCAACTCAAAAAACAACACAGATTGCCAGGTTCCCAAAGCTAATTTACCATCAACAATGGGAATTATCTCACTAGTGGCCAGCATCATTGCCATTAAATGAGAGTGAGCATTAATCGGCTCATCTTCCGGGACATCCCTTAAATGCAAATCATTATGCAAATAGCTGTCTGATTCAGGTGCTAATTTTTGCAAGAACACTTTTATATCTTCTAATAATCTGACTTCATTTTCGTTGATAGCTAACGCTGTTGTAGTGTGTCGAGAAAATACTAAAACTTGTCCATTTTTAATGGATGTTGAGGCAATAAAATCTTGAATTTGTGGGGTGATATTATGAATATTAATTTTTGGCTCAGTTGCAATTTCAATTAACTTATTAATAATTGACATCTGTTGAATTTTATATTTGGGATTGCGGACGAGGTACGCTAACACAGCTTAACGCCTTCTTGAAGGAGGCAGGAATTGGATGACTCCTAATTTCTAACTATAGTTTCCAAACCTTGCACTAATCTCTCTATACCTTCTTTTGCCGTCTCTTTTTGCAGCGCCCCATAAGCAACACGGAGATAGCATCCGTCATCCATGCCAAAGGTTGTACCTGGAATAACTGCTACTTTATGTTCCATAATCAGTCTTTTAACTAATTCAAAAGCATCTATCTGGGTATGAACTTTGAGGAAAAAATAGAAAGCGCCATTGGCGGGGATAATGCTACATAAGCCTTGTAGTCGATTAAGGGAGTCTAATACTAGTTGGCGTACTTGAGCAATCGCTCCTATATGACTCTTCAGATACTCCTCTTTCGCCTGCAATGCCCCTAAAGCTGCATATTGAGAAATGACTGGCGGACAAATCAAAATTGTATCCTGGACTTTTTTAACGGCGACAAGTAAGTGTTTGGGAATTACCATGTAGCCAATACGCCAACTGGCAAAACCGTATGCTTTGGAAAGGCTAAAGAGAGAAATGGTGTACTCGCTACTATTAGTAAATGCACCAGGTGAAATGTGTTTTACCCCGTTATAGCTAAAGTATTCATAAGCTTCATCGCTGATGTGGTAAATATTGCGAGTGCCTTCGGCACAGCTTCGCTGAACGCCACAAATTTGATTTACTTGGCGCAATGCTACTTCAGAATACACGACTCCAGTCGGATTATTTGGTGAAATTGTCACCACAGCCCGTGTTTTGGGAGTAATTGCTTGAGCGATCGCTTCTGGGCGCAGTTGGTAATTTTCATCTGTCGCCACTAATACTGCATGACAGCCAGCCATTGCGTAGTTTACCGCCGCAGGCATCGCCATTTCGTGGTTGAAATAGTAGGGCGTATTCAGAATAATTTCGTCGCCTGGGTTAGTGATCGCAAGAATGGCATTCATAAATCCCATATTGCTCCCTGCTGTCACAACGATGCAGTTTTCCCGGTTGATTTCAATGCCGTTGAAAGCTTGCAATTTTTCAGCAAGTGCTGTCAGTAAGGGGGGAATTCCTTCAACTGATTTGTATAAATTATTGGCGGGTTCGGCCAGGAATTTGGCTAAAAATTCTCTGGATTCAGGTGGTGGGTTGTAAGAAACAACACCTTGTCCTAGAGAGATTGTTCCAGGAGAGTTTTTAATCAGTTCCCCAACCACAGGAATAATTGGCGACTGTACCGCGTGCATACGAGAGGTTAGGGATTCCATGTTTCGATGCTTATAGCGTTTCCTAATCAGATGAGATACATCATAGTCCCCTCTCGAAGAGCGGGGAGGGGGTTGGGGGTGGGGTTCTTGTACCTACTCAACTGAGAACCGCTATATAGACCTGGCTTTAGTATCTTTGTAATAAGATTAAAAGTCTAGTATTGCGTTTAAGTAACTTCCAAAAAGTAAAATAATTATTGTAGAAAGTAGGAATCAGCGCTGCCGACGGCAGCACTGATTCCCTGTTTTGTAGTAAATTCAACCATCTGTGGTTGGAGTCTTTAGTCAATCGAAATCTGCTGAGGGCCAGTGGCTTTGCCGTTATGTCCGTCTGTTGTGCTGCTGGTGTAACTATTTGAGCGGATCTGTTTATCTAACCAGCCTTTAACGGGATCATCTGCAAGATTGAGCCGAAGCACACCAGAGAATAACCCACCCACAAATGAGACTGGATGCTGAGTAAATTCTCTGAATATAGGTGACAATTCATTAATGAACATTAAGAGACTCCTGGCACTGCCGTAAAAAATTATTACTTCTTAATTGATCGTAACGTGTTAGGGGGATTGAGGATTGAGGATTGGGGATTGATTATTCTCCTCTGCTTTACAGTCCCCAATCCCCAGTCATTCCGCCTTATGAACTTGGTTGCAGATCGGGAAACATACACTTGTCAGAATCACAACCACTAGGGCCAGCCTCTGTCATTTCGCCGGAATCGTAGCGGCTTAGTACTGCACAAAAGTCATCTGTTTTGCGCCGCGCTTTCACCTCTTGAGTCAAGCGATCGTAGGTTGATTTATCTATTGGTTCAAATGGCAAACGTGGGAATGATTGCAAATCGTCAAAACGGGCTAAAAGAGCTGCTGAAATATATCCTTCATCATTCTGGATGGTTTCGTAGATGCGCTGCCCCAAAGTCTCGATTTCATCAGAGCGAAGTTCTAAAGTAGCTGATGTGTTGTGAGTCACGTACCAACGCTGAACCTGGAGGACAAAATCAAATTGGGCTAAAACTGAAAACTTAGAAATATCAATTTCATCAGCCCCTGATAAATCAGCCCAAGTTACAGAAACAGGGATTTCTACTAGCCATTCACTCACCCGTGAATCAAAGGGATCGTTAAGCAAATTGCCCTGTTCATCTTTGTCTGATTGAGAGGGAATGACGTTGTAACCATAGTCAATACAAGCTAAGGCTACTGGGTCATTTTTGCCGAAGGTGATCCGGCGAATAAATCTTTGCGCTTTCGGGGGATGCCATCCTGAACTAGCATTAGTTAATAAAGCCTTAGTGCCACTGGGTTGGACTGTGGTGCAGCGATTTGGACGCTTGAGATTATGGCGATCGCAATAATCCCAAACCACCCGATGTACAATATCTCTCCAAGAACTTAAATATTTCTCTTCCTGACGCTTGAAAGCTAATCCTTGTGCAGTAGCGGGTCTTCCTGCTTCCCACCAGCGCAGCCAATCAACACCAAAAGCATGGACAAAGAAATCAAATAAACCTGTAAAAGAAACTCCGACAATCGGGTCTAATTCACGGCTGTATTGATAGCGTGGTTCCAGGAATTTGTGATTTAAAAGTGCTGCTACAGATAGCGCCCCAGCAGTGAAAGCCTCCTCTTGTTCTTTGTAGTTATGTGGATCGATTTGATTCAGGTGAACCTCTGACAAATTGCAGTTGCCAGTTAGGGTATTACCAAATACTCCTTTATGATGTTCCGGTTCATTGAAGCAATAAGTATCGTGTAAACCTGGCAATTCTTCCACACCTCTAACTATTTGCCATTTACCTTTGTATTTGGCGTCACACCCTTTGCTTACATCCAAACGCTGGCAAGGGATTTGCCTACAGTCAGTGATTTGCAGGTAGTACAAATCTTGACTGCGAACACCATAGTTAGTTACTGATCCTTTATGAGCTAAAAGATTTAAAGAAGAACGGATACCGCATTTAGTTAGTAATAACTGCACTCGATACGCACGTTCATAATCAGAGATGTAAATCCTAATGCCATTGCTATGTGTATTTGTGCCATCTGTATCCGCTAAACCAGCGATAAAGTGCAAAATCGCTTGGCGATTCCAACTAGCAATTACATTCAGTGAGTCTGGATTGATTTTTAAACTCTTTAAAAATTCTCCAGAAAAACCTAAGTCTGTTACATCTGTAAAAGTCGGGAAGTAGTCATAGTTTCTTTCAGGAGACTTACTTCCGATTAAAGATAAAGCTGCTTTCTGTTCATAAAGTCTAACTTTGGCATTACCATTTTGGTCTGTAGTTCCATCTCCTACAGCTATTCCCAAAGTATAGGCATAACTTGGATCGATGTTTAATCCATCTTCATACTGAATAGTAAAAGGCTCAGTATGAATGGCATATCTACTAACATCCATCAAATCCTTCGTTTGTACTTCTTTGTATTCTTGATCAAATCTATCTTTCACAAAGAAGCGATGATATTCGGTTGCATCCAAGTAAGTACCATCTGCAAATTTAACTCGATACAGTTTGCGATCGCTACCAGTTTTAAATGGTGTTACTTGGCTCCATTTTTGACTATTCCAAATCTCAATTTCATCTCTGACAACATCTTTGATTTTATGTATTCCATCTCTAGTGATGAGTAAAGTATCACCACTTACACAGTGGAAGTTAGCGCCTACTATTTCTCCGCATGGATTTAAAGCATATCGCTGCAAACGATGTTCTAGCTCATTAGCATCAAGATTTGGATAACGTTCTTTGAACCACTGTTTTGCTATTCCTTGTTCGTAAGCTTTTAAGAACTCAATTTTTAAGTTAGGAGTTGACAGCAAATCAATATTCGATCGCGCTACGGCTTCACCAGCCCATTGAATCGCTCCCTCGCCGCTGTAATATTGTTTGCGGACAGCACCAATACATTCTTCTAAGGTCGGCTTGCGGTGAAAAACTCTGGTATGATTTGCCATTCTTAGAGCATCGCGCTCTGGATCGATTCGCCAGTTGCCACTTTCATCTTGCTGCCATAAATTATCTTTGGCGGTAGCTGCTAGACCATCGCCAAAATCAAACTGACGCATCCCCGCACTTCTTCGGATATTACCTGCAACAATTGTTACAGCACCTTGATCGATTAACAGACAGCATTCAACTGAATTTAATTGCCGTCCTACAGCTTTATTCAGAATAGATGCACAACGCTGATAAAGTCCGGGCAATTTTACAGGATTAGCAACTCCTCCAAAACCGTTGAGAGTTTCTCCTGCTTTTCGGACATCACTGATATTAACTAATACTTCAACTTCTGCTGAAAATTGTTCATCAGTGGAGAGTTCTAATAGGATTTGATATGATTCAACCCAACCTTCACGGCTATCTCCAACGTGAATAGTGACGTTATTGCCTTCTATATGAGTTTCAGTATATTCACGTCGTTGTTCGACAGGAGTGCTGCCAATTTCACCTTGTACAGTCACATTCAGTTGATTACGAATCGGAGGCAACTTGTTAATAAATTGTGGTTCTAGGACGGCTCCAGTACCATTAAACTAAGCAACATCCTCACGAATGCTACTCGTCTCCAGAACCGGACATGAGACTTTCACCTCATCCGGCTCCTCAGAAAACATACCCTTGTCATGGGAACTGCTGAGACTGCCACCTGTGGCTGTCTTTTTGTCATGGCAATGTCTATGCAATGCTTGAATATTATCGAACTTTCTTTTTCCGCCCAAGCTGCTTGGTAGAATGTGGTCAAGTTCAATTTGGTCTTCTGTTGTAAACGTTAGACCGCAATAAGCACATTTACCTTTCTGCTTGTGAAGAATTTTTGCAAGTAGAGAGGGAATCTCTTTACTCTTTCCAGTTCTTGCTCCCCAATAGACGAAATCACCGTTAAAGGGTGAAGCATCGCCTTTAACCTTGGTGTGGCGGACAATCTTAATCCATGTGTGCTTTGACAGAATATATCTTTCATCTGTGTCTGGGCTAATGTCACCAAACACCCAGTTATCCCCACCTACTGTTGTCCAGTATTTCTCAACTAACCACTTAGCACCTTTATTCGGGTGCCTGTATCTTGCCCATGATGTCAGTTTGGTATACATCATGTGATTTAAATCACTGAAAGTATCAGTTGAGCAAGTGGATGAGTAGTAGTTCGCCCATCCTTGAATAGTGGGATTGAGTCTCTGGATAAGCACTTTTTGCGGTGCTGCTTTATGGGAGTCTATGATTTCAGATATAACCTTATAGTGGCGCTGTACTGCTTTCTTGTTTGGTTGGATGATTGTTTGGAATCCAAGGATTTTTCCTGACCTTGGCGCTTTTGCACTCATCCCATCATTGACTGGAAATTGTCGAATATTAAAACCTAAAAAGTCAAATCCAGGTTTTTCCCCTTTATATTCTTCAAAGGTGTGACAAATTTTGGTCTTACTTGGTTTTAGCTCCAAGCCGATGTCTTTTAAGAAGCCTTCAATTACAGCTTTTGCTCCTAACACAACATTGATATCTTCGTGAATAATTACAAAGTCGTCTGCGTAGCGAATTAAACTGAGGGCGCTGCGGTTTTGTTTTCTCCCATGATTCCTGCAAGTAGGTAGGGAGTTAGCATATTCCTTAATGACCTCTTCCATACCGTGGAGGGCGATATTCGCCAGCAGTGGGGAAATAACTCCACCTTGTGGCGTTCCCATTTCTGTTGGGAATATGTTCCGTCCATCCATAAAACTAGCTTTTAACCAGTTACGGATTAACCGTCTCATGGATGGGTATGTGTTTAATTTGCTCAGTAGCTTCTGATGGTCAATGTTGTCAAAACACTTGGAGATGTTGGCATCTAGGACATACTTAGCTTTACAATGTATTGCTAAGTAAATGGCTTCGATGGCATCATGTACTGCCCGTCCCGGTCTGAACCCATAACTATTTGGCTCGAACTTGGCTTCCCATTCTGGTTCTAGGGCTAGTTTGGTCAGTCCCTGATTTGCTCTGTCTGCCATTGTGGGAATTCCCAGAGGTCGCTTTTCGTCTGTTCCTCGCTTGGGAATCCAGATTCTACGGGTTGGTTTTATTTTCCCAGTAGTTCCTAGATTGTTGGCTAGTATTAGGCGTTGAGCATATCCAAGAGATTTTACTCCGTCCACCCCTGCCGTGTTCTTGCCTTGGTTGTCTTGGGTTACTTGTCGCGTTGCTAAAAGCTTGGCGTACCAGGACTTCATCAAGGTTTTCTGGAGTCGTCGCATTGCTTTGACATCACCACGTTGAGCAGCTTTATGTATGCGCTTTTGCAACTTAAACACCATCCTCTGGATTTTCTTCCAGTTGATGTTGTTCCATACCGCCGTAGTCTTGAAACTCGTTTTAGTCGTCTTCATTGCTAATTGTACTTACATATATCTGTTTCCCGTGAGTCCGTCAGCGTATCCTACGCATTACCGTAGGCGTTAGCTTCTGACTCAATCTCGCCACATACTTCATCCGGTTAGCACCTACTCAGGGATCGACCTTCCTGAGAGAAACTATGTGGTTACTTCGTTCCTGATAGTCATTGATTGAGAGTTTAGGTTCCTACTGTTCACCGGGGTTAGGAGTGGTGCAGACCAGACGGGTGTAAATCCGGTCACTCTACCCTTGCCTTTTGGCACAGCCTGTTAGTCCACTAGGCTGTTTTAGATGATCACGATGATTCAGACATAGATTCGCTTTCGCTAACCATACTCTCCTGCTAGTTGGAGTTGAAGCCTGGGCTGGCTTCTTACCACCGTTCATTCCCGCTTCACAGATTGATGGCTAGTCGCTACCGTGGGGAAAGTGCTTTCACCCTTGCACTTAGGGGGTTGGACTTCATCGGTTTATCTTATATCTTACAGACTTTACCATTAGATATTTCTATGGTTGTGAGTGTTTTGACATTTGTTCACTTCGATGTCACCAACATGACTATCAAGTTCTCAAGGTTCTTACCTGTTAGGGTAGATTTACCTTGGGGCTAATCCTCCCAACCCTTATAGAGATTGGTTTCTAGCCAACGAATCGCACACATCCCATCATTGCTAAATCCATCATTAATCCGAAGGCACTCCAGTCTTCGAGATTGGTAGAGGTGCAATTATAAGCCCCGGAAAAGTTCTTTGGCTTGGTTATCCAGTCTGTACCACCAACCCATAGCCAGCGTCCACTGGGCATAGCTTTCAAGTTGCGCTGCATCTTATCCAGTGTGGCAGCTTCTTCTTGAGTTAACTTTCCCAACTCGACTAAGCCGAGTAGAGTGCGATCGCATACCTCATCCCATGTTTCCCTTAGTCCCGCCTTTGATCGGCGGCTATAAGTTCTAAAAAATACGGGATTAGCAGCCGGTGCAGTTTCTGGAAACCTTGCACTCTGGCGTGTTCTTTCGAGATTCTGAACCATATATTAAGTGTCTTGCGTTCTTCTTGCGTGCGGACAGATTATGACTATACGCTAAGTAGTTTGAGTATTAAAGATTGTCAAATTACCCACTTTACGCTAGCTCTACCCTGCACTAATTACAACAAAAATTTATGATGTATAATGTCCTTCACCCTTGGGTGGGAGACATATACTAAGTTTTAATTAGCACAGATTCAGTTATGAGTAAATTATCTTCATCGCCTCATCTTCAGCCTGATTATCACTACTCAGCACTAAATACTTAGAACTTTTCATGACTTTCCCCTAACTCAGTGGTGACAGTTAAACAAGTTGTGGCTGCAAGTTATAGCAGTTGCCAGGTAGCGGTTGACATCAGCTAATCAGAAAACACTGACACCAAGAGACTTTCAAGCCTGTTAAGAGTTCCCTATTCCCTGTTCCCTGCTATAAATCTAAACAATTAATTCCGATCTATTGGGAACTATAAATTTAGTTACAGGAAATTGATTATGAATGATGAATGGGAACCTCTAAATCCTGATGATGATGTTGTGCATTTTCACCAAGAAGCGTTTGAAAATTTACCCCAAACTCAAATAGTGTTTCAGTTATTAAAGGAAGTCAAGAAAATTTGGGCAAAACACTGTACATCTTCAGGGTCAAGAATATTTGGGGAAGGATTTGAATGTTGTGTTTTAATACCTGGTCAACAATGGCGAACAGGTAAAATTAGAGTACGTCTAGAATTTTGCCCTGATGAAACTGAAATCGAAGGTAATGGATTAGACATCAAGCAGCAAAACTCTCCGCTCGACGACCTTCGGCAGCAACTCAAGGAAAGTGAAAATTAATCGCAAAATTGTAACCTTCGATGCACGTTGGTAGACACCGATATAATAGAAAATTATCTTTGTCTGTGTGCGCGAAAAAACAAAATGGTATGGACTCCCCTACACGCAAAAATACATCGCACCATCCGATCGCGCCACTTATTTGAGCGCAACCAGCGACTATTAATCGCTGTTTCCGGCGGACAAGATTCTCTGTGTTTAATAAAATTACTTTTAGATTTACAACCCAAATGGGGATGGGATTTAGGTATTGCTCACTGCGATCATCGCTGGCGTTCTGATTCCCAAGCTAATGCTCACCACGTCGAAAACTTAGCTAAAACTTGGGGTATATCCTTTTATTTAGAAACAGCGAACAAACCGATAAATAGTGAAGCTGCTGCACGCGATTGGCGCTATCAAGCTTTAAGTGCGATCGCTCAGGCAAATAATTATCAATATATAGTTACAGGGCACACCGCCAGCGATCGCGCCGAAACTCTCCTCTACAATTTAATTCGCGGTACTGGTGCTGACGGCTTACAAGCCCTAACTTGGCAACGCCCCCTAACTACAGGCATTGTGTTAGTGCGTCCACTTTTAGAAATCACTCGAATACAAACAGAGCAATTTTGTCAAGAATTTAAATTACCAATTTGGGAAGATTCCACCAATCAAGATTTGCAATATGCCCGCAACCGCATTCGCCAAGAATTATTACCATATTTGCGAGATAATTTCAACCCCCAAGTAGAATCAGCCTTAGCCCAAACAGCAGAACTTTTACAAGCAGAAGTGGAATATTTAGAAACAGCTGCCCAGCAGTTACGGGAAAAGGCTATGGAAATGGGCATGGGGCATGGGGCATTGGGCATTGGGGATGAAGAAGATTCCTTTACTCTTCTTCCCTTGAGGTTAAATCGTCGGGTATTGCAGAAAGCGCCATTGGCACTGCAACGTCGGGTGATGCGTCAGGTATTGCAGCAAATACTGACTGACGCAGCGAGTTTTGAACACATCGAAAAATTAACGGCTTTAATTATAGCGCCTAACCGATCGCAAACTGATCCATTTCCTGGTGGTGCGATCGCTCAAGTAGAAGGCGACTGGATCTGTTTGAAATAGTTGTTTAGAGGATGTTTGAAAAGTCCTTAGTGATGTATCAAATACTCTTAGATCCCCCTAAATCCCCCGATAAATTGGGGGACTTTGATTCCGTTTCCCCCCTTTTTAAGGGGGGCTAGGGGGGATCAATAAGTGCCTGATATCACAGCCGACCACTTTTCAAACAACCTCTTAAAGTCTTTTTGCGATCAGGAACGATGCACATTATTAGTTTTAGAATATTAAGAGAATATGCAGAAAACCATGCAGATTGTCAGGAAGCATTAAACAATTGGTATAAAGTTGCCACTAAACCGAAATGGTCAAATTTAGTTGAAGTACAACAGGTTTTTCCGAAAGCTGAAGCTGTTGGTAATTTTACAGTTTTCAATATTAAAGGAAATAAATATCGCTTGATTGTTAGTATAGATTATCAAGGGCAGTTAATTTATATTAAGTATATCCTCACCCATGCGGAATACGATAAGGAGAACTGGAAGAATGACCCTTACTTTTAATCCAGATAAATACAAGGAATTATTAACAGCTTATCTTCCCAAGCTGATAAAAAGTGAAGCTGAGAATGAGCAAGCTTTAGGGATAGTGGAAGATTTAATGCACCGGGAACGCACCCCAGAAGAAGATGAACTTTATCACTTATTAATTACTTTAATTGAAAAGTTTGAACAAGAATATTATCAGCCAAGCCAGCAGAAGAATCCTGTATCTATGTTGTTATTTATTTTAGAAGAATCTGAGAGAAGTAGAGATGATTTAGTAGCGGTTTTAGGAACAGAAGATTTGGTTGATAATATTTTAAATGGACAAGAGAAGATAAATACAGAACAAGCGCGTAAGCTGGGAGAGTTTTTTCATGTAGAATCTAGTTTATTTATGGAATAATAACTAAGTCTGTAGTTGGGCTTTAGTCCAAAAAAATAAGTTAGGGCTGAAGCCTGATCGCAAACTGATCCATTTCTTGGTAGTGCGATCGCTCAAGTAGAAGGCGACTGGATCTGTTTGAAATAGTTAGGAGGGACGTATTTGCGCCCCTCCTAACTCAGCACTCTTCATGACGCTAGTAATTCTGGCTGAGGCATTAAACTCTGGAGAGTATGACGCAACTGAGCGATCGCTTGGACTTGATCATCACCAGTTTCCTGGAATTGATCCAAAGATTCTCCAATTCCTTGCAGCTTTTGCCGTAATCCATCTAAAGAATCCTGAATTGGTTGTAGTGCTTCTTGATAAAGATTTACCCGACCACAGCATTCAGCAGTTGTTCTTCGTAAGGATAGCAAGTTTTCCTCGATCGCTTTCAGTTCTTGGCGCTTTTCATCTAGGTCGTGAGTTTGATTGTCAATCATTCCCTGATTTAGCTCAATACCAGAACGAATCTGCTCAATCTCACGTTCCAGCTTTTGGATTTCCTGTGAATATTGTTGTCGCTGGGTTTCAATTTGTAACAGAATTGGTTCTAAATTAACTTTATTACCCTCTTGTTGATCAACAACAGTATGTCCTTGTCGCCGTAGCAATACAGCTTGGTGTTGCTTAAGAAACTTCTGATGCTGTAGCATATTGCGGCGTTGTCCCACCAAACTGGAATTCAGCATCTGATAGAGGTCTTTCTCATCCGTTAGTTCCAGTTCCAGATTAATGTGGTCATGGTCAGATGCAGCATTTATTTTAGTTTGGAGTTCTTCTATAGCTTCTTGTTTATATTTTAGTTCTTGTTCTTGATCGTGAACAAAGCTAGCGTCTATTTCCACCTTATATTGCAAGTCTTGCACTATTTTTTGTAGTTCTTCTAAAGGCTTTTTCTCCAAAGCTTCCACATCAACTTGCTGACCGAGAACTACATCACCAGATGTTACAGCTAAAGAGTGAATCTGTTGATATAACTCTTCGGCGTTTCGTAACTGCTCTTTGATGATCCGAGCATACTCTTGCTTGCTCGTAAAGTCTGCTGTATTTATCTGCAATTGGGCTGTTTGCTGAACTAGAGAATTTTGTGCTTCTTCACACGCATTTTGGCGATCGCTAAAGGTTTGTGACAATAGCTCAACTTCTTCTTGCTGTTGAGCGATCGCAATTTTTTCCTCCTCCAGTTTTTGCCAGTGCGGGGTAAGAGTAGCTTGCTGCTTTTCGACCAATTCAAAGGCTAGATGCAGGTGTTCTCTGACTTTTTCTGTGGGAGCAACCCGATTAGACAAGCGATCGAGTAACTCACTCATGACTCGACTTTGCTCCTCATCCAAAACCGTCCCTTGCTTAAAATCCGCTTGACGTTCTTCTAGGCGACGCTGCTCACCCCGTAAATGCTCCCAAGCCCCTTCCAACTCTTGGCGGTTGCGCTCAATTTCTGCTTGCAATCGTTCAATTTCCTGGCGCGAGGTGTCAACTTCCTGTTTTTGCTCCTCCAGGTGTTGCACCTCATCCTCCAATTCTTGCAACTGTTCCGACCGTACTTCCATATCCATTTCACGGCGATTCAACTCTTGCGCCTGAAACGTTAGTGACTGTTTCCACTGATCAATCTCATCTTCCTTGAGCTTGAATTTTTCCAACTGGCGAGAAAAATTCTGCAAAATGTTGACGAGTGGACGCCCTGCTTCTTGAACCCGCTGCACTTGACGATTCGGATTCACTTCAACTAGTACCAAAGCACCATCATTTAATTTGCTTGCGTCCTCAGCGGCAATCACTTCTTCCGACACAGTACTCCAATTCTGGTCAGTTCGCTGACAAGCTAGCAGTTTCAGTTCGGTTTTCGCACCACCACCAAGTAAACCACCTTTCTGTTTTTGTACTTCTGCTAAATACAGCACACCGTTTGTCCTTTATTGATGCACTTCAAAGTTCGTGTTTTGAGATATACCTTAAATAATTCTGTTAACTTGTCTCACTCAACCGAGGTCTAAGAGAACAAGACAGACAAAACTATAGACGCGAGATTTCGTCTTGATACTTAATAGAAGCTACCAGGTCGCGCCTTTATATTTTGTACTGATGACAGTGATGATGACTTCCGTGTTAACACTAGCTTTGTCAAAGTGTATTACGAAAGATGAAGGTTTATAGCTTAATGTATTCCCTAATGACAATTAGAACAGAGTAAAAATCTTTTCAATACTCCATAATCAATACTTAAAGAATAAGTCATAATTCACGATTCAGAATTCAGCAATACTTAAGGAGTACTTTTTAGCTAAATGCAGGGAAATTTAAATGAAATTGATATTTGCAGTATCCTGCAATTAATTGAGTTGGGACAACGAACTGGGCAATTATGGGTGGAAGCTCATAGCTCTCACCATAACAACAAACTGGGTGGAGAGGGAGCAAGCATTTATCGCCCTAAACAACAGTCTTGGTTCGTCTTTTTCTTGAATGGTCAAATTATCTATTGCCAAGAAGGCGAGAGTAATTTATCCAGAATTAGCGATTATTTACGTCATTACGGAGTTGAGACGCAACTCACCGACAAACAAATTGCCTCCCTACCACCAACCGACGCGCTAGAGTATGCCTATCTTTGGGCGCTCTTGGAGCGGAATATCATCAACCCAAAGATAGCTGGTAGTATCATTAAGGGCTTGGTGCATGAAACTCTTTTTGACCTGCTGAGTTTACACCAAGGTAACTTCATTTTCCATCATGGTGTGGCACTTGCCCCGCAATTGAATACTTTCGAGATTGCTCCATTTGTGACAAAAATTACAAAGCAGGTGCAAGAATGGAAGCAATTCTATCCACACATTCAGTCTCCAGAACAATTGCCAGTGCTATCTGACAAAGTTCAGCTACAATCTTCCCTGCCAGAAGCAACCGTGAATAAGCTACAACATTGGGCCGATGGTAAAACATCCTTGCGTCAACTGGCTCGCTATCTCAACCGAGACATTTTGACAGTCGCTAAGGCAATATATCCTTATGTGCAAAAAAGTTGGCTACAGCTAGTATATTCAGAGACAAATAAACCAGATACCCACATAGATAGCTGGGAATTGAAGGGAAAACAGAGGGGGCGGATAGTATGTATTGACGATGCGATCGCCATCGGTGAGACTATAAATTCCATCTTACAACCACAAGGTTATGAAGCGATCGCTCTCACCAATCCTTTAGAGGCACTCAGTCTGGTTTTTCAACTCAAACCGGATTTAATTTTATGCGACATTGCTATGTCGGAATTAGAGGGGTACGAGGTTTGCGCCATGCTGCGACATTCAACAGCATTTCGGCTCACACCGATTATCATGCTTACTGCCAAAGATGGGTTTATTGATCGAGTCAAAGCTAGGATGGTTGGGGCAACAGATTATTTAACAAAACCATTTACAGACACTGAGTTACTCATGCTCGTGGAGAAATATATCAACAACCAATGAAAATAGGGCATTGGGTATGAGGCATTGGGTATGGGGCATTGATTATTTTTCCGTCATCTCTCTCATCTATGGGGCATATAAAGAGATCGAAGATTTGTTGATCTACTAAAAGATGAGTTAAAAGATGTTATCACAGAGTCAGCTAACTGAGTGAAACGTCAAGACCCAGGAAAATAGTGAGAACATAGAATTAATTTATACAGTTAATACTTGCGGAGGAGTCAGGGAATGTTCCAATTAGGAACGTCTAAATCAGGAGGTAAATAGACACTTATGAGCACAGTTCTGATTGTGGAAGACAGTATTGCCCAAAGGGAGATGATTACAGACCTCCTGAAAGCAACTGGCCTAACAGTTACCCATGCCAGTGACGGATTAGAAGCATTGGAGGCAATTCAAATAGCACCTCCCGATTTAGTGGTATTGGATATTGTCATGCCCCGAATGAACGGCTACGAAGTTTGTCGGCGGTTGAAATCCGATCCAAAAACCCAAAATGTCCCGGTGGTGATGTGTTCTTCCAAAGGCGAAGAATTTGATCGCTATTGGGGGATGAAACAGGGTGCAGACGCCTACATAGCCAAACCCTTTCAACCAACCGAGTTGGTAGGAACAGTCAAACAACTGCTGCGAGGATAAGGATAAAAACAACATGGTCAGCAAACCGGACTTTTTAAGTGGCAGCGGTCAAGACCACTTTCGACCAGAATTACAAGTAGAAAGTCCTGAAGGTGAGTTACATTTGAGGTTTTACATTCCCTCGCATCAGGAGTTTGCACTACAAGCAACTGGCATCCGGGAGGTAATTGAACTAAGTCCTGATAGAATCACCCCGATTCCTAATGCTTCTCCTTTACTTTTGGGTACTCTAAATTTACGAGGTCGAGTTATTTGGGTGGCTGATTTGGGTCAATTTCTAGGGGAAGCAAGTGCATTAAACACGGATAGAGCTGAAATTTCGGTGATTGCCATTGAAGAGCAAGACACAATAGTGGGTTTAGCAGTAGAGGAAATCGGTGGTATGGACTGGTTGGATGTCCAGAATCTGATGCCACCAGCTAATGTTCCAGACACTATGGCTCCCTTTTTACGTGGAGAGTGGTCATTAGGTGCTAAAAACAATCAGTGTCTACTACTGCTCGATCAAATGGCAATTTTACGGAGTGCTAGGTGGGCAGGATGAAATTGGAGGAGGAAATGGCAGCAAGTATTGATAATTTCGAGCCAACATATCAACAGGCGATGACCGCCTACGTTCAAAGGAATTATGAGGTTGCCGCCACTTTAGTTGACCAAGTGGTGCAAAATTTACCAGATGACCCCAACTCCCATTTGTTAAGGGGTCACATCTACTATGTTTTACAGCAGTACGATGTAGCAAAAGAAGAATATCAACAGGTATTAGGCTTGACTGACGATCAAGAAATTATTGCTTTTGCCAATAATGGAATTGAGAATATCAATCAATATTTACAGTCATTCGGTGGGGAGGTTGATACATCAGGAAGTCAAGAGCAAATAAATTCCTCAGAGATGTCTGATGTACTGGCATATAGCGAACCAGAATTAGAAAATTTGGACGCTAGTGAGGACTTTGACAGCGATAACCTTGATTTGAACTTTTTTGGAGAGCATCAAGAAAGTGTGAATGGCGTTGAAGATATACCTTCAAAAAGTCCATTTGATCTGCCCACAGAAGATAGTATTGGAACAGAAAAAATATCAGATTCTTCTACAGCTTTTGGTGACGACCCTTTTGCAATGAATGAAGAATCACAGGAAGAAGACTCAAATAACAACTGGAAGGAGAACACAGAATTAGAGTTGCCTGCTTTTTGGCAGGAAGGTATTTCAGAAGAGATTCAGGAAGAATCATTAGGAAATAGTCAATTCTCAGATAATCAGATAAATTCTGATCGCGGAAATTTAACTATTGACAATAATAACTCTTCATCTTCTAATTCACAAACTGGTAATAGCGAGAATAATTTCCCTGATTTGTTGAGTGAGCCAAAGCCTCCAGAGCAGAGTATGGGAAATTTAGAATATAAAAAATCTCGTTTTGGAGACGAAACTTTACTGATTGTTGCAGAAGAACTTAGAAATGATTCGCCAAGAACAAATAATAAATTGGAATACGGCAGTCGAGATAATTTGCCTGAAACCGAAGCACATAATTGGTTAACACCAACAGACTTAGAAGGAGAGTCAGCTTTTCAGCCAAATTTATCTGATGATTCCTCATCTTTAAATAGCAATTTACCTCGGAAAGAAAAGCAGCTTAAATCAGATGAATTCATCGGTCAAAATAGCTTTGATGACGATGAAAATTTTGATATGGAAGCATTTGAGTCTGCCTTTGGCTCAGAGGGTTTAAACTCTTATGAAGACTCAAACAATATACTGAATGGAGAAAATTCTAAAAGCAATATCGAGTTTTTAGATGACTTTGAGGAATTTGACGATTTAGGCAATATTCCAGGGTTTGACCTGATCGAAGGAGATTCTAACTTCGGTAATGCAGGAATGCATTCTGCTCCAGCAGAAACTAGTGACACTGGACGCCTTCAAAGCGCGGAGGCTTTTTTAGGTAGTGCAGCTAGCGATCGCGACGAGGAATTATTCTCGATGACTGGTTCTCATGAAGCCGTTCCAGTCTTTAGCCAAACAGATATCTCGAAACTAGAACCCAACGTCAGCATCGAGCAAGGATGGTTAGCACCATTAGAGAATGCCTCCATCGAACGGAAACAATGGTTAATTGCTGGAAGTGTAGGCATTGTCTCAGCGCTGGTTGTAGCCACAGTTAGCTTTGTGGCCACCACATTTTCGCCACCCCAACAACGAGAATCAGTACGAAACACAGGTTGGGCAATGTCACTAGCCGCTGGGATTGCAGGTTTTGCTACCGCAGGCTTCATGGGAAATCTGGCGCTTAAACAAATTCGGCGCACAACTGATGACCTCCAAGCTCAGTTTGAGGCTGTACGTCAAGGAAATCTCAATGCTCAAGCCACAGTGTATTCCGAAGATGAATTGGGGCATTTATCCACTGGCTTTAATGAAATGGCGCGAGTAATTTTCACAACCACAAGTGAAGCCCAACGCAAAGCCGATGAGCAAGAGGAAGCCAAAGAAAACCTGCAACGTCAGGTGATTCGTCTCTTGGATGATGTGGAAGGAGCTGCTAGAGGCGATTTAACAGTCCAAGCGGAAGTCACAGCCGACGTACTGGGAGCCGTAGCTGACGCCTTTAACCTAACAATTCAAAACCTGCGGGATATCGTTCAACAGGTAAAAGTGGCAGCGAAGGATGTGACAAAAGGTGCAACCAACTCGGAAACTTTTGCTAGAGCCTTATCTGGTGATGCTTTGCGCCAAGCAGAAGAGTTGGCAGTAACGCTGAATTCTGTACAAGTAATGACCGACTCGATTCAGCGGGTAGCAGAAGCGGCGCGGGAAGCTGAAACCGTTGCCCGCGATGCTAGCATGATCGCCATCAAGGGAGGAGAAGCAGTAGAAAATACCGTGGCGGGGATTTTAGAAATTCGGGAAACCGTTGCCGAAACCACCCGAAAAGTAAAGCGGTTGGCGGAATCTTCCCAAGAAATTTCTAAAATTGTGGCGTTGATTTCTCAGATTGCTTCGAGAACAAACTTGCTGGCACTGAATGCTAGTATTGAAGCCGCAAGGGCGGGAGAAGCGGGACGCGGGTTTGCGATCGTCGCAGATGAAGTGCGCCAGCTAGCAGATAAATCTGCTAAATCGCTCAAGGAAATTGAACAAATTGTGATGCAAATCCAAAGCGAAACAGGCTCTGTAATGACCGCAATGGAAGAAGGCACACAACAAGTAATTAAAGGGACAAAATTGGCAGAAGAAGCCAAGCGATCGCTCGAAAACATTATTCAAGTGGCGAATCGGATCGATATTCTTGTGCGCTCCATTACCAGCGATACTGTGGAACAAACTGAAACTTCCCGCGCCGTCGCTCATGTAATGCAATCAGTAGAACTGACCGCCCAAGAAACCTCCCAGGAAGCACAGCGAGTTTCAGGTGCCCTACAACACTTAGTAGGTGTATCCCGTGACTTGATCGCCTCCGTTGAACGTTTCCGAGTGGAAACTATGGAAACCAGATAAATTGTCATTTGTCCTTTGTCTGTTGTTATTTGCTAATGACCAATGACTAATGACCAATGACTAATAACTAATGACTAATGACTCTTGACTAAAAAACTATGCTGCCGGAACAACAACAGCGGATTTTGGGTTACTTTATTGAAGAAGCCAGGGATCACCTGAATACCATTGAGCAAGGCTTGCTGAATTTAGAGGGTACCCTGAACGACCCGGAAATGATCAGTGAGGTCTTCCGGGCGGCTCACTCCATCAAGGGAGGAGCGGCGATGCTTGGATTGACTAGCATCCAGCATACCTCCCACCGTCTGGAAGATTGTTTCAAAATTCTCAAAGATAATCCGGTTCAGATTGACCAAAAGTTAGAGTCTTTATTTCTTGGTGTATCTGATACCCTCAAAGCGCTGTTAGAAAATTTGAGTGGGCCTTATGGCCTTTCTGAAGATGCAGCTAATACTTTGATGTCAGAAACTGAGCCAGTCTTTCAATGGCTGTATCAGCATCTGGAACTACTTGTAGGACAAGCAAAGAGTGGAGTAGCCAGCAGTCCTGACGCCACAGAACTTACAACCTCTGTAGAGAATGTCTCCACACTTACAGAAATGTTCCTGCGGCGAGATATTCCCAGTTTGGCAGAAGACACCCATCAGGAATCTCCAGACTTGGTAGCACCCCCCCAGTCAGTGCGAGATGCTCTCTACGATACGCGCAAGGGAGGCGAACTCGCCAACGCTGCGCTATCGCCAGTTACCGCTAAAGACAATAATAATTGGGGCGAGTTTCAAGCCCAAGTGCTGCAAACACTGCGGGAAATGTTGCAACTATTTAAGCAAACCACAACACCTTCAACTCGGCAAAACCTCCAGCAATGCTGTTACCAGTTAGTCAAACTTGGTGAGACTTGGAATTTGCCTAAGTGGTGTGGTTTATGTCAAGCAGCAGCCAGTGCGATCGGCAATCCCGAAAATACTTATCTGACTTTAGCTAAAATTGTCATTACCGAAATCAAACAAGCTCAAGAATTAGTCCTGCAAGGTAGAGAAGCCGAAATTGCAATTAGTCAGCAACTAGAAGCACTTTTGAGCTTTGCAGAAATTGAGTTATTAGAAATTACCCCTGATTTGTTTGATGAACAGTCTGCGGTATTGACAGAATCAAAGCCAATTCTGTCTGGTAACACCGAGCCATTAGCCCAGCCAACTAAAGAACTGAATCTAGACAAGGATACTAGCGATAGCACAGCGTTAGCGAGTCCACAAGCGTCTCGCCCCTATCTACAGTTACAAGGGACACCACTAACCGCTGCGACTCATACCAGTCTTACTTTCACCACACATGACGAAGCACATCCAATCAGTAACAATCTTGACCCCAATGGGCCAGAGGTAGGAATAGCTGAGTTAAATACCCTTGCCGATTTATTTGAAGGTGAGACTCCCGAACTAGATGAAAGCTGGCATCAAGAAGAAACCTTAGATATTGTTGCCACTGATGACTTTGGAATTGATTTCACCAGCACTGACGCTGAGGACGCTCATAACGATTTATCTGATTTACTCTCCTTTAATGAAGATATCAGCAACGCGCAGCACCCAACAACCACAGCCACGACAGAAGATTTATCTCTGTTGTTTGGCGACCATTTCCTAGAAAAAGAGAATTCAGAACCGCAAAATCAACAAACATCTGCTAAGACTCCAGAGTTGAGCGATATTAACGAACTTGATATAAATTTAGACTCATCTTCTTCCGAAATTTTACAAGAATTTATTGATATTCCTAGTGATCCAAACCAGGCTTCGGGGGAGATTGTCCAAAATAGTGTCAACAAAAATGATTTGGTTGAAGATTTATTGACACTGACAGTAGATGATCATCATGAACTATTACCTACAGGCGAAGTGACTCAACCAGAAACTGAGGCGATCGCTAATGTGGAACTATCTACCAACCAACAAAACAGTTTTGATAACTTATTCTCAGAAGCTAAAAATGCAAATTGGGTAGAAGAAATTACCCCTAGTGACTATATAGAATTATCCCAGCCAACAGACTTGTCTTTGGACAGCTTGTTTGCTGAAATCGATGAACAATCACAACTATTGCCAAGTGAACCAGAAATAGGTGATTTATTTGATACATCTCCACCAACAGCACCTGAGTTTTCTCAATCAGAAAATGATCTGAGCAACTTCTGGAGCCAGGAAACCACACTGGAAAGGGACGAATTCGATTCCTTAATTGAGCAGAATCTGGAAAGGGCGTTAGATGAGAGTTTATTTACTGCGCCAGCTGATGACATTTTTGCCGATGGTCAGCAGCCCCTACCTTCTCCTATAGCCAGTTTTGACATAGAAGAAGATTTTGATCTCAATTTCCAGCACCAAGAGCAGCTAGATTTGATATTCTCATCAGATTATGGAGATGATTTATTTGATGAGTTAGCACCAAGTAGCTCAACTATTTCCCCTGCAATCAACGATACCCCCACGACTGAAACACTGTTGTTCGCACAGCATCCAGGGGAGGAAATTCTCAAGCCGCAACAACCAGAAGCTTTAGATTTTGTTCCAGAATTTACTAATCAGCCCCCAGAGATATCTGCTGTTGATCTGGAACTTAATTCATTCGGTTCTTTGGATGAAAACAGCGATGAAAATCTACAACAACTGTTTGAAGATGTAGCCAGAAATGACTCCACCTATATCCAGATGGAAACCACAGATAATACTGTGGATGAACTATCAGAAACTTCTTTAGATTTCAGTTTTGGAGAAACTTCAGATTCCGTATTAGCCCAAGCACAGCCAGATGATTTGTTCGACTCTGAAGATGTAGCCAGAAATGACTCCACCTATATTCAGATGGAAACCACAGATAATACTGTGGATGAACTATCAGAAACTTCTTTAGATTTCAGTTTTGGAGAAACTTCAGATTCCGTATTAGCCCAAGCACAGCCAGATGATTTGTTCGACTCTGAAGATGTAGCCAGAAATGACTCCACCTATATTCAGATGGAAACCACAGATAATACTGTGGATGAACTATCAGAAACTTCTTTAGATTTCAGTTTTGGAGAAACTTCAGATTCCGTATTAGCCCAAGCACAGCCAGATGATTTGTTCGACTCTGAAGATGTAGCCAGAAATGACTCCAC